>NZ_JBYCZN010000046.1:0-207 GCF_057586255.1 Priestia sp. SRI_019 | reverse complement strand
CTGACATTGGACGTAATTGGGGGATCATTTACAGGGATAACGTTAATGGTCACCGTTGAAACCGCCGTTCCTCCTTGACCATCCGACACCAATACCGTAAACTGATCCGTCCCATTAAAATTCAAGTTGGGTTGATAGCTAAATGTTCCATCTGCATTCACCACGGCTACTCCATTTACTGGTGCAACCTGTAGCTGGTAACTAAGA
>NZ_JBYCZN010000045.1:0-212 GCF_057586255.1 Priestia sp. SRI_019 | reverse complement strand
AGTTATCTAGTTTTGAGAGAACAATCTCTTGTCTGGTGGCGATAGCGAAGAGGTCACACCCGTTCCCATACCGAACACGGAAGTTAAGCTCTTTAGCGCCAATGGTAGTTGGGACTTTGTCCCTGTGAGAGTAGGACGTTGCCAGGCTGGAAAAGATCTCTCTTTTCTTTTAAAAAAGTTGTTGACATTACGTTAATAACTTGATAAGATAG
>NZ_JBYCZN010000044.1:0-221 GCF_057586255.1 Priestia sp. SRI_019 | reverse complement strand
GGCGGCAAGGCCCTGGTGAACGCCTACTACCGCAGCGCCGAAAAACTCGGCGTGCGCGTGCGCTACGAAACCCCGGTGGACCGCATCGAGCTCGACAACGGCCGCTTCGTCGCCGCGCACACGCGCGGCGGTGAGCGCATCGCCGCCAAGAGCTGCGTGCTCGCCGCCGGCGGTTTCGAGTCCGACCTGGCCTGGCTGCGCGAGGCCTGGGGCCAGAACGA
>NZ_JBYCZN010000043.1:0-225 GCF_057586255.1 Priestia sp. SRI_019 | reverse complement strand
ATTGGTGGAGCCTAGCGGGATCGAACCGCTGACCTCCTGCGTGCAAGGCAGGCGCTCTCCCAGCTGAGCTAAGGCCCCATAAATGGTCGGGAAGACAGGATTCGAACCTGCGACCCCTTGGTCCCAAACCAAGTGCTCTACCAAGCTGAGCTACTTCCCGTTTATGGCGCGCCCGAGAGGAGTCGAACCCCTAACCTTTTGATCCGTAGTCAAACGCTCTATCCA
>NZ_JBYCZN010000042.1:0-276 GCF_057586255.1 Priestia sp. SRI_019 | reverse complement strand
CCAGTTATATTTACACGCGGGTGTGGCGGAATTGGCAGACGCGCTAGACTTAGGATCTAGTGTCTTATGACGTGGGGGTTCAAGTCCCTTCACCCGCATCTTAATTTAGATAAATGCGCGGAAGTAGTTCAGTGGTAGAACACCACCTTGCCAAGGTGGGGGTCGCGAGTTCGAACCTCGTCTTCCGCTCCATATATATTGGCGGCATAGCCAAGTGGTAAGGCCAAGGTCTGCAAAACCTTTATCACCGGTTCAAATCCGGTTGCCGCCTCCACG
>NZ_JBYCZN010000041.1:0-319 GCF_057586255.1 Priestia sp. SRI_019 | reverse complement strand
CACCTATACGCCGAATGGCAATTATAATGGTCCGGATACGTTTACGGTGTTAATAAGCGACCCGTCGGGCGCATTTATAGTAACAAATGTATTTGTGACGGTCATACCAGTGAACGATGCACCAGTGGTGCCGAATTATGAGTTTGTGATCAATGAAGATACGAGTTTAAGTAGCCAAGTGGTAGCAACGGATGTGGACGGTAATCCACTAACGTACGGATTACTGACAGGTCCAGCAAATGGAACAGTGGTAGTCAATCCAGACGGAACCTACACGTATACGCCAAACGAAAATTACAACGGGGTAGATAGCTTTAGC
>NZ_JBYCZN010000040.1:0-325 GCF_057586255.1 Priestia sp. SRI_019 | reverse complement strand
GGCGATTGTGGCGAAGTGGTTAACGCACCGGATTGTGGTTCCGGCATTCGTGGGTTCGATTCCCATCAGTCGCCCCATCTTAAGTAACGCGGGTGTAGTTTAGTGGTAAAACCTCAGCCTTCCAAGCTGATGTCGTGAGTTCGATTCTCATCACCCGCTCCAAAAATGGGCCTATAGCTCAGCTGGTTAGAGCGCACGCCTGATAAGCGTGAGGTCGGTGGTTCGAGTCCACTTAGGCCCACCATATTCCACAGTAGCTCAGTGGTAGAGCTATCGGCTGTTAACCGATCGGTCGTAGGTTCGAGTCCTACCTGTGGAGCCATAC
>NZ_JBYCZN010000039.1:0-330 GCF_057586255.1 Priestia sp. SRI_019 | reverse complement strand
TGAGCCATGAAGGACTCGAACCTTCGACCCTCTGATTAAAAGTCAGATGCTCTACCAACTGAGCTAATGGCTCTCTATGGCTGGGCTAGCTGGATTCGAACCAACGCATGACGGAATCAAAATCCGTTGCCTTACCGCTTGGCGATAGCCCAATAAAGATGGTGGAGGGGGGCAGATTCGAACTGCCGAACCCGAAGGAGCGGATTTACAGTCCGCCGCGTTTAGCCACTTCGCTACCCCTCCGATATAAATGGTGCCGGCAAGAGGACTTGAACCCCCAACCTACTGATTACAAGTCAGTTGCTCTACCAGTTGAGCTACACCGGCACG
>NZ_JBYCZN010000038.1:0-373 GCF_057586255.1 Priestia sp. SRI_019 | reverse complement strand
TCTTAAAATGGTGGCTCGGGACGGAATCGAACCGCCGACACAAGGATTTTCAGTCCTTTGCTCTACCAACTGAGCTACCGAGCCAAACAAAATGGCGGTCCCGACGGGAATCGAACCCGCGATCTCCTGCGTGACAGGCAGGCATGTTAACCGCTACACCACGGGACCACTTTGGTTGCGGGGACAGGATTTGAACCTGCGACCTTCGGGTTATGAGCCCGACGAGCTACCGAACTGCTCCACCCCGCGATGATATGAATATGGTATAAATAAATGGAGGAGGAAGAGGGATTCGAACCCCCGCGGGCTTTGACACCCCTGTCGGTTTTCAAGACCGATCCCTTCAGCCAGACTTGGGTATTCCTCCGTATAT
>NZ_JBYCZN010000037.1:0-384 GCF_057586255.1 Priestia sp. SRI_019 | reverse complement strand
GACGGACCTTTCCAGGTCGCTTCATTTACTTCGTTCCTTTGTAACTCCGTATAGAGTGTCCTACAACCCCAAGAGGCAAGCCTCTTGGTTTGGGCTAATTCCGTTTCGCTCGCCGCTACTCAGGAAATCGCATTTGCTTTCTCTTCCTCCGGGTACTTAGATGTTTCAGTTCCCCGGGTCTGCCTTCAATATCCTATGTATTCAGATAAAGATACTGTTCCATTACGAACAGTGGGTTTCCCCATTCGGAAATCTCCGGATCAAAGCTCACTTACAGCTCCCCGAAGCATATCGGTGTTAGTCCCGTCCTTCATCGGCTCCTAGTGCCAAGGCATTCACCGTGCGCCCTTTCTAACTTAACCATTAGCGAATAAATGGTACAAC
>NZ_JBYCZN010000036.1:0-385 GCF_057586255.1 Priestia sp. SRI_019 | reverse complement strand
TACTTGTTCTTCCCTAACAACAGAGTTTTACGACCCGAAAGCCTTCATCACTCACGCGGCGTTGCTCCGTCAGACTTTCGTCCATTGCGGAAGATTCCCTACTGCTGCCTCCCGTAGGAGTCTGGGCCGTGTCTCAGTCCCAGTGTGGCCGATCACCCTCTCAGGTCGGCTATGCATCGTTGCCTTGGTGAGCCGTTACCTCACCAACTAGCTAATGCACCGCGGGCCCATCTGTAAGTGATAGCCGAAACCATCTTTCAATCATCTCCCATGAAGGAGAAGATCCTATCCGGTATTAGCTTCGGTTTCCCGAAGTTATCCCAGTCTTACAGGCAGGTTGCCCACGTGTTACTCACCCGTCCGCCGCTAACGTCATAGAAGCAAG
>NZ_JBYCZN010000035.1:0-404 GCF_057586255.1 Priestia sp. SRI_019 | reverse complement strand
CGTTTTTGTCGTTGATTCACAATACGTTCACTTACAACTTTTTTGGCAAGTTTAGTTTCTTCTAACTCTTGAAGATCCGTTGTCATAATTCCCTGATAGCCATGGTGAAAATACAATCCATTCATGAATTCGATAAGAATTTGTGTGTTTTTATCGGCACTATTTGTTCCTAATCGAATTTTTTTAAGTTCATTTTTTAATACACCATGAAGATTTTCACTAACAGTTTCCGTAATATAGTCTAACGACCATTCTTTCTTTTTTTCTTCTCGATACTTTTTACAGATATCCATAATCGCTTCTCCTGGGAAACGAAGTTTATGTTCAGCCATATAATCTTGGATATATTGATCCGTTTCTTTATCAAGTGTAATCATACGTCGTTGTGTTTCCATTACTCCTCT
>NZ_JBYCZN010000034.1:0-519 GCF_057586255.1 Priestia sp. SRI_019 | reverse complement strand
GCCCACATGACCGGACAGGGGAACGCGAGGGAGACGTGGCAGGTCAGGGCCAGCACCGAGTTGAGGCGGCGGGCCAACCTGCTGCCGCGCTGGCTGAGCGAGCGGCAATTCAGCGCGGAGGACAAGGGGTTGGACTGGGCGCTGGCGCAGTTCGATGGGCACAACGGGGTGCGGGGCCAGGGCCACTTTGCCTTGCTGGAGGAGCAGGTGCACGACTCGATGGCGGGGTTCACCCTGATCGGCTACGTCACCCAGGAGGACAAGGCGGAGAAGCTGCTGGCCATCGTGCGGGAAGCTCGGGAGAGCGGGCCGGAGAACCTGAGGCCTTACCAGGCCACGGTGTTCCGGAATTACGAAACGCAGAGGAAGACAGATCTGGAGCTCTACGAAATCATCGATGGTCGAATTCGCAAGGAACGAACGCTCAGCCAAGACGCGACGACTGAAAAGGAGATCCGGCAGGCCCAAGCAAAGTACAGCAAGGAGTCTGTCTTCAGACCCGATGAGCAGGCGCGGGCA
>NZ_JBYCZN010000033.1:0-525 GCF_057586255.1 Priestia sp. SRI_019 | reverse complement strand
CACCTATACGCCGAATGGCAATTATAATGGTCTGGATACATTTACGATGCTAATAAGCGACCCGTCGGGCGCATTTATAGTGACAAATGTATTTGTGACTGTCACGCCAGTGAACGATGCACCAGTGGTGCCGAACTATGAGTTTGTGATCAATGAAGATACGAGTTTAAGTAGCCAAGTGGTGGCAACAGATGTGGACGGCAATCCACTAACGTACGGGTTACTGACAGGTCCAGCAAATGGAACAGTGGTAGTCAATCCAGACGGAACCTACACGTATACACCAAACGAAAATTACAACGGGGTAGATAGCTTTAGTATCGTAGTAAGCGACGGCCAAGGAGGAACGGCCGTTTCAACGATTACAATTACGATTCTGCCAGTAAATGATCCACCAGTAGGTCCGGTGGTGGTAACGCTGGTTACCAATGAAGACACGGCAGTATCGAGTCAAATTACAGCGTTTGATCCAGATGGAGAAGTGTTGACGTATAGCTTACAAGATCCGCCAACAAACGGAGTGGT
>NZ_JBYCZN010000032.1:0-556 GCF_057586255.1 Priestia sp. SRI_019 | reverse complement strand
CCGGGTGAAGGGGAAGAACGTCACCGAGATCGTCTACCCCGGCGTGCACTCGGATGTGGGCGGCGGCTACGAGCCGGGCAACCAGGGCCGTGCGGGGACGGAGAGTGAGCTGCTCTCGCAGATCCCGCTGGCGCACATGCACCGCCTGGCCCGGGGCTGTGACGTGCCGCTGGTCCCCTGGCACAGGATGGCGGGGGACCTCCAGCTGGACTACGCCATCTTGCCCCGGCTGGTCGGGCACTGGAACGCGTACATGGAGGCGGCCGACGCGGACTGGTTGCTACGCGAAGGCCGAGACAAGCCACGGCTGGAGGAGAGCGGCGACTTCGACGCCCTGGTGCGCCAGCACCGTCGCCTGTACCTCAGCTGGCGTCAGAACTACCTCGACGAAGGCCGCATGGGCCGGCTGATGGAGGAGTTGCAGGCCCACGCCCCGGGCAACCGGAGCCAGACCGCCCGCCAGCAGGACTGGGAGGACATCACCAGTGCCAACCGCAAACTCTCGGCGGATGTGGAGCTGCTGCGGCTGCGCAGACAGGCGCAGCGCAACCCGAAC
>NZ_JBYCZN010000031.1:0-574 GCF_057586255.1 Priestia sp. SRI_019 | reverse complement strand
CTGCGGGTTGCGCTGCGCTTCCCTGCGCAGCCGCAGCAACTCCACATCCGCCGAGAGCCTGCGGTTGGCACTGGTGATGTCCTCCACGTCCTGCGCCCGGGCGGTCTCGCTCCTCTTGCCCGGGGCGTGGGCCTGCAGCTCTTCCATCAGCCGCCCCATGCGGCCTTCGTCCAGGTACTGCTGGCGCCAGCTGAGGTACAGGCGCCGGTGCTGGCGCACCAGGGCTTCGAAGTCGCCGCTCTCCTCCAGTCTGGGCACGTCTTTGCCCATGCCCTTGCCCTGGCCTTCCCTCAGCTGCCAGTCCGCATCGGCCGCTTCCATGTACGCGTTCCAGTGCCCGACCAGTCGGGGTGAGATCGCGTAGTCCAGCTGGAGGTCCCCCGCCATCCTGTGCCAGGGCACCAGCGGCACGTCCCAGCCCCGGGCCAGTCGGTGCATGTGCGCCAGCGGGATCTGCGAGAGCAGCTCGCTCTCCGTCCCCGCGCGGCCCTGGTTGCCCGGCTCGTACCCGCCACCCACATCGGAGTGCACGCCGGGGTAGACGATCTCGGTGACGTTCTGGCCCTTCACCCGC
>NZ_JBYCZN010000029.1:0-921 GCF_057586255.1 Priestia sp. SRI_019 | reverse complement strand
GTGAGCGGGAAGTTCAGCCGCTGTTCGTGCCCCGCGACCATGTGCACGCAGCGGTCGGCCAGCACCGGCAGGTCGCCCAGGATCTCCTCGGCCCAGTCGAAGTGGCCGTCCATGAACCCCAGACCCAGCAGGGAGCGGTTGACCGAGTGGGACAGGCCCACCGAGGCCACGCAGTCGAACAGGCCCACGAAGCCCAGCTGCACCGGGATGCCGGCGAGCTGGCGGTCCGGGCCTACGAGTTCGTTCAGCCAGTAGCAGAAGGTCCGTGCCTGGGCGGCGCCGCGTGAGAAGCCGAAGACGTTGACGCGGATGAAGGGGTAGTGCGGGCGCTCGCGGCCCCCGTGGGCTTTCTGGATCGAGGCCTGGACCTCGGTGGCCAGCCGTTCCATCCAGGCGCGCCGGCTCTCGCGAATGGTGACGTTGTTCCTGTAGATGTCCTGCACGCCCACCTCGACCCGCTGCACGTAGTCGTACAGCTTCTCGGTGATGGCTTCTGGCTGGAACAGCGGCTGATCTTGGGCGAAGGCCTTGTGCACGGCGTTGATGACTTCCAGCAGGCCGAACAAGATGCGGGCCTGCCCGCCCTTCCCCAGGGACATGCCCTCCATGCTCTCGCGCCATTCCTCGTTGGCGTCAAACCGCGTGCCCACGCCGGGGACGTAGATACGGTAGTGACCCAGTTCGCGCCGCCCCGGCGGGGGTGCGTCCACTGCGGGATGGGCGTTGTACAGGCGCGCGACATTGCTGTGCTCGCGCAGCGGCTCGTCGCGGTCGCGGTTGTTGTTCGTGCCATCGAAGAACACGCCGATGTACAGCGGCACGTCGCAATGGGGCTGGGGCTTGTAGTGCTCCAGTGACATGGCATGGCTGTGCTCCTCCATGCTCGGCTCCATGATGTGCTCGCTGCCCTCGGGCAGGAAG
>NZ_JBYCZN010000027.1:0-1190 GCF_057586255.1 Priestia sp. SRI_019 | reverse complement strand
CCTGGCCCACGGTCTGGATCAGCGCCGTCTTCATCGCGGCCAGCGCCTTGAGCAGGTCGCCGAGTTCGTCCTTGCGGTCGGTCTGCACCTGCACCGCGAGGTTGCCGTCGGCCACGGCCGAGGCGATGGCCACGGCCTCGTGCACCGGCACGGTGACCGACCGGGTGATGCGCCACGCCAGCAGCGAGGCCACCACCACGGCCAGCAGGGCCAGGCTCACCAGCCAGGCCACGTTTCGGCTCACGGTGTTGGCGGAATCGGTCATGGCGGTTTGCACCAGGCCGCGCTGGAACGCCAGCATCTCGCCCTGCGCGCCGCTGTAGCGGTCGGCCGCGGGCAGCACCTTGCCCGACAGGATCAGGTTGGCGGCTGCGACGTCGCCGGTCTTGAGCACGTCGAAGAAGTTCTTCCGCACGTCGATGTACTCGCCGCGCAGGGTGGCGATCTTTGCCAGCAGGGCCTTGCCCTCGGTGCTGGTCACTTCTTCCTCAAGCGTCTTCTGCAGCTCGTTGATGCGCGTGGTCGTCTGCGCGATCAGGGGCTTGAAGTAGGCATCCACCTCGGGGTCGGCGCGGGACTTGGCCACGGCCAGGGCACGGCTGATGTTCAGCGTGGTGCTGGCGGCCCACTCTTCGGTCACGGAAGCGCGGTGCTCCAGCTCGATCACGCGTTCGGTGGCCGCCTGCGTCGAGCGCAGGCCGTTCCAGGCCAGCGCCGTGACCGCCAGAAGCAGCAGCACAACGCTGAGGAAGCCGGCGCCGAGCCGTTGGCCAACCTTGAATTGATGGAATGACATGGAGAAATGAAGTCCGTGTGTGATGTGGGTTGAATCGGTCAGAAGCTTTCCCAGTCGCCTTCGCTGGTGGCGCTGGCGGCGGAAGCGGTGGGCCGGATGGGCGCCACAGCTGGTGTGTCGTTCGTGCGGCTGGCCACCGGTGCGGGTTTCGCAGGCTGCGGCGCGCGCGCCGGTGGGGTGGGCACCGCGGCCTTGACGGGCGCGGGTGCGTTGTTGTCTGTCTGGGTTCTGGCGGGCCTGGCCGCAGGTGCTGCAGGCGTCGCGGCGGGTGTGACCACCGAGGTCAGCACGGGTGTCGACACCACTGGCTTCGCCACCGGTGCAACAGGTGCGACGTGCACGACCGGGCGGGTGCTGTCACCGTCACCAGTGCGGAACACGCGCACCACCTGGT
>NZ_JBYCZN010000026.1:0-1214 GCF_057586255.1 Priestia sp. SRI_019 | reverse complement strand
GTACGGTAAATTGGTCAGTTCCATTAAAGTTTGCATTCGGTGTATAGGTATACATCCCATCTAACCCTACGTTTACTATTCCGTTCACTGGAGCATTTTGTAACGAATAAGCCAGCTGATTACCATCAATATCAGTTGCAATTACCATAGAAGTTACAGGTGTGTCTTCGTTAGTCGTCAACTGATAATTTGGAACAATTGGAGAATCATTTATTGGAATAACTGTAACGATAACTGATGCAGTAGCATTTCCTCCTAAGTTATCAGTTATATATACTACAAAAGCATCTGAACCGTTAAAGTTTGCATTCGGTGTATACGTAAATATTCCTGTATTAGAATCAATTGTTACTACTCCATTAATGGGTGGGTTTTCAATAGTGTAAACAAGTGGATTTCCATTTACGTTAGTAGCAATTACTTGATTTGTTACTGGTGTGTCTTCATCAGTAG
The DNA here is from genome assembly GCF_057586255.1 of Priestia sp. SRI_019. Taxonomy (NCBI): domain Bacteria; kingdom Bacillati; phylum Bacillota; class Bacilli; order Caryophanales; family Bacillaceae; genus Priestia; species Priestia sp. SRI_019. The sequence continues at coordinate 761 of NZ_JBYCZN010000026.1, read as the reverse complement.
AGATTTGCAAATCCTGTGAAGTTGTAGTTCCGTTTGTTTCAAGGACCGTTACAAAAATAGTCGATAGTGCAGTGGCTCCTTCTGGGTCTGTTATTAATATGGTGAATTGATCATTACCTATGAAATTGTTATTAGGTGTATAAATGAATGTACCATCTTGATTTATGACGGCTGTACCGTTATCTGGATTTTGTTGAAGAGTATAGGTTAGAGTAACGTTGTCAGGATCTGAAGCAGGTATGCTGCTTGTAACAGGAAGGTTAATGGTCGTTGTAACAGCTCTATCTCCTCCTACTGGCGGATCGTTTACAGGCACAATTGTTAAGGTCACAGTAGAAAGGGAAGTTCCTCCTTTACCATCTGATACCAGCACACCAAAAGTATCCATTCCGTTGTAATTTAAATTTGGTGTATAGGTAAATACTCCATTTGCCCCTAATATAACACTTCCATTTGACGGAGGCGGATTCAGCAGAGTAAATGTCAACGGATCCCCATCCGGATCAAAAGCCGGAATTTGATTTGTAAGAGGTGTATCTTCATTAATTGTAAATGCTAAATCAGCGGTGATTGGAGGGTCATTCACTGGAATTACGTTTATTGTAACGGTCGAAACCGCCGTTCCTCCTTGACCATCAGACACCAATACTGTAAACTGATCGGTCCCATTGAAATTCAAGTTGGGTTGATAGCTAAACGTTCCATCTGCATTCACCACGGCTACTCCATTTACTGGTGCAACCTGTAGCTGGTAACTAAGA
>NZ_JBYCZN010000025.1:0-1577 GCF_057586255.1 Priestia sp. SRI_019 | reverse complement strand
CGCTATGGGAAATCTCATCTTGAGGGGGGCTTCATGCTTAGATGCTTTCAGCACTTATCCCGTCCACACATAGCTACCCAGCGATGCCTTTGGCAAGACAACTGGTACACCAGCGGTGTGTCCATCCCGGTCCTCTCGTACTAAGGACAGCTCCTCTCAAATTTCCTACGCCCACGACGGATAGGGACCGAACTGTCTCACGACGTTCTGAACCCAGCTCGCGTACCGCTTTAATGGGCGAACAGCCCAACCCTTGGGACCGACTACAGCCCCAGGATGCGATGAGCCGACATCGAGGTGCCAAACCTCCCCGTCGATGTGGACTCTTGGGGGAGATAAGCCTGTTATCCCCGGGGTAGCTTTTATCCGTTGAGCGATGGCCCTTCCATGCGGAACCACCGGATCACTAAGCCCGACTTTCGTCCCTGCTCGACTTGTAGGTCTCGCAGTCAAGCTCCCTTGTGCCTTTACACTCTACGAATGATTTCCAACCATTCTGAGGGAACCTTTGGGCGCCTCCGTTACATTTTAGGAGGCGACCGCCCCAGTCAAACTGCCCACCTGACACTGTCTCCCGGCCCGATCAGGGCCGCGGGTTAGAATTTCAATACAGCCAGGGTAGTATCCCACCGACGCCTCCACCGAAGCTAGCGCTCCGGCTTCTCAGGCTCCTACCTATCCTGTACAAGCTGTACCAAAATTCAATATCAGGCTACAGTAAAGCTCCACGGGGTCTTTCCGTCCTGTCGCGGGTAACCTGCATCTTCACAGGTACTATAATTTCACCGAGTCTCTCGTTGAGACAGTGCCCAGATCGTTACGCCTTTCGTGCGGGTCGGAACTTACCCGACAAGGAATTTCGCTACCTTAGGACCGTTATAGTTACGGCCGCCGTTTACTGGGGCTTCGATTCAGAGCTTCTCCCAAAGGATAACCCCTCCTCTTAACCTTCCAGCACCGGGCAGGCGTCAGCCCCTATACTTCGCCTTGCGGCTTCGCAGAGACCTGTGTTTTTGCTAAACAGTCGCCTGGGCCTATTCACTGCGGCTCTCTCGGGCTATACACCCTACCAGAGCACCCCTTCTCCCGAAGTTACGGGGTCATTTTGCCGAGTTCCTTAACGAGAGTTCTCTCGATCACCTTAGGATTCTCTCCTCGCCTACCTGTGTCGGTTTGCGGTACGGGCACCTCCCGCCTCGCTAGAGGCTTTTCTTGGCAGTGTGGAATCAGGAACTTCGGTACTATAATTCCCTCGTCATCACAGCTCAGCCTTTATGATGAGCGGATTTGCCTACTCATCAGCCTAACTGCTTGAACGCGCATATCCAGCAGCGCGCTTACCCTATCCTACTGCGTCCCCCCATTACTCAAACGGCGGGGAGGTGGTACAGGAATATCAACCTGTTGGCCATCGCCTACGCTTTTCAGCCTCGGCTTAGGTCCCGACTAACCCTGAGCGGACGAGCCTTCCTCAGGAAACCTTAGGCATTCGGTGGACAAGATTCTCACTTGTCTTTCGCTACTCATACCGGCATTCTCACTTCTAAGCGCTCCACCAGTCCTTACGGTCTGACTTC
>NZ_JBYCZN010000024.1:0-2494 GCF_057586255.1 Priestia sp. SRI_019 | reverse complement strand
CAGTACCCTTATTTCTAAAAACAGTAAAATGCCAGCAGAACAAAAGCTAGCTAATAGCGAAGTAGCAGCTAGTATTAGCTATTTAAATGAAAGTGAAAGCACTAGTGCTAGTTCTTTAAAAGCTAGTACAACTACTAGCAAAGTAGATGCAATTGATATCTTGCTACAGGATCCAAGAGATCGTTCTAAAAGGGTATATAGAGGATTTTATTTTGATGAAGACGTTTTAAGTATTATTGATCGTGTTCCAAAAAGTTATAAATCTGAATTAGTGAATGAAGCTCTAAGCAATGTATTCAAGGAAAAAGGATTATTAGACTAAATAAAACCACTCACCTAAATAAAAGGTGAGTGGTTTCTTATTTAACAATAAGGATCTTGAATTCCTATTAAGATTATTGAAATATTCTACTCATGCTAGCTTTTTGACACTGTAATGGATTAATAGTTGGAGTGCTATTAGGAAGTATAGGGGCCATGAGATTACCTGTAAGGTTACTGTGGGCTGGATCAATATTTCCTGCAGAATCAATAAAAGGACCCGTAGGATCTATAGATTCAAACATGAATACATTGTTAACAGGTTGATTATTAAGCTGAGTAAATAAAGCATGTCCTGCTTCATGTGCAAATGCAAAAGGAGCACTCAAAGCTCTGTTACTCAATGCAATGGATCCAAAGAGTGTAAATTGAGGTACACCGTTTTCAACTCTAAAATTCTCAATTATTACTCCACCGACACCTATAGGTCGACTATTACCTGAAGGAGATGCAAAATCATTGCCACTTGTGTAAACAACGTATATGCCAGGTTGATTCCCATTCATTTGTTTAACTTGATTGATTAGATTCTCAACAGGTCCTCTAAATGCTTCATTAGTACTTAAATTGGTCGCATCTATTACTGTATTTACTTCGATTATAGGTTGTGAAATAAAGTTTATATTACATTCACCTCCACTATTCCATATCTGATTAGCTGAGGCAATGTCTCGATTAAATCTATTTTGCCGGCCATTACTATCACTGGGTGCAGAACCGGGAGTAAAGATACCATAAACATTAACCGAAGGATCACCCTGCGATTGGACTGAGTAACTATAGTTATATCTATATTTTCTCTTTCTTGATTTTTTCAATTAATGCACTTCCTTTTATATAATTAGTACAAGTTATGTAATTGCTAATAATTTGCTTGTATGCTTGTCCAATGACAGCACGATTATTTTATTGACTTTGGAAATTATATCCTTTAAAATTAACTAAAAGCAACGTTGCAACTTAAATACGTTGCTATAAAGGAGAGTATATGAGTAGGGTTAAAGAAGGAAATCGAAGACTTACATGTGATATTCCAGAAGAATTGCATAAGGAATTGCGTTTCTTAGCTGTAGAGAATGATACAAGTATTACGAAGTATGTAAAGGCTTTATTAGAAGAGCATGTGAAGAAAGTAAGAAAAGAAAAGTAAACAAAGAAAGGGCATTTCTCCTGGCAGAGAAATACCCCATGTAAAAAACATAATACTTTACTTAACACTAGTATTATAACATGGGTTGCCCTTAAAAAATAGGAGGGTCTTATCATGGATCAAACCGAAAAATTGTTAATAGGTATCGAGAATATTTTAAGTGTGGCGTCTGATTTAGTACAAGAAGTAGATCGCCTCAAACGTGTTGAAGAAAAATGTCAGATTCTCAAAGAAAAACTTTTTTTGAAGCAATTTACCATTTCAGAACAAGACGATTTTGCTCTTGCTCTTGAGGGCCATTCTGTTAAAGAAATGCAAGATATTTTGTTCAAAGAAGAGAACACAATTAAGACTCAGAGACGCAGCATTCTACAAAAATTAAACGCTTCATCGATGAAAGAAGCAATCGATTTTTATAAAAAAACTACTCAGATTTCTTCGCGAAACTTTACGAATTCTCATCAAGAAATCTTTCAAAAGATAGTTAAAACTTCATAAAAGTTGAGGGTACTTTGAGTGGACAGTAGTTCAACATTTGCAAAAAAGTGTAAGATTTGATGTCGACACTAGGTCAACATTAAGTGCTTTTTTTACTTTTTAGGTCAACAGCAGGTCGACAGTCTGGAAGTTTTCATGGGGTCACTTTTTTGAGGGTGAAAACGTTGTTTTGCTGGGCTTTGCCCAGCATATCACAGCCATGTGATATCAAAAACCCCTTATGCTCTTCTCTACTCGTACTGGAAATTTTGCAATTTGATAGAAAAGGAATGATTTCATGGATATCTTTTTACGAAATATTGATCCGGTTGCCATGCAAAAAGTTGATGCACTAGCGAAAGAAAATGGGATGTCTCGTCAACAATTTTTGAAAGAACAATTTGAAGTATTAGCTTTTTTTGATGAGCAAATAGAAAGAGAAAAAAGATTAGAAGCTATCATTGAACAGAACATCGAAATGATGAAACAATGTGCGATATCAATTGAAAAGATGAATGATATTATCTATGAACTGATGGGGGATGT
>NZ_JBYCZN010000023.1:0-2586 GCF_057586255.1 Priestia sp. SRI_019 | reverse complement strand
AGTCCGTAAAAGTATACTTTTACGGACGGTGTCTGTTGTAATCTTAATAAATTAATATTAAACTAACCCTTAAAATAGTGAAGAATAAAAAAGCTAAGTTTCTTAATCATAAGATTAAGAAACTTAGCTTTACTTTTTTATCTAGATACTTTTATAAGTGTACCATTTACATTGATTGCTTTGATTTTTGATAAATCTAAAGGAGAAGAAGATAGAAATTTAGCTTTAACACTTTTATTGTCACTAAAGTTTTGTAACGAGTCGATTGATTGACTGCTGCCATTATTCATTTTAACACTCACTTTTATGTTATCAGTGTCTTTAAAATGCCCTTTTCCGTATAGCGTTACACCTAGTGATGAAAGGGTCATTTTAGTTGCTTTCCAACTGCCAAAGTCCTCATTAAAGCTCACACTCTTTTCATTTTCTACAGAATGCAGTTTAAATGTAGTGCTCCAATTACCTTTTGTAAAATTACCGTTAGATACAAGGTCTCCCATTAATTTTAACTTACTAAAATCTTCATTATTTGCATTAAAAATATATTCCACATAGTTATTTCCGTAAACGGTTTTTCCTGATTTATCTACCCCATAATAGACTTTAGAAGCAGCATTTATCTTCTTTCCGGAAGGATCAACTAAATAAAAATCTCCATGGCTATCTATATCTTCATCGGACCACTTTGTTTGAACGTGAAGTTGACCATTCACAAATCCAATATTTGATACATGCATAAATTTTATTTTTGGCAGAGAAAGAATGGTTTCGTTAGGCTTTAAGATTTCTATACTTTCTCCCGTGTCGAGTTGGTCAGTAATTTCGCCACCTCCACCGGATGTACTATCCGTGCTAAGAGAGATTGTATCTACATTTTTATTCTTTAGCTCCGACAGATCAGTATCTATCTTGATTCCCTCATGCTTATGCTTTTGGCTAAGGAAAGAGCTTATTCGCAATTTGATTTTTTTATTATTAAAGTTTGTGCCTCCATTTGCTTGAATTCGTAATGTGGCTGTATTTGTATCTTTATCGTAGTCAACAATTTGGCTATTAAACATATGCCCGTCAGTTAATGTGTAATCATAAAGATCCAGCGTTTTATCAAGGCGATTACCTGTTAAATCTTGCATCGTAACGTAAATAACAGCCATTTCGTCATCGTTCATGGCACCTATAACCTTCATTTTTATTCCTTTATCTTCACTAGTGGTTTCAATAGGTTGAAGAAACAAGGCAATGTCGGGACTAACAAGAGATAGTAAGTGGTTGAAGCTTGGAAATGTCGCTGCTCCTACACCTGCGGAACCTATAAGGAATAAAGCTGCGGCAGCCGGAAATACAATTGCTTTTTTAAACGTTCTTCTTGGTTGCTCTGATTTAGCCTTTTCTACACCGAGTTTGGCTCTCATATGTAATTCTTTTGGAATTTCAATTTGTTCAAGTTCTTGTTTTAGTTTATTCTTCATAAATACCAACGCCTTTCACATGTTTACGAAGTTTAGCTAAAGCACGATATAAAATAGATTTGGCCGTGCCTAAAGGAATGGTCAACGTCTCAGCTATTTCCCTAAAAGAATAGCCTTCATAAAATCGTAAAATAACAACACTTTTTTCATCTTCATTTAATTCTTCCACTAATTGATGAAGGGATAATGTAAGAGGAATATCTTCAATATCTGAACCGATAATTTCCTCATGTTCTGGATGTAATTGAACGACCTTGCTATTCTTTCTTAGATGATCGATTGCACACCTAATAGTAATTTTGATTAACCATGTCTTAAAGTATTCTGGCTTTTTTAAAGTATCTATGTTTTTAAAAGAACGGTATGCTACTTCTTGAACCACGTCCAAGGCATCGTCTTTATTTTTGACATATACATAAGCCATCCGATAAATATCTTGTTCATATGTCTGAAAAAGCTTCAAAAAAGCTTTATCATTACCTTTTTGAGCTTTTTTAACGATCCTAATAATTGAAATTCATCCTCTCTACTTTTTCCTTTTATACCTATTAGACAATCTTACTTGGCATTTGGCTTAAAATTTTATGAAAAAAATAAGAAGATAAAAAACAAGAAATATATATTCCTTGTTTTTACTGACTTTATTCAACTTAACACCACTGCTCAAAAGTAAATTACTGAGAAGTAATTATCGTATACTCACAATAGAGAGTGATTGCTTTAAGTGTCTCTCTTTACGGACTAACAATATAAGAAGTTTCTAATTACCTTTTAACCAAATGTTTTTCCAACTAGGAGTCACAGTAAAGATTGTAGAAAATATAAAAAGCTACCCCGCCATTGGCAAGCGAGATAGCTTTCTAATAGAAATGCTAATTATAAAGTACCAAAATATAACCGCGAGTAAACCATAGCACATTTTTTACATAGAGACTATATTTTTCCGTACATGCATATGTATAAATGTACGGTTTCTTATACATAGTAGCTTCAATCACCTCAAAAGGAAAAGCTTTCATATCAAAGATGTATAAAAAGCTGCATAACCGATAAAATTAAAAAGCAAACGAGCCCTTGTGTACCAAGGATTCGTTTTTTGTATGTCTTCCGGAAAGAG
>NZ_JBYCZN010000022.1:0-4667 GCF_057586255.1 Priestia sp. SRI_019 | reverse complement strand
ATTTTTATTATCGCGGGGTGGAGCAGTTCGGTAGCTCGTCGGGCTCATAACCCGAAGGTCGCAGGTTCAAATCCTGTCCCCGCAACCAAATTATCTTTTATACATACTTAAATATATCATTATTATCCTTAGGCATAGCCTAAGGATTTTTTGTTTGGCTATATTTATAAACACTTGTTTAGGTTATGATATAAGATAGTGATGCAGATTAATCAGGAGGTTTTTTTATGTTACAAAGTAATATTCAAACTTATATTGAAAAAAAAATGAACGTTCAAGGTCAATCTTTATCTCTATACCAAGAAGAAAAGGAATATGCGTTGCAAAAAGAGTTGGTACCGCAAAACCTGATGATAGAAGAAAAAGAGGCATCTTTACGTTTTAAAGATTCTTATATCGAAAGAGTAGATAAAGAAACGGACGAGCTGATCGCAGAAGAATCTCCTCTTTCATTTTTAGACACGCCCATTTCTTACTTGAAAGAACACAGAAGCGAATTTCTATATGTAGAATCAAAATGGTTCGAATTTATTAAGCTTGATGGATGTTCTTTTGAAGTGGATGATATGTTTGGCACATATAAAGTATTAACGGGGCTACATATGCAAAAAAAATTCGGTTCTTTACTAAAACAATTTTTTGCTAAAGAACTTAATGAAAGCCCAACAAGCGTCCAGCTTTTATTTAATGATAAAGATGGATTATGGGATGTGAATATTGAGTTAGATGCTATAAAAGAGTTTAATGAAAAAATGTCGATAGGTGAAGTTCTTGTTCTTACATATCGTTTTTTCTTTCATCTAGTAGAGTATGTAGAGAACGAAAAAGCTTAAGAGATGATGATTACTTTCACTGTAAAGCATAGAACATAGTTTCTATGCTTTTTGTGATGAGTAATACGTAATGAAGTAATGAATGCTAAATGAAGCTGGAAATACATTTACATCTCTATGTTTTTATGGAATGATAAAGAGTATCTTTACATATATGACTGCTATGGGTAAGGAACAACTATCAGGAATCTTTCTAGTTTTTTGAGAAAGTAGCTCACATATTAGCTGTTAATAGCACTCAGAGCAAGAAAGCTTCCGTAGGATGAAGTATAATATATACATACAGGAACTATTTTTAACTTTATAAAAATGTCTGCTGACGTATGGGATTATAAATAAAGAGGGGATGTTCATGTTATTAAGAAAAATAAAGTCTGAAGAATTGGCAGAAGTCTATCAAATGGGATATGCCGCATGGCCTAAAGGCAGGACGTACAAAGAGTATGTGAGAGATAATCAAAAAGAAGAAACATATGGAATTCGGTATGTATACGTAAATGAAGAGGATCAAATTATTGGTTCATTTATTTTGCTTCTTTTACAAACTCCTCGATTAAAGTTTGCTTTGCATGGTATTGGATCGGTTGTTGTACACCAGCTTTATCAACGAATGGGGTATGGCCGCGATATGCTTGAAGACTTTTTTAAAAAGATGAAGATAGAGAAGCGCAGTGCTATTTTTATGCTGTATAGCGATATTCTTCCTGAATATTATCATCAGTTTGGGTTTAAGGATCTCCCTTCTCATTTACAACGTTATCCTCAATCCATTGCTATGGTAAATTGCAGCGAGTCACAATATGAATACTTAAGTAAGCAATCCATAGAAGACATACCGGCCTATTTTTAAAAGGTATGTCTTTTTTATAGTATTTATCGGTACAATCGTTTACAATTTTATGTAAGCGTTTTCTTTTTTGGGGAGATGAATGATTTTATTCGTCCTCATAACCGTAGGCAAATCGTGCAGTTAATATAAATTTTATTACATAAAACCTTGCTATCATCTTACTAGTAACTCTTATTCATTTCCATACCATACCGATATGTACGTTTGCTGCTAAGTATAACCATATCAATATAAGGAGGAAGCAGGAAGATGAAACGATTATTTATAGCAGGGATGATTTTTATACTTTTTTTATCTTTAGGTGCTGTATCTTCTTCAGCCGCAGGAAGTTTTACCTCTAAAACATATAACGGAAGGACATACAAACTGTACGTACCTAGCAGTTATCAGGGAGGTGCTGCCTTACCTCTAGTAGTTATGCTACATGGCTGTACTCAAGACCCTGATCAATTTGCAGCAGGAACACAAATGAATGAACTGGCGGAGACAGAGAAGTTTCTTGTTCTTTATCCAGAACAACCCTCTTCTGCTAATTCAAATAAGTGTTGGAACTGGTTTGATACGGCTCATCAATCAAGGGGAAGCGGTGAACCAGCGTTAATTGCTGGAATAGCCAATCAAATAAAAAGCAGTTATTCAATAGATGCCGACCAAGTCTTTGTTGGGGGGCTATCTGCTGGTGCAGCTATGAGTGTTATTATGGGAGCTACTTATCCAGACATATTTGCGGCTATCAGCGTTGGGGCTGGCTTAGAATATAAAGCAGCGACTAATGTGACAGGTGCTTATACAGCAATGAGCAGTGGAGGTCCTAATCCTATCCAACAAGGAGATTTAGCCTATTCAGCCATGGGAGATCATAAACGAGTGGTTCCAGTTCTTTTGTTTCATGGGACAGCTGACTACACTGTTGCGCCTATAAATGCGCATCAAATATTATCGCAATGGGCTCAAACAAATGATAGAGCGTCTGATGGGCTGGATAATAACAATATTGATGATACGGCAGATCAAACTGCAACAGGTACAGTATCTGGTGGAAGAAGCTATACGCAATATATTTACAAAGATACAGCAGGAAAAACAGTAATGGAAAAGTACATGATAGAAGGAATGGGACATGCTTGGTCAGGGGGAAGTACATCCGGTTCTTATACAGATCCTAAAGGACCAAATGCAACTAAATTAAGCTGGAACTTTTTTAGAAGCCATCCGAAAAGTGGTGATGCTCCTAATCCAGGAGATATATCCCCACCGGTTACAGCTGCTTCACCAGCGGGAGGAACGTATGGAAGTTCTGTTTCTGTCACATTATCGACCAATGAACCTGCCACCACTTACTATACATTAGATGGAAGCATACCAACTGTTAATTCTCTAAAGTACTCTGAGCCTATTACCATCAACTCTAGCAAAACAGTAAAGTTTTTTAGTGTAGACACAGCGGGCAACCAAGAGGAAGTAAAGACGGAAGTTTATCAAATTTCTGGAACTTCAGAGAAATCTTCAGTATTTTCTTCGCTTGCTGCTGAAGATGGATTTATCGGAAACTTATCAGCTGACGGTATGAGTAGTTCTATTCATAAAGTTGGGGATAAAGGAATGTACAATACCGACACATACCGAACCATTTTATCTTTTGACACAAGTTCTTTACCTGATGATGCAATCATTACGGATGTATCTTTAAAAATTTATCGCAAATCTCCAGCTGGTAATATTTCATCTTTGAAAGGCGATATTAAAAGCGGTGTATTTGGAACTAGCAGTGCTTTAGAACAAATAGATTATCAGGCTTCACCATCTATTTCAGCGGGCTTCCAAATGTCAGTGCCTTCACTCAATAATGGCTATACAACTATTCAATTTCCTTCCTCACTTTGGGGATATATGAATAGGACCGGCAAAACTCAGTTTCGCTTGTCAAGCTCAGGTCCAGCGGACTTTTTAAGTGACGTAGTTGACATTTATGGGGGCGACAATCCTGCATACGCTCCAACTTTAACTGTTTCATATAAGTAAAAAAACCTTCTAAAAGCTAACTGCTTTTAGAAGGTTTTTTTTGCTGATAAGTTACTTTTATCACCGAATACAACTCCAACTTTTTATAGAGTTTTCTTCAAATTTTGACATGATTTTGATGAAATTTAATCATTATTCAAAAATGAATTGTCAGAAATATTACAAGAAAATGTTTAAAATTAATTAAATCCGTAATAAAAGTAAAATATTCCTGTAATGGAAGTGAAATGAACAGGTGGTATCATTCAGTCATTGAGTAAATAAGGAGGTATTCGGAAAATGAAGAAATTTGTATTTACTCTAGGGACAACGGCAATTCTTTCAGCAGGATTTGTAGGTGCAGCATCTGCCTCTACAAGCGGAACGTATGAAGTACAAAAAGGTGACACTTTATGGAAAATCGCTCAAAATCATAATGTGAGCGTAGACGAGCTAAAAGATGCTAATAACTTAACATCAACACTAATTTATCCAAATCAGACACTAAACTTATCTAGCATAAAAGAAATCGTACATACTGTAAAACGTGGTGACACTTTGTGGTCAATCGGTCAACATTATGGCGTAACAGTAGAAGAAATTAAAGAATGGAACGGTTTAACATCAGACTTAGTTTTCCCTGGAGAACAATTTAAAATTAAAACGGCACAAGTAGCTCAATCTCAAACAGCTAGTGCGCCAGTAGCAAAGGCAGCTCCACAAGCGCAGCAGTCTCAAACGGCACAAGCTCAGCAAGAACAAGCAGCACAAGAACAAACACAAAAAGAACAAGAGCAAGCTCAAGTAGCACAAGCACAGGCAGCACAAGAACAAACACAAAAAGAACAAGAGCAAGCTCAAGTAGCACAAGCACAGGCAGCACAAGAGCAAGCACAAAAAGAACAAGAGCAAGCTCAAGTAGCACAAGCACAGGCAGCACAAGAGCAAGCACAAAAAGAACAAGAGCAAGCTCAAGCAGCACA
>NZ_JBYCZN010000020.1:0-7858 GCF_057586255.1 Priestia sp. SRI_019 | reverse complement strand
ACTAGATAAGGAATATCCTAAAAGCTAAAATAGCCTTTAAGGCTAGCTAGGTAGGCTTAAGCCTACTTTTCCTTTTAGTAAACGAGGTGTATATAGCTTGATATGTAGTTATTGTGGAACAGAAGGATTGGAAGATAGTTGCTCTTTTTGTGGGGCTAATTTAAATATAAAAAGACCCACACTAAAAGAATTTGTGGTCTTAGAGGACGTTGAGAAGACTTTTAATGAACTTTCATGCTTTCATACGTATGATTTGTTAGTTTTGCTGCGTTTAGTACGTAAAGAACGGACAAAGGCTTATGATTTAATGCTAACGCTTAAAAAGGCTGGTAAGAGCCCTCAAATTGATCAAGCAATGGTAAATTATTCAGAAGAGCAATATGGGCTTTATACGAAGCGTATGAAGGTTATAGAAGGTATTTTAATAGACAGGATGGGTTATAAACCCCAACGAGTAGATGATAAATTGTTAGCGAAATTAGCTGAAAGGCTACGAAAAGAGTAGAAAAAGAGGGAAAATATTGATAGTGTTGAATGTAGTATAAAATGAGAAAAACCGCCCATGCTTTGGACGGCAGGCGGTTTCTCAAACATAGAAAGGGAATGGGTCCCTTATCAAACATATTTTATGTACATATTCTATCATAAGGGACTAATTCCTGCCACATAAGGAGAGGAATTAGTATGTCAAAAAGTGAAAATAATCTATCTTTAGGTAAGGTATTAGACGAAGCAAATAAAAAAGCTCGACTCAAAGATATTCAAAATGAAAAAGTACTTAGTCATGAAGAAATGGAATTTGCCAATGAATTGCAGGCTAAAGCTAATGCTAAAGGAATGAAGCTTGTGCCCGATCGTAAAATCAAGAATAACACTCCTTTTGTTCAAATTATCCAGCATAATTTTAGCTATTTAAGAAAAGAAGGTTATTTAACCTTGGCTGAGAAAGGCTTTTTAGTAGATATTTCAGAGTTTGTAGGCTTTTCATCGAATTGTATAGTCGACGATGTGAAGAAGAAAGATCCGATTCCTTTAAACCAATCTGATTTGGCTAAAGCTTTAGGAAGAGGAAAGAATAAAATTAGCCCGTTAGTTACAAGTTTAGTAGATAAAGGGATTATGGCTCGTGCTGAATCAGGTTTAGACGATAATAACGTAAGATCTTATGCAATATATATAAATCCTCATATTATGATTTCTGGTTCAAAAGATCATGTTAATGAGACATTGAAAACAATGTTTAAAAAAGCAATGAGAAAACCAGTAATGAAAAATTTACCTATACGTTTATTTTAAAAAAGCCTTTATATAAGGCTTTTTTTTATATTTTCGTAGTTCCCAAAAACGGTAACTAGTGTTCCCGAAAACGGTAACTACGAAAAATGCTGTATTCCTTGATATATAAGGTTTTTTAATATCTTAAAGGTCTTGTCTCTCTCACTCTTATATTAAATAGCAATTTGCTATTAGGATTTCAAGAGTCTTTTTATATTTTTTCATATTTGAAAAATAGCCATAAAGGCTAAAAGGCCGCCTTAAGGCGGCCAAAAGATTGCTATTAAAGTTAATGTTCTTTTTATGTGCTTATTGAGGAACACTTAATTTTTATAATGCTATTTTTATTTGCCAAATAAACGAGCAAAAAAGCTTTTATGTTGTTCTTCTTCTTTTTCTTTTGTAGCTGCAATTTCTAATAGTTGTTCCTGGTTGTGTTTTTGTGATTTGCGTATGTAGTCCATCATTTCTTTATCTCTATTATTAATTTGGTTACTTATTCTTTTTGCCAAACGTTCTTCTAATTCTTTTAATTGTGTGTTCATCTGTTCTTGTTCTGTCTGTCTTTTCTCTTCAGATGTTTTCAAAGCTTCTTTATAATGATCTAGCATTTCTAATAATTTATTATTAATGGACTGTTGCTGTTCAAACTGTTCTTTCATCGTATTTAATACAATATCTATTGTGTGATTATTATGTTCTTGGTGAACAGTTAGCTCACGGTTATTTTCTTCTTTTTTTGAGTGTTCTTCTTGTGTGATTGATGAGGAACGGTTCCTATCAAACCCTTTTACAACAGTCATTGCAGCTATTTCTAATGGGAGCTTTTTCTCTTGAATAGCGTATTTTAAGTTTGACAATAAAGTTTGGTCAGTAACAGAATAGTAACGCTTTTTTCTGTTATCTTTTACAAACTCATAACCATGCTTTTCTAATTCAATACACCATTTTCTAATATTACTGGAAGTTGTATTTAATCGCTTGGCCATTTCTTCAGCGTTTATTGTATCTTGCTTGATATCCATACCTGGCCTCCGTTCCTAATATGTTATCTTCGTGCTTTCTATATGATACAATTTTATCTAAACAAATTCGAGAGGACTTGTTTATCTCCTTTTATTTAGTAGAAATTTAATGCATAAAATATAAATATTCTATACATTAAATTTTAGCTTGACCGTCAGAAGAATGTTGTTAAATCAACAATGTATAAAATCCTGTATAAATTAGAAAATATTAAAGTGAACAACCCGTTGGCCGCCAAGGGGTTGTTTTTTTTGTGTGTTCCGGAAAGAGACATTATGTTAACTAAATATGTATACAGTATTCATCTTTAAAAACTTTAAATTCCATTATTTTGTGATATATTTGCTTATTTATTGTAAAAATCCAATAAATTTATTGTTATAATATATAAAACTAATCTTAAATACCTGATCATATAAAAATACCTATTTTAAAACTTTTTAGTTGTATAAATGTTATAAAACAAATATACTTTCTTTATAACCTGATTAATTTTAATCTTTTAAAAGATACATTACCTGATTAAGAACAGGGGAGGATTTGTATGAAAGAAATCGATTTTTCTAAACGTCTATCTTTAATTATTGAAGATAGAGGATTAACAACGATAGCTATAGCAGATATTTTAAAGGTACCGCAAAGTCTTGTTTCTCAATGGAAAACTGGAGTTAGAGTGCCAAATATAGGCCAGCAAAAAGATATTATAGAGAAAATACTTTCTGTTCCGCCTAATAAAAAAAACATCTTTACTAATAGGGTTCCATTTATAGAAAATTACAATGCTTATAAGGCTAAAGGGAAAGTAAACAAATGCGATATAGTACATCAGTTTATAACAGTTGATTTAGTTGATTATATTAATGCTTATTTAAGAGATGAAAAATTCTCAGAATTGGATTACCTTAATGTTACTGGATCGTCCGGTGTTGGAGTAATAGCTGACTCTTTCTGGACTGCAGCTTTAGATAAACGCATTACAAGATCAACAAGAACAGGGATTTATCCTGTTATTCTTTTTGATTCAACTGGGTATTTTCTTTACCAAACAATTGCATTTGGAGTTGATAGTGTTTCAAAGCCGATGAAGAATCTCCCTTTAATGACAGAAGAGCCTAAACGAATATTGGCAAAGGCCATTGAAAATGAGAGATCATATTCTGGTTTTACTACTGATTCAATTTTTCTAGGAACTTCTCACAGAGCTAAATTGTATGAAAAAAGTGTCATCATTTCCAAGAGGTATTCAATTGACAAAGTTGATGCAACTCAATTTCTAGACGATTTTAAAAATCTTTTGGATTTATATTATGGCTTTGTTTTTGATTTCTTTTTAGAATCTAAGGAATTAAAGTTTCAAATAGAAATTGAAAAATCTGAGAGCAATAGTAGCAAACACAGTATTATCAACCCTGACTTATATCGTGCACTATTAAAACGAAAACAGGAGCATAACGAAAAGATAGGCAAAGAGGCTGAAGAGTTTGTTTTGAAAACAGAAAAGCAGCGTCTGAATTCCTTAGGAAGAAATGACTTAGCCGAAAAGGTTAAACATTTATCTATGATTGGAGATGGTTATGGTTTTGATATATTAAGTTATGAAGCAAATGGTACAAAAAAATATATAGAAGTTAAAGGTTCTTCACTAGGAGCATCAACTTTTCATTTTTATCTATCAAAAAGAGAAAAGGAAGTGGCTGAGGAGTTAGGGATGCAATATGTAATTACATTGGTAGAGAATGTTACTCATCGGAATATAAGTATTGTTGCTGAGATTCCTTACAGGCAAAATTCATTTGAAATGAGTCCTGTTCTTTTCAAATGTGAATATACAAAAGATGAGTAAAAAAGGTGTTCTTTTATTTACTCAAAATAAAAAAGCTATAAGCAATTTAGGTAAATTCAAAGCAGCAAAATAGCTTGTAATTACTGTAGGAGTTGGTATCTTTACTAATTAGACACGGAAAAAATTACATGTTAAAGTTAAAAATTGTATTAATGTTGATATCTGGGAGGATAGAATGAGTGAAGATTGATGTTGTAATTTTTATATTATCTATAGCTATATATATATTTTCTTTTATTACCTTTGTGAAAAAGGAAAATAAAAAAGAAATAACTTGGCGTTATATACTTATCATCTTATTATTTCTTTTACTTGGTAGTGTCTTAATGTTTGATGTATTATCAAGGATGAAATTTTCTTTCAATGTGGTAAGAAATATTACTACATTTTTAAGTTTGGTCATTGCTTTGGTTTCTTTCGTTACTTCAGTTCACTTTACAAATAAAACGGCTAAAATCAATAAAGAAAATAAGAATTCTGATTTTGTTATGTCGCTGATGAAAAATCATTATGACTTGATGAATTCTAAAAGTGGTGCCATTGATAAGCTAATGGACGATTTAAAGAATCAATTTGAAGGAAATATGTATATTATAGATAGATCAGTTGATGAATTTAGAACACACTTATCTTATCAAAAGCCATCTATAAAAGAAAAATTAGGTGCTATAGAAACAGCAATAGAATCTAGTGATAAAAAAAAGCCTCTCTTAAGTGAGTATGAAAAATTCAAGAAAATAATAAATGTTGACAATCCTCATGATGCAATTACAAGGCTCTTTATTACTTATTATTTGGAGGTACCTGAACATAAGAGCTTATTCGATAAAATATCAACTTCGACTAGTAACAAGAAATTCAATTCCGAATTCATTCAATTATTAAAAATGGATAATGGTTTTTTTGAATTACTTGACAGCTTTATGGCTGATAAGAAAACAGTCATTATGAAAGATTTAAAATATGATGATATATTTACTATTTGCAACAAAATTTTTGATGATGTTTATAAAGATGTTGGCCATTTTTTTAGAAACTCTTATAGAGTGTTTAAACTCATTAATGAGTTTTATAAAGAGGATCTAGTAAATAAAAACAATTATCAAGGTATTTTGCGATCTCAATATTCAGAGAATGTCATATTGGCTATCTATTATAATTCTGTTTTCACGACCAAAGGTTTGGGTTATGCTAGAGAGCTGATAAGTTCAGATTTTTTTGGAAGTACAGAAGATTTATTACTAGATGATCCACTGCACTTTAGAAAAGATAATTTGTTTTTTCTTGATAAGGATTTAAAAGTAATGAAATCAATTTTTGTATCTCAAAGTAACAACACCTTAACACTTGAGTCTTTAGAAGATTTAAAGAAAAAAATGAAAAATACCTTTGACTATGCTTGAGTAATGTTCTAATAGTTTTATAACCTTGCATATATTTTTTAATATGTTATTATTAGGACATAAAGAATTATTTAAAAGGTCTAAATCAGTTAATACTGCGTAATACTAAATACAAGTGAATTGAGGTTTGGAGATACCTGGCTAAATAAATCTCATTGAGGTTTTGGGGAACCTGGCTAAATAAATCCTTTGAGGTGTGGAACACCTGGCTAAATAAATTCCTTCACTTGATCGTTTTTAATATATAAATTAACAAAAAAGGTACTGATATTTATCAGTACCTTTTTAAATTAATCTGTTTAGGGTACTTTTCTTAAAAAATTAGTAAAAAAAAGAGAACCTACCGTCTCAAGGTTCTCTTTTTGCTATCAGTTGAATTATTATTTACTACGTGGTTTTGCCCAGAAGCAAAATGCTTTTTTGCCTACAGAACTCGCGTATAAACGTTGACCATTTTTTAGAGTGATCCATGGGCGACAGATCCACTCCATTTCTTCGGTATTTTTATTATTTTTTTTATTTTCCATAATTCCACTCCTCAGTAATTTACTCTTGCAGAGAACTACTAGGTATGGTATTGTGAAAAAACAGTTTAATTTTTAGTTTGCTCGCCAAAGCAAACAGACGGATTTTATATATAATTTATGAAATCAAATCATACCGTAGGTTGTCCTCTGCAAGGACATTTACGGTCTTTTTTTTGCCCTTTTTTCACATAGATCCCTCCTATTTCTTTAAAGATGATTTTATAGGTGGGATTTTCTTTTATATTTAAAATCCAATGCCATCTATAATATTAGTGCCCGCTCTATGTAATGTTCGTATTCTATAATAATAGTAATCCGAATTGTATAAACTTGTCAAGTATATTTTTTGAATTTTTAATATATTTCGTTCTCCTTTATACGACAAATTACGACAAAATCACAATATATTGTTTTTGTTAACTTTAATCGAGACTATATATTGTGTCTGTTTCTTCAGAATGCTATTATAACAGCGTTTGTTAAGTATTGGCAATGAAAAAATAAGGATTCTTAAAACTTTATCGTTGACTTTGGAAAAAATAACCTATATTATTCTTATTAAGCACTCATTTGAGTGCGCACTCATTTCAGGAGGAAGCATAAAATGCCAAAAACCCCACCTGGATACAAGCGTTTAAATGCTGATATACCAGAAGAATTATTCAAAGAATTTGCGAAGAGATGTATTGAAGAAGGCGTGAGCAAAAAAGATTTTCTTGTTCAACTTTTGGAGAAAGAACTCTTTAAAGATTCAAAGAAGTAAAAGAAAACAAAATAAAAGGGCACTTCCTCTGCAAAGGAAGCACCCCATGTAGAACTTAATATGGACTTCAATTATAACATGGGTCGCCCTCAAAAAATAGGAGGGTCTTATCATGGATCAAACCGAAAAATTGTTAATGGGTATCGAGAATATCTTGAGTGTAGCTTCTGACTTAGTACAAGAAGTAGATCGCCTTAAACGTGTTGAAGAAGAATGCCAAATACTTAAAGAAAAACTTTTTTTGAAACAACTTACGTCCTCTGAACAAGACGTTTTTGCTCTTGCGCTTGATGGCCATTCCATCACAGAAATGCAAGATATTTTGTTCAAAGAAGAGAGCACAATTAAGAATCAGAGACGCAGCATTCTACAAAAATTAAACGTTTCTTCGATGAAAGAAGCAATCGATTCTTATAAAAAAACTACCCAGACTTCTTCTCTAAACTTCACGAGTTCTCATCAAGAAATCTTTCAAAAGATAGTTAAAACTTCATAAAAGTTGAGGGTACTTTGAGTGGACAGTAGGTCAACATTTGCAAAAAGGTGTAAGATTTGATGTCGACACTAGGTCAACATTAGGTGCCTTTTTTACTCTTTAGGTCAACAGCAGGTCGACAGAATGGAAGTTTTCGTGGTACCACTTTTTTTGAGGTGAAAACGTTGTTGTGCTGGGCTTTGCCCAGCATATCACAGCCATGTGATATCAAAAACCCCTTATGCTCTTCTATACTCGTACTGGAAATTTTGCAATTTGATAGAAAAGGAATGATTTCATGGATATCTTTTTACGAAATATTGATCCGGTTGCTATGCAAAAAGTTGATACACTAGCGAAAGAAAATGGGATGTCTCGTCAACAATTCTTGAAAGAACAATTTGAAGTATTAGCTTTTTTTGATGAGCAAGTAGAAAGAGAAAAAAGATTAGAAGCAATCATTGAACAGAACATCGAAATGATGGAACAATGTGCGATATCAATTGAAAAGATGAATGATATTATCTATGAACTGATGGGAGATGC
>NZ_JBYCZN010000019.1:0-9161 GCF_057586255.1 Priestia sp. SRI_019 | reverse complement strand
TAGTACTCTTATTTCTAAAAACAGTAAAGTGCCGGCAGAACAAAAGCAAGCTAACAGCGAAGTAGCAGCTAGTATTAGCTATTTAAATGAAAGTGAAAGCACTAGTGCTAGTTCTTCAAAAGCTAGTACAACTACTAGCAAAGTAGATGCAATTGATATCTTGCTGCAGCATCCAAAAGAACGTTCAAAACGAGTGTATCGAGGATTTTATTTTGATGATGATGTGTTAAGTATTATTGATCGTGTTCCAAAGAGTTATAAATCTGAATTGGTGAATGAAGCGTTAAGAAAAGTATTTAAAGAAAAGGGTTTATTAGATTAAAAAACTATACGACATGCAATCTGAGTTTTCTTGCTCATTTTACAAATAGGGTTTGCAAAAATGTAGGATTTGGTAGAAAATTAGACATAAGAAAAAGCCCTCAAGTTTTCGCGGACTCCGAGGACTTCTTCTTACAAATTATTTAGGAAGGAATTAACCTTCTTTTTTGAATTCATTATAGATACATTCTATCACAAGGGGTTATATTCTTTCCAGTGAAAATTGGAGGAATACTAAGTGAAAAAAGCTTTAGACCAAGCAGAAAAAAAAGCAAGAGTACGAGATTCAAGGATTGAAGAACTAATTGGTCAGGCAGAGGTTGGTTTGTCAGCAGATCAACAGAAAATGTTATTACAGATTTTACATAATACTACTGGAGAAGATTATTTTATTGGTAAACGTAAGAAAAAAACTGACGGGGTGAAGTTTGTGCAGATGATCACTGAAAATATTGATTATCTATGTGAAATTGGCTATCTGACTCAGGCTGAAAAAGCTTTTTTGTTTGAGATATCTAGATTTCTTGAGTTCAAATCCAATGTAATAGTTGAGAAGAACGTTGAAGATGAAGGTAAACCATCAGCAGCTTCGCCAAGTTATTTAGCAAAGAAGTTAAATAAAACTAGAACTTCAGTATCAAAAATGATGAATGAGTTACTAGATAAAGGTATCTTAGGAGTAGCAGAAACAGGAGTAACAACTGAAGATGGACGAATTTGTAGTTCAAGAACTTGGTTTGTTAATCCAAATATTTTATGTAATGCACCTAAAGATGAGGTAGATAGAGCAACGCAGCAAATATTTTCAAAAGCTCTTAGAAATATAAAAGTTGGGGAAGCCAAAAAGAAACATAAATTACCTATTTATCTATTTTAACTGCAAGAATACTCTTGCAGTTTTTTTTTGTTTGTGTTTTGGATAAAATTAGGTGTTAAAAAAATTTAACACAGGTGTTAAATTTTTTTAACACCTAATCTTCTATAAACATTGATATAACAACATTCTTGTACTTCTCTCTTCTCACTCTATATAAATAGCAATTCGCTGATAGAATTGCAAGGGTCTTTTTATATTTTTTTCGTTAGAAAAAACAAATCAGAATGGCTATTTTCCATACAAGGTTCGAGTAGTATTTTTTAAGAAAAACGCTTAAAAAATCTCCACTCTTTTCTCCTTGCATTTCAAATTTCGGCAGGGTTGGTTATATCGCCAAGCCGAACATACCCAAAACGAAGTTTAAGATGATCGGCTTGTGACGGCCATTATATCTGCCGAACCGCCAGATCAGACGGCCATAGTTGGTAATTTTACTGAAAATAGATTACACAAACGGGGACTAGTCCCCGAACCCCTAGCCAGCACGCCACCCCAAAACGAACGGGGGTTGCACGGGTAAAGTTATAACTCGAAATTAGAGTCATTGGCATGCACGGGGGGCATGCATCTGTTTTTAATATAGATATGATTTAATAAAATAGAACAGTCTATAAATGCTGATATATCAGTGCTTGCATGGGGTTGAACGCCCCCCGTGCAAGCAGAAAAATGATGTGCATGGGGGGCGTTCTTTGTTATTCTTTAAAGGACATTTTAGATGAAAAGTATAACTATTTATATAACTATGCGTGCACGGGAGGGAACGGCATGTCAGATGCAAAGCTTGGCCAAGAGCCAGCTTATTGGACTAGTGAAGTTGCAAAGAAACTAGAGGTGTCAGATAGTACTTTAAGAAAGTGGTGTATTCAATTAGAGACCACAGGTTATAAGTTTGTTAAAGGCGAGAACGATAGTCGGGCTTTCACTAAACATGACTTAAACGCTTTACAACTATTTAAACAGATAGTAAAAGTTCAAAGAAAAACCAAAGAAGTAGCATCTTTAGAAGTTGTTGAGCGCTATGGTGCACGGCAAGGAACGCCCCCCATGCAACCTGCACAGATGGCCGTTCAGGCCCATGAATTCAAAGATAAAATTGATGATATGGCTCAAAGTATTGAAGAAATAAAAAAGCAATTACAAGAACAGATGGAATTCAATAAAAAGCTAGTAGAACGTATGGATCAGCAAAGCATGAGTCATATACGTGAAATTCAAGAAACAAGAAAGCAACTTGCTGCTGCTCAAGAAAAAAAGAAGTGGTGGGAATTTTGGAAATAAAAAAAGACTGCTGATTATTTAGCAGTCTTTTTTTATTTAAATGATCTGTTTCCGATCACATCTTACTCTCTACTTTAATTATAACCCTATTTGAAAATTATTTATAGACTGTTTTTTCACTCATGTCCGGCCTTATACTGTTATACGCAAGTCAAAAAGTATAAAGGGTGTGGCTATATGAATGACAAGAAAAATGTCTTAGATCCTGGTCCGTTTTTTCATGGTACTAAAGCAGAACTAAAGATTGGAGATCTGCTTGAGCCGTTGTATTTATCTAATTATCAGGATAAAAAATCTAACCATATCTATTTTACTGGAACATTAAACGCTGCTAAATGGGGTGCTGAGTTAGCAAGATCTAATTCAAAAGAGAGAATTTATGTTGTAGAACCATTAGGCGATTTT
The DNA here is from genome assembly GCF_057586255.1 of Priestia sp. SRI_019. Lineage (NCBI taxonomy): Bacteria > Bacillati > Bacillota > Bacilli > Caryophanales > Bacillaceae > Priestia > Priestia sp. SRI_019. Next base: position 6,277 of record NZ_JBYCZN010000019.1, on the reverse strand, counting down.
GAAAATGATCCAAATTTAACTGACAAAAAGTTTCCTGGAAACCCAACACGTTCTTATAGATCTAAATCTCCTTTAAAAATAGTGGCTGAGTTAAGTTCATGGGAAAGACACTCTGATGAAGAAATAAATTATATGCTTACGTCTTTGAAAAAGTTAAGTGAAGAAGGAAAAAATGTAATATACGATTGAGTCTGACGTTATTACAACAATATAAGTTCCTATATTACGAGCGGCATGTACTATGTTTTTCATAAGATATAAAAAAGTTTCATTAAAAAATGACACCTTTAAGGTGTCTTCTTTTATGTAGCATAGTATATCGCATATGGTATATGTGTCTTATGCTTATTACAGTGGCCGTTGTCAGCTTCTTGAAAAAACAAGAATTAATCAGCTGTAATTTTCAAGATACTTTTAATAGTTACATTTGATTACGCTAGTAATCATGTAGCTATTAAGAAGTTTTTTCTCTTCTTCTCCTGTTTGTATTTATTTTTTGGCGGCCGCAGGGATTGAGATTTTAAAAATATTGTTACGAACGTGGGAATATACATGTAGCATACATACGATGAAGGCCGCCTTATAGGATGATGCATAATGGGTGGCCTTTGCTGTGACTATGACTCAAAGGAGGAAAACTTTATTAGTAAAAATAAAAGTTTTCTACTGATTGCTGTGGTTATTAATATTGCTATATGGATTTTCGTTCAGGAACAAATGACAAATGCCAAAGTGGAACAGCCCATTCTATCTATTGATCAACCTACTATGTGTAAATGAATGATGTTTATTTTAAAAGCAAAAGGATATTCTTTTGCTTTATTTGTTATGGCGGCCAAGTTATTATGACCTATTGTTAAGTGAGCGTATTGGGTGCGAAGCGGCAGCCGATACAATGCTTTTCATAAATAGATGCTTTCAGGACAAACTAAGCGATATGGTTTAGTTGCTACGGAGGTAAATGATATGAATAAGCAAAATGATAATAGATTGACCTCTTCGGAAGTCACAAGTCTGTGGGTTCAATATATTAGGGAGACCATGGCTATTTGCATTAGTAAATACGTAGTTAAAACAACAAAGGATCAAGAAGTTGCTTCTCTATTCAATTATTGTATGGATCTATCTACTCAACATTTAAAATTCGTAAAGAAAATTTTAAAACAAGAAAAAGTCCCTTTACCTACTGGATTTACTGATAAAGACGTAAATCCTAAAGCCCAATCGTTATTTACTGATACATTTTGGTTGCATTACATACATGATATGACTACCCATGGCCTCTCTGGCCATACGCTATCTTTTAGTGGAGCAGTCAGAAGAGATATTAGAGACTTTTACTTTCAGTGTACAAATGACGCTATGAACGTCTATAACCAATCTGTTGATATTCTGACGGCCAAAGGGCTTTATGAAAAAGACCCATACTTTTTTGTATCTAAGCAAAGTGAATTAATCGATAGCGTAGAATATGCAATGGATATTATAGGAAAAACGAGGCCGTTGAACTCTATGGAAGCCGGGAATATCTACGGTAACTTAAGAAAAAGCATTGTAGCCAAAGGCTTACTTCTTGGTTTCCAACAAGTAGCTACTGACAAACCAGTCAGAAGCTTCATGGAAAAGGGGCTAAAAGTGCTAAACAAGCATATTGATATCTTTTCATCGATTTTACATGGAGAAAACCTACATACACCAAGCTTGTTAGATAAAGAAGTTACTAATTCTAAGACGTTACCTTTTTCTAATCGTTTACTACTATTTCATGCTGGTTTTATGTTTAACTTAGGAATGACCTATTATTCAAACGCTATGGCAACAAGCATGAGAATAGATATAATAGGCCGTTGTGAAGAAGCTATTCTTGGAGATATAAAAGTCTCTACAATTTGGGGAAATCTCATGATTAAAAAAGGATGGCTCGAAAAGCCGCCACAAGCTAATGATAGAACAGAATTATAACTGACTATTAATATTTTGTATTTTCTAAGGAGACATTAAGTATGATTTATTAAATAGGAGGCATCTTAGAGTGACAAAACATCCAAGAATTTGGTTATGGAGTATCATGCTTGTACCTTGGCTTAGTCTACCCTTTCTAGGCAAAAAATCGATTCGGCGTTTTTTTGCAGCTAGTTTATTGATAACTTTATCAATTCGATTAGAAAGTTATATAGCAGAAAACAGAAAATGGTGGTGGTTTTATGAACGATTGTTTCCAAAAGCAAGAGGAGAAACGCCACTATTATGGGGCCAATATTTAATCGGATCTATGTGGATTCTAAAATATACGTATGGCCACTTTTTAAAATATTTAGTTGTAAATTTCTTTACAGATTTGTTTTTTATTTTTCCTTTTTCAAGTTTCCTGAAAAAGTTGGGAGTCTTTTCATATGTAAGATTAAGTCGTCCTCAAGTGATGATCATATTTTTTGTAAAATCACTACTTTTATACGGTTTTCAATTTATTAAAGAAAACTTCACATCTGCTAACGGTATTAGACTTAAGGGAAAGAATTAAGTATGTTGGTATGTCACCAAGTCGCGCCGTAAATGCAGTAATAGCAAGGATTTTTGAAGATGACGTGTCAGAGCATGACACACAAAAAACGGTGGCATATCATGAGCCATAACAATAAGTTAATGAATGGAAACTACTAAAGGCCGCCGCATAATGATACATAATGGGCGGCCTTTGTTATGAATATAAATTATGGTATAAAATTTATAACCATTCTTCCACCGACTGTTATCGTGCCGATAAGAAATAAATAATAGGAGGTGTTTTAAATGTCAAATAGATTATTAGTTGTTCTTGCTATGATTATATTTATAATAAACTTTGTAGTATCACCTATGTTTTTCAATGAAACTCCCAATTCTTATGGTACCTTTATAGGCTTAATTTTACTAAGCATATCTCTTATTTCTTTAATTGATCAGGTAAATAAAAATAAAAAGAAGTGAGCAATGTTTGGCCATTGTCAATGGTAAGCGGACCGTAGGGAGCATTAAGGAATTGACAATGTCACTATACCAAGACCCTCTTGGCACTCAAACAAACGCGTTTGTTTGACGCCAACCGGCGAGGGAGCCCCCTCAAAAAGTGAGGGGGTTGGGGGAGTTTTTTAGATGGGGTTAAGGGGAAGAGTTCCCCTTACAGGTAGTGGACTGCGTCCACGGTCTTAAAGAAAAAGGGCATCCGTTTAGGATGTCTTTTTTCTTTTTGGCGGAGCCAAACACAGGGAGGAACACCGACCGTCACCTCGTAGAGCGCGCTCCCAATTTTATCGAAGATGAAAAATTGGTGTAGTGCGTTACACCAAATATAAAGTTGTGGTATGATAGACCCAAGTATAGTGGTCGAAACGGGGGATTGAGGGATGGCCAAATATGGGATTATCCGCATGCAAAAGTTCCACAAAGACGCAATATTGGGGATCCAGAAACACAACCAACGAGAAGGCGAGAACAGTAAAAATAAAGACATCGATTCAACCAGAACGATGCTCAACTATGACTTGGTGAACGAGGACAAAATTAAGTATCATGAAGAAATTAAGAAGATGACGGCCACCCGTGTGAAACGAAAAATTCGGAATGATGCGGTCCTGGTGGCAGAGTTCTTTGTGTCGGCCAGTCCGGAGTATATGCATGCGATGTCGCAAGACGAGCAGCGTAAATATTTTGAAGCATCACTGGATCATATTTCTGGTAAGTATGGCCAGCAGAACATGTTATATGCCGTGGTACATAACGATGAAGCTACGCCACATATGCACGTGGGGTTTGTTCCGATCACAGATGATCGGCGCTTGGCGGCGAAAGAGTACTTTCATGGCAAAACGAAAATTCGTAGAATCCAAGATGATTTTCACAACTACATGAACAAACGTGGCTATGATATTGAGCGTGGCGAGCCAAGCGAGCTGCAGCATAAAAGTGTTCATGAGTTTAAGAGAGAAGAACGTGAAAAAGAGCTAAAGCAGTTGGATCAACAAGTGGCTTACATGAAAAAAAAGATTCGACAGATGGATAGTTTTGTTGAAATGAAAACAGCACCACCCGTTGAGATACGCAGTGAGAGACGTATTGAAGAGTTAAGTAGCCAACCTCTTGAAGTCGAGGCGGCCAAGACTGTCATGGGTTCCAAAGTAAAAGTGGAAGAAGCAGATTTTTATGAGCTTATGAACCTAACAAAAGAGCTGCAGCAAACATTGGCGGCCGAGCATGAGCGCACGCATGCATTGAGTCACGAGGTGGATCGCTATGAGAAAGAGAATAAAGCATTAAAGCATGATTTAAGTGAAACAAAGCAAGAATTAGAGGTTTATGTGGCGGATCAAGATGGCCAAGTAGAAAAAGCCAAGAAACAAATGCGCCAGAAGCTTGTCCGTGACTTTTCAGCTGAACAGAAGGAAAATGTAAAAGATGAGGTTAAGAGAGAACTAGATACCCAATATAAAGCTCATATAGGCTCTCTCAGCGATGATTTAATGATTGAGAAGCAGAAACATGAAAAAACAAAAAAAGAGCTTGTAAAGGAAAAAGAAGTGAATGAGAGCTTAACGAAGATGAATCTTGGTTATATAAAGGATTATGTGCCAAAAGAAGACCTTGATTATGCTAATAGGCAGGTTCGTGAATTAAAAGAAGAGAATAAAACATTGAAAGCCTGGAAGGAAAAAGCGTTAAATTGGATTGATCAGAATGTGGAGAAGATGAAACAGATTTCATTTTTTCAATACGTACGTGGGATTGGAAAACAATCAAAACAAAAAGATCAAGACTTAGAACGCTAAAAAGGAGATATGAAGTTGAGTAAAATGAAAACGATACTCTTACTTATTGCTTTTGCAGTGGTAGCTGGTTATGATATTTATTTATTGTTGAATGCTTATAACTACGGTTTTTCTGGTCTATAAATATAGTTAAAGCCATATAAAAAAAGCTATTTCAATCGTATTGGCATCGGAGTGAAATAGCTTTTCTTATTTTACAATTTACATTCAAGAGTGTTCTGGTTCGTCATGGATATCTTTATATGTGAAGTATATCACAAACTTTTTCAGTTGTGAAGATGAAAAGTGAAATTTGTATGACAAGTTTTAAAAACAAAAGAAGCAACCTCTTCTTTCTCATAGGAGGTTGAGATTGCTTTTTTGCTACGTTGAAATTTGTAAGAATAGTCTGATATTAACCTTATCATATTTTTCGTATGTAGGTTATTTTTTGAGAGGGTAGGTTTAATAATAAAAAAAATCCTAACTCTAATGGGCAAATCAGAGTTAGGATTTTTGCTGATTCTTTAACAGATTAATCCGTTAATAGATCATCATCTCAATATCAATACTAACAAATTTTATTTGATGATTCATTTTAAAAACGTATGTAATTATTGGTAAATGAAATATGTGTTGGTAGGTGTACATATGTATAAAATGTGCACTTCTTATACATTGTTTTAATTGATTTGATCAATAGAATGCCTATTCTATCAACGATGTATAAAAAGATGCATATTGCTATAAAAGTGGCTGTTTTAAATCCCTTGCGGCGCAAGGGATTCTTTTTGTCGTGTGTTCCGGAAAGAGTGATTATGTTAACTACCTTTGTATATCTTATACAGCTTAAAAATAGAAAAAACCACCTTCTCTCTAAGGTGGTTTTTTCTTATTACACGACTTTATCCAATGACACCTATTGGCATCTTGAGTAGTTTGCTCAAATTATAAAAACATATTCGATTTTGAAAGCAAAAAAGCCACTGGACCTAAACAGTGGCTTTTTGTTCGTTCAATGCAGAAAATGAACAAAACATATTGCATATACAATGTTTTGTCGTTGTTCGATAGTATACCATGCGAAATAGCTTCTATAAGAGTTGATACATTTATGTATAGAAAATGAAACATCTTGTAGCATTGTTGAAACATTGTTTATTAAAAAATAGGATCAATTTTGCTTTAAGCTAAGGTTGTTACTTCTGATAAAAGGTTTTATGTTAACTAAACGTCATAACGAAGAACAACCTACTGCTCCTGTACAGTAGGTTGTTCTTTTGGGAATATGAATATGAATTTGTAGTGGTAGATGCCTCACGGCATCTTGGATAGTTTGCTCATGTTGACTTGCATTATTCGTTTTATAGCGAAGTAATAGCAGGAAATATTACTTTGCATTTGAATACTATTACTATAATTCTAAAACGAAAGTGGAGGTTAGTATGATGCTGGTAAAAAAGATGTTAAATGGAATTATGATGAAAGAAATCACG
>NZ_JBYCZN010000018.1:0-11595 GCF_057586255.1 Priestia sp. SRI_019 | reverse complement strand
GCTAGATAAGGAAAACCCTAAAAGCTAAAATAGCCTTTAAGGCTAGCAGGTAGGCTCAAGCCTACTTTTCCTTTTAGTAAACGAGGTTGAATATAGCTTGATATGTAGTTATTGTGGGACAGAAGGATTAGAAGATAGCTGCTCTTTTTGTGGAACTAATTTAAATGTAAAAAGACCCAAACTAAAAGAATTTGTGGTCTTAGAGGACGTTGAGAAGTCTTTTAATGAACTTTCATGCTTTCATACGTATGATTTGTTAGCTTTACTGCGTTTAGTACGTAAAGAAAGGATAAAGGCTTATGATTTGATGCTAACGCTTAAAAATGTTGGTAAGAGCCCTCAAATTGACCATGTAATAATAAATTATTCAGAGGAGCAATATGGGCTTTATATGAAGCGTATGAAGGTTATAGAAGGTATTTTAATAGAGAGTATGAGTTATAAACCTCAACAAGTAGATGATAAATTGTTAGCGAAATTAGCTGAAAGGCTACAAAAAGAGCAGAAAAACAGAGAAGATATTGACATTGTTGAATGTAGTATAAAATGAGAAAAACCGCTCATGATTTGGATGACAGGCGGTTTCTCAAACATAGAAAGGGACTAATTCCTGCCACATAAAGAGAGGAATTAGTATGGAAAAAAGTGAAAATAATCTATCTTTAGGCAAGATGTTAGACAAAGCTAATAAAAAAACTCGATTCAAGAATATTCAAAATGAAAATTACTTAATCATGAAGAAATGGAATTTGCAAACGAATTGCAAGTTAAAGCTAAAAGAATGAAGCTTGTGCCTGATCGTAAAATCAAGAATAACACTTTTTTTGTTCAAATTATCCAGCATAATTTCAGCTATTTAAGAAAAGAAGGTTATCTAACTTTGGCTGAGAAAGGTTTTTTAGTAGATATTTCAGAGTTTGTAGGTTTTTCATCGAATTGTATAGTCGATGATGTGAAGAAGAACGACCCAATTTCTTTAAACCAATCTGATTTGGCTAGGGCTTTAGAAGAGGAAAGAGACATTATATTAAACAAAGATGTATATCATATACAGCTCAAAAACAGAAAAATTCCCCTATCTAATTGTTCAGTGAATTTTTCGGGGGAGTTTTTCTGTAACGCAATCTTATTTTTGATGATTTATCCATCTTGAGTAGTTTGCTCAAAGACTGCAGCTATTATGTAATGTTTTTATATTCCATAATACCCATAAAAAAAACAGAAATCCTCCCGGCGGTAGGAGCTTTTCTGTTTTTTAGTAAATACATATCAGTCAGGGAGGTGAACTGTTCTGCTTAAACTAAACAGTATGTTTCCTTCATTCTATGTAAATAAATCTAAAAGGTTTACATATCCATAAAATTAATTTTACTGGTTATATACAGTTAATGAGTTTTTTTTATGGTTAAAGAATATCCGGAGCATTTTCACTTTCTATACATATCTTAAAAGTATTAAGCATATAGGGGGTGAAAGTATGGGCTTTGGAGGTTATGGTGGCGGTTGCGGCTATGGTTACGGCGGAGGCGGCTGTGGTTTTGGTAGTGGTTTCGCTTTAATTATTGTGCTGTTTATTTTATTAATCATTATCGGTGCTTCTTGTTTTGGTGGCTTTGCCGGAGGTTGCTAATGTTTTAAAATTATTTTAATTTTAAAAAGCTAGTTCTATGCTAGCTTTTTTATTTAGGTTTGATCGGTGCAATATGTTCTAGTACAAGTAAAGAGAAAAATGAATACAATAAAGGGTTCTTCCAACGACTATGGAAGAACCCTTTTAAGGTAAATTCTTTTATCGACCATAATTTTGATTTTTGTTAGCAGAAGCTTGAGCATTTTGGCGTTTAACGTGCTGTACGTCAGTCTCACTAGCAAATTCCGTACCGTACTTGCCAGAAGATGTTTGAGCGTTTTTTTTGCTTCACATGTTGTACATCTGTTCCTGAGGCAGTCTTGTTGGAATATTTATTGTTTTCCATTACTATCACCTCCACAAGAATTAATATATCCAAGTGTTTGTTCAGTATCTTTAAAACATAAGTTTATCGTAAGATAATTCATGATTTTAGTTTTTTATCATGATATTATACTTAATGTAAAGAGAGATTCCAATCGTCTATATGAAAAGAAAAAGACAGGAATTTACCCTGCCAATTTAAATGTACACCCGTTTAGAATATAGATTTGATTTTACTAACGTTAAGAAAAGTTAAATTGATGGTTAAAAAAAGTTCAAATTCATTTCTAGGATTCTTTTAATTGTTTAATGAAATTTGATTTTGCATATTCAAACAGCTCTATATCTAACGCATTGTGATTTTCTATTTTCTTAATGATTTCAATAGGTACTTCATTAAGTGAAGGGCGAGATCTTGTCACATTCATCTTTTTATACTCAATATTTCCCCACTTAAATTTCTTCTTTAGTAACAGAAGCGATTCGTTAAACATTTCTGTTATTCCTACTAATTCAAATTCCATTAAGTTTTCTTTCGCTTTTTCTACACTTAGTTGAGATTCTCCCCCACAAATTTGTTGAGTTTGGCCATTTTTAGCTTGAGGGTCCCAATCAATGTAGTCTTCAAAAGACATATGTTTCATTTTCTCTTCATAGTACCCTGGATACGATTTTAAAAAATAATATAATGATACGACACGCTCAATCGGGTGACGCATCATACTAAAATAAACATAGGGCTTAGAAAAAATTTCATGTATTCCATAGAAGTGATGGCCGGATACTGCTTTTAGTGTTTTTTTATCTTCTTCTTTTAATTGGCTAAACTGTTTATTCATCTCTTCTAAAGGAATATGATCGTATATCTCATTTTTAGAGTAGGACCTTTTAAAAATATTATTAAGCGTTGTCCCTCCTGTTTTAGGAATGTGCATAAAGATAACAACTTTTCTCTCCATTCTAAAGTGTACTCCCTTCTATACGATAACCGCTTACAATAGTGAATGCTATCTATAAGTAATGATATATTATATGCATCTTTTATGATGAATAAGATTAATACGCATACATAAAGTGCAAATAGACGGTTTCTAAGGCATCCTTGCTATTATCTTTTGTCACTTAACCAGAGTGTCAAAAAATATTTTTCTCAGAGAAGAAACCAAAGTTTATGTGTTCAAAGTAAGATTCCATCAAATAGACAAACGTATTATTAAAAGCTGCCTCCCCTGTAAATTCCCCTTCAATTCTATATAAGATTGTTTATCAATAATAAATTCCTTCTGGCAACTAACCATAAAGTTTCGAAATTCAACATTTAATCATTAAAAATAAATTATAAAAGCAGCAGGGTTTTCTGTAATGCACAAAAAATCCTGCTGCTTTTATAGTTTAAGTTACATATTAACCGCCAAAAATCTTACTCCAGAATCCTTTTGGTTTTGAATCTAGATTTTCTTGGGCGGCCGCGATCAGTTTTTTTGTATCGCTAATTTCACGTATAGCACTAGTCAATTTTTCGTCTCGTTTTTCTAGGTTGTTTTCAATATATTTGTCTTGATGGTCTAGCTTTTCTGTAAGTTTCTTTATAAGACTTCCTTGTTCATCTAACCGCTGGATAAGTGCTAGTTGAAATTGCTCATCTTTTTCAGAGCGATTAAGCAATTCTTGAACTTTATCTTCAAGAGATTCTACTTTCTTCTCAAGATTCGATTGAACTTCAACTGCTTCGGGCACAATTTCACCTTGAAGCCATTGATTTATCATCTTATAGCTCCAATTTTGTTCTTGAATTCTTTTTTTTATTTCGGTTAATAAATCAATGTTTTGTTTGTTATATCTTCTATGTCCGCCTTCTGTGCGTTGAATTTGGAGGTTGAACTCTTTTTCATACAAGCGAATAAGATCCACACTTAATCCAGTTAGCTTTACTGTGTCTTTTAAAGTATAAACTACTTCATTCTCATTTTTTTCAAGCATTTTTCTAGAATTCTCCTTTCTATATAAAAATCTAGATGAACCTTGAAGTTGATATATCGATATTAACGGCGATTCTAGAATGTAGTTGTACGAGATATTATTCAAGCTTTACATTTCTAGTAAAATTCTATTAATTACTTTATATTCCTGTTTTTTATGTATATTTTTTCTTTTGTTTCACTAAGCTTCTTATTCTTCCTTTTCAATTCTAGATGAAAACATGAACTTTGCAAGAGTAAAACTGTTTATTTTAATCGTAGATAAATTACATATGTAGCTCAAAAAATAATTTAAGAGTCAACCATTGCCCCTCCTTAATTAGACTTTTGTTTTACCGGATGTCTCCAAAAAAATGAGCTTCATCAGTTAAGAAATATCTTTGATGATGAAAATTCAAATCCTTCCCTTTCCTATAATTGAAAAAACTAGAATGTCTATAGAGCTTGATGTAAAAAGGTTTTAGATAAATCTAGAATGTACTTTCTCTAGCTTTAAATCAAGATCTTTGTATACCATATTGAGTATTCTTTACAAAAGAATATAAGCGTTATATCCCTTCCTTTTATCAATCTATCGCAGTGATTTAATAAAATTCCTTTTTTTATTTATACAATTCTTATAGAAGTATTTTATTAATGTGAAACTAACATTAATTTTCTCTAAGTTATTTAGACCTTACAATGAAAGCTAGAATATAATGAACATTGATAATAAAGCATTTTTAAAGAATCTAGAGTAAACTTCCGCTAGAATTTAATCAAGAATAATAAATCTAATTAAATTCTAGATGATTTTGCAAGAAATCCGTTCTTATACAATCGAGGTATGGCCGTTAAACTATAGATTTATAATACATGGAGAAACTATTGCCATAACATTTCCCTTTTTAAAACAAGTAAATTCCAAAATGTGAACCGTGAAGTTTAACTAAAGTTCAACTTCACGTTTTTTTCTAAAAAGAACTAAAATAAAAATGAATTTAAGTTCAACCTATAAGGTGAAAATACTGATATAAAGGTATTTAATTAGGAAATAAGTTGAACTTAATTTCAAGAAAGTTTTTCATTTTGTTTTTAGATATCGCTTAAACCGATATAAAGCGTGGCGGCTAGACAATCCAAAGTAATAAATAATGTGTTCGTTGGAATATCCCTCATAAATTTTCTTTAGTATACAGCTGTTTCGAAAATGAGTAGATCTTACGATCGCTTTTATGCCAGAACGTTTAACTTCTCTTTCAATCATACGTTTTGTACCAATTACACTAATCCTTTTAGGTTGACTTAAACTGTAATCATACCAATAAACCATTTTTTGAGGGTGAAAAGAAATAAATAACGGATCATTTGTATAATCTCTAGGTCTAAATAACAAAGGGATCGTTGATAAATAATTATATATGATTTTCTTGTCATGTTTAGAAAGCTCCAAGGTGCGTTTTGTTTTATTATTGTCAATCGTTAATGTATTCTGTGCAAAGTTAATGTCTTTTATAGTTAAAGATACAACTTCATTAATGGTAAGACCGTAACGGAGCAGCAGGATGAATATAGAATGATTACGAGGTCCTATATATTTATGTATCTGTAACTGAATATCACTTAAATGTTCGTCACTTATAACTGAATCTAAAAGAATCAAAGTATCAGATTGAGTTATAAAATCAGTATCAGTTAATTCTCGTTGTTTTTTTGTTGTTGCTTGTAAAAGATCAATATCACTTGTGAGGTTATAATATTTCAACAATCCGTTTAAATGTGATGCTACACGTCTCAGATTAGCTTCTGACAAGTTTTTTTCTTTTAGATAGGTGAAGTATAATTCGTAATATTTCTTGTCTCCTGGCAAAGTTTCTGGAGGTATATTAGGGTGATAACGATTTAACCATTCAAAAAACTGCTTTAGATCATGCTTATACATTGAAATTGTAGAAGTTTTCTTTTTAGAATCGACTAAATGAGACAGGAAATCCTGAAGTAAAATAAAGTTATCCAAATAAGACACATCCGATCTTTTAGGTAAATTTAATATACTATTATTGTAACAAAAAATGATAACCAAGCTTACTAAATGTATTCTGTATATTAAATTTACCTATCCATAAAAAAACATGTAAAAACTAAGCCTTTAAAGCTCTGTTATTTACATGTTTTTTTCAATATTTAGTTTCTATTTAAAACTTTGCTTTGTAAAAAATCTTTATAAATCTTTTTTAATTCTTTATTTTTAAAGTCCTTAACAAGTCTTGGCTCTAGACCCAATTTTTCATGGTTTTTGAAGTCTTCTTTCATATTTCGAATGACTTCTTGTAAGCCAGCTTCTTCAGCTTTTTTTACTTCTTCTTCAGTGGGTTGATCTGAACTTAAAATCAGCATTCTTTTTAATTCTTGAAACTGAAGAAGCCTCTCTTCAAATTCTATTTGAGTTCCAACCTCTTCAAGGAACAATTCTTGCTTCTCTTTTAATGTAGACTCGTTAAAAGTTTCTTGTTTTTCTCTAGCTGCTACCATAAAATCTGGAACTAACTCTTTTTTTGCAATCTTTTTAGACTGAAGGAGCTTTGATTCGTGTGAAAGCTTGGCGTAATCCTTTTGAATCGCTTTTACTACGTAGGAATGAGGATGAGTAACATCTCCAGTAATCAAACGATCTTGTGTATATCTAATATTTCTTTCTAGATGTTCTTTTGTAAATTCTGATAAAAGCCACTCTATTTTTTCCGGTTTGACTCCTAAGTCCACTAAATCGTTTTGAACACTGTTTTCGTGATCTTCTAACTCCACTAAGTGTTGATTTAATTCTAGTTTTTTTTCTTTAATAGCGCTAGCATCATTCAACGCGGGTGAACTAGTAATGATAAATTCTATGGATGTTACTTTTCTACCGGTTTTTATTTCTACGAATTCAAAGTGGATATCCGTTTTATTATTAATTTCTTTTTGAGCTACTGCTAATACTTTACTTTTAAAATGGCCATACTGTTTATACTTAGTAGGTTCAATAGCTAAAAAATGACGTAATTCTTCAAGAGTCAGTTCCCTTTTTCGCAAGCGCTCATATTGCTTAAGCAGCTCATAAATACGAATGGAATAGACCGAATTGAGTCTCACTACATTCTCTAATTGATACGATGTGAATTTTTCCTTAAGCTCCAAAAACAGATACTTTAAGCTAGGATGAAATTGTAATGTTATGTATCCTTCGTTTTCTTCATAAATAGACGTAATTACCCAGTTGTAATTTCTTTGTCTGCCTTTTTCTTTTATCGTAAGAATTTTTGTTTGAAGGCCATTCACAATTTCTTTTAAATAAGAGTAAAAACCCGTTCCTTTCTTATTGCCTACGATTTCGATAAAGTCTTTAGCCCGAAATCTATAGGTCTTCAACGTTTCATCATTAGGCTGCACTTTAGAAGCCATGATTAAAAGAATTCTTTGCTCTTGTAAAGACAATTTATATGTACTCTCAATGAGGATGTTTGATTTAGTTACCCAATTTTTTATATTTATACTTTCCAGATCATATGGTTGAACGACAGTCGTTTTCTTCATAAAATCCCCCATATTTTTCTAAACTATCACTAAAATATCATAAAAGTGATACTGTGTAAATTGCATGTTAAATAGCAACCTGTCCTTAGAAATTAAATATCACGCAAAATTAGTGATACTTCATGAGGTTTGTTAACTTTAGAAACCTTACTCATTCTTGATTTATTAAACTCAATCTTCATTTTAACACGCAAAATTGGTGATAGTTGAGGCATGTCTGCATTTTCAACGCAAAATTAGTGATACTTAAAGCACATCTAGATTGTCCACGCAAAATTAGTGATACTTAAGCCATATTTGCATTTTTCACGCAAAATTAGTGATAGTTCGCGCAAAATTAGTGATAGTTTCACGCAAAATTAGTGATAGTTTCACGCAAAATTAGTGATAGTTCGCGCAAAATTAGTGATAGTTCGCGCAAAATTAGTGATAGTTTAGGCTTATAAACGTTGTAATATCAGTGTCTATGGGCTCTCTAAAACAATAAAACAATAAAACAAATATATAAAACAATATATAAAACAGTAAAACAACATAAGAAAGTAGCTGTTTTTTTACTTTATAACTTTAAAGATTAATAATTAAGTAAAGGAATCCATTTGTAGTGAGGTTTTTAGAATATTAGCAGTATATCCCAGCGAAGAAATTTTTAATCATATGTAAAGTAAAATACGGAGGTTTTATGAGGAGTTCACGAATTCTTATTGAATTATAAGATTAATAGACGGTATAATAGAGTCACCAAAACAGTGCGGAATATAAAAAGACTCCAACGTGTGCAAGTGGTGCGCCAACACCCTTACACCGTTAACCCTAAAACAGCTAGGGGAAACACCTGTCGAAGTCCTAATACATAAATTTAGTTACGCCTTTATTTTATCGGATAATTAGATTTATTTCAAGGGCGTAGTCTATCAAAAAATCCGACATCGTTTTCCTATTTCCTTGGGATGCGATGTCTTTTTTTGTTCCTGAAAAGGAGAGGATAGACTAATGTCTACTACGCGTATGCTTACGACAGAAGAATTTGATTATATGAAAAATTATCAGAGTTTCATCGAAAACCGTTCTCAACATCAATCAATGAAACGAAAATTACTTAAAGAAATTATCAACCTTTACGGAGAGAAATTTTACCGTCTCCACGAAGGAACTAGAAAAGCTTTAGACCGGCTTTGTTGGTTTGCTTCAGAAAAAGGATTTTGCTTTCCTGGTAGTACATACTTAGGTAAGACATACGAAAAGTCAAAAGGAACAATTGATCGTCATTTAAAAGAACTTCGAAAACAAGGGCAAATTGTTACTGTATATCGTCGCTGTCCTCGTAATAACGGAAAGGGAAATCCAGTACACTTATTTGTGAACCACCCTTTTTTTAATCATTGGGTTAAGTATTTACAGCTTGACTTAGAATCTAATGTTGAAGCAGATGTTAAAGCAGAAAATACTGAGAACGCTTGGGAGAGTAAGAATAAAGACACAAAAAAACAGTCTACCTATAATTTATCTTTAAAAGATTTAAATAAATATATACGTAATAAAGTGAATATTAAACTCTCGTCGGATTATGTACCGTCTTATATACCGAAATCTTTTAAAGATGCTGTAAGACCTTTCTTTTCATATGCAGACGATATTTATGAATTGTGGGGAAAAGTTCGGTTAGCCCACAAAATGAGCTGTTTAGAAAGGCCGTTAGAAGATGTAATTTCCCTCGCTATTCAAGCATTTAAAGAGACAGTTTTTGCTTATAAAAGAAATCGTATAAAGAATAATTTTGCAGCGTATTTTTTTGGAACAGTTCGGGGAATATTTGTTATTGAGCGTAGAAAAGAAGTTCAGCGAAACGGTGATAGTAAGCTGTTTTATAACTTTTTAGACTCCTAAATTAGAAAACAGATAATATTATTTATACATATTTTAAGTCAGAATGAGTGTTGTTACGATTTAACAACCTGAAAAACTTTATCTCTGTACCCAAAATAAGACGGGTCTATATACACATTTCTATTGGTACTTTACATATACTGTTACGATTTATTTTGTTATCAGAGGTGAGTAAATGCCATATGTTAATCGGTTTTTAACCAACGCTAATGGGGCTGTTACATTTACAGGAAACACTTTTGGCTTAAATAAGCAAGCCAATGCTAATGCTCCTGGAACAGCAGGATCAATAGGAACTTTTTTCAGTGTAAACCCAAGCTCCATAGATGGATCGTTTCCTACAGGGACTACGGCAAATTATCTGCAAAACTCTTCTAGTGCAGTTTTAAGGCTCCCATCTACCACTACTCAAATTCTTTATGCAGAATTAATATGGGGTGGAAGCTATCTTTATGGTGGAGAAGATGTTAGCGCAGCTTTAAATAACGCTGTAACTTTTATTACTCCTACCAGAACAGTTAGTGTACAGCCAGACACGGCTACACGTTTTACCTTAACAACTTCAAGCTTTTATTACGTGCGCAGCGCAAATGTGACAAATTTGATTTCTCAAGCAGGGATGTATGCAGTATTAGGAGTTCCAGGAACACAAAGTACAACAGAAAACAATGCCAATGCAGCTGGATGGACATTGGCCGTAGTGTACGCTGACCCTTTACAAAAATCTCGTAACTTATCCATTTTTGTTGGGGCAGAATTAACAAGTTCAGCTACGGGAAGCTCTACGGCAGCTGTAACTGGATTTGGTACGCCTATTACAGGAACAGTAAATGGTAGATTATTAGTAAGTGCTATTGAAGGGGATTCAGCTATAGTAGGTGATCAGCTCCAATTTGGCCCTACGGTTGCAGCATTGCAACCAGTTTCGGGACCGAATAACCCTATAAATAACTTTTTTGCTTCTCAAATTAATAATGATAGTGGTGTATTAGATACAAGTGGACAATTTGGCAGTTTAAATAGCACACCGGGAGGCAGCTTATCCGGTGCGAGGCAGGGGTGGGATATTACCAATATTGATGTCTCAGCTCGTTTATCAAATAACCAAACCAGTGCCGTTGTACGTGGAACGACGAGTGGAGATACTTACGTTATTAGTACTTTAGCCCTCCAAGTAGATATTAATGCACCTGTTTTAAATGTATCAAAGTCTGCTAATGTTACATCTGCTCGAACAGGAGATATTATTACTTATACAGTCCAAGTAAGTAATACTGGTACAGCTTCGGCTAATGTTTTAATAGCTACAGATCCATTGTCTTCAGCAACAACCTTCATTCCTAATAGTTTGCAAGTGGATGGCGTTACTCAGACAAATGCAGATATCCGAAATGGTCTGTCACTTGGTACATTGAGTATTAATCAAACTCGGGTTTTGACATATCAGGTTAGGGTAGCTGGTCCCCTAACATCAGTCTCTTCTCTTGGTAATCAAGTCTTTATTAATTACCAATTTGAAAGTACACCAGGAAATGTATTAACAGGATCAGGTGCTTCGCCTGTCAATAGTGTAACAGCTATTAACACGCCTCCTACAGTTCCTAATTATACTGTTACAAATCCAGAGGATACTGTAGCAATTGGGACAGTCATTGGCAGTGATATTGATGGGAATCCTCTAACTTATCGTGTTGGTACGAGGCCGACTAATGGAATAGTAACTGTTAATCCTAATGGCCAATTTGTCTATACCCCAAATTTAAACTTTAACGGAACGGATCAATTTACAGTTATTGTAGACGATGGGCAAGGAGGAACAGCTACCTCTGTAGTTACCATAATCAATACGCCTGTAAACGATAATCCTGTTACTCAAAATTATGCAGTTATCACTAATGAAGATACCCCTTTAGTTGGTCAGATACAAGCTACAGATGTAGATGGTAACTTACTTACCTTCCAATTACAATCTCCACCCACAAACGGAACAGTTATCGTAACTAATAGTGGAGCTTACACGTATACCCCAAATTTAAATTTCAACGGAAGCGATCAGTTTACCGTGTTAGTCTCAGATGGTCAGGGAGGCACGGCGGTTTCGACAGTAACAGTGACAGTAACGCCGGTGAACGATGCACCGACGGTGCCAAACTACACGTTCAGCACGCAAGAAGACAGCCCTGTGGTAGGAGCAGTAGTAGGAACCGATGTGGATGGAAACAC
>NZ_JBYCZN010000017.1:0-11734 GCF_057586255.1 Priestia sp. SRI_019 | reverse complement strand
TGGATAGAGCGTTTGACTACGGATCAAAAGGTTAGGGGTTCGACTCCTCTCGGGCGCGCCATACACGGGAAGTAGCTCAGCTTGGTAGAGCACTTGGTTTGGGACCAAGGGGTCGCAGGTTCGAATCCTGTCTTCCCGACCACGAGTACCAGTATCAGTACCATGATGGGGCCTTAGCTCAGCTGGGAGAGCGCCTGCCTTGCACGCAGGAGGTCAGCGGTTCGATCCCGCTAGGCTCCACCATACAGTATACGGAGGAATACCCAAGTCCGGCTGAAGGGATCGGTCTTGAAAACCGACAGGGGTGTTAAAGCCCGCGGGGGTTCGAATCCCTCTTCCTCCTCCATTTTCTATTTTGGTCCCGTGGTGTAGCGGTTAACATGCCTGCCTGTCACGCAGGAGATCGCGGGTTCGATCCTCATCACCCGCTCCAAGTAAAGGGCCTATAGCTCAGCTGGTTAGAGCGCACGCCTGATAAGCGTGAGGTCGGTGGTTCGAGTCCACTTAGGCCCACCAGTATAATAAACAGTTAAGTTAAACTTAAAAAATAATCATGGCCCGTTGGTCAAGCGGTTAAGACACCGCCCTTTCACGGCGGTAACACGGGTTCGAATCCCGTACGGGTCATCAAAAGAGCAGTTTGCAAATGCAAACTGCTCTTTTATTTGTGGTAGATAGTCGACAATTAAAGTGTATGTGTTAAGGGAACTATGGAAAAATATTCTTTGAATTAAATCAATAATATAACATAATGGTTATAGGTTTAAGCCATAGAAGCAGCAATATGTTCCTACTTAGCACTATTATTCAAATTTTGCAGAGCTTCACTAATTAAAGAGTTATGACCTCCAATAGTATGTCTTTTATTAATATGTAAATATTATTTGTACAAATTTAGATTTTTAAGTTTGTAAAAAGTAATGCAGCAAGTATACAGTATGTAGTGCTACCTTTTTAGACTTTCATTCTAATATTAATAAAGTAAGAAGCGAAAAATAATTTCTTTTTTAATTTCTTATTAATAACTCCTTCAAACGGTCCTCAGGATCAATTCCTTATTTATACTCTATAATGTCTTTTATTTGATTATTTATCATTTATATAAATTTAACATTAATTATAAAAAAAATACGACGTTCGTAAAAGTATACTTTTACGAACTTTCCTTTTATATAAGAAATCTACTGTTTCTATCGTTCGTTTAAGTCAGAAAAATGATTACGAACGTTCTCTTTATTTCATACACTTTTACGAACGTTTTTGATAGAATAAAAGGAAGATAGACACAAAAGGGAGTATAAAAATGGAAAATAGAAAATTTGGATATATCCGTGTAAGCAGCCGAGATCAAAATGAAGGACGACAACTTCAGTCCATGGAAGAAGTGGGCATTTCTCCTCGAGATATTTTCATGGATAAACAAAGTGGAAAAAATTTCAATCGAGAACAGTACCAATTACTAAAACGAATGATTCGTAAAGGGGATATCCTTTACATTCATTCACTAGATCGTTTTGGGCGTAACAAAGAAGAAATTTTACAAGAGTGGAATGCTATCACAAAGGAAATTGAGGCAGATATTGTTGTATTGGATATGCCTTTGCTTGATACGACTCAGTATAAGGATAGTTTGGGAACCTTTATTGCAGATTTGGTTCTTCAAATTTTGTCCTGGATGGCTCAAGAAGAGCGAGATCGTATTCGTAAACGCCAACGAGAAGGAATTAATGCTGCGCTGAAGAGCGGTATATCTTTTGGCCGCCCTAAAGCCCAAGTTAGCCAAGATTTTATTGAGGCTTATAACCGTTGGAAACGAAATGAAATTACAGCCGTACAGGCAATGAAAGAAGCGAATGTAAAAAAGACAACGTTTTATAAATTAGTAAAACAACATGAGAATGCAACGAATATGTAAACTATTTAAGCTAATCTATGTTTTATCTTTAGAGTTTTGAAATAAATATTATTCTTTGTGTCAAGTTATCTTTTATTACACACTTTTCTATATACTAATTTATCTATTAACCTCGTATCAAAACAATGAAAAAAGGAAACACTATTTTTAAAAGAGAATGATAAAGGGGTTAATTGTTTATGGAAAATAATATATCCAACGAAATGAGTCAAATTGAAAAAAATATATCTGAAGAAATATTAGCTGAATTGTTTTTAAGTCAAGTAACGAAACAATTCAAAAAGGGTAAAATTCTTGAAGAAATTGATCTGTCCTTAAAGAATAAAGACAAAGAAGCTTTTTTGCGTTTAACGTATGAACTAAAATTTGTATCTTAATAAATAATTGGAAATAGGAATTCATTATATAAACAAACCTGACTGAGTATCTTTCATAAGATGTTAAGAACATAATTATTATGGTTTAGCTTCAATATAAATGGGATAATGAGCAGGAAAATGTATTTCTATTAAGATTAGTACATAAGCAAGCATGCAGCAGATCATAATTGTTCCTGTTACTAAAGCGAAACGAAGAACTTTCCTCATTATTTTATGTCTTTGAAACTTATTAAAGTTAATAATGTTACTCATAAAATCCTCCTTTTCCGGATTGATGGAGATATATTGTAAAAAGAAGATAAAGCTATATTCCTTAAAGATCAAAGGAATAGTTTTATCTTTCAATATAACACGATCATACGTACTAAGAAATAGTAAGTTGTGAGAGGAAGGAGACAATATGTTATAAAAAGTAAACTTATACAAATGAAATAATAAATGCAGCTTTTCGCTAGTTATATAAGCTGGCGAAAAGCTGCATTTTGAGAATGGAAAGCTACCTAAGGTTATCCTAGCTACTCTTAATGTAGTCTTCTTTATTCCTCAAGTTATTGAACGAGAGTTTTTATGGTTTGCAAAATAGCTATATTATTTTGGACTGTTAAATTTAATTCATAGTATCCTCTCTCGCTGGATATACATGCATAGTCCCCTGAACATCCAGTTACAAAAAATGAGGTATTAGGAAAGTTAGGATTGATTGTAACTGAGTTAGCAAAAAATTTATGTGCATGATGAGTGAAAATCGCTAAAATTTTGTTCCTTACGTTAGAGGGTATAGCATTAAAAAACATGTTTGTCTGCATTTGAGTCGTAACATGATCACCATGTATTTCCGTAGTTATACCTGGAACTCTCAAAGGCCAATGAAAATCAATAATGTAATAATAGTTAGGATCTAAGTTACTTAGCAAGTTTAAGCTATCCCGGCTAAATACCCCTCCTTGACCATTATCTAACCAAACATGACGCACTAACCCTTGTGTTCCAGGAATAACTCTATAGCCAGTTAAATAACGATTGATGTACTGTCGAAATAAAGCTCTACTGTTATTTCTGTTAGTAGCCTCCCAGTTTCCTATAGAAGATCTGAAGGGAATTGCTCCTAAAACATTATTCAAAATATTAGTGAACTGTTGGTAATATGTTTCAGCTACTTGTATTGAAGAAGCACCTAAAGCGTGTACATCATCTCCACCGAATATGATATATCGTTTGTTACCATTATTCACGACTCTTTGCAAAAGGGTATTAAACATACTTTGACTGTTTAAAAAACCTACATGGCTATCACCCACAACTGCTAAATTAACTGTAGTAGCTAGTGGGGATCCTGGTTGATTTTGAACGTAGTCATTTTCTCTTTTACCTTTATCGTTCTTAATTATTTTTACCACCCTTTCTGTCTATTGTTCTTGATATATTATTCAATAAATCAAGAACTGCTTGTACGATGATAAAAATGCTTCTTTATTTAATAGAAGTAGAATAACAAATATTTTCTTTTTAAGCATGTCCAAACTCTTTTTGGTTGGTAGCATATTCTGTTAATATAAATACCTTTTTAAAAAGGGGAACATAACATTGCTAACGAATAGTAAACAAAATTTAGAGAAATCTATTCAAAAAAATCAAGATAAAGAATTCTTACAATACCTTCCACTAAAAATTTATAGCGAAATAGCTTTTGCAGTCCCTATCCCGCAGGGCATCTCTGGCTTACCACCAACTATTTTCTTTGATATTTCTAAGCGATTTACCCCAGACCAGGTACAAAAAATTCAAGACACTATCAATGGTGTATTATTTAACTGGTCGTTGCATCTAACACAAAAATGGAACAATGGATTTAATAATGGTGTATCACAATTAGCTGATTGCACGAACACATATGCGATGAAAAACTTACAGCCTTTACGTTATTTTGGTATTAATGTTACAGACGGGAAACGGGCTACAGATTTAGCTATGGAGCAATTGACAGAGGTCATTAAAGACAATGGGTTTCGCCGATCCCAAAGAGCTAGGATAGATTGGATATACACCCCTTCTCCTATAACAATACAACTACCACAGACAGTCACTAAGACTCAAACTCCGTTATCTATGATTGTTAATGTATACCAACTCCAACAACCGAATGTAACTGCCGGCTTGCTTATAGGCTCTATGTTTCATGCTTGGCTCCATAGGGGTGGTTACGACGACCCTAAAGTTACAAATTATTTTGTTTCTGAATGTCCAATGTGCGTTATGAGAAGTTATCAACCTAAAAAGCTCAATGTACCCGATAGTTTATTCTATAAATATTTTAATTAAATCAACTAGTTTGAAAGTAGTGCATGATATATACAAAACGAATAATTATAAAAGAAACTATTAGCACTTAAAGAATGTTTAAAAAGGATTTTTTACCTATAATTTTACTTTTGCATTTAATCTTTTTTTACAACTAGTACAATTCAATTTATTCAATTCACTATTTAATATAGTAGGTCATAAAAAAGGAGAATTCTGTTGAACCTAAAAGAAATCAAAGGATCATACGATATAATTGTTAGCTTAGGCAGTGCTTGTAATCCTGCAATGGAATTAAAACGCTTAAATTTAAGGACATTCTCTGGGCCACTAGACTGGAGTGTATCTCTATCACTTTCTGATGTTAATAGGTTACTGAAAAATAAATTCAGCAATTTTATGGAACTTGAAAACATGCAACTGACTGATGGAGCGTTTGCATTTGCTGATGATGGGGTCTTAATTGAAGGGGTACAATCTTATTTAATAGAGGATACTCATTATAATATTATTTCAGTCCACGATTTCCCAATCATTCCACATCAACATTGGAGTGCCACATACACCTCCTATAAAGAAAAACTTACAAATCGAATTAATCGTTTTATAGAAAAAATCACAACTTCTGAATCTGTTTTATTTATTAGATGGGCTGCTACCTATGAGCAAACTTTAGAATTACAAGCAATTTTAGAACAGATTGTTAAAGGTAATTTTAATATTCTTATCCTATGCCCTGAAGAAGGATTCAACGGTGTAAGTGAAATTAATTGGGAAATTGATAAAGTATGTGCAGTCAAAGTACCGAGACTCCCTAATGACCTGGAAACATGGAATTATGTTTTAGAAGGTATAACATTAAGTTCTAGAAAACAATAAAATGAAAGCATAAGAAGAGTTTCAAAATAAGAGAAGCAACCTCATATCCCGTGGCATTGGAGAGAGGTTGCTTCTTTGGATTCAAACTTAGCAAAGAATTAATAGTAGATAATGTAAATCTTACCATGAATTCTTTATAAAGACTATATTCTTAGGATCAGCATATGTATAAATGGTGCACTTTTTATACATTTTTTAGTAATCACCTTTCTGAAGAACGTCGGCAAATCAAGGATGTATAAAAAGCTGCATAAAGTAAGTCGTCATATTATCTTAAACCCCTTGTGCCATAAGGGGTTCTTTTTGTGATGTGTTCCGGAAAGAGTGTTTATGTAAACTAGACCTGTATACCGTATACAAGTAGAAAATGCATTATAAAGGAACATGGACTTCTTTCGTCCAACTACTTGTTTTAGACTTAACCGTAATTAACTGATTGCTTTCCCATTTCAACTCTCCTAGGAATCTGGCATATACAGTTTCATTTCCAACCTCTTCTACGAGTAATTCATTAATTATTCTTAATCCTCTTTCATTGTAGACCTCACACCATAACTGAAAGCCAGAATATCTATGTACTCCCTTCAACATTGCTACTAGTTTACGGTTAGGGCTTTTCTTTGGTGTTTTTGCAGCTAAAAAAATGGCTTCATAATCTTGTCTAACTATTTCTTTTAAAGCTTCTTCTACATATTTTTGTATAGTTACTAAAGAAAATGAAGAGTACTTTTCCAAAGTAGGTATTATATATTTTCTAACTATGTTACAAAATGCTTGATATTTTTCTTCAACTGACTCTAATTCTGTAAATAACATATAATCATCTGGAAGAAGTATTTCAACCTCATGGATGGCCTTCTCTTCTGAATATGATACATCCTTATTGGGATTAGCTAAACAATATACAGTAATGCTATTAAGTTCGTCTAATTCGAATCCTAGATCCTTCAATTTCCTACAAAAAATCAATTCGAAAATCCTAAGCTCATGTATATTATTGTAATGCTTTTTAGGTCTTTTCTTTGCCCAATCCATAATATGAATATTAAACATTTAAACGGTATCCCTTCTTGTTTATAGATAAAAATTAAATCTTATTTAATTAACTATCATTTTAAACATTAATATTAGAAATGCTACCGATAACTGTGATTATGTCAACTAATTATGTATATCGTATACATAATTTTTAATTAATGTAAGTAATATTAGGACAAGCATACAAACCAAATAGATAAAAAATAATAGAATATTAAAGTAGATATTTTCTACATTGTTATAACTTTTAATTTTAAAAGGGAGTTATTAATTTGATATCAATATATGTTAAGGATACCGAAAAATATGGTAGAGGAATATATGCTTTACGTGATATCAAAAAAGGGGAGCTTATAGAAGTATCTCCCGTTGTAATTTCACCAAAAAATGAATGGGAATACTTAGAAAAAACTGTAATGTCATATTATTGCTTTTATTGGGGAGAAGAAGGTAATGATACAGCAATTGCTTTGGGTTATGGTTCCTTGTTCAATCATTCATATTCTCCAAATTGTATCTATTATACTAATGAAAAAAAAGTAACGATAGAGTTTTACTGTATTGTTGACATTAAGAAAAATGAAGAAATCACTATAAACTACAATGGTGATCCTAAAGATAAGTCTCCTCTATGGTTTAACGTCATTTAATAAATTTCCTCTTATATTTTTATATGAATTTAAAATCTAAGAAAGTAGTGATTATATTGCCTAAGAAAAAAGGGAAAAAGCCTCCTAGTGGTGGTGGCGGCGGTTGTAATAGTGCAATTTGCCAAGTACTAGGAGTGAACTTTACTGCGGCTCAGAATTTTGGATGGACTCTTGTACTTGAAATGCCTGATGTGAGTGGTCAGTTTCCTATTACAGCCGTGGATCTATCCGCATGTCAGGTTTCAGTTCAACGTCCATTTGGGACTGTAATACTATCATGTAAAGAAATTGAAAATTTTATTTCTTATGAAGTACGAAAAAATGGTGGAGCAAGTGGTAATGACGTAGCTGGTTCTTGTAATGTCATCTGTGACTTATTGAATTATAATTTACAACAGGAGACTGCTAATGGTTGGGGAAATGCACAAGCTTTTACCATTGAGCTAATTGGTACTCCATCTGTCGAATTACAGAGTGTAAATTTAGGGACTTGTGAAGTTACAGTTGATACAGCTCCAACTACACGAAATTGCACAACTATAGCAAATACTTGGAATGCTTTTCAGGTGCACCAATAATTTTTAATATATATTCACCATACTTTCCGAAAAAAATTAGTTTATGTTATGGAGTAGAAAGAGTTTGAACATGTCTGTCTTGGTGCAAGTAAAGCCGTTGGAATGAATAATTCCAACGGCTTTATTTCCGATAACTAACATTATGTTAACTAACGTTGTATACGATATACAGCTTAAAAAACGGAAAAACCTACTTGACAGAGATCAGTAGGTTTTTCTGTTTAGAGAAACTAATAAGGGTTCGAAAGTAGTCGATGCCTCGCGGCGTCTTGGGTAGTTTGCTCAAAGTATTAGAAATTAACCATTTGTATAAGATAGATACTTTTATGTAAATAATTAGTAGCTAATAGTTGATACTTATTAAGATTTCCGACTAACAATTAGGATGTGAATGTATTGGATTTTTTTTATAGTCAAGAATCACTTACTGCAGTTCAATGGATTCTAAGAGCAGTTATTTCTTTTTTCTTTTTACTCGTTGTTACTAAAATAATGGGACAGAGATCGCTGTCTCAGTTAAGGCTCCTTGATTTTATAATGGCTTTATCAATAGGAAATATTATTGCTCATCCTTTATCAGACCAACACTTAGGAATGAAGGGTTCTATGATAACGATAGGTGTATTAGTTATTTTATATCTTATTTTAGTATTTTTAAGTCTTAAGTGGTTAAGATTCACAAAATTTGTTGATCCTTCGCCTCTTCCTCTTATAAAGAATGGGGAGATACTCTATAAAGGTCTAACTAAAGCTAGAATACCTATTGATGTTTTACTAACAGAATTAAGAAAAAAACAAATATATGATATTCAACAAGTTGCTTTAGCATTATGGGAATCAGATGGTACTATTTCATTTTTTTTAGAATCCCAGTATCAAACACTAACTCCTAAAGATATGAAGCTGATGACAAAGTCTTTCTCTTTGCCTATTACAATTATTAAAGATGGGAAGATTGATTTTGAGGAATTAAAACAAACCGGTAAAGAAGAAGAATGGTTAAAAAATCACATTAGAACAGTATATGGGCTAGAGATAAAAAATATTTTATTAGCAACTATAGATGATAAGAATGACAATATAAAGGTGTTTTTATATAAGTAATTATGGAGTCTCATGTATATGTGTAAATTATCTTTTAAGAAAATTAAAAAACAGCTATAACTGTTTTAAGGTATAAAATTCATTATGTTAACTACATTTATAGACTATATAAAGCTTGAAATAGAAAAAACTACTTCTGAGTCCGAGAAGTAGTTTTTTCTGTTCCTTAGGAGTTAGCTTTAGAACAATGATGCATTCATCTTGAGTAGTTTTCTCTCTATATAAATTTTTATTCATTAAGGTTTATAAGGACATTTTGAAATGTAGTGAGCTAGTATGAAAAGTGTTCAAGGTCTATCATATTAATTAAATCAGCATATCTTGTAGATATGAAAAAGGGTAGAAGAATAACTTTATTCTTCTTATCTGCAGCACAACATTTAAGAGAACAAAACTTACTTGTAGCTCGTATTGGTTTATATTCTTTTCTACAAATTTTACATTTTTTTATTGAATGTTTGATATATGCTTTTCCTTTACACTTCTGAGAACAATATTTCGCATTTTTGTTATAGCTTTTAAATTCAGAATCACAAATCTGACAAAAAAACTGAGCCAAGTTGTTAATCACTCCTATTAAATACTAATGGTTGCAATCGTACTATACGAAATGAATTTTAAAGCTTGTTGGTAATGAAGTCCATTATAATAACTAGGTTTGTATGTGATATGCATTCAAAAAATAGAAAAAACTCCTGGTTCCTGTTCAGGAGTTTTTCATGGATTGCGCTAGGCGAAACGATGATATGAATCGTCTTGGGTAGTGTTCTCGAAAAGTGAAGTTTTATTCGTATAGGCAAGTTACCTATATGATTATTAATGAATACAATAATATAGGCTTATACTTTGCTCTTAGTATTAAGTTTATTGCCCTAGAATCCTTATATTTTGTTTTTTTTAAAGTACCCTTTGGATTTTAGATTCTAATGGGTACTTTTTATTGTCAGAAATTATGTCTTTAACGACAGGATAGATCATTATGGATAATCAGTTAAAAGAAATCTTTGGTGCTTGGTTAGCAGCTATTGGAACCGTTACAGCTGCTGTAGGGAGCACTCCCTTTCGTTCATTAGGAGAAAGTTTTAGAAAAGATTTAAGCTTAATTGGAAACGAACTCCAAGCCGTAGGAAATGCTCTAGAGGCTGATGGACAAGGAGAAGAGAATCTTGAGAAAGTTGGAAATGAACTTCAATCTGTTGGAAATGTGACCGTTATTTCTGGGCTTGTCATAGATTTTGACGACATAATACAACAGAAATTAATTATTAGTGGTAACTGGATTCAAGCTCTAGGTGGCGCTGCTGCTTTAGGAGATGAATTTCAAGATACATCAAATATAAATGAAATTTATAATATCATTGGAAATTTACTTCAGATTATTGGGAATTCACTACAAGCTTTAAGTGGTATAAATGAATTAAAAGACAATTATATAGAGAACAAAGAAACGTCTAAGAAAAAACAGGATAATAATAACACGATATGGTCATTAGATGTTACGGGAAGTTGGATTCAGGCTGTTGGATCTGTTATTTCATTAATTGGACAGATTCAAGAAGAAAGTGAAGAACAAAGCAATGAAGAGCAAGAAGATGATTCTACAAATAGTGATGAAAAAGACGATAATGCCTCACAAGGCGATAAAAGGAGATACGAGGATGTAATACAAAATAAATATTTTTAATATGGACATTAACTACTGCAGTAAAGATGGAAATATTAACGTAAATCGTACAATAAATAAAGGGGATTACAAGGATAAAGATAATAATACAAATTCTTCAGTAGCAAATAATCAAAAGAAGTAAATTTTTGAAGTAACTGTTAGAATGAAAATCTCTAACAGTTACTTCTTCTTATAAAATCGAAAATTACAAATAGAAAATAGAAGAAACCACTGGGACTAGCAGTAGTTTCTTCTATTGCAAACTATGTTTTTATTGGTGACTTTAATCATCATGAGTAGTTTGTTTAAACTAACCAATTTTATGCCTTAAGTACCTAATAAAAAAAGAAAGACGTCAGGGAGGACATCTTTCTTTTTTATTAGGTTGCAGTGGAAGACACTCTCTAGTAGGCATCATGAATAGTTTGCTCAAAGTATTTTTTGATATTCAGGTTGTTTATTTTTATGTTTCTTTATAGTTTTGAATCTTTTTACTTCTTTATTCCTCTATACGTGCGGGGTTATAGCCGTAAACATTAGCAAGATCAGTGTAAATAGAAAATATTAAAACGCTAAGCCAAATTGTTCCGCCAATTAAAAAGAACAAATATTTAAATAAATTTTTCATATTTTGATTCCTTTCAACAAAAGAAAAAAACACTTATTTCTTCAAGTGATTTTTCCTTTTTTAATGCGCATTCATGGATACTAAAAGCTTCTTCTTTTTTTAATTTGCGTTGAATATGCTTTTTAATTCATCTAAAACAGAAATAACACTTGATCTTATGAGAACAAGTGTTATTTCTGTTTCATTTTGTAAGGTTGTTGAGTCCTCCTTTTAAATACTATGTTTATTTTGGATAGAGCATAGCTTTTTACTTAATTTTACATATATAAAAATATCCAATAGTCTTGTTCCCTTTAGGTACACGTGCCTTATATCCCACATATCATGTTAATGTGACACGAATATTTCATTAAATTGGTATGCTCCTTAGACATGTCCCTATTGGTCAGAGTATTGTTTAATGAGAGAGTTTCACTCTGAGAAAAGCTCAAAGATTCTTTGAGCTTTTTTGTTTATGGTTCTATATTTGATTGTTTCTTTTAGCAGGAAATATCATGTTGCATTTGAATACTAGTACTATACTCTTAAAACGAAAATGGGGGCTAGTATGATGCTGGTAAAAAAGATGTTAAATGGAATTATGATGAAAGAAATCACC
>NZ_JBYCZN010000016.1:0-15572 GCF_057586255.1 Priestia sp. SRI_019 | reverse complement strand
ACTTAAAAAAAGACTAGCTATTTTAGCTAGTCTTTTTTTGTATGTTCATTTAAGTAACAAGAAATTAGGTAGGGAATCTTTTGAGCCGTAACTTCAAGGAATCTCAAGATAAATGGGTAATCTTTCGAAGAGTATGTATGCAATAATTCATACCACCACTCTGTTTCATAACGTGAAATCATACTTAAATTATAAAGTAATAAGTAATGTGCCAATATCTCAGGGAAATATAAGCAGCTATCTTTTTCCAACGGGGCATGCAACGTGTTAGCTTGGAAATTGTACATAAAAGGTGAACAATTATACAAACTGCTTGAAGGGTCAAGAATACATACCTGATCTTCTGACAGAGACAATGATAGATGGGAACGCTCTTTTAAAAAAGAATAGAGCCTTTCGTGATTCATATGATAACACCGTGTAACTTGTTCAGGAATAGGCAAAGAGTTAGCTGGAAGCGATCCAATAGTTGTTAAATGGGAAAATGGCTTCGTACCCAAATTTAAAAATAATGTCTCTAATTCAGGTACACAAGACAATAGATAATTCATTGTATATTTACTACCTTCCAGTTGTTTCACATGAAACAATTCTTCTCCTACTTGTGAAAACAAACCGCTTTTTTGAATCTTAACTTCATCATCTAAAAAATCATAACTTTGTTTTTTTCTTTTTCGTGTTGATACTCCATGTGCTAACACCGCCGTATTTTCGGGATATACTGGGTTTTGTGTTAACAAACTGGCTTTTAACAGCTGTGACATTCCATAAAATAATAAAACTGGTTGAACTGATACAGGAGATTGTGCCGCAACTTGATAATAATTTTTACTGTGTTCCAAATAATAAATAAAGGGGTAACTGTTTTTAAAGCTATGTTGCTCTGCATCGCTATAATTCAATTTTTGATAGCGCTTTTTTAAAAAGTCTTGTACAAAAGGAACAGAGAAAAATAAATTGTAGGACGTCCAAACATCATTAAATTTATGCAACTAAATCACCTTTTCTTTTTATTAGAATTATCTGATATCTAGTGAAGTTATTGACAGGTACATATCTGCTTGTTAATCTACTAATAATATTCTGTCGTTTAAAGGAGGATTCTATAATGTGGGAAAGCAAATTTTCTAAAGAAGGCTTAACATTTGATGACGTTTTACTGGTGCCAGCAAAATCTGAGGTACTACCTAAAGACGTTGATATGAGTGTTGAACTAACAAAAACATTAAAATTAAAGGTGCCGTTCATCAGTGCAGGAATGGATACAGTTACAGAAGCTGAAATGGCTATTGCGATGGCTAGACAAGGTGGTTTAGGTATCATTCACAAAAACATGTCGATTGAACAGCAAGCAGAACAAGTTGATAAAGTAAAACGTTCTGAAAGTGGTGTTATCACGGATCCTTTCTTTTTAACTCCTGAAAACCAAGTATTTGCTGCTGAACATTTAATGGGCAAATATCGTATCTCAGGTGTGCCGATTGTCAACAACGAAGAAGAACAAAAACTAGTTGGAATCCTTACAAACCGTGACTTGCGTTTCATCCAAGATTATTCAATGCAAATTGCTGATGTAATGACAAAAGAAGAATTAGTTACTGCTCCAGTAGGAACGACTTTAGAAGAAGCAGAGAAAATTCTACAGCAATACAAAATTGAAAAGTTACCTCTTGTAGATGACAATGGCGTATTAAAAGGTCTTATCACAATTAAAGACATTGAAAAAGTAATTGAGTTTCCAAATGCAGCTAAAGATCAACAAGGTCGATTATTAGTTGGAGCAGCTGTTGGCGTAACAGCTGATTCAACTGTTCGTATCGAAAAATTAGTACAAGCTGGCGTTGATGTTATCGTTATTGATACGGCGCATGGACATTCACAAGGCGTTTTAGATACGGTACGCAGCATTCGCGAGGCATATCCAGAATTAAATATTATTGCTGGTAACGTAGCAACTGCTGAAGGTACAAAAGCATTAATTGAAGCTGGAGCAAACGTAGTAAAAGTAGGAATTGGACCTGGTTCAATTTGTACAACTCGTGTTGTAGCTGGTGTAGGCGTTCCACAAATTACAGCAGTGTATGACTGTGCAAGCGAAGCTCGTAAGCACGGTGTAGCTATTATCGCAGATGGCGGTATTAAGTACTCTGGAGATATCGTAAAAGCACTTGCAGCTGGTGGACATACAGTAATGCTAGGAAGCCTTCTAGCAGGAACGACAGAAAGTCCTGGCGAAACAGAAATCTACCAAGGAAGACGCTTTAAAGTGTACCGTGGAATGGGCTCTGTAGGAGCTATGGAAAAAGGAAGTAAAGATCGATACTTCCAAGAAGATAATAAAAAATTAGTTCCAGAAGGTATTGAAGGCCGTTTGCCTTACAAAGGACCTGTAGCAGATACTTTATATCAAATGATTGGCGGTTTACGCGCAGGAATGGGTTACTGTGGTTCAGCTAACTTAGAAGCGTTACGTGAACAGGCACAATTCATTCGTATGACTGGAGCAGGTTTAAGAGAAAGTCACCCACATGATGTGCAAATTACAAAAGAATCTCCTAACTATTCTATGAGATAATCATGAATGTTTAAAAAACACGTTTCCCTATTAGGGAAACGTGTTTTTTATGTCATGGATCGTGAATGTAACAGTACTTCTTTATCTATTTTTTTAAATTTTAGTATGATAAAATTACATTTATGTGAGTTTACGTTTGGAGGGTATAGAGTGAGAAACGCAGTACAGAAACAATTAATTTGTGTCATTGCTGTTATGTTAATGGCCAGCGTATTTTTTGTCTCTACACAAGCATCAGCTGCTTCTAAAACAGATGATATTGGTGTTGAAGCAGATGCAGCCATTTTAGTAGAGGCAAGTACGGGGAAAGTGCTATACGGGAAAAATACGGATGCTTTATTAGGTATTGCAAGCATGACAAAAATGATGACGGAATACTTAGTATTAGAATCCATAAAAGATAAGAAATTATCTTGGGATCAACGTGTGCCAGTTAGTAAATATGCAGCTAAAATTTCTCAGGATTATGGATTATCAAATGTACCGTTAATCGAAAACCAAAAATACACGGTGAAAGAATTATATGATGCCATGGCTATTTATTCAGCTAATGGAGCAGCCATTGCTTTAGCTGAAGCTGTCAGTGGTTCTGAAGAAGGTTTTATTAAGTTAATGAATGAAACGGCACAAAGATTAAATATGGGTGAATCAAAATTTGTCAATTCTACAGGTCTTTCTAATTCATTGCTAAAAGGAATGTATCCAAAAGGAACAAAGGAAGAAGATGAGAATCTTCTATCGGCTCGGGCAGTTGGTACCCTTGCTTACCATTTAATTCATGATTATCCAGAATCTTTGGAAGTAGCTAAAACTCCTTCTAAGATGTTTAGACAAGGGCAACAAGGCGAAACAAAAATGAACAATTGGAATAAGATGCTCCCAGGTTTTTCAACTGCCTACAGCGGCGTAGACGGCTTAAAAACTGGTCATACAGATTTTGCAGGTCAATGTTTCACTGGGACTGCAGAGCGTAACGGGGTAAGATACATAACAGTTGTAATGAATGCTAAGGAAAACGGCAAGTCTACGGAAGCTGCTCGTTTTTCTCAAACGAAAAAGATATTAGATTATGCTTTTAGTCATTTTCAGTTAAAAGAAGTAGTGCCTGCTAACGGCCAGATTAAAGGGCATGAAACAATTGATGTTGCTAAAGGGAAATCAAAAGAAGCTTCCGTTTCTCCAAAGAATTCGGTAAAGATTATTACCGAAAAAGGTCAAAAAGATCATACTAAAATCAACTTTAAGTTAAACGATAAAGTTGTGAAGGATCAGAAAGTTGTAGCTCCTATTAAAAAAGGAGAAACAGTTGCTTATGTGAGTGCAACAAACAGTAATCTTAAAGATCTAGGCTATGTAGGAGGTCAAACTACAGATAGCATGACGCCGGTTGTGACAAACGAATCCGTTGAAAAAGCTGGATGGTTCTCTCTCGCTATCCGCAGTATTGGTAACTTCTTCAGCGATATTTGGATGAATGCTGCAAATACAGTGAATAATTGGTTTTAATGATAACTCAAGAGAAAGAAGAGATACTACAAGAGAGTATCTCTTTTTTTATTTTTAGATTTGTTTGTATATAATCTATAAATTAGATAGGAATTTTCCGAAAAATGCGGTAAAATAGACACTAAGTTTTGAATTTTGTATATACACTAAAAATTATTGTGAAACACTTGATACAGGAGGAAGACAAACATGAATAACATTACAGGTACTGATCGTGTAAAACGAGGAATGGCGGAAATGCAAAAAGGTGGCGTTATCATGGACGTGATCAATGCAGAGCAAGCAAAAATTGCAGAAGCAGCAGGTGCTGTTGCCGTTATGGCATTAGAGCGTGTTCCAGCTGATATCCGTGCAGCAGGCGGCGTGTCTCGTATGGCAGACCCAACAATTGTTGAAGAAGTGATGAATGCTGTGTCCATTCCAGTTATGGCAAAAGCTCGTATTGGCCATATTGTTGAAGCACGCGTGCTAGAAGCGATGGGTGTAGACTACATCGATGAAAGTGAAGTGTTGACTCCAGCTGATGAGGAGTTTCATTTAAATAAAAATACATTTACGGTTCCATTTGTGTGCGGTTGCCGTGATCTTGGCGAAGCATCTCGTCGTATTGCTGAAGGAGCTGCAATGCTTCGTACAAAGGGCGAACCAGGGACAGGAAACATCGTGGAAGCGGTGCGTCATATGCGTCAAGTAAATGCTCAAGTACGTAAAGTTGTAGGCATGGACGAAGATGAGTTAATGACAGAAGCTAAGCTATTAGGCGCACCTTATGAGTTATTACTGCAAATTAAACGTGAAGGTCGTTTACCAGTTGTAAACTTTGCAGCAGGCGGTGTAGCAACACCAGCAGATGCAGCGTTAATGATGCAGCTTGGAGCAGACGGCGTGTTCGTTGGATCAGGAATCTTTAAATCAGACAACCCTGAAAAATTTGCTCGAGCAATTGTTGAGGCAACAACACATTATCAAGACTATGAGCTTATTGCAAACTTATCAAAAGGATTAGGAAGTGCAATGAAAGGGATTGAAATTTCATCATTATTACCAGAAAACCGCATGCAAGAGCGTGGATGGTAATTTAAAGGGAGTTTTGACAAAATGGTAAAAGTAGGCGTGTTAGGATTACAAGGTGCCTTTCGCGAGCATGCACAAGCATTAGAAGCAGCAGGCGCTGAAGCCATTATCATAAAAAAAGTTGAACAGCTAGACGAAATAGATGGTTTAATCCTACCGGGCGGCGAAAGCACAGCGATGCGTCGTCTGATTGACAAATATGACTTTATGGAACCTCTTCGCCAGTTTGCACAAGCAGGTAAACCAGTATTTGGTACGTGTGCGGGTTTAATTTTACTCGCAGGACAAGTTGTTGACCGTGAAGAGCCCCATTTAGGTGTTATGGATATTACGGTAGCTCGAAACTCGTTTGGGCGTCAACGGGATAGCTTTGAAGCTGCCCTAAATATTAAAGATATCGGTGAAGATTTTATAGGCGTATTTATCCGTGCTCCGCATATTGTAGAAGTAGGAGAAAACGTTGAAGTCTTAGCCATGCATAACGACCGAATCGTTGCAGCAAGACAAGGTCAATTCTTGGGATGTTCGTTTCATCCAGAATTAACAGATGATGCTCGCATGGCGCAGTATTTTGTAGCAATGGTTGAAGAAGCTTCAAAAAAACCTGTATAAATGAATTGCATCTTGTACAGACTTGTAGTACATTATGATTAATAAAAATGATATTGGTATAAAGCGTTGATAGGAAATAGTAATAAGATTTTTGATTTCAAGAGAGTCGATGGCTGGTGTGAATCGATAATCAATTCTTATGAATCCGTCCTGGAGCAAGCTGTCGAAAAAGTAGTAGGCAGTTTCGGTTCATCCGTTATCTGGTTTAAGAGGAAGGCTTATTTTAGCTTTCAATTAGGGTGGCAACGCGGGTAAACTCTCGTCCCTTTCATGGGGATGAGAGTTTTTATTTTGCCCTTTTATACTAAAGGAGGTACTAAGTATGTTAGATTTAAAATTTTTACGTGCTAATTTCAATGAAGTAAAAGAAAAGCTCAAGTTTCGTGGTGAGGACTTAACGGACTTAGGTCGCTTTGAAGATTTAGATGCAAAACGCCGTGAGCTAATTGCTCAAACAGAAGAGTTAAAAAGCAAGCGAAATGAAGTATCACAGCAAATTGCACAATTGAAGCGTGAAAAACAAGATGCTGATCACTTAATCGTTGAAATGCGTGAAGTAGGAGACCGCGTAAAGCAATTCGATGAAGAGCTTCGCAGCGTTGAAGAAGAATTAGAACGATTGCTGCTTTCAATTCCTAACGTTCCACATGAAAGTACGCCTGTAGGTGAAACTGAAGATGATAATGTAGAAGTTCGCAAATGGGGAGAAATTAAACAATTTGATTTTGAACCAAAACCGCATTGGGATTTAGGAACAGATTTAAATATTTTAGATTTTGAAAGAGCTTCGAAAGTAACGGGAAGCCGCTTTGTATTTTATAAAGGGCTAGGTGCAAGATTAGAACGCGCCCTTATTAACTTTATGATGGATTTACATATGGATGAGCATGGTTATGAAGAAATCCTTCCTCCATATATGGTAAATCGTACAAGCATGACGGGAACAGGGCAGCTTCCTAAATTTGAAGAAGATGCCTTCAAGATTAAAGAAGAAGATTATTTCTTAATTCCTACAGCTGAAGTACCAGTTACAAATTTGCATCGTGATGAAATTTTAAGCGGAGATCAGCTTCCAATTGCTTATACAGCGTATAGTGCTTGCTTCCGCTCAGAAGCAGGCTCTGCAGGAAGAGATACACGTGGTCTTATTCGTCAGCATCAGTTTAATAAAGTAGAACTCGTTCGCTTTGTTAAGCCAGAAGATTCTTATGATGAATTAGAAAAATTAACGGGCCATGCTGAAAAGGTTCTTCAACTATTAGGTTTACCTTACCGAGTTCTAAGCATGTGTACAGCTGACCTAGGTTTCACAGCAGCCAAAAAGTATGATATTGAAGTTTGGATTCCAAGT
The DNA here is from genome assembly GCF_057586255.1 of Priestia sp. SRI_019. Taxonomy (NCBI): domain Bacteria; kingdom Bacillati; phylum Bacillota; class Bacilli; order Caryophanales; family Bacillaceae; genus Priestia; species Priestia sp. SRI_019. The sequence continues at coordinate 8,454 of NZ_JBYCZN010000016.1, read as the reverse complement.
TATGAAACGTATCGTGAAATTTCTTCTTGTTCAAACTTTGAAAGCTTCCAAGCTCGCCGTGCTAATATTCGCTTCCGCCGTGATACAAAAGCAAAACCAGAGCATGTTCATACACTAAACGGCTCTGGCTTAGCAATTGGTCGTACGGTAGCTGCAATTTTAGAAAACTACCAGCAGGAAGATGGATCAATTCAAATTCCAGAAGTGCTGCGTCCTTATATGGGAAATAAAGAATTTATTTCTAAATAAAAAATAAAAGATGTTCATTAAGAATTAATTCTTAATGAACATCTTTTTTAAAAAAATCAATAAAAGAGTTGACTTCATTATTTTTATATGATAAATTAATACTTGTCGATACGGAGGAATACCCAAGTCCGGCTGAAGGGATCGGTCTTGAAAACCGACAGGGGTGTTAAAGCCCGCGGGGGTTCGAATCCCTCTTCCTCCGCCATATTTGACTTATAATGCAATTAACATAGCGCGATAAATTGGAGATTGGAAAACCGTTACTTATAAGTAACGGTTTTTTATTTGTTAAAAATGCCGCTTTAATAGATAAAGCGGCATTTTTTTATAGATGACGGCGTTTTAGCTTTTCATTATGTTGTAAAAAGCGAGCCACTTTTTCAACAATTGATTCAATTGAATCAGGATCCTTGATAAGGTCGTATTCTCTAATATCTAAACGAAGAATAGGGCAAGCCGTAAAGTTATTAATCCAGTCTTCGTATCGGGCGTGCATCTCTTTCCAATAATCAAGAGGCGTTTGCTGTTCCATTGGTCGCCCTCTTTCTTGAATGCGATCTACAATATCTTCGAAGCTGCCTTCCAAATAAATAAGCAGATCCGGATGAGGGAAATATGGAGTCATAACCATTGCATCGAACAAGCTTGTATATGTTTCATAGTCTACTTTAGACATCGTTCCTTTTTCAAAATGCATCTTAGCGAAGATACCGGTATCTTCGTAAATGGATCTGTCTTGGATGAAGCCGCCACCATACTCGAAAATTTTCTTTTGTTCTTTAAAACGTTCAGCTAGAAAATATACCTGTAGGTGAAAGCTCCAACGTTCAAAATCCCCATAAAATTTGTCCAGGTAAGGGTTGGAATCTACTTTTTCAAACGATGTGCGAAATTGGAGAGCATCAGCCAATGATTGAGTCATTGTAGATTTCCCAACTCCAACTGTACCCGCTATCGTCAACACAGCATCATTAGGAATGTTGTATTTAGATCGTAAGTTTACCATTACATACTCCTTTTTAACATACTCTCTTGAACCTCTGATAAGATTCTATTTAAGTGTTGTTTATTTTGTACAAAATCTATTTCATCACCGTCATAACGTAAAATGGTTACATCAGGGTTATTTTGTTCAAACGCCGTCATAGCCTTTTCATAATCATCACTTAGCCTCGCAAGGTAGTGAGGATCGATGTTTCGTTCAATTTCTCTTCCGCGCATTTTAATACGCTTTAACAAGGTATCTAAACTGGCATTTAAATAAATAATAATGTTCGGAGCTGGCATATCAGCCGTTAAGATATGGAAGATTTGTACGTATTTTTTATACTGTTCATCTTTTAACGTTTGCTCAGCAAAAATCATGTTTTTCATAATATGATAATCTGCTACAACAGGTTTTTTATAAGATAAGAACCCTTTTTGAATATCCTCCAACTGCTTATATCGATTACATAGAAAAAACATTTCGGTTTGAAAACTCCACTCGTTGATATTTTCATAAAATTTCCCGAGAAATGGATTTTCATCTACAATTTCTTTTAAAATTTCGAATTGAAATGCTTGTGCAATCTCTTTAGCTAGAGAGGTTTTTCCGACACCGATGGGTCCTTCTACTGAAATAAAAGGTGTGCCTTGCATTCATTTGCCTCCTTCATGACCACTCGTTCAAAAAAAACAGACAAAAAATATTTTAACATAGAGAAGGAGAATAAGGGGAAAAGAAATTTCTTCTAGTAAAAAGAATAACAAAAAGCCTACTGTTCACAGTAAGCTTTCCCTATTTATGGCTGTGTCACTCTTTTGGTAATTTTGAAGTTGTCTTCAATCAAGAGCCAGTTTTGCGGGAAATCCAAGCCTAGTTTCCAGTAGGCCATTCCTCTAAGTTTTAGTTCTTTGATTAAATCAAACTTGGCCTGAATAGACCTAGCGTCTTCAAACCATACTTCGTGGGTGCGCTGCTGTTCATCTTTATACCGGAAGAAAGGAGCTTGTGCTTTATTGTCGTATTGAATCGCTACTTTATAGCGAGCTGCCAACTCAATAGCTCGTTGAGGGCTAATGGCTTTGGCATATTCTCCTCCTGGTTTATAAGGAAGTGTCCAATCGTAACCGTATAGGTTTTGACCCATGATAATTTTTGAACTAGGTATTTCAGATACTGCATATTCTAAAACATCACGTACGGGACCAATAGGAGAGACGGCCATAGGAGGCCCACCGCTATATCCCCATTCATATGTCATCGGAACAACGAAGTTAGCAATCTCTCCGATGGCTTTATAATCATGTGCTTCATACCATTTGCCTTTTTGATCTCGACTTGTTTTCGGAGCTAAAGCCACAGACATAAGAAGTTGCTCATCTTGAAGCCGCTTTTTTGCTTTCTGTAAAAATGCAATATAGGCTTCTTTATCTGCCGGACGCAAAAATTCGAAGTCAAAGTGAATGTCTCTGAAATTTTGTTCTTTCGCTGTTTTTACAATATTATTTAAGAGCGTATCTTGAACGTCTTTATTATTTAAAATTGCTCGGCCGACTTCGTCACTGAATGCACCGTTTTCAATATTAGCCAATACCATTAAGAAAATGACGTCATTTTCTTTAGCAATAGAACCTAAATTGTTAAGTGGAGGTGCCTTTAGAGAACCGTCTTTTTGCACTTCGAAGTTCGCTGGCCCGAGATAAGTAAGGTATTTTGCATTTTGATTAATCATTTTCTCTGTTTGAGGAGTGATTTTTCGATTGCTTGTTTCAACATACCCTAAAAACTCACCGTTTCTTTTGTTTGGAGAAGGGGGAATTAAGATGCGGCGGCCAGGTGTTAAGGGTGCTGTAACTGAAACATTGTTCGCATTGGCAATAGCCTGATAGCTAACGCCTAATTTTCTTCCTATCTTCCATATAGTGTCCCCAGCTTTTACTGTGTAGTAAGTACCGTTGATTGGAATAACCATAGATTGCCCGATGACGAGTTGACTTGGATTAGGTAATTCATTTGCTCTTATAATTTTCCCTGCGTCAATGCGGAATTGTTTTGCAATACTATATATACTGTCACCTGCTTTAACAGTGTAAATTTGCATAATAAAAAGCCTCCATTTCATATGACTTACTTCCATCATATGAGAAGGCTTTTTACTTAATTCATCAACTCGGTATGTTTGCAAATACGAGCATTTAATACATTATGCATCATTCTCAAAGCAAAGGTATTGTCTTCATCTGCGTTTGAAGCAATACAATCTTCAGGCACAATTAAGTTATACTCACGCATATAAGCATCGTTGGCTGAAAAAAGCACGCATATATTTCCCGCAATTCCTGTTAAAATAAGTGTATGCACATCGAGCTGTGATAGCAAAATATTTAAAGCTGTCCCATAGAAGATAGAATGCTTTGGTTTAATTAAGAAGTAATCAGCGTTTTGTGGTGAAATATGATGTAGAATGGGTGAGCTTACCTCATTTGTACAGTGTGTTAAAATGGTTTCTAAGTTTGCCTGCCATAGCTTATAGTGGTCATTCACATAGATAATAGGGATATGTTGAGACGATGCGTACTGTTTTAACTGGGCAATGTTTTGAGCAATGGTTAAAGATTTTTCAGCAAGTATTTTGCCGTTTTTAAATTGAAAATCGTTTAGCATATCAATAATAATTAAAGCAGTTTTAGCGTTCTTCACACAAGGTCTCTCCTTTTCCTGATGTACATAGTAAATAGTTTGACTCAGAAAAAATATAATATGTAAGGTTGGATAAAAAGTGTTAAATGATGAAAAGTATATGAGGTTGGCAATTGATGAAGCATTAAAAGCCAAAGATAAATTAGAGGTTCCCATTGGAGCAGTTATTGTTCAAAATGATGAGGTGGTTGCTTCAGCTTATAATTTACGAGAAACAGAACAGCGATCAGTTGCTCATGCGGAACTTTTAGCAATTGATGAAGCATGTAAAAAACTAGGAACATGGAGATTGGAAGACGCTACGTTATATGTCACCTTAGAACCATGTCCGATGTGTGCAGGTGCTATTGTATTATCAAGAGTAAAAAGAGTTGTGTTTGGCGCTTATGATCCTAAAGGTGGCTGCGCGGGAACGTTGTTAAACTTATTAGAGTTTGAAAAGTTTAATCATCAAGCAGAAGTAGTAGGAGGTATGCTAGAAGAAGAATGCGGGAGCCTCTTAACCACCTTTTTTCGTGAGTTGCGTCAACGAAAAAAAACTGGAAAATAGAGCTAGAAAAGTAAGTTTTCTATAGCAGTTGCATTTTCGAATGAAAAGACGTATACTTGTAAATGCATCAACTTGATGCCCAAACTATTGGTTTCAACTTTGCCGTGCTAAGCGGGGAGGTAGCGGTGCCCTGTACTCGCAATCCGCTCTAGCGAGGCCGAATTCCTTCTTGAGGTTAGCTCATCTTAGGGCCTGCCTTAAGTAAGTGGTGTTGACGTTTGGGTCCTATGCAATGGGAATCTGTGAACCCTGTCAGGTCCGGAAGGAAGCAGCAGTAAGCAGAACCTCTCATGTGCCATGGGGTCGCCTGAACCGAGCTAACTGCTTAAGTAACGCCTGGGGTGGCTAATCGACGGAAGGTGCACGGCAGTTATATACATAAGTTTAGTCTACTCTGTTGGAGTAGGCTTTTTATTTTATCTCTCACTATTTTGAAAAAAAACCTCATAATACGCTATAATGATAACTAATGAATTATATTAAAAGGAGAGGATGTAGTGGCATATCAGGCTCTGTACCGTGTATACCGTCCTCAAAGCTTTAACGACGTAGTCGGTCAACAACATATTATCAAAACACTTCAAAATGCCCTTGTCCAAGAGAAATTTTCGCATGCGTATTTATTTTCTGGGCCTCGAGGGACAGGAAAGACAACAGCTGCTAAAATTTTAGCGAAAGCCGTTAACTGTGAAAAAGCACCCATTGCTGAACCCTGTAATGAATGTGCAACTTGTCGGGGAATTACTGATGGTTCCATTTCTGATGTAATTGAAATTGATGCAGCTTCTAATAATGGAGTCGATGAAATTCGAGATATCCGTGATAAAGTAAAATATGCACCTAGTGCTGTTCGATACAAAGTGTACATTATTGATGAAGTTCATATGCTTTCAATTGGAGCTTTTAACGCTTTGTTAAAAACGTTAGAAGAACCTCCTGCACATGTTATTTTTATTTTAGCTACAACAGAGCCGCATAAAATTCCATTAACGATTATCTCTAGATGTCAGCGCTTTGATTTCAAACGCATTTCGCCAGAAGATATCGTATATCGAATGAAGGAAGTATTAGGTTCTGAAGAGCTAGAAGTAAGCGAGGATGCTCTTTACGAAATTGCGAAAGCTTCAGAAGGCGGCATGCGAGATGCACTTAGTCTTTTAGACCAAGCCATCTCGTATAGTACGGAGAAGGTGAGCTTAGAGGATGTTCTATCCATAACAGGAGCAGTATCACAGGCTTTTATTGTGAAGATCGTCCAAGCTATCTTTAACGAAAACATTGTAAAAGCGCTAGACTCTGTTGAAAGTTTGATCAAAAACGGAAAAGATCCAGCGAGGTTTGTAGAGGATCTCATCTTCTATTATCGTGATGTTCTGCTTTATCAAGCTTCTGAAGAAAATGCATATTTACTTGAAAAAGCAGCGGTTAACGAAGAGTTTAAAGAACTGAGTTCAAAAATGGATAGTGTTTTTATTTATAAAGTCATTGCTGAATTGAACCAAACTCAGCAAGAGATGAAATGGAGCAATCATCCTCGAGTGCTACTTGAAGTAGCTTTAGTAAAATTAGCTCAAAGTACTACAAATCAAGAGAGTGCTCTTCCATACCAAGACATTTTGCAAAAAATGAATCAAATGGAAGCAGAACTGCAGCAGTTAAAAGAAAAAGGCATTCAAGTTGATCATACAGCTCAGGCAGCGCAAACAGAGAAAAAACAGACAAGACAGTCAAGAAGTCAGTATAAAACGCCTGTTGGGAAGGTAAATGAAGTTTTAAAAAATGCCACTCGGCAGAATTTAGAAACGATTAAGCGATCTTGGGCGCAGGTATTAGACACATTGAAACAACAAAATAAAGCTTCACATGCAGCGTTGTTATCTAACAGTGAACCGGTTGCGTCTTCAGATCAATCATTTATACTTAAATTTAAATATGAAATTCATTGCAAAATGGCTTCTGAAAATAACAACAATGTACGTGATAATTTAGAGAATATCTTATATACTTTAATTGGCAGCAAGCGTGAAATGGTTGCAATTCCAGAAAGCGAATGGGATAAAGTAAGAGAAGAGTTTCTTCAAGGGCAGCAAAGCGATGGGTCATCAGGTCAACCACAGGAGGAAGACCCTTTGGTTGCAGAAGCGAAAAAGCTATTTGGAGAAGACTTAATCGAAATTCAAGAGTAAATTTAGGAGGAATGTTCATATGATGAAAGGCATGGGCAATATGCAAAAAATGATGAAACAAATGCAAAAAATGCAAAAAGATATGCAAAAAGCGCAGGAAGAGTTAGCTGAAAAAACTGTTGAAGGTACAGCTGGCGGCGGAATGGTAACAGTTGTAGTTAACGGTCAGAAACAAGTAATTGATGTAAATATTAAAGAGGATGTAGTAGATCCTGAAGATATTGAAATGCTACAAGATTTAGTACTAGCAGCAACAAATGACGCATTAAAACAAATGGACGATTTAACAAATAACACAATGGGTCAATTTACAAAAGGTTTAAATATTCCAGGACTTTAATAAGGTGGTTGCCACGTGCATTATCCAGAACCAATATCCAAGCTTATAGATAGTTTTATGAAGTTACCCGGCATTGGTCCAAAAACAGCTGTTCGCTTAGCATTCTTTGTTTTATCTATGAAAGAAGATACAGTATTAGATTTTGCAAAAGCATTAGTCAATGCGAAGCGAAATTTAACCTATTGTTCAGTTTGCGGACATATCACAGATCAAGATCCTTGTTACATTTGTCAAGATCAGCGCAGAGAGCGAAATGTGGTATGTGTCGTGCAAGACCCTAAGGATGTCATTGCAATGGAGAAAATGAAAGAATATAACGGCTTGTATCATGTCCTGCATGGCGCAATTTCACCTATGGAAGGAATAGGGCCTGAAGATATCAAAGTACCAGAGTTATTAAAAAGACTTCAAGATGATGAGATTCAAGAAGTGATTTTAGCCACTAACCCGAATATAGAGGGCGAAGCTACGGCTATGTATATCTCTAGGCTCTTAAAGCCGACAGGAATTAAAATTACTAGAATTGCTCATGGGTTACCCGTTGGAGGAGACCTTGAGTATGCAGATGAAGTAACATTATCTAAAGCCCTAGAAGGTAGAAGAGAAGTATAACGAGGTACTCGCATATGTTTTTTAAAAGAAAAGGTTGGTTACGCAAAGAGTATGATGATGAATTTGTGAAGACTTTTATGCAAGTAAAGCAGGAATGGAGTCACAAAACTTCAATGGTAGAAAGAAGTGTAGATCCTTCAGAAGAGGTAATGGTAGATATTCGATTAGCCAAAATGAAGTATCTTTTTCTATTAAAAGAAGCCAAGCATCGAAATATTTCAATTAACAGGATGTCATAGAGGCATCCTGTTTTGTTGTCTTTATAAAATAAGGATTTCTCTCCGTGAATAGTGCTTTTTTTGAATGCTTGGACATACATATAAGGTAACTTATCTGCTTTAAGAAGGAGGCAACATGCTAAATCATCCCATTGTAGTTGTGTCTTTTTTAACAGGACTAATCATTCTACTCTTAGTAACAGGTGGTGTTGAAAAAATGCTTCGAGTCATTGGAAATTTATCGATTAAGCTGATTATTGGCGTTCTGCTGCTTTTCTTTATTAACATCTTTGGGGTACAGTTCGGTATTCATATCCCTATTAACTTCCCCACAGCCATTGTTTCAGCTATTTTAGGCATTCCAGGAATAGCTGCCTTACTTGTTATTAATAATTTCATATTATAATTTGGAGGAATATCCAAAATAAAAGTTTTCTGGAATCTTTTCGAGAAAACTTTTATTTTTTTTTGAAAAAGTTGTTGACCAACAAGTTAACAGATGTTATATTTATATACGTCGCTAAGACAACAACAAAAAATAACTCAAAAATAACTTAATGAAAAAAGTTGTTGACAAGTTATTCTCCAGGTGGTAAGATAAGAAAGTCGCCTTG
>NZ_JBYCZN010000015.1:0-19020 GCF_057586255.1 Priestia sp. SRI_019 | reverse complement strand
TAAGCTTTACTCAGCAAACTGTTACCTAGTTTTGAGAGAACAATCTCATATAAATGTCTAGTGATAATGGCAAAGAGGTCACACCCGTTCCCATACCGAACACGGAAGTTAAGCTCTTTAGCGCCGATGGTAGTTGGGACTTTGTCCCTGTGAGAGTAGGACATCGCTAGGCATTTTTATTTTGCTTTTTTTATCATCGCGGGGTGGAGCAGTTCGGTAGCTCGTCGGGCTCATAACCCGAAGGTCGCAGGTTCAAATCCTGTCCCCGCAACCAACATGGTCCCGTGGTGTAGCGGTTAACATGCCTGCCTGTCACGCAGGAGATCGCGGGTTCGATTCCCGTCGGGACCGCCATGTTTTAGAAACGAAACAATGTGTTTCGTCTTTTTTATTGTTTGAACCATTTTTATATAAAACTTTACCGTCCTTAGGAGCAATCCTAAGGAATTTTTTATATACAAAGAAATTTCTTTATAGAATTGCGATGTTAAAGATTGTTGGATTTCTTACTGGATATGTATAGTCCACAACGTTTACAATATATATATACAGATTGAAATGAGGTTCTGAATGAATGACAGAGATTAACGAATTTACGTTTATGTCTACGTCTCCTGATAAAACTAATCAGCTGGCTGCTCGTCTAGCAACTTTATTAGAAGCTGGTGACGTGCTGCTGCTTGAAGGCGATTTGGGAGCTGGAAAGACAACATTCACAAAAAGTTTAGCTAAAGGATTAGGAATTGAACGCAATGTGAATAGCCCGACATTTACGATCATTAAAGAATACAAAAGCGGTCGCCTTCCTCTTTATCATATGGATGTGTACCGTCTAGGGGATGAATTTGAAGACCTAGGGTTTGATGAGTATTTTGAAGGAGATGGCGTGACGGTCGTGGAGTGGGCTCATCTGATTGAAGAGCAGCTTCCTAATGAATATATTCAAATCAATATTTACCATGAAAACGAAACGGCTCGTAAAATCCTTGTAAAAGCGATAGGCAGTCGGTACGTTGAAATATGTAAGGAGCTTTTTAAAAGATGAAAATGTTAGCCATTGATACATCCAATTTTGTCATGGGTGTTGCTGTCGTTGAAGAAAACAAAGTAATTGGAGAAATTATTACGAATCTAAAAAAGAATCACTCCGTTCGTGTGATGAACGCTGTGGAATCTTTGTTAAAGGATTGTGATATTGCGCCAAGCGAGCTAGACCGTATTGTAGTAGCACACGGTCCAGGATCTTATACAGGTGTACGCATTGGCGTTACCATTGCCAAGACACTTGCTTGGACTTTAAATATTCCTTTAATAGGTGTATCTAGCCTTGAGGCACTATCAGCAAACGGTCGCTATTTTGATGGATATATCGCTCCGTTATTTGATGCGCGCCGTCAACAGCTTTATACAGGACTATATGAATGGAATAACGAGAGAGGTCTTGTAGAAGTTGAAAGTGATCGACTTGTTATTAATAAAGACTGGGCGGAACATTTAAAGTCATACAACAAACCTATTTTATTCATAGGCAATGATCTTCCTATGCATGAAGAGGCGTTAAAAGAAGTGCTGGGTGAACAAGCTGTATTTGCCCATGTTCAGCAGTTTAATCCAAGACCAAGTGAATTGGCTTTCTTAGGAATGAAGAAAGAGCCGCAGTCTGTGCATACTTTTGTTCCGAACTACATTCGTTTAGCTGAAGCCGAAGCCAACTGGCTTGCTTCACAGCAAAAAGGATAAAAGAAGGTATAAACATGAAACTAACAATTAAGTTTCGTTTAATGGAAGTTAAAGATATTGATCAAGTAGTGAAAATTGAAGAGAAGTCTTTTACGACACCTTGGAGTTCAGAAGCGTTTCAAAATGAGTTAACCAATAATCAATTTTCAACTTACATTGTGATGGAAGAAGGAGAAAATATTATTGGGTATTGCGGAACGTGGATTGTTATTGACGAAGCACATGTAACCAACATTGCGCTATTGCCAGACTACCGAGGTAAGGGACTCGGTGAATTGTTGCTGCGCAACGTGATGGACGTGCTTCGAAAACTAGGTGCTGCGTCAATGACATTAGAAGTTAGGGTATCTAATCATATTGCACAATCATTGTATCAAAAGCTAGGTTTTAAACCTGGAGGTATTCGTAAGAATTATTATTCTGATAACAATGAGGATGCATTAGTTATGTGGGTGAATTTATGAGTGAAAATCAATTAATTTTAGCATTAGAAACAAGCTGTGATGAGACAGCAGCAGCCGTGATTCGAAACGGTCATGAAATTGTAGCCAATGTGGTGGCCTCTCAAATAGAAAGTCATAAACGATTTGGCGGTGTCGTACCGGAGATTGCATCTCGTCATCATGTGGAACAAATTACGGTGGTAGTTGAAGAAACTTTAAATCAAGCGAACTTGACGTTTGCAGATATTGATGCAATAGCTGTAACGGAAGGACCAGGGCTTGTGGGAGCACTTCTTATTGGCGTAAATGCAGCCAAAGCGCTAGCATTTGCACATCAAAAGCCATTAATTGGTGTTCATCATATTGCAGGACATATTTATGCAAACCAGCTAATCAAAAAATTAGAATTCCCGCTTTTATCGTTAGTTGTATCTGGAGGGCATACGGAGCTTGTATACATGGAAAGTCACGGTCAGTTTAAAGTGATTGGTGAAACGAGAGATGATGCAGCAGGAGAAGCCTACGATAAAGTAGCCCGCACGTTAAACCTTTCATATCCAGGGGGACCGCATATTGACCGCCTTGCACATGAAGGAGAGCCATTAATTGATTTGCCGCGTGCTTGGCTAGAAGAAGGATCCTATGATTTTAGTTTCAGTGGGTTAAAATCAGCAGTTATTAACACTGTCCACAACGCGAAGCAAAAAGGTGAAGAAATTCTTCCACAAACGCTTGCTGCTAGCTTTCAAGCGAGTGTTATTGATGTGTTAGTAACTAAAACCGTTAAAGCTGCAAAGGAATATAACGTTAAGCAAGTGTTAGTAGCAGGAGGAGTTGCTGCTAATAAAGGACTTAGAGCAGCGCTAGAAGAGGCATTTGCACCATTATCAAACATCGAACTTATTATCCCGCCGCTCTCTCTCTGCACGGATAATGCTGCAATGATTGGAGCAGCAGCAAGTGTACGATTTGCTCAAGGAAAACGTTCAGATATGTCATTAAACGCAAACCCCGGTTTAGACTTGGAAGAGTAAGAGACGAATGAGATTTAGTTCTCATTCGTCTTTTTTTGTGGATAAAAATAATTTATCAACAATATTCAATAAATTTAGAATTAACTGTGGATAATTATGTGGAAAAGTCCGTGCGCTCAGTACACGGACCTGTTATCAACAAGTTTTAATTATGAAAATCAGACAGATATCCACTGTTTATTCACAGAGTGGATAAAGCTTGTTCTAAAGCGCACGAACAAGTAAATAGGATGAATAAATACGAAAAAATATAGACTATTCTTCTAGAAGAAGCTGTAATTCTTCCCACTCTTCCATTAATGTGGATAACTGTGAAGAAATTTTTTCGTTTTCACCGTTTAATCTTGATACTTCTTCGTGGTTTTGATAAATTTCAGGGTCACAAAGAAGTTCTTCATTCTCTGCTTGTGCGGCTTCTAATTTGTTTACTTCAGTCTCAATTTCTTCAATGCGGCGCGTTCGCTGCCTCATCAATTTTTTTTGTTCTTTATCTTGTTTATAGGACTGTTTATCTACTTTTACCGTGCGTTCTTCGTTTGCTTTTATATTTTCTAATTCTTTGATTTCCTCTATTTCTGCTTTCTTTTCTACATAATAGTCATAATCTCCAAGAAACTCTTCTAACCCTTCAGGAGACAGCTCTGCTATTTTGTTTGCAATACGATTAATAAAATAACGGTCATGTGAAACAAATAACAGAGTTCCTGGGTAATCGATTAACGCATTCTCGAGTACTTGTTTGCTATCTAAATCAAGATGGTTAGTAGGTTCATCTAAAATTAAGAAATTAGCTTTTTGAAGCATAAGCTTCGCAAGAGCCAAGCGTGCTTTTTCACCACCGCTAAGCGTGGAAACGATTTTCAGTACATCATCACCTGAAAACAGAAAATTTCCAAGCGCTGTACGAATTTCTTTTTCAGGTTTGGATGGGTATTCATCCCAAAGCTCATTTAAAACGGTTTTATTAGACGTTAAATTGGCTTGCTCTTGGTCGTAATAACCAACCATTACGTTTGAGCCAAAGGAAATGGTTCCAGTCTTGAAGCTTAGTTTATCCACAATACCTTTTAATAAAGTAGATTTCCCAACTCCATTAGGGCCAACCAACGCAAGGCTTTCACCTTTTTTAATCCGAAGGTTTGCCTGCTGAACGATATATTTGTGTTCATCATATCCGATAGACACGTCTTCAAGATTTAAGACTTCATTTCCGCTTTGACGCTCAATTTCAAACGAAAAACTAGCTGATTTTTCGCCTTCGTTAGGTCGATTTATTAACTCCATTCGATCGAGCTGTTTCCGTCTGCTTTGCGCACGTTTTGTAGTCGATGCGCGGGCGATGTTTCGCTGAATAAAATCATTCAGTTTTGCGACTTCATCTTGCTGCTTTTCATACTGACGCAACTCTTTTTCATATCGCTCTGCTTTTTGTACAAGGTATTTAGAGTAGTTGCCCGTGTACTTGACCGTTGTTTTTTGTGTGACTTCATACACTTGATTTACGACTTTATCAAGGAAGTAACGATCGTGTGAAACAATTAAAATAGCTCCTTCATACCCTTGCAGAAACTGTTCCAGCCATGCTAAAGTTTCAATATCTAAGTGGTTGGTAGGCTCATCGAGAATAAGCAAGTCTGGCTTTGTTAAAAGCAGTTTTGCAAGAGCCAAGCGCGTTTTTTGTCCACCGCTCAAGGAGGAAATAGGGGTGCTATAGTCAAAGTTTGAAAAACGGAAACCGTGAAGAATAGACCGTGTATCCGCTTCATATTGATAGCCGCCTAAATCTTTGAACGTTACTTGAAGCTGGTCGTACTCTTTGGTTAGTTTTTCGTATTGAACTGAATCATTAAAAATGTCTGGATCACCCATCTTCGTTTCAAGCGTACGTAATTCTTTTTCCATTTTCTTTAACGGAGCAAAGACCGTCATCATTTCTTCCCATATGGAGAGTGTTGACTCAAGAACTGTATCTTGTCCCATATAATCAATGGAAACACCTTTAGGTTTAATAATTTCTCCGCTGTCATAAGAAAGCTGCTCAGCAATAATTTTTAATAAAGTTGATTTACCAGCACCGTTTCGTCCCACTAGGGCAATGCGGTCTTTTGATTGTACTTCTAACTTTATATTCGATAAAATGGGTTCTGCCCCATAGTATTTTGTAATACCGTTCAATTGTAGAATAATCATTTTTTCACCTCTAGTAGTATATCCATAGTGTATTTTAACATATTTTCAACTACAAGTTCTTCTTACAAGCGTTTGTAATTTGTAGAGGGACAAGGACAAATGATGAAGCGAATGTTTTGATTCATGAAATAAAATGATTTTACCTGCACATTTTATACAGGATACTATGTTAAAATAAGAGATAAGTGCATCTCTGAACTTATATATGATGGATGTAGAAAACCCGTCATGACTAACAAACGAATCCTTTGAAGGGCACATTGCTTCGTTCTAGCTACCGACTTTAAGTAGTGCTGGATAGACAAAAGCCGTCGGGGTGCGAAGCGGAGTATATATAAAACAAGAGAAAAGAGAGAGAATTGGAAGCGCTACCTCAAAGCGGTTGATGCTTTGTGAAAGGTAATGCAATATGACTTGAAAATGTTAGTAATGACATACATGAACTGAGGGGGTACAACGTGAACACTGAACAATTAAAAATACCACAAGCAACGGCTAAACGATTGCCGCTTTATTATCGTTTTTTAAAAAACTTGCATGCTTCTGGTAAACAGCGTGTTTCGTCAGCGGAGTTAAGTGAGGCAGTGAAAGTTGATTCTGCTACTATTCGCCGGGATTTTTCTTACTTTGGAGCATTAGGGAAAAAGGGATACGGCTACAATGTGAATTATTTGCTTACATTTTTCCGTAAAACGTTAGACCAAGATGAAGTAACGAAAGTAGCACTGATTGGCGTAGGGAATCTCGGAACGGCCTTTTTAAATTATAATTTTATTAAAAATAATAACACTAAAATTGAGTGCGCTTTTGATGTGATAGAAGATAAAGTCGGTACAAAAGTAGGCGACGTGCCGGTTTATCACCTTGACCAATTGGAAGATTATATGAGTGATGACATCTCAGTAGCGATTTTAACCGTTCCAGCCACTGTTGCTCAGCAAATTACCGATCGTTTAGTGAGTTGCGGAATTAAAGGAATTTTAAACTTTACTCCTGCACGCTTAAACGTACCGGATGAGATTCGACTGCATCATATTGATCTTGCTGTAGAATTACAGTCGCTTGTCTACTTTTTGAAAAATTATCCTGTTGAATAAGGCGGACTATGTTACGATTTCCTTAAGTCTAAATTAATAAGGAGAGTGGGAATATGGGGATTGGAGCAGGCAGTTGGATTATTATTGCGATTGTAGCACTGCTTATTTTTGGACCGAAACGGTTACCGGAGCTAGGAAGATCAGTGGGCCAAACGCTTAGAGAGTTTAAGCATGCCGCTAGCGGTGCATCAGAAGATCGTGAAAAAGATAAACAGCGTCAAGTAGATGACAAAGAGTAAAAGGGTGATCATAGTATGACCGAACAAGAAATGTCAATATATGATCATATAGGAGAGCTGCGAAAACGCATTTTAATTGTTTTATTTTTCTTTGTGATTGCCACAATTGGCGGCTTTTTTATAGCGGATAAGGTCATTGTCTATTTACAGCATGCTGATGAGGCAAAAAATTTAACGATGAATGCATTTAGGCTAACAGATCCAGTTAAGATTTATATGCAGTTTGCTGTTATTATCGGCTGTGTACTTGCAGCTCCTGTTGCACTGTATCAACTCTGGGCATTTATTAGTCCTGGTTTATATGAAAAAGAGCGGAAGGTAACGCTAGGATATATTCCTGTTTCCATTTTTCTCTTTATCGGCGGTGTCTCTTTTTCTTATTTTGTGTTGTTTCCATTTGTCGTCGATTTTATGACGCGCGTTTCTGATGAGCTGAATGTAAACCAAGTGATTGGCATTAATGAATACTTTTCTTTTTTAATGCAGCTCACACTGCCTTTTGGCCTGTTGTTTCAGCTTCCTGTCGTCGTGATGTTTTTGACGAGATTAGGAATTATCACGCCTATGTTTTTATCTCAAATTCGAAAATATGCCTATTTCGTACTGCTAGTTATTGCCGCACTTATTACACCACCGGAATTGCTCTCGCACATGATGGTGACAGTGCCGCTCTTAATTTTGTATGAAATCAGCATCATTATTTCCCGCATTTCGTATCGCAAAGTGTTAAAGGCAAGGGCAGAGCAAGAAAGAGAAGATGTTAGTATGTAAAAAAACCACTGAAACAGTGGTTTTTTTATTTAGATGAATCATCTTGATTTTTATATTGCTGCTGCAATTTTTTAATTTTGTAGTGCAAGATAAAGATGCGAACCGCAAACCTGAAATCGAATGCGGCTACGAGTGCAAATAAGATTGTGGGGAAATTCCACACGGTTTCCTGAGCATTTTGAATTGCCAAGTAAGTAAATAAAATCCCCATAATAATATAAATAAACCCTCGTGTTAAAGGGATATTCTTCATAAAAACATGCCTCCAAAAATAAACTGCATTTGTTCTGCTTGTTTTTGCATTTCTATAATTTTATCTGCAAAAATAGTTTGAGATAAAATAACGATTGTATTCATCAAAACATGAGCAATAATAGGTACAACAATTAGTCTTGTTCTTGCATAAAGGAATGCAAATACAAATCCCATGGCTGTATACACAAGTAAATGTTTAAAATCCCAGTGTACCGCAGCGAAAATAAGGGAACTAATAAATGCAGAGATAAAGAAATTGTATCGTTTGTGAAGAGAGCCGAAAATAATCTTTCGGAAAATAATCTCTTCTAGTATTGGTCCAATAACAGACGTAACGACAATAAGGAACGGTGTTGCTTTAACAAGGTTAACAATATTTTGTGTGTTTTCAGATACTTGGGTAATGCCAAGAGCGTGTTCGATCATACCTGCTACAGCTTGACCAGCCATAGCGAGAAACACCCCAAGGACTGACCAGACAACAGCAATCGTTTTTCCAGCATGTTCTATACGCATGGACATGTCACGACGCAGCAGCAGTAAGACAATAAGTAAGCCAAGGATAAAGCTAATGATAGTCCAATAAGTCAAAAGCAGGACATTCGCTGTTCGAACTGGATAGTCATCAAACATTCCTGTTAATTTTAACAGCGGTATACCAACAACTCCTGAAAACTGCATAAGGATGTAGGTGAGGATAACATACCAATAACGTTTTTCCAATCTTCTATACTCCTTTAAAAGGTTTTTATGTATATATGTCGAAGAAGTACTGTAAAGTTAGTAATTTCTTCTTGCTCGTATTGTAACATACATATTATTGAACAGAGAAAAGAATGCTTTATTTCTCAAAATCGTCGAAATCTAAGACTATTATATGTAGTTGTCGTAAATTTTAAATTTTTTTTGTTTAATACTTGCAAAAAAAACCCACTTTGTTTTAATATAATAATTGTGTTAGCACTCGTCGAGGTTGAGTGCTAATAAAAATGCAAACATATTATTTGAGGAGGTTGTTTCACTTGTTAAAGCCATTAGGTGATCGCGTAGTGATTGAACTTGTAAAATCTGAGGAAAAAACAGCAAGCGGTATCGTGTTACCGGACAGTGCAAAAGAAAAACCACAAGAGGGTAAGATTGTTGCTGTTGGTACAGGCCGAGTATTAGAAAGCGGTGAGCGTGTAGCTTTAGAAGTAGCTGCGGGCGATCGTATCATCTTCTCAAAATATGCGGGTACTGAAGTGAAATACGAAGGTACTGAATACTTAATTTTACGCGAAAGCGATATTTTAGCTGTAATCGGCTAATTTTAACCACAAACTTATCATACGTAAAAAATAGATTATTAAGAACATCTTGAGGAGGTCAAAGAACATGGCAAAAGACATTAAATTTAGCGAAGAAGCACGTCGCGCAATGCTACGTGGTGTAGATACATTAGCAAATGCTGTAAAAGTAACGCTTGGACCAAAAGGTCGTAACGTTGTATTAGAAAAGAAATTCGGTTCACCGCTTATTACAAATGACGGTGTAACAATTGCAAAAGAAATCGAATTAGAAGACGCATTTGAAAATATGGGTGCTAAATTAGTAGCGGAAGTCGCTAGCAAAACAAACGACGTTGCTGGTGACGGTACAACTACTGCAACAGTTTTAGCGCAAGCAATGATCAGAGAAGGTCTTAAAAACGTAACGGCTGGTGCTAACCCAATGGGTATCCGTAAAGGGATGGAAAAAGCAGTAGCTGTAGCGGTTGAAGAACTAAAAGCAATCTCTAAACCAATTCAAGGTAAAGATTCAATTGCTCAAGTAGCGGCTATCTCAGCAGCTGACGAAGAAGTAGGTCAATTAATTGCTGAAGCAATGGAGCGCGTTGGTAACGACGGCGTTATCACACTTGAAGAATCAAAAGGTTTCACAACTGAATTAGAAGTGGTAGAAGGTATGCAGTTTGACCGTGGATATGCATCTCCTTATATGGTAACTGATTCAGATAAAATGGAAGCTGTATTAGATGATCCATACATCTTAATCACAGACAAAAAAATCGGTAACATTCAAGAAATCTTACCGGTATTAGAGCAAGTTGTTCAACAAGGCAAGCCTCTATTAATCATCGCTGAAGACGTAGAAGGCGAAGCTTTAGCAACATTAGTTGTGAACAAACTTCGTGGTACATTTACAGCTGTAGCTGTTAAAGCTCCTGGTTTCGGTGATCGTCGTAAAGCAATGCTACAAGATGTTGCAATCCTAACAGGCGGAGAAGTAATCACTGAAGAGCTTGGTCTTGACTTAAAAACAGCAAGCATCGATCAATTAGGTCGCGCTTCTAAAATTGTTGTAACAAAAGAAAATACAACAGTTGTAAACGGTGCAGGAAACGCAGAAGATATCCTAGCACGCGTAAACCAAATCAAAGCTCAGCTTGAAGAAACAACTTCAGAGTTTGACCGTGAAAAATTACAAGAGCGCTTAGCAAAACTTGCTGGTGGCGTAGCTGTAATTAAAGTGGGTGCGGCAACTGAAACTGAGTTAAAAGAACGTAAATTACGTATTGAAGATGCATTAAACTCTACGCGTGCTGCGGTTGAAGAAGGTATCGTAGCTGGTGGTGGTACTGCATTAGTAAATATCTATAATAAAGTAGCAAGCATCGAAGCTGACGGTGACACTGCTACAGGTATCAACATCGTATTACGTGCGATCGAAGAGCCTGTACGTCAAATCGCTCACAACGCTGGTTTAGAAGGATCAGTAATCGTTGAGCGTCTAAAAGGCGAAGCAGTTGGAACTGGATTTAACGCTGCAACTGGCGAGTGGGTAAATATGCTAGACACTGGTATCGTTGACCCAACAAAAGTAACGCGTTCAGCTCTTCAAAATGCTTCTTCTGTAGCGGCTATGTTCTTAACAACTGAAGCAGTTGTTGCTGACAAGCCAGAAGAAGGCGGAGCACCTGCAATGCCTGACATGGGCGGCATGGGTGGAATGGGCGGCATGATGTAATCACTGCCCTACCTAAAAAAGCGACCAAGTACTCACTTGGTCGCTTTTTTGCGTGCATTAATATTTTCAGATTTTTTTAAAATTTGTTAAGATAGTACTATGTTTATTGAAAAACATACTAAACTCAAGGCTTAACTGAGTTTTAAGGGGGAGCTTCGTTGATTCAGCTGGATCATATTAATAATAAATTAAACCAAGTATTAGAAAACATCGATCAAATTGTAATTGGAAAGCGTCATGTATCTACGTTGAGTTTGGTTGCTTTGCTTGCAAAGGGGCATATTTTGCTTGAAGATGTGCCGGGTGTGGGGAAAACGATGCTCGTGAAGGCACTGGCCAAATCGATTGATGCAGAATTTAAACGAATTCAATTCACGCCCGATTTGCTGCCGTCCGACGTAACAGGTGTTTCTATTTACAGTCCAAAAGACATGGAATTTCATTTTCGTCCAGGTCCTATCATGAGCCACATTGTACTCGCTGATGAGATTAACAGGACTTCTCCTAAAACACAATCGGCGCTTTTAGAAGCAATGGCTGAGCATCATGTAACAACCGATGGTATCACCCGGGAAATTCCAGCGCCTTTTTTTGTGATGGCTACTCAAAATCCTGTTGATTTTGATGGGACCTATCATTTGCCAGAAGCGCAGCTGGATCGATTTTTATTCAAATTAAGCATGGGGTATCCTACGCAGGAAGAGGAGCTTCAAATTTTAAACGGCGTATCGACTCAAGTTAATCTTGAAGATGTCAAACCCGTCATGAGCATTCCAGAATTAGTACAGGCTCAAAAAACTGTAAGCAGTATTTATGTAGATGATGCGATCAAGCACTATATCATCGAAATCATTCGCAAAACGCGCTCTCATCCACATGTTTCGTTAGGTATCAGTCCTCGTGGAACGGTTTCCTTTATGAAGGCCGTTCAAGCATATGCGTTAGTGAAGGGAAGAGATTACTGTCTTCCTGATGATGTTCAAGAGCTTGCTTCGTATGTGTGTGCACATCGATTAATGCTAAGATCTGATACCCAGTACAGCGGCTTAACAGCGGATGATGTGATGAAGCAAATTATGGCTGATACGAAAGTACCTGTTAAAAGGTAAGAGGTACTTTATGAAACAGTATATAAAAGTGATATGGAATAAATGTAGGGGCTGGTTCGTTTTATTCTGCATCTTTGCTGCTACGTTTTCTTACGCGATGTTTCAAGGGGGCTTTGTCAGCTGGTTTTTATTTTATAGCTTCTTACCTTTTGGATTATATGCGGCAGCCGTTTTGCTTTATCCGTTAAAGAAGTGGAATGTTACTCGTGATGTGAAGCTACAGCCTCGATTCGCTGGAGATCATCTTTCGTATGACATTCATATTACACGCTCCTCGGGTTTTCCTGTTTATATGGCAGCAGTGAAAGAGGAGAGTAACCTTTTAGATCAAGAAGAAAGAACAATTTATCCGCTTTTTCAACGAAATGCTGTTATTCCGCATGAAAGATCGTTTGTAGAAAGAGGAGAATATGAATTTTTTACGATTTCGATTGAATTGAGTGATTTATTAGGAATTGTAAAAAAGAAGGCATATTATCCGCTGCAGCAGCGGTTTATCGTATATCCTCAAATCCATGAGATAGATATCCCGTTTCTTTTAGCGGGAATAGAAGAAGGAAAAAATGAAGTTTCCACGGGGAATCAATCTACTACGTTAGTGACAGGCATTAGAGAATACCAGCCGGGTGACCGATTAGGATCTATCGATTGGAAGGCGACAGCTCGTAAATCTACGTTGATTTCTAAAGAGTTCGGTCATTATCATGAACGGAGTATGATTATCATTGCAGATGTTATAAGCTCTCTATACTTTGAAGAACGAATGAGCTTTCTGGCATCCATGCTCATTCATGAAGAAACCAAGCGTAAAAAAATCGATTTTCTTTTAGCTGGAGATGCACTTTTTTTACCAAAAACCTCTGAACAAAGTGAGACTGATAACCTGTTGTATCACTTAGCGCGTGCACAGCCTGTTAACAACCGAGCGTTCGAAACAGAATTTAAGAGTATTGCCATTCAAAAGCAGCATTCTTTTATGGTCATTGTCAGTCAAGTTACAGGGGCTCTCATTGGGCAGGTTCAATCTAAGCTAAGTCTGCATGCTAAGGCATCAATAATTGTCGTTAAAGATGAAGGAGCAGGGCTTAGTGACGAAGAGACGGTTATTGTAAATGGAATACAATCTTCTGCTTTAACGATTGAAGTCGTTAATATTCCTCTTCCTCTATCATCTAAAGGAAGTGAGGGCGGAAATAAGTGAATAAATCAGCTTTGTATGTAAAAAACATCTTATTGTACGCGGGAGCATTCTTTTTATTAGTGGAATGGCTTCTTCCTTTAAATGAAGTGACGGATACTAATCAAATTCAGTACTTTATCTTGTTTGTTGCTTACTGTTTTTTGTGTTTAACGTTTCGCTTGCCGTTTATCGTGATGGCGTTAGGGAGTATATTGTTTATTTTGTTTTCGCTTCACAATCTCTATTTCCAAGGAGCATTCTTTTCTTCAGACTGGCTTCCGAGACTTTTGGAGATTCTTCAGTCAGATGCACAAAGTATCATGGAGTGGAATATAGCGAATTTATCATTTGAAATGAGGAGCACTTTATTTTTTGTGCTGCTTTGGATTATGGCTTATTTAATTCGATATTGGATCTTTTATCAAAAAAGAATTTTCTTCTTTTTCTTCTTAACCATTTTGTATATTACCGTGTTGGATACCTTTTCTACTTACGATGCGGGAGCTACTATTATTCGCGTGACCATTATTGGATTTTTATTAGTAGCCATGCTTCGCATAAATCCTGAACGCATAAAAGCTACGAGCACTGAGCGTTTAGAAAATAGAAAACGATCGTTTCTTTTTCTAGGCAGCTTTTTAGCTATCGTCATTGTGCTGGCTTATCTCGCTCCTAAACCAGGGCCGCAGTGGCCAGATCCCGTACCTTTTATCACAGCGCATACAACAAATCAAGGACAGGGAGAATCTGCAAGCGGTCAACGAATTGGCTATGATATGGACGATTCTAAATTGGGGGGATCGTTTGTTAATGATGATACGGTTGTGTTTACAGCCAAAGTAGAGGATGAGCACTATTGGCGTATTGAAACGAAGGATGTTTATACAGGTAAGGGGTGGGAGCTGTCTAAAGAGGAAGAAAAAGTATCCTTTAAAGGAAATGAAAACTTACTCCCTCAATATGACTCAAGTGTAGCAGGACAAGTAAGAAAAGCAGAAGTTACCTATTCGCAGCCTTCTGTTCATCTTATGCATGTTCCTCAACTGCTGTCGCTAACCTTAAAAAATGGCATTCAAACCGATGTTACACCGACAAATGAAAAATTATATCCTTATCAAAATGACAAGCTTGTTACTGTTCAATCGTATGAGATGACGTATAAATATCCTGTATTTAATATTGGACTTCTTCAGCAAGCAGAGGAAAAAAAGGCAGAGAGTTTAGAGAATAATAACGAATTCATAGCAAGGTATACGCAACTTCCTGCTAATTTGCCGAAACGAGTAAAGGATTTAGCTCGTGAGGTAACAAAAAATAAGAACAATCGTTATGAAAAAGCGAAAGCCGTTGAAGAATACTTCCGATCAAATCCATATGTATATGATACTGAAAATGTTCCAATTCCTACGAAAAATAAAGATTATGTGGATCAATTTTTATTTGATACAAAAAGAGGGTACTGTGATAACTTCTCTACTTCTATGGTTGTGCTGCTTCGTTCATTAGATATTCCTGCTCGGTGGGTAAAGGGCTATACAGAAGGTGATGCCACCGTCATTTCAGGAAGTAGTAAGTGGACAACCTATGAAATCACACAAAATAATGCTCATTCTTGGGTCGAAGTCTATTTTCCAGGAGCGGGTTGGGTACCTTTTGAACCAACAAAAAGTTTTTCTAATCCTTATGATTTTGTAGATAGCCAACCTAACAACTCTAGTGAAAATAGTCAAAGGGAAGAAGAGAAACAAGAAACGCAAGTGAAGGAGCAGCCTAAGGAAAAAGAGCTTCCCGCACAAGAAGAAAGAGCGAAAGAAAAAACAGCTTCTCTTCAAAATGCTAAGTTGTCTATGAAGTGGAAAGTGCTTTTCTACGGACTGATTGTAATTATGTTAATAGTAATATATCTCAATCGATTTAAATGGTTTTTACCTTTTTATATCTCTTTTTATAAAAAGAAAGAGAGTGTGGAAACCTTTGAATCAGCGTATGCTTTTTTACTTAAAAGACTTGCTGCAAATGGACTAAAGCGGCAAGAAAGTCAGACGCTGCGCGACTTTGCAAGAGAAGTAGACGAAAAATTAAATACGGTAAATATGCTACAATTAACGGAAAAATATGAGCGGGTGTTGTATCGAAATGCAGATTCCATAAAAGAATGGAAAGAGTCGATTGAATTGTGGGAAAATTTAATCAAAAAAACGAGTTCTTGACCATTGTTTCGCGGATTGATAGAATATTCTCGAACTTACTATAAATGTTTCGTATACCTTCATATATCCTCGATAATATGGTTCGAGAGTCTCTACCGGGTCACCTTAAACGATCTGACTATGAAGGCAGAACAGTCTATTTGACAATGAACGTCGTGCTCAACTAGACTTCTGCCTTTGTTTTTTGAGGGAGAAGTCTAGTTTTTTTTATATTTTAGGGCATAATAACAAGTGATTATTTACACATTCGGAGAGGTGAACAAGATGGAAGGCATGATTGTTGTATTAGATTTTGGTAGTCAATATAACCAACTGATTACGCGTCGCATTCGCGAGTTCGGAGTATATAGTGAATTGCATCCGCACACAATTACAGCAGAAGAGATTAAAGCATTAAATCCAAAGGGAATTATTTTTTCTGGAGGCCCAAACAGTGTGTACGGTGAAAACGCATTTCACTGCGATGAAAACATTTTTGAATTAGGTATTCCTGTGTTAGGTATTTGTTATGGAATGCAATTAATGACTCATCATTTTGGCGGGAAGGTAGAAGGTGCTAGCCATCGTGAATATGGTAAAGCAGCGATTAACGTACAAAACGATTCATTAATGTACCATGAGTTGCCAAAAGAACAAGTTGTTTGGATGAGTCACGGTGATTTAGTTGTAGAAACACCAGCTGGTTTTGAAGTGGACGCAACTAGTCCATCTTGTCCAATTGCCGCAATGAGTAACAAAGAAAAGAATATGTACGGAGTGCAGTTCCATCCAGAAGTTCGCCATTCAGTGCACGGTAACCATATCTTAAAGAACTTCGTGTTTGAAGTATGTCATGCTGAAGCAAACTGGTCAATCGAGAACTTCATTGAAGTTGAAATGGATAAAATCCGTGAAACAGTTGGAGATAGAAAAGTACTTTGCGCACTTAGCGGCGGAGTAGACTCTTCAGTAGTAGCTGTATTAATTCACAAAGCAATTGGTGATCAGTTAACATGTATGTTCGTAGATCACGGTTTATTACGTAAAGGTGAAGCGGAAAGCGTAATGGAAACATTTAGCGAAGGCTTTAATATGAACGTAATTAAAATCGATGCAAAAGATCGCTTCTTAGAAAAATTAAACGGCGTATCAGATCCTGAACAAAAGCGTAAAATCATCGGTAATGAATTTATTTATGTATTCGATGACGAAGCTGCTAAATTAAAAGGGTTTGATTTCCTAGCTCAAGGTACGCTATACACAGATATTATCGAGAGTGGGACAGCTACAGCTCAAACGATCAAATCTCACCACAACGTAGGTGGGTTACCGGAAGATATGCAGTTCAAACTAATCGAACCGTTAAACACGCTATTCAAAGATGAAGTACGTGCATTAGGTTCTGAATTGGGTATCCCTGATAACATCGTTTGGCGTCAACCTTTCCCAGGACCAGGTCTAGGTATTCGTGTACTTGGTGCAATTACGGAAGAGAAGTTAGAAATTGTACGTGAGTCGGATGCTATTTTACGTGAAGAGATTGCAAAAGCTGACTTAGAGCGCGATATCTGGCAATACTTTACGGTTCTTCCTGACATCCGCAGTGTAGGTGTAATGGGAGATGCTCGTACGTATGATTACACAATCGGTATTCGTGCTGTTACATCGATTGATGGTATGACTTCTGACTGGGCGCGTATTCCTTGGGATGTGCTTGAAGTTATCTCAACGCGTATTGTAAACGAAGTTAAGCATATTAACCGCGTAGTGTATGATATTACAAGTAAGCCACCTGCAACAATTGAATGGGAATAATATGTAAGAAAACCGAACAAACGAACATTCTTTTATAAGAATGTTCGTTTTTTGTTGACTTTTTTAAAAAGTTAATGGTAGGATAGTAACATAAAACAGCGAGATATAGCTTTAATGTCGTATAATCTTGGGGATAAGGCCCAAAAGTTTCTACCGAGCTACCGTAAATGGCTTGACTACGAGAAAGTAATACATGTATGTGTAAAAATCTTTTGTTTTTTTGGCTCATACATTTCTCTTTTAGTCGATCTTATGCCTTTACGCGCCTAGTGTAGAGGCATATTTTATGGCTTGCCTAAGTGCATGCGGCTTCTATAAAGGGAGGAAAAAACGTGAAGAAGTATTTTCGTTTTGAAGAGCTGGGTACTAGCTATCGAAAAGAGTTTATAGCTGGCCTTACAACTTTTCTATCTATGGCTTACATTTTATTTGTTAATCCATCTGTGCTATCACTAAGTGATGTAAAGGATCTTCCTGACAGTATGAGAATGGACCAAGGGGCTGTATTTACAGCTACTGCTTTAGCGGCAGCTTTGGGATCAATTGTTATGGGAGTGCTTGGTAGATATCCAATTTCATTAGCTCCAGGTATGGGATTAAACGCATTTTTTGCTTATACAGTTGTTCTGACAATGGGAATTCCATGGCAGACGGCTTTAACGGGTGTTATGATATCAGGTGTTATTTTTATTCTTTTAACATTAACAAGCCTGCGAGAAAAAATTATTAATTCTATTCCTATTGAATTAAAAATGGCTGTTGGAGCAGGTATTGGTTTATTTATTAGTTTTATTGGTATGAAAGGTGCCGGAATCATTGTCAAAGATGATGCCACATTTGTTGGACTGGGTGATTTAACTAACCCAACAACGTTACTTGCGGTTTTTGGCATTGTCATTACTATTGTATTAATGGTGCTTCGAGTAAATGCAGCTGTATTTATCGGTATGATTGTAACGGCTGTAGCAGGTATGGCTTTTGGTTTAATTGATACACCTAAAGCAGTTGTTTCATCAGTTCCTAGTCTTGACCCGACGTTTGGGGCAGCTTTTCAAAATATCGGTGATATCTTTACTGTAAAGATGCTAGTCGTCATTTTAACTTTCTTATTTGTTGATTTCTTCGATACAGCAGGTACAATGGTTGCTGTAGCGAGTCAAGCTGGGCTTATGAAAGATAATAAACTTCCGCGAGCGGGCAGAGCGTTATTGGCAGATTCTAGTGCGATTGTAGTTGGTGCTGTTCTTGGTACCTCATCAACAACAGCTTATGTAGAGTCTACGGCTGGAGTAGCAGCGGGCGGACGTTCAGGATTTACTGCAATCGTAACGGCGGCGTTTTTCTTAGTTGCACTGTTCTTTTCTCCATTGTTAGCGGTCGTAACACCAGCTGTTACTGCGCCGGCTTTAATTACGGTAGGAGCTCTGATGGTGTCAAATTTAGGAGAAATTAATTGGAAAGAGTTCGAAGTAGCAGTTCCCGCATTTTTCACGGTAATTATGATGCCACTAACATACAGTATTGCAACAGGTATTGCGGTTGGTTTTATCTTTTATCCTATTACAATGTTATGCAGCAAGCGTGGAAAAGAAGTTCATCCAATTATGTATGCTCTCTGTATCATCTTCATACTCTATTTTGCATTCTTAGCAGAATAGTTTAAATAAAAAAGCTCAGTTTAATGACTGGGCTTTTTTTTTATGGTAAGATAAGAAAACTGCATAGCGGCTAGATTGCTATTGTAATAGAGAGTATTCAATCATTATATTGAAGGTTTACTTCATTAACTTTTTTATTTATAAAGTTTTTTAGAAAAACGATTGACTCTATATATTATATATGGTAAATTATTAAATGTCGCTGATGAACAGCGCAGTTGAGAGAAACATCTTAAAAAAGATGTTGACATCAAAATGATAGAATGTTATACTAATAAAGTTGCTTCAGGGCAA
>NZ_JBYCZN010000014.1:0-36290 GCF_057586255.1 Priestia sp. SRI_019 | reverse complement strand
TTATCTTAGCAAGTTATCAACGTAATGTCAACAACTTTTTAAAATTCTTTTTTTTAGCTTCGTTATTAAGAGTATGTCTCAACGACGCTTTATAATAATATAACGCTTTGTATATAAAGTCAATATGTTTCAAGAAGAAAAATGATTTTTTTCTCTTGTTTAACTTCTTCCCTTACTGAGAAGTAGTTAAACGTAAATAAACTAAATTTTCTAATTTTTATTTATACTCTATATTAAAAAGAAGCCCTTCACAAAAAGAGCTTCTTTCCTATCTTACTGATTAAGGTAAATAACGACGTGCACATGCATACTCTTCAATATATCCCTTTGTGTTTAAAGGAATAATCTCTACTGTCCGCTCGGAGTTCGGCGAATGAATCATCATGCCATCTCCCGCATACATTGCTACATGGTGGACGCTTCCTTTTCCTTGGTTATAGGCAAAGAACAATAAGTCTCCAGGTTGAAGGTTGTTCATATCTACTGGTTTCCCTGCTCGAGACTGTGGCCCTGAGTCACGTGGAATCGTAATACCATGGGATTGGTACATCGTAAACGTAAATCCAGAGCAGTCAAATCCAAAACCACTCATGCCAGCCCATAAATATGGAAGATTTAAAAATGCCTTTCCACTTTCAACAAGCTCCGTGCCAGTTGGTACAGGAATATCTTTTTGAGACGCGTAGATTTTTCCTGCTTTTGTAGAAATCCATGCTGTCTTTCCATTTGGTTTTAATACTTTATATGCACTCTTTGATTTTGCCAAAAGAGGTAAGCGCATATTATAGCTAACTTCAATACCTTTCTTTTTCAAAGAAGACGAATGATATAGATAAGTAGTCGGAGCTGTCACCATTACAAAAGGCTTCTTTGCATACTGTTCGTACCTTTTGCTATAGGTTAATTGTTTAGTAGGCATCCATCCGGGATATCCTAATTCATTTCGAGAAGTAGGCTGTCCGTCTACAGCTACTTTGACCCAGTCTCCTTGTTCGTCTAAAACCGTTACTTTGTTTCCATATAACGCTTGTGTCTCAAGCATCCCATCGCTAGATAACTGCTGCTTCTGTTTCAAATTCATCGATGTGGTCCACTTTCTCATATCTACAGGATTAGTAGCTGACGGAGCGTCCACTTCACGCAAGATGTTTGGTGCTGTCCACAGAGTAGCTGCTGCGACATCTATATAAGCAGTTTCTTTTTCTTCAGAAGCATGAACAGAAGGAACTGCACCGACCCCAAATGTAGCTAAAATAACTGTTATTGCCGTCAAAAACCAACGTTTTATATTCATCGTCTCTCTCCTTCTACTATATTACTATCCTTTTATTTTGAGATAGGAACAGTAATTTCTCCTATTCCAGGAAGATCTGATAAGAAAACCTCTTGACCGCTGTACTTTAACACATCCAGTTCCGTTGAAAGCCAAAGAGGAGCATCTAAGTCAAAATACGTGATATTCGGATGAGCGGCTGCCAGATGAGCAGCTGCTCCCACGGAAAGTGATGGTTCCATCATGCTTCCAATCATACATGCAACATCGTTCGCCTCAGCAATACTTGCGATTTTTCTTGCTTCATTAATTCCTCCGCACTTCATTAGCTTAATATTCAAAAGATCCACGTACCGCCCGCTTACAAGCCTTAATGCATCTTTAGCAGAAAATAAACTCTCATCTGCCATAATGGGTACATTTACTCGTTCAGTCACAAACTTTAATCCTTCCCAATCATGAGCAGGGACAGGTTGTTCTACCAATTCAATACCAAAGTTGAGAGTTTCCATTTTATTAATTAATTGCACTGCTTGTTTTGGAGTCCATCCTTGATTTGCATCCAAACGAAGTTTTACATGATCCGGAATGACAGATCGAATATGTTTAATACGCTCAAGGTCTAGCTCAGGAATTGAACCTACCTTTACTTTTAAAATGTCAAATCCGTCCACTGCACTTTTTTGTGCGTCTTCAGCCATTTTCTTAGGTGTATCAACACTTATTGTCATACACGTAGAGATAGGCTGCTTATCGCCCAAGAAAGCATATAAAGGAATGTTGAGAAACTTTGTATAAGCATCATGCAAAGCGATATCAGCAGCTGCTTTAGCACTTGAATTGTGAATACAGCAGCTTTGAATTTTTTTTAAGAGTTTTTGAAACTGACGTATATCCTCCCCTATTAGCGCTAGTTTAATAGGTCCTTGAAGTGCAGCTTGAATGCCTTCTAAAGAATCGCCTGTAATAACATATGTTGGCGAAGCCGCTCCTTTTCCTTTTATTCCGTTTTCTAACTGAATCTCTACACTTATGCTGTCTATCTCTGTTGCTGTTCGAAGCGCTGTTTTAAACGGAACGAGCAGTGGAACGGTTTGATGCTTTACAGTTATGTCTTTAATTATCATTTCAATCGCTTCCTTTCGATTCAGCACAAATATTCTTTCATACGTATTTTTGATTTATTCTTAGATCGCCCCTAAAATTTTGGCGATCATCATACCAAAATAAGTACCTAAGAAGGAACCCATCAGAGCCATAATGACTCCTACCGGAATCAGTGCACGGTTATAGGCAGCTGCAAGCATTGGAGCAGACGCCATTCCACCAATATTAGCTAAACTTGCTACTCCGAGCGTAAATAAATCATATTTAAATAGTTTAGCTAGCAACAGCATGATCACTAAGTGCACGAACATAATGAGAAAACCAGATACTAAGTAAATAGGAGCCTGAGCTAAATTTGAAAAATCTGATTGAGAAGCAATTAACGCTACAACGATGTATAACATAACGTTTGATACATCGAGCGTACCTGGAATTTTTGCCACTGGGGTTACAGCAAGCACTAGACCAACCACAGAAGCAATCATAATCGTCCAGCTCGTTGCATTAATAACCGCTCCCACTTCAGGCAAACGCCCTCCGATAAATGTAGAAAATGCTGAAACGAACAAACCTAGACCAAGTAAATAAAGAAGATGCTGAAACTGCGGGCCTTTTTTTTCGCTTTCAGAAGTTGCTGCGACTTCATCTATACTATTCTCAATAAAGCTGACGTCTGCTTTTGTCCATTTATTAAATTTAGATGCAAATGGTACAAGCCAAAACATAAACATAACCCATACGGCATAGTTAATCGTATCCATCATAAGAGCGTAGCCAAATATATTTTCTGGAACATCCAAAATCCCTTGGAGAGCAACCATGTTAGCTGATCCTCCGGTCCAACTTCCTGATAAAGCACCAAAAGCTTTCCACGTGTCCTCTACATAGAAATTCTTAAAGATGGCATAGACGAGGATAAAACCTACCATTATGCTAAAAACCGCAACGATGAATCCTCCGAGCATTCTTGGACCCAGTTTAATTACACTTCGAACATCACACTTTAACAGCATAAGCATCAGCATGGCCGGAAGCAGTGCATTTTTAACGCCCGTATACATGGCGACATTTGATTCGCTATCCCCAAATACCCCTGCCGTTTGCATAAGAGCAGCTCCTATATAAATAAGTACAATACCCGGGATAAATTTAAAAAATCGATTGGCTTTAAATCTTTTTTCAATCCCTACCATGAGCGCAGCAAAGGCAGTTAACACACTCACATACATAAATCCATCTTGAATCACTTATTCTTCCCCCTTCATCTCCACGAAAATATTTTTATACAAAACAAAATCCAGCCCAACGTTTGAAAACGTCAGGCTGGATTTCGTCTAGGTCTATGTAGACAAAGCAGCTGTTATTTGCTGATATTTTTTCTGTGCATCATGAAACGCTACCACCAGCGCTTTTTGGGAAGAACCGAAATAGCGGCTGTTAATTTCGTCTATAAGGGTGGGATCACTTATGTGACGTCCAATAAAAATCGATTGAACAAATCGAACGGTCAACTCAATCGTCGCTGAGCATTCCACATCAATAATTTTCCCATTTGTTTTATCAACTACCAACCCTAAAAAATACTGATTGAATTTTTTAGTAATCGGATTGCTTTGAGGAGCTTTGGCATCTCCAATAATATAGATAGTATCTTGATCATACATGATTTTTTATTCCTCCTAAAAGAGATAACAGACGATGCTAGGGACCGGCAAATGAACGTTTGCGGAGCTACGCAACATGTATTCGCTTTCATAAGGAACATTATAATCTATTCTCAATATATCATCTATAAAACAATTTCACAATATAACTTTTATACTATTCAGAATAAAGTAATATTTTTTAAAAAAGAGATTGAGACATAACAAACTTAATCCAACCTAAAGACGAACAAATGGGATACATGAGCTGAACCGCTTGTTACACCGCAACAAAAAAAAGAACCACTAATCAAACATGTTGATCAAGGGCTCGTTTTTCACTGTGGGTCAAGTAATTTTGTCCCGGCTTCCTTCTACGTCATCCTTTGAACATGGTAGAGGAAAAACGGTTAGGGTAATCTGTCATCACTACTTTTACTGAAGCCTGCTGGAGCTTCAAAAAGTCATTCATTTCATTAATTGTATATACCCGTAAGTCTAATCCTTCTTGCTTTGATTTTTTCCCGTATGAAGAAAGAACAAACGACATATCACAGTGTAGGTGCGCTCCTATCGATTTTGCTTTTCCAATCGCATCTTCGCTCACTCCTTCAAATAAAAAACCTGTTGGTATATATGAATGGAGAGATCTCACTTTAGCCAAGCTATCATAGTTAAAAGATGACAAAATAACCTGATTTTCTAAATCAAACTCATCGATTAGACGAAGAACTTTTTCTTCAAGTTTTGGATAGTAAATTCGGTCATTTTTTAATTCAATATTCACCGTTAATTTTGTCTTTTTGTCCATCATCCACTCAAACACTTCTACTAATGTGGGAATCGATTGTTTAGAAAAACGAGAGTCATACCAACTGCCAGCATCGAATAAACGCAGCTGTTTGTATAAAAATTCTTGAACATACCCCATTCCATTCGTCGTTCTGTCAATTCGTTCATCGTGAATAACTACTATTTCCCCGTCTTTTGTTAATTGTACATCTAATTCAATACCTGCAACTTGCATTTTCCTAGCTTCTTCAAATGCAATCATTGTATTTTCAGGATATCGTCCGCTAAAGCCGCGATGCGCATAAAGATCAATTGAACTATTCATTGTCCTCTATCTCTCCTAACTAGTCATTCACTAAGTAAAAAGCTCGTCCTCAAAATAACTTAAAAGACGAGCTTCGTAATCATACGTTATTTTTGATTGGCTACTTCTAATGCTCTATTTGTTTCTTTTGCTGCTTGATCAAGCGCTTTTTTTGGCTTTACTCCTTGATATAGGCTTTCCATCCCTGTTACTACTTTTTGACGAGATTCAGGAAACACAGAAATTAAAGCACCTTGCGTAGCTGGAGTAGGCTTTGTTTCACGAAGCTGATCAACCGTTACTTTTAACTGCGGATATTTCTCCCACTCTTTTTTCACAATATCTTGTTCATACGCTTTTGGGTTAACTGCAAAGTATCCACTTTCTACGTGCCATTTTGCTTGAACTTCTGGTGTTGCTAAATATTTCATGAAGTCCCAGGCTGCTTTTGATGTTTCATCACTGATTCCTTTAGACATCCATAAAGATGCTCCGCCAATAGCTACTCCTTGGCGATCCTCTTCTTTTGGGACAGGAATATAAGATACGCCTACATCAAATGGAGCATTGTCTACTAGTGTTTTAATACCTGCTGATGAGTCCAGGAACATTGCAATTTTTTTAGATTGAAATGCTGCGCGCATATCATCCCAGTTTTGTCCTACATTGTAGAATGTACCTTCTTTATACATATCATTGATTAAATTAAATGCGTTTTGTCCTTCTTTTCCATTAAATACTGCCTTCTCAGCATCACCTTTACGGCCGTTTTCGTGATCTACATACAAGCCGCCTTGAGAAGCAACTAGCTCTTCAAAGAACCATCCGTAATTTAGAATTGAAAAACCGTATTGCGATGTTTTATTTCCTTGTTTTTCTGTTAATTTCTTTGCAGCTGCCTTTAATTCATCATACGTTTTTGGAGGATTTTCAGGATCTAACCCTGCTTTTTTAAAAGCATCTTTATTATAAACAAGAACAGGTGTTGAAGAGTTGAACGGCATTGAGTATTGCTTTCCATCTACTTGGTAATAGCTTGAAATGTTTTTCTCCCACTGTGAAGTATCATAGTGGTCTTGATCGATAAACTTTTGAACAGGCTGAATCTTACCGCTGTCTATCATGAATTTCGTTCCTACTTCGAACGTTTGCATAATAGCCGGTGCATCCTTTGTTCCTGCTACTGTGTTAAATTTTGTTTGTGCTTCTTCATACGTTCCTTGGAAAACAGGCTTTACTTCCACTTTGTCCTGGGATTTATTGTACTCATCGACAATTTTATTGAGTGATTTTTCAAGGTCACCGCTCATAGCGTGCCAAAATACGACTTCTGTTTTACCTGATGCTGTTTTTTCTGTTTCTTGCGCTTCCGAAGAACCAGTTGAATTTGAGC
Source organism: Priestia sp. SRI_019 (assembly GCF_057586255.1). Classification (NCBI taxonomy): domain Bacteria; kingdom Bacillati; phylum Bacillota; class Bacilli; order Caryophanales; family Bacillaceae; genus Priestia; species Priestia sp. SRI_019. The sequence goes on along the minus strand of NZ_JBYCZN010000014.1, from coordinate 29,778 downwards.
AAGCACCTAGAATAACTAGCAAGCATGCCGTTACGATAGCCAATATCTTTTTCATCACATTCACTCTCCTATTTAATTGCACCTTGGGTTAATCCTTTTTGAAGACGTTTTTGACCTAGGAATAATAGTAATAATGTCGGTAAGATTACAACAACGACAGCGGCCATAACCACTCCCCAATCAGTTGAAATCTCCTGCGTTTGCATTTGCTTTAAACCAATCTGAACGGTACGAACATCCTCTGTATTTGTCACTAATAGTGGCCATAAATACATATTCCATGTTGTTAAAAAGCTATATACGCCAAGCGTAACTAGACTTGTTTTAGACACAGGGAGCACGACGTTCCAAAAGAAACGAAAGCGGCTGATCCCTGCAACTTGAGAAGCTTCATATAACTCATTCGGAATAGTTTTAAACTGCTGACGCAACAAAAATGTCCCAAACGCTAAAGCAAAAAAAGGAATCGTTAATCCCAAATAATTGTTAATCCATCCTAGCTTTTGTGCTGTTAAAAAGTTAGGAACCATCGTTGCTTCCCATGGAATCATCATCGTAGAAATAAAGAGAAAGAAAATAGCATCTCTTCCTTTAAATTTAATAAACACAAATGCAAAAGCGGCCAAACTTGAAACTAACAGCTGCCCAGCCATGACGAAGATAGACACAGCAAAACTGTTAATTAAATAATGAAGCAGCGGAACTTTTTCAAAAGCGTCCCGATAGTTTTCAAATGAAAAAGATGACGGCCAAATCTTCCCTTCTAACACTTCCGCTCCACTCATAAAACTAATGGAAAAAGCGTATAGGATAGGAAACATCAATACTAAAGTAGCTGCAATGAGTAACAAATAAGTTGTCCATTTTCTCGTGATGCTCATTGATAATGTACCTTCCTTTCTCCAAGCTTGAATTGAAGAGCGGTAACCAGTAGAATACAGAAAAATAATATTGTAGCTTGAGCACTTGCAGAACCAACATTGTAGTTTACAAATGCATCTTTGTAGATTGAATAAACAATGACATTTGTGGAATCTGTAGGTCCGCCTTTTGTTAAAATGTCAGTTTGTCCAAACGTTTGAAACGCGTTAATAAAGGAAACCGTAATAATAAAAAACAGCGTTGGCGAAAGCATAGGAAGCGTAATTTTACGGAGCTGATACCAATAGCTAACTCCAGCAATACGCGCGTTTTCATACAGCTTTTCATCAATATTTTGCAACCCGCCAAGCAAAATTAAAAAGGTAAACCCAATGTTCATCCAAATTGTAGAGATAGACACAGCAACCAATGCATACTTAGGATCTAATAACCACTGCACGTCATGAATCCCTACAAGGTTTAATACTTTATTGATAACCCCGATTGTCGGATTATACATAAACATCCAAATCACAGAAGAAGCCGCTACGCTCATTCCCATCGTAGATGAAAACATTGTTCTGAAAAAACCAATCCCTTTCAGCTTTTCATTTGCAATTAGCGCTAGGAATAAGGCAATAATTAAGCCAATAGGCACTGTGTAGAGTACAAATAGAAAAGTAGCTTTCATACTTTGTAAAAAGTTCGGATCTGTAAATAGATAGAAGAAATTTTGCAGTCCTACAAAATTTAAGGGATTTCCCTGTGTGTCCGTAATAAAAAGACTTAAATATAATGTCTTAATCATTGGGTAGAAAAGAAATACACTAAATAACAGTAATGATGGCAGTAAATAAGCTAGTCCAACAATGATAGTAGGCATTGATTTTTTTTCTTTTGATTTTGCTGAAACAGAAACAGGTGAGTTTGCTATTTTGGTAACAGCACTCATATGAATGCCCCCTTTACAGTTAAATCTTCTGTTGATGGTTCGTAGTGCAAGCATGAACCTGTATCGCCATCAAATAAAAACAGGTGTTTTGGATCGATAAAAATAGGAACTCGCTCTCCCACCTTTATAGTCCATTGACCGTTCCACTTAGCCATCCACTGCTTGTCACCCATATGAAATGTAAGCAGTGTTTCCGTGCCTAGAATTTCTAAATTATCTATTTCCACAATAAAACTCGTATTATCGTTTGTCGCAAGCTGTATATGCTCAGGTCTCACTCCAACCACAACTTCTTTTTTACCGTTAAGGTTACTGTGTGGTGTACTCATAGAAATAGCTCTTCTATCTTCAAAAACTAGTAAGTTATTTTCTATAGAAACGTTTGATAAATTCATAGGGGGAGAACCTATAAAAGATGCTACAAACGTGTTCTTTGGTGCATTGTAAATATCAAGCGGACGTCCAACTTGTTGAATATTTCCTCCATTTAAAATCATCATTCGATCTGCCATCGTCATCGCCTCTGTTTGATCGTGCGTGACATAAATCATCGTAATACCTAACTTACGCTGAATTTGGCGAATTTCTGACCTCATCTTCGCGCGCAGCTTCGCATCTAAGTTTGATAACGGCTCATCCATTAAGCAAATAGGCGAATGAGTAACAATAGCACGTGCAAGCGCTACACGCTGACGCTGTCCTCCCGAAAGCTGTCTAGGCTTTCTCTTTAGATATTCACTTAAACCAAGCATCTCTGCTGCTTCCCTGCAGCGCTTTTGCTGTTCTTGCTTTGAAATCTTCTTTGTATGCAGGCCAAAAAGAATATTTTGTTCCACTGTCAAATGCGGATATAAGGCATAGTTTTGAAACACCATTGACAAATCGCGCTTACTTGGAAGCAGTTTATTTGCTTTTACATCTCCAATTAGTAGCTCTCCCTGCGTGACTTCTTCTAATCCGGCAATCATTCTCAGCATTGTACTTTTCCCACATCCTGAAGGACCTACTAGTACGAAAAACTCTCCCGGTTCAATTGTGACGTTAATATCTTGAATAACATTTGTTTTTTGATCGTATGACTTCCCAATGTTAACTAGCTCTACTTTTTTCATTAAAAACGCTCCTTTCCCTCTCATTCATATTTTTTCCACAACCATGATTTCCCTGTAGAAACTGCCGTAGCTCCTGCTTTTAAAGCAGCTTGGATATGGCTTTCATTTTGAATGAGTCCACCTGTAATAATAGGAATACTTGTTTTTTTAACGACTTTCTCTATCATCTCCGGAATTAATCCTGGCATTAGTTCTAATGCATCCGGTTTAATATCTTGAACGGTTTTCAACCCTTGTGCTACCGCGTCTGTATCCACTAGAAACAGCCGCTGAATAGCAACCAGTCCTTCTTGCTTTGCGTAATTAATGAGTGAACTTTTAGTGGTTACGATACCTGTAGGTTTTACAAACTTAGCAAGGAATTTAAGCCCTTCTCGGTCATAGCTAATCCCTGGAATTTTTTCAACGTGTAAAAAAACCGTTCGATTATGCTGTTTGAGTAAATCTACATAGCGTTTAATCACACTAATATTGCCCGTTAATAAAAAGGCGGCCTGGATCTCTGTTTCTAAAAATTGTTCTAAATTTTTCGGGCTTTTAATGGATGCAATCAAACGGTCTTGCCCAAGCTGTTGTAAGAAATCTGCTTCCTTATTCAAAACGATGCCTTCCTTTCATTCACAAAAAACCACAAAAAACGCATAGGGTATTGATATAGACCTATTGTTTTTTGTGGTTTCTCAATTTCATAACCTTAGTAACTATTCACTTATCGTTCACATGTTTTATAATAATGGTTATTTATGAAGGAAATATAAAGAAGCTGTTGAGTTTTGTAAAAAAACCATATAGTTCCTGTAAATCGCCTAAAAATCAAAAAACCGTTGATTTCTCAACGGCTTCACAGTGCACATTCTTCAATTTCAAATCCTAAATCTTCAATCAGACCCCAGTCAGCTGTAGGTTCTTGACCTTGAGTCGTTAAATAGTCCCCTACAAAAATTGAGTTTGCAGCAAACAAACCAAGCGGCTGAAGTGATCTGAGATTGACTTCTCTGCCTCCTGAAATTCGAATTTCTTTCGTTGGATTTACAAAACGCATCATCGCTAACAGCTTTAAGCATTGCATTGGCTTTAACGCCTTTTTGTCTTCTAGAGGCGTTCCTGGAACGGCAACAAGAAAGTTGCATGGAATAGAATCTGCATCTAACTTTTTAATTTGAAAAGCTAATTCCACGGCTTGTTCATTTGTCTCGCCCATTCCAAAAATCGCACCGGAACAAGGTGACAAACCTGCTTTTTTAGATGTAGTAACCGTATCGACTCGATCTTCATAGCCATGCGTAGAACAAATATTGTCGTAATTATCAGCGTGAGTATTTAAATTATGATTATAGCGATGAACACCCGCCTGGACTAGTTCGTGTGCTTGATCATCTGTTAAAAATCCTAGACAAGCACAGATTTTCAAGTCTGTCTTTTGACGGATCTCTTTTACCGCTCCCACTACGTGCGCTACTTCTTTGTCCTTAGGGCGGCGGCCTGATGCCACGATACAATATGTACCTGCTTTTCTTTTTTGAGCTTCAAAAGCACCTTCTACAATTTTCTCTTTTGTTAACCACGCATACTTATCAATCGGCGCTTCTGATACAATCGACTGCGAACAATATCCACAGTCTTCTGGGCATAAACCCGATTTAGTATTAATAATCATATTAAGCTTTACTTTTTTTCCATAATGATGATGACGAATTAAGTACGCGGCATTCATGACCTCTAACACTTCTTCATCCGGTATATAAAGAAGTTGAAGCGCTTCGTTATATGTAATTTCTTTCCCTTTAATAATAGACTGAGCAAGTGCTTTCCAATCTCTTACACTTGTGATTTCCATCGATTCCCCTCCAATTTAGTAAACTTAAAAAATATAAAGTTAACAATTATAACTAAAAGTTACCATTACTTCTCCTTTTATGTCAACACTGTATGAATAATAGTTAACTCAAAAAGCCACTTCTATGATAGAAGTGGCTTTTTGCTTATTGCGCTTGCAGTGTGTAAATAACCGATACAAAGTCTCCAGATTTTTCATCGTATGCTTCAACACCCGGATACTCATGAGTTAGAGCAATACCTGCGTACATGAGCTCATCTCCATAAGCTGTTTGATCTGTTTCCATCACTGTATATTCATAATCAGGATGAAGCCCTTTTAACTCAATGCGTTCGTAAGAAGGATTTGGTCTAGACAATATTTGATAATAACCGATGATTGCCTGTTTTTGATCGGATGAAACAACCATCCAGCTCGTCACATTTCCATCTTGTTCAAACGGACTTTTTAAACGATAGAATATGCCATTTTGAATAAGAGATCGGTGTTTTTTATAATACTGAATTTGTTGTTTTACGGTTTCTTTTTCATCTTCTGTCATCAGCGTAACATCTAACTCATAACCAAATGCGCCAAAATACGCAACGTCTCCTCTTGTTTCTAGACTTGTTACTCTGCGTACTTGATGATTTGGTACGGCCGATACGTGTGCTCCCATTGAACTGATTGGATAGGCAAAAGACGTGCCGTACTGAATTTTTAGACGTTCAATCGCGTCCGTGTTATCGCTCGTCCAAGCTTGGGGAGCATAATAAAGCATTCCCGGATCAAATCTAGCGCCCCCGCTTGCACATGATTCAAATAAAATATCCGGAAACTTCCTTGTTAGTCGCTCATACAAATCATACACACCTAAAATATAGCGATGTACTACTTCAAACTGGCGATTCGCGGGCAGCCCAACAGATCCAATCTCCGTTATATTTCGATTCATATCCCATTTTATATAAGAGATAGGTGCTTCACTTAAAATAGCTTCCATTCGTTCATAGATATAATTCACTACTTCTTCTCTTGAAAAATCAAGCACATATTGATTTCGCCCATGAGACTTATGACGATTTGGCACATGAATCAACCAATCTGGATGCTTTTCATACAAGTTGCTTTGCTTTGAAATCATTTCAGGTTCAAACCATAGCCCAAAGTCCATACCTAAATCCGTTACTTTTTGAGCCAATGACTTCATACCGCCCGGAAGCTTATTTTCATCTACAAACCAATCTCCAAGAGAAGTTGTATCATCGTTACGTTTACCGAACCAGCCGTCATCCAATACAAAAAGTTCAACGCCTAGCTTTTGCGCTTCTTTGGCAATATGTACAATTTTCTCTTCGTTAAAATCAAAATACGTCGCTTCCCAGTTATTAATTAAAACTGGTCGCTCCAAATCCCGCCATTTTCCTCTAGCAAGACGCTTGCGATAAAGCTCATGATACTCTTGGCTAAGGCCGTTTAGCCCACTATTTGAATAAGCCAGTACTAGTTCTGGTGATTGAAAAGTTTGGCCCCTTTCTAGTCGCCACTGAAAATCAAAAGGATGAATGCCCATCGTTATTCTTGATATATCATAATGATCTACTTCCACTTGTCCAAGAAAGTTTCCGCTGTATACAAGACTAAAACCATACGCTTCTCCACTGTGTTCAGTTGCAGCTGGATTCTTTAAAATTAAAAATGGGTTTTGCTGACTGCTGCTTGTACCTCTCGCACTAGAAATACTTTGAATACCAGGCTGAAGCATTCGTGTTTTCACGTGTCTTTCTCGAATCCACGCACCGGAAAGCTGAACCATCTCATAATTTGATGTAGGCAAATCAATGCTGCCGCTCATGATACGCAAAATATCGACTGGTTCTTCTCCTCTATGCTCAAATCGTGCGTGACGCGTAATAATATTTCGGTCTTCGTAAACGGTATACGTTAAAATAAGTGAGGCATTGAGCAATTTATCAATCAGTTCAACTTCTACACTTGTGGCTTCACTTTCTTCTTCTACATATGTAGCAGGTAAGCCGTTTAATGGCTTCTTGCCTTTGTAAATTTTATGGTTATCGTATTCAAAATTTGTGATTCGGCTTCCGTTTTGCTGAAGAAGTTGATAGGCTGGCTCTCTGAAGTCTGTTGTTCCATAAGAAGGATACTCTTGTTTGATTGTTTCAAGAGAAAATGCTAGTTCTCCTTCATATACTGAAGCACTAGCTCCTCTTGTTTCTACACGTAAAAAATGCTGAAAAGATGAACGGTGCTTAAGCTTTTTTCCATAGTACAAGTGACCGAGCTGCCCGTTTCTCAACACTAAAAAGATATAACTTACATCGCGTCCCTGCAGGTGAAATTCCTTTGTACGTTCATTAAATAAGATTCCCACTTTATTCCTCTCCCTACCATCAAATATCTAACGAGACATTTCCTTTTTCATCTATTGCCGTTGCATGCTCAAAAGCAGATGCTAGATTAATCTCTTTTCTCTCATACCATTTCGCTAAATCTTTGAATAACTCTTCTGTTTCAACCATTCTTGTGTCTATTCGCAGTTCAGTTTCATAGCTATGAAGAGACCAAGTGCTTTCACTAAATAAGGTCATTTCTACATCTAGACACATGTCTTTCCAATTGGGAGCACACAGAATAGGATGATGCATGTCTGAACATGCAATGGTGTAGCGGTTAGAACCATTCTTATTCATAAAACAATGAACAAAAGAGGCATTCACATCGCCCTTACTAGTTTGTAAAGATTTATACAGTTGGATATCTAACAATGGAACGCTCCATTTTAATTTCATTTTTGGAAGAATTCTTTTTTTAACCGACTTGACCGTTAATTTAATAAAATAAACACCATCTTTTTTTGTTTCATCCAATACGACATGCACACCTGGTTCCTTGTTTATCTCCAAGTTTATATAGGGTGTAGCAATCACTTCCTTCATCTCCTTCACCATCATTCTTAACTTTGTACACCAACAAAAATGTAACCGCATTCAAAAATTCGTTTTCGTATTTATTGCAAGTAGATCACCCTAAACGAAGCTTTTTTACTTTCTTTCATTTTATGTAAAATACTTTCTAGACTCAATGGTAAAAATCAAAGTGAAAAAAAGCATTTTTTTGCTTTATCTAGCAATCAATTAAACGCTCTTTATCTCTTAGCGCGCAATTTTCTCTTCTTTTTCAAAAAAAGATGACAAACCTAACAATATAGTATAATAATAAATAATGCAGAATGATTATACACAGAAAGGATGACAAATGTGAATCACGAACCTTCTCTTCTTAAACAACTAAAATTATGGCATATCGTCGTGATAGGGTTAGGCTACATGGCACCTATGGCCGTTTTTGATACATTTGGCATTGTAACTGAATCAACAGATGGACATGTTTCAGGCGCTTATGCATTCACGTTGGTTGCTATTTTATTTACAGCCATTAGTTACGGAAAGATGGTAAAAGCTTTTCCCGGAGCTGGTTCCTCTTATACATACGCACAGCAAGTAATGAATCCAAGCATTGGTTTTTTGGTAGGATGGACGGCTCTTCTTGATTATCTATTTCTGCCAATGATTAATGCGCTTTTGACAAATATTTACCTAAGCTCTCTGTTTCCAGGTGTTCCAAAGGCCATATGGATTATCAGCTTTGTTGTCATCATGACTATCATGAATATTTTCAGCGTTCATTTAACCGTTTCTTTTGGTACGCTATTAGTTGCTTTTCAAATTTTAGTCGCTATTATCTTTATTATTTTGAGTGCTACAACTCAAGGCCAAGAGCTATCATTTAAGCCGTTTATAAGTGAATCGTCTTCTATATCTCTGTTATTAAACGGAGCAGCTATTTTATGCTTTTCTTTTTTAGGATTTGATGCTGTAACCACTATGGCCGAAGAAACACTTAAGCCTGAGAAAACCATTCCTAAAGGGATTCTTATTATTGCATGTACGGGAGGCGCCTTATTTATCACGGTTTCTTACTTTGCTCAGCTTCTTTTCCCTTCAGCCTCTTTGTTTCATGATTTAGAAGGTGCATCAGCGGAAATCGCTTATAAAATTGGCGGCCAGCTTTTTCAATCTATTTTTGTAGCAGCGGCCTTGACTTCAACTATTGCTTCTGGACTTGTCTCACATATGAGTGCATCAAGACTTCTCTATGCAATTGGGAAAGATGGTTATCTGCCTCGGAGAATTTTTGGCTATATTCACCCTAAAACAAAGACGCCTATTTGGAACGTAGTGATTATTGGTGGCCTCTCTTTAATTTCACTAGGTCTTTCTCTTGAAAAAGCTACCTCTTTAATTAATTTTGGTGCTTTAATTGCGTTCAGTTCAGTGAACATAGCGGTTTTTATCCATTATTTTATTCAACAAAACAAACGATCTCTCAGTGGATATATTTTATATGTACTTATGCCTTTACTCGGCAGTTTATTTTTATTTTTTATGTGGCTTAACTTAGAAACAACATCCTTATTTATCGGTATTGTATGGAGTGTAATCGGAATTATTTATTTACTGATTGCTAGACGAAAAAATACTATTACCATTCCTACTTTTCATTTTGATTAAGGAAATAGGCTTAACACACCTCGACATATTTCCCCAGAAATAATGTCGAAAAAAAGTAATTGAGACATAAACAAATCAATCCCATCTAAACAAGAACAAAAAAAAGGTAAACGATCTAATATGAATCGCTCATTACACCGCTGTTGATTTCCGTGCAAGGCTTCGCTTTCCGCAGGCGGCCGTTGAGCCTCCTCGTCGCTTGCGCTCCTGCGGGGTCTCATCTGTTCCGCTTTTTCCGCAGGAGTCTTCGCCTTGCCCTCTAATCAACACCTAGAGGCAACTAAACACATGAAAGCTACATTTACTATATCAATAAAAAAATCCGAACGTATTTGATTCTCAACCAAGAATCAAACTCGTTCGGATTTTTCTTCAACTAAAATACTTTCGTACCAGTCTCTTTTTATTGTTGCGATTGTGAGACTTTTTCTAAAATACGTCTTTTACGGTAAAGCATCATTCCAACTTCGCCTATATCATTAATCGCTTGTTTGTTAATATACGCTCCGAATACCATTCCTGCTATAGGAATCATTTGGAACAGCTTTTTCCAGCCCAAGTTGTCCCTGTAGGTTAGAAACACTTCTCTCCACCCTTGCAGCTGCTGCAAGCTCTGCGTTCGATTTCCGCTTGCTAATTCTTCTAAAATCGCACGTTTCCCTACAATGTCAGAAGACGAAAACTGCATGCATTTGACCATAAAAATTCGTTCCTCTTGCTCAGTGGGGTCGTACCCATAAGAAACAGCTACTTCTTGCAGTGTCTTAAGTGTAAGCCCTAATACAAAAGGAACATCAATCGCCAGTGTAAAAATCCCGCCTACCCCGGTTGTAGCTCCTTGCAGCTGTGCGTTCTTTTTTCGGACTTCAATAAAATGCTCTGCCAATTCATCCATTTCCTGCAGAGATAAATGCTGAATATCCTCTATCGAAAGCTGTTTCTTTTCTTGTAATTGTGCTGATGCTTTTTCTAGCGTGGCAGACGTATTAGCTAAATACTGGCCTCCATTATCAACATACTTAGCAATTTCATCTAATAATTTTTCTATTTTTTGATGAATGAACTTTGGCGTTACTTTATCTAAAGCTGAAAAAGGCAAACGAGCCAGCCGCTCCCAGAAAAAAAGTCCTTTTTGGTCTTTCTCCCACTTTTCAATTTTTCGTAATTCTATTCTCAACTGTTCATGCTCTGACATATTCTCACTCTTTTCCTCGATTTATCAGCTCTGCCCTACTTGTTTATTCCGCACATATTTAATGATAAAAAACAATGCAATTAAAACAACAATTCCGATTCCAATAGGCTGCATATATTGAGACACAATCGGTCCCACCTCTTTCCACTTAGGTCCTAACTTATATCCTAAATATACGTAAATAGCCGTTACTGGAAGCATCGCCACAAATGTATAAATAGAAAACAGCCATACATTCATTTTTGCCATCCCGCACGGAAAAGAGATAGCCGTGCGCACTCCTGGAATAAAGCGTCCAAAAAAAGCAACCCCGCTGCCGTACTTATTGAAAAAGCGATCGGCGGCGTCAATTTCTTTTTCTTTCACCAAAAAGTATTTTCCATATTTTAAAACCAGCGGTCGTCCACCGTAACGTCCCAGTGCATAAAGAGTCAACGGTCCACAAACACCGCCTACTGTACCTGCAAGGATAGCCAGATACAAGTTCATATCACCTTGATACACCCAATATCCCACTAAAGGTAAAACAAGCTCTGCCGGGACAAATTCAAACGTTAATGCTAAAATTACGCCAAAATAAGAGAGCTGTTTTAGCGCTTCAATTAAAGAAAGTAAAACCGACTCTAACAAAAATTCTCCTCCTCATGTCATTAAATCTAAGACTGCAAAACTAGAATTTAGCCGATTGATAGATAAAAACCAACGCGGCATAGTTTTTTCCTTTCCCTCTTTACGTATGACGTACTACAAAAGTTTCAATAAAAAAAAAAGCGCTAGTTTTATCCAGCGCTTTTATAGTTTAAAGTTAATTTGAATAATACCTACTTTACGAAGAGCATCATATAAAATAACTAAAGCCGGTCCTAAAAATAATCCGACAAAACCTAAAAGTTTAAATCCAATGTACAAACTAACTAGTGCAGCCAAAGGTGAAATACCCATATTTGTAGAAAATACTTTTGGTTCTACTACACGTCTTACTACCGTAATGACTCCAAATAGAATAAATAAGCCGATTGCAAGTGAATCATGCCCTTGAGTAAGAGCAAAAATTCCCCATGGAACGAGCACCGAGCCTGTCCCAAGGATTGGTAAGATATCGACAATTACAATTAATAAACTAAGCAGCGCGGTATACGGAACATCTAATAGCCAAAGCCCTACATAAGCCATTACAAACGTCATGACACTTAAGATAATTTGTGCCTTGATAAAACCAACCCCCGCTTGGATAAGCTGAGTGATGACAACTTGTAGCTTATATTTCGTTTCTTCTGTTAAAAATGACTTAATTTTATTTTTAATAGCAGGCAGCTCAAGGCTGATAAATACAAGCGCTACTAAATAAATAAGAAACTCTAATAGAAACCCAGGAACAGTAGCGGCAAAGCTAATGATGATTTCTACGGTACTTTTTAATAGAGAATCTAATGAATTTACGGTCTTTTCAAGCGTGCGCTCAATAGAAGAAATCACTTCTGTAGGAAGAGCGTTTGAATAGTATTTCCACTTAATAATAGTTGGATAAATCGCGGTTTCATAGATTTCTTTTACAAAGGAAGGCGCTATTTTTGAAAGAGCAACCACTTGCGTAACGATTGTCCGAACAATAAAAAATCCAATAAGTATGAGCGAAACAACATATAAAATGAAGGTCATAAGCACTGCATAGACTCTCTTCATTTTAAAAGATTGATGCAATTTCTGAACAATACCCTCAAGCGCTAATGCTGTTAATAAAGCAAACACAATCGGTAAACTGTAAGGGATTAACAAACATACGATTACTATCGAGGCGATGACCCATATTCGCTTTTTCCACATACTCTACTATCCCCCTACTAGCTAAGCTATCTCTATATTTACTGATAAAGAAAGGAACCAGTGACTGCTTTTATGTAAGAATAAAATTTGGATATTTTTATACCTGATGTTACATATTATAGGGTCAATTCCCATAATAATAAAGGAATTATTATGAAAAAAGCTACTTATTCTAATTTTTTGAATAGAATAAGTAGCTTTTTAATTTATAAATTAGCCGGCCCTCATGACCTCTGTACCTTTTTTAGGGTCAAATTTGCCTTCTGATTTAGACATTACAATTGCTGCTAGTGTGTTTCCTACTAAGTTAACAACCGTACGTGCCATATCCATGATTCTGTCTACTCCGGCGATGAAGGCTAATCCTTCTGCGGGAACACCGATTGTTCCAAGAGTAGCTAGTAATACAACAAATGATGTTCCTGGCACTGCAGCCATTCCTTTAGATGTAACCATCAATACAAGAATGAGCGTCAGCTGTTGAACGATCGTTAAATCAATACCATACACTTGCGCTAAGAATAACGCTGCAATTGCTTGATAAAGAACGGAACCATCCAGGTTAAATGTATAACCAATTGGTACAACGAACGATACGATAGCTTTCGGACAGCCCATCTTTTCAAGTTTTTCCATAATACGCGGAAGAACTGTCTCAGAACTAGATGTACTGTATGCTAACAACAGTTCATCTTTCATATAGCGGAATAAGTGGAAAATGTTAATTCCTGCCCATTTCGCGATTCCTCCTAATACAACAAGTAGGAAGAAAATTAACGCTAAGTAAACTAAGATAACAAGCTTTCCTAATGAAAGGAGTGACTCTAAGCCGAATTTTGAAACTGTTACACCAATTAAAGCAAATACACCAATTGGCGCCACTTTCATTACAAGGTTTACCACGTGAAACATTGCGTGAGAAACGCCGTCGAAGAATTGTACAACTGGCTTTCCTCTTTCCCCAATTGCCGCTACTCCAAGTGCAAATAACACTGTAAAGAAGATAATTGCTAGCATGTCTCCTTCAACAATTGATTGGAAAAAGTTTGTCGGAACAATGTGTAAGAAAGTTTCAGCCACTGACTTTCCTTCTTGCTGTTCGGATGTTTCAACGTATTGTGAAATATCACTCTTCTGTGCTGAATGAATGTCTACACCTTGCCCAGGATGAAAAATATTAGCAATCAATACACCGATTACAATTGCAAAAGTCGTAATAATTTCAAAATAGAGAATGGTTTTAACGCCGAGCTTTCCGACCTGTTTACCGCTCCCTGCTCCTGCCACTCCAACGACTAAGCTTGAGATAACAATTGGAATAACAATCATCTTAATTAATCTTAAAAATAGGTCTCCTAGCGGCTGTAGGTATGTTACTACACGCGGATCGTTAAACCAAATTACCCCTACAAGAACACCGAGGATCAATCCGGTAAAAATCTGCGTAGCCAAACCAAAACGAATTTTTTTCATAGATGTACCTCCCCAAAGATGTATGACATTTGTATATACTTTTCTGAAAAAACAAAAAAAGACTATTCTTAAGAAAGAACAGCCTTTTACTTACGCTATTTTGGGCTCTTTCTCTCAATAAAGCAAACGGGGTTAACTGTCGGATTCGGAATTGAGAGTTTCCTACCTTTTGTAAGGATTCACCCCAAGGCAGCTTTACTGCCGATAATGATTCCCCCGCTCTATACGATTAAGCTTATTATTCAGTTTTTATAAAATTAAAACGATCTATACGTTGTCATACGTTTTTTACAGTCAATAAAACTAAACAGAAGTCTTACTTTTACTTAACTTTATACTGCACAAATATTAATTTACTATTTTTCGACACGTTTTGTCAATACCTATGTTTATAAAACGCTTTCAAAAGGCGATAATATATATTTATGCAAAAAAGCTATTGCAACATTGCAATAGCTTTTTCTTGCTCTTTGAGTCTCTATTAGAAGTTTAAGGGACTAAAGAACACCCGTATTTATTTTATAAAAATACAAAATATAGAATAGCTGCTAAAACAATTCGATAAATTGCAAATGGCACTAATTTGATGCGATTAATTAATTTTAGGAAAAAACGAATGGATACTAGCGCAAAAATAAAGGCGCTGATAAAACCGGCAATAAAAAACGGTAGTGCATCTGATGTGAAGTACTGCCAGTTTTTAATCAATGAAAGTCCGCTTGCTCCTGCCATGATTGGCACTGCCATAATAAATGTAAAATCTGCGGCTGCCTTATGGCTCATTCCAAGAAGAACCCCTCCTGAAATCGTTGAGCCTGAACGAGAAAAACCTGGCCAAAGAGCAATACATTGAAACAGTCCTATACCTAGTGCTTGTCCATAAGACATTTGGTCCACCGTCTCTACACGCGGACGTTTAGGTCCAAACAAATCTGCTAGAATCATTAATACAGCTCCAACCACTAAGCCAATTAGCACCGTATTTAAAGAAAACAAATGTTCATCAATGTAATCATCAAACAAAAGTCCTAACACTCCTGCGGGTAACAGACCAACAATTACCTGCATTAAATTCAAGCGATTTGTCGGTCCAATTGGAGCAGCTGGTTTTTTTCCCAATCCTAATAAATTAATAAAACGATCTTTAAAAATAACAACTACTGCTAAGATCGACCCTAGCTGAATAACAATTTTAAATGTATTAGCTACTGGAGATGAAAATAATTCTTTTGAATTTAACCACAGGTCATCCACAATAATCATATGCCCAGTTGACGAAACAGGAGCAAACTCTGTTAAACCTTCTACAATCCCTAAAATGATTGCTACAATAATTTCCCACATAAAGCTATATACCTTGCCTTTCTTTCAAATTAATAAGCTTATCGCTTCGTTTTACATGCTCAACTATTTTCCTATTTTGACACTTGCTTTTTTATCATAATTGTTAAAACTATGAAATACAATGTGTATTTGCAAAAAGATAAGAATCTTTAATAATTTGTAATAAAAACCTTACATGCTAGAACCAAAAAACAAGATATCAGCTTTTATTTGTTTTAAAAAGCATTCGCTGTGTTCGGTATAAATTCCGGGTCCTTAGCTAAAAATGAATCATCTAGACTATTTTTCTTTGGTGTGAAAAAATGACTAAATCATTATGTTTTTTCCATCCCCTTTACTGTCATCTATCATTTTAATCAACTAGTGCTTGCTTATACGGCATATCCCCTAAGTAATTTGAAACTTTTTTCTCTCTTTTCTCGTATATAGTAGTATCTTTTTTAGGAGGCTTTTTACTATGAATGGAAATGTACGTACAATGAAATGGATTACTGCTGGGTATGAAGCGTTACTCGGAATTCCTTTAATTGGCGCTGGGATTGTTATGGGCTTTAGTTATACCCCTCTTTTTATTGGATTTATTCTTCATGCTATCACACTCATTTTAGCGAATAGACGCGGGTTATCTGCTTATGGAAACATACTAGGACTTGTTACCTCACTGGTTGCTTGGATTCCATTTTTAGGGTTTATCATGCATATTATTACAGCTATTGTAATTGCAATCGACGCTGCTAGACAACGCTAATTGTCTAGCTTTTTTATATTAAGGGTTGATTTTTTACCGAATGATGGTAAACTTAAGCCGTAAATTGAATAATTCGAATGTTATTTCTACTAGGGGTGTCTGATAGCTCAGACTGAGAGAAGAGTGCAATAAAACTCTTTAACCCTTTGAACCTGATTTGGGTTATACCAGCGGAGGGAAGTAGTCTTGAAAAGAATAGTATATGTTTATTCTTTTTTCGCCTATTCCATCGGGTTCTGTCTATCACAGAACCCGATTTTTTTATGGTTCGGTATAGCTACACTTTATGCGAAACCGGAGGAATATGTAATGTCAAAACAAAATGTATCAGTTTCTATGAAAAAGCCTTTTCCAAACAGTCACAAAGTATATGTCCAAGGATCCAGAGAAGACCTTAAAGTGCCTATGCGTGAAATTCATCAGTCTCCTACTACAGGATCTTTTGGGGAAGAAGAAAATAGTCCCGTACGTGTATACGACACGAGCGGTGTTTATACAGATCCCTGTTATGAAATTAATTTACAAAAAGGATTACCGGCTCTGCGCGAAAAGTGGATTGCAGAACGAAACGATGTAGAAACATATCAAGGCCGTACGGTTCAGCCACAGGATAACGGTTATTATGATGGTGATCCAAGAGATCAGTACGAGCGCTTTATCACTAATCGTTTACCGTTGCGCGCGAAAAAAAATCAAAATGTAACCCAAATGCACTATGCGAAAAAAGGAATCATCACGCCCGAAATGGAATTTATCGCTATTCGTGAACAGATGGATCCTGAAGTCGTGCGTGAAGAAGTAGCAAGAGGACGTGCCATTATCCCTAATAATATCAATCACCCTGAGAGCGAACCGATGATTATCGGCCGCAAATTCCACGTGAAAATCAATGCTAATATCGGAAATTCAGCTATTCGTTCAGCTATTGAAGATGAAGTAGAAAAAATGACATGGGCAACGCGTTGGGGAGCCGATACAATTATGGATTTATCAACAGGAAAAGATATCCACACAACGCGCGAATGGATTATCCGCAACTCGCCTGTTCCTGTAGGGACCGTTCCTATTTACCAAGCGCTTGAAAAAGTAAAAGGTGTAGCAGAAGATCTAACGTGGGAAGCATATCGCGATACATTAATTGAACAAGCAGAACAAGGTGTTGATTACTTTACTATTCACGCAGGTGTTCTTTTACGCTATATTCCTCTGACAGCGAAACGTACGACAGGTATTGTTTCACGCGGAGGATCCATCTTGGCGCAGTGGTGTTTAGCTCATCATGAAGAGAACTTTTTATATACTCGCTTTGAAGAAATCTGTGAAATCTGTAAAGCATACGATATTTCTATTTCACTTGGCGATGGACTACGTCCTGGTTCCATTGCAGATGCTAATGATGAGGCACAGTTCGGTGAATTAGAAACGCTCGGTGAATTAACTAAAATTGCTTGGAAACACGATGTTCAAGTTATGATTGAAGGTCCTGGGCATGTCCCTATGCACCTCATCAAAGAAAACGTAGATAAACAAATGGAAATATGCCAAGAAGCTCCCTTCTATACTCTTGGACCGCTTACAACCGACATCGCTCCAGGCTATGACCATATTACATCAGGTATTGGGGCTGCAATGATTGGCTGGTTTGGGACAGCTATGCTTTGCTACGTAACGCCAAAAGAACATTTAGGTCTGCCGAATAAAGAAGACGTTCGAGAAGGCGTTATCACCTATAAAATTGCTGCGCATGCCGCTGACCTAGCAAAAGGCCATCCAGGAGCACAAAAACGCGATAACGCGCTGTCTAAAGCAAGATTTGAATTTAGATGGAATGATCAATTTAACCTGTCACTAGATCCAGAGCGCGCAAAAGAATATCACGATGAAACACTTCCCGCTGAAGGTGCTAAAACAGCCCATTTCTGTTCAATGTGTGGACCTAAATTCTGTTCGATGCGTATTTCTCAGGATATTCGTAACATGGCTCAACAAAATGAAAAAGATGTAAACGAAGTAAGAGAAGAAGGAATGAAAGAAAAAGCTAAAGAGTTTGTTAACAGTGGTTCAAATATCTATCAATAATGAAGTAGAACAGCTTAAAGAACAAATTAAGCTGCTTGAAAGAAAGTTATTATTTGTTCAGCAAAATTGTCAGCACATTATCGTTGAATCCTCACATTCTTCCGTAAAGCGCTGTATTAAGTGTTTCTATCAACAAGATGCAAAAAGGACTTCGTAAAGAAGTCCTTTCATCTTTTTTTGAAACGTGCTTTCAGCATGTTCTTAATCCAATATAGTATTTTAATAATAACCCAGCCTATAAATGTACCTAGAGTGTTCAAAAAGATATCATCAATATCAAATACTCGTTCCGTTAGCTTGTACTGTAAAATTTCAATCAGAAAACTGATTAAGAAACCCGTCGTAAACACTTGAATAAAACCATCAAACCACTTCATAAACAAAGGAATAAACATTCCAAGCGGCGCAAACATCACAATATTTCCTAATATATTTGTCAGAGTGAGCATTATATTGCCGCTTTCCCACATCAGCCGGATCGTGCTAAATAAATCCAAGTTCATTGCTTTTCCGTAAACATGTTCGTTTTCCCGTATGAGAGTAGCATAGATGACCACTGCCGCATACGCAATAAATAGAGTGAACATGACTTTTTTAACGATTGATCTGATGCTTACATTCACTTCAACATCACCTTCTTTGACTCCCAAAACCATTTATTATTATCTATATGTACCCGTCCACTGCTTTCATTCGTAGTGAATGTATTTACATGCTTTTTTATCCTATCACATCAATAAATAAATACAATTCCCTTTTATACAATTTTATTAAACTTGATTCTTTATAAGTAAAAAATAAGAATCCTTATACATTTTCGATTATAAAACCTCATTATTTTATTATACTTATTTCACTAATTTCTACATCTATAAATAATAAGAAGCAGCGATATAACAATTCGCTGCTTCTTATTTAGTCTGGATAATAAGGATTCAAATGGATTAATACTTCCTGAATATTATCATGTTTTTTCATAAGTGTTGCTTTAATTTCTCGTCCTAAATCATGACCTTCCTTAATTGTTTTAAAGTGGTCAATTGAAATACGTACATCCACTAATATGTAATGGCCATGTTCTCTTGCTCGAACGCGATCAATCCGCTTCACATCTTCAAATTCATAAATGCTTTCTTCAAGTTCTTTCAGTAGCTCTTCATCAATATTGCCTTCCATTAAAATTTGAAAAGACTCTCCCATCATTTGTCTGGCAATATTAAAAATTAAATAAGCAACAAAGATGCTGGCTATTTTATCTCCGTATAACAGCAGTTGAACATCCAATTTATCACCAATAATCGATAATAAAACACCAATTGCCGCTGCGATAGAAGCAACAATATCCGCTTTATGATCAAAGGCAATTGCCTCAATTGCCTTACTGTGGTGCTGCTTCGCTACGTTTAAAGAATAACGGTACAACAATACCTTTGCTATGTATGAAATAACAGCAATCCACATGGCTAAAATATTTGGAGATACGACCGGATGGAATAAACCAACGACTCCTTCAAATACCACATAAAATGATACAAGCAATAAAATAATTCCTACGATTCCTGAGACAATCACTTCTGCTTTTCCATGTCCATATGGATGGTCATCATCTGCTGGTTTATTTGCTACTCGTATAACCAACAAGACGATAATAGAGGCAAATACGTCCGCTGCAGAGTGAATACCATCAGCAAATACAGCATCACTATTTCCAATCCATCCTACTATTACTTTTCCTAGCGTAAGGGCAATATTGCTCCATACGCTAATCCATGCTACTTTTTTCGCAATGGACTCCCTTATACTGTTGTTCATTTGCACACCTCGACTTACTTCTTGAAAAATCAGCTTTTTTATCTTATCACTGCTCATTCAAGTGGGTCTAGAGCAACCTATTTTCG
This sequence comes from Priestia sp. SRI_019, assembly GCF_057586255.1. Taxonomy (NCBI): domain Bacteria; kingdom Bacillati; phylum Bacillota; class Bacilli; order Caryophanales; family Bacillaceae; genus Priestia; species Priestia sp. SRI_019. Next base: position 9,884 of record NZ_JBYCZN010000014.1, on the reverse strand, counting down.
CTTAGCTATATATGTTTCAGTACCGCAAAATTACTGATAATCTACAACATACTCCTTATTATTTCTCCGCCAACTTCTTACGGTCTGTTGCCATTGGAGGTTCTTCCATCCAACCTTGCTCAATCATAATCCGAATTCCATCTTTTCCATACTTCCCTATACGCCCGATTAGCTGAGAAAATTCTACTGCGACATCTGAACGGAACGACATAGACAAGCCAGCACCACAGTTATCAATAGCGATCGTCACAGCTGTGGAAGTATGATACATCATCAGTTTATCTGAAAACGGTGAAATCGTTGAGTTGGTTACATACGCATCAAGCAGACGCGGACTTGGTAGGTCAGCTTCAGACAATAACTCAGTGAATTGCTTGATTTGCTTACTCGCAAGCTTGACTCCATCAAAAAAATAAGAGCGTAATTTTTGTGTGGTAGCTACTTGACTAAATGCCAGCATCAGCGTTTTACCTAATACATTTGTATTAACAATTTCTTGAATAGCCGTAACCTCCAAAGAAGTTAGAGGATGCATTTGAGAGAAAAATGGTGATATAAACGTTTTCTCGTCCACAAAATTTACTTTTACAGGATAAGGAATAACCGGAGGTCTCATCAGCATGCTTTTTCTTAAAATAACGTGGTTAGAATCCTCTAAAAGGCTGTCGCTTTCTTTTACACATCGAGACAGGTGATCATAAATATCTTGCCTTCTCACTGCGCTTAGCGCTCTAGCATATTTCTTCATACCTCCAATTGCCATTTCATTTACATAAATAGCCATAAAAATATCATCAAATAAAGCAGGAACTCCTTTGTTCACATCTTGTTCCCCAAAACCTACTGGTATTGGAATTTTTTCCGAACTGAATAATTCCGTCAATTCGTCTACATGAGTTTGTGAAATCTGATGGGCTTTTTTTAAGAGCTCCTTAATCTCGGCATCTTTTACAACAGATAGAAAATACCCAAGAACACATACATACAGCGTATCGCCTAAATATTGCGCCCATAGGTAACCTAACTCAGCTGCGTTCAACCGCTCATTTTGTTGATGTTTTTGCATTTCGCTCTTTATATTTTCGTTCATTCACTTATTCTCCTTTTGGATAAAGTCGTACTTTTACTATCTCCAAAGAAGCGCTGAATAAACCGCATAAAAAAGACCTAGATAACAAGTCTAGGCCTTTTAGGTTAAGCATATTTCTGGTCTTCTGTTTCTTTTCTAAAAAAGCTTTTCATCGCGTGAAAAACGTCTGATTTTTGTTTTAAAATAAAGTGTCTAAAACTTTCGTCTTGAATATTTTTGTAAGCAGACATTAAAGTGGAATGTCGATTGTACTGATTCACTTCTCCATACCCAAACATATTTGACACTTTCATTAATTCATTTACTAACTTTACACACCTTGCGTTATCTGAAGTTAAATTATCTCCATCTGAAAAATGAAACGGGTAAATATTATAGCGGCTCGGATCATACTTTTGGTTAATTAATTCAAGCGCTTTTCGGTAAGCAGATGAGCAAATGGTTCCCCCGCTTTCTCCTTTGGAGAAGAAGTCTTCTTCTGATACTACTTTTGCCTCTGTATGATGGGCAATAAACTCAATTTCCACTGTTTCATATTTCGTACGTAAAAAGCGTGTCATCCAAAAGAAAAAGCTTCGTGCCATATATTTTTCCCATATGCCCATCGAACCGCTCGTATCCATCATAGCTAAGACGACTGCTTTCGATTCCGGCTTTATAACTTCATTCCACGTTTTGAATTTTAAATCCTCCGGATAAATAGGATGAAAAGCAGGCTTTCCTGTCATTGCGTTTCGCTTATAAGCGCTCATCATCGTTCGTTTTTTATCAATATTCCCCATCAAACCTGTACGTCGTATATCATTAAATTCAATGTGTTCCACAACAATTTGATCAGATTCTTTTCGCTGAAGATTAGGCAATTCTAATTGAGCAAATAAAGCCTCTTGAAGCTCCATGAGTGACACTTCCGCTTCAAAGTAGTCTTCTCCAGCCTGGTCTCCTGCTCCTTGACCTTTTCCTGCTCCTTTTTGACCATCTCCAGCAGATCCGTCACGTGCTACTACATCCCCAACTTTACTGTCTCCATCACCTTGACCCACATGTTTGTTTTTATCATAATTGTACCGAATTCGATATTCATCCAATGATTTGATCGGAATTTTAACAACTTCTCTTCCATTGGACATCACGATATTTTCTTCTGTAATTAAATCCGGTAAATTATTTTTAATTGCTTCTTTAATTTTTTCTTGATGTCTTTTTTGATCATCGTGGCCTTTACGATGGAGGGACCAGTCTTCTTTTGAGACAGCAAAACTTTTATCTACTTCTTTTCCCACGCTATTCCCCTCCTTATTAAAAAAACACCTGCACGTTTTTACTCGGCATGCATAAGCTATACCGAAAGTTTCTGACAAATACCTTTAGTTCAAAGGTTGGTTACTCTTATCCTATGCGCAAGAATGGTATACTTGCTAACTAATTCTTTCACTATTAACTATTCATTTTATAGTGTCTAGTGTCATGTATATGTTTATGACTTATCATATGATGGTTAAGTGCAATGCGTACTACACATTAGCCTAATTATGCAGGGTTTATTTTAAGAGATAAGAAAAACATGGCACAGATCGGAAGTGCCATGTTTTCTTGTTAGTACTGAGTTATCGATTTAACAAACTTCCTACATAGCGCAGCAGTTCATTAGCAGAGACTGAATTGTATCCATGCTCATCAATCAATCGAGCCACTACTTCATTTACTTTCTTCAGCTGCTGCTCATCTGGTGTTTTAGTGGACGTTGTAATTTTCACTACGTCTTTTAAATCCGCAAACAATTTTTTCTGAATCGCTTCGCGTAAGCGCTCATGGGAATTATAATCAAATCGTTTTCCTTTACGTGCATAAGCGGAAATACGAATTAAGATTTCTTCGCGGAATGCTTTTTTTGCATTTTCTGAAATACCAATTTGTTCTTCAATTGAACGCATTAATTTATCATCTGGATTTAACTCTTCTCCTGTTAGCGGATCACGAAGCTTATTTTTGTTGCAGTATGCTTCAACATTATCTAAATAATTATCCATTAATGTTTTAGCGGACTCTTCGTACGAATAAACGAACGCTTTTTGCACTTCTTTTTTAGCAATTTCATCATATTCTTTACGCGCCAGAGAAATATAATTCAGGTAACGCTCTCGATCCTCAGCAGAAATAGACGCATGCTGTGCCAGCCCTTCTTTCAATGAACGCAGTACATCTAATGCATTGATTGATTTAATATCTTTTCGAATGATGGTAGATGAAATGCGATTAATGACATAACGAGGATCAATACCGCTCATTCCTTCATCCGTATACTCTTTTTGTAACTCTTCTACGTCTGCATCGTTATAGCCTTCTACAGATTGACCGTCGTATAGGCGCATTTTCTTTAATAAATCAATATCGCCTTTTTTAGGCTCTTTTAATCTCGTTAATGTAGTAAATATAGACGCAATACGTAACGTATGAGGGGCAATATGAACATCTGATACGTCACTTTCACGAATCATTTTGTCATAAATTTTTTCCTCATCACTCACTTTTAAGTTATATGGAACAGGCATTACAATAATTCGTGAATGCAAAGCTTCATTTTTCTTATTGGAAATAAACGAGCGATACTCTGTTTCATTTGTATGCGCTACGATTAATTCATCTGCACTAATTAAAGCAAATCTTCCTGCTTTAAAGTTTCCTTCTTGGGTTAAAGAGAGTAAATGCCATAAAAATTTCTCATCACATTTTAACATCTCCTGGAACTCCATCATTCCCCGGTTTGCTTTATTAAGCTCTCCGTCAAAGCGGTAAGCACGCGGATCTGACTCAGATCCATACTCTGCAATTGTTGAAAAGTCAATGCTTCCTGTTAGGTCGGCAATGTCTTGAGATTTCGGATCAGAAGGACTGAACGTTCCAATTCCAGTTCTTTTGTCCTCTGAGAAGAAAATGCGTTCGATAATGACGTCTTCGATTCTGCCGCCATACTCTTCCTCTAATCGCATTGTATTTAAAGGAGATAAGTTTCCTTCGATTCGAATACCATATTCTTCAAAGAAGTCTTTACGTAAATGATGTGGAATTAAATGCAGCGGATCTTCATGCATTGGGCATCCTTTAATAGCGTAAACAGCTCCTCGATCAGTAAGCGAATAAGCTTCAAGCCCTCTTTTTAACATGGTCACTAGCGTCGATTTACCACCACTTACTGGACCCATTAAAAGTAAAATACGTTTACGAACATCTAAGCGCTTTGCAGCTGGATGAAAATATTCTTCCACCAAGCGTTCTAGCGAATCTTCAAGTCCAAACATTTGTCCACTGAAAAATTTATAATGTCTTTTACCATTTACCTCTTCAATTCCTGCATCCTTTATCATGTTGTATACTCTAGAGTGTGCAGGCTGAGCAATTAAAGGCTCATCTTTAATCAGCTTTAGGTACTCTTCAAATGTCCCTTCCCACTTAAGACGATTCTCTTCTTCGCGGTATCTTTCAACTTTCTTTAATATATCCATTAAAGGACCTCCCCTACTAGTTATGGTGCTAGTGAACAAGATTAATACAATCTATGCAGCAAAATGTTTGAACATGCTTTTTAAATTGTAAAATTCAGAAATTTGTCCTTGCTAGGCATTCACAGTGAAGTATTTATTGGCTATAATAAAAGAGTAAGAAGGAACGGTTAAACTTTGTTAGAGAACTTATGTCTCTAGAAAAGTTATTTTGGCATTATTATCATCATGAGATATGGGAAGTCGGTTTTAACTGCAGTAGCTATATAATCCTTTTAATTAGATTGAGGAGGAAAATCAATGCGCTTACTTTTAGTATTAGGAGTAACAATTGCTTTTTTAGCATCCATCTTCAGAGCGGGATACAATGATAAACCGGGCGTTAAAAAATAACCACTACATATCATCGTCGACATAAATAAAAAAGCGAGGTTCAATAAAATTTGAACCTCGCTTTTTACTTAAGATAAACCAGCATAATTTTGTTGACGCAGCGCTTCATAGATTAAAATAGCTGCTGTATTAGATAAATTTAAAGAACGAACATTTTCTGTCATCGGTAAACGAAGACATCTTTCCATGTTCTCTTCAATAATGTGCTTTGGCAGACCCTTTGTTTCTCTTCCAAATACGAAGAAATGATCCTGCTCTAAGTCACTATAATCAAATGTTGTATGTGGCTGCTGACCAAATTTTGTGATGAAGTAGAAACCTGCTTCAGGATACTTTTCGAATACTTCTTCTAATGAATCATGATACACCACATTGACAAATTCCCAATAATCCAATCCAGCTCGCTTTAACATTTTATCATCTGTTGAAAAGCCTAACGGCCGAACTAAATGCAGCGTCGTATTTGTTGCTGCACATGTTCGCGCAATATTTCCTGTATTTGCTGGAATTTCTGGTTGAAATAACACTACGTGTACTCCCACAAATTTTCACCTCTGCTAACAAATCTATTCATCATTATACCACTAACTTGCTAAAACGAAAGTCTTACCGATCAACGATATGGAAAAAATCATACTTAATCTTTGGCGTGTAAGCCGTTGAATCTTCATAAGCCCAATATCTCATTCGACTATTATACGTGTTCGCATTCACGAGAGGCATACCGTGACCGTCTTTTGCTACAACAATGGTCGTATGATTCCATCTTCCATCTCCTTCAAAATCGTAGCAGATAACGTCTCCCGGGACAAGTTCGCTTGCTGAAGATTTCCTCACTGCCCGAAGTCCTGATTTGGAGTTACTTAAATAGCTGTGCATGGAATGAGCAACTGCCCAGCTATAGCTCCAGGCGTTCCCTCTCATCCACCATCCGTTTGCTTTTTTAGGATATCCCCGCATCGGCGCCTTTCCTGCATGCAAACACTGTGAAATATAGTTGGTGCAGTTTACCTCAAACTGCTTATAACTTTCATTAGGTTTATCCCAATGTTTTTCTGCATACTGAACAGCCGCAAGACGATCATAATAAGAGGCTCTTTCTTCGCCTTCCTCTACTTCTTCTACATCCATTTCAACTTCATCTTCAGAAAAATCCTTTACCAGCAGCTCATCTTGAATAAGCGTATCTTTATAAAAAAGAGCTAAACGATCTTCAATTTCTTCTTCTATATAGAAAAAATCGTCTTGTTTTAAAAATGCCTGAATGTGGACCTTATATAATACTCTTGTTTCTTCCTGATCCGTATGAGCAGATTGAATAGAACCTTTCATATTACATTTTAAAACATCAACTTCTCTTTTTTTTATAAGAGACCGCTTTAGCTCACACTGCTGTTCAATGAAAGGCTTAAAGTCTTCATGAAGCTCACCTTTTACATAGCTGTCCGCACGCGCTTTAATTAAAGTATATAATACATTCCTTTTTGTTAGCATAATGTCACCACTTTTCTAAGCGTTTATTATACGCTATGACTCATTAGCTAACTTTATCAATAAAAATACGGTTTAGATCTCTTGAAGCATCTCTATACCTTTTGACATTTCTTCCATTACTTCTTGATCCTTTTCTTTTTCTCTTAAGTTCATAAGTGTATCTAACGCTTCTTTATCGCCAATTTTGCCTAACGCCCATGCCGCTGTTCCTCGAATGACAGGGCGAACGTCATTTTTAATTAACTCAATTAAATCTGGAACGGCGGTTTGATCTTTAAAATGGGCCAGTGCAATAATGGCATTACGCTGAATTGGCTTTTTCCCTCTCCAAGAACCTGAAACATGTCCAAATTTCTCTTTGAACTCACGATTACTCATCGTTAAGAGCGGTTTTAATTTAGGCTTCGCAAGTTCTGGGTCAGGCTCCATCTCAGGGTGAAAATGAAAGTCTTTTCCTTTATTTTCAGGACACACAGTTTGACATGTATCACAGCCATATAAACGATTGCCTAATTTACTTCGAAATTCTTCAGCTAAAAATCCTTTTGTTTGAGTTAAAAAGGCAATGCATCGCTGCGAATTCAGCTGACCGCCTGTTACAAGCGCGCCGGTAGGGCACGCGTCCACACACTTATTACAAGTACCACAACCGTCCTCTATCGGTTTATCAGGAGGAAACGGGATATCTGTAATCATTTCTCCTAAATACACGTAGGAACCGAATTCAGGTGTAATAATGGCACAGTTCTTACCGCTCCAGCCAATACCAGCTCTTTCTGCTACAGCTCGGTCCGACAGCTCGCCTGTGTCTACCATTGATTGAAGGATAGCTGCAGGTACTTTTTCTTTTATGAAGGTTTCAAGCTTTTGAAGCCTATCACGTAGAACCGTATGATAATCTTGCCCCCAAGAAGCACGGCAAAAGATTCCTCGGCGATCTTCCTTTGTGCTCTTTGGTGCATCCTTTAATTTAGAAGGATATGCAAGTGCAATTGAAATAATAGATCTAGCTTTTGGAACAACTAATGTGGGATCTACTCTCTTTTCAATATCAGGTTCTTCAAAGCCTGAAGCATAACCTAACTCTTGCTGTGCTAACAATCGATTCTTTAACTCATCAAACATAGAAGCACTCGCAAATCCAATCTTATCGATTCCAATCTCTTTGCTGTATGAAATAATTTCTTCCTTCAACTGATACGCATTCATAGTGAGTAATGGCCTCCTTTCTAAGAAATTCTATATATTCATGCATTGAACTGTTTTCTCACTCAATGAAATGATAGGATGGTATCTATAAACGAACAAATACTAATTATAATAGAAAGGATCAAAAAAATGAACTTTACATTATCGCCCACTATTAAACAGCTTTGCCCTTCTTTTAAAATGGGAATCATTCAGTATAAAAATATTGAAGTTGGTGATTCTCCTCAAATGCTAAAAGGACGTCTACGCCTCTTTCAAGAATCCATTTATTTCGACCTTGAGTCAAAAAAAGTAACAGAATTTGAAGGTGTTAGCGAGTGGAGAAAGCTTTTCAAAACATTTGGAACTGATCCAAGTAAATACCGTCCTTCTATAGAAGCTTTAATTAGAAGAATAGGAAAACAAACGTATTTGCCTTCTATCAATTCTGCAGTGGACATTAATAACTTTTTTTCATTGCAATATGAAGTCCCAATTGGAATTTATGATTCCTCTAATTTAGAAGCTCCCATCGAATTTACTATCGGTAAAAAAGAAGAGTCTTATGAAGCTCTAAATGAACGTAACATTTCTTTAGAAAATAAAATCATTTCAAAAGATGCCCTAGGAGCTTTCGGAAGCCCTTATGTCGATTCTAACCGAGCGTACGTAACTGAAAAGACAACAGAAGCTGTACAGTTCATTTATTTAAAGCCTTCACTTTCAGAAGAACAGGCTTATAAACTAACTAAATCCCTAAGTGACATGTTCATTCAAATTCACGGCGGCGAAGCAACCTATCAAGTCATTAACTGATGTACGTAAATATAGCGTCTATCTTGAAAAGATAGACGCTATATTTATGCTAAAAATAAAAAACGCAACATCTCAGCTTGGAAAGCGAGACACTGCGTTGTGATAACAATATGTATGGAGCGGGTGATGAGAATCGAACTCACGACATCAGCTTGGAAGGCTGAGGTTTTACCACTAAACTACACCCGCAAATATTATCAAAATTTGTCGACCGATAAGTAAAAATAAAAACAGGAAGCATCCTGTCAAGTAAAGCTAAAGTACCGATGGTCGGGGTCGAACCGACACTCCCGAAGGAACACGATTTTGAGTCGTGCGCGTCTGCCAATTCCGCCACATCGGCAAAATAAAAAAGGCAATTTAAAATTATAAATGGTGCCGAGGGCCGGACTTGAACCGGCACGGTAGTCACCTACCGCAGGATTTTAAGTCCTGTGTGTCTGCCAATTCCACCACCCCGGCAGCTTGTAAATAAATGGAGGCGGCAACCGGATTTGAACCGGTGATAAAGGTTTTGCAGACCTCTGCCTTACCACTTGGCTATGCCGCCATTTACTCAAGACTAAATAACTTTATTAAAATTGGAGCGGAAGACGAGGTTCGAACTCGCGACCCCCACCTTGGCAAGGTGGTGTTCTACCACTGAACTACTTCCGCATATATGGCTGGGCTAGCTGGATTCGAACCAACGCATGACGGAATCAAAATCCGTTGCCTTACCGCTTGGCGATAGCCCAATATTGGAATATGCATACCGTTTATAAATGGGGCGACTGATGGGAATCGAACCCACGAATGCCGGAACCACAATCCGGTGCGTTAACCACTTCGCCACAATCGCCACGTATATATGCAATGTTATTTTTATAATTGGCAGGGGCAGTAGGAATCGAACCCACACTGACGGTTTTGGAGACCGTAGTTCTACCTTTAAACTATGCCCCTGTAAATGGTGGAGGGGGGCAGATTCGAACTGCCGAACCCGAAGGAGCGGATTTACAGTCCGCCGCGTTTAGCCACTTCGCTACCCCTCCACAATAACTGTGGTGCCGGCAAGAGGACTTGAACCCCCAACCTACTGATTACAAGTCAGTTGCTCTACCAGTTGAGCTACACCGGCATTTTAAAAACAAATGTTTTTAAAATGGTGGCTCGGGACGGAATCGAACCGCCGACACAAGGATTTTCAGTCCTTTGCTCTACCAACTGAGCTACCGAGCCTTATTAAATTTAAAATGGCGGTCCCGACGGGAATCGAACCCGCGATCTCCTGCGTGACAGGCAGGCATGTTAACCGCTACACCACGGGACCACTTGGTTGCGGGGACAGGATTTGAACCTGCGACCTTCGGGTTATGAGCCCGACGAGCTACCGAACTGCTCCACCCCGCGATGATAATATA
>NZ_JBYCZN010000013.1:0-45300 GCF_057586255.1 Priestia sp. SRI_019 | reverse complement strand
TCACGCCAGTGAACGATGTACCAGTGGTGCCGAACTATGAGTTTGTGATCAATGAAGACACGAGTTTAAGTAGCCAAGTGGTGGCAACGGATGTGGACAGCAATCCACTAACGTACGGGTTACTGACAGGTCCAGTAAATGGAACAGTGGTAGTCAATCCAGACGGAACCTACACGTATACACCAAACGAAAATTACAACGGGGTAGATAGCTTTAGCGTCGTAGTAAGCGACGGCCAAGGAGGAACGGCCGTTTCAACGATTACAATTACGATCTTGCCAGTAAATGATCCACCAGTAGGTCCAAATGTTATTACGGTTACTACATTTGAAGAAAGCCCTGTTACAGGCCAAATCGTTGCAACTGATCCTGAAGGAGATCCCCTGACGTACACCTTACAAGATTTACCGACTAATGGAACAGCAGTAATCAATCAAGAAGGGTTATTCACTTATGTACCAAACGAGAATTTTGCTGGAAATGATACGTTTACTGTACGTATAGCCGATCCAACTGGACAGTTTATTATTACAAATGTATTTGTTATTGTTATACCAGTTGAACAGCCACCCATTGTACCTAACTATTCGATTACTACTCCTGAAAATCAATCTGTAACTGGCCAGGTAGTAGGAAGTGATCCGAATGGAGATCTGCTCACTTATCGCTTAGGAACTTCTCCAGTTAATGGAAGCACCATAGTAAATATAGATGGCAGTTTTATATATTCACCTAATTCTAATTATGTAGGTCCAGATTTATTCACGGTTATCGTAGAAGATTCAACAGGCCTTACAGCAGTGTCTATTGTAAATGTTACAGTTATTGACGTGAACAATTCGCCAATTACGAGTGATGTTATCCTTCAGACTATAGAAAATGTAGCAATTAATGGGCAAGTTTTTGCTACAGATCCAGACGATAATCTACTCACTTTTAGTTTATCGGGTACCCCTTTTAATGGAACGGCTGTGGTAAATCCAGATGGTACCTTTTTATATAATCCAAATCCTAATTTTATTGGTTTGGATTCTTTCACAGTAGAGGTAAGGGATAATCGCGGAGCTAGTGCACAATCTCTTGTAACTATCAGTGTAATTCGAGTGAACCAACCACCGATTGTCGTAGATTTATCACTTTCAACTGTACAGGGTCAGTTTGTAACAGGGCAAATTCCTGCCTTTGATCCTGAAGGAGATTTACTAGTATATGGTCTAAATTTAGCGCCACTTAACGGTACCGCCATTATTAATTCAGATGGAACATTTACGTATACGCCGAACCCAAGTTTTGTAGGAACAGATTCATTCTCTGTTTTTGCCAGGGATCCTCTTGGAAACCAGGGGTTTGGAACTATTACTGTAGAAGTTCAGTCTCAGGATTTACCGATTAGCGCTGAAGGGCTAACTTTAACTACTTTAGCAAATCAACCTGTAAGTGGATCTATCGCTACTGTGAATCCAGCAGGCTCTCCATTAAGTTATGCTGTAGCCATACCGCCATTAAATGGAACCGTTATATTAAATCAAGATGGAACTTTAGTTTATACGCCAAATCCTGGATTCACAGGAGAAGATATCTTTGATATCGTTGTTATAGATTCAGCTGGAAATCAAAGTATTGCGAATGCTGTTGTGACAGTAGTAGTAGGAGATAGAATTTCGGTGGTAAATAGTGAAATAACGACTTTATTTAATACACCAGTTTCTGGGCAAGTAAGTGCTACAAATTTGAGTGGAAACCAATTGTTTTATACGCTTACGTCTAATCCAAATAGTGGATCTGTCATAGTTAACCCAGATGGGACATTTAGTTATACGCCAAATACCGGATTCTTTGGAACGGATCAATTTCAAGTGCTTGTAAGCGATGTTCTTGGCAATACAGCTGTTGCAACTATTTCTGTTATTACTCAGGGACCGATAGAACAGGCGCCAATTGTAGCCAATCAAGCACTATCAACAACCGAACAGCAGCCTGTAACAGGAAGTATTGGAGCTATTGATCCACAAGGAGAAGTATTAACTTATACCTTACTCGGCGGACCAGTGAATGGAATTTTAATATTAAATCCAGATGGTACTTTTACGTATACGCCAAACCCAGGATTCGTAGGAACGGATTCTTTTACAGTGTCTGTTCAAAACGAAACGGGTTTAAATGCAGCTACTACGGTTCAAATAACTGTTACAAAATTGGCTAATCAAATTGTAGTAAGTAATACTACTACTGTTCGCACAGTAGAAGGGCAGAGTGTAAATGGTGAACTTTCAGTTCGAGATCAGCTAAATAGGCCATTAACCTACAGCCTTAACACTATTCCTGCTTATGGAACGGTTATTTTAAATCCAGATGGAACGTTTGTTTATACACCGACCCCTGGTGTGAATGGAACAGATCAATTTGAAGTTCTTGTTCAAAATGATCAAGGAGATCAAGCGATTGCTCCAGTTCTAATTATTATTGATCCAGCTCAAAGTGTCATTACACCGCAAGACGTTACAGTACAAACTCAGCAAGGTGTAAGTGTCTCAGGGACGATATTGGCAACGGATACTCTAGGGAGACCAATTAGATTTTCTTTAGATGCATCTCCATCTAATGGAACAGCTGTGGTAAATGCAGATGGAACGTTTAGCTATACACCAAATCCAGCATTTTTTGGAGAAGATATTTTTACTGTGTTGATTCAAAATGACAGAGGTGACTCTGCAATTGGCATTGTACGGATAGTTGTTCAAGAAAACCAAGATAGCATTGTTGTGACCCCTCTTACTGTTCAAGGAGTAACAAATCAACCTGTTACCGGTCAAGTTACGGCAGTGGATGTATTGGGGAACCCATTAACCTATCAAGTTCAGAGTCTACCAGCAAACGGAACAGTGAATTTTAATCGGGACGGTTCATTTAGCTATACGCCGAATCCAGGATTTACTGGAATAGATTCTTTCACAGTAATTGTTCAAAATAATCTTGGTCAGTCAGCAACAACTAGTGTTACTGTTTTGATTCAGGGAGTTAATGATCCAATTACAGTGGAAAATCAGCTTTTAACCACACCAACTGGCCAAATTATTGAAAGTCAAATCATTGCAACGGACGCACTAGGAAGACCTCTTACCTTTGCTGTGGCTACCCCACCAACAAATGGAGTACTTGTACTACGAGCAGATGGAACGTTTAGTTATACACCAAATTTAGGGTTTATTGGTCAGGATCAGTTTGTGGTATCTGTAAGAAACAGTGAAGGGCAACAAGCGTTTTCAATTGTTACTGTTAATTCTACCGCAAGCAATAATATAATTACTCCAGGAAATAATACCTTTGCTACTTTGCAGGGTGTTCAAGTAGTTGGTAATATTCAGGTAACTAATTTACTGGAACGTCCATTAAATTACACACTAGCAACAGTTCCTTTAAGTGGTAGCGTGACAGTTGATTCTAATGGAAGATTTATTTACCAGCCTGCACCTAATTTTGTAGGAACAGATACTTTTACTGTATTGGTACGAGATGATTTAGGAACAGAATTACTTGTAGTGGTAACAGTTGTAGTAGGCAGAAACCCTCAGCCTCCTAATGTGGTAGGGCAAGTAATTAAATTATTTGTTAATACTCTTACTACTGGTCAGTTAATTGCTATTGATCCAAATTCTTTACCACTAACTTATCAAGTTATAACAGGTGCTCAAAACGGACAGTTTAGGATTAATCAGAATACAGGCCAATTTATTTACATCCCTAATGTTAATTTTGTGGGGACTGATACAGTGATTATAAGGGTCACTAATTCGGATGGAGCTTCAAGTGACGCAGCACTTACTTTTATTGTGGAAAGAAGAGTATCACCAGCACCGACACCAGTTCCAGGTAAATCTAATACTAAAAAGAAATCGTTGCGAGATCCGCGTAAAAATAAATCAAAAAGTAAATGTCCTATAAAGGTATCTGATCAATGTATAAAGGGAATTATTAACAAGAAAATATGTGGTGAAATTGATGCTTGTACAGTCAAAAACCTACCTCTTAAATATCAAATCTTCAAGGGGACGAAGAACGGTAAATTTAAACTTAATACGGAGACAGGTGAGTTTATTTACCTCCCTAACGTAAACTTTGCAGGAGAGGATTCAGCTGTTGTGCAGGTAATCAGTATAGAAGGGGTATCGGTTCAAGTTACTATTAAATTTGTTATAAGAAAATAATTAACAATTAAAAAGCTATCCAACAAGTTATTTGTTGGATAGCTTTTTGAAATAAGGTTCATGATGTTTTGTACGTAGCGAGCATAATTGAATGTCTACAATTGGTAATAAATAGCTTGATTTAATTTTATATATGAATTGAGGTGATATTAATGTATAAAATTGTGATATTTGGTAATTGTTGTTCTGGTAAAACTACATTAGCTACACAGTTAGGTGAAAAATTAAATATACCTATCCATCATTTAGATCTGTGGTTCAGAGAACCTAAAATGAGAAAAATATCGCAAATTAGGCAACGAAAGAGATATTTTAAAAAAAAGTTGGAAAGGGTGTTAAATACAGCGAGTTGGATTGTTGAGGGATGGGGATATGTAGATACGTATGATGTACGTTTTAGTAAAGCCGATATTATTATTTTTTTAGATGTTGTCCCCCAAGAATCTAAAGAACGATTTTTAATACGAGAACAGAATAAACAAATGCATACAAAAATAACTGAAAAATTGATTAAACAAAGCTTTTACAAAATAGATAAATTTCATGAAGAAAACCGACCTATTATATTGGATCTTTTTCAGAAGTATGAAGGACAATCAGGGAAAAGCTTATTTCCTATTGCGAGAAAATATAATTTAGAACAATTACTTGCTACATTAAGAAATGGGAAATACGGATAGAAAAAACGTTTGCTCATAGGTAATTTATAAGTTACTAAATTAATCCATTTCTTTCTTCAAGCGTTACTTATTTATCCCCAGATATGAAATGTGTGCTAACACGCTTCTTTTTTATGAGTATTTCATATGTATTTATGATGAATGAAAAACTCTTTTATAGTTATGGGAAATCGTTTACATAGAGGTTATAAAAAGTGGTTTACTTTTTGGTGTAATATAGGAATTCTATAAGTGTAATGGCTTTAGATAACTTTCTCTGTAATAAAATAGTGTACAGGCTGTAGCAGCAAAGGATTTTTTTATAGCTTGTACACTATTAGCTGGTTTATAAGGGTATGTTGAATATACTACCTGTGATGAATTTGGTAGTATATTATTTTTAACAACTTTATTAATAGGTCATTAAAGGATCAAGGGTTTTCTAAGGGATTAATAATAAGGTCAACGCTTGTAAAAAGTTTTGTATAAAAATAGCTGTATCGTTATTTGATGTTGTTACATTGACACCTTCACTGTTTTTTACGATAACTCTTTGTCTATTCAATTGAATTGACCTTGCGATCTGAGAAACTTCTTGTAAAAACAGCCTTATTGAATTGGCATCGAGACCTATTGAAAGTAAGAAAATGGTTAATATTTGTATGAAGCTTTGAAGAAATAT
Organism: Priestia sp. SRI_019; assembly: GCF_057586255.1. Taxonomy (NCBI): domain Bacteria; kingdom Bacillati; phylum Bacillota; class Bacilli; order Caryophanales; family Bacillaceae; genus Priestia; species Priestia sp. SRI_019. The sequence continues at coordinate 39,754 of NZ_JBYCZN010000013.1, read as the reverse complement.
GGTTGTCTGTGTATCTGTTGCAGTAATAGTAACATCACAGGAATTTTTCACAAGAATGATTGAATCAGAAACTTGGTCATTGAAGATCTCTTGTCTTGTATCAGTTTCAATGAGTGCATTGTTATATCTATTAGAACAAAAAAAATTTTTCTCTGCACATCTTGTTTTTTTACAATTTTCCTCTTTTTTTCTTGAAGGTTTGGAATTTAGACAACTACAGTAGCACTTTCTTTTTTTAGAACAACTCAAAGTGTAACCTCCTTTATATGTTTCTATTATATTAATATGAAAATTAAGAGGGTTTGCTTGTATACTTGTCCCTTTTCTTTTATATATTATAGGAAAAAGAGTAATGTTTAATTCAATAGTGTTATTCCGTTTAATAAATCATTCCAAACAGCAGCATTGGTACAATTATCTCGAGAAACTTGAACCCAACAAATTTTGTCTTCAGGTGTTCCAAAATTCATTTCTTTTACTCCATGTAATTCTTCGTCGACAGTCTCAACTAGCAGAAGGTTAAAGTTCCCATTAGTCATGTCTGTTAAAATTGATTTTAAGTTAATTACATCCTCATAGCTTGTGGGCATCCATTCATATCTTATAAATAACGTACGTTTACTTTGTGCAATTTGATTAAGAAATGTTTGAATACGATGATCTAATCTTATTTTATAAGGTGGATATTGGACAGACCAGTGTTGGTTAGGAACCATGGGAAAGTCGTGGACAGAGTCAATGTTATATTTAATATCTGTAACATAATGGGATCTTATTGATTCGGAAGTGCCGGATTTAAAAATAGGATATCCGTTATCATCTACATAATTAGCTAGTATGTCTTTTTCAATTATGTTTTCTACTTCCATAAAACCTTGAAATTTGTTTCTTAATAATGTATTTACGTCAGGGAGAAAAGGAGATTGCATCCAATCAAGAGGAAACGAATGCCTTCTCAAGCTGTGACGTTCGGAATAAAGCGCTGGGCCACACCAACTTCCTAAGCCAGCCACCAAATTATAAGAGCCTTTTATATCTTGTAAGTTTATATTAATCACTCCTTTATTTTCTTACACTATAGTATATAGAATAGGGTTTTCAGTTGATTGGACAATGAAAGGCATATTTAAAAAGAATCTTTTTTACGATTCTATATAAAGAGCAGTTATTTATATTGGAAATTCAAATGTGACATTCTAATATAAAATAAAAAACATGACAAAATTAAAGATTTGTCATGTTTTTTTACTTTATATAGGATTACGTATTAATTACGGTAGTGACAGATAATGTACTAGTTGGGGTTGAAGTTGAAGTTGCAGAATGAGTGACAAATTCTACAATTACAGGTGCTCCAACAGTTACAGTATCATCAATATTTAAGGCTGTTGTAGATAAGGTATAGACATTAGTAGGTTGCATGACTCCATTGATGTATATGTTAGCGTAAGAATTAGCTGTTACATCAGGCAAAACTGTGATTGTTGCTCCTACATCATCAATAAAGCTTCCAGCAGGTATCGATGTGACTCCTCCTGCAACCATTGGGGCCGTTACAAATGTTGTAAATCTTGCTGGGGTAGGAGCCACACTCGTTGCTGTTGCTACTGTAATATCTCCAGCAATTGTACTAGTGGCTGTAAACACAGGTTTAATAATAGGCATATGTTTTATTCTCCTTTCGAAGCATGGGTGTAGAAAGAATGCTAATATTCCCTCTATCTATTAATAGTCAGATTTCTATTATTTGCTACGGTCAATAGTCTATAGAGTTAGTCCAAATTTTTAAGTGGTCAAGAATCTTTTTACAATTTAGGTCTTTTGCCGTTTCTAAATCAAAGCAGAAGAATAATAAATAGAGAATTGACATTGTTTTATGTTTTCTCTAATCATTTCAAAGTACATTTGTAAAGCCTCACTTTGAAATTGTTTAAAAAAGAGCAATAAATCGTTTAATAACTAGGAAAGGGGGACTATAAATGCCCATCGTTAAGCCCTTTATGAATTCTTTAAGGTTTAGTAGCACAGCAGGGGCAGGAACAGGTACTGGTGCTACCTACAGCATTCTTGCCACAGCTTTTACTACTGATGGAGGAACAGCTGCTACAGTTTTTCCAACTGCTCCTGCTTATTATAATCTTTATATTAACGGTCAAATCCAAACAGGTGATACTTCAACAGTTACTACTACCTCTATTATTATTCCCGATGGAGACACCCTTGCATCTGCTACCCCTATTGTAGTTGAGTTTGTTGTAAATTAATTAATTCATTCCATTTTTAGACTTATTTATCAACTTGGAAAGTCAGTTCTTTTTGTATGCCTATCTTAGAATTCATAAACTTTTGTATACTTCCTTATTGATTAAAACAAACTGAATGATAATGGGGACACCTTTTAAAGGTACTTCTTCTGTGAGTAAAGCTAAGCTGCCTTTTTGAATTTGATAATTAATATGAGGCTGGAGAATACCATTAATAAATAAATTGATATAAGAAACTTCATCAGGTGCTAATATTTCAGTAACTCCATATTGAGCTATCCCATCATTATTGGTATACAGGCGCTTTTGACCATCTGAAAAAGTAAAATATAATAAATTAGTGGAGGGAATTAGACCTGAGAATGGGGGTCCCTGGGGTCCCTGGGGTCCCTGGGGTCCCTGAGGTCCTTGAGATCCCTGGGGTCCCTGAGGTCCTTGAAATCCCTGAGGTCCTTGAGGTCCTTGAGATCCCTGGGGTCCCTGAGGTCCTTGAGATCCCTGAGGTCCTTGAGGTCCTTGAGATCCCTGGGGTCCCTGGGGTCCCTGAGGTCCTTGAGATCCCTGAGGTCCTTGAGATCCCTGAGGTCCTTGAGGTCCTTGAGATCCCTGGGGTCCCTGAGGTCCTTGAGATCCCTGAGGTCCTTGAGGTCCTTGGGGTCCTTGGGGTCCTTGAGGTCCCTGTAGCCCCCGAGGACCCTTATATTTCTGATCACATAGGTTATGAATAGAACAAAACACTAATATGGATTGTGAAGTGGAAACATATACAGAGTAGGGTGATCTGTGACAATGAGTTTTTCGCTTCTTTTTTTTATGAGAAATTTTTTTAAATTGAACACATCTACTTGTCAATTGTTAACACCTCCTTTTATTACGATGTAATCTACTTAAATTAGTGAGGGGAGAATAAACATACAAAAAGAGTGAAGAAGAAAGGCAACCCCAAAGTTCTTCATACATCGGAGTAGTTGATTATAAATTAGCTTCTTTTAGTTGCTATAAGGAAAAGGTAAGTAATCAGTAGTCGGTAAATTTAATGTCGTTTTAGAGACTTTTACCTGACATGTGCATTTAGAGGTACCTTCTTTACCTGAAATTACTCTGCATTTTATTAACGAATATTGGAATAAATTTAAGTTTTTCAGGCATTTCTTCAAATGTAACTTCCAATATTTATGTTATTCATTTATTTCATAAATGAGCGCCTAATGATAGTATAAGTGTTATGTAATCTTAAACCTAAGAGTTAAGGTATAAACTGGATAGATTGAAGCTTTCTTACAATTATAATCATTCGGACTCATCTTTCAGCAATACTATTAATACAATTTTTATCACTTCATTCTTTAAGTTTATTAAGTAAATAAGTTTTATCATAAAACTCATTAACTACAAAGTGTATACAGTATGTAGTTGAATAGTTAGCAGGAACGACATAAGTTTGTGTTGAATGTATATACAGATTGTATAAATGAGGTGATAAGGTTGGGAAAGTTAGATAAGTACGCTCGACAATCAAAATTAAAAGAACCAAGTAAAGTTCTGCCTATTCGGTTACCTGAAAGTGTATATGAGCGATTTCGACAATGTTGCGAAGGGTTAGGATTGTCTATGTCTGAAGCTGGATACTTGCTCATTAAGGAAGAATTAGAAGATAGTCTATACAATGCAAATACAGATGAAATTGCTGCAACTACACAGCGAATACAAAATCCTATACATTACGAAAAAACTCTGTATACAAAGGAAAATACAGCTAGATCTCCTTCTTTTTCTACAAGGTGGACGTCAATTGATTACGAAATCGAAAACGAATTACCTTGTCCCTTATGTCACCAATGGTATAGCAAAGCAAATTTTTCTCGCCATGCAAAAAACCATAGTACAACGACTAAAGAACTCTTAGAAAGCAATGCAGATATAGTTTATGAAATGATTAATGAACGTAAACTAAATACGTAAATAATTTATATAAATACAAAAATTCACCTTTTGTTTCTTGAAAAACATGTGAAGTAGAATAAGAGGTGAATTTTCTAATTACTAAAGCAATGTAGTTTTAAATGAACCAGGTTTCCCTTCAACAATTGAAAAACAGGTGAAGCTTCCATTATTACTCCTTTTATTCATCTATTGAACAGCTGGCCCCTGCAAGTTTTCTATCACAAATTTATTATCTTTTACACAAAAGTACCTTCTCTACCATTTCTCTAAATTGAAATTACGTAATCGAATAATCACTTTTTTTATGAAATTTACTATTATTGGACAAGCACACAAACAATCTATAAATAAATGAATAAAATAGTATATAAATAAAAAAGGAGTGATTAATATAAAAAGCTATCGTCATTACAATAAAAACGATGAAGTATATTATGTAGAAGCATCATACCCATATAGAGGTTCATATAGTAAGAAAAAAGATAATGAAAAATTTTTTGTTGAAAATCATACAATCGAAGGTTCTGGAACCAATTTAACAGGAAATATCCCATTAACTATCGCAGTTCCTGCTAATGCGACAGATGTAAATGTTTTTGAAGATTTCACTAAAAATCATAACAAAACGCTTCTTCAGTTATCAGCTGTAACTACTGGTCTTACAGTGTCAATTTTTGTTAGAGGCTCTAGACTACCTATTTCCGCAACTATACCTGCAGGTTCTACAAGAGCTTTTCAAGTTGAAAATTTCGAAAGGTTAACTGTTTCGAACCCTTCTCCTACTACGGCAGGAACTTTAAATGTCTTTATCCAAAAAACATTTTGTATTGGTTGTAATGGTCAAAATAAAAAACAAAATAAAGGCTGCTGCTTCTAAGATAGTAATAAAAAACCACACTGCACAAATAACATTTGTGCAGTGTGGTTTTTTATTATTAGAAAATCCAGAGTAGTGTAATTACTCTAGATTCTTAAGAATTAGCTGAGCAAGAAAAAAGACTATTAACTCGAGAGCTAATAGTCTTTCCTGATTATTTATTTACAAGTAAATACAGTTAGAATTAGACAGCTTAATTGTAATAACTTTTACTGCATTTGCATTTGTTTTTATCATAGTCTTTCTCATAAAAGACAACTTTATCTTTGCCATAATCTTTTTCATGTTTGTCTTTGCATTTATCTTTGCCATAATCTTTTTCATGTTTGTCTTTGCATTTATCTTTGCCATAATCTTTTTCATGTTTGTCTTTGCACTTATCTTTGCCATAATCTTTTTCATGTTTGTCTTTGCACTTATCTTTGCCATAATCTTTTTCATGTTTGTCTTTGCACTTATCTTTGCCATAGTCTTTTTCATGTTTGTCTTTGCACTTATCTTTGCCATAATCTTTTTCATGTTTGTCTTTGCACTTATCTTTGCCATAGTCTTTTCCATGCTTGTCTTTGCATTTATCTTTGCCATAGTCTTTTTCATCGTTATTTTTACGAAGGTCATACATCGCTTTCAAGCAGTGTTTACTTTCATCATTGTGATCATAATAAAATTTAGTCAAATGAATTCCCTACCTTTAGTTAAAATTGGTGTTTCTATATATTCTATTTTCAAACAGACAAATTGCTTGTACATTGAGGTAAAAATGGCTTTTAGACTATTTTTAAGTTAATAGTTTAAAAGCCATGTTTAAAAGCAGTGTTTAAAAAGAGTATTTATTGGTATATCCCTAACTCTTTACCCCACGTTGAAATTTTTTCAAGATGGTAACTTAAGAGCTCACCTTCACGGTTATCAACAATCCTTCTTAGTTGAGTATGGAGGCCTCTTTCTAAAGTCCGCTGAAGATAGGCCATTTTATAAAGAGTCATTGGATTGGTCTTAAAGGTAATGCCGTATTTCTTCATTTCATCTACATATAGACGTACACATTGAGTTCTTATTTTCTCTGCATTTGGTTGCCAATCTTTTCTAAAGCCCAACAATAGTTCCACTAATATAACCATATCAAACCATACTGGGGAGTATTTAGCTGACTCCCAATCAATGAATTGAATAGGCCATGGTGTATGTTGAGTGACATTTTTACTACATATGTTTTGCATATGAAGATCACCATGCGTGATAGATGATCCATTTTCAATTAATTCAGGGAAGAAATCGGGTCCTTTATTATATAATTTGATTAATGATGGGAAGTAAGGTTTTATGATGTGGCTAACCCGGTTATCTTTCATTGCAGCATGTAATAGGTTAATTGTTTGATTCATATATTTGACTCTAGTTTGTTTCGTAGAGGTATAAACAGGAAGCCAGTCTTTCCAAATGTTTTTGTTCTTTTTGAATCTACTTTCAAAAGTTTGACTATGAAGTTTAGCTATACTGGGAATAATATATTGAAAGTGAGATGGAGAGAAGATCAATTGTCCGCGTATTTGATTAACAAATTCCATGAATACCCATGTTTCGTTCTTTACCGTTTCTATGAGGTAAATGCGAGGCAAAAACTCTTTTAAAGTTGGATAAGCTTTTTTATAGATATTAATTTCCACTTCATTTTTGTAGGCTGTTGAATTATAAACCTTAAAGATGATTGGATAATAACCATTCTTTTTTTGAAGCAGTAATTTATATATACCACTTCGTTTTGTTGATTTTAAACACTTAATTTCTGAAGGAACAATGGACACTTTCTCACCCATTGAATAAGAAAGCTTTTCAGCTATTTTTAAATCTTTAAACTGATAATAGAGTGCTTTAAGATCATACACAGTATTCATTCCTTTCGCTTACGTTTCCACGCATTAATTAAATGAGACCATGCACTTCTAAAAAACGGCATTGGATCATCCCATGCAAATAAAGCAAACTCTTTTTGACCTTGCAACCCTTGATAAAAATCTTTAAAAGTCATTTCTGATCTTTTTTTCTTTTGAAGGAAAGTGAGATAGTATCTTACAAGATAAATCCATTTAATACCATCTATTTGATTCAATCTGGGTTCTGGATTTTGATTAGTTAGGTATAAATAATACATGTAGACAAAGTCAACGCCTGAGGGACCTGTAAGGCTATGGGTTAGCCAAAAGCGAGGGTTTATTTCAATAAATTTATAAGTTCCATCTCTCGGGTCTTTCTTGAATTCAGCCATGCCAATACCTTTAAGCTTTATCTCTTCAAAAAATGGGATACATATATCGATAAGTTCAGGCAACTTTTTACTGACAATATGAGCACCTGTTCCAAATTCTGCAGGAAATTGATGATTTTTTTGTAAGGAAAATAATGCAAGTAACTCCATATTGTCATCATAGAAAGTGGCAACTTTATAAAAGCACTGGTTATCTCCAGGAATTAGTTCTTGAATGATTAATTGTCCACATTCCCTATAAAAGGGGTATTCACTCCTTAACTGTTCAGGAGTTTCGAATACAATAGCTTTTTTATTAATCCTTTTTCTGAATTCATGGCCGAGAACAGGTTTTAAAATACAGGGGAAATCAAGAGTTAAAATAGCATCTTCAAGTTCTTCTTTATCATCTATTACATAAGTTTTTGGACATGGAATATTATGCTTGACGGCAAGCTCATAAGTTTTGTTTTTATCAAGAACTTGTTCAATTAAATAATTATCAGGAAATAAAAATAAGAAGTATTTTAGTAGTTCATCTCGATTTTTCGAAATGAACTGTACATAATCATCTGCTCCTGTATATAAAACGGGTTTTGAACCAATCTTGTTAGATAATTTAATTAAAAAATCTAATAGTTTTTTTTCGTCTGTTAAAGGACTAGGGCATATACCACAAGTAGCAAGGCGTGATTTCCCTATTTTATACGGTTTTTTTGTGTCAAAAGCGTAAACTTTTATGCCTTTTCTTGCTAAACTTCTAATAATACCAACCCCGTTAGCACTGAGGTCAAGGATAACTGCGGAATGTTCATGATTCATACTTTAATTCATCTCCCAAAAATTGGTATATAGATGTTTTATTTTTCCTATCATGCTGTCTATCGTTAAGTGGTTTTTAGCATAAACTTTTGCATTCGTCCCCATTTTATCTCTTTCTTCCTTATGGTTAATGAGAAATTTCAATGCATTAGCTAGCTGCTCTGGACTTCCAGGTTCGACAATAATTCCTGTTTTATTATGCTTTATCAGTTCAGGAATACCTCCGCAATTTGTGGAAATTACAGCTATGCCACTGTGCATGGCTTCAATTATTGAAAGGGGTAAGCTATCATTGACTGTTGGGAGCACAAAAATGTCTGTTTTGTTTAAGATTGAAGGTACGTCGTCTCTAGATCCCAAAAATTTGACCATGGATAAATTTAAAGCTTTTTTCTGCTTTTCTAATTTTTCCCTCATCTGCCCATCACCAACAATTAATACCTCAACATTTGAGGTGTGCTTCTTTAGGTGTGTCAGTGCTTCAAATAGATGATTATGTCCCTTTCGTGGACCAAGCCTAGCTACACATGTAATGACAAGCTTTTGGGAGTTAGTTTCTTTTTCCTGCCCTCGGTTGACTGGATAATCAATTCCTGTAATGACTGTAGTGATATTTTTATTTTTTGCTCCTAGCTTTATTAATGGTTCACGAAACGAATCACTTAAAACAATAATGTGACTTGCATATTGTATTGCTTTACTTTCAAGCTCTGTAAAATACGCTTCTTCTACAGAACCTTTTTTTATAATGTTAAATCTTAGTCTATTAGATGTGAACATGCCATGGGGCGTGTAAAATAAGGGTTTATTATAGAATTCATTAAATCTTCCTAAGATATTTGCTGTAAATAAATCTTGTGCGTGAAGAATATCGTATTTTTCTAAGTCTATCGTTTCAAGCATTTTTTCGTATACATATATAAGTCTTTTATGATTTAAAATTCTGTCATTGTAACTTCCATAGCGCTTTGTAAAAAAATGTTTTAAGTTTGGGGTAACAATTTCTCGAAATTGCTTTACTTTTGAAGTTGAAAATTGATTAGGAGAAATAATGTCTACTTTATGTCCTTGATTTTTTAAACCTTTACTTAAAGTAGCAATATAATTAGAAAGTCCACCTACATGAGGAAAGCTCCAAAAAGTAGCAATTAAAATAGAGAATTTCTTTTTCGTAGCCTTTTTCGAAACAACTCTTTTTTTAGATTGTTCCTTTGAAACTCTTTTTTTAGAGGAATGTGATTTAAGCCCATAATATTGATCTAGCGTTTCGATTACATAAGGATAGGGAAAAGCAATCTCATTGTTCATTTCCAAACCCTCCTTATAATTTCAAAAGCTTCAGCATAGGGTACGCCAACGCTCATGCCTCTTATTCTTCCTAAATACTCAATACCTTCGTAAGAACGAGGGTGAGGAAACTCTCTCATTTCGAGATCATAATGTTTAAGTGCTCTAAGTTTACTTTCCATGGTAGCTGTAACGTCTACAAAATAATTAGGTTTAAATGTCTTTTCACAAGTGAAAGCACCCCATTCACTAGATGAAACGGTTTCAAAGGTAATCAATTCTATAGGGGGTGTATAAGGGAGTGGTCTAGTTGCAGTTAAAACAGCTTGAAAAGTAATCTGGTGATCTCTATTTAAATCTCCATAGTGATGCGTAAAAACTTTAACCGGTTTGTATTTTTTGATAAGCTGCTCAATCTCTTTTGTTAATTTGTGAAGAGGAATCATCTCTAACTCCAGATTGATATGCTCAAGAAACACTACTTCTTCGATACCAATTTCTTTATTAGCAAGTCGGCCAAATTTCTGAATATGATGAGCTTCTTCCTTTCGGCCTAAAGCAGTAATTACTGAAATTACTTTATACCCTTCAGCTATAAATTTTTTTAAGGTTCCTGCAGTTCCCAATAGTTCATCGTCAGGATGAGCCCCGATTACTAATATACAATCGCTCATATCTGTTCCTCCTGTAGCTTTTTCTTCGATACTTGTACTATAAACAATATATGAGTATATCCAGATATTAGAAACCGTCATTGGCGGAGAATTAAAAATTAGGAGAGATATATTAGTAACTATAGAAGACGTATTTGTTGCTTCCTTTGTTATGAATTCCTAGTGAAAAAGGGAAAATCATAAAAAAAAATAAGACCTGTTGTTAAATGTCAAGAGGTCTTATTTCTTTTTAAAAGTTAAAATTAATACTTAGAATTTAACTTCCATAAATTTATAACTCTCATTTCTTTACAAGTATCTTTACAAGAATCTTGCTTTTTATGTTTCTCACATTTTTTACAAGGGTTTTTATGAGCCTTTTCTTCGTAAGTCCAATCTTCTTTATACTCCATACCAATATCACCTCTTTCCTTACTATAATATGTAACCATTAGTAACTGGAGAGGGTGCTTGTCTTGGATTTTAACAAAAATTTTTCATGAACTTATATGTAAATGGATAAGTATACAAGCAATTTATTCGTAAAGGAATAGAATAATAAATGGGGAAGGAGGAACAGCATGGGAAAACCTTATTTTCATTATCATAGTGACTATAACGGAGATTATAGATTACCTAAAGCAGCTTTCTTTAAAAGGTACGACAAGAAAAAATATCAGTTGCTGAGTGGTAATAATAATGCTCAGATTGTTTTATTTAATAGCATTAAAAAAATCGATTTGTTAAGTGATAAAACATTCGGGCATTCTTCTCAGAAATTAATAGGGGAAAAAGAGAACGTACTTATAGATTTTAAAAAGTATGAAGTAGTTGGAAAAGGGAAAGATGGAGTTATTTATCAATTGACTCCTAATCAATGTATAAAAGTATTTTTTAAGGAAGAAGTATATAAAAAGGAGTTGGAAGCGATACAAGTAGGGCAGTCGTCTTCTATTATTCCTCGTCTCTACGATTATGGACCAAATTACATAGTCATGGAGTATATAAAAGGTATTTCCTTGGCAAAATATCTAAAGAAAAATAGACACATAACAAAGTCTATAGTTATACAACTTATAAATCTTTTTGATGAATTGAAAAAGTTAAACTTTAGTAGACGAGATACAGAATTACGACATGTTCTAATAAATGAACAGGGAAATTTGAAAGTAATTGACCTTAAAAGAGCTTTTACTTCTAACCGACCTATTCCCATTAAGTTACTAACTGAATTAAAGGAATTGAAATTATCAAAAGAATTTTTATTCTATGTTAAAGATGTCCGCCCATCTCTTTATCAAAAATGGAGAAGTTTCGATCAAGAATAAATTTATCGATAAGTATTTAACGTCATTAATTGTAGCAACAATAATTGTGTGGTAATACGTTTATTGTTGCTACATGTTATAGGATAAAATCATTGTTATGCCACCTCTTATAGAACATAAGTGTCCACGTTTATGTTCTTATATTAGGTATCAGTTATCGTATAAATTGACTGATCACCGACTGGAAGGGTAGCAATGACAATATTAGTTGCCCCATCAATGACGGAGACTACACTATTTTCTTCATTCGTTACGTGAATTTGATTATTAGCTGCATTAACATCAATTATAAATGGTTGATCTATGACGGGCACTATCCCAATCACGGCGTTTGTTCCTGCATCAATCACTGAAACAGTATTACTATTCTTATTAGCTACATAAATACGATTGTTAGATAAGTTAGCCCCTAGATCAGTAGGTTGGTCACCGACTGGAACTGTAGCCATTACTGTATTAGTTAATCCATCAATGACAGAGACTGTGTTTTTAAACTTATTAGCTACATAAATACGGTTAATATAGGGGTGTACATCTAGATTAATTGGATGGGTTTCTACAGGTATTGTCGCAATAACAATATTTGTTGAGCCATCAATGACTGAAACGGTATCATTACCTGTATTTGTTACATAAACTCTATCCGTATAGGGATTGATTCCTACACCTGATGGTTGATCTCCAACTGGAATAATCCCGATGACCGTATTTGTTTCCGCATCGATGACCGAAACAGTATCATCACCTTTATTGGTCACATAAATTCGATTAGTAGAGGGATTCCCGTTTACATTTACTGGATGTCTCCCTACATTTATAGTCGCAATTAACTCATCTGTTAATCCATCCATAACAGAAACCGTATTGTTATCCTCATTTATTATATAAATTTGATTATTAGATGATTTTCCTCTTGGAGATAAAAAATCACCTGCAACATGCACAACCTTTGCTTTTTTTCCCATTTAACTCAACTCTTTTCATAAATACTGTTAAGAAAATTGTTGAAAACATAAGGCACTTACCTTATGTACAAATATATGATGTTAAATTTATTTTATTATCTTAAATTTTCAGAAGAACGATATGACTATTAGAGTTAACCTAAGGTAGAAATATTGCTGTTTTATTTAAATGAAAATATAGGTGAATAAAAAATCGCTTCAATAACACATGAAAATACTGGGGAATTGTTGCCTTTTAGGCCATTCTTGCATATGTTGTTATGAATACGACCTTATACAAAAGGAGCGATTAATATGAGTGATTCACCCAAAAGACCGGAGATTGTTCCAAATAAGTTAATGGACTTATTAGTAAATGATGTTTTTTCTAAACATGGCATAGATAAAGAACAAATCAAAGGAAAACTATCTGAAGAGAAGAAACAAATGCTTAAAGAGATGGTTGAAGATTTATCACAACGAGTGGATGAGTTTGTAAAACAAACAAATGCTGCCAACAAAAAGAAATAAATTATACTATTCATAAACGCCGTCAAATAGGCGTTTTTGTTGTTTTTTAAAATGGTTGCACTCAATGATCAATTGGCCCAATCCTATTGATTGGTATGTTCATATATTAATACATACCATGAAAAAGGAGTGTTAGTTATGTCATCTAAAAAGTATTATTCTTACGATGTAAAGAAAAAATGCAAAAGCAGACATAAAAAAGATGATTCTAAGAAGCATTGTAAAGATGGCTGTAAAGTAGATCACTATGAAAGTGAATCTACAGAATATGATTACTATAATAGTCGTGAGAGTTTCGAAAGCAACGAGAGCTTCGAAAATTTTAATGCAGAAGTAGTTCAAGATGCAGATCAACTTTCTTTAATTGATCAAGAATCAGATGAATTAATTTGGATTAAGGATTCTTGCGATATTAATGTCACTACAACAGATACTCAAGCAGCTATCGGTATTCAAGTGGCTATCCAAGTAGCAATCGCTATTGTAATCCGTATTGCCATCGGCGATACTGCTCAAAAAGATGGTGTGCTTCAAGACTTATTACAGCTATCTGAAATAGAGCAAACCAATAAACAAAAGATTTATATTGAGAATTCTAAAGACGTAGAAATTACAACGACAGATACAGATGTGGCTCTTAACGTTCAAGTATTGTTACAAGTACTAGTAGCTATTATTGTACTTGTCGATGTTCTTTAATTAAAAATTAAAAGAGGTGAGAAAAATGGGTGAAAGAAAATGGAGAGCACTAGACCATTGTGAAAATAAACGGTTCAGTGGTAGAGACGTATGGCAAGAAGCTGATCAAATAGCTGCTACTGAACAAAAATCTTTTGAGAAAATTATTGTTAAAGATTCAGAAGGTGTTAGAGTACAAACGACAGATACTCAAATTGCAGCGACCATTCAAGTAGCTTTACAGATAGCTATTGCAGTAGTGGTCCGTATTACAATCGGTGATAACACACAAGGAGACAGCGTTGTTGAAGAACTGAAACAATTTGCTAGTATTAAACAAAAAAATTCTCAAAAAACAATTATTGAAAACTCTACAAATGTAAATGTTACAGCTACTGACACAGATATCGCTGTAAATCTTCAAGTACTACTACAAGTACTAATTGCTATTTTAGTTACACTTGACATCCTTTAATATGTAACTAACCTTCCGAGCGTAAAAACAAGGAAGGGAAATTATTGTAATCCTATATAGGAAAACAGAATAAAGAGGAGTTTTTATTCTGTGAATGCATTTAGCTAAATTTATTCGTGCATGTTTTAGTAAATAAAAGAAAGTAAAAAAGCCTTCGCGTTTGTAAATGCGAAGACTTTTTTATTACATAAAATTGAACAATATTCTTAATCCGAATAAGCAACTCCATTGAAACTTTCTGGTCCAACCCTCACAGTTCCTAGGATGTTAGAAGTGATGAAAGCTGTGTAAATTAAAAGATTAGAAGCTGGCTTTGGTACATTAAAATCTGAAGCAGTAAATGTGAAAAGTTGTGGTCCTAAAAGGTTGATGTTTAGGGACTCAGATGAAGAGTAGACAATAGGATCGCTGAAGGCAGTACCTCTTACGATAGTGATTGTAACAGTAGTTGCGACGGGGAGAAGGGGTAACTGGCAAGCTACAGTACCACTTAATTGAGTACGAATAGGACCTGTAGCACTTGTAACGTTGAGGCCAATTTGACCGAATAGACCCGGATTGGAGAGAAGCGTAATAGGGATAGAAATAGAGTTAGCTATACTAGCATTTTGAGATGTTCTAGAATCTAATAATATCGTCATGGTATTTTTTAACCTCCTTTCTATGTACTACTACTATATGAAATGGTGACCTGTAGTGATTGGACAAACTAATTACCTTATAGGGTTATTTAAACTGTTATTAATTAGATTAACATCTGATTAAGGATTCTTTTAATGAGAAAGTGTTTAAATTTAAACCATACATACTGAGAGATACACATAGAATGATCATATGTAAAGCAATAATTAGGTGTCAGGAAAACAGCTTAATGAGGTCTCATGATGGTTAGAATTCTCAAAGGCGGAGGAGTATATATGAAGGATATTCATGTATTTTTAATTGGATATGTAAATTCAAGTTCAATAAAGAAAGCTATAGATTCGTTGCATCTTATTAATAATCGTATAGATGAAATTATTATCTTGGACATACCGGAGACTTTAAACCAATTAGGATTGACTTTTGAAGATGCAAAGACAAAATGTATGAACTTACTTGATAATGATTTAGGGTTAACATTAAACCATCACATTCAATCACTGTCTTGTGAATATGTCATGTTCTTGTATAGTTATGATTACTTAGATAATAGTATTACGAAGCATCAATTAACATTAGGTGATGAGAAAGTTGTGATGACTTACGATATCACAATTAATAATAAAGTTATACAGCGACCGTTTTTGTCGAAGGCTTCTTTTCTCCAACAAAATCCCTTCTTTTCAAGATGCCACGTTCCATTTAAAGAATCTGTTCTTCCATCTTGGCTTTCAACAGTAGATGAGCTATCTATCGCTTCTTCACCAACTAAATTAGTTAATCAAACATTCATAGATAAAACCAGTAGTAATCTTCAAAAGTTAAATTTTATAGAGAAGTATCAGCAAAGGTTAGAGAAACAGAACTTAGCTCCTTCAATTGCTGTTATTATAGCTAATTACAATATGGCTAATTATGTAGGAATAGCTATTAACTCGTGTATTCTGCAAAGTAGCCCTCCAGAACAAATAATAGTAGTTGATGATGGATCAAACGATCATTCTCTGGAGATTATAAAAGAGTTCAAAAATGCTCCAGGTTTTAGATTTTTTAGTAAAAATAACGCTGGAAAGGCAAGGGCTCTCAATGCAGTTCTTCCATACGTAGAAACAGAATTTGTAATGGAGTTAGATGCCGATGACTGGCTAGACCCAGATGCTTGTTACACTGTAAAAAGAGATTTAGAGAATTTAAATGAAGATGTAGCTGTTCTCTACGGGAATCTAAGAGCATGGAAGCAGAACGGAGAAGAAAATATAAGGTATAAAGGAGTAAGGAAAGGACGTTCAGTTTTTAATAGAAATGACCTTCTTTCTTATGTATTTCCTTTAGGGCCTCGCATCTATCGTACATTAACTCTAAAGGACAATAACGGGTTTCCTTTAACTGATTTCGAAGACGGACGAATGTATGAGGATGTAAGCGTGTTGAATGATTTAATAAAAACACATCGCTTGTTATATAGAGATATGACAGTTTATAACGTAAGGGAACATCCGTTAAGTATTACGAAAAAAAATCACTCCAATTGGAGTGATTTCTTAAAATATCTTGACTAGTTTACGCAACCGGTGAAATTTTAATTGAAGTAATTGATGGAAGAGCAATAGTTAAAGGAAGAGTAGTTCCGCCATATCCATATCCCACAGTTTGAAGGATTGTAATAAGGCCATTTGTTACAGCAGTGATAATTCCTTCAACAAAGCCATCTGCTAGTGCAATTTCGACTGGTGTACCAATACGCTTTGTTAATTCAGCTACTAAAGTACTTTCAAACATAGTATGACTCCTTCCTTAAAGTGATGATACTGTTTCAACTTTAGAAAGTGGGATATAGTTTAACGATCCGTCACTTTCGGCAACTGCCACGTAGTCCGATAAAACAGCAAGTAAAACACCTGTAATGGTTTCATTCGGTGTAGATATTTGAACTGTTTGATTAACACGATTTTTTAAGTCGTTTCTAATCGGGGCTGAACCAGATGAAATTGGTAGCCCTGCTAATATGGAGAGAAGATTTCTCAAAAGATCACTAGCAGAAGTAGTAGTAGTGCTTACAAGACCTGTAGTAGTGTTTAAGATATCAGTTGTAGTTGTATTAACGGTGTTTAAAAGACCAGTTGTAGTTGTATTAACAGTATTTAAAAGATCTGTTACAACAGTAGTAGGATTAATAGTATTTAAAGCGTTGGTTACAGTAGTAGCAGGGTTGACAGCATTTAAAAGATCTGTGGCAGAAGTAGTAGTTGTGTTGACTGTTTGGGGTAATGTAAGCAGGTTTCTTAACAACGCTGCTCTTGCTTCACTTGATAGTGCCAATAGAATTCATCCTTTCTTAAAGCAAAATTTTTGCATTATTATCTATGTTTTATAATATGCTTATCCGATTTCATGGTGCTCGGCGCTTTACCTAATTTAGCTAAAAATCCGCATTTCTTATAGAAGAAACAAAAACTAAATTGCTATTAAGAGTGCTCTTTATATTTTAGCGCTAGTAGTTCCATTACGTGTTTATGACGATTGATTACAACTTTATTTTCTTCTTTTATTAAAGAAGCATATTTTTTACTTCCCATACTTTCATGTATCCTTGATAACAAAAGAGGGTGAGGAATGTATTGCAAATCGAATATTTGAATGATTCGCAGCCATAAGTCATAGTCATGAGTATAAAGAAGCGTCTCATCGAAAAGATCGACATGGTCAAATACACTTTTATGAATCATAATTGAACAGCCATTGATAATATTTCCTTTACTTATTCGAGTGATGAGATCTAATTTATTCAATGTTTGAATGCCTAAAGGTGGACTAATAATTCGTCCTCTATAGTTAATAGCATAGTAATTGGTGTGACTAAAAAGGACATTGTTAGTTTGCATGGACTCTAATTGTATAGCGATTTTTTGATAATCATAAATATCATCAGAACTTAGCCAGCATATATAATCACCCGTTGCTTGTTGAATTCCTCTATTTAAAGCACTTGCTGTCCCACCATTTTCCTTAGTTATATATGAAATTTTATCTAAATAAGGAGGGATTTTATCTGTATGCTGAGTAGCTCCATCATTTACTACTATAATCTCAATATTGGTGTATGTCTGTTTAATTAAGCTATCCAATGCATGATTAATATAAGGACAATTAAAGAAAGGTACTATAATAGATACTTTTGACATATTCACTTCTCCTTTCAAGAAGTAATAACAAATGTTTAATTTTAACTTTTGGTTTATAAATTAACAAATTAAAATCGCATTTATTAACATATGTAACACGTTTTACATATGAAATAGAAGTTTATTAATTCTAAATGTAAAGGTGGAGAGGGAAAATGAATATATTATTTGTGTTTTATGTTCCTAGTGGAGGAGTAGAGACATTAAATCGTCAGAGGTGTAAAGCCCTTAAAAAGTACAACATTAATGCTCATTGCCTTTATTATGAAAATAGAAAGAAAAGCATAAATGACCATGGTACTCAAACGTTTGTAACGAATGAAGATAGTGAAATAAAAAAAATATTAGATGAAGGCAATTACAGTCTTATCGTCATTGTCTCAGATTTTCAAGCTTTACCTCGTTTTAGATCGCTTGGGTATCAAGGGAAAATGATTATAGAAATACAGGGATATGGGCCAAAAAGTACAGCAAAATCTGTTCTTACAGATGCTATACCTCTTGTCACTAACTATGCTGCGGGCTTCCTTAATCCTAAGACTCCCCATATTATGCAATTATTAGATGAACTTTACCCCTCGTTTCCAAAATTTAGTTTTAACAATTGTTTTGATACTAATCAGTTTTCCTATAAAGCTGTGCCTACCAGTCATCAGCCTAACATTGCGTGGATTGGGAGAATTGAAGATAATAAGAACTGGAGAGAGTTTCTAAAAATAGGTAGCGAATTAATCCAAAACTATAATTCAGACATAAGATTACATATGTTTGAAGATCCTACTTTAAGCGAAGCTAAAGAAAGAGCTCAATTTGAAAAATTAATTAAACAGTTAAATTTAGAAAAACAACTTTTTCTTCACGCAAATGTTCCGAATGATCAAATGGCAGTTTATTTTTCTATGATAGGAGAATCAGGGGGATTTTTATGCTCCACTTCAAAGGTAGAAGGAGCTCCATACTCTCTTCTTGAGGCGATGAGCTGTAAATGTCCTGTTTTGACAACTGACTCCGATGGTGTAAGAAGTTCAATTATCCATAATAAGACAGGGAAATATTATACATTAGGTGACATTAATGAAGCTATTAAAGAGGCAAAGGAGTTAATGACAGATTCCCAGTTAAGAGAACAAATCCGCATAAATGCTTTTGAACATGTAAAGATAAACTTCAGTCCAGATTTATACTGTGTAAATTTTGTTTCAATGGTTCAATCATTAGGACTAAATCATAGTAGTTAGATAAAATACCAGATCTGTTTTAGGATCTGGTATTTTATTTTTCTTCATCTTCTGTGTGAAGCCTTTTTGCTTGTTCATACAGTGACAGAAAATTATTAACCATTTTGTTAAGATCCCATTTATCTTTAGCCCATTCTTTTGTACAAGAAGCTAGCTGTTTGCGAAGAAAATCGTTTGCAAGCAAATATCTTAATTGTTCGCACAGTTCATAAATATTGCCTACAGAAGAGACTAAACCACTTCTTCCGACTTCAACCATTTCAGGCAAGCCAGCCGTATTGCTAATAAGAACTGGAAGACCCGTAAGCTGAGCTTCCATAACAGAATAAGGCTGAGTATCGTGAATGCTAGGATGAACAAAAATATCAGCTTCTCTGAGGAAATGGAGAACGTTATTTGAAACACCTAAAAATCTAACCTTATCTTTTAGTCCTAAGTTTGTGCATTGTTTTTCTAATTCTCCTTTAATTTCACCTTCTCCCAGTATCCAGCATTCCCAATCTTGTCTGTCCTCTTTCAAGAGGGCGAGAGCATCCAGTAGGTGTTGAACTCCTTTTAAATAAACGAGCCTTCCCATGTACAAAATAATTTTTTTACTCTGTTTAGGTCCTATAAGAGGTTTCTCATTGGAATCTACAAGGAAGTTTTGATTATTAATTCCATATGGAAAGGTAACAATTTTGTTTGAAGAAATAGAAAAATTATCCACTATGTTATGAGACATCCATCTAGTTGGACTATGAATAAAGTCACTCGCTTGATATCCTAGCTTCTCAATTATTTGATGATATTGATATTCAAATGTAGCCTCTATTTGTTCGTCTGTTTTGTGAGGGTGCATGGTTTTAAGTGTGAAAAAAATATCACGTGAGAGATTTCCAAGGGCACTAGTAACAAGTGGAATATGAGAAGGTTTAACTCTATTTATAGCGTTTGCTGCTGTGACATCTAGTGCGTGTATAAGATCATATTGTTTAAGATTGTAATATGCTGCGGAGAGTTCTAAGCTATAACGGAATAATTCAGTGTTGTATATCCAGCTCTTCATTGGAAGTGAAGGAAGCTCAGTGGCTAATTTTTCTTCAATATAGGGGGAAAGCTCATCAATTTCTA
The DNA here is from genome assembly GCF_057586255.1 of Priestia sp. SRI_019. NCBI lineage: Bacteria > Bacillati > Bacillota > Bacilli > Caryophanales > Bacillaceae > Priestia > Priestia sp. SRI_019. Next base: position 19,531 of record NZ_JBYCZN010000013.1, on the reverse strand, counting down.
TTTCTGGTTTTTGGCCAATGATGCGATATTTATTTAAATCAGGCGTCTGACTAAGGATATGCACGGTATGACCTAAATTATTAAGTGAATTTTGGAGGGAGGATACAAATGTCCAAACACCTCCGGTATAAGGAAGTGGGTAATAGGAAACTAATAAAATCTTCATTTTATAATCATCCTTTAATTATTTTCTCTCTATTCAATAGGCAAGAGGGAGGGATAAGAATTTTTGGCTTGTAAAACAGCTCATTGGGTATGAGTAAGAATTATATTCACAACTTCAGGATCAGGTATCTTATAATCTATGGGTAATTTAGTTTTTACCTCATTTAAAAACTTAATTAATTTTTCATCAAATAACGAATTGTTACCATCCTTCATTTATGTCCCTTCTTTACATAGAAATTGTAGAAAACAATATTTACTTAAAGTGTTATAAACTTACAACTTTCTATTTACTATAATATGTCCAAAATTTTTAATTGGCACGGACGAGTGCATACTATTGTTAGGTAAATACACTATCAAAATTACTGGGCAAAATTTCCTCTTACAAAGTGTATTAATTTAAGTATCAATACAGATTTGTATGTAATAAACTTTACACATCTCAATGTAAAGTCATTTAGAATAAGTAATAATTATATTTTCTTACTATATACTCCATTTTTAAAATCTAAGCCACCAACGTGAATGTTTATAGAGTTATTTATGGTAAGGAAGTGGGAGGATATAGTGAGCAATTACAGAGAAATAACTGCGCCCTAATCTTATGACGGATCCGATTGGAATTTACGCATATATTTTTCTAGTAGGGGACGATAGTGGAACTCAATAGTTTTCATTTCTTCTCTCATCTCATTCTGATATCTGCTAGTGCCTGAGTTTTCATGCGAACGAAATTTTGTAAGTGCTTCATCATAATAATGGATTTCATAACCATTGACCAGCATACGAAACCACATCTCATAATCATGAGTATAACGAAAATCCGGAGAGAAAATCCCAATTTTTTCAAAAATATTCTTTTTTATAAGAATAGTACATCCGTTGATAGCATTGTAAGTTAAGTATGCATTATATACTTCTTCTAAATTTGAGAAACGCTTACAACACCATGGTATTAAAATTTGATTATCTTTATTAATATAGTCAAAGTTAGTAAAGCTGGCATCTATGTTCTTTTGCTTCATAAAGTTCAATTGTTTAGAAATCTTTTCAGGAACATAGTAATCATCTGAACTTAACCAGGCTATATACTCTCCTGTAGCAGCAAATAAACCAGTATTTATTGCAGTTGCCGTCCCTCCATTTTCTTTTCTTATATAAACAATTTTATCTTTAAAGGAATTAACCTTCTCAGTGTAAGTCGTAGAACCATCGTCTACTACAATTACTTCGATATTTTCATACGTTTGATTTAAGGCACTTTTGATTGCTTGATCGACAAAGGCACAGTTATAAAAAGGAATAATTATTGATACTTTTGGATCCATTGTTTCCCCTCCAAAAAATTGTATTATAACACAAGTGAAACATAGTCTGAACCATTAGTGTTACAGATACATAAAAGCTAGAGATTATAAAGTTAAGTTCATTAATGGAATCACACTCTTGATTAGAATATGCATAAACCTTCTTAAGTGACATGCTTTCTTAGAAACTTCATTAATATAAAAGTCCTGGTTTTATGGGAGAATCAGTATTGTCTACGTCATATAAATCTGAATTTTCGTAAAGCCGAGTAGATAATTATAATGAGAGAAAGACTCTCTAACGATAATAGTCAACAATGTCCCTGATAGTAGATTCTATGGTAATGGTTGGTTGCCAACCCAACTTGGTTAATGCTGTAGGATTTAAAGTGGTGAAATTATTTAACGGACTTTTATTATCTACTTTTACTTGGAATTGAACGGGAGTTATCTTTTTAAATATATTTATAATATCTTCTAAAGAATAGCTTTTTCCAGAGGAGACATTGTATAAACAGCCAGTTTCTCCTTTTCTAAGCAGAAGCTCATAAGCTCTAACAGCATCTCGTACGTCTAAGAAGTCAAAACGATTATTTAAATTACTCACATTCAGATACTTTTCCTCTTCTTCTTTCTCCATATCTGCAATCTTTTTAGCAAAAATTGAACAAACTCCTTTAGAGAAACCTGGACCTATAAGATTTGATGGTTTAGCGACAACAATATTCATATTATATAGATTGGACCAAAATTGAGAAATGAGGGTTTGAATGGTCTTACTCAAGCCATATGGATGATTAAAAGTTGCTGGAGATGTTGGATCAAACTGAAGAGCTGAACCTACAATAACAGCTTTACAGGAAGGCATTTCTTTTCTAAGAGCATCAAGTAAGTATGCTGTAGCCATTGCATTTACTTCTAAAGATTGAATGGGATTATCCCAGGATGACCCTACAGTATTTTGACCTGCTAAATGAAGGAGGTAGTCGGGTTTGGTTGTTGAAATCAACTTCTTTACTGACTCATTATTAGATAGATCACAAGTTCTGCACTTAATTTTCTTATGAGAAAAAGAATTTGCGTTTGTGATAGCTATGACATCAAACTCTAATTTCGAAAAAAAATTACATGCATGATATCCAGTAAATCCACTAGCACCGGTAATTAGTAATGTAGGTTTCTTATCCATTAATGACACCTCACCTTAAATAATAAGAAGAATTTAATAAATAAAACTTATTATTAGATGTATGCTAAAAAAGCTAAATATTTCATCCGCTGCCCGATAGGTCACTATCACAAAACATAGGGTGAAAATACGGGCAGAGGTCTATAACATTAACAAATTCCATGAATACCTATATAGAGAGACTTTTAGAACGTGAATGTTATGAAAAGAGGAGAGGTTATAATGAAAATACTGCTTGCTACATTTTGGGAAGTTCCCCATGTAGGTGGAGTTTGGAATTATATGCAGCAATTAAAGCAGGAGCTTGAAGGGTTAGGTCATGAAGTAGATTTACTTGGACATGGAATTGGAAATAAATCAGTTCATATTGTTAATAGAAACCTTGAAATAGTTAAAGATGAGCTATCGTTATTAGAAGAATTGGAACAACATGAAAAAAATAATCCTATTTTATATAAAGATCCAGTAGTAAAATTCTATGAAAAAGAACGTATTGGTTATACAAGGGGAGTTGCTCGTTTAGATATCAACCAATATGATTTAATTCACACACAAGATGTTGTAGCAACTGCATGTATTCGTTCCTTAAAGACTATTACTACGCCTATGGTAGCCACTATACATGGTTGTGTTGCTCATGAATTAAATCGATACGTCAAAGATATTTTGAAGGCCCCTACGGCTGATATAGCTACTAAATATTTTAATGAACTTGAACATACAGGTGCCATGGCTGCTGATTGTACCATAGTAGCGAATAATTGGTTAAAAGAAATTTTAATTCAAGAATTTGGCGTTGAAGAGGCTCAACTTAAAGTATTCCATTACGGGTATGATATTGCTTCTTTTTTTAAACGAATGCAGACTCCATCTAAGATTCATCCGCCAGTGGGTCAACAAGTAATTATTTATACGGGAAGATTAGCTGAAATTAAAGGCATTCATCATTTACTAACAGCCCTTAGTGAATTAAAAAAAATAAAAAAAGGGTGGGTATGCTGGATAGTCGGAGATGGAGATCAAAAAGCTGAGTTAAAAGCTCAGAGTAGAGCACTAGGTTTAGGAAAAAGAGTTCTATTTTTAGGTAATAGAAATGACGTTCCTGCTTTACTCTCCCTTGCTAACATTTTTGTTTTACCAAGTCTTATAGAAAATCAACCTTTATCAGTCATTGAAGCTCAAATTGCAAAAAAACCTGTAATAGTAAGTGATGCGGGGGGATTGCCTGAAATGGTTCAGCACGGCTCTACAGGATTAATTTCTCCTGCGGGGAATACCACATTATTATGTAAAAACCTTTATGATTTACTAATAAATGCGACATATAGAGATAAGTTAGGAGCAAATGCTCAAGAATGGGCTTTAAAGCATTGGTCTCAAAAAGATGCGGTTCAAAAGATCTTAGAGGTTTATGAAAATGTTCTTTCGTATAAAGACCGTTAAACCTGTAAGTAAGTCAAAAAAGGAATCCAAATGCTTTTTTGAAATAGATTGGGTGGGTAACTTATACAGGAGCCTTATAGGTGACATATACTATTAAAACTTGAAAGAGGAGAGAATAGTATATGAAGGCTGTAGTGACTGGCGGAGCAGGATTTATTGGTTCCCACCTTGTAGAAGAGCTCATTAGACAAGATTTTAATGTGCACATAATTGATAACTTGATTTCCGGAAAGTATGACAACATACACCCTCTTGCTACTTTGCATATCGAAGATATATGCAGTGATAAAGCGAAACAAATTATTGTAGATGAAAAGCCCGATGTAGTATTTCACTTAGCTGCTCAGGCAGATGTTTCACGATCTATTCAAGATCCTCAATACGACGCAGATGTGAATGTGCAAGGGACTATAAACCTGCTGGAAGCTTGTAGGGATGCTTCAGTGAATAAGTTTATCTTTGCGTCTACTTCAGCTGTATATGGAAATTTACAAAAAGAATTAATTACCGAGCAGGATTTAACTCTTCCTGTCTCTTATTATGGATTGTCCAAATTGACTGCTGAATCATATATACGGTTGTTCCACTATTTATATGGTTTACAGTATACAATTCTCCGATATGGAAACGTATACGGGCCAAGGCAGACACCAAAAGGAGAAGGGGGAGTAGTAGCAGTATTTTTAGAAAGGTTGAAAAAGGGTCTTTCTTTTAACATTCATGGTGATGGTGAACAAACACGTGATTTCATATATGTAAAAGATATTGTTCAAGCTAATATTGCAGCTATTGAGAAAGGCCATCAAGAGATTGTTCATGCTAGTACTACAAAAAAAACTTCTGTAAATGATTTATTGAAAAACCTTGAGTATATTCATGGTTCCAATATCGATGTTGTTTATACGGAAGGAAGGCCCGGCGATATTAAACATAGTTGTCTTGATAGTAAAAAAGCAAGAAAACTATTAAAATGGTCTTCAAAAGTATCTGTTTTAGAAGGATTAAAGGAAACGTATATTTTTTCTAGTGAAAAAGGTTAATTCCAAAAAAATTCCGCGTTCCTTAAAGTAGCTGTCTATTTTATTAATTATATGCTCATTAGCCCTAACATTTTAGAAGAGGTCTGCATTTAATGTTATATATAGACTTGTACAATACGATTCTTTAAGGGGCAACCAATATGAAATTAGAAGGAATAAAAGGACCATATAGTGCCATTTTTAGTTTAGGCGACTTATGTTTGACGTCTATTCAACTAAGAGAAAACAACCTAAGAAACTTTGCGGGGATTTTGGATTGGGTATCCTCACACGATTTAAAAAAGGTCAACCTTCTTTTGAAAAATCAGTTTGCTGACTTTTTAAATCCAAACAATTTAAAGATAATCCAATATGTATCCGAATGGGATTTATTGGTGTGGGATGAGGTTTATAATATAGGGTTTAACCACGATTTTAAGACTGATAAAAATACACTTTCTCACTTAGGAGGATACGAAGAGGTTAAAGAAAAGTACGATAGGAGAATTCAACGATTTTTAGAGAAATTATCTACTGGACAGCGTATTCTGTTTATTAGAACCGAAGCTAGCCGTGAAGAAGCTGCAGAGCTTGAGCGTATTTTATCTACTATGATTAAAAATGACTTTAGCATTCTAATTATTAATCATACGGATGTAAATGAGTTAGTTGAAAAAGAGTGGTCGCTAAATAAAGTTTGTGTTATTGAATTACCAAATCAAGATAAATGGAATGCAAATAATCATTATTGGAAAAGGATACTTGATGGTGTTTCCCTTTTATAGGTACGTTAGATATCTTTTTAATGTGCTTATAAAAGGCTACATTTTTGTGTTTATAGCTTCACATTAAGCAATTTGAGTAAGAGGAATACTTCTTTATGGGTCTCTCTATCATAACGTGCCATTATTGCTTACCACGCATACTCACCTGCCTTTTGAAACCTGCCTGAAAATCCAATACTAACCATACATATAGCCGTTACAGAATAATAATGGACAAGTTACATTACTTGAAATTGTTGCAGTCTAACAAAACACCTTTCTCTTGAAGATATTAGGGTGCTTTTCGAGGTGCCTCTAAAAAGAAGAAATGTATAGAGAAAATAATTTATTATCTAGTTAAGGAGGGGAAGGGTGTGAGTCAACAGCAAATGGAGTCAAAGGATATACACAATACGACTTCGAGACAACGCTATCGGATTATAACAGGGGCATTTGTTGATAAGGTTATAGCAGAACAAGTTGCAAAAGAAATAAAAGAACGTTATGGTCTTACCGCATATGTTATACCTGAGCATGTTGAAAAATCTGGTTCTGGTTTTTAATGTAACTTTATTTTTGTTTTTCTATAAATTGGGATAAAAATAGACAGCTAAGCTATTTTAATAGAAATAGTCTAGCTGTCTATTTTAGACTTGTAGAAGTATAAAACGAATTTTATTACCTGTTTATCATAATACAATAAAGGAGAAATCATTTTTAGTGCTTCTCATTTTATTATGTTTTTCTTTTACTCATAGTTAGTGCTATTTATTTTGTCATCCATTCTTTCAGTTCCATTAACATCTGTTGGTAATCAGGGGTTAGATAACAAAAATCTGTTCGGGTATTAATAATAGTACGATCTAATACAACATCTTCATCGGGAATAATTTGCACATCTTCTTTCATGAAAACATCTTTAATTAATTCTAGCAATGTGAATTTTGATATTTTTTTCTGTGAATGCAAATGGTAGAGTCCAGAAGTATTGTTTTCTAAGAAGAAGTCAATCGATTTAGCTAATTCTAATGTTGTTACTCCATTCCATAATGCCTTTTTATAACCTTTAATGGTACCCTTCTGTTTCATAAACCACAGAAATAAGCCAATGCCATCCTCCTTTAACTCAGGTCCTATTATAGAGGTGCGGATTGTTAAATGTTTTTCGTCAATAATTTCACCAAGCTGTTTAGATTGAGCATATACAGAGGTACCATCCGGAACATCATGTTCTGTATAATCTCCTCTTGCCCCTGAAAAAACACAGTCTGTGCTGATATGAATTAATTTTCCTTGATGACGTTCAACAAATTTAGCCAACTGATGTGGGAGCAGGCTGTTTACCTGAAAAGCACGCATCGGGTTATGACTAGCGTGTTCATTTAAAATTCCGATACAATTAATGAGGACATGGGGCTTAATAGATTCTATAGTCTCTTCAACATGCTTAAAGTCAGTTACATCCAAGTAAATAGTATCTTTATCTTTCGGGTCTCTTGATGTACAAAAAACATCATGATTTGTATGCTGTATAAAATATTTAGTAATTACATGCCCTGCCATTCCTTTTCCACCAAGAATTAGTACTTTCATTTAGATAAACCCGCCTTTCAGCAACATCTCTCTAATTTCCTCTTTACTAATCACTTGTTTACTTGAATCATATTTTTCTAAGTTTACTTGAGCATAGTTTGAATAGTATTCTTTTAAGCCTTTAATATAAATTGGAGGTAAAATCACATAATACTCATCATCGTAAGTAACGGTTGTTGCACTTTCATATTCGGATAACAGAAGCTCGTGAATTTTTTCTCCAGGTCGTATACCTAATATTTCAATTTCAATCTTGTCTTTTCCAGAAGCTTCTATTAATACATTTGCTAAGTCAATAATTCGACAAGTGGGCATTTTCATGACGAATATTTCTCCACCTAGACTTTCAAATGTGGCTTTAAAAACCAGCTTTATCGCATCCTCTAATGTTAAAAAGAAGCGAGTCATCCCGGGGTCAGTTATACCTATTTTCCCTTTTTCTTGAATTTGTTTCTTGAATACATGAATAACGCTTCCGTTAGTCCCTAGAACGTTTCCTCCACGTATACAAACAAATTTAGTTTTAGTATTTAATGTGTTAGCGTGAATGATTAATCTTTCCCCCATTGCTTTTGATAAACCATAAAAGTTAGCTGGATTTGACGCTTTATCAGTGGAAATATAAACCACTCTATCTACATCACAGCTTATTGCTGCGTCTATTACATTTTGAGTACCATGTACGTTGGTTTTTAAGGCTTCGATTGGTTGATCTTCACATACAGGAACATGTTTTAAAGCAGCTAAGTGAAAGATATAATTTACGCCTTGACACGCTTCAATTAGTGCTTCTCTTTCCTTAATGTCTCCAATAATAAAATTTAACTTAGGATGATTATCAAATTCTTGCTTCATAGTAAATTGATTTGATTCATTCCTTGAAAAAACACGTATTTCTTTAGGGTTATGTGTTAGTAATTGTTTAACAAGTTCATACCCCCAAGAACCTGTGCCACCTGTTACTAAAATTGTCTTATTATTAAACACCTTTCATTCCTCCTAGTACCACTTTAATTACTTTGTCTGAAACATCTACATGACCATATCCTTCAGGGTACGACCAATTTTTTAATTGGTTAACCATTACATGAACACAGGTTACGATTTGGTTAGCATCTATTCCTGACAGCATGTTACTTCCACACTGAATAGTTTCTGGTCTTTCAGTTGTTTTGCGAATAGTTACCGTAGGAATATGAAACAAACAACATTCTTCCTGAACTGTTCCGCTGTCTGTTAAGACACAAAAAGCATTCTTTTCGAGATTTACAAAATCAAAAAAACCAAAAGGTTCATGGAATTCTACTAATGGATGGACTTCTAGCAGTGGAATATTTTCTATCCGGGATTTAGTACGAGGATGAATACTGCATATTATTCTCTTTTGGTAAAATTTAGCTACCATATTAATACCTTTCATGATTTCCAACAGTCGATCTTCATGATCTACATTTTCCGCACGATGTGCTGTAACTAGAAAATAGTCACTTTTTTCTAAGGATAGTTCATTAAGAATGTTGCTGTTTTCGATGGAAGATTCATAATGTTTTAAAACCTCGTTAATTGGATTTCCAGAAGTAATAATACGATTTGAGGGAATACCTTCTTTAATTAAATTTTCTTTACTTTGAGGAGTATAGGGGAGGTTAAAGCTCGATATTGCATCAATAATTCGACGATTCTTTTCTTCTGGCACCTCTAAGTCAAAACAACGGTTTCCGGCCTCCATATGAATAACTGGTATACCCATTCTCTCTGCTAGAATCGCGCTTAAACCGCTATTAGTGTCGCCTAATATTAAAACTTTGTCCGGCTTCTCTTTTAAAAATAGCTGTTCTAGCTCTTTATACATCTTCGATAACTGTTCACCTAATGACAGCTGCTGGTTAGCCAGTATATAGTCTGGTTTTCGTACATTCAACTCTTGAAAAAATACTTCACTTAATGAAGGAGTGAAATTTTGGCCTGTATGCACTAAAATGTGCTGTGAAGCATAGTTATCTAACTTTTTAATGATGAGGCTTAAACGTATAATTTCGGGTCTTGTACCCAAAATAGTCATAACTTTCATTTTTTACACACCCTATTCACCTTATTTATAAGCATAATTACCCTTTCCTAATGCGCATTCGGCCCCTTATTTATTAAAATATGCTTTTCCTTTTTTCTTGCTATAGGCTAATCTATTAATCTTCCCAATAAAAAGTGATAAGTCTAAAATAAGAAGTGCTTCTCTTTAAATTAATGAAAAGAATGGCCGCTTTTTTGTGGTTTTATGTATAAATATTCCACTGTAATTCCTCTTCTAATGGCTTAAATCTTATGCCTCAGGCTGTCAAACATGAATATTTAAAGAGCAAATATAGATTTTTGCAATAAGAAAAGACCTTGTTCCCCTTTCAAAAGGAAAACAAGGTCTTTTATGCTCGATTTTATCCTTACTACATGAGACTGTATGAAGATGGTTGTAGTAATTAAGTCCAAAAATTAGTTAGGCTTAATCCATTTAGCACATAGTCCCAAACAGCTTCATCATTTGGATTATCTAGAGGGACTTGAACTGAACAAATTCCATCAATTGTCCAGTTCATATCTACTACGCCTTTTAATCCTTCTAGAGGTTGAAGTAGTAGTATATTAAATGAACCATTTACTAATTCTGATAAAGTGGTTTTTAATTCTATCGCTTCTTCTGGAGTAGCTGCTCCCCACCTAATAAACAAAACAGATGAGCTATTCTCAATTTTTTCAAAAAATCTCGTTATACGTTGATTGAGCTTCTCTTTATAAGAGGGATACATTACGGTCCAGTCTACATTTGGAATAATGGGAAAATCATGAACAGAAATAATATTATAATGCATATCGTGAATAAAGTGAGCATTAACGGGTTCTGTTCCACCTTCTTCTGGGAAAATTGCGACTCCGTCATCAAGAAAATGAGCATATCCATCAGTTCGCTGCAGGTTTTGAAGGTCCATAAATCCACTAAATCTATTTTGTAACAACCTACTGACATCAGCAATTGAATTAGATATCATCCAGTCTAAAGGAAATGAAAATCTTCTCCAATTATGCCTTCTTAAATTAAGGGAGGGACCACACCAACTACCTAGCCCTAGCATTAAGTCATAAGATCCTTTAATATCCTGTAAATTCAATATAATCATCCCTTTGCATTTAGCAATTCTATTATAGTAAATGCTAAACCTTGTACATTTGATTGGACAAAGTAACTATATATTTATAAGAAAGTATTGGTAAAAAAGACATGGGGGCTAAAGAGCGTTTAAGTGGAGGACCTTATATAACATACATTTAGCGACGTAATAATACACCATCTAGAACATAGTCCCAAGTTAAAATATCATTTGGATCTTCTGGTACATTAACTATACAAACGTTATCAATTTCCCAGTTTACTTCAGTGGGAACTTGTATGTCCTCTAAGGGATTTAAGATAAGTATTTTAAACTGACCTTTTGTAAGAGCTAATAATGTTTTTTGTAATTCAATTGCTTCTTCATAAGTAGCTCCCCACCTTATAAATAAAATTGAGTTACTGCTCAGCATCTTTTTCATAAACCTGCTTATCCTATAATCAAGGTTTCTTTTAAATTTCGGATACATAGCAGTCCAGTCTTTATTCGGCACTATAGCAAAATCATGAGCTGAGAAGATATTATAATAAGTATCCTGTATGATATATGATTTGTTTGATCTGTATAGATTTTGATGGGGAAATTTAAGCATTTTATCATTAAAATATACATACTCGCCACTGTCGTCTACTAAACGCATATTTTTAAGCTGCATATACCCATGGAACTTATTTTGAAGTAGCCGATTTACATCTGAAAGAAACGGAGAATAGCTCCAATCAAGTGGACTTGAAGTAAAACTTCTTAAATTCAATCGATTCAGTTGTAGTGCAGGATTACAGGCACTACCTAAACTTATAATTACATCGTAATGTCCTTTAACATCATGTAAATTCAAATTAATCCTCCTACTATTTAAGTTTTTATACATATGTTAGATAAAAAATTTGTTTGGATGACGTGCATATAATTATTGATTCATTTGCTCTTACAACATAAAAAGCACTGAAAATCGATTGCGAAGTCAGCGCCTTTTAATTATTTATAGATCCATGTGAAATAAAATAGTTAACGGCTGTAATAGGTGACTTCTTTAACTGTTAATGCTAGCGAACTGCTCGGTTTGCATTAATTCTTCCATAAGTCCAGTATACTCCGGTCCCTGGTATTACATCACATGTGGATTGAATAGTATTTCTAATCTGAAGATTGGTTTGTCCTTGAGCTGCTAGCAAGGCTGCAAGTCCTGCAACATGGGGAGCAGCCATAGAAGTACCGCTTAGATATGCGTAATAGCTGCCTATATAAGTGGATAAAATCGTTGAACCTGGGGCAGCTACATCTACCCAAGTACCAAAATTAGAGAAGTCAGATTTTTGATCGTTGTTATCTGTAGAGGCCACAGCGATTACATTTTGATAAGCAGCTGGGTATGTTGGTGTACTAGAAGCTTCATTTCCAGCCGCAGCTATAACTACTACTCCTTGATTCCAAGCGTAATTCACCGCATTCTCTAAAGTAATTGAACTTTGGGATGAACCTAAACTTAAATTAATTACTTTTGCTCCTGCATTTGTTGAATAAGTAATTGCATTTGCAATATTACTCAATAGACCATTTCCACTGTTGTCAAGGGCACGAACGGGGATTAGTGATGCTGATGGAGCCATTCCTGCAATACCTAAACCATTTTCCGTAAGAGCTGCAGCAATTCCCGCCACATGCGTTCCATGTCCATTACCATCGTTAGGTACTAAGTTTCCTTCTACAAAATTATAGCCAGGCCAGAGTTTAATAGATAATTCAGGGTGATTTAGCTGAATTCCAGTGTCTATGATAGCAATTTTTATATTTCCATTACTAGTAGTAACATCCCAAGCATCAGGAGCTTGTACCTTTTGAGGTCCATATTGATAGGGGAAAAAGGTGTCATTGGGGGTATAGGAGGCGCTAAGTGTATAGTCTGGCTCTACGTATTCTACTTCATCTAATTCGCTATAGCGTTTAATCAGTTTATCAATCTTTTTTTTAGAGCGTAAGACCTGAAAATCAAGATCTTTGTTGCGATGTAAAAGGGTACATTTATTTTTACGATGAATGGCTGCCTGTTTTTCAGAGCACACATTATCTTTAAACTTTACAATGATTTGGCTTGAATATTGGGAAGCATCAGCTGCAGATTCATTGATATTAGCTTTGTCACTAATCTTAAATATTTGTGATGTATTTTTTATTTGGTCGATTTTTAACTTTTCTAACGGTTGTTGCTTTAAAACCTTGATAATATATTTCACTGTATAAAATAACAGTATAATAATAGAAACTGATAAAGTAATGGCTGGTAAATTAAACATTCGTTCCCTCCTGAAAATCGCACTCTTTATAGGTTATTCGCGATTTATTGAAAGGGTTTGGACAAAGTTATTATTTAAGCAAATAAATATGTATTTTAAAATAGCTTACTAATAGATCAGACCTATCCTATATGACCATTTATTCTTGGGAAGTGAGCCTTGTGTTCGGCTTTAAAGCGTGAAGTTTATTATAAAAAAGAAAGCCACTAGTATATCTAGTGACTTTTTCTTTTAAAAATCGTTATATTCTTCCAGATCATCATCATCTAAAGATCCAGACACATGTTCTAAATCTGCAACCTTTCCTTCTTTGATGATGTGATCCTCTACGGGTTTCTCTTCTATATTCTCTCGTTTACCGGCAAATCTATTAGCCTGAGCTAACTGTTTTAACTCCTGGAGTTCTGAATTGATATGCTCGAGAAGTTCTTCTGTTCTGTGCCCTGTCTCTACTCGGTTGATAGATGCACGATGGAGATCTCGAACAATTAAAGATGAAATATAATCCCCTAATTTTCGAGATTTCGCATACTTTGCAAGTATGTCATAGACTTCATCACTTAACTGGTTGGTTTTAATCGTAAAGGCGTTCTGACGCTCTGACATGGTTATCACCTACGCTGTTAGGATTTAACGGCTTTCTTCTCGGCTTGTTTCTTTTGAAGATATCCAATGCTTCGAATTTCTAAGCCGAATAAATTCAAGTGACGACTATCCTCTGGCACTTTATGATATTTTTCTGTACGTTCTTCACCGATTTTTTCATTCATGCTGTTCATAATGGCTACTTTTAGTGTCGGAGCAACACCGCCACTATATACATATTTACGAATTTTATTGGCCGGTGGTGGAGCCACATCATTTAACTTCGCCAGTAAAATCTCTACATAATCTCTTAGAGAAGATGTAATTTGAACTGTCAAATCAATGGATTCGCCTGTGTTTTCATTTTTTAATTCAAACTTTTGTTTGCTATAGTTATCTAAAATAAATTGATCAAATGCCCGTAAATCGGTAAACAACTCTGGGAATTTCTCTTTGCGTAACTTATCAATGTGCGCTAGGTATGGAATACCTTCGATACTTTGGAATGATTCACGGCTGTTTGCAGCTTTTAATCCTTCAGGTAAAATCACAACATCAATGGATCCTCCACCAATATCGACCATCACGGTTTCACATTCTACATATGCATTGGCATCTTCACGGTCTTGAAGCGTTAGGTCTTTCTTTAATGCAAAGCGTGCAATTTCGCCTTCTTTTAAGCATGCACTTTCTTCTACAGATACCTTTATTTCTTTTTCGAACCCTGGCGTATGAATACGGAAAGCATGGTCACCTAAAAAGCGAGTTGCCATGGCTTTTTGCGCTTCACCAAATGTGCTTTCTTTTTTTAGTAGCCAGATTGGTAACATCGTAGAGAAATAGTCAATCTCGATGGTATTATCCTTTTGATCTTTCGCATGCAACGCATGGTAGTATGCAATAGCAGCTAAAAATGTTACATAAGGAATATAGCTTGTAATTTTGTTATGTAAACGATTGATGTGATTATTCGCAAGTTGTTGGCTTGCTGCGATATCACCAACTAAGAAATAACGTTCTTTCTCTTCGTCACCAATAGTCGTGGAAAGTAAGATACGCTTTTTAAATTCCTCTGGTGCTGTTACTGCATCTGTAAAGAATGAATCAGCAGCTTCTTTTTGGAGTTCTACTACGTTAGTTGGGAAATCGAACAGATAACCATCGACAATATTCATGTCGACTGAGTTCCCGCAGTCTTTATTAAAACGTGAAATTTTCATAATTTATACACCTCATTTTTTAGTTGAACTTCTGTTGGACTAATTATACAAGAGAAAAAGAGGTTGTTCAATCTTTTAGTTGAACTTATTTATCATCAAAAACTTACATATATCAACAATTAGGTTTGTTTGGTTGAACTTATATTGAGGTGGAAAAAGTAATTTTAATAAGATTGGTGATGAAAATAAGAAGGCGATGATTCGCTTATAATGAGAGATAGTAAGTGCGGATTACATAACTGTTACATCGAGTACTTTGATGATATTTAAAAGGAAAAAGAACGTAAGGAACCTATTCTTATCCAAAGAAATAAAATTTGCTACAATAGAAGCAACAAAAGGAGGGATTCTATGGACCGTACCATCGTTCAAACCATTAAGGAGTTTTTACATACTCACATACAACCTTCTTTTATCCTTATGTTTGGATCCTTTGCAAAAGGAACTACCCATCAAGAAAGTGATATTGATATTGGGTTTTATGCGAAGGATAGAAAAATAGATAAATATGAAATTTTTATGCTTACACAAGAGTTAGCTACCTTGTTAAAAAGAGAAAATGAAAGCTATGGTAGGTTTTCGAAATATTGCTGTTCACGATTATCAAGCCATTAATCAAGATATTATTCAGCAGATTTTAGAAAAACGTTTAAGTGATTTTACTACGTATACAAAGCAGATTCTTGTTTACTGAGTTGATTCGGAAAAATTCAAATAATTAATTATAAACATAAAAATGGAACTTCCTTATAGTTCGAAGTTCCATTTTTATTATAGGCTTTGGAGGTGCATTGATAAATACAAGATGTATAGAAATCTGCTTATTCCATAACTGACTCGTTATTAAAACTCTTACCCCTACAAATTTTTTTGTTTTTGGCTCTAAGTGAATGGTTTTGTCCACCGAATTTGTATCTAATATATATTCAGCACATAGGGAAGCATAATTTCAGTCTTCCCTATTAAGTGCTTGTCCTAATTTTAAATTTAAGCAGTTTGTAGACCTTGGATTTCATCAGCGTCTACAACAATAACTCCTGCTGAAGTAGCAAAATAAGCTAAAGCTCTTGCCTCGTCGAAGCTTGAAAATATAACGTTATTAATTTGAGTACCGCTTAAAATTACACTTGCAATTGGTGTACCAGGATCAAGGATTCTTAAAACCTCTTGAATCATTATCAGTATCCCCCCTTGCTGTATAATAAATTTAAATACAGATTATATTAATCTATATTTAGTTTATTATATGTAAGTTGTAAGGAAGGGCTTGTACTATTTAATCATTTTAACTTAATATTTTTTGTTGTTTGAAAATAAGGGCTTTAAGAGAGAATTGTTATATAAAAATCTCTTTTAAGCCCCTATATATAATGGAGTTTTCGTGATCATTAAAACCTCATACCACCATCTATTACAATCATACTTGAGGAAATTATCTCAGTGTTTTTAAATTCACAGCCTACATTATAAGCATGAGTAGCTACTTTAGAATTAGGATTCTGATTAGCTGTTTCTGCTGTCGAGTTAACATTTTTATTTCTTTTCTTCTTTTTTTGCGGGAAAGACTTGTCTACATAATACATACCGTTTTTTAAATTATACGCCATATAATATATTTCTATTTTAATCACCTTTTCTATACACCTTGAGTTTAGAGGGGTTTTACGGGATAGGATTAGAAGTGCTTGTTGTTCATTTTATCTTCAAAACTGAGTTTTTTTACTTTAGCATGTTTATTTTTTCTTCCACATTCTTTAACAACTACACCGTCTTGGTTCGCATTTTGTCCACCTTGTTTAGCAATCTGTCCACCCTGATTAGCATTTTGACTATGATTGCCACTAATTTGTCCTCCAGTCTCTGCATGGTTATAAACATAAATGTTAATGTGAGTGCAGTTTTTTTCTCTATTTTTCTTTTTGTTTTTCGGTCTGCAACTAGATTTTTTATCATAGTTAGAAGTATACATTTCTATTTTAATCACCTCTTTTTTATGATGAATTAATTAAAAGCTGTAAATGAATTAATTCATCATTATAGTGTATTCATAGATAGACAAGCTGCAACAAGTAAAAGCCTATATTTGGTGAAAAAAGTTTTTTAGCGTAAGAAGCTTTAATAGGAAACATTGCTTTGTTGATCTAAGAAACTGCTGCTAAAAAAATCTGGCGGTTGTGAAAGCAAAATGGTTTAGAGGTGGTATGGAACAGTAAAGCTGGTTTCTTTTTAAGATACAAAAGTTTTTATGTACGATATAGGAGCCGTAGTATTAACCAGCTTTATATATCACATATAATTTGAATATAGGAAGAACTATTAACAGCAAAAGCAGTAATAGTTCTTCTATACTAACCAAGTTATATAAAACGTTCAGTTATAAGAATGGATATCTAATTGATTTTTAGTGATCAACAAAAGGGTGGAATACTTTGTGGGAAATGGAATAAATTATCAGGATCGTATTTTGCTTTTATTTCTCGAAGTCTTGCGAAGTTTGAGCCGTAGTATGCTTTTCCGAACTTTTCAATATTTTGGTCTGGGACATTAACATACGAACCTTTTACATATGATTTCATGAGCTGACGTACTTTTTCAACTGATGCAAGATTGGAAGCTTCTTGTGATTTATTTTCCCAACTAGCCGTCCATTCTGTATAAAACAATGGACGGCGCCAAAAGAAGGCTGTTTCATTACTTGGTACTCTGCTTAGAGCACCACCCCAATTTATAAAAAAGAAGTTGGCTTCTGTGCCAGTAGCTTCTTCTAAAAACTTCTTCATAATTGAAATAGGCTCTTCCGACCATAGATCAAGTCCCCAAGCAGAGGAGAATTTAACATTCTGATCGGATCTACCAGGGATTGGCTCGTCAGGGTCTAAGAAGTCTATAGCATCTGGATAGCATAATGTTTCTATAACTGTTTGTGCTGGGGTTCCAGCATTTAGTAAAGGCTTTAACAATTTAATCAGCTCTTTTTTTGAACCGAGGAAAATTCCTTCTGCATGACACAAACCATTTACTTTGCTGTAAATCTCAAGTAGGCACCCTAACCGTTCGTCTACAAACGGTGCCCATTTTTGCCAAGCTTTAAATACCGTTTCTAATTGATCCCATGGCCAAATAATATTAAAGACGGTTGCAGTTTTAGGGGCACGATGAACTTTAAACGTGTATTCGGTATTATATCCAAAGTTTCCGCCGCCTCCACCTCTGGAAGCCCAAAATAAGTCCTCATTGGAAGATTGATTTGCTTGAAGAATCTTGCCTTTTGCATCTACAGTTTCCAGTGCAAGAAGGTTATCGCTTATAAGACCGATTGATCGTGAAAGTACTCCAAATCCTCCCCCCATCGTAATTCCTCCAATTCCAACGGTGGGGCTATCTCCAAAAGGAGCCATAAAACCTTCTCGAGCTAACATCTTTACAAGTGGACCCACATGAATTCCCGTTTGAACTGTTGCAATCTCACTTTTTTTATCAAGGCAAACTTTATTCATGTCACTTACATCAATAACAATTCCTCCATTTACTACTGAAAGGTTCTTATCTAAAGCATGGCGCCCACTTCTGACACGCAAAGGCACTTTATTTTCTTGGGCCCATTTAATAGCATTGCTGACATCGTATGAATTTTGTGCAAAAACAAAAACAAGGGGACAGACATCAACATAAGGGTTCCAATTCTTAATTGCTTCCTTATAGCCAGGGTCTCCTTTGAAGATGACTCGTCCGGTTAAATGTGTTGACATATACTTCACTCCTAATGAACATTAGATTTCCGATATTAATATATGTAAAAACCGGACAAACTCTTGGGTGAGTTATCTAGTAACTCAAAAATATATGACAAGGTTATTAATGAGGATAGATAAAGGTATTGTTTGTAATATATTTTAGAAAAGAAACTCTTGTTAATTAGAAAGGTTATGGTCAAGATAAAGGGAGACCTTACATATTTATACATAATAAAAATTGTTCAAATGAATGATTCTAATGTTTTTCATTTTATATAGAATCTATTACGGTAACTAAAGATTATAGAATTTAGGAAATTACACTCAGTTTATTTCTATCTGCGTTAATATATTGAGGTTGAAAAAATTTCTATATATTAGACAAGCGTACAAGCTTGTCCTTAGGTTTATACATATAATATGTAAATGAATATTGAAAAGAGGGACAAAAATGATACCAAGATGTATACCTGATGTTCCACATTGTATACCTAAAGTGCCAAGTTGTGTGCCTAATATACCAAGATGTATACCTGATGTTCCGCATTGTATGCCTAAAATCCCGAATTGCATACCTAATATACCTTTTACTTCTAAATACTAATTGCTTGCGTTTTATATAGGGTAATTCACTCAGAGCAAAAAGATTAATCTTTTTGCTTCTTTCTTGTTTTATCATATATTATGCCGATAGGGCGGGGTATTTTCGTTAGTTCGGTTAAACGATGGAACACTATTCCATTAAAGTGCTGATTTTAAGTTATATTCTAAACTGTATAATCCAAATATAACTTTCATTAAGACAAGTATTGTACCGAATTAGATTTGTTTGTTAGAGAATATTTTTGAAAAAAACAAAAAACTATTGATTTTTGAATTAAATGAGATTATAATAATAAAGCGTCGTTAAAAGAGACGATGTTGATGATGATAAAAAAGTTGTTGACATTACGTTGATAACTTGATAAGATAGCAAAGTCGCTTAAAAGCGACGGTTGAACTTTGAAAACTGAACAAAGCGACAAACGTCAACGTTAATTTTTATTTTTTAAAA
>NZ_JBYCZN010000012.1:0-46637 GCF_057586255.1 Priestia sp. SRI_019 | reverse complement strand
TTCTATATAAAAAAGATTTTGGGGCCTTAGCTCAGCTGGGAGAGCGCCTGCCTTGCACGCAGGAGGTCAGCGGTTCGATCCCGCTAGGCTCCACCATACATATAAACGTATAACCTTTAAGCAATTTGCTTAAAGGTTTTTTTGTGCAGTTTCTACAAATTAGAATTGTATATATATTCAAAAAAGTGTCGAGTTGAGCCATCGCTCATTTAGCCGTTACAATAAGAGAGTAGCAACATTTGTGATGGGGGGACATATTATGAATAAGCTTTCAATTATTGGAGTACCAATGGATTTAGGTCAAACTCGCCGTGGGGTCGATATGGGGCCAAGTGCGATACGATATGCAGGTGTTATTGAACGCATCGAGAATATTGGCTATAGTGTAGAAGATAAAGGGAATATTGAAATTGCCTTAGCTGAACGAGTACATAGTGATGAAAATACAAACTTAAAGAATTTAAAAGCTGTAGCAGATGCTAGCGAGAGGCTTGCTCAGACCGTAAGTGATGTTATTACAAATAAAAGGTTTCCTTTAGTGCTAGGGGGAGATCACAGCATCGCTATCGGAACACTAGCAGGAGTAAGTCGTCATTATCAAAACTTGGGCGTGATTTGGTATGATGCACACGGAGATTTGAATACAGCAGATACGTCTCCTTCAGGAAATATTCACGGTATGCCATTGGCGGCAAGTATAGGTATAGGAGACGACGCATTGACTCGAATTGGCGGTTATACACCTAAAGTCAAGCCGAAAAATATTGTGATTATCGGAGCACGTTCTTTAGATGAAGGAGAAAAAGAGCTAATAAAGGAAAAAGGGATTAAAGTGTATACGATGCATGAGATAGATCGAATGGGTATGACAAAAGTAATGGAAGAAACAATTTTATATTTGCGTGATAAAACAGATGGGGTTCATCTATCACTCGATTTAGATGGACTAGATCCACATGATGCACCTGGAGTAGGAACGCCAGTGATTGGTGGAATAAGCTACAGAGAAAGTCATTTAGCTATGGAGATGTTGGCAGAATCTCAGCTAATCACTTCTGCGGAGTTTGTGGAAGTGAATCCTATTTTAGATGAACGGAATAAAACAGCTACTGTAGCTGTTGCATTAATGGGCTCACTTTTAGGAGAAAAATTAGTATAAAACATTAGTACCTACCAAAAGGTACATCAAACATATATGAAGATAAAAAAAAGAAGCTCTTAGTTCGGATTCGAGAGCTTCTTTATATAGAGAAAAACTTTTCATATTCATTTAATAAACCATCTAACTCTGAACTTACTCTTACCACTGTTAGTGATGATAAAGGGTTTTCTGCTGCAAGAGTGACCATGTTATTTCTGCATTCTTCAATTTGATTCAAAAGGTTCTCTTTTGTATGAGTCAAGCTTTCCACTCCTCTTCTTTTCATCTATACTAATTACATAACCTACGTACGATCTTTTTAAACATATTTGACAAATTTTTGTTAAAATAATTAAGCATAAGTGAAACTTTATGATAAAGTACACGTATATATACTATCCCGCAATGGGCGGAGGTAACCGTTACATGGATTTATTATTAAAAAGGAAAATAAAAAAAGTAAAAAAAGGTGACCAGGATGCGTTTGCTGACATAGTAGAATATCACAAGGATAAACTTTTTCATCTATGTTATCGAATGTTAGGAAACCGGGAAGAAGCGCAAGACGCTGCACAAGAGGCGTTTATTCGAGCCTATGTAAATATTCATAGCTATGACACGAGTAAAAAATTTTCCACCTGGTTATATCGAATTGCTACAAATCTTTGTATTGATCGAATTCGTAAAAAAAAGCCAGACTATTATTTAGATGCAGAAGTAGCCGGGACCGACGGGTTAAATATGTACTCTCAAATAGCTGCCGATCAGGCCTTACCAGAGGAAGAACTAGAGCAAGTAGAATTGCAAGAATTCATTCAGTCGGAAATATTAAAGCTACCTGAGAAATATCGAACTGTCATTGTCCTAAAATATATAGATGAGCTGTCGTTAAAAGAAATCAGCGATATTTTAGACCTGCCGCTTGGTACGGTAAAGACTAGAATTCACAGAGGACGTGAAGCTTTAAGAAATCGACTTCGCCACTTGTAAGGAGTGAACTAAGAATGAAATGTCCAAAAATGTATGTAAATCTCATTCATGAACATTTGGATGGAGATATTACAAAAGAAAATGAACTATTATTAAAAGAGCATTTGCATCAATGCAAAGGTTGTCAGCAGCATATGCATCAGTTAAAAAGAACCATTGCATTTGTGCAAAGCACTTCTCATATAGAATTACCTATGAACTTTACAGCAGGTGTTATGGCTGGGTTACCACGTGAGAAGAATCGAATTCGAATGAATAGATGGTTTACAAACCACCCGATTCTTAGTGCAGCCGCTGTATTTGTGCTGTTAATGTCCGGCACGGTGTTTTCAGCTTGGGAAACGGATGAAGACTTTTCTGTTTCAAAGCAGCCGAACTTGGTCATTCACGATAAAACAGTCGTTGTACCAAAAGGTGAGACCGTCGAAGGTGATATTACTGTGAGAAATGGCGATATTAAAATTGAAGGAAAAGTAGATGGAAATGTTACTGTTATACATGGTGATAAGTACCTAGCTTCTGCAGGAGAAGTGACAGGCAATATTGAAGAGTTAGACAAGATTTTTGACTGGGTGTGGTATAACGTCAAAACTCATGCCAAACAAGCTGTTGACTTTTAATAGTTGAAACATACAACCGTCCGCTTATCTTGTTAGAGAGGAATAGTGGACGGTTTTATTTATATAAAAAGAAGGCTACATTATATAGGAACAAGGATTTAAAAATAAGATGTAATTTACAGTGTAATTTTGTTTTATGGTATAATAAAACGGTTATGTTATCTTTATTACATATATAGAGGAAGTGAGAAGATGCCTATTGGAGACCTGCCAATCCTCTCATATTTAGGAAAAATTGTTGATGTTCTCCTGGTATGGTTCGTCATATATAAATTAATTATGGTCATAAGAGGTACAAAAGCAGTACAGCTTTTAAAAGGAATCACGGTGATTTTAGTTGTCCGCTTTATAAGTAACTTCCTTGGACTAAATACGCTCCAATGGTTAATGGACCAAGCGTTAACGTATGGGTTTTTAGCTATCATTATTATCTTCCAGCCAGAGCTGCGCCGAGCGCTTGAACAGCTTGGGAGAGGACGTTTGTTTTCACGCAGCAATTTGCCTGAAGAAGATGAACGTACCGTTACGATTGAGGCGATTATAAAAGCAACGCATTATATGGCTAAAAGACGCATAGGTGCATTGATCTCAATCGAAAGAGAGACGGGTATGGGTGACTATATTGAAACAGGTATACCGCTCAACTCTAATATTTCTTCTGAATTATTAATCAACTTATTTATACCGAATACACCACTTCATGATGGAGCGGTTATTTTACAGCGGGATCAAGTAGCCGCTGCAGCATGTTACTTACCTTTATCTGAAAGTCCTTTTATTTCAAAAGAATTAGGTACTCGCCATCGTGCTGCTGTAGGAATAAGTGAAGTAACGGATAGTGTGACTGTCATTGTATCTGAAGAAACTGGAGGCATTTCCGTTACCAAAAATGGTGAATTGTATCGTGAATTGACAATTGATACATTGAGAGAAATGCTCGAAAAAGAATTAGTCACAATTTCTAAAGCAACTTCTTCCACTCGTTGGCAATGGAGGTTGAAGAAGAATGGATAAATTGATGAATCGATCGTGGGTTATGAAAATTATCGCGTTGCTATTAGCCTTCATGTTATATTTATCTGTTAATTTAGATGATGGTGCCAGTTCATCAAATAAGTTTCTGAACCGAAGCAGTTCTGCCAACACCGGAGTAGAAACATTAACAGATGTTCCAGTTCAAGTATCCTATAATGAGAAGAACAGAATTGTAAGAGGTGTTCCGGATACGGTTATTATGACACTGGAAGGTCCTAAAAATATTTTGGCTCAAACAAAGCTACAAAAAGATTATCAAGCTTATATTGACCTTGATAATTTAAGCTTAGGGCAGCATAGAGTCAAGGTTCAGTATCGAAATATCTCTGATAATTTAAACGTAGTGGTTAAGCCTGATATTGTAAACGTAACAATTGAAGAACGCGATTCAAAGCAATTTTCCGTAGAGGCAAGCTATGATAAAAACAAAGTCAAGAATGGATATGAAGCAGGGGAAGCAATCGTTAGTCCAAGAGCCGTCACGGTAACGGGCGCATCAAGTCAATTAGACCAAGTTGCTTATGTGAAAGCTATTATTGATTTAGATAATGCTTCAAAAACAGTCACGAAACAAGCAACTGTTGTCGCACTAGACAAGAATTTAAATAAATTGAATTTAACAGTTCAACCAGAAACGGTCAATGTAACAATTCCAGTGAAAAATATTAGTAAAAAAGTGCCGATCGATGTGATTCAAGAAGGCACGCCAGGCGACGGTGTCAACATTACGAAGCTAGAGCCTAAAACAGATACAGTGAAAATTATCGGTCCATCTGATTCTTTAGAAAAAATCGATAAAATTGATAATATTCCAGTCGATGTTACCGGTATTACGAAATCTAAAGATATTAAGGTGAACGTCCCTGTTCCAGACGGAATAGATAGTGTAAGTCCTAAACAAATTACCGTTCATGTGGAAGTAGACAAACAAGGTGATGAGCAAGACGCAGAAGAAACGGACGCAAGTGCAGCTGAGACTAAGTCATTTAAGAATTTACCAGTTTCTTTAACTGGTCAATCCTCAAAGTACACGTATGAACTGCTTTCCCCTACTTCAGTAGATGCGGATGTAAAAGGACCAAAATCTGATTTAGATAAGTTAACGAAAAGCGGCATTACCTTGTCAGCGAATGTAGGGAATTTATCTGCCGGGGAGCACACGGTTCCTATTATAATAAATAGTCCCGACTCTGTTACATCAACTCTATCGACTAAACAGGCAAAAGTTCGTGTAACAGCGAAAAAACAATCAGAGACAAATGATGAGCAAACAGATAAAGAAACAAGTGGAAGCACGAGCGGTAAAGAAACAAAGCCAGACACGGGAACTGGATCAGGAACAGGAACAGGAACAAATCCTGGGACGGGAAATTCAGGTGATTCAGCTGATAAACCAAGCGAAGAGACCGATACACCTGAAGATAATACAGATACACCAACAGATAGTACAGAAACTGGTGACGACAGTAGTAATCAAAGTGATGAAAATTCTACACCCGTAGATGGACAGACAGATAATACATCAGGAAACTAAATGTTTTGACATAAAGGAGAGAAAATTAATGGGTAAGTATTTTGGAACAGACGGAGTACGAGGAGTTGCCAATAGTGAATTAACTCCTGAGCTTGCTTTTAAAATTGGACGCTTAGGTGGTTACGTTCTAACAAAAGATTCAGAGCGACCAAAAGTATTAATCGGACGCGATACACGCGTTTCTGGTCATATGTTAGAAGGAGCGCTTGTTGCAGGATTGCTTTCAATTGGAGCAGAAGTTATGCGACTAGGCGTTATTTCAACTCCAGGGGTAGCGTATTTAACAAAAGCACTTGGCGCACAAGCAGGAGTCATGATCTCTGCTTCGCATAACCCAGTTCAAGATAACGGAATTAAATTCTTTGGTCCAGATGGATTTAAACTTTCAGATGCCCAAGAGAATGAAATTGAAGCGTTAATGGATAGTGAAACAGATCAATTACCAAGACCTGTTGGGGGAGACTTAGGTCAGGTAAATGACTACTTTGAAGGTGGACAAAAATATCTTCAATACTTAAAACAAACGGTTGATGAAGACTTCTCAGGTATTCATGTAGCATTAGACTGTGCGCACGGGGCAACGTCATCGTTAGCAGCACATTTATTTGCGGATTTAGATGCAGATATCTCTACAATGGGAGCATCTCCAAACGGATTAAACATCAATGACGGTGTAGGATCTACACATCCGGAAGCATTAAGTGCCTTCTTAAAAGAAAAAGGAGCGGATGTTGGATTAGCATTTGATGGAGACGGAGATCGTTTAATCGCAATCGATGAAAAAGGCGAGATTGTAGACGGTGATCAAATTATGTTCATTTGTGCAAAATACTTATATGAACAAGGACGTTTAAAGAAAAACACGCTTGTTTCTACCGTTATGAGTAACTTAGGCTTCTATAAAGCACTAGAAGCTAGCGGGATTGAAAGTGCACAAACTGGTGTAGGAGACCGTTACGTAGTAGAAGAAATGAAAGCTAATCAATATAACCTAGGTGGAGAACAGTCAGGTCATATTATTTTCTTAGATTACAACACAACAGGTGACGGTATGCTTTCAGCTATTCAGCTTGTAAACATTATGCAAGCAACGAAAAAGCCTTTATCAGAACTAGCAGCTGAAATGAAGAAATATCCTCAGCTTCTTGTAAATGTAAAAGTAACAGATAAGCATCATGTTACAGATAACGAGAAGGTAAAAGTGGTTATTGAAGAAGTGGAAAAAGAAATGAACGGTAATGGCCGAGTACTTGTACGCCCTTCAGGAACAGAGCCGTTAGTACGTGTTATGGTTGAAGCACAAACACAAGAAGAATGTGAAACTTATGTAACACGTATCGTAGAAGTAGTAAAAGAAGAAATGGGCTTAGAGTAATTCATTAATTATATGCATAAGCGGTGACGTTTCAAGCTGCTTATGCATATTTTTATATTGTTGAGAAAAATTCTTGGAAATTATCTAATGCTAAAGGCTGTTTTTACAGATAGTAAAGAAGATAATTGACGTTTTCTCACTTCTTATTGTAATATTAAATCTGTTCGTCTCTTAATTTATGTAAAGGAGTGAACAATCTATTTTAAAAGTGAATACAAAGCGCCTGAACTAAGTAAAGGGACGGAAACGACTTAGTTGACGAGGAGGAGGTTTATCGAAGTATCGGCGGATGCCTCCCGGTTGTTGATTATCACGGCCGAAAACTTGATGTGAAAAACAATGAGGTGACTTATTGGACAAAAGCATTGAGATGATAATCATTGATGATGAAAAGAGACTCTCTTTTCATACATGAAGGAGGATTTTATCTATGTGCGGAATTGTAGGATATATTGGAACAGAAGATTCGAAAGAAATTTTATTACGTGGTCTTGAAAAGTTAGAATATCGTGGCTATGACTCAGCGGGTATTGCAGTTGTTAACAATGAAGGCGTACACGTATTCAAAGAAAAAGGCCGTATTGCAGAATTGCGTCAGGCAGTAGATCACAGTGTTGTAGCACCAGCAGGTATCGGTCATACGCGTTGGGCAACTCATGGTGTACCAAGCCAAGAAAATGCTCACCCGCATCAAAGTACATCTGGACGCTTCACACTTGTGCATAACGGTGTAATTGAAAACTATGCTATTTTGAAACGTGAATATTTACAAGATGTAACGTTCAAAAGCGAAACGGATACAGAAGTAATCGTTCAGTTAATTGAAAAAATCGCAGCAGAAGGCTTAGATGTAGAAGAAGCGTTCCGTAAGACAGTAAGCTTGCTTCACGGTTCTTATGCACTAGCTCTTGTTGATAACGAAGATAAAAATACAATCTACGTAGCTAAAAACAAAAGCCCGCTTCTTGTAGGTGTTGGCGAAGGATTTAACGTTGTAGCGAGTGATGCTATGGCAATGCTTCAAGTAACAGATCAGTACGTAGAATTAATGGATAAAGAAACAGTAATTGTGACAAAAGAAGGCGTAACAATTAAAACGCTTGATGGTGAAGTGGTAGAAAGAGCACCTTATACAGCAGAGCTTGATGCAAGTGATATTGAAAAAGGTACGTACCCTCACTATATGTTAAAAGAAATTGATGAGCAGCCTTTAGTTGTTCGTAAAATCATTCAAGAGTACCAAAATGAGAACAATGAACTGCACATTGATGCAGACATTTTAGGAGCAATGGATGAAGCAGACCGCATCTATATCGTAGCATGTGGAACAAGCTATCATGCAGGCCTAGTAGGTAAACAATTCATTGAAACGTGGGCGAAGGTTCCAGTAGAAGTGCACGTAGCAAGTGAATTCTCTTATAACATGCCGCTTTTATCTGAAAAGCCATTGTTTATCTTTATCTCTCAAAGTGGAGAAACAGCTGACAGCCGTGCAGTATTAGTTCAAATTAAAGAACTAGGTTACAAAGCGTTAACAATCACAAACGTTCCGGGATCAACATTATCTCGTGAATCTGATTATACGTTATTACTTCATGCAGGTCCGGAAATTGCTGTAGCATCAACAAAGGCTTATACAGCTCAATTAGCAGTCCTATCAATTCTAGCGGCTGTAACAGCAAAAAAACGCGGCATTGAATTAGAATTTGATTTAGTTCAAGAGTTAGCAATCGTAGCAAACACAATGGAAGTACTTTGCGACGACAAAGAAGAAATGGAAAGCATTGCTCTTCAATTCTTAGCAACAACTCGCAACGCATTCTTTATTGGACGTTCTGTTGATTATTATGTAGGTTTAGAAGGTGCGTTAAAACTAAAAGAAATCTCTTACATCCAAGCAGAAGGATTTGCTGGAGGAGAGCTTAAGCACGGAACAATCGCTTTAATTGAAAACAATACGCCAATTATTGCATTAGCAACACAAGAACATGTAAACTTAAGCATCCGTGGTAACGTAAAAGAAGTAGTAGCACGTGGAGCTAATCCTTGTATCATTTCAATGAAAGGATTAGAAACAGAAGAAGATCGCTACGTGATTCCGAAAGTTCATGAAACACTTTCACCACTAGCAGCGGTTATTCCTTTACAATTAATCTCTTACTACGCTGCATTGCACCGCGATTGCGATGTAGATAAACCACGTAACTTAGCAAAATCAGTTACTGTAGAATAATAAGGTTCTAGACACCCTTCTATTATAGAAGGGTGTTTTTGTATATAATTCTCATTGAGCTAAAAAATATATTTGCTTGCTCAATTTATTTTATATAATAGAGTAGGTAAATGAACGAAACTCACTTATAAAAAAGGAAGTGAAAAGTATTAGTGGAGTAGCTCAAAGTATAAAGTACGTGTTGCGAGGCATCTTTTTTGTCTTGTACTTTCCCTTTTATTTTGTATTTCAAATTTTGTGTAAGCTATGGATATATTTTATCGCTAAGCCCCTCATGTGGATAGGAACAAGAATTATTCAACCTGTCATTGATTTCATTTGGAGATACATTATACGTTTCTTGTTCTTTTATCCTATTTCTTGGCTATGGAGTGTCCTCATCTATCCTTTTATTCTCTTCGTTTGGAAACGATGTTTTTTGCCTATAACTAGATTTATATGGAAGTACGTTTTATACCCTGTGTTGTATCTAGTTTGTTACCCTTGTTATCTTTTCTGGAAATATGTTGTGCTGCCATTTTACAATGAAATTGTTATTCCTGTGGTTTCATTTTGTCAGCGTATATTCCTCTGTTTCTGGAAAGGAGTTAAGTGGATCGTAATTCATATGATCTACTATCCTTTACGGTGGATTTGGATGAGATGTATATACAAACCGCTTAAAAATGCATATACAAAAATCATTCAGCCGGTTATCAAATGGTTTTCTCATTTATTTAATTAATGAAATATACCAAAAGATTGCTTTTCTTTTTTAAGTATTAAACTCGAAAGATAAGAGGGAATTGATGTATAATAAAGACGGATATATCATTGCCTATTTATTTTATTAGATTCAATTTTGAAAGAGAGTGAAACAATATGGGCCGTAAGTGGAACAATATTAAAGAAAAGAAAGCGTCAAAAGATGCTAATACAAGTCGTATATATGCCAAGTTTGGCCGTGAGATTTACGTGGCTGCGAAACAAGGCGAGCCAGATCCAGAATCAAACCAAGCGTTAAAAGTTGTATTAGAACGCGCGAAAACATACAATGTGCCAAAAGCAATTATTGACCGTGCGATTGAAAAAGCAAAAGGCGGATCAGAAGAAAATTACGATAATCTTCGTTACGAAGGTTTTGGACCGAATGGCTCAATGGTTATCGTAGATGCTCTTACGAATAACGTAAACAGAACAGCTTCAGACGTGCGTGCTGCTTTTGGTAAAAACGGCGGTAATATGGGAGTAAGCGGATCAGTAGCGTACATGTTTGATCCAACAGCTGTTATTGGTGTAGAAGGTAAGGATGAAGAAGAGACGCTAGAACTGTTAATGGAAGCAGATGTAGACGTGCGTGACATTTTAGAGGAAGAAGATTCTGTAATTGTTTATGCTGATCCGGATCAATTCCATGCGGTACAAAAAGTGTTCAACGATGCTGGTATTACGGAATTTACAGTAGCTGAGCAAACGATGCTTGCTCAAAATGATGTAACTCTTCCTGAAGATGCACAAGCTCAGTTTGAAAAAATGATTGATGCATTAGAGGACCTAGAAGATGTGCAGCAAGTATATCACAACGTTGATTTAGGATAATAGTGAAAGAGGCAGACCTATCAAAGAGGTCTGTCTTTTTTTATAGGCCGTGTGAAAAGCATCTATTGACCCTTTCCCTTCGTTTGGAATATGGTAAGATAATGAATTAAGAATAGAAAATAGTAGAATTTTATAAGAGATAAATGGAGGGAAAGCAGTTGAAAAAATTAATGGTGGGGATGGCGTTAACAGCTACACTTGCAACGGCTGTAACGCCTGGCTTTGGCTCAATTGGGGGAAATCAAGAAAAGGCATATGCAGCGACGGTTACATATAAAGTGACGGCAAGCAAGCTAAATGTGAGAAGCGGAGCGGGAACGACTTACGGAATTATCGGCAGCGTAGTGAAAGGTCAAACGCTATCTGTGATGAGCAAAAGCGGAAGCTGGTACAAAATTAACTATAACGGTCGCACGGGCTATGTAAGCAGCGATTATGTACAAGCATCAGGAACAGCAACTCCACCAGCAGAAAGCACAACGTACACAGTAACGGCAAGCAAGCTGAATGTAAGAAGCGGAGCAGGTACCAATTATGCATCCATAGGAAGTGTGACAAAAGGCCAGAAGCTGTCTGTGGTGAGCAAAAGCGGAAGCTGGTACAAAATTAACTATAACGGCCGCACAGGCTATGTAAGCAGCGATTATGTACAAGCATCAGGAACAACAACGGCCCCAACAACGCCGCCAGCAGAAAGCACAACGTATACAGTAACGGCAAGCACGCTGAATGTAAGAAGCGGAGCAGGTACCAATTATGCATCCATAGGAAGTGTGACAAAAGGCCAGAAGCTGTCTGTGGTGAGCAAAAGCGGAAGCTGGTACAAAATTAACTATAACGGCCGCATAGGCTATGTAAGCAGTGACTATGTACAAGCATCAGGAACAACAACGGCCCCAACAACGCCACCAGCAGAAAGCACAACGTACATAGTAACGGCAAGCACGCTGAATGTAAGAAGCGGAGCAGGTACCAATTATACATCCATAGGAAGTGTGACAAAAGGCCAGAAGCTGTCTGTGGTGAGCAAAAGCGGAAGCTGGTACAAAATCAACTATAACGGCCGCACGGGCTACGTAAGCAGTGACTATGTACAGGCTTCAGCTACAGCTTCTCCAAAGCTCGTAGTCGATTCTTTTAAAACGTTAGGTAACGCTCAGCAAGTCATCTTGGTTACAGCAGATAACTACGATACGAAGTCTGCTAAAATTCAAACGTTTGAAAAAGTTGATGGGAAATGGAAGCAAGTTTTAACCGCGAACGGTGTACTTGGACAAAAAGGATTCGCTTTATCGAAAAAAGAAGGAGATATGGAATCTCCGACAGGGAAATATACAGTTGGCACAGCATTCGGACGCTATGAAAATCCTGGAACTAAGCTTCCATATCGAAAGATTACAGCAAATGATGTGTGGGTAGACGATTCAAAAAGCTCTCTATATAATACGTGGCAGCAAAAGCCGGCGAATGGCCGCTGGACGAGCGCTGAGAACATGGACATCCCCGCTTACGATTATGGGTTTGTCATTAATTATAATGAATCTAGAACGCCAGGAAAGGGAAGTGCAATCTTCTTCCATGTAGGAACAAATTATACCGCAGGATGTACGGCTACTTCTAAAGAACAAGTTGTCTCTATTTTAAAATGGTTAAATCCAGAGAAAAATCCGGTTATTATTCAATCTCCAGTAAGTGAATTAGATAAATATTAAGTTAGAAAGCAGCTGAACTTTTACAGTTCAGCTGCTTTTTTATGTAATTAAAAGCTTTGTCTGTCTGTGGTACGACAAAGTTAGTTTTCCTATTCATTGAATGAAAGCGTTTAATCTCTTACGATTAAAGTATCATCACGTAGAGAAAGGAAGAGAGCAAATGGCTCAATCTAATATAAAAGTAGCTGTACAAAAGTTTGGGAACTTTCTAAGTTCAATGGTTATGCCAAATATCGGAGCATTTATTGCATGGGGACTTATTACTGCTTTATTTATTCCAACAGGCTTTTTTCCAAATGAAAGCCTTGCCAAACTAGTGGATCCAATGGTCAAGTATTTGCTTCCGCTGCTAATCGGCTACACAGGAGGAAAGCTTGTACACGATCAGCGTGGAGGCGTTGTAGGTGCTATCGCGACCATGGGCGTCATCGTTGGATCTGATATTCCGATGTTTCTAGGCGCTATGATTATGGGACCGCTTGGCGGTTACATCATCAAGAAGTTTGATCAGTTTATTGAAGGTAAAGTCAAAACAGGATTCGAGATGTTAATTAATAACTTCTCAGCAGGTATTCTTGGAGGAATTCTATCAATTCTAGCCTTTTTAGGCGTTAGTCCAGCCGTGGACGGATTTACAGGCGCGCTTGTAGTGGGTGTAGATTGGATGGTTGCACATGGCCTTCTTCCTCTTACAAGTATTCTAATTGAGCCTGCTAAAATTTTATTCTTAAACAATGCTATTAATCACGGTATCTTATCTCCGATCGGAGCAGAACAAATTCGAACAAACGGACAGTCCATTCTATTGTTATTAGAAACAAATCCTGGTCCGGGATTAGGAATTTTGTTAGCGTATTGCTTCTTTGGAAAAGGAACAGCAAAACAGTCAGCGCCGGGAGCGGCCATCATTCATTTTATTGGCGGAATTCACGAAATTTACTTCCCTTACGTTTTAATGCGTCCGCTTCTAATCATTGCGGCTATTTTAGGAGGAATGAGCGGCGTATTTACATTTGTTCTTTTAGGCGGAGGCTTACAAGCGGTTGCTTCACCAGGAAGTATTTTGGCTATTTTAGCTGCTACACCAGGTAATACAGGCAGCTATGTTGCAAATATCTCCGGTGTTCTCGTTGCAGCCGTCGTATCGTTTATTGTAGGTTCGTTAATTTTAAAAACGGGCAAGCAAACAGAAGATTTGGATGAAGCAGCTCGCAAAATGCAAGAGATGAAAGGCAAGAAGAGCTCTGTAGCAGGAAGCTTTACAAAACAGCAAGGAGAAGTACCAGCAAGCGTTCAGAAAATTGTTTTTGCCTGTGACGCAGGTATGGGATCGAGTGCGATGGGCGCTTCTCTTCTTCGCAAGAAAGTTAAACAAGCAGATTTAAATATTTCGGTAACGAATACAGCCATCAGTAATATTCCAAGTGATGCTCAAATCGTTATTACGCAAGAAGAGCTAACGCCAAGAGCTCAAAACAAAGTTCCAGATGCGTATCATATCTCGGTTGATAATTTTCTATCTAGTCCGGAATATGACAAACTAATTGATCAACTAAAAAATGATCATACTACTTCTAAAGCCGAAGAAGAAAAAAGAGTATCTGCAGAAAATAATACAGATAGTAATGATGGTTTATTAAAAGAAGAAAACGTTTTCTTGAATCAGCACTTTTCTTCTAAGGAAGAAGCAATTCGATTTGCAGGGAGTGTGTTAGTAAAAGGCGGATATGTAGAAGAAAACTACGTTGAAGCGATGATTGATCGCGACAATATGACTTCTACTTATATGGGAAATGACGTAGCGATTCCGCACGGTACGGAAGAAGCGAAAAAGAACGTTTTAAGATCCGGTTTTACAGTGATTCAAGTGCCAGAAGGCGTTGATTTTGATGGTGAGAAAGTTCGTTTGATTTTTGGAATTGCCGGAAAAGACGGCACCCATTTAGAAATTTTATCTGGTATCGCCATTACATGTTCTGATATGGACAATATTGAAAAAATGGTTCATGCCAAATCAGCTAAAGAATTAATGGCTATTATTCAAAGTAACTAACGGGATAGAAAGGCATGGAGGTGCCTTTTTATCCTTTGTTTATAAATAAGAAAAGAGTTGATGTTCTTGTTTATTACTTCAAGAGAAAAATCAATCATTGAGTTAATTATTAAAACGGCAGGAAAACATACAGCCCTTACACTTGCTACTTTTTTGAATGTAAGTGTAAGAACTGTTCACCGAGATTTGAAGGCAATTGAATCAATACTTGAAAAATTTGATTTGAAGCTGATTCGTACACAAGATGAAGGACTAATGATTGAAGGTAAAAATGAACAAATTTTTCGTCTTATCCAAGAGCTGATGAAGATTAAAACGACGGATCAGTCTCCACAGGAAAGAAAATTAATTCTTTTAATTCTTCTTCTAGAAGAAGGAGATTCATTTAAATTACAAACGCTGGCTAAAGACTTAGAAGTAAGTATTACTACACTAACTGCTTATTTAGATGAATTAACAGAGTGGTTAACCACATTTGACGTTTTCCTTCATCGAAAAAGAGGCGTGGGAGTAGAAGTTCAAGCTACTGAAGCCAATAAACGGAAAGCATTAGCTAATTATTTTCTTGTTCACTTTAATGAAGAATTAATTGAGTGCTTGTTTTTAGCGGAAAATCAGCAGCATACGGATGAAACGATTTTGCATTATTTTTATCCGGATTATTTAGCAGAAGTAGACCGAATTGTACATCAAGCGATTAATCAGCATCATTCTAAGCTGGCTGACAGCGATTATATAGGGCTCATTGTTCATATTTGCATTATGATACAGCGAACGAAAAAGCAAATGTATCTAGAAGACGACGGCGGCCAAACGGAAGAACTGGCGAGTGAAATGTTCTTAATGAAGGATATTTGCCGCGAAATTGAACGGGTATTTTCTCTTTCTTTTACAGAAAAAGATATTCATTTCTTAGCAGTGCGGCTACGTGCAGCAAAGTTCCAAACTACTAGAGACGTATATTACGACAGCGTAGTAGTTGGGCAGATCATTAAGAATATGATTGCTCACGTTTCTGTTCAGCTTAACACCGACTTAACCGGTGATTTTTCCCTTTACCAGGGGCTGCTTGCTCATATGGAGCCGGCAATTTTTCGTCTTAAGCAAAAAATGGAGCTTTTTAATCCATTAACAGAAGAGATTAAGAAAAAGTACCCGGTTTTATTTATGGCTGTGAGAAACAGTATCGATCAAGCGCTGCCGGATTTAGTTTTTCCAGATGATGAAGTAGCATATCTTGTTTTGCATTTCGGTTCCACGCTAGTGCTAAAAGAAGAAGTCATGGAAATTCAAGCACTGATTGTCTGTCCAACTGGAATTGGCACCTCGAAAATGTTAGCTAGCCGTATTCGTAAAGAGATTCCGGAGATTAATTCAGTTGTCATTAAATCGGTAAAAGAAATCAAAGAAGCCGCGCTTGAAGGGTATGACGTAGTGATTTCAACAGTAAGACTGCCTTTTTTAAATGTCGATTACATTTTAGTCAACCCACTCTTAACCGAAGAGGATATTCAATCCGTCCAGAATTTTTTACAGAAAAACATTCAAAAGTTAACCAAAGATAAGGACTATCGCTCGTTCCAATATAAAAATAAGACCGCTTCTACAGAAAAAATGTCTTTTGAGGAAACGATGAAGCAAATTAAAGACGTGCATGGAAGTATCGAATCAATTCTTCAAAACCTTAGAATGTATCGATTTTCGGATGCAGTGAGTCACGATCAAGTGATTTCGCACGTAGTAAAAGCTGCTGAAAAAGAACGTTTAATAACCAATGCCAGCTTCGTTATTCATCAGCTTAAGGAACGAGAAAACAAAGGCGGTTTAGGCATTCCGCAAACGAGCATGGCACTGTTCCATTGCCGTGAACATCACGTGAACGAGCTGATATTTCAGGTTTCACATTTAGAACAGCCTTGCACAGTTAAAGGTATGGACGGAACAAATATGCAGGCGCGTAACCTTCTATTAATGCTCGCACCTGAAGAGTTAAGTGAAGCACAACAAGAAATTTTAAGTTTAATTAGTACCAGTTTAATTGAAGACCATGAAGCAATGATGATTTTTTCGTCCTCGAATGAAGAGATAATTCGCAAAAAGCTAGAGGATACGTTTCATGAGTACCTTCGAAATAATTTGATAAAGGAATGATTTTTGTGAAACAAGCAGTTCATTTTGGAGCAGGCAATATCGGTCGAGGATTCATTGGGGCATTGTTTTCTCAAAGCAACTATCACGTCACATTCGTAGATATTGCTGAAAAGATTATTAATCAGTTAAACACTGATGAAGGGTATAACGTAGTGACAGCTGCAGAGCATCCGGAGACATTAGCTGTTCAAAACGTATCTGGTTTAAATAATCTAACACAAGAACAAGCGGTCATTAAAGCGATTAAAGAAGCAACGTACATTACGACGGCCATCGGACCGAACGTTCTGCCTCGCATTGCTCCTTTAATTGCTAAAGGTTTGACTGAACGCGTAAAAACAAGCGACGAAAATGTATATGTGATTGCATGTGAAAATCAAATCTCTGCGACAGATTTATTAAAAGGCTATATTTTTGACGCGCTGGATGAAGAGACAAAAGCTCATGTGATAAATAAGGTCTTTTTCTTTAATTCAGCTGTAGATCGTATCGTGCCTATTCAGCATAACCAAGGTTCGCTTGATGTTTTAGTAGAATCCTATTATGAATGGGTAGTAGAGGCACCTGAAGATATTCCTTTTGTAGAAGGAATGACGATTGTGCCTGACCTTGCCCCTTTTATTGAAAGAAAGTTATTTACAGTGAATACGGGACATGCGGTGATTGCATATTTTGGTTATTTAAAAGGAAAAGAAACGATTGATCAAACGTTAAGAGATTCAGATATTTATGAACAAGTACAGCAAACGCTACAAGAAACAGGAAACTATCTAATTAAAAGATATGACTTAGATAGAGAGGAACACGAAGCCTATATTACTAAAATCATTGAACGCTTTAAAAATCCTCATTTAAATGATTCAGTTAAAAGGGTAGGAAGAGCGCCAATTCGCAAGCTGGGACCTCAGGATCGCTTGATTCGTCCAGCGCTAGAAGCAAAAAAAGTGGGCCTTTCTTATACCTACTTAGCAAAGGCTATTGCCGCTGCGCTTTTATTTGACCCGAAAGAAGATAAAGAGGCTATGAAGCTTCAAGCGAATATTCATGAGTATGGTATTGAGTATGTCTTAAAAGAGATTAGTGGTTTAGAGGCAAGTGATGATTTAACAAAAGAAATCATTGCTCAATACAATGCTTTAAAGGCGTGAATGAATTTAGTCTGTGTAAACAGTCCATTTTAAATGGGCTGTTTTTCTTTTAGCAGAAAGGGAATGTTTGTGTATAGGAGGGTGATAAAATGGTAGCTATTACGCACGTTGGATTAGCTGTGCCTGATGTAGAAAAAGCCGTGCAGTGGTATGAAAAAGTTTTAGGTTTTAAGCTGATTGCCGGACCCTATACGTTTAATGCGGAGGAAGAACAAGCTGAAAATATGACTCAAGATTTACTGGGGTCTCATATCAAAAAAATGAAAAATGCTCACATGACAGCTGACAACCAGGTAGGCATTGAACTGTTTGAATTTAATAAGCCGCAAATGCCGCTTGTCTTAAAAGACAGCGATGAGCAGTATCAAAGTTATTTTCATATGTGTTTAATAGCCGATGACGTGGAAAAATTAGCGGATAAAATTGAACAATCAGGCGGTAAAAAGCGCAGCCAAGTATGGAATACAAGACCTGGAAAACCTTATTACTTAATTTATTGCGAAGATCCGTTTGGGAATATTATTGAGCTATATTCACACAGTACGGAGCTCATGTATGGGAATAGAGAAGAATAAAAGCTTATCCAAGAAATCTGGATAAGCTTTTATTTTTTCATGGCTGCCCGTAGCCGTATACTTTTGTCAGCTCTTCAAAGGTTTTTGATGAATACGTAATAGTTACAGATGTTCCTACTTCCACTTTACTGAATAATTCTTCGACATCCGCATTATGCATTCGTACGCAGCCGTGACTTACATATTTGCCGATGCTATCTTCTGAGTTATTGCCGTGAATAGCGTATGTGTCGCCGGTTGTGCCGTTTGCATTAAGCCCTAGCCAGCGAGAGCCAAGAGGGTTATTAAAAGCTCCTCCTGCAATATGCCCTGTATAGTAAGGGCGGTTTTTAATTTTGTTAACAATCTTGAAAAAGCCTACCGGCGTATCGCTCCATGTTTTTCCCGTAGCTACTGAATACGTCTTTTCTAACTTTCCATTATGAAAATAA
The DNA here is from genome assembly GCF_057586255.1 of Priestia sp. SRI_019. Lineage (NCBI taxonomy): Bacteria > Bacillati > Bacillota > Bacilli > Caryophanales > Bacillaceae > Priestia > Priestia sp. SRI_019. The sequence continues at coordinate 28,061 of NZ_JBYCZN010000012.1, read as the reverse complement.
GCAAGCTGATTTGTTTTTTTATTAATAATAATTAAATCTCCACTTGCTTCGTTTTCACTTGCATTCGTCGCACTGGCTGTATAAGAAATGCTGATAATAGCTGCGAGGCATAAAGCAGCTGCTCGCAGTATAATTTTTCTCACGTTCTAGCCATCTCCTCTATTGTTCATTTACATATTTGATGAATTACATGCTATTAGTGTATAAAAGAAAAATGGACTGAATATGAATCTTTCCTGAATGAAAACTGAAAGTGCATTTTATTTATAAGCGAATATAAAGTAAAAATCTGGGCAGAAATACAACTAAAGGTCTGGTACATATCTCATGAAAAAGAGAAAAGTGAAAATGCACCTTGTCTGTTTAATTTAGGATGTATTATCATGAAAGTTTGAAATGAAGGGCAGGAGGTGGAACAAACAGATGCTTAAAGAATTTAAAGAGTTTGCTTTGCGTGGAAATGTATTGGATTTAGCTGTCGGTGTTATTATTGGAGCGGCATTTGGGAAAATTGTAACGTCTCTTGTAAATGATATTATTATGCCGCTGATTGGTTTGTTGTTAGCAGGGATAGACTTTAAAGATTTATCCTTCACGGTTGGAGATGCTACGGTATTATATGGATCTTTTATTCAAACAATTGTTGATTTCTTAATTGTCGCATTCTCGATTTTCTTATTTATTCGTTTCTTTAATCGTTTTAAGAGAAAAGAAGAAGAGAAAGTAGAGGAAGAAGTGGCTGTTCTGTCAAAAGAAGAAGAGATTTTAACAGAAATTCGTGATTTGCTAAAAGCACAAGCAGTGAAAGAGCGTTCATAACAGCAATTTTTTACATACGTATAAAACGGCTAAGAGGCCCGTCTTTTCATAAGAAAAGCGGGCTTTTTTCGTGTGAAATTTCTCGGGAAATGTTAGTGGTATGATTATGGGAAAATTAGGCATGAAAGCGAGAGAGATAGGAATGTTAAAATCATATTAAAAGTGTTAAGATATTGTAAATAGGAGGCTTAAGGTTATGTTTAAACATTTGTATCGTTCTTTGCCAATGCTGGCAGCGTATGGCCTGCTTAGCGTTTTTTTATACAGTGTTGTTATGTTTAATGTGTCAAATGACACAAAAATGTTGTTTGATTGGGCCCAAATCCATACAGCTGGTTTCGTAGTATTAATAGGAGGATGTTCACTTGTTTTATGGGCGCTCACTTTCTATTTGCTGCTTCGATTTAATCACATAGAGAGAATACAAGATTCGCAGTGGTATGCCATTTTTACGGCAATTGTGTTTTCAATTGCCGTAGCAGCCGTTTCTGCTATGGTTTTTGTTATCTATCATATTGATATACATAATCCAGGCAAAACAATAGAGTGGATGCAAGCATATCCCGAACGCTATCTTTTTACGGTATTTTTACTTTCGCTGTTAACACTAGCGATCATTATGCTAGTAGGGGAAGCTTATTTAGGAGCTGGAATTACCTTTGTTCTGTATTTTATTTTAGCTCTTGTAAACTATTATAAAAAAATCTTTCGAAATGAACCATTGTTCCCGAATGATTTTATTCAGGCGAGTCAGTTAAAAGAAGTTATTCCGATGATTAAAGACTCGATTTCAATTCCTATTGTAATAGGAGTTATTGGATCCATTCTCGTACTGGTCGCTCTTTGGTTTTTCTTGCCGAAAATTAAAATTCGATGGTTTCTTCGAATTATTATGATTCTGCCGCTCATCTTTTTAATGAAATCATTTTTATTCTTTGAACACTCGTTTGCTCAACAATATTATGATCAATATGCTGCGCTGATGCCTTGGAATCAGCAAAACAATTATTACTATAATGGACCTGTTATTGGCATGATTTCAAATGTTAAAACAGATGTGCTGCAAGAGCCGGATGACTACTCAGAAGAAGCTATGGCAAAAGTGGCAAAGCGTATTCAGTCAAAGGAAGAGAAAACACAAGAAAGCAAGACTGAAGTCAAACCAAACGTTGTGTTTGTGATGAACGAAACATTTTGGGACCCAACAAAGCTTAACGTGACGTTCTCTGAAGATCCAATGAAAAATACAAGAGAACTTCAAAAGAAATATCCTTCCGGATGGTCTTTAAGTCCTTCGTTTGGCGGGGAAACAGCTAATGTGGAGTTCGAAGCGCTGACGAGCTACTCTTTGTCTTTCTTTAACCCTGGAGGCCTTCCTTATCAGCATGTATTGAGTAAAAAAGAATATCCGTCTTTTGTTTCTTATTTAGAAAAGCAAGGCTATGCTACAACAGCTATGCATCCAAACAGCGGCATGCTTTATATGAGACAAAATGTATATCCAAACTTGGGATTTGATCAAGTGAAGTTTATTGATGAAATGAAGCATACACAAAAAGATAACAAAGAGTTTGTTTCTGATGAAGCGGTAGTGGATGAAGTACTCGATACGCTTCGTCAGTCGAAAAAGCCTGCATTTGTGCATGCTGTAACGATTGCAAATCATCTTCCTTATTCAGCGGATAAATATAATGGTCAGGAAACCATTAAAGTAACCGGTAAAGGGCTATCACCGGAAATGCAAAAGGAAATTGAAATTTATGCTGAAGGAATTAAACGTTCAGATGCTGCTTTAAAACGATTGAACGATGAAATTCAAAAGCTGGACGAGCCGACCATTGTAGTATTTTGGGGAGATCATTTGCCCGCGCTTGGACAAAACCTTCAAGCTTACAAAGAAACGGGTTTTGGAAACGAGAAAACGCAGCAAACATCTCAAAAATTTTATGAGACGCCGCTCTTATTTTTATCTAATTACGATACGAAAATAGATAAAAATCTCGGTACGATGAGTCCCATTTATATTGCTCCGACACTTGTTCAATCTCTTGGTTACAAAAGTAATCTGTTCTACGATCAGTTGAATCAAATGAAAACAGAAGTGCCGGCTTTTCGTTCAAATATGTATATAGATTCAAAAGGAAAGCTAGTAGATGATCAAGCAGCGCTCTCTAAAAAAGCCGCAAAAGACCTTCAAGATTACCATGAAGTTGAGTTTGATACATTATCCGGGAAACAGTACGAAACGCATAAGTTGTATAAATAAAAATAAAAACTCCTTTTAAATAAAAGGAGTTTTTATTTTTTAAGTGTTTAAGGTTGTACTAAAAAATAATTCATGTATAATATTTTAAGGTTAAAAGTAAACTTTAAGTTAAGTAAAACAAAACTTGAGTTTGGAACAGCATGAACAATCATTCATGCTGTTTGCTAATTTTAAATACAGTTGAGGATCGAGAGTATGGAAATAGGAAAGAAAATTAAAAATTTACGATTAAAAAAAGGTTTAACACAAGAAGAGCTAGGAGAACGTACTGATTTAAGCAAAGGCTATATTTCGCAGCTAGAGCGCGATTTAAGTTCACCGTCTTTAGAAACATTTTTTAGTATTTTGGAAGTGCTAGGGTGCGAACCGAAAGAATTCTTCGAAATTGATACGCATGTTCAAAAGGTTGTATACAGAGAGGAAGACTACACGAGTTATTGCGAAGATGAAAAAGGTTACCATATTCAGTGGCTTGTGCATGAATCAAATGAAAAAGAAATGGAGCCAATTCGTCTTATTCTTCATGAAAAAGGCGCATTTAAGAGATTTGAGCCTTCCCTTTCAGAAACGTTTGGCTACATTTTGCGCGGGTGTGTGAAGGTAAAGCTTGGAGGCAGAATATATGAAGCCAAACAAGGAGAAACCATCTATTTTCAAGCTTCTGAAGAACATCAGATTTTAAATGCTCATGACGGAATAACAGAGTTAATTATCGTGGCGACAGAGTCTTATTTATAGAACAAAAGAGGTGAAGTGAAATGACATCTACGAATACAATTATTCAATTTGAAAATGTGACCAAGCAATATGATAATGATTCAGTTGTATTGGATCATGTAAGCTTTGAAATTGAAAAAGGGAAATTTTATACCCTCTTAGGTCCATCGGGATGTGGAAAGACAACGATTTTACGATTAATTGCAGGCTTTACGGAAGCCTCAAGCGGAACGATTTATTTTAATGGGAAAAGAATTAATGATGTCCCGGCTAACAAACGACAGGTTAATACGGTTTTTCAAGACTACGCGCTTTTCCCCCATTTGAATGTATTTGAAAATGTAGCATTTGGTCTTCGAATCAAGAAGATGAAAAATGCTGATATTGCAATAAAAGTTAAAGAAGCCCTTCGTTTTGTTAACTTAGAAGGATATGAAAACAGAGAAATAAAGGAAATGTCGGGCGGCCAAAGACAGCGTGTAGCAATTGCACGAGCAATTGTAAACCAGCCCGAAGTCATTTTGCTGGACGAGCCGCTTTCAGCTCTTGATCTAAAATTGCGTACAGAAATGCAATACGAGTTAAGGGAATTACAGCGTCGTCTAGGTATTACGTTCATTTTTGTTACGCACGATCAAGAAGAAGCGCTTGCGATGTCCGATGAAATCTTTGTTTTGAACAAAGGAAGAATTCAGCAGAGCGGGGAACCTACAGATATTTATGATGAGCCAATTAATCGTTTTGTTGCCGATTTTATTGGTGAATCAAATATTGTACCAGGTAAAATGATTGCTGACTTTTTAGTGGAGTTTGGCGGCCAGCAATTTGAATGTGTCGATCAAGGATTAAACCAAAATGAGCAGGTTGAAATTGTGATTCGCCCTGAAGATTTAGCCATTACAAGCTCCGATCAAGGAAAGCTGCAAGTTCGTGTAGATTCACAGCTGTTTAGAGGAGTCCATTATGAAATTTTAGGCTATGACCATGCAGGGAATGAGTGGCTCGTTCACTCTACGAAAAAGGCAACGGTTGGAGAAGAAATTGGCTTGTACTTTGAACCTGAAGCTATTCATGTTATGCGATTTAACGAAACGGAAGAAGAATTCGATAAGCGACTCGAAGGTTACGAAGAGGATTACGATGCAAACTAAATCAAGAAATATTTACTTAGTCCCGTACGTGTTATGGATTTTGCTTTTTGTAGTTGCTCCCATTGTATTAGTTGTCTATTATTCTTTTTTCAACATCGATAATGAGCTGACGCTTGAAAACTATAAGAAATTTTTCACCCCAGTTTATTTACAGATGACGCTGAGTTCATTTTGGTATGCCTTTTTAATTACGTTATTTTCCTTGGTTTTTTCTTATCCTACAGCTTATTTACTAACGAAGCTTAAGCACAAGCAGCTTTGGCTTCTACTGATTATTTTACCGACGTGGATTAACCTATTATTAAAAGCTTATGCTTTTTTAGGTATATTTGGCACGTATGGTACGGTTAATAAGTTTACTGAATTTCTAGGACTTGGTACTCATCAAATTTTATTTACTGACTTTAGTTTTGTATTTGTATCGGTGTATATTTTTATCCCCTTTATGATTTTGCCGATCTTTAACTCTTTAGAAGAACTTAATCCCTCGCTTATCTACGCTTCGCGAGACTTGGGGGCATCTTCATGGGTGACATTTAAGCGCGTGGTATTTCCGCTAACGCTAGAAGGGGTTAAATCAGGTTGTCAGGCTGTTTTTATTCCAGCACTATCACTCTTTATGATTACGCGTTTAATTGCTGGAAACCGCGTCATTACACTGGGAACAGCGATTGAACAACATTTTTTAGTGACGCAGGATTGGGGCATGGGCGCCACCATAGCCGTCTTTTTAATTATTGCGATGGCCGTTATGATGCTCATAACAGGCACTGGAAAGAGAGGTGTGTAAAATGAAGAGAAAGTGGAAGTTCAGCCACCTTTATTTATTTTTTGTATTTTTCATTTTATACGCGCCCATTTTTTATTTAATGTATTACTCTTTTAACAGCGGAGGAAACATGCGTGAATTTGAAGGGTTTACGTTAGATTGGTACAAAGAAGTGTTTCAAGACACGCGTTTGCTTATTATTGTCTTGAATACCCTTATTATTGCTCTACTGTCTTCAGGTATTTCAACTATTATCGGCGTGATAGGGGCACTTGCTATCGTATACGTGAAGCGCAGACGTGTTCAAAATACGCTGTTAACATTTAATAATGTGTTAATTGTGAGTCCAGATGTTATTATTGGCGCCTCTTTTTTAATTCTATTTACCATTATCGGTGTAAAGCTCGGGTTTATATCCGTATTATTAGCGCATATTGCATTCAGTGTACCGATTGTGGTCATCATGGTTCTGCCTAAGCTGCAGGAAATGAGTCCGACACTGCTCGATGCAGCCCGTGATTTGGGCGCAAGCCGCTTTGAAGTACTTTCGAAAGTGGTATTGCCATTTATTCGTCCGGGTATCTTTGCAGGCTTTTTTATGGCTTTAACTTACTCTTTGGATGACTTTGCGGTTACGTTCTTTGTGACCGGGAACGGTTTTTCCACGCTTTCAGTAGAAATTTACTCATTAGCAAGAAGAGGGGTCTCGCTGAAAATTAATGCTCTTTCTACGCTTATTTTCATGTTTACCGTGCTGATTGTAATTGGTTATTACTTTATCAGTCAGCGATATAGCAATAAAGTGAAAGGGGTGGCGACTGGAAAATGAAGCAATTAGCAAAGCCGTTTATCTTCATCGTCATCCTTTCTTTCGTTCTCATGTATGTGGTTCATCATTTGAACAATGCCGAAGGATACTCTGGAGGAAATACGCTGACCGTCTATAATTGGGGAGATTATATTGATCCTGATTTAGTGAATCAGTTTGAAAAAGAAACCGGAATTAAAGTCATTTATCAGACCTTTGATTCGAATGAAGCAATGATGACCAAAATTGAACAAGGCGGTACGACATTTGATATTGCTGTGCCTTCTGAGTACGCGATTAGCAAGATGCATGAAGAAAATTTACTATTGCCAATTGATCGTTCGAAGCTGCCTAATTTAAAATACATTAATCCGCGTTTTTTAGACTTATCCTTTGATCCTGGCAATAAGTACTCTATTCCTTATTTTTGGGGAACTGTGGGTATTGTATATAACTCTGATATGATTCATGGCAAGAAGATAAAAAGTTGGAATGATTTATGGGATCCTAAGCTGAAAAATCAAATTTTACTTGCAGATGGCGCTAGAGAAGTGATGGGAATGGGACTAAACAGCTTAAATTATTCATTAAATGATACGAATAAGGCCCATCTTCAAGAAGCAAAAAGAAAGCTTGATACATTAACACCAAATGTCAAAGCCATTGTAGGAGACGAGATTAAGATGCTTCTAGCAAATGAAGAAGCGGCAATTGGCGTTGTTTGGTCAGGCGATGCTTCTGAGATTATGAGCGAAAACGATAAGCTGAATTACGTTGTTCCAGAAGAAGGTTCGAATTTATGGTTTGATAACATGGTTATTCCAAAAACGGCTAAAAACGTAGAAGGCGCACATAAATTCATGAATTTTATGCTAGATCCTAAACACGCTGCTCAAAATGCGGAATATGTAGGGTATTCTACGCCTAATAAAAAAGCGTTAGATTATTTGCCGAAAGAAGTAGCGGAAGATGAACGTTTTTACCCAGAGGAAGAACTAACAAAAAAGCTTGAAGTATATAATAACTTAGGCAAACGAATGCTTGCTTATTACAATGAGTTATTTTTAGAATTTAAAATGCACCGTAAATAAAAGGAACTTAATTAGGTCTTTATACGTAAGTTCTTTATGGTTTTTGTAAATTCAGTTGCATGATAACAAGAGGAAAGATAAAATACAAACGAGTAAAGCTAATAACATTTATTTTATGTTATTAGCTTTTTTATTTGTAAAACGGGAAAGATAAGAGAAAATTGAATGTTCTACTATTCATCTAGAATTCATATTTCACATTATATAGGAGAGAAAAAGTGAAGCAAAAACAAAAGCAACATATTCAATCCATTTACTTTTTACGATTATTCGCTATGATGATGGTTGTGCTCGTACATGTAACAGCAGCATATGCAACGGTACTGCCATTTGCAAGCGAAGCTTATCAGAAATATCATTTTCTTAACCGAATCGTTCGAATTGAAGCAGGAATCTTCATTGTGATCACAGGTTTAGTTTTCTTTTATAGTTATATTAACAAGCCGTTAACAAAGACTTTATGGAAAACATATTATGCTCGAAGAGTGACATATATTTTGGTTCCCTATATTATTTGGGCACTTATTTATGAATTTTATTCGTACTATGTAGGAGCAACAGAATTGAATGCATCTGATATTGTGAAACGTATTTTACGTGGAGAGTCCTACTATCAGCTTCATTTTATCTTTTTAATTGTACAAGTCTATCTCGTGCTGCCGGTTTTTGTATGGCTAGCACAAAAAGTAACCATTTTTAAAAAATACATGTGGCTGTTTGGCATTATCATTCAGCTTGGTTATTTAATGCTTAACAATACGTATCATATCACTTCATTTAATTTATTTTTAAATACAATGGCTACGTTTTTACTCGGCGGTTGGATTGGCATTTATTATCGCGAGCAAGTGGATAAAAAGTACAGTCGTTCGAATATTGTATTATTTCTAGTGACGCTCGGATCGGGAATAGCTATTTCACTGTTAAATTATCACTTGTACACAATGAAGACAATCCAAATTTCAGGCTTTACGTATGAGGCTGTTAATACGCTTTATTTGGTTGCTGGAAGTTATTTCTTCTTCCGGATTGCAGAGATATTAGCTGAAAAGCTTTCTGTGAAGTCCGTGACGATTGTTAAAAATATTGCCATGTACTCGTTTGGATTTTACTTGATTCACCCAATGGTTTTAAACTTTGTGGCAAAAGCAGTACCAATACAAGGCAACTACATGTTTCACGTTGAAATCTTGGCACGCTATATTCTAACATTAGCGGGCTGTTACCTCATCATTTGGGGATGTCATCGTCTTTTACCGTTTGCTAGCTTTTTGTTTGGTAAACTGCCAAAAGAAGCGGTGTTCATTTACCGACGTCCTGATCATAAATAGCGTTTAGTTAAAAGTTATGTCTGCTTGCAGGCATAACTTTTTTTATAAAGTATAAGAAAAGCTGATTTTAAATAATAAAGGTAAGCGATGGAATTCCTTTCACAAGCCTAGCTATTTTGACATACGTAATAATAGTTAATATTTCTGTTTACTATCTAAACGTGCATGATAAAATAGAAAAGATGAATATGTGTTAGGAGGAACATCAGTGAAAATTAAGCTTGGCCTTTTATACGGAGGAAAATCCGCTGAACATAAAGTATCTTTACAAACAGCTCTAGCAGTTTCAAAAGCAATTAATCACGATAAATATGAAGTGCATCCAATTTACATTACAGAAACAGGAAAGTGGATTCGCGGCACACAGCTGACTGGTCCGCTTGAAACAGTTGCTCAATTAGAAATTCAAGATGACGGAACAGCTATTTCACCAGTTTCATTAAATACGGAAATGTTTGCATTAACAGATTCAAAAACAGAGGATCAGCTAGATGTTATTTTCCCACTTCTTCATGGTCCAAATGGAGAAGATGGTACGGTACAAGGATTATTAGAATTATTAAATATTCCTTATGTTGGAAACGGTGTATTAGCTTCAGCAGCTGGTATGGATAAAGTTGTAATGAAGCAGCTGTTTGCACAGGCAGGTCTGCCTCAAGTAGAGTACGTATCATTTATCCGCCGCGAGTGGGAAGCAGATCGAACGGCTGCTTATGAAAAAGTAGAAACACTTGGATACCCTTGCTTTGTTAAACCGGCAAACTTAGGTTCAAGCGTTGGGATTAGCAAATGTGATAACCGCGAAGAGCTAGAAGCGGCATTTGTTGAAGCTTTCTTATTCGATCGGAAAATCATTGTAGAAGCAGCAGCAGTTGGTCGTGAAGTTGAAATTGGTGTGTTAGGGAATGATGAAGCAGCTTGTTCAGTAGTTGGAGAAATCTTACCTAAAAAAGCGTTTTACGATTACAAAGCCAAATATGAAGACGGCGATACAGGTCTTATTATTCCAGCTGAAATTACAGAAGAACAGCATCAAGAAATGTCAGCACTAGCAATCAAAGCATTTAAAGCAATTGATGGATCTGGTCTTGTACGTGCAGATTTCTTCTTAACATCAGAAGGTAAATTCATTATTAATGAAGTGAATACGATGCCTGGTTTTACACCTTTCAGTATGTTCCCGTTATTGTGGAAACACGCGGGCGTTGAATATCCAGATTTAATCGAAAAACTTGTATCACTAGCAATTGAACGTCATACCGAAAAGCAGCAAATTAAACACACAATGTAACTCACACAACACTATTCATCATGAATAGTGTTTCTGTGTTTAGTTTCAATTAAATAGGATCCATAGTTTACTTTATATCGAGAGGAGCAAACCAACAATGATTAAACGTACGCTTACACAGCTAGCTGCAATGATTCCAGGAAGTGTATTTCATAGCGGGGACAAAGCAGATGTAATTGAGGGAGTCTCAATTGATACGAGAACCATTCAGCAAGGCAATTTATATATCCCAATTAAAGGGGAACGTTTTAACGGGCATACATTTGTTCATAAAGCAATTGAAAACGGAGCGGTCGCTACTCTGTGGAACAAAGATGAAGAAAACCCACCGACAGACATTAGTGTTATTTTAGTCGATGATACGCTAGAAGCTCTTCAGCAATTAGCGAAATCCTATCGTCACGAGTTAGATATTAAAGTAGTGGGCATTACAGGAAGTAACGGAAAGACAACGGCAAAAGACATGGTAAAAGCTGTGCTTGATACAACTTACCGTGTTCTGAAAACAGATGGAAACTTTAATAATCATATTGGCATGCCGCTTACTATTTTGCGTTTAGATGAAACTCATGATATTGCAGTTTTAGAAATGGGCATGAGCAGCCGAGGGGAAATTGAGTTTCTTTCTAATTTAGCGGAGCCTGATGTGGCCATTATTACAAATATCGGAGAATCGCACCTTCAAGACTTAGGAAGCCGTGATGGAATTGCGGAGGCAAAATTAGAAATTACAAGCGGCTTAGCTCCAACAGGTCAGCTGGTCTATAACGGTGATGAGCCACTTTTAACGTCGCGCGTTGTTAATCCAGTATTTGAAACGGTGACATTTGGCAGCTCAGAACAAAACGATTTGTATCCAAGTGCTATTTCAGCTGAAGAATTAGGCACCACATTCACTGTTTCACGTGAAACAACATATTCATTCTTTATCCCGGTATTAGGTAAACATAATGTTCACAATGCGCTTTCTGCTATTGCGGTAGGTCATTATTTTGGACTAGACAATGAAACAATCGCTAAGGGATTAAAAGAATTAAAGCTAACCAATATGCGTATGGAGCTCGTGAAACGAACAGATGGCCTGACCTTCATTAATGACGCATATAACGCAAGCCCAACGTCTGTTAAAGCTGCTATTACGTTGATGCATGATTTAGAAGGCTATAAGCAAAAAATTCTTGTTCTTGGGGATATGCTTGAATTAGGCGACCAGGAAAAAGAGTTCCACAAAGAAGTGGGAGAGTTTATTCAAGCAGAAAAAATTGATTATGTTCTAACATACGGTCCCTTATCTGTTGAAATCGAGCAAGGAGCAAAAAATAATTTTGCAGAAGATAAGGTAATACACTTTGAGGAGAAAGATGAGCTTGTTAAAAAATTAACAGCGATTACAACAAGAGAAGATGTGGTTTTAGTGAAAGCATCTCGAGGGATGAAGCTTGAGGAAGTTATCTCAAAAATGATGCATAAATTACCGTGATATTAAAAAGAGTATAAGTAAGCTCTATTGCAAACGGAAAGCCATAGTGTTATGATGTAGTCTGAGTGTCTTGAGGCGCTTATACTCTAAACGTTGAATTTATTGAAGTAGTCGTTTAGAGCATTTTCCGTTTCCTCGGAGAATGCTTTTTTTTGTAAAATATAGATAGTCTAAATATAAAAGGAGTTTGAAAAACTTGGCATTATTTCAAGATTTAGGATTAAGTCAACAGCTTAACAAAGCTGTGAGTAAAATGGGTTTTGAAGAAGCAACACCAATTCAATCAGAAACTATCCCATTAGCACTAGAAGGTCACGATTTGATCGGACAAGCACAAACAGGAACAGGGAAAACAGCGGCATTTGGTATTCCTCTTATTGAAAAAGTTGATGTAAACGTAGATGCAATTCAAGGGTTAATTATTGCTCCTACTCGTGAACTTGCTGTACAGGTATCTGAAGAACTTTACAAAATTGGTCAAACAAAGCGCGTACGCGTGCTATCAATTTACGGTGGTCAAGATATCAGTCGTCAAATTCGTGCATTGAAAAAGCACCCTCATATCATCGTAGGGACACCAGGGCGTATGCTAGATCATATTAATCGTCGTACACTTCGTCTACAAGATGTTCATACGGTTATTTTAGATGAAGCAGATGAAATGTTAAACATGGGATTCATCGAAGACATTGAAAAAATCTTATCAAACGTACCTGAGAACCACCAAACACTTTTATTCTCAGCAACAATGCCTACTCCAATCCGTCGCATTGCTGAAAAATTCATGAACGAACCAAAAGTGGTAAAAGTACAAGCAAAAGAAGTAACGATGCCAAACATTACGCAGTATTATTTAGAAGTACAAGAAAAGCGTAAATTTGATATCCTTACTCGTCTTTTAGATATGCAATCACCTGAATTAGCTATCATCTTTGGTCGTACAAAGCGCCGTGTTGATGAGTTATCAGAAGCATTAAATATGCGCGGTTATTCTGCGCAAGGTATCCATGGTGACTTGACGCAATCGAAACGTCTATCTGTACTACGTCAATTTAAAGAAGGTTCTATTGATGTATTAGTTGCAACGGACGTAGCTGCACGCGGACTTGATATTTCTGGTGTTACTCATGTATACAACTTTGATATCCCTCAAGATCCAGAGAGCTATGTACACCGTATCGGACGTACAGGACGTGCTGGTAAAATGGGTGCTGCTATGACATTTGTAACGCCAAGAGAAACTGGACAGTTACACAATATTGAGCGTACAACAAAACGTAAAATGGAGCGTCTTACTCCTCCAACGCTTGATGAAGCAATGGAAGGTCAACAGCGTATTGCAGCTGACAAATTAACAGAATCTGTGACACAAGGCAACTTATCTTACTACAAACAGTTGGCAGAAGAGTTACTTGAAGAGCACGATTCAGTTTCATTAGTGGCAGCAGCAATCAAATTATTTACAAAAGAACCAAACGAATCACCAATTCAATTAACTGCTGAACCACCGGTAATTGCAAAAGGTGATAAAAACAAACGTGGAAATGGCGGAGGTCGTTCACGTTCTAACTCTAAAAACTACTCACAGCAAAATCGTCGTGGAAACTCAAAGCGTTTTGGTGACAAGCGTCGCGGTGGAAGCAACGGTAGTGATAGTAGAAATCGTAATAGCAGCAGTAATCGTAAAGATTCTCGCAGCAAAGCGTAAAATAAAAACGAGCCTTAACAGGCTCGTTTTTTTTATGTGTTAATTGCTGTTTTATTGGTGCACACTATGAGTAAAATAAAATGGGGTGTTCACTGATGTCGACCATTGTACGGTTAGGTTATGTGGCGATGAGCGTTCATTTGGAAAATAGTTCTCCTTCTCAAACAATGACTTTTGCACAATTTCAGCGTGTGAAAGACCATGAAGCGGCCATTCGCAAGCTCGAACGTATTGCAATATCCAACTTAGAAAACTGCTTACGGTTATTAAAACATAATGCGTGGAGTGAAATTGAGTTTTTTCGATTCAGTTCTAAGTTAATTCCATTAGCTAACCATGAGGCCCTAAAAGAGTGGAACTACATAGCTCCTTTAAAGGATGCTCTTCAGCGTATTTCTGTATTTTTGAAGGAACATCCAATGCGAGTAGATTTTCACCCGGATCATTTTGTTGTTTTAAACTCAACGGATAAAGAGGTTTTTAAGCATTCTATCCAAACTCTTCGCATGCATCAAAAGTTGCTGAAAGGAATGGACATTCCGCTTCAAAATCGCTGTGTTTTACATGTTGGAGGGGCTTATAATGATAAAGAAAAAGCACTGGAGCAGTTTATTCATAATTGGGGGCTTGTACCTCAATCCCTTCAGCAAATGATTATGTTAGAAAACGACGATACAACCTTTCATATAAAGGACGTCTTGTATTTATGTGAAAAACTAAATGTCCCAATCATTTTTGATCTTCATCATCATCAGGCAAACAACGACGAAACTTCATGGCAAGAGCATTGGGACCGTATCATTAGAACATGGGAACAGGAAACGCTTCCTCTAAAAATGCATATATCTAGTCCTAAAAGTGATAAAGAATTTAGAGCCCATGCAGATTATATCGATGTTCACGGGTTTTACAGCTTTTTAAAAGAAGTAAATGGAACGATACCGCAAATTGATTGCATGATTGAAGCTAAGAAAAAAGATGAAGCGCTCTTTCAGTTAGTAAGAGACTTGAAGTCTTATGAAGATGTGGAATTTATTAACTCATCCACTTTTTATATTAAATCTTAAAGCAGGCCTCATATCTGTGGCTTGTTTTTCTGTTTGAACGCGAGAAAAGCGAGAAGAAATCCAGCAATACCTCCAGCGAAATGAGCTGTGTTGTTAGTTCCTGGCGTTAGCAGACCTGAAAGTAATCCAATAATTAAAAAGACGACAATGATTTGCTGGTTGCTTTTAGAAAGCATGTGCTTTTGTTTTATTACAAGGTAGAGGTAGAACCCAAGCAGCCCGAAAATGGCACCGGATGCACCCACATGGCTGTAAAAAGAAGATTGGATTAGAAATGTAACGATATTTCCAAGCAATCCACACGTAAGGTAGAATAGAAGAAACTTATAAGAAGAAAGAATACGCTCAGCACCTGGCCCTAACAAGAACAATGAAAATGAGTTAAAAAGAAGGTGTGAAAAGCTTAGATGCAAAAAGATAGGTGTGAAAAGTCGCCAGTAGTCTCCTTGAGAAATTAAGCTATTCACACCAATAAGCTGATGTATAAAAGATTCTGCAAGGTGTGAGGGAAGAGCGGCAAGTAACCATAGCGCAATGTGGATGCAGATAAGCGTGAAGGTAACAGGATAAAAACGTTTAAATTCAGCTACATTTTCTGTGCGTACGAACATATTTGTCACTCCTTTTTATAAAGGCATTTTTATATACTATTCTGTAAGAGAGGATTAAATGAAAATGATTATAGGAACTGGAATTGATATTACAGAGTTAGAGCGGATTGAAAAAATGGTGCAGCGTCAAAGTGCTTTTGTTACTCGGATTTTAACAAAAAATGAAAAAGAACGCTATGAAAAGCTATCAAGCCGACGTAAGGTCGAATTTTTAGCAGGAAGATTTGCTGTGAAGGAAGCATATTCGAAAGCTCTTGGAACAGGAATAGGAAAAGATTTCAGCTTCCAAGATATAGAAATCGTGAATGATGAAAGAGGAAAGCCCCACATTGTTACAAAACAACCACTGGACGCGTCCGTACACGTATCTATCTCCCACAGTGCCCACTATGCGATTGCTCAAGTAATTATTGAACGCTTGTCAAGCTAGTCTGCATATTCACTATTTCTTGTTCATATATTCATAGTGTGGATAGGGGAGACAAGATATGTTCTTGCTTCTCCGTTTAGCTGTGAATATACGAAATAAAGGAGTTGGGGAAATGCATAAAAAATGGATTGGCTTATTTGTTTGCGCCTTTTTTCTCTTAGCCTTATCAGCATGCGGTGAAAAAAGTCAGCAGGATGTAACAGATGCATTGGATGCCAAGGTACAAGAAATGGCGGGTTATAAATCAGATGCTAAGATGACATTAAATACAGGGAAAGATGCTCAAGTATACGATGTAGAGATTTGGCATAGTAAGCCTATGTATTATCGAGTGAATTTGAAAAATACAAAGAAAGATCAAAGCCAAATGATTTTGCGTAATGATGAAGGGGTTTTTGTTCTAACGCCTGCCTTAAATAAAAGCTTTCGTTTTCAAAGTGACTGGCCGCAAAATAGCAGTCAAGCTTATTTGTATGAATCCCTCGTCCAAGATATTGTGAAGGATGAAAAGGCAAGCTTTAAATCAACGGATAAGCATTATATTTTTGAAACAAAAACCAACTATCAAAATAGCACGATGCTTCCTAAACAAGAAATTACGCTGAATAAAAGTGACTTAGCGCCTGTTTCGGTTAAAATTATGGATACGGATAATAAAGTGTTAATAAAAGTTGATTTCTCTAAGGTCAAATTCGATTCTAAGTTTGATAAAGGGGCTTTTGATACAAAAAGAAATATGACAAGTGCAAAGATTGACGTTCCGACATTAGCGCAGCAAAAATCATTTAGCGTTCTTTATCCTAAGGATGTTCCAAAAGGTACAAAGCTGTCCAAGGAAAAGAAAATTGAGACAGAAAATGGCGAAAGAGTCGTTTTAATGTACAAAGGAGAAAAGCCGTTTACGCTTGTACAAGAAAAAGCGCAAGTAGCTAAAACAGCGACATCTACAGTTACTGCCGGAGAGCCATTTGATTTAGGTTTTACTGTGGGAGCTTTAACGGATAAAAGTCTATCTTGGACATATAATGGAGTAGACTTTATGCTGGCTTCTGATCAGCTAACACCAGATGAATTGAGTACAGTTGCTAGATCTGTGCAAAGTCAGATGGGAAAATAAGAGAAGCTTACAAGCCTGCATATATGTAGGCTTGTTCTTGCTTAATTTGAATAAAGATCGAGATGAAGTTTGGCTATAGATGTATTATACTAACAGAGGAAAGTACGTTTAGAATGGTTCTGAAAAAAGGAAGTGTCGTAGTAATGGATGCATTTTATAGAGAAACATGGGCAGAAATTGATGTAGAAGCCATTTTTCAAAATGTGAATCATGTAAGAGAACTGATACCGGGGCATAAAACGTTAATGGCCGTAGTGAAGGCGAATGCGTACGGGCATGGAGATAAAGAAGTAGCAGAGATTGCGCTTCAAGCTGGTGCTGATATGCTAGCTGTAGCTTTTTTGGATGAAGCTATTGCTCTTCGGAAAAAAGGAATAAAGGAATCCATTTTAGTATTAGGAGCCGTGCCTACCCTACACATTCAAACCGCCTTGGACTGGAATGTAACGGTTACTGCTTATAGCAAAGCTTGGATTGAAGAAGCGGCGTCCATTCTAGGTGAAAACATTCAGCTGCATATGCATTTAAAAATAGATACAGGCATGGGTCGCTTGGGAGTTAGAACAAAAGAAGAATTACACGAAACGCTGAAAATCATCGCTTCTCATTCGGGATTCGTGCTGGATGGAGTGTTTACACACTTTGCAACAGCAGACGAGCTAAACTCATCTTATTTTGAAGAACAATATACATTCTTTGAAGAAATGGTTCAAATTGTGAAAGAATATAATTTTACACCTCCGATGATTCACTGTGCAAATAGCGCAGCCTTGCTTCGTCGTCCGAAAGATATCTTTAATGGCGTACGCTTAGGTATCTCTATGTATGGCTTGAGTCCTTCTGAGGAATTAAAAGAAGTCTTGCCAATTCCGTTAAAACAGGCTTTTTCGCTGCACAGCCGTATCGTGCATGTTAAAAAAGTCAAAAAAGGCAGTCATATCAGTTACGGAGCTACTTATGAAGCGAAAGAAGATGAATGGATTGCTACTATCCCATTAGGATACGCAGACGGCTGGATCCGTAAATTAAGTAATTTTGAAGTATTAGTAGATGGATTTAAAGTGCCAATTGTTGGTAGAATCTGCATGGACCAATTGATGATTAAATTACCTAAAATGTATAAAATGGGTACAAAAGTAACGTTTATTGGAAAACAAAAAGATGCTGAAATTACAATTGATGAAGTAGCGAAGCATCTTGAAACAATTAATTATGAAATCCCTTGCATGATTGCAGCAAGGGTTCCGAGGGTTTATACAAGAGAGTTGCAGCATATTGATGTTAATAATTATATCTTGCGCTGAATATACATCTTCCTGAGTCAACATAAAAAGTCTGCGAACAAAAGACAATAAAATAATAACTTCCATGCATAAAAGAGGGTATCAATTGACGATAATAGTGTAGAAATTGACAGAATTAACTTTCCATTAAAGCTAATCAATGTTATGATAAGGAAAGATGAGACTATTGGTGTGTGTATTGATGTTGGAGGTGTATGTTTGTGTCTGAAGCGAGCGCAACTACAGAAATCCTAGTAAGATTACCGAAAAATTTAGTATCGGAGCTCGATCTTATGGTTAAACAAGAAAATGGCAACCGAAGTGATTTTATTCACCAAGCAACAAAATTGTACCTTCGTGAGCGAAAAAAACGCCATATTCGCGAATCAATGAGACGTGGATATATGGAGATGGCAAAGATAAACTTAAATATTGCTTCCGAGGCTTTTCTAGCAGAGTATGAAGCTGATCATACTGTGGATCGTTTAGTAAGCGGGGGGTAATGACTTGGTAGTCAAACGTGGCGACGTTTATTTTGCTGACCTATCTCCTGTTGTTGGCTCAGAACAAGGAGGCGTTCGCCCTGTACTTGTCATTCAAAATGATATAGGCAATCGTTTTAGCCCAACTGTTATTGTAGCTGCGATCACTGCTCAAATTCAAAAGGCAAAGTTACCTACGCATGTTGAAATTGATGCAAAGCGCTATGGATTTGAGCGAGATTCAGTTATTTTACTAGAACAAATTCGTACTATTGATAAACAGAGGCTAACAGACAAGATTACCCATTTAGATGATGAAATGATGGACAGAGTGGATGAAGCCTTGCAAATCAGTGTAGGACTTATCGACTTTTAGAATTATACTTCCATTTATGCTAAGTTGCTCCTTTATGAGCAACTTTTTTAATTTGACTAGGAATAATCAGTAAACGTATATTGTAATAAGAAACGTTTTAAAAATGATAATATATATATAGATATAAATGAGTGTATTGACTCACAAGGAGGACCTCATGAATCAAGATTTATTCAATTATATACAAAATCATAAATCAGAAATTTTTGATCGATGGCTAGTGTTAATGAATGATGTGGAAACAGAGCGGATTAAAAACATTGTATCCGAACAAGTGTACGTAAATGTAAGCTCTGATTTTGTAAATTTACTTTTGGCAAAAGCATTCCGTGATCAGGAAAATTTTGCAGAGGAACTAGAAGAAGTAGTAGGACGAGTTGTGAGTTTAGGATGGCCTCTTGCTTATTTGACACAGGGTGTACGTAACTTGGGTCACGTAGTGGTTGAAGGGTATGTAAACAGTGAACATGTGAAGGCTGACCAAACTCATTCTGAATTATTCTATCGGTTTGACAAGTGGTTAAGCCCTATTTACAACAAAATAGTAGAACAATACTCCAACTCGTGGGAAAATACAGTTATGTTGCAAAAAGTTGCACTTCAAGAATTGTCTGCTCCATTAATACCGGTATTTGATAAAATTACAGTAATGCCGCTTGTAGGAACAATCGATACTGATCGCGCAAAGAAAATTATGGAAAACTTACTGCAAGGTGTCGTAAAGCACCGATCAGAGGTCGTATTAATAGATATTACCGGAGTACCAGTAGTGGATACGATGGTTGCCCATCATATCATTCAAGCTGCTGAAGCCGTACGTTTGGTTGGAGCCAAGTGTTTGTTAGTAGGAATTCGTCCGGAAATTGCTCAGACTATTGTGAACTTAGGTATTAACTTAAACGAAATTATTACGAAAAACTCCTTAAAAAAAGGCGTAGAGTTTGCGTTAGAAATGACTGAGCGGAAAATAGTTGATATAGAATCGGAGGAATAAACGTGAGAATACCCATTTTGAAATTGTACGACTATTTATTGGTATCCATTCAATGGGAGCTGGATGATCAAACGGCTATTCAATTCCAAGAAGATTTGCTAAGTAAAATTCATCAAACTGGAGCAAAAGGAGTGGTAATCGATTTAACTTCAATTGATATGATCGATTCATTCATCGCAAAAGTGTTAGGTGACGTGGTTAGCATGTCTAATTTGATGGGGGCTAGAGTAGTATTAACAGGTATCCAGCCTGCAGTAGCTATTACACTTGTTGAGTTAGGGATTGGCCTAAATGATGTTCTTACTGCACTCGATTTAGAAAAAGGTCTTGAGAAACTCCAATCGGAATTGGGGGATTAGTATATGGAATTCCAATCCAGCGTAAAAATCGTAACAGAATGGGACATCGTAGCGGCACGCCAATTAGGTAGAAATGTGTCGAAAGAGCTAGGGTTTGGAACAGTTGACCAAGCTCGTATTACAACCGCCATTTCTGAATTAGCTCGTAATATTTACCTATATGCGGGTAAGGGTCAAATCTATATTGAGAAATTAAATCGTGGAGGAAAAAACGGTCTTCTTGTCGTAGCAACAGATGAAGGGCCAGGTATCCCCGACGTTCGCAAAGTAATGGAAGATGGATACTCAACATCGGGTGGACTAGGAGCTGGGCTTCCTGGGGTAAAACGATTGATGGATGAGTTTGACATCGAAACAAATGTCGGAGAAGGTACTGAGATTAAAGCAGTTAAGTGGCTCCGGTAGGAGGAAATAGATAATGTCTTTTGATAAAGAGATGAGAGATTTATACAAAGATATTTTGGGGAACTATATCCAAACACAAAATGAACAAATTTTGTATCAAGGACAAAAACTAAGTAGAAAATCTTTAGAGAATGAAATATCGCCAGAAGATATTGTGAGCATTCATAAAGAAGTAATTGAAGAAATTTATTCTGATATTCCAGAAAAAGTGCTGCATTCTCTGGACTTTTTACTTGAGGTAATGATTAGCTACGGTCTTGCTCTTCGTGAGCATCAAACATTAAAAAATAAGCAGCGGGAACTTCGTTCTGAGATTGAAGTTGCTGCTAACGTCCAGCAGACGCTGTTGGGGACAAAGGTTCCGGCTAGTTCAACTTTAGAAATTGGTGCGATTAGCGTACCGGCTAAACAGATGAACGGAGATTATTTTCACTTTGTAGAAGAAGAGCACGGCGGGTTAAGTATTGCCATTGCCGATGTAATCGGAAAAGGAATTCCAGCTGCAATGTGTATGTCTATGATCAAATATGCAATGGACAGCTTACCGGACTCAAGAAAAAATCCAAGTTATGTATTAGAGAACTTGAATAATATTGTAGAGCGAAACGTAGATCCAAGTATGTTTATTACGATGTTCTACGGAAGCTATAATCCCGAGACAAACTTATTTGATTATGCTTCTGCAGGGCATGAGCCAGGTTTTTATTATGATGCCAAAGCTGATTCATTTGAAGATTTGGAGGCAAAAGGACTCGTGCTAGGAGTCGATCGCCATGTGAAATATCTTCAGTACGAGCAGCAGCTTTCAAAAGGCGATATGATTGTTCTGTTAACAGATGGCGTAACAGAATGCAGAACTGAAGAAGGATTTATTGAAAGATTGGACATCATAAAATTAATTCGAAAATACATGCATTTGTCTCCTCAAGAAATTGTAGAATCTGTATATAAAGAGCTGGAGAAATTACAGCATTTTCAATTGAGGGATGACTTTACATTGATTATTTTGAAGAGTTTAGTTTAAGTATTCTAAAAAAGGGTACAGAAAAGATAGCACAAAATTAGAGGGGGTCTACTAATACGATGAATTTAAAAATAGATATACAAAAGGACGGTCAAGCATATCGTATTAAGCTGGCTGGAGAGATTGACGCATATACAGCACCTAAGCTAAAAGAAAAGTTCATGGAAATTACTGAACATACTGAACCGGAAATTATAGTCGATTTAACCGATGTATCATACATGGATAGTACAGGACTAGGTGTATTTATTGCATTGTTAAAAGCCAATAAGAAAAATAACGGCTCTTTGAAATTTGTTGGTGTATCAGAGCGCATCAAGCGCTTATTTGATATTACGGGCCTCACAGACATTTTAAACGTGAATTCACAAGTAGAAGGTGGCGTAAAATGAAACAGCCTTATGACTTTGTTGAGATGAAGATTCCTGCTAAGCCAGACTACGTAGCGATTATTCGACTGACGCTGTCTGGTGTAGCGAACCGGATGGGTTTTTCTTATGATGAAATTGAAGATATGAAAATTGCTGTGAGTGAGGCATGTACGAATGCCGTGCAGCATGCTTACAAGAATGAAGAAAATGGTGAAGTGAGAGTAGGTTTTGGTTTATTTGATGACCGTTTAGAAATCATGGTGGTCGATAAAGGTGAAAGCTTTAATTTTGAAGAGCTTAAGGAACATATAGGACCTTATGAAACATCAAAAGAAGTTGAATTTCTTCCTGAAGGTGGACTTGGTTTATATTTAATTGAAACACTAATGGATGAAGTGAAAATGGTCAATTCAAAAGGTGTAACGCTAATGATGACTAAGTATGTGCAAAGAGAGCAGGTGGAGAGTGATGAAAACACAGTCTCAACCTATGAAATTAACTAAAGAACAGGTTCAGGAACGAATTGAGCGCTTTCAAAAAACGCAGGATGAAGAAGCACAAAGTGATCTAGTAGTACATTACAAGAACCTTGTTGAATCTATTGCACGTCGTTATTCAAAAGGCAGAAGCTTACATGAAGATATTGTGCAGGTAGGGATGCTAGGACTGTTAGGAGCTATTAGAAGGTATGATGCTTCATTTGGAAGAAGCTTTGAATCGTTTGCTGTTCCTACAATCATTGGAGAGATTAAGCGATTTTTACGCGATAAAACGTGGAGTGTTCACGTGCCGCGCCGCATCAAAGAATTAGGTCCTAAAATTAAAGCAGCTGTCGAAGAGCTAACAACCCGTTTACAGCGATCTCCTCAAGTGAAAGAAATTGCTGATCATATCGGAGTGACAGAGGAAGAAATTTTAGAAACGATGGAGATGGGGCAAAGTTATCAAGCGTTGTCTGTTGATCATTCCATTGAAGCAGACTCTGATGGAAGCACTGTGACAATCCTTGATTTAGTAGGTGAACAAGAGTCGGGTTATGAGAAAACTGATCAGCGTTTAGTGTTAGAAAAGATTCTTCATGTATTAAGCGATAGAGAAAAAGAAGTGATTCGCTATACCTTTATTGAAAATCTGAGTCAAAAAGATGCCGGTGAGAAGTTAGGGATTTCTCAAATGCATGTATCTCGACTGCAAAGAAGAGCGCTTGATAAGCTAAGGACTGCAGCTCGCTCAGATTCTAACGATTCGGAGTATATGTCGTGATGACAGTAGACCCTAATACAAAGTCGATTCAAACTCATATATACCAAGAACCAAAGCAAGGGAACGTATGTTGTGGAGATAGTTACTATGTCAAAGAAACGGATGACTATTTTCTATGTGCAGTGGCAGATGGATTAGGAAGCGGTGAACAAGCCAGAGCCGCTTCTGTAGCTGTTACGGATGTAGCGAAAGCTCATCATCATCTAGATGTGGATGAAATCATTTCTAAGTGCAACAAAGCTACTCGACATACAAGAGGCGCAGCAGTAGCTATTTTGAAAATTGATAAAAAACATAACGAATTTCATTATACAAATGTAGGTAATATCCGCTTTTATCTGTATTCTCCGGAGGGGAAATTAACGTATCCTCTGCCAATTCAAGGTTTTTTATCAGGGAAAATTCAAAAATTCCGCACACAAACCTTCCCATATGACTCCGGGTCTAAATTTTTGATTCATACAGATGGCTTAGAATTAAAAGAGATTAAATCTGTTTTTGCTAACTCGATGAATGTAGATCAATTGTCGACACGGCTACAGGCAGCTATTCGATCTCATAATGACGATATTACGTATATCGCTGGTCATCTTCCAACTGCATAGCCTTTCTTTTTAGCTCACATGTGTTATTGCATGTGAGTTTTGTTACAATAGAGACAAAGTTTCATTTAGGTAGGAGGATAAGCTGTGTCTGTTGCAACGAAATTAGATAATCAAATTGTTCAACGTGTAAGTAAAGAGGTGGAGATTTCACAGAAGCAAGTACAAAACGTAATTGCTTTAGTAGAAGACGGTAATACAGTTCCCTTTATTGCTCGATATAGAAAAGAACAAACTGGTGCTTTGGATGAAGTCCAAATCCGGAATATTTTAGATTCCTGGAACTACTTAATGAATTTAGAGGAGCGTAAAGAGGAAGTTCTTCGATTAATTGAAGAGCAAGGGAAATTAACTGAGGAACTGGCTGCTCAAATTCATCAAGCGAAGAAATTGCAGCAAGTAGAAGATTTATACCGCCCTTTTAAGCAAAAACGACGTACAAAAGCAACTGTAGCAAAAGAAAAAGGTCTTGAACCATTAGCACAGTGGCTACTAAGTTTTCCACATTCTGACGTGAAGAATGAAGCGCAAACATACATAAATGAAGAAGCGGGAGTTCAATCTTCTGAAGAAGCTATTCAGGGAGCCCTAGACATTGTAGCGGAACAAATTTCTGACGAAGCATCTTACCGTCAATGGATTCGTACGACCACTGTAAAAGATGGCATAATTATTACTTCAGTTAAAGATCCGGAAAAAGATGAAAAAAATATCTATGAAATGTACTATGAATATACAGAAGCGGTAAAGCGAATCGTTCCTCATCGTATCTTAGCTATGAATAGAGGAGAAAAAGACGGTATTTTAAAAGTGAGTATTGATGCGCCTACAGATCGTATTCTTTCATATTTACATAAACAAGTAATCAAAAAAAGGGATTCTTCAGCCGAAAGTTATATCATCTCGGCTATAGAAGATGCTTATAAACGCTTAATAGAACCATCTATTGAACGCGAAATCCGTAAAGAGCTATCAGAAAAAGCGGAAGAAAGAGCCATTCACATCTTTTCTGAAAACTTACGAAAACTGCTTCTCCAACCTCCATTGAAAGGGAAGGTGGTATTAGGAGTAGATCCAGCTTTTCGAACAGGCTGCAAATTAGCTGTAGTAGATGAAACGGGCAAGGTATTAAAAATTGATGTTATTTATCCACATCCTCCTGTGAGAAAAGCAGCTGAAGCGCAAAATAAATTAAAGAAAATGTTCGCTGAATACCCTATTGAAGTAGTAGCAATCGGAAACGGAACGGCATCTCGCGAAACGGAGCAATTTGTAGCGGATGTTCTTAAAGAAATTGAAAACCCAGTTTATTATTTGATTGTGAATGAAGCAGGAGCAAGCGTATATTCGGCTTCTAATGTTGCTAGAGAGGAATTTCCTGATTTTCAAGTAGAAGAGCGAAGCGCTGTATCGATTGCCAGAAGGCTGCAAGATCCGCTGGCTGAACTTGTGAAAATTGATCCTAAGTCCGTAGGGGTAGGGCAGTATCAGCATGATGTGTCTCAAAAGCAATTAAATGATTCACTGACTTTTATTGTAGAGACAGTAGTAAATCAGGTAGGAGTAAATGCAAACACGGCTTCTGCTTCCCTTCTACAATACGTTGCTGGTCTAAATAAGACAGTTGCTCAAAACATTGTAAAATATCGTGATGAAAACGGAAAATTCTCTAACCGAAAACAGTTAAAGAAAATTCCGCGTTTAGGTGCTAAAACGTATGAGCAGTGTATTGGGTTTTTACGTATTATAGAAGGTGAAGAACCCTTAGACAGAACGGGGATCCATCCTGAAACATATGGAGACGTTAAAAAGCTTTTAAAGAAGGCGGAAGTGAAAGAGACTGAGCTTGGAACGGAGAAAGTAAAAGAAGCATTAAAACATATCTCTTTACCCGAAATATCAGAAGAACTAAATATAGGGGAGCTTACTTTAAAAGACATTATAGAAGCGCTCGTAAGGCCCGAAAGAGATCCTCGTGATGAACTGCCAAAACCTTTGCTCCGTCAGGATATTTTGAAGCTAGAAGATCTTGCCAAAGGTATTCAGCTTGAAGGTACTGTGCGAAACGTCGTAGATTTCGGAGCGTTCATCGATATAGGAGTTAAGCAAGACGGTCTAGTCCATATTTCTAAATTAACGAATCGGTACGTTAAGCACCCCCTCGATGTCGTTTCAGTAGGAGATTTGGTGAATGTGTGGGTAGAAGAAGTAGATATGAAAAAAGGAAGAGTCGCACTGACGATGATTCCACCCCATCAATAATAAAATTGCCTTTTCAGATTTTCTGAAAAGGCAATTTTATTTGTAAAAAGAAGTGATTTAAGAAGCGGAGTTATTTTTTTGATAAAAAAACCAACATTGATTGAGCAATTTTATTTGTGCACGGTCTTTTTCAGAATAAGCGCGCCTCATTTGTTTTTGTAGCCACATTGGCATAAGGACAATCACTCCTTTTCATTTATGATAAGGTAAATAGTGAGTATGTAATGAAGTGTATGCCCAAAGAGCTAGTCAGGTGATTTCATACAGTGGAGGAGTATATAAGATGAATGATAAGGATTTACAAATACTTGTAGAAGAAATTTCATTGAAGCTGTTTCACAAACCATTTCGTCATGAAGCCACTTTTAATTCTCGTTTACGTACGACAGGTGGAAGGTATTTATTACGTACATCTAATATAGAAGTAAACTACAAATACTTTGAACAATATGGCAGACAAGAAATAGTAGCAATCATTAAACATGAGCTCTGTCACTATCATTTGCATATTGAGGGGAAAGGGTATAAGCATGGAGATCAAGACTTTAAAAGCCTAATGAAAGAAGTAGGTGCCCCCCGATTTTGTCAGGCATTGAAAAAAGAAAGTGATGGAAAGAAAAAAGAGCACATATATGTATGTATGCAGTGTGAGCAAAAATATGTTCGAAAAAGAAAAGTGAACACGGTTAAATATGTTTGTGGGAAGTGTAAAGGTAAATTAAAAAAAATGTAGAAGATGCTTGACTAAAATAGATTGATTATGATAAATTAATAAAGCCGTCTCAAATGAACGGTAAAGAAATCACAAAAACTTATTGACATTACATATAATGTCGATTACAATGTAAGAAGTCTGATAAATATTATTCCACAGTAGCTCAGTGGTAGAGCTATCGGCTGTTAACCGATCGGTCGTAGGTTCGAGTCCTACCTGTGGAGCCATATGGAGAAGTACTCAAGTGGCTGAAGAGGCGCCCCTGCTAAGGGTGTAGGTCGTGTAAGCGGCGCGAGGGTTCAAATCCCTCCTTCTCCGCCATTTTATAATGGCCCGTTGGTCAAGCGGTTAAGACACCGCCCTTTCACGGCGGTAACACGGGTTCGAATCCCGTACGGGTCACCATTGATTTTTGTTTACATATTCTGTGGAGGATTAGCTCAGCTGGGAGAGCACCTGCCTTACAAGCAGGGGGTCGGCGGTTCGATCCCGTCATCCTCCACCATTTGACTGTTTTATACATAATTTTGGATGGTCCCGTGGTGTAGCGGTTAACATGCCTGCCTGTCACGCAGGAGATCGCGGGTTCGATTCCCGTCGGGACCGCCATTTAAATTATTGGGCTATCGCCAAGCGGTAAGGCAACGGATTTTGATTCCGTCATGCGTTGGTTCGAATCCAGCTAGCCCAGCCATAAAGAGCCATTAGCTCAGTTGGTAGAGCATCTGACTTTTAATCAGAGGGTCGAAGGTTCGAGTCCTTCATGGCTCATTTTCATTTCTTGCGGGTGTGGCGGAATTGGCAGACGCGCTAGACTTAGGATCTAGTGTCTTTACGACGTGGGGGTTCAAGTCCCTTCACCCGCATCTTATTCATTTTATGTATTTAGCGGTCGTGGCGGAATGGCAGACGCGCTAGGTTGAGGGCCTAGTGGGGGCGACCCCGTGGAGGTTCAAGTCCTCTCGGCCGCACCAAAAAACTTTTTAAAAAAGTGTTGACATAAGAAAACAGAAATGATATTATAATAAAGTCGCCAAAACAACGGCGGTAAACATCATAAGAAGCGCCCGTAGCTCAATTGGATAGAGCGTTTGACTACGGATCAAAAGGTTAGGGGTTCGACTCCTCTCGGGCGCGCCATATTGCGGGTGTAGTTTAGTGGTAAAACCTCAGCCTTCCAAGCTGATGTCGTGAGTTCGATTCTCATCACCCGCTCCAAATATATTGAACTTTGAAAACTGAACAAAGCGACAAACGTCAACGTTAAAC
>NZ_JBYCZN010000011.1:0-49170 GCF_057586255.1 Priestia sp. SRI_019 | reverse complement strand
ATTTAAAAAAATAAAAATTAACGTTGACGTTTGTCGCTTTGTTCAGTTTTCAAAGTTCAACTGCCGCTCTTAAGCGACTTTACTATCTTATCAAGTTATTAACGTAATGTCAACAACTTTTTTTATTTCTTTTTGTTGTTTTCGCTTATCTGCGTTAGCAACAGATATAAATATACCAAATCGTTTTCATAAAAACAAGAGGTAAATTAAAAGTTTAAATTTTCTAATATTATTAACTAAAAAAAGATGGCCGTAGCCATCTCTTTTTTAGCGTTGACGCATATGTGGGAATAATAGTACATCACGGATTGACGGTGCATTTGTTAGTAACATAACAAGACGGTCAATACCGATTCCTAGACCACCTGTAGGTGGCATACCATATTCTAATGCCTCAATAAAGTCATCATCCATCTCATGTGCTTCATCGTTTCCTTGTTCTTTCTCTTTCAACTGAGCTTCAAAGCGCTCACGTTGGTCAATTGGATCATTTAGCTCTGTAAATGCGTTGGCGTGTTCACGTGCAACGATAAACAGCTCAAAACGGTCAGTAAAACGCGGATCTTCCGCATTTTTCTTAGCCAATGGAGAGATTTCTACAGGATGTCCGTAAATGAACGTTGGTTGAATTAACTGCTCTTCTACTTTTTGTTCAAAGAATTCATTTACAATATGTCCATATTGCATATGTTCAGTGATTTCTACCCCGTGTTCTTTCGCTAAAGCACGAGCTTCTTCAACAGATGTTTCTCCCCAGAAGTCTACGCCCGTATATTGTTTAATAGCATCGACCATATGAAGTCTTGTCCATTCTGGAGTTAAATCTACCTCTTGATCGCCATACTGAATCTTTGTTGTGCCAAGTACTTCTTGCGCAATGTGTGCAATTAAGTTCTCTGTTAAAGCCATGATATCTTTGTAGTCCGCATACGCTTCGTACAATTCGATCATTGTAAATTCAGGATTGTGACGTGTAGATATACCTTCATTACGGAATACACGGCCAATTTCATATACTTTTTCTAATCCACCTACGATTAAACGTTTTAAATGAAGTTCAATCGCAATACGCATATAAAGTTCCATATCAAGCGCGTTGTGGTGTGTCACAAACGGACGAGCTGCTGCTCCACCTGCGATTGAATGCATCATCGGTGTTTCAACTTCTAAATATCCATGATTATCTAAGTAACGGCGCATCGATTGAATAATGCGGCTTCTTGAGATAAATGTTTGTTTACTTTCTGGGTTTGTAATTAAATCTAAGTAACGTTGACGGTAGCGCTGTTCAATATCTTTTAAACCATGATATTTATCTGGAAGTGGACGAAGCGCTTTTGTTAGTAACGTAAAATCTTTTACTTTAATAGAAAGTTCGCCAACTTTTGTTTTGAATAAAACACCTTCAACCCCTACCAAGTCACCAATATCTACGCTGCTGAAGATTTCGTACTGTTCTTCGCCAATTGCATCTTTACGTACATAAAGCTGAATTTGTCCTGTTAAATCTTGAACGTGAGCGAAACCTGCTTTTCCTTTTCCACGCTTTGTCATAATACGACCAGCTAGTGACACAGGCACTTCATTTTCTTCTAACTGTTCTTTTGTTAACTCGTCATACTCACTAATTAATTGCTGTGATGTATGTGTACGTTCAAAACGTTGACCAAACGGATCAATACCTTGATCTCGTAGGTTGCTCATTTTTTCGCGACGAACGAGAAATTGATCATTTAATTCTTCATGACTCATCGTTTACTCATCTCCATCGTATAATTAAGTTTTCCGAAACAGAAAAAAGGCCAGCATGTTTACTGGCAACTACTACGTTTCTTTAAAATTATTATAGGTTCAGTCGTTTCTCTATGTCAAATCGCTTTATTCTTGCTTTGCTTCTCTTTTTCTTCGATTTCTCTAACAAGCTACCGAATAAACCAACAACCTGCGAACCCAAACCTCAAAGTTTTTACTCAGAACTCTACTTTACGCCAATATAAAAATGAATCAACTAATAAGATTCATTTTCACTTATGTAAATCATTACGATTATTTTCGAACATATCTAGTATACCCGTTGTTTGCTCTTGAAATAATTTTACATCTTTTAAATCTGATAAACGTGTTGTGATGGTTTCAACTTTTTCTTCTGCTACAGGGAGAATAAGAGATGGAGCTAGTTCGTTTAGAGGAACCATCACAAACGCTCGTTCAAACATTCGGGGATGAGGGACGCTCAGTCTATCCGTATGAATGATTTCATTACTATAAAGTAAGATATCTAAATCAAGGGTTCTAGGTCCCCATACAATCTCTCTTTTTCGGCCTGCCGTTTGTTCAATGGCTTGCAAACAATCTAAAAGGTGCTCTGACGAATACGTTGTTTGTATTTTTACTACCATGTTTAAAAAGCTTGCTTGATTCGTATACCCGACCGGGGCCGTTTCATAAACAGATGAAACAGCCACTACCTTAATCTCAGAGTGTTTCATCAAGCCAGTAACTCCTGACTTCAAATGTTCCATTCGATTTTCAATATTTGATCCTAATGCAATATATGCTTCTGTTGTCATTCAACGGCTCCTTTTAATTTCAATAGCTACCGATTGATAATAACCGGGAATTGGCGGATCGGGCTTATATACTTTTACTGTACAAGCCTGCACGAGTTCGTAATTAGCAAGCAATTCAGATGCAATCGTTTCAGCCACCGTTTCAACTAACTTGAACGTGCGCTTCTCTACAACTTCCTGGCATGTTTGGTATAAATCTGCATAGCTCACCGAGTATTCTAAATTGTCCGTAGTACCAGCTTGCTTTAAATCTAGTTCCACAGCTAAATCCACGTGAAAACGCTGCCCTAATTTATTTTCTTCTGGAAATACGCCATGATAGCCATAGAAACGCATATCATTCACATAAATTTTATCCATCTTTAGTCTCTCCTTTCGCTTTTATACATGTAGCTCGTGTCGACTCATTAGCGACATAGTGTAAGAGCGATACTCTTTTTGCAACTGAGCTGTCAGCGTATGGTCTCCTACTGAAAACTGCTTATCCTTTATACTTCGAAGAGGTACGATTTCTTGAATGGAATTTGTAACGAAAGCTTCATCACCC
The DNA here is from genome assembly GCF_057586255.1 of Priestia sp. SRI_019. Taxonomy (NCBI): domain Bacteria; kingdom Bacillati; phylum Bacillota; class Bacilli; order Caryophanales; family Bacillaceae; genus Priestia; species Priestia sp. SRI_019. Next base: position 46,053 of record NZ_JBYCZN010000011.1, on the reverse strand, counting down.
TCCAAGAGCTGTTCCACCGTAAATAAGCCTTCTACAACCTCTATGTTTTTCTTTTGTAAAAGCGTAAAGATAAACTGTCTCGTAATTCCATTTAAGATACCTGTTTCAAGAGACGGCGTATATACACAATCATCTTTTACAAAAAATAAATTGGACACAATACCTTCGGCTAAGAACCCTTCTTTTGTTAAAAAGATACCCTCTTTATTTAAGTCTGAACCAACTTCTCGCTTAGCTAGTACATTATTTAAATAATGATGAGACTTTAACCTCATGGTTCCTTCAGGCGTATTTCGTTTCGTCTCAAGAATAAGCCCCTCTTTTACAAGGGGGCTCGATGGATGAGGCATTGATTTCATATATACTATTGTAGATGGCTTGTCGTATTCTTCCACCTGCAAGCCAATTCCGCCATTTCCTGCTGAGACATTTAATCGAACATACGCATTCCTCTCATTGTTTTTCATTAACAGACTATTAATGATTTCCAACACGTCCTGTGTAGAGTAGTCCCATACAATATTTAATTCACGTAAGCTGCTACACAGTCGATCCAGATGGTCTTCCACTAAAAATGGATGACCTTCATAAACTCGTAACGTTTCAAACAGCCCTAGGCCATACATATATCCGTGATCAAACGGAGAAATAGTGGCTTCAGACGCAGGCTTTACTTCGCCATTTACGTATATATACATATCATTACACTCGCTTTTTTTCGTAAGTTTCAATAAAATTCTTCAACATTTCTTTACCGTAAGAAGTCATGATAGATTCAGGATGGAACTGTACTCCTTCAATAGGTAATGATTTATGGCGAATCGCCATAATTTCATCTTCTGCTGTCCACGCTGAAATTTCAAAACAATCCGGCAGTGAACTTTTTTCTACAATCAAAGAATGGTATCGCGTTGCCGTGAACGGATTATCAAGATCTTTAAAGATAGTACGGCCATCATGATGCATTTCAGATGTTTTACCGTGCATTAATTTATCCGCACGAATCACATTCCCTCCAAAAGCTTGCCCAATCGACTGATGCCCTAAGCATACACCGAATATTGGAATCTTACCTGCAAAATACTCGATGGCTTCTAGACTGATTCCCGCTTCATTAGGACTGCATGGTCCCGGGGAGATCATCAAGAAATCTGGATTTAGCACTTCAATTTCAGAAAGTGTAATTTCATCATTTCTTTTTACAAGAAGCTCATGCCCTAGCTCACCTAAATACTGTACTAAATTAAACGTAAAAGAATCATAATTATCAATCATTAATATCATCTTTACTCACCCTCACTCAGCTCATTTTCGCTCTGCTCTTTTGCTTTCCATAGTGCAATTGCTTTTTTCAGTGATTCTTTGTATTCGTGTTTCGGATTTGAATCAATCACAACACCCGCACCAGCCTGCACATAAGCTTGGCCGTCTTGAATAATCATAGTGCGAATCGCAATATTTAATTCCATATCTCCATTAAACCCAATCCAACCAATCGATCCTGTATAAATTCCTCGTCGAACTGGTTCAAGTTCTTCAATGATTTCCATTGTACGAACTTTAGGTGCTCCAGTAATCGTTCCTCCAGGAAAAACCGCATCTACGATATCTACAAAATCTTTGTTGCGCGCGAGCTTGCCTTTTACATTAGACACAATATGCATCACATGTGAATATTTTTCAATAACCATAAACTCGTCAACATGCACAGTACCATATTCGCTTACTCTACCAAGATCATTACGCTCCAAGTCAACAAGCATCACATGCTCTGCACGCTCTTTTTCGTTGTGAATAAGCTCATCCGCTAACTGTTGGTCTTCTTGATCATCTTTACCGCGAGAGCGCGTTCCCGCAATCGGTCTCGTACTGATTTCATCACCGGCTTTTTTCACTAATAGTTCTGGTGAACAGCTCACAATGTGAAATTCTTCTGTCTGCATATAAGACATGTAAGGAGACGGGTTGATTTTCCGTACCTGTTCGTAGATGTGCATAGGATGAGTTTGAAGCTGTTGAGACTGTCGAACAGATAAGTTCACTTGAAACACATCGCCTTGCCCGATGTACTCATGTACGCGAGTAGTGGCATCTGAAAAAGCAGCTTCAGACATCGAAACCTCAATCTTTTCGGCAACACGATGAATCCGCTCATATGAGAGTCCTTCATCACTTGCCTCCATCCAGTCCTTTTTGTATTGATCAATACGCTTATGTGCCTGCTCTTTGCAATCTGCTTCGTCATTAACGATAATCCAGAGCTTTTCCTTTTCTTGATCGTATACAAATACGTCATCGAAAATAAGGAAATAAACGTCCGGCGTTTTCAATGAATCTTCAGCAAGGTCAGGTATGGTTTCTACATAGCGGATATAATCATAGCTAATAAAGCCAATTGCTCCACCTTGAAAAGGAGGAAGATCTGGATTCACCTCTGCTTCAAACTTCTTCACCCAGTCTCGCATAAGATGAAGCGGATTACCTTTTTGAACAGTAGCTTGGTCATCCGTTTTGATATGAAGCTCGTTTTGTTCGCCTCGCAAAATGGCTACAGGTTTTAATCCCATCATTTGAAACTTTCCGCCTCGACCGCTTTCAAGCAGGATATGATTCGGTTCCTCTTTTGACAACTCTTGATATTTTTTGAACCATTGGTTTTTAGAGATAGAAATAGATTCGCCCCAAGTCATTCTTTGCTGCATTTGTTCACTCTCCTAAAAATAAATCACCTGCTTTCATTTTACATGATTCTTAGATGAAAAAAAACAGCTTCATATAGAAGCTGTTTTTTTATCGTTTTTATGCTTGTGTTTGTTCCTCGAATTGGAACAATGGAGTACTTAGGTAACGCTCACCGTTACTTGGAATAATCGCTAACACTTTTTTACCTTTTCCAAGCTGTTTTGCAGCTTTTAACGCAGCATAAATCGCAGCCCCAGAAGAGATACCTACTAGTACACCTTCTGTTTTTGCTACTTTACGGGCATATTCAAAAGCTTGGTCGTTTTGAACAGCGACAACTTCGTCATATACTTCCGTGTTAAGCGTATCCGGAACAAAGTTTGCACCAATTCCTTGAATTTTATGAGGTCCTGGTTGACCACCGCTTAAAATCGGAGAATCAGCTGGCTCTACCGCATAAATTTTGATATTTGGGTACTTTTCTTTTAACACTTCACCAGCACCTGTAATAGTACCGCCAGTACCAATACCTGCCACAAATCCATCTAACTGATCGCCAAACTGCTCGATAATTTCTTTAGCCGTTGTTTGACGGTGCACTTCTGGGTTCGCCTCGTTTTGGAACTGTTGAGGAATAAAGTAGCCGTGCTCTTTTGCAAGCTCAGTTGCTTTATTAACCGCCCCTTTCATTCCTTCTGGACCTGGTGTTAACACTAACTCTGCACCGTACGCACGAAGCAGATTACGACGCTCAATACTCATCGTTTCAGGCATTGTTAAAATAGCACGGTATCCTTTTGCTGCAGCTACCATTGCTAAGCCAATCCCTGTGTTACCACTTGTTGGTTCAATGATTGTGTCGCCAGGTTTTAACACACCTTTTGCTTCCGCATCTTCAATCATCGCTAATGCGATACGATCTTTTACGCTGCTTCCCGGGTTCATAAATTCTAATTTTAAATATACATCCGCCATATCTTCTTCAACTAGACGGTTTAGTTTTACGATTGGTGTTTGACCAATTAACTCTGTAATTGAATTTGCAATACGTGCCATATGACCACTCCTAATACCAACTAATTTTATTGATTTTGTATACAATTTATCAGATGTTTTCTAAATTGTCAATCATTTTGTCTTTCCATTTACCTAATTTTGTTATATTTTTAGATCAATATATACAGAAATAGAACTTAATATTTATAAAAAAAAGGCGCTCATTTATAAAATGACGCCTTTTAAGAATCTTTTATTTTTTTTAAATTGCTTGTTCTTTCATTTCTTCAAGCTGCTTTTTATCAAAACGATAGGTCTCATTACAGAAATGACACTGGGCTTCAGCTTGGCCATCTTCCTCAATCATTGATTGAATCTCTTCTTGTCCTAAGCTGATAATAGCATTGGCAATTCTTTCTTCTGAGCACTGACATTTGAACTCTACAGGCATTGTCTCCAGAAACTTTACATTTTCTTTTCCAAGAACTTCTTCTAAGATTTCCTCAGGAGAAAGACCTTTTTGAATCAGTTTTGAAATTGGCTCAATCGTCTGTAAGCGTTGTTCAATAGCTGTAATCGTTTTATCATCTGTTCCTGGCAGAAGCTGAATGATAAATCCGCCCGCAGCTAAGATCGTGTTATCAGGGTTAACAAGTACTCCTACACCTACTGAAGATGGGACTTGTTCAGATGTCACAAAATAATACGTGAAATCTTCTCCTAATTCTCCCGATACAATAGGTACTTGTCCGTTAAATTGATCACGCATTCCGATATCTTTTACGACACTCAGCGTGCCATCTGTACCTACAGCACGTGCTACATCTAATTTTCCATGCTGATTTAAATTGAAGTGCGTTTGTGGATTCGTTACATATCCACGCACTTCCCCTTTAGCATTGCTGTCTACTAAGATAACGCCAATTGGGCCGCGGCCTTCAATTTTAATTGTTAGCTTTTGCTCACCCTTTAGCATAGCCCCCATCATGACTCCCGCAGTCATTGAACGTCCCAATGCTGCAGAGGCTGTAGGCCATGTATAGTGACGGCGCTGCGCTTCTCCAACTGTATCCGTTGTTTTTACTGCATAAGCGCGAACTTGACTATTGTAAGCTAGTGCTTTTACTAAATAGTCACCCATAATATACACCTCTTACTCCATATTTTTTGTATAAATTATTTGCAATCCTTTTAAAGTCAAAAATGGATCCACAATATCAATAATATCCGACTCTTTAGCAATCAATGTTGCGAGTCCTCCAGTAGCAATAACTTTAGGATTTACTGTTGCTTGCTCTTTCATTCTTGCTACAATTCCTTCTACTTGTCCAACGTATCCATATAAAATACCTGCTTGCATCGCAGATACTGTATTTTTTCCCACAATGCTATTTGGTCGCGCAATTTCAATTCGCGGAAGCTTAGATGCTCTTGAATAAAGAGCTTCTGTCGAAATATTAATACCAGGGGCAATCGCACCACCCATATATTGCTTATTTTCATCAATATAGCAATACGTGGTTGCGGTACCAAAATCAACGATAATTAAAGGGCTTCCGTATAGCTGAATTCCAGCAACAGCATTTACAATACGGTCTGCTCCCACTTCACGCGGATTTTCATATTTAATATTTAAACCCGTCTTAATTCCAGGACCAACAACAAGCGGCTTTAAATGAAAATACTTTTGACACATTCTCTCCAATGCAAACATAATAGGAGGAACAACAGAGGAAATAATAATACCATGAATATCTTTAAAAGATAAACTAACGTGCTCAAGCAAGGCTTTGATTGTCATGCCATACTCGTCTTCTGTTTTATTACGGCTTGTTTCTACACGCCAGTGATACTTTAATTCATCTCCATCGTATACACCTAATACCGTATTCGTATTTCCAACATCTAATACAAAAATCATTTCAATCACCACTTTATATAAATTCAGTATTCACACTGAAACCATCATACCATAACTGGTAAATAGACGTGTATATTCTAGATAAAATAGGAATATAATGACACGATTCTCTAGTGGATATCCTACTTATCCACCATATATACGAAAACCTTTTACCAAACCTAACTTTTGCCCATTAAAAAAATCAGTGGAGAATATCTCCACTGATTTTAATTGTCTTATGCTTTTGGCTCTTCATCGTCTGTCTTTGTTTGGATGTTTACTTTAACATCTTCATCTGTTACGTGACTAGAACGGTCTGGAAGAGTTCCATGATCTACTAAGTGGTTGATTTGCTCAGCGTCTAACGTTTCTACTTCTAACAATGTTTGAGCTACAAGCTCTAACTTGTCACGGTTTTCCGTTAAGATCTGCTTCGCACGCTCATAGCTTTCTTTAATGAAACGTTGGATTTCATTATCAATTTCATGAGCAATCGCATCACTGTAGTTTTGTTCACTGTGTAAATCACGACCTAAGAATACTTGGCCTTGTTGTGATTGACCGAATTGCATTGGTCCTAACTTTTCACTCATACCGTATTCTGTTACCATTTTACGAGCGATGCTTGTTGCACGCTGGAAGTCATTGTGAGCACCTGTACTCACTTCGCCGAAAATAATTTCCTCAGCTACGCGACCACCAAGCAATCCAACAATTTTATCCAGCAGCTCTGGCTTCGTCATAAAGTAGCGATCTTCTTTTGGTAACATAACAGCATATCCACCAGCTTGCCCACGTGGAACAATGGTTACTTTATGTACCATATCAGCTTCGTCTAATACGACACCGATAATTGTATGTCCTGCTTCATGATAAGCAACAATATTGCGTTCTTTTTTAGAAATAACTCGACTTTTCTTAGCTGGACCTGCAATTACGCGGTCTGTTGCTTCGTCAATGTCAACCATTTCAATTTTCTTTTTGTCCTGTCTAGCAGCTACTAAGGCAGCTTCGTTTAACAAGTTTTCGAGATCTGCACCTGAGAAACCTGGCGTACGCATAGCAATTGCTTTTAAGTTTACTGATTCATCTAAAGGCTTATTGCGAGCATGTACTTTAAGCACTGCTTCACGGCCATTTACATCTGGACGATCTACCGTAATTTGACGGTCGAAGCGGCCTGGACGTAATAACGCTGGATCTAAGATATCCGGGCGGTTTGTTGCTGCAATGATAATGATACCTTCGTTAGCACCAAAACCATCCATCTCAACAAGCAATTGGTTCAATGTTTGTTCACGCTCATCGTGTCCGCCACCAAGACCTGCGCCACGTTGACGACCTACAGCATCGATTTCATCAATAAAGATAATACATGGAGCATTCTTCTTCGCATTTTCGAATAAATCACGAACACGAGAAGCACCGACCCCAACAAACATTTCAACAAAGTCTGAACCACTGATAGAGAAGAAAGGAACGCCTGCTTCACCAGCAACAGCTCTTGCTAATAATGTTTTACCAGTACCAGGAGGTCCCACAAGTAAGACACCCTTCGGAATTCTTGCACCTAGCTCTGCGAATTTACGAGGGTCTTTTAAGAACTCAACAACTTCCACAAGTTCTTGCTTTTCTTCGTCTGCACCAGCTACGTCTTTAAATTTAACCTTTTTCTTTTCTTCACTGTAAAGCTTAGCCTTACTTTTACCGAAGTTCATAACGCGGCTTCCGCCACCTTGAGCTTGGTTCAGTAAGAAGAAGAATAGGATGAAAATAATAACAAACGGAATGATTGACGTAAAGAACGTTACCCAGCCGCTTGTTTCATCAGCAGGTTTAAAATCAACTTCTACTTGATTATTTTCGGAAGCAGCGTCAATACGATCAAGTGCTTTGTCACCATCTACGATGTAAGTTTGGAACGTTTGATCCTTTTTGTAAGAATCTAACTTCCCTTGCACAACATACACGCCTCTTTCAGGTTTCATAGAGAGTGATTTCACATCACCTTTGTCTAAGTGTTGAACAAATGTATCGTATCTCATTGGTTCTGCTTTTTGATTAGAGCCACTAAAGAAGCTTACCACGCCAATAATGACTAAAAATATAAGTAAATAAAAGATGGTATTACGGAAGATCCGATTCATTTCTTACCTCCTCCCACGATAAACAAATACTGTATTCAATACTAACATAGAACATTTATCCTATCCAATAAATTGCACTTGGATATGTGCTTATTAATTGCTGTATACTTGCGGTTTAAGAACCCCAATATACGGCAGGTTACGATATTTCTCTTGATAATCTAATCCATACCCTACTACGAATGCATCAGGTACTTCAAATCCAACGTAATCTGCTTTAATAGATGCTTTACGACCTGTTGGTTTGTCTAAGAGTGTGACAATCTTAATTGACTTAGCTTTACGGTACTTGAATAACTCTACAAGATAGCTAAGCGTTAAGCCGCTGTCGATAATATCCTCTAAGATAAGAATGTCTCGACCTTCAACTGATGTATCTAAATCTTTTAGGATTTTTACTTCACCAGAAGAAACCATCGCATTGCCATAACTTGATACATCCATAAAATCCATTTCTAAATATGTATCAACACGCTTAATTAGATCAGACATAAAAGGCATAGCGCCTTTCAATACACCGATTACCAAAGGAAAACGGTCAGCGTATTCCTCAGATAATAGCTTACCCAATTCTTTTACTTTCTGTTGTATTTCTTCTTCTGAAATCAAAATTTCTTGAATATCCTGCTTCATTCCTTACTTGCCTCCTAGAAGTTTTCGCTACTTATAGTATAAAATAACATATCTGGACTTATGTGTATGCAGTTCATAAGCAGATTTTTTCAAACCAGGTAGCCACAAAATAGTTCCTTGGCTATCTTCCACTACCGGCCAATGATCTCTGAATTGTAAAGGGATTTTTTCATCGATAAAAATATCCTTTACTTTTTTATGTCCCTTCATGCCCTTTACTCGCATTTTATCGCCATTTTTTCGTGTCCTTACCTTTAATGATTGTAAATCGTGAGCTTCATCTAAAAGAAAAACATCGTTTCCTTTTATATCTTCGACTTTATTATGTATTTCACAAATAAGCTGGTGACCATTTGGAAGCTCGACGACCCCTGGAATCGGAACAATAAATTCATATGGCTCGATGTTCCCCTCATTAAAGGTGAAAAGACAGTCGTTGTAAGATCGGATAATGCGCAAACCATTTGGAAAGTCAAGCGTACCAGACGGTTTTTCACTTTCACAAAATCCTACTAACATGTCAACATGCGCTGAGGAAAGGGTTGGAGGAATTTCTTTATAGAGATAGTTTAATATTAGTTGAATACCACGCCTTTGTAAAGGCTTGCGTATCCTTAGAAAACAATCTCTATCAATGAGAATTTCATTTTGCAATTTCTTTCTCATTACTTTATTCATCACATCGGTCGTTAATTCCTCTAAGTATGCTTGATCTTCATGCAAGTTCTCGCTAAATTGTTGAAATTTTTCATGTACAGCGGCGTTTTCTTGCTTTAAAAATGGCAAAACGTAATGACGAAACCGATTTCTCGTGTACGAATCTTTCTCATTACTCGGGTCAACCCGAGGGGTAAGCCCATGTAGCTTACAGTAGCGATTGATTTCTTCTTTCGTTACGGCTAGGAACGGCCTAATAATAAATCCATCCCCATATGGCCGCTTGGGCTGCATCCCTGCGTATCCATTCATCGTACTGCCTCGAACCATTCGCATTAACATCGTTTCAATCTGATCATCTCCGTGATGTCCTAATGCAAGAAGATTTGCTTTGTGCTTCTTCATAACATGAGTAAAAAATGTATAGCGGCATTCCCTGGCTGCTACTTGAGAAGATAACTTTCTTTCCTTCTGATAGGCAATAACATCAATCTGCTTCGCCTCACATTTAATATTCAATTGTTTGCAGTAGTTCTGCACATATTCCATATCCTGCTGTGACTCTTTGCCCCGGAACATATGATCAACATGAGCAGCAATAATCGTGAGAGATTTTTGCTCTTTCAGACTCCATAAGAAATGCAGTAGTGCTAAAGAATCAGGACCACCAGAAATACCTACAACCACCGTAGAGCCTGCGGATAATAACTGATGTTTTGTCATAAAATTGTTCACTTGCTTTTCCATAGGAATGACTCATCCTTATAATGTACACGCAATAATGTATCATTAATTTACTTTATACGAATGACTATAAGGAAAGTTTCACAATTTCTCCAAACTTTATAGCACTTGAATAAATAGATACAAAATATAAATCAACATTACAGACGTACAAAGTAGTAGCGTCTCTAACACGTGAGAACGCTTCTTCTTTACTTTAACACGAGGGGCAGACGGTTGACGAACGTTTTGAGGCTTTGTTCCTTTACTTTTTGCCCCTCTTCTTTTTTCGACCGATAACACCTCTGTTTTCATTTCTTTAGCTGACTTATACTTTCCCGTAACCGCTTGATACAAAACGTCCCCGAAAGGTTCCAACTGCTTTGTTGTTAATATAAATTGTTTTAATTGTTCAGCCGGTTTGTCTGTTTTATTAATTCGCTTGCCATAAGCTGCGTGAATCAAAACCATAGATACAGCAAACAAATCATAAGTCGGTTCTGCTTTTCGGGAGCCAAGCCCCCAGTGCGCCCGATCATAAAAGTCGGTAAATTCTTTTATTGACCGCCCTTGCAGAGTTGTTCCTCCGACGTCAATCCATCGAACTTTTACGGGGTTAGATGTTACGACCAGGTTTTCTGGTTTTAAATCACCAAATACCCATCCTTCTTCATGAAGGTTTGCTAAGTCTGTTAAAAGCTGACTTGCAAATACTTGCAGCCATTCTGTCCCTCTTGTTGAGATAAAGGAAAGGAGAGGCTGCCCTTTTACATACTCCATTACATAGAAAGAAAGAGCGTGAGAACCATAGCTCCAATCATCTACATCAAGTAAGCGCGGTCCTAGCACTTTGTCTTTGACTTGAGAGAGCTTTTTTAATACATTCACTTCTGCTGTAACAGACATGTTAGAAAAGCTTATTTTTAACGCTGCTAGCGTTCCGTTTACTAATTGAACTAAATAGACAACTCCAGTTGCCCCCACGCCTAATTTCTCAAGAATTTTATAATGGACGTGATGCCATTTTCCTTGAATTTCTGTTCCCGGAGATAGGTTACATACCTGATTCTTCAATGTATTGTTCATTATTTTTTAACAACCCTCTCAATGAGCGCTTTTTGGTGAAATAATGAGTAGCCTCTTTGATAGCCGGTCCAGTAGGCGTAATACCTCCTGCTGTTAGTTTAGGAAAAATCGTTGAAAGCGACTCTAACCTTGGATTCCAGTCCATTAGCTTCTCTACGTCTTTCTTTTTCCCAGGAAATAAAAAGATTGAAAATTGATTATGCCCCATGCGAGCATTCAAGCTTAACGATAAATCTAACAGCGACTCCTTTACAGTGGGAAGCTTATTTTTCATACTTCCGCTCATGTCAACTAAAATAAGAATCTCTAAGTCAACCGTTTCCCCAAGTTCATCAACAACTTCCATGATTTCTCCTCGCTTCTCAGGAGATAACTCTTCTAATCTTGAATTAGAGGAACCTAGAATTTGCTGAAGTTCTTTATTTACAACGCCTTGAAGTGTTTGCGTCATTGCCTGCCTTGTAACCATTTGAACAGTTTGAGAAAGCTGTTTTACGTAAACAATTTGACTCACGCCACCGCCTGACATGGCAATGCCTTCTATTTCATTCGTGCTTTGCTCATCAATTGTGTCCTCTTCCATCACACCAATAACGTTTACACTAATCCCTTGTTCTTTAGCTAGTGCTGCCATTGCTACCGGATCTTCACCTGTATTCGAACCACCGTCCGTAATGACCAACATCTGTTTCAAAGTACCTTTTTTCATAAAAAAATCCCCTCCTCATTATCAGTATTAACATGATAGACGAGGAGGAGATAAAATATACTTCTATCTAACTATTGTGCTTTTTTACGATAAGCGTAAGAAGGGATCGACGACCATTTCGGAGTATTGTGCTGAAGTTTTGCCACAACTACCGTCATATCATCTTCAATTAAACCTGATTTTGTTCGAATAACTTCTTCCATAATTAAGTCTGCAATTTCTTGTGGATCGTTTGTTTGAAGCTCGCCAATTTTTCGCTTCATCCACATTTCGTAGTTCTCAACGTGTTTTGGTCCTTCAAATACGCCATCACTCATCATAATTAATAAGTCTTCGGCCTTCATTTGTTCATTCACAACATCCACTTCAAATTCTTCAATAATGCCCATTGGCAAATTGCTTGCCTGTATTTTAATCACCTTATCTCCACGTTTGATGAAGCTTGGCGTAGAACCGATTTTCAAGAAGTTTACATTGGCATCTTGTAAGTCGATCATCGCTAAATCTAACGTAGAAAAGATCTCATCGTTTGTACGCAGCGATAAAATAGAGTTAATCGATTTAATTGCAATTGTCTCTTCTATTCCTGTTTGTAAAATTTGTTTTAACAGCTGAAGCGTTTCGCTGCTTTCATAGTGGGCACGCTCTCCATTCCCCATACCATCGCTAATAGCTAGTGCATACTTACCGGCGTTTAGCTCAATCATGGAGTAGCTGTCACCGGATACAAACCCTCCGCCCTTAGCAGCATGTGCTACGCCTGTATCGACAACGTACGCTTTTGTACACCCAAACGAAACGTGGCAATAGCCTTGAGGGTATTTAGCACATTCTTCGTTCTTTACTACAATACTTTCACCTAAAATATCTGTAAGCATTGGCGCAATAATCTTCTCGCATTCTCCTCTTCCGTGACAATATGGCACCCACATTTCAATATCTACATTTCCAGGTTCTAAGCTATAAATTTCAATTTGATTGATTTCCATCCCAAAGTTACGAAGAGCTTCTAAAATCTGTTCTTCTTGTACATTTAAATTTTCGCGCTCTCGCTTAATTTCTTTTGCAAAATTCCCCATGACTTCAGAAACACCGTGAAGCTGTTCTGCTACAATCCTTCTACTTTCTTGAATTTGGGCTTTTAAGTGCTGATTGGCTTTAAAATACGTAAGTTCATGCTCAATCACATCGATGACTTTTTTCGATTTCACACAATGTTTGTCCATTTCTCGAATTAGTCTTGGGTTTTGTTCAAGGGTGCCATTATCAACTTCAAGCATAATTTCCTTCATATATTCATAGGTTGTATCAAACTGCTGTGCCCAACATTGTTCTTTTTTAAAACAAAATTGGCACGTCCTTTCGGTAACGCTGCTTAAGAAATAATCAACTTCTTTATCCGCGCTTGGCTTTTCATCATAAAACCCATTTTGCGTAAAGCTTTTGGAAAGTGCTTGAAAAACATTTGAGAACTGTTCTACGCGATTCGCTGTTACATCTCGGATCTTACGTACGTACTGCTGTTGTTCAAGCATATTTTCAGATGTCCCTGGTACTAATTTACTTAAGTTTTTCAAAACAAAAGATGGGGTTAATAAAAATAGAACAACGGCCGTCAGTGATTCATACAAATTAGTCGTCAATCCTTGATCTGCCTGAGCATATAGGCCAATTAGCAATGAACCAACAACTAGCCCAAGAGCTGCCCCTAGCTTTTTACCGTCTTTTAAAAGTCCTCCAAGCAAGCCGGAAAAAGCGAGTAAACTCATTTCGTACAAACTAGAAACATTCGCGAAACTTAAAATTAAACCGGTTACGACCCCCACCGTAGCTCCTATCGTAGGGCCAGATACAAACGCAAAAACTAATACTAAGTAACGAGATAATATATGTTCAGCCGAAAGCCCGTAAATCATCCACCCTATTGTCCCCGTCATAACAGATGCCAATAAAATAATAAGAGAGATCACTTCTTCTGTTTTTAATGATTGTTTTCGCTTTCGGTATGAAATTAAAGGCACGCTTTGTAAGAAAATCATTGTTAAGATAAAGCTTAACCCTGCTTCTACTGCCACAAATGTAAAATCATACATGGTGAATTCCTTGGTAAACACATAAAAAATAGTTAGTTTTGTAAGTAACATCGCGCTAAATACAGTGAACGGCAGCTTTTTTAACGGATCCATTGTCAGTATGCCGCTAAATCGATGAATTAGTAAGAAAACAAATAGTGTAGCAAATACAGTACCTCCATTTTGAATGGAAACACTAAATGCCCCTGCCAATACAGCTAAACTTGCTAACGGTGCTTTTTCTTTCTTTATAGCCATTACAGCTGCAAAGAATGGCAAAGCAAATGGCATGATTTTCATTAAAATTAACGCTCGTCCTAATAAAAAACCTACGACTAGCAGCAACAATCCCCATTGAAATAACACCTTTTCCGTTTTCATACCCGCCTTTGTAAACACACGGGACATTTCTAATCTAGTTCGGTTAAATACCGCCTCTGTTGTTGGACTTGCAAAATCTCTTTCCGTCTTTTGCATTCTCCCACCACCCGCTAATTATACTTATTCATTATTATATCGCGGCGAAAGGTGAAATTTTGTCAAACGGACTAGCAAAATACCTATAATCGTTCGACTATTTTCTAGTATTATATTGAAAACTATACAAAAAGATGTACAATCTTACATGGCAATTTAAAAAATATCAGAGATACTGTTTGCCTCAGAGAAAGCCTACGCTCATCATTCTTTTTTAAAAGCAAATAATAGTCTATAAAAATAACAAAAAAGTTATTGACAATATCCCAGCTTTTTTATATTATTATAAATGTCTTTTAGAGAACGTATAATGGCGGTGTAGCTCAGCTGGCTAGAGCGTACGGTTCATACCCGTGAGGTCGGGGGTTCGATCCCCTCCGCCGCTACTCGAATAACGGCCCGTTGGTCAAGCGGTTAAGACACCGCCCTTTCACGGCGGTAACACGGGTTCGAATCCCGTACGGGTCATCAAAAAGCATGTACAACAGTACATGCTTTTTTTCTACTCTTTTTTACATATAAAAAAGCACCTTTTAGATAAAAGGTACTTTCCAAAAACTCGCTATCTATTTGATATAAGCAGCAAGTTAACCGCGTTTTGCACCGCGTCCACCGCGTTTTGATTCGGTATGGCGCTTTAGGGAAGATAAACGTTCTTCACTGTCTTTTAAGAAACGATTCATTTTTTGTTCGAATGTTTCTTTTGTACGGAAATCATTACCGCCACCACGATTGTTATTACGTTGTGGGCGTGAATCACGTGGACGGTCTGAGCGAGGCGCTCTTGCAGGACGCTCCGGTCTTTCCGGACGTTCTGGTTTGTCTACCGCTTTCTTAATTGAAAGACCAATTTTACCATCTTTCTCAACGTTAATTACTTTGACTTCAACTTCGTCGCCCACTTTTAAATGGTCGTTAATGTCCTTTACGTAATTATCAGCTACTTCACTGATATGAACCAAGCCTGTTGAACCTCCTGGTAACTCAACAAAAGCTCCAAAGTTCGTAATACCTGTTACCTTTCCCTGTAACTTGCTGCCTACTTCGATTGACATAAAAAAAATGCTCCTCCTTAAATGATAAAAGAAATCAATTTATTATATTATACAAAAAGCAAAAATACACTGTCAACGAACCATACGTTTAGTCTTTTTTTACATTAAAGATAATTTCCCCGTCTTCTGATAAAAAATAATCTCTGCGGGCAATTTTTTTAATATAATCATCGTCATTTAACTTGACGATTTCACCTTTTAACTGCTTTTGCTTGCTTTGTAATTTTGTCAGCTGCTGTTCTAATTTCACCTTCTCAGCTTTTTTGTTCTCAATAGCTGAGGTTTGCGTAATTAAAGCTGATACCATCAATCCACCAATGATTAAGGCCAACACTCCAAAAACAGTCAAACGCCTAATTAAACCGATACGCTTTCGATCTGTATTTTGTTTAATTTGCTCTTGTTTATGGCTATAATCAGTATTTAACTTCGCGACCTTTTTTTTTCGTACCGCACTCATTGAATTAGTCGTCCCCCTTGTTTTTTAAAGTGTTCACCCATGCAACGATTCTCATTATCATATTCTTTGCACGATTGTAAATTCCTTCTATATACCGAAAACCCATATGTAAAAATCGTTTTACAGGTTTAGGCATCATTCTCCAAAATACGAAAAGAACCCACCTGGTCGGTACGTAAATAAGCTTTAGACAGAATACGAGCAGCTTATGAACGGCTCGGTAGATCCCTAAAGCGACTACAAGTAGAATATGAATAAAGAAGCGGATAGGCTTGACCAAAAAAATATTACTAAGCGTTAAAACACCTCGATATAAACTTAATACGCTCGAGACAGTAAATGTTAATACTTTTAAATACAGTGATTGAAATAAGCTTTGATACGCGGCAAAACCGCAAAACAAAGCAAGAAACGCATACAAACGCAGTTCTCCTTCATTCACTAAAAACAACACATAAAAAATGAGAAGAGCTTGCACCATCCAAAACAATACGTCATTCACAAATACAAACCATGGGCGTGATTTAGAGCGATTAACAAAGTAACGATAAGTATCGAGAGAAGCACCTAAACCGCTTCCCATCGATACCATCGCAAGCATTGTATAGAGCTGAATGTTTAAACTCATCGAAACAACTTACTAAAGAATCCTTTAGCCTTCTCCGATTGGTTCTCATCTAAGTAAACTATATCAAAGATTTTTCCTTTTATCGATACAATTCCTTGATCAACGTCTAAATTTTTCATTTGCAGATTTTGCCCTCTAACTGACAAGAAACCCATCACTGTTTCAAGTAAAAATTCCTCATTGTCAAAGCTCTCTACCTGCTTCACACCCGTGATATCTAAGAGACGCCGACCCTTCATCACTAAATCATGATTTGGAGTATGGTCTTTGTTTGAATTGCTTGTTTCGTAAAATTGGCTCATATCTTCATCCCCACCTCATTCATTAAGAGCATTCGCTCTTGTTATCTGTTGTTTAAAACATATGAATGAGAAAGGTGATTTAGAACAAGCCTTCATCAGTTATACTTCAGATGAAACACGCTCTTCTTTGACAATTGAGTACAAATTAGCTGCTTCTTCTTTTTTAGCTGCTTCTTGAAGAGCCTCTATTTTAACGGTAATTTTCTTCGTGCCGAATGTGATCGCTAATTCATCTCCTACTTTCACATTTGTGCTTGCTTTTGCAACGATACCATTAATGGTAATACGGCCCTTGTCTGATACTTCTTTTGCTAATGTACGGCGCTTAATTAAACGTGATACTTTTAAAAATTTATCTAACCTCATAATTCCCTCACCTTCCTGTTTTACAAACCTGTTTTTTTGGCTTCTTCCCAAAATTCATCTAACTCTTCTAACGAAAAAGATTCAAATGGTTTTTCAGAAGCTCTCACTTTTTCTTCAATATATTGAAATCGATTTAAAAATTTTGTATTCGTTTTAGCTAATGCAGCTTCAGAATCAATTTTATAAAATCTTGCAATATTCACTAAAGCAAATAAAATATCTCCAAATTCATCGCTCATTTTTTCTTTATCAGCATGCTGTACTTCCTCTTGGAATTCAGCAAGTTCTTCCTGTACTTTTTCCCACATAGGTTCAACTTCTGACCAATCGAAACCAACTTTTGCAGCTTGCTTTTGATATCCATGCGCTTTCATTAAAGAAGGCATAGCCTCAGGTACAGAAGCTAACAGAGAAGAAGGTTCCTCTCCTTTTTCTTCTTTTTTGATTTCATCCCAATTTTTCAAGACCTCATCTGCATCATTCACGCTCTCTTCCCCAAATACATGCGGATGGCGTCTTACCATTTTCTCTGAAACACTGCGAATGACATCATCAATTGAAAACATTCCTTCATCTTCACCGATTTGTGCATGAAGCAATACCTGCAGCAATACATCGCCGAGCTCTTCAATCATATTATCGTCATCTTGACGGTCAATTGCATCTAATAACTCATAAGACTCTTCTAGCAAATAGCGCTTGAGCGATTCATGCGTTTGTTTTTGATCCCAAGGACATCCGTTTGGTCCTCTGAGCGTGGCAATAATCCTTCTGAATGCGTCAAATTGATGGTATAAAATTGTTTCGTCTGCTACTGGAGGGACATAAATAGTCGTTAAGTTATTGAGCGACATTTCTCTATCCAATTCATACAGCTTGACCGGCTGGATTTTTTCTTCACTGCTTCCCGCTGCTGTTACAATGTAAACGAGGTAATCATCAGGAACGTGTTCCATCAGCGTGAGCTTTACCTCTGAGGCAACGAACTGATCGTACACTTGAGCAATTAGAACATGACCGGTTAACTCTATTTCGCTTCGCTTTAAATCTGTTCCGTCTAGCAGCTGAAACCCTTCGATAGGATCGATCTTTAGCGCACCAAAAATTGGGTCTAAGAAGCTTTGTCCTCCTTTAATTTCAACAGGAATGCCTCGTTCTTTTCCTTTTTGTAAAAGTAATTGAACCGTACGTTCTGCCACTAAAGGGTGCCCAGGAACGGCATACACCACTTCTTCTATTGAAGCTTTATCGATTAAATCATTTGATATATGTTCATATACCTCTTCAAATGCATCATACGATTCGTATACGCCATCATAGGATACATACGTCAAGCCTTCACTTTCTAATTCTTTGATTACAGGATGTTCTTTTGTACGCATATAAATATGCTTTTCCTGCTGTAGCAAGCGATAAATGCCTACAGGTAGCTGTTCTAAATCGCCTGCTCCTAAACCAATAACTGTTACTTTCCCTGTCATTGCTTCACCTTCTTATTTATTTTTTAATACGTATTTAGCTAAAACACTTCCCATTGGAAGTAAACGTAATTCCTCTTCGGTAAAAATATGTTGTTTCATAATAATAAACAAATAAAACAAACCGCCTATTAAAACACCAGCTCCGGTTTCAACCACTTGTTTGCTTGTATCTAAAACATTAGACCATACAAAGTGATGTAAACAAAATAAATAGCTTTGCAAAAGAACGACCATTGCTATGCCCGTTATAAAAATACCTCCACTCACCTTTTTCGGAACAAGAGGTACAGCAAGCTTTTTATATAGACAAAATAGATTGATTGTTGCAACGATAGCGAATCCAGCTGAGGAAGCAATGGCTGCTCCTATAGTTTGAAAATCTGGTATTAGCCAAAGATTCAATATTAGTTTGACTGCCATGCCAGCGATAACGGCTATTACAGGCGCGAAAACAGCTCCCATCCCCTGCAGTACAGCTCCAGCAGTTGCTGCTACTGTTGTAAATATAACTAACAAGCTCAAAATTTGTAAAACGTCCGTTCCGTGGGAGTCACCGTATAAAAGCATATTAATGGGTTTCATCAGCGCAATCAAGCCAAAAGCTGCTCCAACTCCGACTACAAGCGATAGACGGAGAGACAGCTGAACTTTTCCAACTACAAATGACAGATTTTTTTTCGCAATGGCTGAAGAAATAACAGGTACAAGCGAAAGCGAAAAAGCTGTACCTACTACTGTACCTAATTGAATCAACGGAAGCCCGCGGTCATAAATACCTTTTAAAATTTGTGCTGCTTCTTCAGCCATGCCGTGCGCCGTTAGGCTAGAATATAAAGTAAAGGAGTCAATAAGCTGGATAAACAGCAGACCCATACCGCTAATACAAATTAATAAGCCTTGAATAATAAGGATTTTAAATATTCTCTTGATGTCTGCTTTTTTTATGCGTTGAAATACTCCCTTAGAATTTGTCTTTGTTCTAAAAACAAATAAAAATAAAATAATAAGGGATGTGATACCGCCTGTTATAGAACCAAAAACAGCTCCCGCCCCTGCAGTATATAGATCATAACCATGTTGGATCAAGAAAATAGACAGATACAAAATAGTCCCTACCCGTACAACTTGTTCTGCAATTTGAGACAGCGCTGTAGGAAACATATTATGTAATCCTTGATAATAACCACGAATAACAGCAATAAACGGAATAAGTAAAAAGGAAAATGAAATAATTTGAATGAGAACCGTTAATTTACGATCACCCATCCACTCGGCAATCGTTTCTGCGAAAATATATTCAAACGCAAATATCGTGCAGCCTACTACAAACAAAAAAGCAAACGAAACTTGAAGTATTCCCCGTATTTCCTTTCTTCGATTTGTTACCGCATACTCAGCTACTAACTTTGAAATAATTACAGGGAAACCATATGTACCTAGCTGTAGCGCAATTCCATATAGCGGATAAACTTGCTGATAGATATAAAACCCTATATCTCCCGCGATATGATGATATGGAATACGATAAGTGGCACTTAAGATTTTCGTAAATAAACCTGCGAGCGTTAAAATAACGGCGCCGTTAAAAATAGAATAGAGCTTTGATTGTTTCTGCATTCCTACACCTTTCACCTGCAGCTTGTAATGATATGAACAACTCTTTTTATTAGCCGCTAACCACACTAGAATAGAGCTTTGTTCTTATAAAACATCCTGCACTTTCCAATAAATAAAATACCGTACCATTATATCATGTTCTCTTTATTTCTAAGGTAAGACAGCATGAAAAAAGGCAGCAGAAACTGCTACCTTTTCAGTAAATAATGTAAAATAAAGATAATTACGCTTACTGCTCCATTTGACGAGATAAGAAGCTAGCTGCTGTTTCGGCTGCTTTATGCTCTACTTCACCAAGAGACTTATCTTTTGAGAAAATGACAACAGCTCCAATCGGATCTCCATTTGCAATAATCGGACCGATTGTGTAAGAAGAAATATTTTCTTCGTATCCATCGACAAATTCAAGGTTTTTGCCATCAGTTACTAAAGAAGAACTGCGGCTTTCCATAACAGATTCCACTAACGAACTAATGTTTTTATTTAAGTATTCTTTTTTAGAACTTCCTGCTACCGCAATAAATACATCGCGGTCACAAATAAGTACAGGATGACCTAAGCTGTCGTATAGCGCTTCGCCATACTCTTTTGCAAAGTCTCCCAATTCACTAATTGGCGAATATTTCTTTAAAATAACTTCTCCATCGCGATCGACGAAAATCTCTAGCGGATCTCCCTCTCGGATGCGAAGCGTTCTTCTAATTTCTTTTGGAATCACAACGCGACCCAAATCATCAATACGACGAACAATACCTGTTGCTTTCATTCATTGAAGCCTCTCTTTCATATGATGATTAAAATAGTTGGTGAATATCACTGATGGCTATATGATAAAAGGTTCACCTTTGTTGAGGTTAGTATTCTTCACTCTACAACTTCTATTCACCAACCATCTCTTTTTTTGTTAAAAAGTGTGCTTTTATTAAAAAAATGTCCAAAAAACCGCCAAAACATGGGGATTTGGCGGTTTTTATTTCGGCTATATAAAAAGAAGGCTCAAAAATGAGCCTTCTTTTTAATTCGTAACTTGTTCTTTTTTAACAGTGGCTACTCCTTTTACTAACTGATACACAATATTGAGCCATTCTTTTTGAGCAAGTCCTTTTACATTAACCACTAATTTTACTTTCTTGCCTTCCATACCTAAGCTGACCATTCTGCCAAATTGATCACCTAGCATGAATAATTTTTGGCCGTCTATCGTTGAGCTCGCTTCTTCAGACAGCAGAATAGAAATTTCTTGTTTTGACTGAAGAATAGATTCTACTAAGTTCTGCGTTGCATATACTTTTGTTTCCGCTACTTTAAACAAATACTCAACCTCAGCCGGATACTCTCCAAAACGATCAATCATTTCATCCTGCAATTCTTGAATATCTTCTAATGCTTCAATTCCTCTAAAGCGCTTATACATCTCAATTTTCAAGCGGCCGTCTGTAATGTACTGATCAGGAATATACGCGTCTAAGTCCAGATTCATTTCTACATTAAATTTCACATTTTCTCCGTCAGACCCGCGTCTTTCCTCTATCGCTTCTTTAAGCATTTGAGAGTAGAGATCGAAACCGACAGAATCGATAAATCCATGCTGCTGAGCACCCAGTAAGTTTCCGGCGCCACGTATTGAAAGATCACGCATAGCAATTTTAAAACCAGAACCTAATTCGGTGAATTCTTTAATAGCTTGCAGACGCTTTTCAGCTACTTCTGTCAGTACTTTGTCTTTGTGATACGTAAAGTACGCATATGCCACGCGATTTGAACGACCTACACGCCCTCTTAATTGGTACAGTTGTGATAATCCCATCTTATCAGCGTTGTTGACAATAAGCGTATTTACATTTGGAATATCTACTCCCGTTTCGATAATGGTTGTACTCACAATCACGTCATATTCGCCTTCTAAAAAGCTTAAAATAACCGCTTCGAGTTCGGTTTCGTTCATTTTTCCGTGGGCATACGTTACCCTAGCATCAGGCACAAGCATCGAAATTTCTTCTGCTTTTCGTTCAATATCTTCTACGCGATTATATAAAAAGTAAACTTGGCCATCACGCGCTAACTCACGCTCAATCGCTTCACGAACTAACACCGGATTATACTCCACTACATATGTTTGAACCGGAAAACGATTTTCAGGCGGCGTTTCAATAACAGACAAATCCCTTACGCCCAACATAGACATATGTAATGTTCTTGGAATAGGCGTTGCTGTAAGTGTAAGGACATCAACGTTTGCTTTCATTTGCTTGATTTTTTCCTTGTGCGTTACACCAAAACGCTGCTCTTCATCGATAACTAACAATCCTAAATCTTTATAAATCACGTCTTTAGATAGTAAACGATGTGTACCAATCACTACATCTACGGTCCCGTTTTTTAGCCCTTTAATTGTTTCTTGCTGCTGTTTACGGCTGCGAAAGCGGCTCAATAGCCCAATGTTGATTGGATAGTCTTGAAAACGCTCACGGATGGTTTCATAATGCTGCTGAGCTAAAATAGTGGTTGGCACTAAAATAGCCACTTGTTTTCCATCTGTCACAGCTTTAAACGCAGCACGAATGGCTACTTCCGTTTTTCCATATCCAACGTCTCCGCAAAGCAGACGATCCATTGGTCTTTCATGTTCCATATCCTTTTTAATTTCTTGTACAGAACGAAGCTGATCTTCGGTTTCTTGATAAGGGAACGCTGTTTCAAATTCTCTCTGTAAATCGCCATCCGGAGAAAATGCATAACCTTTACTTGCTTCACGCTCTGCATACAGTTTAATTAAGTCATCAGCGATGTCTTGAACAGAAGACTCAACTTTTCGTTTCACTTTCTTCCAGTCATTTCCGCCAAGTTTATATACTTTTGGCTCTTTCCCTTCAGAGCCTACATATTTTTGTACTTGATCAATCTGTTCAACAGGAACGTACAGCTTGTCAGAGCCTTCATATTTGATATGGATATAATCTTTATGATTACCGTTAATCTCTAACGTTTCCATTCCTAAGTAACGGCCAATACCGTGGTTCACGTGTACGACATAGTCACCTACGTTTAACTCTGAATAGCTTTTAATACGCTCTGCATTGGAAAGCTTTTGACGACGCTTTGATTTCTTTACCCGTTTTTTAAACAATTCTTCCTCGGTTAAGACAGCTAATTTTTGCATCGGCAGTTCAAAGCCCATTTGTAAATCGCCTTCAATGATTTGAACAAGACCTGGCACAAGCTGACCATTTCCATCTAAAATAGATGAATCAATATCATAATCTGCCAGCACACCTTCAAGTTTTTTCACGCGCTCTTTATCTGCTCCTAAGAGGACTACCGTATAATTAGCATTTTTCCAACGTTCAATTTCACTTTTTAATAGGTTCATTTGGCCGTAAAACTGTTGCATCTGCTTACATGAAATATTAATAATATTTTGCGGACTCGTATACGATACGTGCTTCAAAAATAACGATAAGTATAAAAACTGATGTTTTGCTCGCTGAATAAGAGATGGGAGCTTATGAGATAATTGAACTTCTCGAACAATTTGCCCCTGTCCTAATAATTCGGTTATCCATTCAGCTTCCTCTGTTTCAAGCTGATCAGACGTTTCTTGAATTCGAGTGGTTTCATCAAAGATGACAAGGCCGCCTTCTGGTAAATAATCTAGTAAACTAGCAGGCGATTCGTAGAAGAATGATAAATACTTGAACATATTTTCAAGAAGTTGACCTTGACGCAGCTGTTCGATTTCACCTTTAATATTTTCTGTTAAGGTAGCTTTTAGTGCTGCGTTTTTTACTTGTTGCAGCGTCGAAGCCAGCTGTGCTTCTAGTTCTTCAATTCCTTGGGCTACTTCATTTTGATTCACAATGATTTCCGTAGCAGGGCCGATTGAAATTTCTTTTAACTGCTCTTGAGAGCGTTGATCCTCGATTGTAAAAGTACGAATGGAATCAATCTCCGTATCAAATAGTTCAATTCGGACAGGTAGCTCTTCTGTTAACGGATAAATGTCAATGATTCCTCCGCGCACACTAAACTCACCCGGAGCTGAAACCATCGATGCCCGCTCATAGCCCAACTCAACTAACCTTTTTAAATAATGATCAACGTCGATGTCAATCCCCATTTGAAACGGCAGCTGTGTTTGCTCCCATCTTGCTTTAGGAGGCAGCAGCTTTCGAATTCCTGCAAGCGGTGTTACAACTACTCCACCTGTATGTTGACTCCAATAATTGAGTACTTCAATGCGCTGAGCCTTTAATTCTGGACTTGCAATCCCCACTTCTGTAGCAACTAAATCGTTAACAGGGTATAAGAAAACGTCTTTTTCCGGTAAAAGATGCAAAAGGTCTTCATACACTTTTTGAGCTTGATATAAATTATGAGTCACTACTAATAAGGGGTATTTTTTATCCTCATTTAAGAGTGCCATTAATACAGATCGAGCTGAACCGGAAATTCCCGTTACTAACTGTTCTTTCAAACCTTCTTCTAAACTGCTGACAACAGCTCCAATTTCTTTATTTTCTTCAAATTGCTGTCTAATCCCTCGCAAAGGAATTCCCTCCTCCCATGATATGTCTAAACTAAACAGAAAAACGCTTTGGTTTGAGACCAAAGCTTTTTATTGTATAAATGTTTCGTACTGATGATAGTCTGGATTTCGTTCTAGCGCTTCTTGACAGTCTTCACAAATAATTTTAACCACGATATCTCCACTATTGTGGTAGTGAATAAAGTCTTTTCGTTCATCTGCGGTCAGGTGATTAAAACCGAGTGCTTCCGTATTGTGAGCTGTCTTTTCTATCATACCGACTTTTGCGCCACAATGTCTACAGAAATAATGAATAGACATACAAATCCTCCCAAATCTTTTAGTGTTAGTATGGACGATTGAGAGAAATTTTATTCTACTTAATTATAGCGATTCATTACTTCTAAGAACGGTTTACCTAAAAAATCTTCACTCGCGTGTATAGACGTTTTCATCGCTTCTTCCATATGAACCATTTCATCTGCTGTAAAGCGCCCTAGTACGTAATCAACTACTTTCATACCGTTTTGCGGACGATCAATTCCAATACGAATTCGGTTAAATTCTTGGGTTTTTAAATGCTGAATAATTGATTTTATTCCGTTATGGCCGCCTGGACTTCCTTTTGTACGCAATCTTACTTTTCCGCACGGTAAATCTAAGTCATCGTAAATAACAAGCAAGTCTTCGACGTCTATATCAAAATAGTCCATTAATGGGCGAATACTTTCTCCTGATAAATTCATATATGTTAGAGGCTTTAATAATATGACTTTTTCTCCTTTTATTATACCTGTTCCATATATTCCGTTAAACTTTGTTTTATCTAATGAAATCATAAACTGTTCAGCAATTTTATCAATTGCCATAAATCCTATGTTATGACGAGTTCGGTCATATTCTTTTCCAGGATTCCCTAAACCAACGATTAATTTCAAAATAGATACTCCTTTCCACTCTATGTAAGTTGTACATAATAGGTAAATGTCTTTAATGTTTTACATTACTATATAGTATCACTTTTATTATAATCAATTCACACAAAAAGACGTAACCTTTTGGTTACGTCTTTTTATATTATTCTTCGTTATCTTTTTCTTTTGTTGCTTCAACATTGCCTTCAGCATCCTGAACTTCGCCGCTGTCCGGCTCTTCTTCCTGTTGAGGAGGTAGTACAGAAGCAACTGTATCTTCTGCATCATGCGTAATTTCTAGCTTTTTATCTACTTTAATATCCGCTACTGTGATTGTATCATTAATTCCTAAATCTGATACATCTACATCAATAGATGATGGAATATCTTGCGGCAAGCCTTTTAATGAAATTTCATATAGAGACTGCTGTAATACGCCGCCTTCTTTTGTTCCTTTTGCTTCTCCTACTAGAGATAAAGAAACTTCAGTATCAATTTCTTTCTTCATGTCGACCACTTGGAAATCCGCGTGGACAATTTCGTTTTTTAATGGATCAGTTTGAATATCATGTAACATTACGGAATATTTTTGCTTATCCACTTGTAATGTTAACACTCCATTGCGCCCTGCTTCACGAATAGTCTTAATAAAATCAGCACTGTTTAAGTAAATAGCTGTGGATTCTGTTTTATTTCCGTAAACAACCGCTGGGAAGTTTCCTTCGTCGCGAATCTTTCTATTTGTAGAATTTTTGAAATCCGTTCTTTTATTTGCTTGAATTGAAATACTCATTTTATTCACCTTCCAGTATGTTTTCTACTTAAAATGTACCCTTTTTAGAAGGTTGCTAAACATGAAACCCAGTTTGAACATTAATATATCTTTGTTCATCCTGTCCAGATCCCTTTAAAACAAAGGATTAGCGCATTTAATTTTTTTCAAAAAAACCTCTTTCCATTTGGAAAGAGGTTCTGTTTATCAATCAAATAACGTACTAACTGATTGCTCTTCATGAACACGAATAATCGCTTCACCGATTAACGGAGCTACTGAAAGTTCTGTTACTTTACCAATTTTCTTATCTTCTGTTAAAGCAATAGAGTTTGTTACAGCTAGCTCTTTGATTGTAGAGTTTTGAATACGCTCAATTGCAGGGCCTGAAAGCACTGGGTGTGTACAACAAGCATATACTTCTTTTGCACCTGCTTCAATTAATGCACTTGCACCAATTGTAATTGTACCGGCTGTATCAATCATGTCATCAATCAAGATTGCTGTTTTTCCTTCCACTTGTCCAACGATGTTCATAACTTCTGCTACGTTTGGACGAGGACGACGTTTGTCAATGATAGCGATCGGCGCTTTTAGACGTTCCGCTAAACGGCGAGCACGCGTTACGCCACCGTGGTCCGGAGATACAACAACAACGTCATCAAGGTTTTTACTCTTAAAGTATTCACCTAAAATTGGAACACCTACTAAATGGTCAATTGGAATATCGAAGAAACCTTGAATTTGAGGAGCGTGTAAATCTAATGTGATAATACGAGTAGCTCCCGCTTTTTCAATGATATTTGCTGCTAATTTTGCAGTGATTGGTTCACGTGCACGAGCTTTACGATCCTGACGAGCATAGCCATAGTAAGGCATAACGATGTTAATTGTTTTAGCTGATGCACGTTTTAATGCATCAATCATAATTAATAATTCCATTAAGTGTTCGTTAACTGGAGCACTTGTTGATTGAATGATAAATACATCACAACCACGGATACTTTCTTCAATGTTAATTTGAATTTCACCGTCACTGAAACGATCAACCGAACATTTACCTAATTCCACACCAATTACTTTTGCGATCTCTTCAGCTAAAGCCTTGTTTGAATTTAGCGTAAATAACTTTAAATTTTCATCAGCATATACATTTGACATTTTATTGTGAAACCTCCGTCAGGATTTTTTATTAATATCAAGCTTTTCAGCATAGTTTTCTTTATTTACTTGTTTCGCACGAGCAATTGATAATGCTTTTCCTGGCACATCATCCGTTACCGTTGAACCAGCTGCAACATAGGCGCCTTCCCCAATTGTTACAGGTGCAATTAAGTTTGAGTTACATCCTACGAATGCCCCATCTTCAATCTTTGTTAAAAATTTATTTTTCCCATCGTAGTTAACTGTAATAGATCCGCACCCTAAGTTTACACCTTTTCCGACCTCTGCGTCTCCAATATAACTTAAATGAGAAGCTTTGCTACCTTTGCCAAAAGATGCTTTTTTAATTTCTACAAAGTTTCCTACGCGCACTTCATCTCCAATTAATGATTGAGGACGAATATGTGCAAATGGGCCAATTGTGACTTCGTGACCAATTTCACTATCGTGAGCAACAGAATGGCGAATAGAAGTATTATTACCTATTTTGCAGTCTTTAATTTCACTGTTAGGGCCTACTTCACAATTCTCTCCAATTACAACTGTTCCTTGAATAACCGTACCAGGATAAATAACCGTATCTCTGCCAATAACAGCATCTGCTGAAATGTACGTGTTAGAAGGATCCACAATCGTCACTCCATTTAACATATGCTGCTTGTTGATGCGCTTCTTCATTGTTTCTTCTGCTTGAGACAGAGCAAATCGATCATTAACGCCCAATGTTTCAGCAAAATCGGATGTTTGATATGCAGAAATAATTTGACCTTCATTTTTTAGAATTTCGATAACATCAGGTAAATAATACTCTCCCTGTACATTATCATTTGAAACTTTTGAAAGTGTCTCAAATAATTTCTCATTATCAAAACAATACGTACCAGTATTAATTTCCTGTACAAGACGTTCTTGTTCTGTGGCATCTTTATGCTCCACAATCTTTTCAACAGACCCTTGTTCATTTCGAATGATGCGTCCATATCCTGTTGGATCTTCTGCATGAGCTGTTAAAATAGTTGCCATTGCATTTGTTGCTTCATGATGCTTTAATAAAGATTCAATTGTTTCAGCTGTAATAAGCGGAGTATCTCCACATACAACAATTGTCGTACCTTTTTCATGTGCAAGTAAAGATTCTGCTTGCATCACTGCATGAGCTGTTCCTAACTGCTCTTCTTGTAAAGCAAATAAGCTTTTATCTCCAACATGTGATTTCACTTTTTCGGCACCGTGACCTACAACTGTAATTAAATTTGTTAAATCTAAACGTGATAACTGATCAATTACGTGTTGCACCATCGGTTTGCCACACACAGGGTGTAACACTTTATATAAAGATGACTTCATACGTGTACCCTGACCAGCTGCCAATATGACTGCATATCTTTTTGACATAACAGGCCTCCAATTTTACCTTTTTATCCATTAAGAATATTATATCAAAAATGACAGCATTTCAAGGAATCATTTATAAGTCATGAATTTTATTTTTTGGTAATGCTAAAGTTTTACAAAGGTGTGAAATTATATAAGTGGTAATCAAAAAGAAAAGAGCCTACTTTTCAGTAGACTCTTAATGTATCATATGTTTACGAAGCACCCGCTTCTTCGAATTCAACTTCTACCTCACCTAAACGATGATATTCTGCTAAAACAGCATCTTGAATCTTTCCGCGAGTATTTGAATTGATTGGATGTGCAATATCACGGAACTCACCATCCGGTGTACGTTTACTTGGCATGGCTACAAATAAGCCATTATTACCATCAATCACACGAATATCATGAACAACAAATTCACCATCTAATGTGATTGAAGCAATCGCTCTCATACGTCCTTCAGTGTTCACGCGGCGTAATCTTACGTCAGTTACTTCCATCTTGTTCACCACCTTTTTCTATGCGAAGCTTTACATACTTAATTCCACAGAATTTTGTGTTTTCCTGCTATTCAGAAAAAATTTTTAGAAAATTTTCGCAAAAAAAGTGAACAATTGGAAGTTACTTGCTTTTTGTTAGAAATTTGTTAATTTGATTACCCTTTAACGAGCGCAATAACTTCAATTTCAACAAGTACATCTTTAGGTAGTCTCGCTACTTCTACACATGAACGTGCCGGCTTATGGTCCCCAAAGTAGTCGCCATAGACTTCATTTAACGCTGCGAAGTCGTTCATATCTTTAATGAACACGGTTGCCTTTACAACTGTATTTAGAGAAGCTCCAGCTTCTTCAAGAACTGCTTTTAGATTTTCAAATACCTGAGTAGCTTGTACTTGAACATCTCCTTCGACCAACGTACCATCTGGACGAAGTGGAATTTGACCTGAACTGTAAAACAAGTTATTCACAACAATTCCCTGTGAATATGGACCAATAGCTTGCGGTGCATTTTTTGTTTGAACCTGTAACATATGTTCCTCTCCCTTACTGGATCAAATATATTTTAAGTAATTGCCTTCTTGTACACGAATTTGTTTATCTTTGATATTTACATCTGTTAATTGTACAAGGGACACATACTCATCCACTAAACGTTCTTCAATATCTTCTGATTCTACTAAAACTCCAATACCAGCAACAGTTGCATCGAACTCTTCAAGCAAGCTAACCATTCCATTTACAGTACCGCCAGCTTTCATGAAATCATCAATGATGAGTACATTTGACCCCACCGCTAAACTTCTTTTAGCTAACAGCATCGTTTGAATGCGCTTAGATGAACCCGATACGTAGTTAATACTAACGGTCGATCCTTCAGTTACTTTACTGTCTCTGCGCACAATAACAACGGGCACATCTAAATACTGAGCAACCGCATACGCAATAGGAATACCTTTTGTTGCTACAGTCATCACCACATCGATTTTGCGGTTAGCAAAAAGCGACGCATACAAGCGACCGATTTTATTCACAACGCGGGGGTTCCCTAAAATATCAGTTAAATATAAATATCCACCTGGCAATAAACGCTCAGGTTTTTCAATCAACCCACATAATTCTTGAACAAGCTGACCGGCTTCTTCATTCGACATCTTTGGAATGAATTTAACTCCGCCGGCAGCCCCTGGTAGCGTAACCAAAGTTCCGATACCCTGCTGTTCAAAAGTTTGTTTAATAATCGCCATATCTTCGCTAATAGATGATTTTGCGGAATCATATTTATCTGCAAAATACGTAAGAGGGATAAGGCGCTGAGGGTTTTGAATGAAATAGTTGGTCATATCAATTAATCGTCCACTACGTCGAAACTTCATAACATCCTCCTGAAAATCCGAATATTGTAATGTAAATATAACATTAACATACGGATTTATTCAAGCGTTATTCGTTCACCTAGTAGCCTAACTGCATAAACTTTATCACAAAAGCCACGTAATCCATTGTAAATGCGATGCATACGTGAATCATGCTGTACAAGTCCGAATACAGTTGGCCCACTGCCGCTCATGAGCACAGCATCGGCGCCAAAACGCTTTATTTGTTCTTTAATGAGAGCTACTTCCGGATGCATTTTCAGCGTTACTGCTTCCAATACATTTCCGACAAGGCTACACATTTCATCATAATTTCCTGATTGTATGGCGTGAACCATCTCATCTACTTTAGGATGATCCATCTCTTCAATTTTTAAGTTTCGATATACATCTGCTGTAGAAACACCTATTTCAGGCTTAGCCAAAATCACCCAGCAGCTTGGAGGTGCCTCAATATGCTCTACAATCTCTCCGCGCCCTGTAGCAAGAGCTGTCCCTCCGTACACGCAAAAAGATACGTCAGAGCCAATCTCAGCCCCTATTTCTGCAAGTGTGTCTAATGATAACCCTAATTCCCATAACGTATTTAAACCGCGTAATGTAGCAGCCGCGTCACTGCTGCCTCCAGCTAATCCGGCAGCTACTGGAATATGTTTATCAATTAATATATTTACACCTTTTGAAATGTTATAACGTCGTTTCAAAATCTGCGCTGCCTGATAAGCGAGATTTCGCTGGTCATCTGGAACAAAGCGATTATGAGAATAAATAACAATTCGTCCATCTTCACGGTCAGAAAGTTCAATTCTGTCCGCTAAATCAATTGTTGTCATAATCATCTTAACTTCATGGTAACCATCTGGACGTTTATGTAACACATCAAGTGACAAATTTATTTTAGCCGGTGCTTTCACCATTAATTTCAACTTACTTCACCTACTTCATCTTATCGAGTTTAACGCTATTTTATCATAAAATGAACAAGATATAGCTGTTCATTTAAACATCTTTGTTTAATCCTCTTTTTTATCTTTCATTTTGGGACAAAAAAACCGAAGCGGTTATACACTTCGGTTTTCCTCATTTCACTTTAAATAATCGTATAAGCATTGATTTTCACTATGCTATTGCTTTAGCTGCTGCTGTGCAAGCTCTACAGCTCGCTTCACCATATTGCCTGCGTCTTTTGCCCGAATAGCGCCCCAGCCTTCTGCTTGTACAGTATCGTAAAAACCAAGTTCTTTAGCCAGTTCTTCTTTCAGCTTCGATGACATAATCCCTCTACGCCTTGACATTGCACATGGCTCCTTTACGTATAAAATGAAATTTCAACCTGAATCTCCTCGCTCTTTTACATAAGAAACGCGAGGACGATATGTATAGTATGTATAAAAAAGATTGCATATATAATTTGAAAAAAAGACCAATAAAAAAGCAGTAAACCAATGTCCACTGCTCATCACCACTTGCTATATTGCCTATGTCATTCTTAGAAAAATTTTAGTTGCACTGTTTCCGTTAACACATCTGCGTAACTATACGAAACGCGCTCCAAAGAGTTTTCCTCTTGATCTAATTCAACGATAAAAACAGATGGGTACGTTTCTGTTAATACACCTGAACGTTCTACTGTTTTTCTACGACCACCGTTTGCTTTTAAAGTTAATCGTTGGCCTAGGTGCAAATCCAGCGCTTGCTTAATATCAGACAAAGTTTTCGCCATATTGGTCCACCTCACTATGTATAGTGTAACACATGTTAGAAAAATAGTCAAAAACATAAAATTATAACAATCTATCTCTAATTGTGTCAATAAATAATTTTCAACATGAATCTACATTTCGCTGTTAGTATGCTCGTTTTTCAACGAAATATGTATATCTTTAGCAAATATTGAAAATGATTTTGTGTAATTAAGCGTATACTTTGGCTTCATACGAAAAAACAACTGGTTGCACATCATGCGTGTACATGCTGTAACCAGTTGTTTTTATTTCTACTCATCGCTTTCATAAGGCATGCCCGTGCGAAGCAGCCCTTTTGTTTCTACTCCTCCTAAACCTTTAGCACCCGTTAATGTATTACGTAAGACGTCCCATACATTAATACGATCCGTGAAAGGAGTAAAACTTAGTTTTGCTACTACATACACAGGGTCAAGAGCATGAATATTTACACGTGAAGGTGAACTAGCAAAGTTTGCTCCAGCTTGAATCAATAATTCAAAATGCGATTGACAGGCACCTGCAAAGATCACCAGCTGATCTAAATTACCAACTCTTTTTCTTGCTTCTTGGACTGTTTGAATATAGTGCTTGGAATGTCTATAAGCAAGGAGATCATCTTTATTTCCTTTTCCTTTGGAATAGGCATCATGACCTGTCAGCACTAGAATATCAGGTCTTACATCCTCAATTAGCTTTCCAACCTTCTCCGGCATTTCTGACTCAACGCAATGAACACCATAAACAGGAACACCAATTTTTTCGTAAACCAACAAACATTTACGTAAATAATTAGGGTCTCCGTCTACGTGCAGGACCTTTCCTGGAATTTGAAATAAGCGATGTGAATGGCTGTATCCATTTGTCATGCTATATTCAGTTTTCTCTCGAACGAGCCGATAATCCTGTTGAATAAGCTCCAAGGATCTTTCTAAAAGTTCTTCTTCTTGTTTTTTTCTTTGATCCTGTTCTTTAGCATCCACAACCTCTAGATCTGTACAAGGAGCGTCGGCAATCAACCGAACGTCTTCTCCTATTAAAGTCGCATATTTCCCCGCTTCGCTGTCATTAATAGCTATAACACGAAAAAGCAAATCTCTTTGATAAGAAGGTCGTGTAACTATATCACCAATTTTGATGTTCATATGCTTCACTCCGTCTTTGCTACTTCAAAAATAAATTCTCTTCATAGCCTATGACTTCATGATAAAAATGTGATAATTTAGCGAAATGATTTTAAAAGTTGATCACTTAACTTTCCAAATTCTTGAATAGATAACGTTTCGCCTCTTCGTTTCGGATCAATTTCAGCAGTTGAAAGTGCTTGCTCAATGTCCGCTTTTTTCTGCTTCCCATTTGGTAAGTTGTTCACTAGATTGTTTAAAATTGTTTTTCGACGCTGTCCGAAACTTGCTCGTACAACTTGAAAGAAGAATTCTTCATCTTGTACTTCTACCGCTGGCTTCGGTCTTCTTAACAATCGAATAACAGCTGAGTCTACATTAGGCTGCGGATTAAACACTGTTTTAGGCACAATCATAACCGTCTCAGCCTCTGTATAGTATTGAATCGCAATAGAAAGTGAACCGTACTCTTTTGTTCCCGGTTTAGCTGCTATACGGTCAGCAACTTCTTTTTGAAGCATAACGACGATTCCACGTACCGGAATTTGCTCTTCTAATAATTTCATCAAAATGGGTGTCGTCACGTAATACGGTAAATTCGCAACGACCATTAAATCTTCTATGTTTTCGAATTCTTGTTCGAGCGTCTCTTTTAAATCCGCTTTTAACACATCTTGATGAATAACTTTTGCATTTGGGTAAGGAGAAAGCGTATCAGCTAAAATCGGAAGCAGACGCTGATCGATTTCAAATGCCAGTACTTTTTTTGCGCGCTTTGCTAGCTGTTCAGTTAAGGCCCCGATACCAGGTCCAATTTCAATAGCTCCCGTTTCTTCTGTTATTTCCGCATGATCAACAATACGATGTAAAATGTTTGTATCAATTAAAAAATTTTGTCCCAAACTCTTTTTAAATGTAAAACCGTATTTCTTTAAAATTTCCTTGGTTCGATTAGGCGTTGCAATATCTTTTAACACGATCCCTTTTCCTCCTTATTTATCTGCTCAACAGCTCTGATAAAGTCCTCTTTTGAAATCTGGAACATCTGTAAGCGTTTATGGAGCTGCTTTCCGTTGGCATAGCCAATTTTTAATAACTTTCCTATTCTTTCACGTCGAGATTTGGCTTTACTATCTCCTATCAAACGAGCTACGATTAAATCCTCTTGAGAAATCTCCATAGCTGCCCCCATCCACTCTTGCTTCACATCTTTTAGTGCTTTTTGAATAGACGCAATAGAAGCATGTTCAACTCCAATACCTTTGCCATTTTTAGGGCGAGCCTCTTCTTTATCTAAGAATGCATGTTTACATCCGGGAACACGTTCTGAAACAATATTTCGAATTCGCTGTCCCGGATAATCTGGATCTGTAAAAATAATCACGCCTCTTGTTTTTTGAGCTAATTTTACTTTTTCAATGGTTTCTTCATTTACAGCTGATCCATTTGTCTCGATGGTATCCGCATCCACTGCACGTTTAATCGCTACAGTGTCATCTCGGCCTTCTACTACAATAATTTCTTTAATCTTCATTGCTTCCTCCAAAACATTCAGTTTTGTTCATTTGCTTTTCAGTAAAAATGAAATGCTCGTTACGCACATCATTTTTCTTCTATGAAATCAACGTTTTATCTTATTATCAACTAAATTAAAAAGCATTTACCTGTTATTTTAACTGAAAAAGGCAGAGGATAACATTCTCCTCTGCGCCTATCTTTACTTTAACACGAAAATGATTGTTATATGAGAAAAAGTTTTAATCATTAATGCCAAATAGCTTTTTGGCGTTAGCTGTTGTAATCTCGGCCAATTCTTCATACGTTATCCCTTTTAACTCTGCAATTTGCTCTGCTACGTATGAAACATAACCAGGTTCATTGCGCTTGCCGCGGAATGGATGAGGAGTTAAATAAGGACAGTCTGTTTCAATTAATAGTTTATCTAAAGGAAGCTCTGTAGCAACTTCTTTTGGTTTTTTCGCATTTTTAAAAGTAACAGGTCCACCAAAAGAAATATACATATTCATATCCATACACTGCTTCGCTACTTCAATACTGCCCGTGAAGCAATGCATAATTCCGCCTACTTCTTCTACGTGCTCTTCTTTTAAAATGGTTACCACGTCTTCCGTTGCATCACGATTATGAATAATGATAGGTAAATTCACTTTGCGAGCTAAGCGAATTTGACGGCGAAATACGTCCTTTTGAACCTCTTTAGGTGATTTATCCCAATGGTAGTCTAATCCCATTTCCCCTAAAGCAACAACTTTCGGATGCTGAGCTAACTCTTCAATCCAAGCTAAGTGCTCATCCGTCATATCAATTGCATCTACTGGATGCCACCCTACACTAGCATAGATAAAGTCATACGTTTCAGCTATTTGAATAGCCTTTTTGATGGTAGGTTCATCGAATCCCACAACTACCATGTTTTGAACACCTTTTTCTAACGCACGATTAATTACTTCTTGCAAATCATCTTCATACTGTTCTGCGTTTAAATGAACATGTGTATCAAATAACATCTAATCGATCCTTTCCATGAATAAAAGGGGGTCCTCGCATGTTACACGTGAAACGCCCCTTTTGCCTATACTTATTTTATCTTCGTGCCATTTGCTAAGTTTTGATCTACGCTTGCTAGGGAAAGACCATTCTCATCTTCACCCGCTAAAATCATTCCTTGTGATAGTTCACCGCGCAGTTTCACAGGTTTTAAGTTGGTTACACAAATTACTTTTCGACCTACTAATTCTTCAGGCTTATAAAACTTGGCAATCCCTGATACAACCTGGCGTTTTTCATAGCCAAGATCAAGCTGAAGCTTTAATAGTTTATCTGCCTTTTTAACTGTTTCTACTTGCGTAACTTGCGCTACACGAAGCTCTACTTTCATGAAATCATCAATTGTAATCTCTTCAGAAGACTCTTCCTTCACAACAGGTTTTTCTTCTTTTGGAGCACTTCCTTGCATCTGCTCTTTAATAAACGCTACCTCTTCTTCTCGATCTAGACGAGGGAACATTGGCTCACCTTTTTCTACTTTTGTGCCTTCTTTAAGCATATTAAAACGCGTCGTGCTTTCCCACGTTTTTAATACATCTTCTTTTACACCAATCTGAGCGAAAATTTTCTCAGGTGTACGTGTTAAGAATGGCTGCAGCAATACCGCAATGTGACGAATTGATTCAGCTAGATGTGTCATAACAGAAGCAAGTTCTGCACGCTTATTCTCATCTTTTGCTAACGCCCAAGGCTGCGTTTCATCAATGTATTTATTCGTGCGGCTTACATATTGCCAGATAGAAGCAAGAGCCACTGAAAACTCCATATCTTCCATCGCTTCTTCATATTTATTCACTGTATCTTTTTGTGCTTGGACGATAAGTGCATCAAACTCTGTTACATTGCCTTCATAAGTCGGAATAACACCATCAAAATACTTATTAATCATCGCCACTGTACGATTAATTAGGTTGCCAAGGTCATTTGCTAAGTCAAAGTTAATACGTTCAACAAACGCTTCTGGTGTGAATACACCGTCTGAACCGAATGGAACTTCACGAAGTAAGTAGTAACGAAGGGCATCTAGTCCATAGCGGTCAATCAATGTCACTGGGTCTACTACATTCCCTTTTGACTTCGACATCTTTCCATCTTTCATTAATAACCAGCCGTGAGCAAATACTTTCTTAGGAAGTGGCAAATCAAGTGCCATCAACATGATTGGCCAATAAATAGTATGGAAACGTACGATTTCTTTTCCTACTAAATGTACATTGGCTGGCCAATATTTCCGATAGTTTTCATCGTTCTCTGTACCATACCCAAGAGAGGTGATATAGTTAGAAAGCGCATCAATCCATACGTAAATAACGTGTTTTGGGTTACCTGGAACTTTTACCCCCCAATCAAACGTCGTACGAGAAACAGCTAAGTCTTCAAGGCCAGGCTTAATAAAATTATTGATCATTTCGTTTTTACGGGACTCTGGTTGAATAAATGAAGGGTTTTCTTCATAAAAAGCTAGTAAACGATCTACGTATTTCCCCATTTTAAAGAAATAGGACTCTTCTCGAACGAGCTCTACAGGGTGTCCGCTATCCGGGCTTTTTCCGCCTACAACTTTTCCATTTTCAACGATTGGATCTACTAGTTGATGCTCTGTATAGTACGTCTCATCGGGAACTGAATACCAACCTTCATACTCATCAAGATAAATATCACCTTGTTCTAAAAGGCGCGCGAAAATCTTTTCCACGATTTCTTTATGTCTGGATTCTGTTGTACGGATAAAATCATCATACGAAATATCCATCTTATCCCACAGTTCTTTGATTCCAGATACAATATCATCTACGTATTGCTGAGGTGTCACGTTTTTCTCTTCTGCTTTTCGCTGAATTTTTTGACCATGTTCATCTGTACCTGTTAAATAACGTACGTCAAACCCTCTCAAACGTTTATAACGAGCCATTGCATCTCCTGCTACTGTCGTGTATGCATGCCCTATATGTAATTTACCACTCGGATAATAAATCGGCGTAGTAATATAAAATGTATTATTTCCATCTGCCATGTTCATAACCTCCAACATTCCATTTCAACATTTTGATTTATATGTACGTAATCATATAAACCCTGTCTTCTTATTCTACTATCTATCATACTATTTTACATGATAATTTCAAAACATTCTCTTCCTATATACAAGGGAATATGACGGATTCACTTCATTTTTAAATAATCGTTATTTTCCCAAAAAATAATCCTGTTAATTGTATCAGCTTCGCCCTATTTTTATATAAAATATACCCTCATTCAAAAAGTCACTTTGATGAAACGACAAATAGCTCTAATTTTGTCGTTTTATGTCGAATTACATTTACCCTATCTTCAAAATAGTTAATATCAAGCTATTTAGACAATTAATCTTTTTTCCAATGAAACCCCTTGTCATTCCTTGACTGACGGTCACAATTAGCTTGTAAACACGTCGAGAAAAAATTTTTTTACCAGCTACATTTTTTTACATATAAAATGATTGACTAGTTTTGGAAACGCTGGTATTATGAAAGTACGTTGAAATTGTCGAATAATGACGAAAGTAATAACATAGAAAAACGATTACTGAGAGGAGAACGATTAACATGAAATCTACAGGTATTGTTCGTAAAGTTGATGAATTAGGACGCGTAGTAATTCCAATTGAATTACGTCGTACATTAGGAATTGCAGAGAAAGATGCTCTAGAAATCTATGTAGATGAAGAGCGCATCATCTTAAAAAAATACAAACCAAACATGACTTGCCAAGTAACAGGTGAAGTATCTGATGATAACATTCAACTTGCTAGCGGCAAATTAATTCTAAGCCGTGAAGGTGCAGAACAAATCATGAAAGAACTTCAAGATTCTTTACAAGCTTCTAAATAAAACGAAAAGCTGTCTATGATAGACAGCTTTTTTTAATGTACGTGATATTCACTATAAATGTCTCGCTTTGACACATCTCGGTCTTTCGCCACTTGCTTAATAGCTTCTTTGTTTGAAAGCCCTTCTTCTACATAGTGATCAACATGCTCGATAATGGTGAGCTGTTCCCACCATAGATTACTTTCATCTGGTGCTTCTTCATTTGTCCCTTCAAGAATTAAGCAGAATTCGCCTCTAATATCTGTGGCATTTGTCCATTCAATTGCTTCTAATACGCTTCCTCTCAAAAATTCTTCATAGCGTTTTGTTAACTCTCTACATAACACAATAGATCGGTTCCCTAAAATTTCTTCTATACTCTTTAGCGTTTCTTTTAGTCGATGAGGGGCTTCATAAAATATCATGCTTTCCTTAATATACTGAAGCTCTTGAAGCTGTTCTTTACGTTGCTTTTTGTTTCTGTTTAAAAATCCATAAAAATAAAACTGCCCCGTAGGTAAACCAGAAGCAATTAAAGCTGTTAATGCTGCGTTGGGCCCCGGCAGCGGAACAACCGTATATCCTTCTTTAACGGCAGCTACCACTAACTCATAACCAGGATCTGAAATACAAGGCATACCCGCATCGCTTACTAAAGCAATATTTTTTTCACTGTCTAAGTCGCTTAACAGCTGTTCACTTTTTGTATGTTTATTATGTTCATGATAACTTGTAATAGGCGTATCGATTTCAAAGTGGTTACATAGTTTTTTCGTTTGTCTCGTATCTTCTGCGGCAATATAATCAACTTCTTTTAAAATCCGAATCGCACGAAACGTCATATCCTCTAAGTTTCCAATAGGAGTAGGAACTAAATATAAAACGCCTCGTTCATTCGATACATCATAACTTTTTTGTGATTTCATTCTGCTTTTCTTGCTCCCTTCGAATGTAAGCCTGTTTTTGCACTCTGCTTAACTGTTTGAACCAATATTCTTTTTGCATAGCTTCTGTTTTAGAAGTAAATACCTCATGCCAAATTAATGAAACAGGCCTTCTTGCTCTCGTATATTTTGCCCCTTTTCCTTCATTATGGACAGAAATACGTTTTTGCAAATTATTCGTGTAACCAGCATAATACGTACAGTCCTTGCATTCAACTACGTAAAAATAATGATTATTTTGTTCCATATAAAATCCTTTTTAATTCGTCCGTGTATTCATCATTATCTTGGTAGACCACCAGCGGAGGAAGAATCTTTAAATCTGGACTTCCATCCTTCGTACCTTCAATTAAAAGTGTATTTGCTTCTTTCCCATCTTTAGGATAGACAAACTGAAGTCTCTTTGGCTCTAAACGGTACTGCCTCATTAACGTAACGATATCTAACAGTCTTCCTGGACGGTGAACTAATGCCACTTTTCCGCCTTGCTTCACTAGTTGACTGCTGGCTCTAATCACATCTTCCAACGAACAATGAATTTCGTGGCGAGCGATTGCAAAGTGTTCGTTTTCATTTATCTCTTCTTTATTGGATGTGGTGAAATAAGGAGGATTACATGTTACAACATCATATTTTCCATAACCCAGTTCTTGAGGCGCATTTTTTAAATCACCATGTATCATTTTAATCTGCCCATCGAGCTGATTATACGCAATACTTCTTTGCGCCATACTATGTAGCCGCTCTTGAATTTCTACACCAATAATTTTTCCCTTTGTTCGTTTAGATAAAAACAGTGGGATTACACCGTTTCCTGAACATAAATCAACCAAGTTACCTTTACGAATTGGGACATAAGCAAAGTGAGATAAAAGCACAGCATCCAATGAAAAGGAAAAGACAGACGGACTTTGAATAATGCGCATCTCCTCATCGGCTAATAGATAATCTAAACGTTCATCTCCATATAACTCAACCATAGTCGTTCTTCTCCTTGTACATCTTTTATTTACATCTTTTACTCATAAAAAGAACCTCTCCAAAAGGGAGAGGTGTTGTTACTTTTTATTTAAAAATGACAAGCAAAACAAACAGTCTCCATCTTTACGCACACTTCCATAATGAATGTTACAAATATGAAAACCCTCTTGGTAAAGGCGAGCCAAATTGTCATATCCTTCTCCGATATCAATTTGTTTTTGCTCTTTTGTTTGAGCGCTTGCTTTTGAATGTCTATTTTTCAGCTTCGTTTCGAAGTTTGTCTGGTCAAGGCGACGGCGCAAATGATCATTTTCTATTTGCAGGTGATGATTTTCTTCAATTAGCTCAGCAAGATGCTCTTTCAACTCACCTAACTGCTTATATAAATGACCAATTTGTTCCTCCATGTTTGTCACCGAATCAAAAATCTCTTTTTTATCCACCTTTGCCCACCTCGTTAATCTGTGGCTTGAAACGAAACAGCACCTTCATTATTGATCTCATCCAGAGTATACTCTAAAATTTGTTCGTGATCTGACAGTTCCACTTGAATAATTCTTTCCAAAATATTCAAACCCACTACACGTCCTGAACCATCTGAAGTTTTAATTGTTGAGCCTATATCAGGAAGCTGTTCTTTTGCCGTTTCATACTCATCATTTTCATATTTTAAACAACACATCAAACGTCCGCATAAACCAGAAATTTTCGTTGGATTAAGCGATAGGTTTTGGTCTTTGGCCATCTTAATAGAAACCGGCTCAAAATCACCTAAAAACGTTGAGCAACATAGCATACGGCCACAAGGACCTATCCCGCCCAACAGTTTTGCCTCGTCTCGTACACCGATTTGACGAAGCTCAATTCGCGTACGGAAAATAGCAGCTAAATCTTTAACTAACTCTCTAAAATCAATACGGCCGTCTGCTGTAAAATAAAAAATGACTTTATTACGATCAAACGTATATTCTACATCTACTAACTTCATATCTAAATCGTGTGATTGAATTTTTTGCACGCATACGTCATACGCTTCTCTAGCAGCTTGTTTATTTTCATCCACAATCAGCCTGTCTTTTTGTTCGGCAATGCGGATTACTTTTTTCAAAGGAAGTACGACATCGTTTTCACTTACTTGCTTTTTATTAATAACCACTCTGCCAAATTCAACACCACGAACTGTTTCTACAATAACAAACTCACCATCTGGAATTGTAAGTTCTCCAGGGTCAAAATAATATATTTTTCCCGCTTTTTTAAAGCGAACGCCTACTACATCATACAAGCTTTTATCCCTCCTGCAAATCCAACACCAGCTGTTCCATTAATAACTGTAGATTCATATTTGAATTTAATTTATTTTTGGCCTTCAAGATAACCTCTAAGCGATAAATCGCTTTTTCCTGCGTTGTCTGAAGAGCTTGCTGTTTTAATTCTTCTATTTTATGACGATAGACGATTTTAGACTCTTGTCCAACTTGCAGCGTCAACAAATCACGATAAAGAAGCATCAATAAAGTTAAACCAATATGTGCTTGTTCTTTTTCTTTAAAATGTGTTACCCACTTTTCATGAATAAAAAGAAGAGCTTGTTGAGGTCTCGTTGTTAACACTTCATATAATTGTATCACTAACTTTATTGCAAGTCCAAACCATTCATCTTTACTTAATTCAATTGCTTCATCAATGCTGTTTGTTAAATTAGACAAGATGGACGCATCTACTGCGGAAAGGCCATTTTCTACTAGTTTTTCAGCTAACTGTTCTGGTGTAAGAGATCGAAATGATATTACTTGGCAACGTGAGATAATCGTATCTAATAAGCGCTGTATATTTTCTGTTAATAAAACTGCATAAGTTCCGTTGCCAGGCTCTTCTAAAAATTTCAGTAAACTATTTGCTGCGCTTACTGTCATTTTATCAACATGATTCACAATATATAACTTTTTATTAGATTCAACACCGGTTTTTGTGAATTCTGATTGCAAAAATTGAATTTGCTCTTTTTTAATCGATAAACCAGCTGGCTCAATCAAGTGAATATCTGGATGATTACCTGAATCAATTCGCCGGCAGTTACTGCACTCATGGCATGGCCTATGATTAACTGGATTTTGGCAAAACAGCGCTTTAGCAAACAAAAAACTAATTTGTTTTTTACCTGTTCCTTTGCTTCCTTCAAATAAATAAGCATGAGCAACTCGCTCTTTAAGTAAGCTGTTTTGTAAAATCTTTAATACGTTCGGCTGAAGAGCTTCAAGCTGTTCCCATGTATTTCTCATTCAATCATCACTTTCTATTTAAAATCTTCTCTCTTAAAATTGATGAAATTGATCTACTGGTAGTACGAATACTGTAGCTCCGCCCACTTCAACTTCAACAGGATACGGAATGTATGAATCTGCATTACCACCCATCGGTGCCACAGGAGAAATCATCTGTCTGCGGTTTTCACATTGGCCCTTAATAATATCAAGTGCTTCATCTACTTTATGATCATCTGTACCAATCATAATTGTTGTATTCCCTGATTTTAAAAATCCGCCCGTACTTGATAATTTGGTTGAACGAAACCCTCTTTCTACAAGTGCATTTAAAAGCTTTGAGCTATCTGAATCTTGAATAACGGCCATTACTAATTTCATGAATAACACCTCATTTTACTTTTTTGTTAAGAATAGTATAGCAAGAATAACGATCATCTGTATTTATTTTAAAATCAATTTTATTTGTTTATAAGCTTCTTCACAGACTTTTTCAACGGATTGATTTGCATCAATTCGTCGAATACGCTCTGGAAATTCACTCAAAAGAGATAAATATCCATCTCGTACTTTGTAATGAAAGTCTAAGGATTCTAAATCTAATCGATTAATCTCATCTTTTCGACCTTTATTAATTCTTTCTAACCCTACCTCAGGCTCAATATCAAAATATAAAGTGGCCTGTGGCATCGTTTGCTCAATAGCAAATTGATTGATAGCAAAAATATCTTCTACGCCTATACCCCGCGCATTTCCTTGATAAGCAAGTGAGCTATCAATAAAACGGTCGCATAATACTATATTCCCTTTATTTAGCTCAGGAATCACTTTTTCTACAAGATGTTGTCTTCTAGCCGCAGCATAAAGAAGTGCTTCGGTTCTGGCATCCATTTCCGTATTAGATGGATTTAAGATGATTTCACGAATTTGTTCAGCAATTCGTATGCCTCCAGGCTCTCTTGTTAATACAATGGTATAGCCCTCTTGTATTAATTTTTGTTGAACCATATGGATGATCGTCGTCTTACCAGCACCTTCTGGCCCTTCGAATGTAATAAACGTTCCTGACATGTATAAATTCCTTTCTCTATTTAAATACTTCTATCTTTCCTTCTTCCATACAAGAGCCGCCCTGAATATGACCATTTAACCTTTGAATATGCAAAATATAGTCAATATGATTGCTCGTAATCGTTTCTCCCTCCATTAAAATAGGAATTCCAGGAGGATATGGAATAACAGATTGTGCGCTTACACGCCCAATCGCTTCTTCAAACGAACACATATGCTTTGATCTTAGTTTTCTTTCTTCCACAGGCAGGAGAACCGTTGCTCTTGAAAAACGAAATGGTTTGATTAGTGGTTTTTCATATGACTTACGCTGTATATTCTCTACTGCTTGTCTAACCCGCTTAATTGTATCATTAAAATCCCAACTGCTGCTTAAAGGTAGCACAAACAATACATAGTTAACATCAGCTAGTTCTGTATAAATATCTTGCTTTTCCAGTTCCTTTTGCAAATGATATCCTGTTGCAGCCGAACAAGTCAACGTCATTTTCAAAAGGTCGGTAACAGTTTGATCTGTTTCCACATCAATAGTTGAAAGTGTATCAATCTCATTAATCTTTTCAACAAACGAATGAATATTGTCAGTCATTCTATCAATATCATGCTGAGTAAACTGCTGCAGATAATACCTTGCTAAATCGAGAGAAGCCATAATAGGGTATGAGGGACTGCTTGACTGCAGTACTTGTAGGTAATGCCGAACGCTTTGCTTATTTATCAACGTCCCCTGCATATGTAAATAAGAACCCATAGTCATAGCTGGCAGCGTTTTATGTGCTG
This sequence comes from Priestia sp. SRI_019, assembly GCF_057586255.1. Lineage (NCBI taxonomy): Bacteria > Bacillati > Bacillota > Bacilli > Caryophanales > Bacillaceae > Priestia > Priestia sp. SRI_019. The sequence continues at coordinate 1,123 of NZ_JBYCZN010000011.1, read as the reverse complement.
ACTGAACAACAAGATCCGCTCCATACGTAACAGCTGACGACGGAAAAGGATTACCTAAAATAAAGTGGGCTCCATGAGCTTCATCAATAATTATAGGAATATTGTAGCCATGAATAAAATCAATGATCTCCTTTAAATCTCGCGCTACCCCGTAGTAAGTAGGATTTGTTAATACAAATGCTTTTATATCCTGAGAACCCTCTAAAGCTGCTTTAATTGTTTTAATGGATACACCTGTACTAAGATGTGTTTTTGAATCTATTTCAGGAGCTAAAAAAATAGGCGATGCCTTTGATAAAGCAATAGCATTAAAAATAGATTTATGAGAATCTCTTTGAACAGCAATTTTATCTCCTTCTTGACAAAGAGATAAAATCGCGGCGAGATTGCCTACAGTAGAACCATTAACTAAAAAAAAGCTTTCATCTACTCCATACAACTTTGCCGTTAACTCTTGTGCTTCTTTAATAACAGATTCTGCTTCATGTAAATCATCTAATCCGCTAATTTCTGTTAGATCGTATTGCAAAAAGTCTGCGTAAGAAGACTGAATATGTGAAGGTAGAATTTGACCATTTTTGTGGCCGGGCACGTGATAAGAGAGTGACCTTTTTTCGCTGTGCCTTACTAAACGGTTATATAAAGGTAAATATGTATCCATACATCCATTCCTTACTTTTTGTAAATATAACATTGTTAACTTGATAAAAGAATATGTAAGTATTTTTCCTATCAAAATTCATTTTTCTTTCATTATAACAAACTTAGTTGATTTTTTTGAGCCATATAAAGAAGCCCTTATAAAAAAGGGCTTTTAGTAAGAAAACGCTCCTGATATTCTCTTTAATTGATCTACTAACAATTGATAACGAAAATGAGATGAATCTACCTCTACAATCTCTACCTCGCAGTGTTGGCATATAAAGCTGGAAAACACCTCAATACCCTGTGTATGCTGTTCATGACAAACGGAACATGTCTTAATTTGTTTTTCCATTACTCTCCACCTCCACTAATTAAGTATCGACAAGATGTAACTTCTTTATGCAGTTCATTTACCCCATTTTATGTAGATAGCTTATACTCTGTGAATAATAAAAAAAGGACTAGCTAAAATAGCTAA
>NZ_JBYCZN010000010.1:0-58325 GCF_057586255.1 Priestia sp. SRI_019 | reverse complement strand
ACATTATGTTAACTAAAGTTGTATATGGTATACAAGGTGAAAGAAACTCAATTATTTGATAAAATGGAAATATATTGATTTAAAGAAATTGAAATAACAAAAAGAGAGGACTATATAAATGCTTGGGGAAACCTTTACACTCTTTAGACCGGTTTATTATTTGATAACTATCTTTTTAGTATGTAATTTTGTATATGTAGTTTTTTTAAGCAATAAAATCAAAGCTAATAGTTACATATTATTCAATTCTTTCTTCTTTGTAATAATTGGAGCAATGCTATTATTTCAACAAGGAATAATTGTAGATGAAGCAAACCTAGCTGGAGATCCTGTGATCTTTATTTTGACCATAGTGTTTGGAATTTTATTTATAGCTAGTTTTATCTTCCAAAATACAAAAAAGAGGAAAGCTTAAGCTCTCCTCTTTTTTGTGCCGAGAATGTTGATTATGTTGACTAGAAATGAATAGCATAGGCGAAGCATTTTGAGCTTTATTTTGTATAGTTATTTGTTTTTTTTACGATAATCTCTAAAATAGTAAATTATAAAAATTGAAATAAAGAAACCAATGAAAAGTCCAATAAGACTTTCTATTTGAATATCTTTGTCTCCAATTATTTGACCATAAATTATTCTAAATATAATACCAATAAAAGAGAGTACAGCAGCGATTAGGGTAATACGTAAAAACTTGATAAAAATCACACCTTTTATTAGGTGTATTACCGTTTTTTAACATATTCAAAAGGCTCACAAGTAAAAATTAGTATTTTGAATAGCTAACTCTTCCTAGAGCTCACATTATGGTAACTAATATTAATAAGTAAGGCTATTTATGTTAGAGTGTACATAGAAACATGTATGAGTTTGGAGGCAAAGCCGTGAAACGTGCAATAGGGATATTTCTTATTGCTCAAGCTTTATTAACGTACTTAACTATTAAAATGATGTATACTCCGTTTATCGTTAAAACATTACATAGAGATACTGGGGTTATGACAGTTTCATATAGTTACCCTTTAATGTACTGGTTAATTTGTATAGCTTCGGGCATTATGCTTATAGTGGGAACGTATCTAGTTTTCGCTAAAGAAAAAAAACAGATCTTTAACTAAAGGTCTGTTTTTATTTCTACCGATAATACCGGTTATGTTAACTAGTTCTTTATATCGTATATATTATAAGAATGAAAAAAGAGCTAACTATAGCTCTTTTTCATTCTTACTTAATAGCTCCATTAAGGTTATCTTCTGCTTTTTTCATAGGCTTATATACAAATACGTGTAAAGATAGTCCTATAACTGAGATGATATTTAAAATAATACTCATAATTGGTAATGTCCATTCAAAGAACGTAGGTAAATGTCCATTCATACTTATCGTAGAAGAACTAACTCCTATTATTAAAATGGAAATTAGTAAGGGTAAATTTTTTATCAATGTAAATCCTCCTATACATTTTCACTATTTATATTACCATAAAAAGAAAAAAATGTATTTCTATTAGATTTTCCGATAAGTTACACTATGTAAATTAACTTTACATAGTGTATACAGCTTAAAAAGAGAAAAAGTTACTGAACAGGGATCAGTAACTTTTTCTGTCTTCGTAAGGATTGAAGGATCATTCTAGGATGCCTCAAGGCGTCTTGGATAGTTTATACAAAACTTTAAAAGTTTATGTTTTATTTATTCAACCTTTGGAAATTCATGAGACTTTCTTTGGAGTTTACGTAAATTTCCACGAAAGAATATATCTTGAAATTCATTACATCTAAATGGAATAAGGGGTGATAAATATGGTACACCTACTGATTTTAACTGTACAAGATATAGAATAACAATAGTTGAAACAAGCATAATACTTGGCAAATCAAAGTAATAGCAAGTGAAAAAATATAAAAATCTTAATGAACCTATTCCAGTTTGTCCTCGATAAATAACTAAAGTAGATAGATACACACTCAGTCCTGTTACTACTAGGCTTGCAGGATGGATAAGTTTAGCTGAAACAGACATTTCACCAATAACAATAGTCGCTAACAAAGTGATGATGATAACCGTTCCTTTGGGAGCACGTGTGCCTATATCAATTAATATGCGAAATAAAATAAGTAAAATGGCTATTTCCCAAAACGTAGGTAATAATTCTCCATGATTAAATAGATCTTTTTGGATTTTTTTACTGTATGTATCACTATGGAATTTTTCTAGACCAACATAAATGCCGGGAATAAGAATCGAACCGATAAAGCCAAAATATCGAATAGATCGATTGACCAAACGTCCAGTTTTTAAATGAAAGTCATCTGCAGATTGAAAAAAATCGACAAATAAACTCGGGGCTATAATCGAATAAGGGGATCCGTCTACTAATACAATTACTTTACCTTCTAAGAGAGCTGAAGTCGTTGTGTCCACACGCTCTTTTGTCATAACTAGGTTAACAAAAGTTTTAGGTTTTCCTTCAATAGCATCTTCGACTATTCTTGAAGCTAGTATGTAGTCTACATCTATCTTAGAGATTCGATGCTGTACTTCTTGTAAAATAGATTGATCCACCAAGTGTTTCATATAAATGATAGATATATCTGTTTTTAAATGTGTGCCATATGGCTTTGTATCAATGATTAACTGTGGTGTCTGAATAATACGTCGTATTATATTTATATTGGTAGTTAGATTTTCTGTGAAACCTACTGCTGGTCCTCTTATCGCTCGTTCTCCTAATGTTTCTTCTAACCCTCGCTCTATCCATTTAGTTGTAGGTATCAGCAATCCACTTGTTTCTCCCTCTATAAGAAGAAAGGTATTTCCTTTAACCAAAGCATTTTGAATCTCTTCAACTGACTGAGTTTCTTTCAGAGAAGCAGAATTAACAATAGTCTTTATTTGCTGGATAGATGGATTATCTTCATTAACCGTTTCCCATGTTTGCTGTAAAGGTTCAATAATATATTTTTGTATCTGGTCTTTATCTACAATTGTATTTAAATAAAATATTGTAATTTTATCTTTTAAAATGGTCCTTTTCTCAAAATCGCTTGTGATTTGAAATTGTCTTTCAATTCTCTTTGAAATATTTTGAGAAGGTTTATTTAATGAAGAAGACATTATATTCACCTTTAAATTAGTTTTATTGTTTAATTTGTGCATATTTAACCATTATTATGCGGTGTATATAATCGTTAAGAAAATAAAGCCCTTACCTAATATGAACTAGAATGGAATATTATATATCATTAAGTAGAAAAACTACCCTTTGCCAAAATAGATTGTTTGGCAGGGTAACTTTTCAATTATAGAAATAGTAAGTATACATGTTATACGTTTTTCTTTATTAAACGAGTAGTCTTATGATTCTGAACGTTTGGATACGCAATTCCACCTAGAATGATGATCACACCAATCCATTGCAGGAAGGTGACGGTTTCGTGGAGAACAAGTGTAGACATAATTACGGCCGTTGGTAACTCTGATGCACTTAGAATGGTGCCTAACCTTCCACCTACTTTAGGCATGCCTATATTAAATAAAATAGGTGGAACAAGTGAACCGAAGAATCCAGTAAGAAGACCATACATGAATAGTCCATCTGTAAGCGCACTGTTTATAAGAAATACTGGTGGTAACGAAATAAATATAAGCAATGACGCTCCGGTTGTCATAATAGCGCTTTTATAAATAGGATGCACAGGTATATTTGTGTTCCCACTTATAAAAATAAAGAAAGCAAAGGAGACAGCAGCAAGCATCCCCCAACTGATTCCAGCAAAAGAAAAAATGATGCCCGTTTGCCAAAAGCCAGAAGCAAGGACAGAACCGAGAAGAATAATTATTGTTGAGATGCTGCTTTTTCGACTTGGTGCTTCCTTAGTAAAGACATATTGCAAAACCATACTTATCCATGTAAATTGCAGTAGAAGAATGATAGCAAATGAGGCATTAATATAACTAAGTGCTTGATTGTAAAAAATACCAGTTAGTCCCATCGGCATGCCTCCTATGGCTAAAGTAAGCCATTGTTTACATTTCAAACGTTCTTTTGGAACAAAGATTGTAATAGTCCACAACATGATAGCACCAAAAAAATATTGACTTCCTGTTACTTCACTTAGTCTAAATCCCTCACTGTACCCTAATTTAACAAACGTTGATACGACTCCATAAGAACAACCACCAAGAAAAACAAGTAAAGCATAGTTCAAAATTTTCATTGTTAATTCCTCCATAAAACACAATAAAGCCACCCATCTCAAATATGAGATGGGTGGCGAAAAGTAAAAGAATAAATTCAAACGAAAAATCCACCTGCTGTAAACAGACTTTTACAGCTTTTAGTTATTTTATTAATTTATATTATAGAATTCCCACTCCTAAGTATCAAGCTGAAATTTAGAGACGACGATGGAAGAACGATAATTTCCGGTAATTCGTTTTATGGTAACTAACAATTAATTAAGTCTCTTTATGTTAAACTGTACATAGAAACATGTATGAGTTTGGAGGCAAGGTTATGAAACGTGCAATAGGTGTATTTCTTATTGCTCAAGCTTTATTAACGTACTTAACTATTAATACAATTTATACTCCTAGTACGACTACCATAGTAGATCGAAACACGGGAGTTACGACAGTTTCATATAGTTACCCTTGGGTGTATTGGTTAAGTTTTATCGGTTTGGGTATTGTGCTTATATTGGGAACATATTTAGTTTTTGCTAAGGTAAAGAAGCAGATCTTTAATTAAAGGTCTGCTTCTTTTATCTACCGATAAAGAGGTATTATGTTAACTAGCTTTGTGTATCGTATTCATTTATTTCTCCCTCTTTATAATGTGTTAAAATGTAATTATAAGGAATAAGAGGTGAATATAGTTATGTTTACAGCTTTAGTAGTAACAGCTTCTATTTTAGTTTTAGCTTGGATCGTTGGACAAAGAGAGCAACGCCAATAATTTTATATGTTATCCGTACGAAGAATTGAGATGATTATAAATGAATAAGAGAAATATGTTAGTCAAATCAATGTTTTTGTTAAGTTTAATTTCTGTAATAGTCTTTAGCTTTATTTTAAAGCAGGGGTTAACTGCATTACTTGTATCTGCTATTTTCATTGCATTAGCAGGAATTTTTATGAAAACTAAACCTACAAATAAAGAAAGCAGCTAATTTTATATTGGCTGCTTTCTTTATTTGTTTCCTAGAATTTTGATTATGGTAAATAACTTTGGGTATCTTACATATCTAAAAATAATTAGTTTGTATTTTGGCCCCCGCCATTTAGTCCTTCTTTTATGTATGCATTGACCTGACTATTTGAAAGCAATCCAATATGTCCAATGCCGTAAAGTTGAATATTTCTTGCTCCTTGCAACCTAGAGAGACTATTCACAACAATTTGATCATTGATGCTGTAGATAGATGTATAAAGAATTTTTTGATTAGGGTCTGTACCTGGGAGTGCTGTAGACGAGACTAAACCATTTGCTCCTCCTAACGTCACGACATTTTCAATCTTATTTCCTCCTCCTAAATATTTAATATAGTATAGCGTGTTCGCTCCCCCCATACTATGAGCAACGATATCTACCTTCTTAGCTCCTGTCTCTTTCAACACTTGGTCAATGTATCGAGCAAGTTGAGGTCCATTATTAAAATTGTTTCCTGTCTTATCTAAAAAATCAATAGCATAAAGATTACTACGATCCCATCCTTGAGTAATTAGATAGTTTTTAATAGGGATGAAATTATAAGATGCACCACTGATTCCATGAACTAGAACGACAGGATTGTGTTCTGATTGGGCCTTTGCACTCGAGGGTTGAAATCCTAAAGCTGATAAGATTAGGGATAAGGCAAAAATTGATGTAATAAGTATTTTCTTCATTTTTTATCTCCTCTTCAAGAATATGTAATTAACAACATGTATAAATTATATATAAAAAATCTAATATGGTAAACATATACTTATAAGGAATTTAAAGTTATATAGATTTAATATCTATTACTTGTTTATCATATGACCTATTAAGATACTCAGAAATAAATTAGTGCTTATAATGTTGATTATGTAAATAACAGCTGCATTTTTTATAAACCTGATATTCCAAATGCGATAGCAATAAATAAAAAGATTACAATTGCTATTGCAATAACGGTTAGTACGATCTTTTTCCATGCATTTTTAGGACTTAAAAATGCAAAAATTAATGTCAAAGCTAATCCAATCAATAACCATGTATTAATAATTGTTGATGAGTAATTATTATTTGTAGGAACCATGAAATAAAAGCCAAAAGTCAAAATTAAAAAAGCAAATGAAATTTTACTAAAATGTTTTCTCAATGTGTTATGCCTCGCTTGCTTAATAGTTTATATGAGTCCTAAATAAGTATTCTTAACGATCCTGATGTTACCAGAAAATACATATTTGAACAAGAAAATCTTAAATACGGATAAGCAGTTTTGTGTTAACTAGCTCCATTTGATTTATATTGGTATTATACTTAAACGAAAGAGTAAAATGGAGTGAGGAATATGGGTAAACCTATTATAATTGAGGATTACAATCCTAACTGGATAGTTAAATATGAAGAAGAAAAACGCCATTTAAAAGCTATTATGAAAGATAAAGCTATTGCTATTGAACATGTGGGAAGTACATCTGTCAAAGGATTAGGAGCTAAAGAAATAATAGATATAATGATTGGTGTTCAACATCTAAAAGATGTAGAGAAGTTTATCGAACCTTTAAAAGATATAGGATATGAACATATATCTCATGCACAGTTTCCTAATAGAAGATTTTTCAGAAAAGGATTATGGCGGGCAGGAACTCATCATTTGCATGTATATAAATATGGAAGTAAGGAATGGACTAGTAATCTTTTATTTCGAGACTACCTGAGAACACATCCCTTGGCACTTCAAGAGTATCAACAGTTGAAAAGGAGCTTGGCTGAAAAACATCCTTTTGATAGGATGGCATACACAGAAGCAAAGGCACCGTTCATAACAGACACTATTAAAAAAGCTGAAAATGATAAGAATAATTTATAATGCGTATTACATAAAATCACTTGTAACAAATTGCACTTGATAAAAAAGAAACCTTTGCCCATAGAGGCAAAGGTTTTTCAAATTTATTGGAATAGGGGGAATACTTTAATAGTCTGTCCAACATTATAGATACCTATACTTGTAATCTGTTATTTATTTTTAATAACTGTAATTATGGTAATTAGAATAGCACTCTTACATACCATCAATTAGGAGGGAAAAGCTATGAAGCAATTTGAACTAAGGCGAGTAAAAGACTTGTTAAACATTGATTTAGCGAACCTAATTATAGAAAGTAAAAAGGAAGGTTTTCTTTTTCTAGAGAGATTAATCAATGATTATAAAAATGGAACCAACACCTTCAGTAAGCCAGGAGAATTCTTATATGGTGTATTTAATCAAGAAGGTTCAGTAATTGCTATTGGTGGAATTAATAAAGATCCTTTCTCAACAAATGAACGAATTGGGCGTTTGCGAAGATTTTATGTTTCTAAAGACTATCGAAGAAAAGGTATTGGTAGAAGCTTAGTAACAAGGATATTAAAGGATGCTAGCGAGCACTATGAGATTATAGTTCTCTACACAGACACAGAACATGCCAATAAGTTCTACACTTCGTTAGGATTTATAAAAGATAATAGTGTTTCAAAATCAACGCATTCTCTAAATCTATAAGGTATTAGTACCGAGAACATCCATTATGATAACTAATTATGTATAAGAAATACAATAATAACTCTAAACCAGTAATAATCTTCATTGTGCTCTAATTACCAATATTATGAAATTATAGGAATTAAATAGAGAGGAATGATAGAATGCCATTTGTAGTAGGTTATGGAATTGCCATCATAGGAGCGATGATAGCTTATCAACTAAGCAAGGGAAAAACGAAAAAAAGAAAATACATTGTTTGGGGAATAGCGCTAATGTTGACCATTGCACCATTTTTATCTTTTGCAATTGGTTTAACATACGCAGTTATTGCAGAAAACGGATGGGCAGCCTTAATAATGTGGTATATCTTTCCCGTAATTTTCGTAATAGGACTTATAGTGTTATTGATTGGTATTTTCAAGAAAAAAGAGCAAAGAAAAGAAGCAGATCTTTAATTAAAGGTTTGCTTTTTATTTCACCCAAAATTACTCAATGAAAAGTGGGCTTTTTTTAATGTAAACTAAGCGTTGTCATGTGTATACCAAGGGTTTATCGCTTTATATTGATTAAAACCATACACTAATTATGAAGGAGGCAGCTAAGATGAAACTTGCTGAACAGATTAGAAAGATACGTAAAAACGAAAATCTTTCACAAGAGCAGTTAGGTCAAAAAATGAATGTGACTAGACAAGCAATTTATAAATGGGAAAGTGGAAAAGGATACCCTGACATTCAAAACCTAATAATGCTAAGTGAACTATTTGAAATTAGTCTTGATGAGTTAATAAAGGGAGATCGTTCTTTACAAGGTAAGATCAAAGTGAAAGGAGGAACGGGTATGTTCTCTAATCGTAGTCTTTTATCGGCATTAAACTATTTTAGTTTGTTTTTCGCTCCACTTGTTTTTCCACTTATTACACTGATATTTGGTTATAAGGAAATGAAGAAGCATGGAAAGAGAGCATTTATATCTCATTTAATACCGACTTTAGCCCTTATTGTTATAGCAATCGGTTATTACATATCTGCTAAATTAGCTGGAACAAAGACACCTAATTCTGTATTAGTTAGTGGCTGTACAATTGTAATCTTTCTAATTACGTTTGGTGTTATTGTATGGAACGTAAAAGAAGGTATTAAACAATTAAAAGCATAAATATTAAATCAGGAATGATTAGATTAAATAAACGCACTCACCTTTCATTTAGGCGGGTGCGTTTATTTTTAGATGCTTCTTACAATCCGTTTTATGTAGATTGGCTAACATAGACTTGAATTTTAATAATAAGGATATTCTTTCTTGTTCATGATAACGGAATCCCAAAACCAGTATATGATGGCTGCACCTACTGCAAATATAAGCATTTTACGATAGTCCCATATTGGATCAGACCAATTTCCTTGAAGCTTATAAGAGATATAAAGGAATAGGGTTGCTACGACAGAATAGGTACATAAGTAGAGAATACTAAACTTCTTAGGCCATTTATTTAGAAATAGCTGCAGTGGTACGGCTGCAACAGAATAAGGAATGATTAGAATAAGTGAGATCATAAAAAATGCAATAACATCTCTATAACTAGGCTCAATGATCATAAGAAATATGGAATAAGAGACGCTAGAGCTGATAACTGTTAACGCATGATATGGTAAAAGTTCTTTAAATGTCACTGACTGAACACACCCCTCTTGTCTATTCTACGGATGTATATTATATAAAGATTAAAGTTAGTTAACTTTAGGTTTTTTATTGAGCTTTTTTGATAAATAAAAACAAACTAATCCAGCACCTGCTACTTTACAAAAAGGAATAAATGCATAGAACGGTGCGATTAAAACAATAATGAACAAATAGGCACTTATAGCAAATATGAGCCAACTTGTTATAAGTAAAAAGCTAGATAAAAACTCCTTCATGGACTTCATCCTTTAGAGAAGATTATATTTTTATCATAACAGACATATCCTTCGACAAGGACCTTTTTTGCTGTAATTAGTTTTATGTTAACTAAAAAAGGAAAAATAACATTAGATTATTTGTGTCAGACATTATAACAAAGTTATAGCTTGCTTATATCAGTTTCCGGTAATATAAAACTAGTTGATTGAAGATTCAGAAATCCTTTTTTACATAAAGACAGCACCTAATTATTTAGGTGCTGTCTTTATGCAGATTGGACAGACATTTTAATTAAGAGACAAGGTATAAAAGTCGAAAAGAGTCTGCGTCTGCTCTCCTTCTTCATATTTGAGTTATAACTTTACTTCTAACTCTCTAAGTAGTTGCTTTACTCCCTCACGGCTTAGAATTACTTTTCCTTTTGCAAAGATTAGATTATCTTCGGAAACTTCACCTGTCACTTTACAGGCTAAATTAGGTGAATATTTCTTCAACACAATGTTCTCATTATCTACAAAAATTCCAACAGGTTCGTTCTTTTTAATATTTAATGTTCTTCTTAGTTCAATGGGTAAGACTACTCTTCCCAGGTTGTCTAGTTTCCTAACGATGCCAGTAGCTTTCAATTTAAAACCTCCATAAAATATTACTTACATACCCATTAAGTGTACAATATGCTTTTTATTGTTTTCATTAGTAATATATTACATCTTAGGTGAAGGAAGATATTTCAGTACCATAAAGTTAGGAAGAAAGATTGCATGGAAGAATTATAAAGTAAATTGTTAAATCACTAAATTAGTTTAAACTAATTTAGTGATTAGAAATATAACTTATTCAAGTTATACATAACCTTTATAAAACTAACTTTAGCATATAAGTAAATAGTAAAACATTTTATGAAAATTATTAGTTTTATCATTTACACTAAGTGACGACAAATTGTGAGTTTTTCTAAAAGATAGGTAAATGATAAAACTTATTTTCATAAAAGGTTTTATCATTTACGTATATTAATTAAAAACGTTCGTAAGAGTTGTGTTTTAAATTAAAGGTATTCGAATAGTACTTTTATACTTAAAGGAACATCAGAAACCGTTCGCTAATTTAATTTTATTTTTGTTCGCAACGGTATACTTTCACGAATGATTTTAATAAAGTAATGGAAAGAGAAACAAATAAAAGAGGCTCCTTTTGAAAAAAGGAACCTCTTTTATTTAAATGACAGGCAGTAAAATTGTAGCAAACCATATAGTAATAATTTATCTATCTGGGACAGTTGTTGTAATAACACCAGTCCCATGAGTAGATCCATAACTTACATGAAGAGAGTGACTAGTTTTAATTGCAAAACTACCTGATGTATTAGTCACACGTAAACCTGGTTTAGTTACAAACGGATTTTGCATATAATCGGAAGTGTGAGTCCATATCCATCTACCATATTTATTAGCTGTAGAAGATACATTATTTGTTATGACTGAACCTACCGAAAACGACCAAGGATTACTTGGAACTATACCAGAAAGATTAACGGATACATTGTAGCCAGCATCATCAAAGGGTCCATATGATACAAGTTTTTCTGCACCATAGTTAACATCATTGCGAGTTGTTAATTGATTAATTCTAAAATGTTTCGATTCATATTCATTAAATGAATCAATATCCCATACTGACCCTGTTTTTCCATTTATATTGGCCGACGAAGATTTTCTTAATAAATGTACTGTTGATGTATATGTACCTGCTTGAAGATGAGTAATAGGCTGATAGAATTTAAAAGAATACGTTTTATAATAGCCACCTTTTGGTTGAGAAGCTACTGCCATCGTACTTAAAGAATTAGAAGAAGATTTTGATGACTCACTATTATTATCTCGTTCTAATTGATTAATAAAATTTTCAGAACCATTTTTAATTTCCTTTGTATTTTCCAATGCATCTTTTTTCATTTCAGAAAGTTCTTCATTATTTAACACATTATCTCCATCAACATCTGTGAAATAATATTCCTCATAAAGTTTCCCATCTAATTCAGTTTGATATATTGCGTACAAATGATTGTTTCCCGGTTCTTCTATAACATTGGTATCTATTGGCTTTCCATTATTATGAATGAATTTTGTTTCTATATCATCTTGCGGTACAGTTTTAGATTCTACCTTAGATTTTAATTCGAACTTTTGGTCTTTATTATCTTTAGTATTATCTTGAATCCAACTTGTTTTAACTTCTAATTGTACAGATTCACTAGACAATTCTTTATCCAATGAATTTTGATTACTTACTTCAGCATGAGCTTTTGACAAATCTAAAAGTCCAAATAATGATATAGTTACTGCAATAATAGTAATTTTTTTACAAAATATACCATTTGACTTCACACACATTTACCTCCTTTTAATAACTATAAAGTTAAATAAAAACAAAAATACCATAAAAATGTAATTCCCTTTACCAGTGTACATGTTTTTATGAGTTATGAAAACAGTAAAATAAAAAAACTAGCCTTTTACAGCTAGTTTTTTTATTTTACTGTTTAGTCATTTACTTACTAATACAGCTAACAAGTCAATAATATCATCTATCCTGTATGCTATTATTGCTGTACTTACTGCAGTAACTAACAACAAAAATAATTTGAGAGTCTCTACCAAATCTTTAGCAATTTTATGCATTTAATTCACTCCTTCTGAAACCAGTTTATTTACATATGTACATGGAATAACTTACCGTTTACTCGATAAATTTCCGTTCTAATTATCAAAGAAGTATTTTTCCAACCAACTCTAACATGGTTATTATAAAATATAAATACTTTATTAAATTATAAACTAATTAAATTGGAGTTAATATAGGTTTATAAACACCAATTAATCAAGCTCTTATAATTATTTTTGAGAGAATATGTCCAAAATATATCAATCTTTTAGCCACAAAGTCTTTCTCTATGATAATGCCTGTATCAAGTCTTTTCATCCTATATTAAAAAAAGGGAAGTCTATTATAGTAATATCTAGACTATTCTGCCACAAAATCATCCATTTGTCAGTTTATAGAAGGATGTTATAACTAAAACAGAATCTATAGTATCATCGACTGTCCAACCCCTCAAACAATTGAGAATCAAATAGGAAAAGTAGTTTAAGACTTGATGTTTCTGCGTCCAAGTTATTAATTTAAATCCATTTTTTACAAATTATTCTTCAATACGTTTAACAGTTACATAATGGTATTCTTCCTACTAAATCACTTACTGTTATAATAGTTTTTTCTTTTTTCTATATTCCACCTTTTTATGATAATTTTTTACAATAATTCATTTCTTTAGTATTGATAATTTGCTATAATGAAAAAAGTTGACTTTTAAACCCAAAAAAGTAACAATATAGTTGTTATTGAAGGGGGCTCAATGTAGGTTTTTATATTAATGTTAATTACTTGAGGGTTAAGTTAACAATTTATTATCTACTACATTGAAAAGAGGTAGCCAAGTGCTTAAAAAGTTAAAAAATTCAAAAGGTCTACAAATAGCTTTAGCAGCTGGAATTTTAGGAGCTGTTATCATACCTTCTTCTGTATCAGCATCTGATGATGAATATGGATATTATTTTACTATCAAAACTCTTCAAAAGAACTCATATACTGCATACAAATATAGACAAACGGATGATACACGTAATCCCTGGAAAGTTGGTATGACTTATTCCAATGAGCCCGGTGGAAAGACTATTACTCGATTTTGGATGACAGAATCTAAAACTAAATCTCGAGCAACCAATTCAGTTGATGTGTTAGAGGGATATGAGTACTATAACCCCACATATAAAATAGCTAATAAACACGACGTAGCTTTAACCGCAGAGAATAACAATTACAATACTAATACATACATTGCTGAAGGCTATTGGGACGAAGAAACACGATAGGAATACTAAAATAAAATGCCCTCGTACGAGGGCATTTTATTTTAGTATTTATATATTGTTACTTTTAAAAAGAATGGAGAATAAAATGAAGAGTAATATATTAAGGTTCTATAAGGACAAAAAATCTATATCTATCTTTTGGTTTATCATTTTACTTCCTTGTTTAGATCTAATTTTAGTTAAAGCACAATGGAAACTAGGTTTAAACCCAAATCTTTCGTTTGTATTAACAGGAATGTCCGCCGGACATATACCACAAATTCTTTTGTTTTGGTTCCTGCCAATTTATACATTAATCTTGTGTTCAGATTCCTATATACAAGACGTTAAAACAGGGGTGAATAATTTAATAATTTCTAGAAAAGGAAAAAGAGCTTATTTGCTAAACAATTTTTATAGCTCTTTTCTGATTCCATTTCTAGTGATGTTTATAGCTTTGCTAATCAACTTAATTTTGGCATGGATAGTAAATAGTAATGGACATGAATCTAGTGGTCTATTGGAAATGAATAATCCTAAAAATGAATTATTTAGTTTTAGTCAGCAACATCCTTTATTAATAAATGTTATTTTTTTAATAAACGTTAGTTTCTTTACAGGATTGGCAGGGTTATTAGGATTAAGTATCTCCATGATATTTCCGGATCGTAAGTATACATATCCCTTAGCCTTTTTTATATGGTTTATTCTTGTAGCTCTTCCCAATCATACTATAACTATGGTCATGCAGCCGTTTACAGAATACGATTATAACTATGTAATTTCTTCGTGGCTTTTTAATTTTATTATCCTTTTTATCATTACTATTGTGGCTTATATTTATAAGGAGAAAACAGATGAATTATAGTAATAAATCTCTTTTTATTGTTTCTTTCTTATTGCTTACCCTATTTTTAGCTTTCTTCTGGGTTATGCAAAATAGTACGTTTATTAATACAGTACAAAAAGATGTATTAGTATATATGAATAGCAGTTGGCAAGGCTTTAACTCTCAGCGTGCCTATGCAATTTATTATACTTTACTTTTTCTCTTGTTTATGAACTTAGGATTAAGGAAGGAAGAACCTTCTTTTGTAGTTTTACATAAAAGTCGAACAGATTTCTATGTAAAACGATCAGTACATATTTTAATGTCAGCTTTCTGGTTCTCTTTATCTATTTCAATAATAAATATCCTTTTGACCATTATTTTTATAGAACACTCGTTATTAATGAAAGAAAGGTTCTATTTAATAACATTCTTAAACGAAATATCTATTTTTTTCTTTTTTAGTTGGATTGGTATATTGGAGAAAATTATTGAGGACAAAATACATTCTTATGTTTTAGGGGTAATGGTTACGTTCATTTTAATTAGTTCTACTTATTTTTTAAGAGATTATTTACCATGGCTACCAATTAAAGATATCCGTTTATATGAAGGATTTTTAACAAAAACTTGGGACATTTATGATGCTCTATTCGTTTATTTAAAGCAATTAGGACTTCTGGTAGCCATCTTGATTTTAGGACATATTATTTTTAAGGAAAAGGATATTATCTTTTATGAGAAATAATATGAGGAATTTCATACTGATTTTTTCATGTGTTTTCCAGAGTTATAGCTTTGTTACTTTTTTCTCCTCTTTTTATAATCAATGGGGACATATACCTTCGTATTTGATAGCAATACCTACTGAAACATCATATCCTTTGATGATCATGTGGTACATCGTATTTTCCAGTGTAAGTTTATATTTTTCAGGAGACTTATACGATAGAATACATGGTTTTGGGAAATACATATTGGTGCGTAACTATAATAAGAAGATGTTTTTGCTAAGATTTATGGGATCAATTGCTATCAAAATAATATTTATTTTAATAATACAAACTTCTATTTACTACTTAACTATGTTATTTATTGATCATGATTTACATTCTATAGAATGGCTTTTACTGTTCAAAAGTTTGTTAATTTATTATATAACAATGCTTACTTTAATATTGCTTCAAATAGGATTAGAGCTATATATATCACCACAAATAGCTTTTTTAATTGTAAATATTTACGTAGTATTTTCTATCTTATTAGCAGGATTAATTTTTGATTATAGGGCTTATAAATATTTGTTATACTTCTTAATACCGAACTTTATGATGGGACTAAGAACGGATATTATCAATCAACAAGACTTTATTATAGAGCTTAATTATGCAATTCCTCTTCTAGTGTTGTATATATCTACTATAATCTGTCTCTCTTTGCAAAAGATAATGAAAAAAGACTTCTATTAACTTTTTAACCGGAGGAATAAAATGACAACTATTATCGCTTCAAATTTAAGTAAAAAAATAAAAAAACAATATGTACTTAAAGATATAAATTACACGTTTGACACTGGCATGGTTTATGGATTGTATGGTCGAAACGGTTCAGGGAAAACTATGCTTTTAAGGGCCCTTTCCGGGCTGATACGCCCTTCAGAAGGTAGTATACTAATAGATAATAAGAAGTTGCATGAGGATATATCTTTCCCACCAAGTATAGGTGTAATCATAGAGAATACAAGTTTATTACCACAATATGATGCTTTTACAAACCTAAAGATATTAGCGAAAATTAAGAATATTGCATCAGATGAGGATATTAAAGAGGCAATTAAACGTGTTGGGCTTGATCCCCTTAGTAAATTAAAAGTGAAAAAATTTTCATTGGGAATGAAACAACGTTTAAGTATAGCTCAAGCAATATTTGAAAAGCCAGATATTATTTTACTTGATGAACCTACAAACGCAATTGATGAGGAAGGTATTACTTCTATTAGGAATCTATTATTAAAGGAGAAGGATAGAGGAGCTACAATTGTAATTGCCAGTCATAATAAAGAAGATTTAACCATATTAGCTGATAAAAAAATTATAATGAATAGTGGTGAAATTGTAGATAATGACTAATATTAAAAGAGGTATATTTATTGTTATTGTGCTGGTTTTAGCCTTCCTGTTGGTTTATAGTATGTTTTTTTCAAAAATAAAGTTAGATTTAAAAAACCGTAATACAGTAGATAATCCTGCTAAAGAAATTACATTATCTACTGGTACATATACAGCAGGAAAAGAAATAAAACCTGGATACTATGATGTTTCTAGCACTTCAGGAAGCATCAAATATAACAATATATCTGTAAAGAAAAAAGAGAGTATACTAAATTACCCAGTTCAAGATAATACTTCTCAAGATATCGAAGGACATGGAAAGTTAAAATTTACGCCATCTAAGTTTCAACAATTGCATAAAGACAAATCTAATAAATATACTGTAGATCATACTGGCTTCTATTTGCTTGGAAAAGAACTTCCTCCAGGGCGTTATGAATTAGTAAGTCAATCTAATAGTGGTCAGGTTTATATATATGAATCTGAGGATATGAGCACAATAAACAAGAGCTTTGATTTGAAAACTCAAGATAAAAATAATGTTAATTTATATAAAGGCAACCTAATGTTTATTCAAATTACTGAACATGAAAGTAATGATCATCCTGTCGTACTCCACTATAAGGGTAAATTAGAAGAAAAATAAAGACTATAAAAGTTAATTAATGTGCAGAAGTGAATATGCACTATTACAGAAATTTGTTTAATTTCATCTTATAACTCTTGTTTAAGAAAAATTAACAAAAAGGTTAAGCGAAATGCTTAACCTTTTTTGTTTTCAAATTAATTTTAGCCAATTAAAGCTTTAATTCATTAAAACTGCTTTTTAAAACTATTATTTTCTTTCTGTAGGATTATATAAGGCAATCTTTTAGGTTTATTCTAACCTGTTTCAGTTCCTTATAAAGGAAAAAAATTTATTTACTATATTGACTTCTGTATCCTTTTTTAGTTCGTTCTCATTCATTAATATTTAAGGATGCACGTGAATCCATTAAAAAATTTATAGGCTAAACATTCCATTAGCTTTTTCAAACAACAATTCTAGCTCTTTTTTATTTTGGTCTACAACCTGTTTAGAACCTTCTATATCCTCATTTTCATTTGTCGGTTCCATATTCTTATCAATATAGATTTCATGCGCTACGCCATTTTTTTGTACCCTGAAACCATACTCATAACCACCTAGAACTAAAGGCCAAATAATTAAAGAAAATTGTTCATTAGTTTTGATAACATGTTTATTGATAGATAGGTATCCTTCAAAACTCAAATAAGGTGGTTTTTGAACCAAATATACATAACCGTTTTCAGATTTTACGTGACCTTCCCACTTTTTATCCATGGGTACGGCCTTAACAAAATCAGCATATCTATAGGTGTTTATTAGATAGGGGACAAGATTTATTACAATAACAACTGATACTAGTAGTATTATTATCTTTTTTCTTTTTGTCATAAGTTTATTATCCTATTACCTTGTTTTTTTATGTTTTCATCGTGAGTAACAAGTATTATTGTTTTACCCTGCTCGTTTAACTCTTTTAATATGTTAAGTACTTTCTCTGCATTAGCTTTGTCAAGAGATCCGGTAGGCTCATCTGCTAAGATAACATCGCATTTTTTAAGCATTAGTCTAGCGAGAGCTACTCTTTGCTGTTCACCGCCGGATAATGTATATACCTTTTTATTTAATTTGTTTTGCAAACCCACAGTCTGTAGGGCTGACTCAATAGATATATTCGTCCGGCTATTCTTATGAATAAGTTTTAAATTCTCTTTCACAGTTTTATTGTCAACCAAAGCAAAATTTTGAAATAAAAAACCTATTTTTGTTCTGAAATAATTTAAATGCTCTTTAGAGTTCATAATATTTATACCGTCTACAAATATTTGACCTTCTTCAAACGTTTCAATGGCACCAATCATATTAAGTAACGTTGTCTTACCACATCCACTAGGTCCAGAAAATATAGCGAAATCTTTTTTATTAATTTTTAGTTCAAATTTGTCAAAGATTACTTTTTCTTCAAACTTTTTTGTTAAACCTCTAATTTCAATCATAAGTTTCCACCTTTTAATATCTTAGGTATGCGATTTTTTTCCACCTTCCTAATATAAAAGAAGATTACTAGGAGCTCTAATAATAATATTGAAACTCCTCCTATTACTAAGTAAGGAATTCTATGAATATCTAGTGATTTAGAGATTAACACTGTAGATATTATACTTACTAAAAAAGTTATTATTGTGATAGAAATCAACTTTAAATTTCTTCCAAAAGCACTATGACCCAGGGTTTTCTTTATAGAAAGTTCAATGGCATTTATTTCGTATTCCATTTTGATAATGGAATAAATGACTGTAGCTTCTAGAAACAGGATTAACATACTAAAAATAAAATTTATTATTAATAATCTTTTTGCTAAATTCCACTTATGTTCATAATTCTCCCAAACATTCGTTACAGTAACAATTTGGTTCTCTAAATCATTCTGTTTAATAAAAGTATTAAACGCACCTTCAGAGATTTTGTACATAATATCAGTAGAATAGCTTAGATCAAGTTGACTATTCAGTTGTTTACTTTCCCTTTTTTCATCCACATTTAAGAATAAAATTATAGGATTTTTAGCTATTTTACTGTAATATGGAAGATTTTCGTCTATACTAACTAAATTTATATTATCTTCGTAAAAAATTACATCGTTAGCCCTTTTTTTAACACCACGACCATAGAAACTCAACATTTCGTTTAACTCTGGTTCTTTTAGTGTATTAGATAGAGCTTTAGGAACTAAGAAATAATAATCTTGATTCAATTTTTTTGACTTCAATGATTTTATCTTACTTGATAAATAGGGATAAGAATTCTTATTTGCTATGATACCTTCATTGTCATTTATATCGAACGTTTTAGAAAGAAGTGTCGCATCAAATTTTTGAAAGAACTTTTTATAAAATTTATCTTGTACTGCTATACTTTTATCGATTGAAGAAACAAATTTCTCATTTTCACCATTACTTTCAAGGATATTTTTATAATTTATTCTTGTGTAATAATAATCACTATAGTGTTTAAAAAAACTCTTCTGTTTATATAAACTATAAGAATCAAACATAATGGCTATATTACTTGAAATAACAAGAGTAGTGACAATCGCAGTAATTAACTTTAAAGCATAGCTCACAGATAACAATTTATGAGAACCCTTAATGTTAGAGAATGCTTCTTTTAAATTAAGAAAGTACGTTTTAAGGTATAATGCTGAATTTAGCAATAAAATTAATAAAAAGAAGGTCAACGATATATCAAATCTATAAAAAACATTTGTATAATTTTTCAACAATAATAACACTATAATAAATAAACTTATTAGTACTAATGAATCCAACAATATATTTCTGAGCACTATATTAGATATCTTTGCACCATTTACTATTCTGACTAACAATTCTTTTTTATTTTTATTAATTTCATAAAACGTCAACAATAATATAACGACAGCGACTAGGAACCAAATAGTAAGAATAGTATTTCGAATATCATTGTTTTTATATCCTTCTTGCGGATGATTACCTGCATACTTATCTATTAAATCCATTTTGAATTCATGAATATTACTTTTACTACCTATAACATAAAAGTCATGAACATCTTTAATATCCTTTATATCATTTAAATTAGAGAAATTAATATTTATATTACCTAGAAAGATACTATTATATTCTTTACTCATAATGTTTAAGTGCTCTTCTAAATATTCTTTTACATTAGAAGTCCCATAAATATTAATTTCTATATTATATGTACTGTGAGGAAATCTTTTAAATGAAAAAACTTCAACTTGATTCTTTTGGGCAGAGTTAATTATATCTTTTTTCATTTCTTTTTCCATAGTATCTGGCTGTAAATATAGAGTCGTGCTTGTGAATTCTGAATAGAAATTGTCTACTTGAAATATTTTACTTTCACCTATAATCATCATCCCAATAAAAATAACTATAAAAGAAATAACAAATTTAAAAATTTTCATAACTATCTCCTCACAATACAGTTGGAAAGCACTTAACTGCCTTAAAGCAATTTTTTAAAGGTATATGTAATTATTAATTGAAAAGCATACCATACATAATTTTAGTTCCAGCGTGTCTAACTTCTAATTTTGCCCACGTATTTGTCTTTGATTCTTTTGAGTAGGCCCCATTGTCATTCTCTAGTATGGCTTCATGCGTTCCTGAATGATAAGCGTGTACGAAATCCTCATTTATCCAGGCTGTATTATATCCGTATTTCATTGTATAAAAATCATCTGCAACTGACCAGGCCTTTTTAAAGGAATGCCCACTACTATATTGATAGTAACCACTACTGTAAGCACTAGCTGTACTAGGAAGTAGTACTCCTGCTCCTAACATTAAAGTTGCAGCACCTAAATAAATTTTTTTGAACTTTTTGTTTTTCATAAAAACCTCCATAAATAGTTATTTTTTTATAATTATATGAAACAGTGTTAAATTTTACATATAATTATAAAAATAGTCAATAACTATTGGGATTTTATTACTAAAAAGATTATATGTATGTCTATACTATTATTAAATTACTGGTACTAGTCTTTAATTATAAAGGTGTAGGATATGTGACATTGAGAAATGAATTTAGATTTCTAAGAACAGTATATAAAATGTTAAAATATTAAGGTTTTTAATATTTGACGTGGCGTATCAAATAACCTATTAAAAAAGAGGGCAGCATAATATGCTGTCCTCTTTTGTTCTTTATTAAATACTTTCTATAAAAAGTCATTTAAATATAATCATTGAAAGAGCTCTGATTCGCTGTAGTCGAACAGTTCTTCCCTCCTGTAAAACAATAAATTAAATAACCTAGAATATTGAAGCAAACAAACATAAAAATCCATCCAGTTCCTAACCTTTTTTGATGATAGGCATTGATAATTGCCCAAATAGTAAACAGAGTCCAGTAAATAGTCATTCCCACAAATAAGACAATGACTTCTAATTGACTAAAGCTTCTATTATCTATTGAAACGAACCATTGTTCATCACCATTTCCAGATGTGTGAAAGTCTGCTCCTAACCATTTTGGAGCCCAAATGGTTCTTTGATATTGAAAATCTGGCTGTACTCCCTTCCAGTGATATTCAATATAATTTTCGCCAGAACGACTTATTATATTTTTTGATTTATAAATAGTAACCCCAGAAACATAGTTTGTGTCTTCTACTAAAGCTTCTATTTTTCTTTTCATGTCTCTGGTTATCACATTTTTATCTTTCAACTCATAGGATATCAATGAATCTGTGTCAGATATTCCTTGAGCCGTTGATTCTTCCACTTTCCAAAGAAAATAAAAGCTGGACATTGTTACGATTAAACATACTACTGCTATGTATAGGGTGCGCTTTGCGAATACTTTCTGTATTTCAAACAATTGTCCAATCACAGCGCGTATTTCTTTTTCTTCACCGAAACGTTTAATTGCTATTGTAATAGCCTGTTGTTCTGTTCTTCCTTGCGCTTTTAATTCATGAACTGCTTCCAACAGGTGATTTTCCATTTCTGCTTTTAGCTCGTGGATTTCTTGTTGATCTCCTTGTACATTCAGATACATAGAATCCACAAATTTTTCTATTCTCTTCACTTAGTGCCTCCCCATAAAAAAGAATCCATCATTTTCTTCACAAATTGCCACTCTAAACGCTTTTCTTCAAAGCTTTGCTTACCTAATGATGTGACTTTATAATATTTTCTTCTTCCACCAGGACCTTGTTCATCTCCCCAGTAAGAAGAAATCCAATTGTTTTTTTCTAATCTCTTTAAAGACAAATAAAGGGTCCCTTCTTTTAATTCAAATTGTTCTTTGCTCTTCTCACGGACAATCTTAGCCAATTCATAACCATACATATCCCGTTGATGCAGTAGTGATAAGATTAGCGTATCAATATGTCCCTTTAAAATTTCTCTGCTAATTTCCAATTTATCCACCTCTATGAAATTATAAAAAATAATACCCTTTAATACAAGGTATTATCAAAATTGAGTATAAATTTAGAATTAGTTTCACAAAAAAGAAACCTTTGCCTATACAGGCTAAGGTTTTTCGAATTTATTGGAATAGGGGGAAGACGCTATTAGTCTGACCATATTTATGTACATATATCTTTAAAAATAAATCTTGTAATCCAATATGATTATAATGAATAACTTTTTCTATTCATTATAATCTGCTGTATAAATATTAAAGTATTTTATTAAAATTATTAGTTTTACTTAACAATATAGTGGAAAGTAAAACTAAACATAATCAAGCTTGTGTAAACTAGCTCTATATATGGTATACATTAGGTATAGTTACTTTTTATTATCTATAAATAGAAACTTTCTTGTTTAGGATTTAAAATAAAAAATGAGAAGCACATCATGTGCTTCTCATTTTTTATTTTAGCAGCCTTTCCAAGCCATTTTAGCAATAAAGGCAGCAATCAATGTACCAGATCCAGATACGCCTGTGCCATCAGCGCACGCATTTAAAACACGGTCACATCCACAACGAGCAGGATAACTAGTATTAGTCTTATAGCAATTGTCGTGCCATTTGCAGCATGTATCTAAAGAGTTAATAGGCGTGCCCGATCCGCATCCAGCTCCACACCATTTGTATTTTTTACCACTCAGTGTGCAACAAGAGCCTCCCCATACACAATCAAGATAAGCAATATGAGGTTCAATGTCAGACTCCTCTTGAGGGATTTCAAACTCTTCTGCATCGTATGCTCGATCTACTTCATATAAGATTTCCCCTTTTTCAAAGCTTGTTGTAAATACTCGAGGAACCCCATCTTTTTCTCCAAGATAAATAGCAGCTACGTTAAAAATTTCATTTCCATCTTTAGCTTTTGTTGCAATAACACGAAGGTGAGCTTCTTCACTTAATTTCACGTAAGTAGTCGTTTGCTCAACAATGACCCCCGTCTCTTCGTCGTAATATTCACTATTAAAAGTAGTAAATTCATATTGCTCATTAATTTGTACTTTACCTTCTAAATAAGCAATAGCCTTCTTTACGTCTGGTTGTTCTAAGACATCTAATGAATGTGTCTCAATTTCTGGTGCCTTTGCTACGCGTCCTTTAATAACCATATTATCTTCTCCTTTTAGGATTGATTTAAGCAAAATAACGTTTTCTGCTTACACCTATACAAGTGATTAAAGTAAATAAATATAAACCAATGTAATAAAAATATTTTTAGAAATAAAAAATCCCCTGCTACTTAGGGGAAATAAAGGCATTTAAGTATTTTTATTTATTCAAAGAACATTATCATTAATTATTTATCTTCGAAACAACATCCACAAATACTTACATCATATAGTAATTC
The DNA here is from genome assembly GCF_057586255.1 of Priestia sp. SRI_019. NCBI lineage: Bacteria > Bacillati > Bacillota > Bacilli > Caryophanales > Bacillaceae > Priestia > Priestia sp. SRI_019. Next base: position 34,448 of record NZ_JBYCZN010000010.1, on the reverse strand, counting down.
TAATGACTTTTTCATGTCTTTTAATTCTTTCGAATACTCAACGCAAATGTTTTGGTACATTTCTTTTTGGGATTCATCACAGTAGTCAAGATATTTGGCCATCTTTAAAAGATCCATCTTAATTTCATTGTATCTTTTAAATTTATCTTCAATTGTATTCATACCTTTCACCTCATTAATTAATAGGTCTTATCTGAGCAGAGTTAGCTCCTATATTTATAAGTGAAATAAAATAAAAAAAATAAATCCATGAGAGCAATTAAAAGTTCTTATCGAATTAAAAAAACGTAGCTGTTAATTAAATTATTTTGTAAGAAACATCATGTAAGAGGTTTATATTCTTAATATCCTTCCACTTATTTAATGGAAATCAAATAAGGGAGTGTATTAAATGAATAAAAAAGTAACTTTATATTTTAATGATTATTGTGGGCACTGCAAAAATTTAAAAGCTTGGTTCACAAAGAATAATATCCCATTCGAGGCTTTAAATACTGAAGAGAAAGAAGTATCAGACGAACTTGTACAACGTGGAATTACAGCAATTCCATTCACTGTAATTGAAAACACTTTAACTGGAGAAAAAGAAGAGATTATTGGATTTAATGAACAAAGATTTGAACATACATTCCAATGAAAAAAGCCGATTATATCGGTTTTTTTTCATTATAATTTCCTTCCTTTCACCATTTAACTTATTAAGGGGGAGATAAGCTTGATTAAGGATGGACTTGCGTTAAAACCTATTAAAATTTTGGACAGATTTAAGGCACTTAGTATTATTCCAGATAATTTGGATCAGATTAGGGCACGTGAAATCTGGGATATCACAGATCAAGGGTCGGGAATTGTGATAGCAGTCTTAGATAGTGGAATTCAGGTAGACCACCCAGATTTAAAAAGTAATATTATTGGTGGATATAATTTTACGGACGATGATGATAGTAATCCAGAAATATATAATGATTATTTCGGTCATGGCACACATGTTTCGGGAATTATTGCTGCTACAGATAGTGGAAAGGGAGTTGTGGGGGTTGCTCCTAAAAGTCAGTTGCTAATTATAAAGGTAATCGATCATAAAGGTAGAGGTAGTTTTGAAAGTTTAATTCAAGGAATTAAGCATGCTGCTGATTGGACAGGGCCAAAAGGTGAAAAAGTTAGTGTAATGAATATATCGTTGGGTGGAAAAGAAACAAGCGATGAACTTCATAGGGCAATAAAGTACGCCCGTTCAAAAGGAATTGTATTAATAGCTGCAGCTGGAAATGAAGGAGATGGAAACAGCAACACTGTGGAAATTTCATACCCTGGATTTTACAAAGAAGTTATTCAAATTGGATCTATCTCAGAAAATCAGATACCTTCTAAATTCTCTAATACAAATGTAAACTTAGATTTTGTTGGCCCAGGAGAAAATATACTTTCTACTCACTTGAACAGTGATTATGTAGAATTAACTGGTACATCAATGGCAGCGCCATTTGTAGCCGGTGCGGCAGCCCTCATTATTAAAACACTAAAGTCAGTTGAACATCATTTAATCCCTATGTATGTATATGATTATTTATTAATGCACTCGCTTAAATTAGAAAAGTTCTCTATAAACCAAGTGGGAAATGGATTTATTCAATTAAAATAAATATCTCATTTATTTCTAAAGAGAAGAGGGTGTTATATGTGGACACAGAACTAAAGCTAAGAGTTATTAAAGGTTCATTATCTATAAATAATAATAAAATAATATTTGATCAACTCTACGCGAAACAAAAAGGACTTCCTGCTGAAACTATCTATTTAATTAAAGAAAAATTAAGAGAGGAGAATAGTAAGGAGATAAAAGCCTCCAGTATTGAACAATTCATTTTTCCTCTTATTGTTTGGGCAATTGATTCTCTACATTCTTATTTACTGAAAGAACTATTCTCTTTGGGTATATCCTCATTTTGTAGGACTTATGAGAATGAAAATAAAGTAACAGCATTGCTTTGTAATGAATTAAATACTAAGTAAAGAAAAGAAGGCCTTCTTACAAGAAGGCCTTCTTTTTTCTAATCGTTTATTAGATTTACTTTTTAAGGCTCTGAAATCCCATTTGCAACTGCTAATAAGAAAATTAGAATGGTTAAAAGAATAAAGAATACGCCATTGGCCAAGATACTAAACCATACTACACTCGTTTTTTTAGTACGAACTCCTAAAATTAAAGAGATTATAAATCCAATGTCTATTATTGACAATAAAACGATACTAATCCATAGATCCATATTTGGGAATGTTCTAGAGATTAGGAAGACAATGATCGTAGCTACAATTAAGCAAACCGTCAAAACAATAGGTTTACCCATTCTTTGCTCTTTTTGGATTTGGCTATTCATAATATCACCCCTTTCCTACCTTACCAAATTATACATAAAAATTCAGTCCGTATGACGATTACAACCAAAGCGTTAAAGAAAATAATAACAAATACCTAATGTTTTTCCAGTATAAAACCTTTATACCTGTATAATAATCTGAATTATCTAAAAATAAAAAATAGGAACATTTGTTCTATTTATGGTTTATAATGGTATAGTTGATTTCACTTAGTAAGGTATAGCTTTTTTATAAGTAAGTTTTACTAAAACCTCTAGAAAGGAATGTGTGCGATGAACAAGCAGCAAACAATTCAACAATTCTTTGAGAAACATGAAAAATCTTTAAAAAAACCTCTCATTAAAGGATTTCTCAACGATGATAAAAACTATGAACCTCTCATTAAATACATTCTCTATCCAACTAAACAAAATCAATTAGAAGTGGACAAAGCGTTTAAGAAGCACTTTCAAGAAGTTCGAAACATTAAATTCTACAGCAGTTTAATTAAATTCTTCTCAATCGATTACGATAAGCGAATTCGCAAACTAAATACTCGTTTTTTATTAACTCTAGATCAACCAATGGGAGATGATCATGAATCAACTAGAAAAGATTATCTAGTAGATCCCCAACCTCAAATCCCACTTGAAAAAGGAGAGTCTCTTGATAATCTTATTGAAAATCAAAATCTACTTAGAGGACTTAAAAGTCTTACAGAAAATCAATTTAAAATTTTAGAATATATATATGTTGAAAATTTAACGAATGCTGAAATTGCAAAATTAACGAATTCAACTACTCAAAATGTCTGTAATACACATCGAAAAGCCATTCGAAAGTTAAGGTCCTTTTTTTAGTAAAAGCTAGAAAATTAATTAATATTAAGGAGGAAACTGCACGCTTATGCAAACTAATTCTAAATTATATTTGAATATGGCAGAAGAAATCATTAATCAATTTGAAGGACATATTTATAAAAGTTTAAGTAGAACAACACCTGAAGAACGAGAGGATTTAGCACAAGAAATACGCTTGAAAATTGTTGAAAAAGTATTTAGTAACAAATTTGATGAGACTCCTGGTTTTTTCGACGTTTTATTGAATGACGAGTATTATTAAAAAAGTTGGCCATTTGGCAACTTTTTTAATACAAAGGTTTATTTTTGCTATCTTATCACACTTAATTATTTATAGCATGGTGGCATAGCCAAGTGGTAAGGCATGGGTCTGCAAAACCCTAATCGCCGGTTCAAATCCGGCTGTCACCTTCATATTAAAATAATCCTTTTAAAAGGGTGATGTGATTTCTATGTATAAAATTGTTCTAGATCCAGGGCATGGTGGAAAAGATTATGGTACTACATCAATAAAAAGCAAACTCAGAGAAAAAGACATTACATTAAAAATAGCTCTTTATGCAATGGATTTTTTAAGACAACAATATGAAATTAGAGTGAGATTAACTAGAGAAAATGATGTAACTGTCAAATTGAAAGAAAGACTTAAAATAGCTAAGCGTTTCAAAGCTAATATGTTTATTTCCATTCACCTAAACCAAAGTAACGGATTAGGTGTTGAAAGTTTTATTGGCCTAGAAGCTTCCAAAATAAATCAAGAACTCCAGCAGTGTTTGCACAATGAAATTAACAAACTGTTAGTTAGAAAAAAACTATATATGGTAGGTAGTCATTTAAGGAAAATAAATCATGAAATGTTACAAAAAGTATCTATGTCGTCCGTGCTTTTCAACCACTTATGTATCGATAATGATTTTAAGTTATTAAATGATGAACGTTTCTTAAAAGAATTAGGGGAAGCATACGCAATAGGAATTGGAGGATTTTTAGGTTTTGAAACAATGTAATCCAGTGACCTTTCTAGATTATATTTAAAAGGAGAAATTCACATGAAAAAAGTATGGCTAGATGCAGGCCATGGAGGATTTGATTCAGGTGCAGTAGGAAATAATTTACGAGAAAAGGATATTACACTACAGCTAGTACTGTATATTCAATCCTATTTGAAACAAAATTATCAAAATGTTGAAGTCGAACTGACACGCTCAACAGATGTTTTTGTCTCGCTATCTGATCGTGCAAAACGAGCTAATTCTTGGGGAGCAGACATTTTTGTTTCTATACACGTTAATGCTGGAGGAGGCACAGGTTTTGAAACTTATACTTATCCAACTACAGGTTTAAATCAAACATTCATTTTACAAAAAGCTCTTCATACAGAAGTTATAGAATTAATAAGGACATATGGATCTATAGTAGATCGTGGACTAAAAAAAGCTAATTATGCGGTACTTCGTGAAACGAAAATGTCAGCTGTTTTAACAGAGAATCTGTTTATCGATACAGCTATAGATGCTGATAAGCTAAAGAAAGAAAGTTTTCTTAACGAATTAGGCGAGGCGCATGCACGTGGAATTGCTAAATACTTAGATTTACCTTCAAAAAAGGGCAATTTATATGTGGTTCAAGCTAACGATACGTTCTATAGTATTGCAAAAAAATATAATATTACGGTGAAGCAACTCCAATATGCAAATCCTGAAGTTGAGCCAACTGTGCTACGAATAGGTCACCCTATTATTATTCCGATGGTCTAAATGATACGTCTCAGTCTTTGCCCAACTTACGGCTTTTTTTCATGTTGCTTGAATATTAAAAGAACAATTATTGTAGGCCATTAATGGCTAAAATATAGATAAAATACAGTTGTTGACTTTGGTAATTATATCCTTTAAAATAAATGAAAGTCACTCAAATGAGTGACTTTCATTTAAAGAGTGTGAGGGATTATATGACTAAAACACCGTCTGGATTTAAGCGTTTAAATGCTGACATTCCCGAAGAATTGTTCAAAGAATTTGCAAAGAGGTGTATTGAAGAAGGTGTGAGCAAAAAAGAATTTCTTGTTCAACTTCTGGAAAAAGAACTCTTTAAAGATTCAAAGAAGTAACATAAATTAAACAAAATAAAAGGGTGCTTCCTCTGCGAAAGGAAGCACCCTCATGTTAAAACTTAGTACGTAACGGACTTCTATTACAACATGGGTTGCCCTCAAAAAACAGGATGGCCTTATCATGAATCAAAGTGAAAAACTTTCAATGGGAATTGAACATATTTTGAGTGTAGCATCTGATTTATTGGATGAAGTAGCCCGATTAAAACGTGTAGAAGAGGAATGCAAAACCCTGAAAGAAAAAGTATTTCTTAATCAATTTACCGTTGCTGAACAACAAGTTTTTGAGCTTGCTTTAGATGGATATTCTGGACGGGAAATGCAGTTAATTCTGTCTAAAGAAGAAGCGACAATCACATCTCAAAGACAAAATATCATACACAAATTAGGTGTATCCTCCATAAAAGAAGCCGTTAAAAAATTTCAACATTTAGAGTAAGAATCACCAAGAAAACTTCTTCAACCTTGATAAACTGACGTGACCTTTAGAGAGACTTCATATCACCAGAATATACACGATAAGTCACCTGGTAAGGGGACTTTATATCCACACTATATACTCAGAAAGTAACCTTAAGGTGTGCACCTAAGCAACTTTCGTGGTATCACGGTGAAGCTAGGCTCTGCCTAGCCCCACACATACTGTGGGGGCAAAAACCCCTTATGCTCTTCAAGATGTTTTTTACGTTTTTTATGTTGATGCAATAAAAACACAGAAAAGGAGAACAAACATGGAGATTAAAGTGAGAAATGTATGTCCGGTTGCTGTGAGTAAAGTAGATCGTTTAGCCAAAGAAAAAGGTCTTTCTCGACAAGCTTTTTTGAAAGAACAAATTGAAACCTTATCCATTATGGAAGAAGTCGAAAAGCGAGAACAAGCTATTGATGAGTTGTATGATCGAACGATAGATACCATGCAAAGATGCTCAGATGCGATGACAAATATGGATCGTACATTCAATAAACTCTTTGGGGAGGATGAAGAATAATGACATCAAGCAAACACAGAAGAATGATTTCTTTAAGTAAAGAAGCTGATGAATATCTTCATAAACATATGAAGGAAAAAGGCTATCGTTTTCCAGGGGATGCGATTGCGGATATCATTCGAAAATATGAACGATTAAAAAATAATGAGCCCGATGAAACATTTTTAGATGGTGCTACAATTGACGCAATAGGTCAGGCTTATCTGAAAAGAGCAAGTGGATTTTATCAATACTTAGACGATGAATTAAGTGAGGTAAAAGAAACGACAAAGAATACACAAATAGACACTCGAATATTACTAGAGCTAGTTAATAACTTATACGACCAATTAAATATTCAAAAGTTTAAGCCCACAGAGTTCAATGAAACAGAAGCTACAAAGAAAGCCAAAAGAGTTGCGCTACACAAGATTCAAGAAGAAAAAATGCAGTTCAGGGAAAAAAGAAAACGAGAAGCAGCAGAAGAAATGGACCATTTACTTGAAGATTAATCTTAGAATTTATAGTAGCTAAGTTCCAAAAGGCCATTAATGAGTAAAAGTAGCTTTCTTACCTATATCTTAATAGACATATCACGTTTGTTTTATTTACTAGCAACAAACTATATCGTTCGTTTCTGACACTTTTAACAGCAATTGTGAGCCTATAAGGATAAAAAAAGCGTAAAACTATTCAGAAGACATTAAAGAAGCTTATACAAAGCATAAGAACTTCCTGTACGATCTTTAAAGCCAAAACTATCCCTCTGCCTTTATAGTTAAAAGCTACCCATATCATATTATGAGCATATTGAATAGGGTGATTTTTTCTCACCCCATCTACCAAAAAAGGATTAGAAAAAATCACCCTATCCAGAATAACTATTTACCCTTATTATTAAAAATGTACAAATTACCAGATCTTTAACGTTATAAAAATGTAGCATTATAGCACACTTCTAACTATTTAGGGAGGGGTAAAAAAATACCCCTCCCCAGATTCCACAAATTCAGCTATGATGAAGTCAACTCCTAAAGAAATAACAAACGGATCGTAGCTAAAAATACTTGTTTTGATATATTTTGCTAATTTTTATTGAATTATGAGACTAGTTAACGCTATAATAAAACTAACAAAAACGTGCGGATAGAAAAAAGACTTCAACTGTTTAAGTAGTGTACCACCACTCTTAAACCGTTCCCCCTAGTTACGGTAGGGAAAACACTTGTCGAAGTCTCTTGTTAATAGAGTTAGTTTTTCTATAAAATAAAACTTATGTTTTTATTTTATATGAAATTGACATCTATTTCAAGAGCTTAGTTCATCAAAATCACGGCATTGTTTTCCTTTCTTCAGGGAAACAGTGTCTTTTTTGTGTTCCTTAAAGGAGAAGATGAACAAATGAACAAGATATTAACTTGCTATTTACCAGATGTAAATACCTTCAACGGACGATTTAAATGGTTATGGAAAGAAAAGCCTACCCTTCGTAAAAAGAAAGAGGCGTTTTTAGAAACCCTTCGTACATACTTTAAACAACAACAAGAAGCCCTACATAAAGTATTCCCTAAAAAGCGTATGGAAATGTTAGATTACGTGATTTATAACCTTGTTGCCACAGGCATTCAAGCGATTCACTCCAAAACACTGATGGAAAAGTTTGATGTCTCCCAAAGTACCGTTTCTCGCTTTGTGAAATCGTTAAAGGCAACACCATTTGTGATCGTGGCACGTTATATCAAAGAAGATACAACAGGTGCTCATCCCGATAGCTATGTGTTTATCCTTAAAAGCCATACGAATTTTGATCAAATTTGTGAGGAAATCTTTTTTGCACACGATACAACAGACATTCAAACGCTTCAACAAGAAGAAATGACAACTCCTGTGACAACTCCTGTGACAAGTCCAGAAAGTGCCGAAAACGTTGATACACCAAGCTTTGAGGACGAAAAAACCTCGTCCCCCTTTATTAACCTTGATTTACCTAAAAAGCATTTAAATAATCATTTAATATCTGCTTCACAGTCATTTGCTTATATCAAAGGTGTGCCTAAGAAAGTAAATAATGTGTATGCAAGTAAATATGGTCATCAACTAAAAGATTTTTATGCGCGTATTCGAAATGCGGCAAAAGCAGTAAAACGAGATAAAGAGATTGAGATTGTGAAAGAACAAATACATGAAGTCGCTTATACAGCCATTATAGGCTTAGATAAATATGTCCATGAGGCTAATAATAAGGGTACTCCCCTATCACTGGGTGAAATGTGCCGTTTAGTTTATCAAATTGCTTACAATCAATTTACGAATCTACTTAAAGGGAATACAAAAGAACAATCATCTGAGTCAGACATACATACTGAAACTGAAACAGTAGCGTTATTTACGCCTAAACATATCATCCGTAAGGAAATAGTTCCTGATTGGTTAAAAGCTGAACAGGAGCAAAAAGAGTGTACACAAGAACCAGCTCTTTCTCTAGATGAGCAGCTTGAAATGATTCAATTAAAGCAAGATTTAGGGCAAGAACTAACGCCAGAAGAAGAAAACTTACTCAAAGAGCACAGTTCTACGTACAGTTCGTTCGAAATGGCGCAGCTAAAACAGGATCTAGGACAAGCCTTAACACCACAGGAACAAGCTTTATTGCACCAACAGGACCAGTTAAAAGGCTCAGTTTCCTAATTCAAAAGTGAAGAAATCCCTTGGAAGCCGATGTTTAATAAGAGTATTATTATTTAGAACATACTTCTAAATAATCAATATATAAAACTACGTAGGAGGAGATCACGATGCCACATAAAATGACAATAACAGGATCTGCGACAGGACCATTACGAGAATACGATCGCTACGTTGCCTTTGATATGCGTGAAAAAGGTTCACCTGCTGCTCCTAAAGGACTGAAGAAGAGTACGTTTATTTCGTATACCGTGTTTGTTGCGAAGAAAGCCTTTAACAAAACGGGACTGACAAAAAAGAGTATTATGCATGAAAAGATCTTAGTTCAAGGGGAACCAACGTTAGATATCCCTATTGACGAGTGCCCTGGAGAAATTGGTATCATCTGCTTTCAGATTACCGTTCTCCCGAATAAAAACGATAAAGAAGCCAATGATTCGAACGATAAAAAAGAAGCGAAACAGGAGGTTTCTAAGGCTCAACAAGAGGTTTCAGCTACAAAGCAGGAAGAAAAACAAGCGCCTGTAGCAAAAGAAGCGAAACCTGTACAGCCAGAAGTGAACGAAACACCTGTTCAAGAGAAAAAGGCTGCGCCACAGAAGAAGCAGCAACCTATTCAGCCCAAAGGAACAAAGGATGTCGTGAGTTTTGAGGACATTATCGTTCCTGAAGCCTTCTTAAAGACACGTCCAAACCCTGTGAAAACAGAGGAAGTCATTGAATTTGTGAAGCGTACAGGACACCTTGACAAGCCTTTAACGATTGAGAAAGAAACAAAGATTTTAAAGGATGGCTATCGTCGTTATATTGTGGCCAAAACCATGAAAATGGATAACGTTCCGGTTGTCTATAACGATCAAAAATAACGTACTATCTAAGGAAGCAGCTATGAATACTAAATATATGCCAGACTATGGGCTGCAAACATGGGCTTATCATCTAAGCATGAGCTACCCTTTTGATCTAGATTATTTATCGCCAGATGATCGAAGATATAATATTTACGTGGCTACACTCATACCCAAATTAAGTATAGATGAAGGTTCTGTCCAATTCTTTGAAGATTATATACGTTTTGACGTAATTGTTGGAACAGGAGAACATACTTCCAGAGAGACGCTGGACATTTCTATTATTTCGGATGATATGCCAGAATTTGATCACAGAAAGTTTGAATTTGACTATGAGAAGCCACGTAAAGCGATGGTATTCAAAGGTTGGGAGAAAGGTCCTATTGAGTTAAATCTTCTTCATGTCTACCTTACAGAGTCAAAGTATTACCTAGATACATAGATTGTTTATATTGGGCAAGCATTTAGAGAAAATGGAGAGCGCCTTCCTGCTGAAGAGTTAATGTCTGATCCTATGTTACAGAAGCTAGAAGCAGATCTTCTAAGTGAATATCCAGAAAAAGATCTAGCCCTTCTATTATTGGAGTTCAAATCACAATTATTAGAGGAAATAGACAGTCAGGAGGAGGATCTACTCGAACTACAAGAAATTACAAAGAATCCGCCTCTGGAATTAAATAATCAAATTATAGATGCAACGGAAGCAGCTCTAATCAATTATTTTAAACCTGAGTATAATAAGAAGCTCCACAATGATTTTCCTAATGTAGAAGATCACGGGTTACATTATTGTTCTGCCACTGTACAGATGCATCCTAATATTATGGGATTAAAGCTATTCTCAAAGGAAAAGACATACCTATCAAATGAGCGTATTGTCTCTCCTCTTTTACATTCCAAAACTTAAGAGAACTTCTTGAGACCTATTGTTAAGTTTGTAATAGGTCTTTTTTTTATTACCAACAACTAAAACACTACTCTATATAGTTGTTATTTTGTTATGATAGAAAGGATTGTACTACTGCTATAGCGAATCAAACAACAAGTGAAACCAAAGGAGGGTCGCTATGTCGAGTGAAGATAATTATTCAAAAGTGTATTATTCACCAAGCGATTTGACTGCTATGCTAGCTATAAAAGAATCTACTTTACGAAAGTATGCATATCAGCTCGAAAGAGCTGGATGGAGTTTTGGTAAAAATGATCAAGGTCATAGACAATACAGTGATAAAGACATTATGGCGGTTCGAAGACTAATTAGTGCTAAAGTTAACACTAGCATGACGCTAGAACAAGCTGCAAACGAACTTGTACCAATACTTAAAGGAGAAGGTATAGCAGTACCCGTTACAGCAAATCAGACACAAAATGACCAGCATAATGGTGATATGGCAGCGTTGTCCAAACGTATAGATGAACAAACAGAACTTATTAACAAACAGACTGAGTTCATTAAGTTATTATCAGAACGTCTTGAAGAACGTGATACATATATACAAAAGAAATTTGAAGAACAGGATAAAAGGTTAATGGATCGCGATAATCGGCTTATGGAAGGTATAAGAATGCTTCAAGAGCAACGGGAAGAACAGAATGAATCTATGAAACTTATCGCAGCTGCTACAGATAAATTAGAGGAGCAAAAAAAACAAGGTTTTATCGCTCGTTTGTTTGGGAGAACATAAGAGAACGTTAAAACCTCTGTTGTTACTTGCATAGTTAAATATAAAACCTAAAATACATTTCATAACACTTTTTAAATCTCAGAGGTAATCTGGGGTTTTTTGTTTTTTTTACACTAGCACAATCTTCATTTATACGTTATAGCGATTAAAATTATTTTTTTAATAAAAATTAATCGTTATAGCGATGTATCGGTTAATGAAGTTTGATAAAATAACGTTTTAAAAAAATTTATAGCATAACCCGTTACAACCACTATAGCGTTACATATATAGCATAACGGTGACACATCACCGTTTTAGTTGATCTTTAGTTCAACATGGATTAGTTTAAACGAAAACTTTGGTGTTTTTAGTTAAACCCATCAATCTATTAAGTTCACCTAATCGATATCAAAATGTGCTTCTTGCAACTCAAGTTCAACTTATAATGCCTTAGGTTTAACTTAGGTTATTAATCATATTTTTGTGTATATTTGGTATGATTACTTGGAATAGATATAAAAAACGAAAAAATAATATTCCAATATAAAGATAGATTTTTAATCATTTTTTATCAATGTAAAGAAGGTCCTTCTCCTTTAAATAGGATTTTCTTTTTTTGAAAGTAATTAAAAATCATAACATACCCACAACAAAGACCGCCCATTATGTATTAGTTTATAAGGCGGTCTTAACTGTATTCATGCTATATGATTATGACAAAAATATCGACATTATTCTGAAAGCTTCTAAATATATGTATTAAATTTTTTCGTTGTGTTTATGCAGTATTTTAATGTCTTAATAGATGATATGGAATTAGCCTGTCCATTATGACCAAAATAAATCAAAATGAACCAGAATCGTATAAAATAATTCAGAACAGGAAAGGATGTGTATAAAAAGGAGTGGTTGATTGTGTCATGGTGGAAAAATCCGAAAAGAAGTAAATTCGGACGTTTTTTGGACAAGAATGGGGTTACTCAAACAGAATTTGCGAAAAAAAGTCACGTATCAAAGACAACCATTTCAACTTTATGTAATGAAAAAAATTATTCTCCCTCTCCAAAAGTATTGAAAAGGGTAATGGATGCTATTAAAAAAATTGATGAAAATAAGCAACCTAATGATTTCTTCAATATATAAATATTTATAAAAACAAAAAAACTACTACATCAGAACATGAAGGTTTTTTTTATTGTCTAATAAAATTAATTTACATAACAGGTATTATAGATAGCCAAAGACATTAATCTCCAAGTGCAAATATGAGCTTGTTTTTATCTAACGCGTTAATACACAAGTTATGTAATTCTTGTACAAATTCTATTACAAAAGGCTCTTTATACTCACTTAAAATAATTTCACATATTCGATTTAACCTTCTTACCTCATGTACGTTAAATTGCTTATGATCGTATGGATCTAAATTAAGTAATAATTCAAATTCATAACGATTATCTTTTGCTTTCTCCCATAAATAATCATGTACCTCGTCTTCTAGATAGACACCATATTCAGCATCATTAACTTCTTCTTTACTATCTGCTATATAAAACGTTACGGACATCATTTTACCTCTTTCATAATTTTATTTTTCTTTTTTATCATACAATATAAGACATTTTAAAAGTGTATACCATGTGCAGAGCTAGTTTACATAACCACTCTTTTCGGTAGGTGTTACAAAAACACGCCTTTGACATACACAGGCTTGTTCGCTTTTTCAATTTATTGTGTATACATTATTTCATACCTCCCATACATACAAACGCTTATGAGCATTGTAAATGAAGGGAGACTGCATAAAAAATCTTGAATTTATACATATATTGCAGCATCTAAGAACCTAACATTTCGTAGTAACTAGTTAAAACAGTCGTAAGAGTCGACTGTTTTTTTATTATTAAAAAATGTAAAATAACGGTTACTTTTTTCTTTAAGTTATTACAAAAAAATCAAATGACATTCATACATTTCTATCAATTATGATAATAACTGTTAAATTTTATCTTAAAAAGTGATATTCTTACAGACATTCAATCAATATGAATTGAAAGATATTTATGGATTTAATTTATTGAAAGAAAGGGGAAGCAATATGAAGAAAATAGTAAGAGCCATGATTGCTGTGTTATTTCTAGGCTCAATCACAATTCCTACGATGTCTTCTACAGCTAATGCAGCAGAGAAAGAGGATCAAGGAACTTTTGAGTTAGAAAATGTGAATGATAGCGTCCTTGAAATTAAACTTCATGATGCTGAATTTTACTTTAACAAAGACGGTAATCCTATAATTAAAGACAAGGTCAATGGAACTGAAAAATCCTTACCTAAAACAGGTACAGATAAAGATAATAATCCTGTGAATTTGGAATATAAAAAGACTGAAGATGGTTTTTTGGTAGGAGCTGTAACAGATAATCAAAACTCCATTCAAACTATGTCAGTAGGTAAATGTATAACAGGTACTGCAGGTGGAGCTATCACAGGCGGAGGCACTCTAGGGTTAGCAGGTACAGCTGCAGGTACGGTTACAGTGCCTGGAATCGGTACTGTTGGTGGTGGTTTAATAGGTGGTATCGCTGGAGCAGTTGGCGGTGGCCTAACGGGAGCTTCCATATCTTGTTTTAAATGATATAAACAGCACACTAAGAAAACAGAAACGTTCGTTTCTTGTTTTCTTAGTATTTCGAATTAAAGAGAGGTGCTAAACATTGAATAAGTTGATAATACCCGCAATATTAGTCATATTTTCATTATATATCTTGTTACAATTTGCTCTAGATCAAAATATTTTTAGAAATCCCCTAAATTATTTTATCTTAATTACGTTATTCTTTTTATTAATCAAATTTATTAAAGAAGCAAAAAAAAATTAGTCTACAGTTATAGAAAATCTATAGCTGTAGACTAACTTTAATGTTCTACTTCAGGTCCATGATGTTTAATCTCCTCTTAAATTTCCTTAAGAGTTGAAAGAACCAAATCTTTTTAACTACTTTATACGTTTTCTGTAAATTCAAGTAAAGCAATGAAAATAAAAAGGCCTATTATAGTCCCTAAAATGAGAGAAATCATATTAATCCACCATCTATTATTTGACTTGATAAACCATAAGCCAACAAATAGTATATATAAGTATTTTGCAACAGTTTCATTTACATGTAAAACTTCAGGTAGAAAAATAATGGATAAGTAAAGACTCATAGCTACTACCAAAGTACTTCTAATTACAATTAACAAAATAAGTACCCTCCGTAAAACCCTATCTTTTGTAATATTTTACCGCACCCTTAATAATAACTGAATTAGAAATTTTGCATACCCTAGAATAGCTTATGTTAAGTTAATTCTAATCCCGCCAGAAGAAGGCGCTGTTTTTGTTCTTGCTTCTTTTTGAGATTTTGCCGAACTTTTGTATTTATCCATAAGTTCATGAATACTGGCTACTTGTATAATGCGGATATGGTCAGAAGGGACAGCATAACGAACAGGTGTAATCAAAATAACGGAAGGGAAGATAGGTGACCGTTCTTCAGGTTGCCAGTGCAAGGCTTTCCACTCATCTGAAAAGAAAAACTCCTCATAGAGATTGATCTTCGCTTGCATTTTCTGTTCGGAATACTGATTTCTCTGAATTTCAATCCAAAACGGAGATCCTTTAAAAATACAAAACAGATCCGGTTCAATGCCTCCTTTTCTTCCGGTTGGCTTATCTTCGACAATGACATTATTAGGCACACTATACGTACACATTTGCTTATAGACATCCAAGATCGAAAGGAAATGTAATATTTTTTGAGAGTTCTTTTTGATCTTTGCATCAACGGGCAAATAGACGGTTGGAGAATACTGCTGTGTACGCTCAATGAGCCCTAATCGATATAAACGTACCATCACACTATTACAGGCATTTACAGGCGATTTCAGCTGTTTAAAGAATAGGTGGACTAATGAATCCCTGTCTACAGCTCGAAACTGGTTAATAAACGCTATGATGTCTTTATCACGTTGAGATAAACGGAAACTCATCGCTGCTCCTCCTTCTCTAATAACCCAAAGATAGACTGTGATACCACTTCTAGTTCTGGTTCAGGATCTTTCACGAGCGTTTTATAAGGTGAAAGTATTTCCTTACAAGCTCCTTCATCTAAGAAGTAGGCTTGAAACTCTTTCACGTCATCAATTTTAATTTTCATACGCCCCCTGGCTGCGGCATCAATTTCTTCGGCACCGATGACTCCGGCTACTTTTGCATTTATCGCATCGGCCTGCCTTCCAGAGATCCGAACTCGTAAGTTTGCTTTGAGTGCTGAATTCAACAAATCGGCATCGGGACGCTGCATGGCAATAATCGTATGAACACCTAACGCACGGCCTTGACTTGCAAACTGTTGAATTATCTCCACGAGATCCGTTTCTCTCTTCACGATGGACATTTCATCAATGACCACCACAATGCGGGGCAGCTTAAAAGGTAACCTGCTTATATGTGTCACACCATGCTCTAACAATAAATCGCCTCTTCGATACATTTCAGCTCGTAATAAAGCAAAAGGTTTTCTCATATCCTTGGCTTCAAAGCAAAGCGCATCCACATGCTCAATCCCATGAAATAGCCCCAAATCAGCTCGTTTAAGATCCACTAACACTAAGCGCAAGTCTTCAGGAGAGACATATTTTACCCATGTGGTGAGGATCACACGCATGAGACTGCTTTTTCCTGCGCCAATTTCACCCGATATTAGCAAGGTTTCCAGATCCGCAAAGTCCCACGAAATGAAGTTTCCATAGATTTCTTGACCAATACAAACAGGCAGCTCCATCTTCTCAATGTGAGGATGGATTGTTTCATAATCATATTTAAGCATGGTAGGTAAGTCTTTGTGATGAACGGTAATACTAAAGTTTTTTAAGCTGCCATTCACTTCGATATTGCTACCTAACACTTGTCGTAAGGCCCATCTTTTTTTATTTAAAAGTTCAGGATCAATACCATTCAGTAAGGAAAAAGCATACCGCGTGTAGGTGTGCTGATGGTCGATTCGGTGGATCCTGGGAAATTGATAGGAGGTACGGTCTCCATGTTTTACTACCCGGTAAATCTCTGCCGTACGAAACGCTTTAATCAATTGGCCACGTAATTTCAGTTTTTCGAACATATATATTCCTCCTTAAAATATAAAGGTCGCAAAAAAGTAAATTAAGGCACTATAGAACGTGACAGGTAGGATAAAACGCATAATCTTTGCAAACTGATCTACAAGATCAATGACACCCCATCTCTCTAAGATTCGTTCAATAATGGCGATTCCTAAAACAATGCCTCCTATGGTCAGAATAGTGGGATCAAGCATGGCAAGTGGACTAAAAGGGACAAAGGAATAAGCCTTGAAGGGACGAGGTCTCTTCAGAGGTGGTTTTTTGGGGGGAGAAAAGATTTTTCGAAAAGTAAACCATTGTGTTTTTCTCATGTTGATACCTTCTTTCACTCTTTTAATTTTTTGCTTTTGACGTACCTGTTTTTTCAGCTCAAGGCATCCGGTCGCCCCCTTCGCCTCTTCGGCTCAGCTCCCTTACAGATTCCATGAACGGCTTCAAGAGGGTTATACAGCTTGTATTAACGGGGTAGCGATACTGAACTAGCTACTGATTAGTTAGTGAAGTCGTAATTCTTTAGATACTATGTAGCTACTGCAGTAAGCTTGCCTGTCCATTCCAAAAATAAAAAAGAACCCTTACTGCAGTAGGTAAGGGATAGGTGATTATGTAAGAAGTAATGGGTTTTTATATGCTGGGGGTTGTCCTAATAGCTTATTCTTCTTATGAAATGGACGAGACATTTGATGTTGTCCAAGAGAACAAAAATAAAGGGCAAGTAAAACTCCATGATCTTATGACATAAAGAGAAAAAATTTATAGAGGAAAAAAATAACAGGATTAATGAGTTTTAGCCGAGGGTAAAGTCAACTAACTATTTCAAAAGGAGAGAGAGATTTATGGAAATTCTATGGATGCTAATTGTAGGTGGAATTATCGGTTGGCTTGCCGGTTTAATTACAGGACGTAACGTTCCTGGAGGCATTATTGGTAATATTATTGCTGGTTTTATTGGGTCTTGGTTAGGTGGTCTTATCCTGGGAAGTTGGGGACCAGTTATTGGTGGTTTTGCCATTATTCCCGCCATTATTGGAGCAATCATTCTGGTGTTAATTGTAAGCTTTGTTCTAAGAAAGATGGGACAAAAAAACAATCATGGTCATCATGTAAAATAAACCGAAAAAAATTAAATTGGAGTGATTAAAAATGAGAGAAGAAAGTAAGCCTGTGTTAGATGATTTTGTTGAAGATGATCAATTTGAATTAGAATCTTACCTTACTTATTTGTTCGATCAAATTAATCATGATAGCGAAGTTCTGTCAGAAATTTAATGATAAACCAGATATTTCATTACAAAGAAAAAGATAAAAAAATAATAAATCAGAATATAGCATAAACGGCCTTAGTAACTTTGGTTACGATACATAGGGTCGTTTATTGTTATGGAGAATGTTAAAAAATAAAATGAAGATTTTCTTCAAAGCAAAGCTCAAAGATTATTAATTACTTTCACTACTACTTTAGTAAAAAACAATTGGTCCTATTAAAGTCCTTTCGAAGTGCCAAACGAAGGATTATACATACAATCAAAAAGGCACATTCTTTGTTGGGAAAATCTGTTCACTGTTAACAAGAATTTATCTCCCTTAATAAGCGAACTATTTAGTAAATCATTTCATAATAAAGGGGATGGAAGTGTGTTTGGATTCAGTGATATGCCTAAGTTCTTGTTTTCTTTCTTACTTGTATTACCACTTGTATCTCTGGTTCACCAATTAGGACATTCTATCATGGCAATTTTTTTCGGAGGGAGAGTGGATTTTACTATTGGAAAAGGAAAAACCATTTTTAAATGGAGAAAAATTAAAATAAAATCAGTCTACTTTTTAGATTCTTTTTGTGTATATGAAAAACTAAAATACGATAATCGATTTACCCATGCTTGTGTCTATGCTGGAGGTGCCATTGCTAATTTAGCTTCTATTTTCCTTATAAATGGTTTAGTTATGGCTGACATCCTTTCAGCAAGTCTCTTTTCTTACCAGTTTGTCTATTTTTCTGTTTATTATATTGTCTTCGCGCTATTGCCTATTAAATATACGGAAACAAATTCAAGCGATGGACGTGCTATTTATGATGCATTGAGATATGGAAAAATAACATGTAACCCTGATTAATAAGGCTGAAATAATGATGGAGATTAAAAAATCGACAAAGCCACATATTATTTCGTTTGTCCAATAAGTTAGACAGTAAAAATAAAACTACTTTAAATAATGTAGTTAATTCAGCAATTAGCATTGATGTTGATGATAATTGGTAATAAAAAAACTTCTACTCCTGTCAGGTAGAAGATCATTTGATACAGCCCTAAATCTTCCTCAACAATAATAATGAGACATATCCATTAGCAAAAAAGCTATCCACTATATATAGTGGATAGCTTTAGTTATTTGCTTCTATCCTTGTGATTTGGCTTTACCCCTCTTGTAAAGAGGCCTTCCAAATCTACATCCCATTTAACCTTTTGCTAAATCTAATGCTTTATCTGCCTTTTTCAGATCGTGATTTACTTGCTCTTCAATATCGTAGGCATGATACATTTCATTATCAATCATATATTGAGCAATCTTTTCATGAAGATCAATGGCTTCATCTAATTGCTTTTTCAATACTTTTCGTACTTCTGGTGTTGCCGTTTCCGTAAGCGCTACTGCGTATGTTCGCACACCATTTTTAGCTGATAATAATAAATCTGTTGCGATAGCAAGATCATCTAATGTTTTATTAAGTGTACTTTTAGTAGCCATTCCTCGATCCCTCCTGTTATTGAGCTTTCTTTAAAATTTTTTGTAATTCATCAATTGCCTTAGTAGACGTTTTCACGTCTTCTTCAAGAATCTTTTTTAATTTTTCATCCTCTACCAGCTCCAACATTGCTGTGCCTTTCGTTACACACGATGTTTTAAGCGTTAAGATTTCATGGACTTCTAGCGTCTCATGCACGGCTAATTTTTTTGTCATGTCTCAATTCCTCCGTATCATCGTATTTTTTTAAAGACTCCATTTGTATAGATCAGTTACATGGATAGGTTATTTTTTAAAAGTTTTTAATTATCTGAATTTTTATTGCTGGATTTTCCGCCTTTTTCACCAATTTTACGAAAAAACTCTTTGCTTTGATTCTTAGATGTAGTCTTTCCACCCTTTTCTCCAATCTCCTGGAAAAACTCTTTATCATGATTTTTAGATGTAGCTTCTCCACCTTTTCGTCCAGCTTCTTCTCTACTCATTTTTTCATTTTCTTTATTCTTTGCCATATTTGATTCCTCCTTAATTTTTTTAACTTGTGAATTATATTCCCAACTCATTTCCATTTAAACATTGAGTGATTAATTTCTTGAACGTTTCAGAAAAAGGAATCGTGGTATTAAAAATAGCATAAATGAATCTATTCATATAAGGAATTCTCAATAACAAAAGGAGGAACTAATCATGATAAAAAATGTTATAGGCGCATATGAAAATGAAGAAGCTGTGATAACAGCGATTCAAAACTTAAAAACACAAGGATTTCAAGAGAAGGACCTTTCTTTAGTAACAAGTAAAGACATTGACGAAGACGATTATTTAGAAGTAGAAAGTAAAGAAGGAATTGATGTAAAAAAGGTTGAAACAATGAAACAGAGTCATCAAGATGAATCGATTATGGATAAGATTAAACATGTCTTTTCCCCTGAGAAACATGGAGGTGCTCATAGAGATAAAGAAAAAGTAGAAAGACGTTTAATTAGCTTAGGCGTCCCTGTTAACCAAGCAGAGCCTTACGCAGATGACCTGCAGAAAGGAAAAGTGTTATTGCTAGTAAGAACGAATAGTGATAAAAAAGCAAATTCTTTCGTAGAAAAGAGGGGTGACTCGCCTTTGGAGAAAGGTGACTCCATTTACGAAAAATCATTATATGGAGAAAATCGTAACGAGTTAAAAGAAGAGCAATTGCCTATAGGAACAGAGAGAGGAAGAGGATATTAAAAATTGAGACAAGCTTATCTTGGCGTATTGTTAAGCATTAAATTACAGTTTTTAAGCATGCTAAACATATAGGAATCGCAATTCCTTCTATACCTTGAAGTATTAGTTTTTAGGAAAGCTACTCTTTTGAGTAGCTTTTTTCTGTGGAACTAAACGCCTCTCGTTTGATGCCATCATCTTCTTCATCCAAAAATCCCAGCATTCGCGCAAGAAAACGCCACTTTTTACTGAACTTTTGAAGTAAGCTGAGTTGCAATTGTCACATCGGCCACTAATTTTATCCGGAAATTCAGCGTATTCATACACTTTATCAAGATCTATTTCTTGCTGCTCTATCTCTTCCATGTTGATCACTCTTTTCTAATTGACTCTTCTTAGATTACCACAACAGCCATTCCTTACTTCTTATACCTTATGTATATTCAAAACAAATTACTGCTTTTCTTAATTCTTTATTGAAAAATAAGTAGATACGGTCTGCACCATAAGCTTGAAAATAGTATCCTGTAGCAAATCCGATATATGTAAATGGATGACCATCCTCATCTTTTGGCACATACAGTAGATTTGTATAGTCAAAAGCCTCGTCTTCGCTAACACAGTCTTCCAGTAATTCTTGTCCCTCTTCTGTCATAAAACGTATATCGTCTAAGATTCCATTCACCTTAGGATAATCTAATCCCCATCCACTCGTCTGTTTTTTAGCAAAATCTTGCTCTAATGCTTCTGTAGATGTAAAAGCCTCTCCAAAGCTAGAATAGGGGTAAATTTTCTGCTTACGTTGAAAAAATTCTTTGCGTATTCGGTAGTCTTTTCCATTTAGTGCATAGGATTTTTCTAGTATGTTGGAAGATTCCTGCTCAATTTCGAAGTACTGCCAGTCTGCTTCAAATTTATATTTTCCGTCAATAACATCAAAACCCAACGTATCTTCTTTCGTAAAATTCGTATGAAACGGTTGAGTAAACTCACCTACACACCCTTCATGAATTTCCTTCGCTGATACAATATGTAGCCACTCGTCCCATTCAGGTTCAATACATTGTAGGTTGATAGAACAAATAGGTAAAAAATGTTTTTTATGCTGTTCCAAGTTATCGTAAAACACATCTTCGTATGAAGGAAATGGTTTAATAAATTGTTTAGGAATGTTCATCATTCTTCCTCCTTACTCAACAAATTTATAAATAGTTCACCAATCTACTTTAATTTTACACGAATCGAACATCAATCAGCTCACTTAACCTCATTTTATTTTTTAATTCAAATACTTCATCGATGAAAATAAAGATATCCCCCAGGGAATCAACAAACTGAATGAATCCTGTCTCTGTTATACATTGGCCTTGCTTATAATATGTAAGGTACACTTGTTTATTTTTATGTAAGGCTTCAATCAAGGTGAAATTAATTTGTTCCATTTGCTCTTCCGTTAAAAGAGGTTTAGATACTTCTAGTTGTTTGTTTATGACTTCCTGTAATCCAATGTATTGCTCAGGCATACTTGCGAAAGCTCTCCATTTTTTCATTCCTCTATCATGATTCATGATATCCTCCTCCTCTGTTCTATGCTTTATGACCTCCTATAAGGCCATTTCGGTAACGAGCTGTTGAATGATCCAGATGACTTGAAGCCCGTAGAACACTATTCTTCCCATAGCGCAGCCGAATTTCATCTATCGTTTTGGCAAGAGCATAGGCTCTTTCACGCTGATCGATATCCTCAAATAAGCTCATTTGCTCCTCTTCTTCAATGCTTGTGTTGGATAAGGAAATCCCAATGGAGCGAATCGGCATTCCGTTATCAAAATTATGTAAAATGGTTAAACAATAAGGGAAAATATCTTGGCTTAAGTTTGAAGCTCGCCCCATTTTCTTTTGTCTTGAGAAGCCGCCACCTGTTTGTTTGCTGTAGCCAATCGATAAATGAACCGTTTGGGCCACCACTTGATGCATGCGTAAACGAAAACACACATCGTCTAATAGCTCCAATAGCAATAATTCCACTTCTTTTCGGCTTGTATAATCTCGAAAGAGAATCTGACTTTTCCCAAAGGAACGGGAACTAGGGATGTACACATCGGAAATACGACTAAAATCAATTCCATTGGCATGTTGGTGCAATTCTTCGCCCATGATGCCAAATTCTTTTTGTAACATCTCTTTCGAAGAAAGAGCGAGTTCTTTTATGGTATAGATGCCTAAACGGTTTAATCGTCTTTCTGTAGCTGACGAGATTCCCCAGAAATCCTTCATCGGATGAATTGACCATAACTTAAAGGGAATATCCTCATATCGCCAATAAGCAACCCCTGTTGGGCTGTGCTTCGCTTCATGATCTAAGCTGACTTTAGCCAGTAAGAGATTAGGACCGATTCCTGCCGTAGCTGTCAGTCTTGTTTTGCGATAGATCTCATTAAGTATTCGATGAGCTAGCTCCTCCGGTGTTCGGGCAAATAAGTGCAAGGAAGCTGTAGCGTCAATAAACAACTCATCAATGCTATATGCATGAAAGTCTTCAGGAGCAACATACTGTAACACCAAACTAGAAATATAGTTCGAAGCCTTGATATATCTCTCCATTGATGGATTCACCACATGGATATCTTTCCTTTTAGGAATTTCAAAGAGGCGACTTCCTGTTTTGATCCCTTCTTTCTTTAATAAGGGTGTGGCAGCTAACACAACAGATCCCGACCGTTTGACATCCCCTACAACCGCAAGCCTTGTTTTCAAAGGATTTAAACCCCGTATGACAGAGGAAACCGAAGCAAAGAACGCTTTCATGTCTATGCAAATAATGACTCTGTTTGGTAGCTGCCCATAATCCATTGGAATAACTCCTCAATAAAGAACGTTTGTTCTTTATTATATACGAACAAACGTTCTTTATTCAATGGAATATCATTCCTTTTCCCGATTATTGCTATTTAATGGTATATGGAATGACTAAAGATAAAAGAATAAATGCTCGTATGATAGAAAATTTGGTTCCAGAACAATAAAATGAAAATAACTCTTGAAACAGATAGTATGATGCAAATTAAATGGTATAATAGAACTAAAAAAGAAAAAATTCTCAGATAATTAATTTATCAGTATTTTTGATGCTATAAACAATTGTGGGGAAATTTTGAAATAAACAAATAGTGTAAATATCGTTTAATTATTTATTGAATCATACAATCTTTATCAGAACAGTTACTATGGAAAGAAGGTTCCATATGGATAACAAAGAACTTTATTTAAATCAGTTACAAAGAGAATTTGATTATATATTTGAGATCATAAGAGGAAATCATTATCTAAAGAATGATCCTGAAGGTACTAATGTTATACTTAAAATTATTTTTTTGAGATTTAAAAGCATTACTAGAAAAGAATACGTAGATAAATGGGATCGTCTAGTTAGTTCATATAGATTAAGAAGAATAGAGGAAATAGAATACATATTTGAAGAAATTATGTATTTTTCTGAAAACCCTTATAAACAGGATACTCATTATAGAATTAATATTGAAAAATTTAATAACCCACAGACGCTATATACAATTGAGGAAATAATCAGATTTTTAGATAATCATGATGTCTTAAGAGAAGTATATGATATAGGTTTATTGGCCGAGCTTTTTTATAGAATCATGTCAAAATTATTGTCGCTTAAAAAAAATGAATATGATTTAACGGATGAAACCATTTCAAAAATAATGTCAGGGATTGTGCAGATTAAAGAAAATGATAATATCCTAGACCCATATGTAGGTACAGGCGGGCTATTATTTAGTAGTGTTTCTGATATCAAATATTATAACGGGAATATTATTGGACAAGATATTAACCCTTTTTCCCTTAATATTTCGAGCATGTTATTTAACTTAATGGATTCACACCCTGTAGATTTGTTTCTAGGGGATTCAACATCTAACTTGGAAAATATAATTGAAAAATATCATAGGAAATTTGACAAAATTATTACACATATACCGTACAATTTACAAACATCGGACAGTTACAAAGCCTATAGTTACAGAGTCCATGATCAATATTTTAAAAATGGTAGTTATAGTAAATCACACTTTAAAAATATGAATTTTTTCATATTGACTAATATGATTCAACTATTGAGGGAAGGCGGGAAAGCTTATATTGTTGCTCCAAGTAGTATTTTGTTTTCTGGAGGTAAAGAGAAAGAGGTTCGTAAAAAAATAATTCATGAAGATTTAATTGAAACCATTATTGAGTTCTCTGATTATAAAACTTTTAGGGGGGCCATCAGACCAGCTATTATTGTTTTAAATAGTAAAAAAGGGTTTCAAATGAAGCGTAAAATTCATATATTAAATGTCCAAGATAATAATATTGAAGCAGTCTTAAGAGCTTATAAAAACTATAACGACACTGATATCAGCAGAATAATCTCTATTGATACTATATCAGCACGGGACTATAACTTGAATTTTTCACACTATGATCCAATATATGATGAAGTGAAATTAATGCTAGTTCAGGGGTCAGGCGTTTTTTTAAGAGATATTACAAGTGTTGCCAAACCGATGACTAAACGAGTCTATAAGACAACCTTATTAGATGGAATACCTTACATTAAACAAAGTAATTTAAAGAGGGCCTCGGACGAGGTATATTTAGATTTTAAAAATCCAGATGAGTATGACTACATACAATATTTTGACTCCAGTAAAATAATAGATGAAAAAGCTATTATTGTCTCTGTGCAAGGAAAGGATTTAAAACCAACTATATTTGATCCACAGAGATCCAGAACTAAGGCTATTGTTTTATCAAGCGGCTGTTTAGCGTTGATACCTAGCTCCAGAGGTAGTGAACTAGTTAATGTGAATTATCTATATTACCAATTGTACAATCCTAGAGTGATTAGACAAATAGATGGGTACAAGAGGGGTACAAGAATAAAAAGAATTACATATAATGACTTTTTAAATATAGTAATTTCCAAACCTGATTATGAAAAACAGCTTCAATATATAAGGGATCAAGAAGAGCCCTTAAAAGAATTAGAAAAGTACAAAAAAATGTATGAAGAGTTATCTTATGAATTGGAAGTTGAAAAAGTAAAAGCTGAAAATAGGATTGTGAATATGCTAATACATAATGTAGGGAAGCATATTTCTGTAATTGGACATGACCTTAAAATTATTTCTAAGGTATTAGAACAGCAAAATTTAAAAAAATTTATATATGATAAAGATGATATAGAAAAATATAATTCGTCCGTACAAGTAAGGAATGGATTTTTAAAAAAGAGAGACTTAGTATCTGTTGAGGAAATTTATACACGTACAAAAGATAGATTGGATTTAATTGAAAAAACCTTTACTAATACACAAAAAACCGTAAATTTAAATTTAGAATTCAATGATTTTGAGACGTTAAATGTAAAAGAAATTATATCAGAAATAAAGAGAGATCGAGAATTAAACCAACCAATATATTATGATTTTATTGTCGACGGAGACAACGTAAATCTTGATATAAATTTACAGAGTTTTAAAGAAATGATTCACATTTTAATAAATAATGCTGAAGAGCATGCGTTTGTTAATCCAGAAAATTGTGCTCTTAAATTTAATATCAAAAAATTTAAAGATAGAGTTGTTATTGAGTACTCAAATAACGGTACTAAGTTTAATATGACAAAAGAAGATTTTATACTAGCAGGAAGAATGAGCAAGGATAGCAATGGCAGTGGTTTAGGAGGTGCATATTTAAATCGAGTGGTAATATCCCACAACGGTAATTTTGAAATTATTAGTATGGATTCTGGTACAAAATTTGTTTTTACTTTTATAATTTAGGGGTGAAATAATGACAATTAAAGTTTTATTGGTAGACGATGATAATGATTATGCTCAATCTTTAAGGGAGTGTGGAGCTCAAGAAGGTATTGAAATTTATCACGTCCAAACACTCGTTGAAATGCAAGATTTTTTACCTACAATTGCAAGTGGGATATCTGCAATAATTTTAGATATTAAGGGAATGATAACTCCAGAGGATGAATTCGATGATGAAGGATTTCTAGCACGTGCCATAACATACTTAGATAAGGAATACTATACGAAACCTAGGGTTATTTTGACAGGCGATGTCGAAGGATTTAAATATGTAAAAAAATTCAGAAAAGCTGAAAAGGTATATAGAAAAGGGAACTCCTCAGAAAATGAAATGTTTATCCATATTAAACAAATACATAATAATCTGGATGAAATAATAATAATGAAAGAGCATGAAAGTATATTTGAGATTTTCGATAAAAATCTACTGGATATTTCTCGAAAAGAAGAACTAATTCATGTTATTAAAAATATTGATTCTAACGACAGTACAACAGTAAAGAATTCACTTGCTAGAATTAGAGATATTCAAGAAGAAGTAATCAGAGTGATTAATGCAACAAATAAATTAGTTCTACCTGATCAGCAAGCATTAAATCATAGGAAAGAAATATCCTTTAGGAAATCTCATAGATATCTTGCTAATAATACTAATACAGGAGTTGAATTTCCTCAATTTATTAATCAAGCTGTAATTACAACGTATTCAATTTGCTGCGAATACGGAGTGCATACATCTACCCCTATTAAGAATAATAGTTTAAAGCCTACTTCATATACAGTAAAGAATGCTTTGTACTCCTTATTTGATTTTATATTATGGTTCAAAATGGTAGTTCTTAAAACGGAGAGTACTAAAGTTACATCCAGTTAAGTTACATTTACTCTTTAACGACCATTAGTTGGTTTAAGATGATACTATAATCGTTCATTATTGATATTTTTCTCTTTGATTTAATATCCTTGGGAAGTTTTGTAAATATAAGAAATAGTCAGCTTATAATTTGTAGCTGGCTATTTCTATTGTAAAAACCATGTAATTATGATGAGGACAACCTTACAGCATATGGACATTGGTGGACGATATTTCTACCTCAAAAACTGAGGATATTAGATTTTTTTTGCCTTTCTTTAGTAAGTTTAAGAAAAGGCTCGGTATAAAAGTTGCTATGTACAAAATAAATGCGGATAAAAGCACTTGCGTTGTAAATGTTTATTTAGCTATACTCGCAGTTCATAAAACTCAAAATAGAAACATTATCCTTAATAAAGACCTAAAAGCTATCCTTTGGTATAATTACAAAGAACTAATTTACTATTACTGTAGTAATGTAAAAAAATTATAGTTAAATTAGTTTACAACTATAACGTTATGATTCCTATTTCTAGGAATCAGTACATTTTAATGGAGGTTCTTCTTATGGTATTAAAAGCAGATATTAATTTTACCTCTGACTTATTTGATGCAGCTAATAAATTACGGGGAAGTGTTGCCCCGTCGGAATATAAAAACTTTGTGTTGCCACTTATATTCCTTCGTTATCTGTCACTTCGTTACGAGAAGCGACGTAAAGAACTTGAAGAGTTAGTAAGCAATCCTAACAGTGATTGGTATATGGAAGATATGGAAATGAGGAAAGAAATTCTTTCTGATGAAGATCAGTATCGCTCTGAACGAGTATATATTCTTCCTAATGAGGCTCATTGGTCATATATCGTTTCTCATGCAAAGCAACCTACTATTAAGAAAATTTTAGATGAAGCTATGAAGCTAATTGAAGAAGCCAACCCGGACCTCGAAGGAGTTTTACCTCGTAATACCTATCAAGCTAGTAACATTCCTGCGGAAAGTATCGCTGGACTCATCGAGGTTTTTTCAAGGGATGTGTTTGGAAGTAGTAGTGAATCAGTCGATGTTTTAGGAGCTACATATATATACTTTATTTCGGAATTTGCTTCAAGTGAAGGTCAAAGAGGTGGCGAGTTTTTTACACCAGCTTCTATTGTAAAGCTTCTCGTTTCCATGTTAGAGCCCATTTCAGGTACATTGTTCGACCCTGCTTGTGGTAGTGGAGGAATGTTTGTACAATCGGAGGACTATACACCGAATAAACATTCTCTGTCATTCTATGGCCAAGAAAACGTAGATATGACTCTTCGATTAGGAAAGATGAACGTTCTTATGCATGGAATAAATGCAGATATTCGCTTAGGGAACTCGCTTCTTAATGATCGATTTCTAGTCAAGCACGAGGACGGTTCTTTTGAGCCTATGCAATTTGACCATGTAATTGCTAATCCCCCTTTTAATTTGAAAGATTGGGGAGCAGATCGAGTTTCTAAGCAAGATCCTCGTTTGATTGTTGAATATGATAAAGCTGTAAACAACAGTAATGCCAACTACATGTGGATGCAACACTTTTTGTGGCATTTAGCGCCAGGTGGAACAGCTGGTTATGTCATGGCGAATGGGGCAATGACAACGAATACCTCTGGAGAAAAAGAAGTACGTCAACAATTAGTTAAAGATTCTTATATTGATTGTATTGTTCAGCTTCCTGAAAAGCTCTTTTATGGTACAGGAATTCCTTGTTGTCTGTTTTTCTTAAGTAAAAACCGAAAAGGAGAAAACGGGTTTAGAGATCGTCAAAATGAAATTCTATTCATTGATGCTCGCAAAAAAGGAACGATGGTTAGCCGCAGACAAAAGGTTTTTACACAAGAGGACCTTAACGAAATTACAGCCATTTATCATGCTTATAAGACTGGTGAAGGAAATTACGAAGATATTAAAGGTTTCTGCAAATTAGCCACTATTGAGGATGTTCGGGGGAATGATTATAAATTAACACCAGGTATTTATGTAGGTGCAGAAGAAGTAGAAATAGATGATGTTCCTTTTGAAGAAAAGATGACTAAGCTTAGAGCTACTCTTCAAGAGCAATTTGCGGAATCTAATCGTTTACAAAATCAGATTTTGCAGAACCTGGAGGAGCTTCTATGAGTGAAGAATGGATAACTAAAACCATTGGTGAGTTATGTGATGAACATGGAGGCAGTGTTCAGACAGGCCCATTTGGAAGTCAACTTCATGCTTCTGACTATATAGTAAGTGATGAGGGTATCCCCGTTGTTATGCCTGTAAATTTAGTTAATAGTCGAATAAAGCGTGAGGATATTGCATGTATTGGACAGGAAGATCATAAAAGATTAAAGAAATATCACTTGCAATTAGGTGATATCGTTTATGCAAGAAGAGGTGACATTGGTAGACAAGCACTAGTTACAGAACGAGAGGTTGGTTGGCTGTGTGGAACAGGATGCTTAAGAATCCGTTTTTATAACCCTAATATTGAACCTCGATACGTCTCTTACTATTTGAGTCAGAAACATGTAAAGGAATATGTGTTATCCAGTGCAGTGGGAACTACAATGCCTAATTTAAATACACAAATACTTAGAAATATCCCTGTTCGTTATCCAACACTTAAAGTTCAAAAAAGAATTGTGGAAATTTTAGGAGCTCTGGACGATAAAATTGAATTAAATAACCGAATGAATCAAACTCTTGAAGAAATGGCTATGGCATTGTACAAGCATTGGTTTGTGGATTTCGGTCCGTTCCAGGATGATGAGTTTAAGGAATCTGAGTTGGGAATGATTCCGAAGAGTTGGAATATTTACGCTTTAAATAAAGTTTGTTCTGTGATTCAAAGTGGAGGAACTCCTAAAAGAAAAGACTCAACATATTGGGATGAAGGCGACATACCTTGGTACAAAACAGGTGAATTAAAGGATGGTTTTTTGATAAATTCTTCAGAAAAAATCACAGAAAAAGGCCTTAAGGAATCATCTTGTAAGTTATGGGAAAGAGGAACAGTTCTTTTAGCAATATACGCGTCTCCCACGGTCGGGCAACTTGGCATCTTATCAGATAAAGGAACTGCAAACCAAGCCTGTTGTGCATTAGTTGCTAACGAAAGTTTTGGACTTCCTATGCTCTTTTATTCGCTTAAACATTCTAGGAGTCGCTTACAAAATATAGCAGTAGGTGCTGCTCAGCAAAATATCAATGTAGGTATTGTGAAGGAACATCAAATTATTGTTCCTTGTCAAAAGATCATAAAGAATTTTAATGAAAAAGTTAATTACTATCTGCATTTAATTGAATCTAATACAAAGGAGATCGAACAATTAAGTAATATTCGTAACTATCTACTTCCTCACCTACTATCAGGCGAAATCGAACTTAAAGAAGCAGAAAAACAACTTAAGGAGGTGCTTTAATTGAAAAGTAGACTTTATGAATCGGATTTTGAAGAAACGACAATCGAACGGTTGAAGCGAATTGGATACAGCTATCTTCATGCTACTGAATTATTTAGAGGTCGGGAAAACGTGCGTGATGTTGTATTGCGAGACCGTTTGGAGGGGATTTTGCGAAGGAAATATCCTTCGCTTCCTTCTGAACAGATTCCAGTGTTAGCGTCTTTGCTCATTAACCCTGATGGAGTAACGAATCAACAAAGAAATGAAAGATTCCATGAAATGTTAACAAAAGGTTTTACTTTTTCGTGGGAAGAAGGAGTGGAACGTCGTTTTGAACACGTTTTCCCGATAGATTGGGAAAACTATAATGAAAATGACTTCTTAGTAGTTAATCAGCTCTCCATAGAAGGTCGCTTTTCGAGAAGGCCGGATATTATTATTTACATTAATGGCCTCCCATTAATTATTTTTGAATTGAAAAGTCCATATAACGAACAGGCTACCGTTGATGATGCCTACATACAACTTACGAACTACACCAATGACATTCCTCAACTATTCACCTATAATGCATTTTCTGTTATTTCCGACAACTTAGAGACGCTTCATGGCGTTCCAGGTGCTCCAATCGAATTTTTTTCAGCATGGAAATCCATTGACGGAATAACAATAGACAACAATGTTGCCAATACGATGAAAACACTTGTTGAGGGGTTGTTTCAGAAAAGACGTCTACTCGAATACATTCGATATTTCTTAGTTTACATGAAAGATGGGGAAAAGAGATATAAAATAGGTGCGAAATATCATCAATTCTTCGGGATAAGATTTGCTGTACGAGAAACTATACGAGCGACACTCCCAGAAGGGGACAGAAAAATAGGCGTTATTTGGCACACACAAGGTTCTGGAAAAAGTATTTCCATGATGTTTTTCGCTGGAATGCTCATAAATGATCCTAATATGAAGAATCCAAGCGTTGTTATTCAGGTAGATAGAGCTGATCTAGACCAACAGTTATACGATACATTTGAAGATGGAGAAAATTTAGTTGGCAATATTCATCATGCTGAAAGTGCAGATCAGCTGCGTGAAATATTGCAAAATGAATCTGGCCAGATTGTATTTTCAACAATTGAGAAGTTTCGGTTAAAAAGAGAAGAATTAAAAGGAGAAGAAACGAGGAAAGAAATTAAACATCCAGTTCTTTCTGAACGAAGAAACATCATCGTAGTTTCTGATGAAGCCCATCGTACCCAATATAATGAAGGCGGGTTTTCGGGTCATTTACGAACGGCTCTACCTAATGCTTCTCATATCGCTTTTACGGGTACACCGATAGACTTTGTAGGTCGTAATACAGTTGAACTATTTGGTAATTATATTCATGTTTATGATATGCAACAAGCTGTACTGGATAAGGCAACGGTTCCGATTTATTATGAGTCTCGTTTAATTCCTCTCGATAACACAAATGCGCAACTTGATGAAGATTTCAATAACCTGATTTCACAAGCTGATTCAAGTGACGAGCATTCAAAGGCCCAAATAAAATGGGCAGCTCTAGAACGTGTTGTAGGAACTCAACCACGATTAGAACGACTAGCGAAGGACATCCTACATCATTTTGAACAGGCAGCTAGTCCTCAGGATAAAGCCATGATAGTGTGTATGAGCCGTGAAATTTGTGTAGCCTTATATGATGAAATGAGGAAGTTGCCAAAGTGCCCATTAGTTGAAATAATCATGACTGGTGATGTAAAAAAAGATCCAGAAGAATGGAGAACAGTGATTCAGTCTGGTAGCAAATATCCTCATATTAAGACAAAAGAAGAACAAGAGACTATTAAAGAGAACCTAAAAGATGAAGAGCATCCTCTTAAAATCGTAATTGTCAGAGATATGTGGCTGACTGGAACTGACATTCCCACAATGAAATTCTTATACGTAGATAAACCAATGAAAGGGCATAGCCTTATGCAAGCCATTGCTCGGGTGAATAGGGTGTTCCCCGGTAAAGAGGGGGGCGTTGTAGTCGATTTCATCGGTATTGCTCAAAACCTTAAAGAAGCAACAAAGAAATACACCAGTGGTGGAGGGAAAGGTACACCAACTTTTGACATAGAAGCCGCAGTCGCTGTTTTTTATGCACATCTTGGTACGATTCATGAATTTATTCCACAAGGAACGGATGTAAATGGCTGGAGATCCTTTGATAAGGTGGACCGTGAAGACTATATTGCGGAACTTGTAAGTGGGCTTTTGGGGGATCAAGAGGAAGCATTTTTGACGGCTGAATTAAAACTGAAGAAAGCTCATCAGTTAGTTAGACATGTTGATGAAGTGCGCCCTTTCTCTAATGAAATTACTCTCTACCAGCTCTTGGCGACTCAAGTAAGGAAAATTGTTGAAGGGAACATTGGAAAGCGAAAGAAAGTAAAAGATTTAGAGAAGCAGGTTACGCACCTTGTAAACGAAAGTATTGAGGCAAAAGAAGCTATTGACTTGTTTGCGGTTGCCGGAATTGAGCGCCCTGATGTATCTATACTGGATGAAGCATTTATGGCTGATTTAGTTAAAAAAAAGCATGTAGACCTCCGATTAAAGCTTTTAAAGCAATTACTTGATGACGAGCTTAAATTAAAGTTGAAAAAAGCTAATCCAAAACAAAAGTCATTAAAGGAAGCGTTGGAAAAAGCGATAAATGAATACCATGATAGAGTTATATCGGCTGCTGATGTTATTAGAATGATGATGGAAGTACGAAATGGCATGGAAAGTGAAATGCGTTTCGAGGATGATCTTGGTCTTTCTGATGAAGAAGTTGCTTTTTATTACATTATAGAAAACCTTGGTAATAAGGCCTTTACCAATGATTTTATTGCAAATCTAGTTCATAAAATATTGGTTGCGATGAAGAAAGAATTTAAAGTAGACTGGACTAACCCCCACAGAGCTGATGTTCTCTCAAAGGTAAACCTTGCCGTGAAGATGGTTTTAATAAAAGAGAAAATTACTGGGGAACAGTTAAAGTTTTTGACAAATGCAATAGTGGAGCAAGCTAAAGAACAATATAGGGATTGGCCAAAGAATTTTGCTTAACAACTAAGGACTTTTCATTAACTTGCGTAGGTCCTTAATTGTATTTAAACACTGTCCAGTTCTGAGTGAATATTAAATTATCTTATTACAAAAGTTTCATTTTTTATACGCACCTTAGAATAACTTCAATTTTTACAAAACAGTAAAAGGTAATACAATACTTTATATAAAGTATTGTATTACTTACTTAAAGGAATAATGTAATTAATCTGTATTTTAATTACTTTTCCAATGATATCATGTAATTTTATAACCATACATACCTCACAGGAAAAAAGAAGAAGGTCCACTTTCACCTCAAACACTTTTCTATTATTTATTAAATAGATTAAATTCCATAGATCAATTCGATAGCGTTTATCCTTCGGTAAGCGTTCTTTCTATTCTTATTTTAATGTTGATAAATATAGAGTTGTTCCCGATTACCATTTTCAAACTTTTTTATGTTTCTCTTGCTCTTACTTTATCAAAAAACGTTCGTAAAAGTGTATACTTTTAAGAATACGTTCGTAATTCTTTTTACAACCTAAACGAACGAAAAAAACAATAAATATCTTATGCAAAATAAG
>NZ_JBYCZN010000009.1:0-58902 GCF_057586255.1 Priestia sp. SRI_019 | reverse complement strand
CCGCCGCTCTTGAGCGACTTTTTAATATTAACAAGTTGCCTTTCATTTGTCAACAACTTTTTAATATTTTATTTCTGATGAATTGCGATTGTTTTCCAATCACTCATCAGCGACATTTAATAATTTAACATCTGTAATATATAAAGTCAACACTTTTTGAAAAGTTTTTTTCGTTTTATCAAAAAACCTTATTTACTTCCCTTTTTCACTGAACCTTAGCAAGATCTTTGAAAGGATTTGATACTTTTCTTGAATGTTTCGTTCAAGAACTACATGATTCAAACTTTGTTGAAAAGCAACGTTTGTTCTTTTCATTTCTTCTCTGAGTAGTGCTTCTAACTCTAAACACTCCACTTGATTAAATAAACAAATTTTCATTGATTCACCTGCTTTTTGCGACATTGATTCTCAAGCATCAAAATAAAATCAGTCGTTCTTTTCCTTACCTGTTATTAATTGTAGACAAAACGCATACAAATTAGACAAGTGCTACTTATTAAATGAGGTGACAAAATGAATATGTTTTATACTATTCGAGCCAAAAGAATCAAACAAACAATGCTTATCGTAGTTGCTGCTTTTTTTACAAGCTTTTTTCTTTATGCTCAACAGACGTTTCACTTTCCTGTGTTTTCAACAGATAATGGTCCACGAGCTGTTTATAAGGCGGATGATAAAAATCCCGAAGTCGCTCTTACATTTAACATCAGCTGGGGAGACGAAAGAGCTATTCCTATTCTAAATGAACTGAAAGAACAGCATATTGAACATGCTACTTTCTTTTTATCTGCTTCATGGGCTGAACGTCATCCAGATGTTGTAGAGCGCATAAAAAAAGAAGGCCACGAAATTGGAACAATGGGCTATGACTATACTTCCTATACAAGCCTAAAACCTAATGAAATCAGACAAGATCTTGCAAAATCAAAGAAAGTCTTTGATTCTCTAGGACTTAAAGATGTTCACCTTCTTCGGCCTCCTAACGGGCAATTTAATAAAGACATCTTAAAATTAACAGCGGATATAGGATATACAACCGTGCACTGGAGCATCGACTCTAAAGACTGGACAAATCCAGGAGTTGAAAAGATTGTATCGAATGTCACAAAACCCTTAGATGGTGGAGATATTATCTTGCTGCACGCGTCTGACTCCGCTCAACAAACAGCAAAGGCTATTCCATATATCAAGAATTCATTACAAAATAAAAAAGTCTCAAACGTAAGTGTTTCAACATTAATTTCAAATTCAAAAACCCAAGTAAAAGATATCCGCTAAGATCTATTCCCACTGTATACGGAAAGCAAAAGCAGACAAATATGCTATTTGTCTGCTTTTGCTATTCTTGCGTGCGTAAGAAGTTTCGGCAAAATAAGAAGTTGATACATATTACAAATTAGAAGTGGAAACAACATAAGGTAAAGCCAGCTTTCTTCGTTCGTTCGCAGCGCAGGGAACCATTCAATTGTCGTTACAACAATCATAAAAAACAGCGCTGGTACAAAAGCCTCTTTATTCGTCTGCTTTTTCTTTGCATACGCCACTAACAACCCTACCGCTAATAAGAAAACGCTTAACAAAATATACTTGCCTATGCCTTCTCCCGGTTGTTGAGAGAACTTATATCGAAAATAAGCAACGTCAAATAATACAAATAAAACAAATACAATTTGAACCGATTTCCAAAGTGATGCAGATTTAAAAATCCCCAACCCAAATCGGTGAATAGTTAAATATGCAAAAAAACCCATTTGGCTAATTAAACTAAAAATAAACCCTACGCCTACGAGCCATGTTAAAACAGCAACAATTTCTCCTATCTTTCCTTGTTGAAATAAGTGACCGTATTCCCCCCAGCGCACCGCAAACCCAACAAAAGCTGTACTTATACCCCCGACAGCTAACGTGGTTAGAAATAGACGAACCCAATTTCGACTATTCACTTCCATCTCCCCCATAAGTTACAAAATTGTACCTTTTCATAAATTGTACCAATCACGTTTTGAAAAATCTAGAGCTCTTTTATGAATAAAAAACCTTGATTATCTCATATTAAGCGTAAGCATATTAGGAAAGGAGCTCATTACTATGAAAAAGCGACTCATGCTCCTCATTTATATAGGAATGTGTATGCTTTTAGCTACAGCCTGTGCACCGCAAGATGAAGAGAACAATGGTATGGATTATGATCAAACAAAGAAAATGGTTGTTGATATTTTAAAAACAGATGAAGGAAAAAAAGCAGTCGAGGCAATTATGAAAGACCCTTCTGTTAGACAAGATATTTTAATGGATCAAAACGCGATAAAAGATACAATTTCTCAAACCCTAGTCTCAGATAAAGGCGTGGAATTTTGGAAAAAAGCCATGGATGATCCGAAGTTTGCTGAAAGCTTTGCTAAAAGTTTGGAAAAAGAAAATAAAACGGTCATCAAACAACTGATGAAAGATCCTGAATATCAAGGAATGCTTCAAGATGTTTTAAAGGATCCGGCTATGGAAAAAGAAGTACTGACTGTTTTAAAGAGTAAAGAATATCGCACTTATTTACAAAAGATTATGACCGAAACGTTTGATAGCCCTCTTTATCAATCTAAAATTCAAGACATTCTTTTGAAAGCCGCTGAAGAAACACAAGGTGGACAAAAACAGAGCAGCGACGACGGTGGTTCTTCTTCCTCTGGATCTGATTCAGGCGGAGAACAGCAACAGCAGTGATTAAATACGCATCTCATATGAGGTGCGTATTTAATTATGTCATTTATTTTTATTAAAAAACCTAAATGACTTCTTTATATTTTTTAATACTTAGTATTTTTATTGGAATTGTAAACTTTAATTCTTAGCTTTATGGTAAAATATTAGAAATTAACACAATCGTTTTATAGCAAAAGGAGGGAATTCGATGGAATTTCGCGTTATTAAAACGTTTCAAACCATTGTTCGTTTAGGAAGCTTTCAATTAGCCGCTGAATATTTAAAGTACTCTCAGCCTACCATTACACTGCACATTCAAAAGTTGGAATCCGAACTAGGATTTAAGCTTTTAGAACGAGGAAAAAGCATAAAACTTACTGAAGCAGGTAAAATCTTTTACGAGCGGGCAAATATTTTACTAAAGGAATATGAATATCTAAATAACACCTTAAAGGATTATTCAACAGGCGAAGCTGGCACTATCCGTATAGGTGCTGCAGAGCCTACAGCAAGCAGTCGACTGCCTTCCATTCTCTCATTATTTAAAAAAAGATATCCCAACACAGAAATTAGCTTACTCGTTGCAGACGAAAAGCATCTTCATCAACATATACGCAATCAAGAAATTGATTTCGCGATTGGCACTGTCTCAGAATCGTTCAGAGATATAGAGTTTGAGGCATTACTAACGGAAAAACTTGTGCTGCTACTACCATTCAATCATGCTCTAACAAAAAGAAAAACAATCTTTGCAAAAGATTTAATAAACGAAACGCTGATTACAGCTGGGCAATCTTCCGTTCAAAAGAAAATTGAGCAGCTAATCTTTGAACGAACAGGCCAACTGCCTGCTAAAGTCCAGTTAGGCACTATTAGCACACTTCAGCATTTTGTAAAAGAAAACTTAGGAATAGCCGTTGTTCCACAAATAAGCGCAACTCTTCCGCCAGATCAAGTGGTGGTTAAAACGATTCATGACTTGCATGAGGGGCCTGCAATCGGCATTTTAAAGCACCAGTCTCATACCGTAAGTACAGCCGGAAAAACATTTTTAGCTCTCTTAAAACAAAACCTAGCATTTGATTTAAAAAAGGCGCAGATTGAACTCTCTGTATAATAACAAAAAGCACGCGCTCGAACAGCGCGTGCTTTTTGTTATTTTCCTGTTGCTGCTTTTTCATTTTCGCAAATAAATGCAATCTTGCTTGCAATCTCTCCGTATATTTTACCTAAACGATGCGATTCATCGTAAATGGAAGGTGCAAAATCTTCTTCATTCCAGTCAGGCTGACTTAACGGAAGCTGTCCTAACAGCTCTGTCTGAAGTTCCTCAGCGAGTTTTGGACCTCCGCCTTTACCAAATACATACTCTTTTTCCCCTGTTAGCTGGCTTTCAAAGTAGGCCATATTTTCTACAACTCCGATTACCTCATGATCGGTTTTCAAAGCCATAGCACCCGCTCTAGCTGCAACAAATGCCGCTGTAGGATGTGGTGTTGTAATAATCACTTCTTTACAAGCAGGAAGCATGGAGTGAACGTCTAATGCGACATCACCTGTTCCGGGAGGTAAGTCTAGTAAAAGATAATCTAATTCTCCCCATTCAACTTCTGTAAAAAAGCTCGTCAACATTTTTCCAAGCATAGGTCCTCGCCAGATAACAGGTGAATTGTCTTCTACAAAGAAGCCCATGGAAATAACTTTTACTCCGAAACGGTCAACTGGAATAATCTTTTCACCTTCTACTACAGGACGCTGTGTGATTCCCATCATATCTGGAACGCTGAATCCATAAATGTCAGCATCAATTAAACCAACTTTCTTTCCTAAACGAGCTAGAGAAACGGCCAAGTTAACAGAGACTGTTGATTTACCAACCCCTCCTTTACCGCTGGCAATAGCAAGAAATTCAGGTGCATTCGGACTAGTTAGTAAGTTGCCAGTATTCGGTTGCTCAGCGCGGTACTGCTGAAGTTCTTCAGGCGTAAATTCAACAAATCGCAGTCCAACCGACTGTACACCTGCTTTTTTTAATTCTTCTACAATTGTGCCTTGAAGGCTCAACTGTTCACTGGTACCTGTTTTTGCAACAGCAATCTTCAGGCTTATATGCTGTTTTTCAGATTTAATCGTTATTTCTTTAATCGCATCTGTTTCTGATAGTTTTTTATTTAAAAATGGATCTGTAATTTCCCCTACTACTTCTTTTACTTGCTTTTCCGTTAGCATACTCCCACCACCATGTTAAAATCTATTTATTTATACTATCAAGTATATCATACATATTAGATTTTTCTGAATAGAAGGATGCTATGCTTTTTATTTAGGCTTTTCTCCAGTAAAATACCGGCTGACTCCTTCATAAATGGATTCAGCTAACTTTTTTTGATAGCGTTTCGATTGAAGCATTTTACGTTCTGTAGGATTTGATAAGAATCCTACTTCAACCAAAGCACCTGGTGGCTTAGAATGCTTAAGAAGGTAAAGAGTTTGAATAGCTTTTGCTTCACGACTCGTATTATCCAGATTATTTCTTAGCTCTTGTTGAATGAGTTTAGCTACTTGCTCGTTTTCTTTTAGAGACCCGTAATAGAAAGTTTGAGCCCCTCTCCATGCAGAGGATGGAATAGCATTCAAGTGAATACTTAAGTACAAATCAGCATTGGATTTATTAATCATCGTTAAGCGATTTTTTAAGTCCTCTACTTTTCTGCGACTGTATCCTCTTGTGTCTTTGGCCGCTAGGTCTTCGTCTTTTTCTCTCGTCATAATAACAAGTGCCCCTTGCTCTTGCAGATAGTCCCGAAGCATCAACGAAATTTTAAGAGTTATTTCTTTTTCAAGCACTTCA
Source organism: Priestia sp. SRI_019 (assembly GCF_057586255.1). Lineage (NCBI taxonomy): Bacteria > Bacillati > Bacillota > Bacilli > Caryophanales > Bacillaceae > Priestia > Priestia sp. SRI_019. The sequence goes on along the minus strand of NZ_JBYCZN010000009.1, from coordinate 53,354 downwards.
TCCTCTCCTACGGCTCCTCCATCAACACCGCCATGTCCAGGATCTAGTACAATAACTTTCCCGCTAAGAGGGAGTGAAAGCGAACCGGATGATGTTTTATGATCTATCTGATATTGTACAATGACAAAAAGAACGAGAAGCGCTATAATTGTGCTCATTATTTTTACTTTAGACATTTTATCCCTTCCCTTCTTGCCTCACCTATTTATTTCTATATGGGACAAGAACGGGAATTATGAGTACTTTTTAATGCAAACGTAACCGACGTCTTTTTTCTGCGGTACGATAACCTTCTTTCCACCAGTCTTGCACATATCCTTGACACAAATAATACAGACCGTCTTGATAAAGATCTGTTACAGACATGCTGACGGCTCCGTACAATGTATCAATTAAAAGAGACTCTTCTTGCTTACTGTGCTTCTGAAAGTCTTCGTAGCCTTTACCACGTTTACTCACCCGGGCACCTAATAAAAATGATTCAATGGCAATATCAAGACAGTACTCCTCCACATGTTCGTCTCCTAGCATATTCCACTGAAACATGGGATGAAAATAACGGCGCAGCCTCTCTTGAAGCAAATCAAACGACAGTTCTCTTAGGACTTTGCGTTCGTATTTCATTTCTTTTTCATAACGTTTTTCTTTTAAATATGTAACCTCGTTCACCATAACGCCTCCCTTTTTTACATATTGTCTGCACAAGCCTTCGTCTCATACGCAAACAACAAATAAAAAAAGCCTTGGTCCAAAGACCAAGGCTTGAAACGTAATATAAAATTAACGTTTTGAGAATTGTGGTGCACGACGAGCGCCTTTAAGACCGTATTTTTTACGTTCTTTCGCACGAGCGTCACGAGTTAATAGACCAGCACGTTTTAATGTTCCACGGTATTCAGGGTCTGCTTCTAATAAAGCACGAGAGATTCCGTGACGAATAGCGCCAGCTTGACCTGCATAACCTCCACCATTAACGTTTACAAATACGTCATAGTTACCTACAGTTTCAGTTAAAGCAAGTGGTTGTTTTACTACTTCACGTAGTGCAGCAAATGGAATGTATTCTTCGATTTCACGACCGTTGATTGTTACGCGACCGTTACCTGGTACTAAACGTACACGAGCAACAGAGCTTTTACGACGACCAGTTCCGTAATATTGTACCTGTGCCAAGATAATAACCTCCTCTTATTAATTATCCGCGAAGTTCGTAAACTTCTGGTTTTTGTGCTTCATGTGGATGTGTTTCACCAGCATACACATGTAATTTTTTGAACATTTGACGGCCTAGGCTACCTTTTGGAAGCATGCCTTTGATTCCTAATTCAAGCATTTTCTCAGAGTAGTTAGTACGCATTTCTAATGCTGTACGTTGTTTCAAACCACCTGGGTGCATGCTGTGACGGTAATAAATTTTATCAGTTAATTTTTTACCTGTTAGTTCGATTTTTGACGCATTGATAAGGATCACGTGATCACCAGTATCAACATGTGGTGTAAAAGTTGGTTTATGTTTACCGCGTAAGATTGATGCTACTTCACTTGCTAAACGACCTAAAGTTTTACCTTCAGCATCGACAACATACCATTTACGCTCTACTTCGTTTGCTTTCGCCATGAAAGTTGTACGCATGAGTTTCCCTCCTAATTTTCATCATCAATTATAAAATTATTTCAACCTTCTATTTCAACACGATTAATTTCCGGGGCTAACCGTGGGGTTAAAATACATACCATATGATATATTATATCTTTAAGCTACTAATGTCAAGAAAATGTTACACCAGGTTTAGTTGTCATAGAAAACGCGCCATAAATATAGCCCTTGCGAAGGCGCAGTTTTCCCTGCACGAGGACGTGATTTGCTTTCTAGAATATCTTTTATAGCATCTGGTTCAATACGGCCTTGTCCTACTTCTAAAAGCGTTCCAACAAGAATACGAACCATATTATACAGAAAGCCACTTCCAACGAATCTAAACACAAGCTGACTATTCTCTTCATACATATCAATCTTGTAAATCGTACGAATCTTATCTTCCACTTCTGTCCTCGCTGAACAAAAGCTTGTGAAGTCGTGTGTACCGAGTAAATATGTGATGGCTTTTTTCATTTTTGAGTAGTCTAATGGATAAGGGTAATGGTATGCATAAGAACGAGTGAAAGGATTTCGATCTTCGCCGCGCAAAATATGATAGCGATACTCTTTTGAAGTAACGTCATACCGGGCGTGAAAATGTGCATCAACTTCACATACATTCTTCATTACAATATCATCTGGTAGCATTGAATTCAATGCTTTTTTCCACTTATCACATGGAATATTTAGGTTTGTATCAAAATGAATGACTTGCCCCTGTGCATGAACATTTGTGTCCGTTCGTCCAGAGGCGTAAATCGGCACTTTTTTGTTATGCATTTTCTCTAAAACAGCTTCAATCTCCAGTTGAACAGTTCGCTTATTGGGCTGAACTTGATAACCTGAAAAGTGTGTGCCATCGTATGCAACTATACATTTTAAACGTTTCATCTTTTCACCAAACAATCTTTACGTTCTAATCAGCACTAAAACAACTGCTACTGCCAGCAGAAGTAAAAGCATAATTGTATCTATGCTTCCCCATTTCAATTGACGATACTTTGTACGCCCTTCTCCGCCTTTATAACCCCTTGCCTCCATGGCAATAGCCAGCTCTTCAGCGCGCTTAAATGAACCTATAAATAGAGGAACAAGCAAAGGAACGACAGCTTTCAAACGATCCGTAATGGGGCCGCTGCTAAAGTCCACTCCTCGTGCTGTCTGCGCTTTAATAATTTTATCTGTCTCTTCCATCAATGTAGGAATAAAGCGAAGAGAAATGGACATCATTAAAGCTAATTCGTGTACAGGAAGCTTGAGCTTTTTAAATGGATTCAGCAAGCTTTCCATTCCATCTGTTACTTCAATAGGCGTAGTCGTTAAAGTTAGCATCGTCGTAATTAAAATTAAGAACAAGAAGCGCAAGGAAATCAAAACACCTTGAATAAGGCCGCCTTTATAGACAGAAAACCATCCCCATTCAAACAAAAGAGGACCTTCCTTTGTCATAAAAATGTGCAAAAGAAACGTGATGATAATAATAAACATAACGGGCTTTAACCCTCTTAAAATAAACGAAACGGGCACTTTACTCATGGTCACTATCATAAGGGTATACACACCTAAAAAAGCATAGCCGATAGGGTTATTTGCTAAAAACACAATTAATACATACGCAAATACAAGAAGCAGCTTGGCTCGGGGATCCATTCGATGGACAACAGAATGACCCGGCACATACTTACCAATAATGATTGAGTTCATCATAATCGTTCACCTTGCTGCATAAGGTGCTGCACTTTCTCTACCACTTCAGAAAAGGTAATAACCGTATCCGATGCTTCAAGCTGAAATTTCTCTTGCAGCTTCAGCATAAAGCGAAGTGATTCTGGAACATCCAATCCATATTCTTTTAGCTGCGTATGCTGACCAAATACTTCTCTAGGTGACCCTTTCATCGCAATCGTTCCCTTATTCATCACAATTAGCTCATCCGCGTACATAGCTGCATCTTCCATGCTATGAGTCACGAGAATCGTCGTCAAGCCTTTTTCTTTATGAAGATGATAAATCATATTCATAATTTCTTGACGCCCTCTAGGGTCCAATCCAGCAGTTGGTTCATCTAAAATTAGCACACTAGGATTCATCGCTAGAATACCTGCTATCGCTACACGCCGCATTTGTCCACCACTCAAATCAAAAGGAGATCTGGTGAGAATGTCTTCTGGCAACCCTACTAACTTGATAAGCTCTCTTGCTTTTTGCTTTGCTTCTTCTTCCGAAACGCCATAATTCATTGGTCCAAAAGCTATATCTTTTTCCACCGTTTCTTCAAAAAGCTGATGTTCTGGAAATTGAAACACCACGCCTACTTGCTGACGAATAGCTTTTAAATTCTTTTCTTTTCGATTGGCTTTAATGGTACGCTCACCGATTTGAATTTCACCAGCAGTTGGCTTCAATAAGGCATTCAGATGCTGTATGATTGTTGATTTCCCAGAACCAGTATGGCCAATAACAGCCAAAAATGTACCTGATTGAATGTTTAAATTTAAGTCATGTAGAGCAATTCGTTCAAATGGTGTATTAACTTGATAACGATGCTCTACTTCTTTGAATATAATGTCCATAGTTCGTCCACCAAGTCCTCATCTGTTAAATGAATTTTTGATAAAGGAATTCCTACGGAAGCAAAACGATGGCTTAGTTTAACGGAAAACGGCAAGTCTAGTCCAATATCCGTTAACTTGGAACCTAATGCAAATACTTCGCGTGGAGTACCTGTTGCATAGATCTTCCCTTTGTTCATCACAACGACTCTATCAGCCATTGCTACTTCATCTAAATCGTGAGTAATTGAAATAACCGTCAGTTGTTTTTCTTCTTTTAATTTTCTAACAGTTTCAAGTACTTCAGTTCGCCCAATAGGATCTAACATAGATGTTGCTTCATCTAGAATGATGACAGATGGCTGTACGGCGATTATACCCGCAATGGCCACACGCTGTTTTTGTCCACCTGATAGCTGATGAGGCTCTTGATCCAGAAAAGCACTCATATTGACCATTTCGATTGCTTCAGGTATACGTTTTTCCATAATCTCAAATGGAATCCCGTTGTTTTCAAGCCCAAACGCAATATCGTCTTGAACGGTTGAGCCAACAAATTGATTATCTGGATTTTGAAACACCATTCCAATCTGCTTACGCACATCCCATATTGTTTCTTCAGATAAAAGAGTATCGCCCACTCGAACCGTTCCTTTTTCAGGTAGCAAAAGGCCGTTTAGAATTCGTGCCAGCGTCGACTTACCAGATCCATTATGTCCAGCTATCGCTAACCATTCACCTTTATAAGCAGAGAGAGAAAGGTGATCTAATGTTAGGTCTGCTTCAGGATCGTATCGAAAGCATAAATCTTTTACCTCTAAAGACATTTCTTTCAACGCTATCTTCCTCTCAGCTTTTTCTATTGCAGCATTGCCTACATTGATTTTTTACGCTATTTACCCGGTTTTAGGTATAAAAAAAGGGCAACGACTAGTTACACACTGTCTCGCCCTTTTCTATCTGTATTAAAAATATTAAACTAATTCAATGATAACCATTGGAGCACCGTCACCACGGCGAGGTCCAACTTTTAAGATACGAGTGTAACCGCCTTGGCGATCTTCGTAGCGAGTAGCAATATCGCTGAATAGTTTTTGTAAAGCGCTTTGACCAGCTTCTTCGTTAGCTACTTCATTACGGATGTAAGATGCAGCTTGACGACGAGCGTGTAGATCTCCACGTTTACCTAAAGTAATCATTTTTTCAACAGTTGAACGTAATTCTTTTGCACGAGCTTCAGTTGTCTCAATGCGTTCACTGATGATTAAATCAGTTGTTAAATCACGAAGAAGCGCCTTGCGTTGTGCGCTTGTACGACCTAATTTACGGTAAGACATGTGAGGTCCCCTCCTTTGTTAAGTAGTTAAACAGGTAGATATAATCAGTCGTCCTTACGTAGACCCAAACCTAATTCTTCAAGTTTAGCTTTAACTTCTTCTAAAGATTTACGGCCTAAGTTACGAACTTTCATCATATCTTCTTCTGTTTTATTAGCAAGCTCTTGTACAGTATTGATGCCTGCTCGTTTTAAGCAGTTGTAAGAACGAACAGATAAATCCAGTTCCTCGATCGTCATCTCTAGAACTTTTTCTTTCTGGTCTTCTTCTTTTTCTACCATGATCTCTGCTTTTTGAGCTTCATCTGTTAAGTTAACGAAGATATTTAAGTGTTCAGTTAGAATCTTTGCACCTAAAGCAACAGCTTTTTCTGGCTCGATGCTACCGTCAGTCCAAACATCCAACGTTAACTTATCGTAATTTGTCATTTGACCAACACGAGTATTCTCTACATAATACGATACGCGAGTAACAGGCGTATAGATTGAATCAATTGGAAGTACACCAATTGGTTGGTCTTCACGCTTGTTAGCATCGGCAGGATTATAACCTCGACCTGTGCGAGCAGTAAGTCTCATACGGAAATGAGCATCTGACTCAAGTGTTGCAATATGAAGATCCGGATTTAGAACTTCGATATCGCTGTCTGCTTGAATGTCAGCAGCCGTTACTGTACCAGGACCTTTAACATCGATCTCAAGTGTTTTCTCTTCATCAGAGTAAATCTTTAACGCTAACTTTTTAACGTTTAAAATGATGTTTGTTACATCTTCAACAACTCCAGGAACTGTTGAAAATTCATGTAATACACCTTCAATTTGAATAGATGTTACAGCTGCACCAGGGAGTGAGGATAATAGGATACGACGTAAGGAGTTACCCAAAGTAGTACCATATCCACGCTCAAGTGGTTCGACGACGAATTTACCGTACTTTCTATCATCGCTGATTTCTACCGTTTCGATTTTTGGCTTTTCAATCTCTATCAATATAAACCCTCCTTCAAAACGTCGAAACCTCGGCTAGACGGCTGATTTCTCAAATGCCTAACCGAAATTCCCTATTAGACAGTTCCCGAATGTGCACAACAAATGGAAAACATTTCGTTGCATGAATAAATTCTACACCATCATCATTATAGACAACGAAATAGAATCTATACATATTAATTATACACGACGACGTTTTGGTGGGCGGCATCCGTTGTGAGGTACAGGAGTAACATCTTTAATAGCTGTTACTTCTAAACCTGCAGCTTGAAGAGCACGGATAGCTGCTTCACGACCAGCACCAGGGCCTTTAACTGTAACTTCAAGAGTTTTCATTCCGTTATCCATAGAAACTTTAGCAGCAGTTTCAGCAGCCATTTGCGCAGCAAATGGAGTAGATTTACGAGAACCTCTGAAGCCAAGTGCGCCTGCACTAGACCAAGCAATCGCATTACCGTGAACATCTGTAATTGTTACAATAGTGTTGTTAAACGTTGAGCGAATATGAGCTACACCAGCTTCAATATTCTTTTTCACGCGACGTTTACGTGTATTAGTTTTACGTGCCATCTGTTAATGACCTCCCTTACTAATTATTTCTTCTTGTTCGCTACAGTACGGCGTGGGCCTTTACGTGTACGAGCATTGTTTTTACTGTTTTGACCACGAACTGGTAAACTACGACGGTGGCGGATACCACGGTATGAACCAATCTCAATTAAACGTTTGATGTTTAAAGAAACTTCACGACGAAGATCGCCTTCTACTTTATAGCTATCTAAAATATCACGAATTTTACCTAATTCTTCTTCTGTTAAGTCACGAACGCGAGTATCTTCAGAAACTCCAGCTTCAGCTAGAACTTTTTCAGCAGTTGGACGACCAATACCGAAAATGTATGTTAATGAAATTACTACACGCTTGTCACGAGGAATATCAACACCAGCAATACGTGCCATATGAATAGTGCACCTCCTTATTGATTAACCTTGTTTTTGTTTATGCTTAGGGTTTTCACAAATTACCATTACTTTACCTTTTCTACGGATAACTTTACATTTTTCGCAGATTGGTTTAACTGATGGTCTGACTTTCATGTTTCATACCTCCTTGATAGTACGGAGTGCATAGGTTTTATTTGAAACGGTACGTAATTCTACCGCGAGTTAAATCGTATGGTGACAATTCTACAGTTACTTTATCACCAGGTAAGATTCGAATGAAATGCATGCGAATTTTTCCTGATACGTGAGCAAGTACTGTATGACCATTTTCTAATTCTACCTTGAACATAGCGTTAGGTAAAGTTTCAGCAACTGTACCTTCAACTTCAATTACATCGTCTTTTGCCATTAAAGTGCTCTCCTTTCTTTGAAACAGTAACAAGCTATCATTAAACGACTTAAAAAGAACCTGTTCTGAACATCCGGAGATCGTAATCATTAAATTCAAGATGATTGACGCTAATATACATCTTTACCATTTTAACAGCAATTCAGACGAAAAACGATCATCGTGAATTTAGATAATTACTGTTTACTGTCCAGTGCATCTAGCGAGGAATGGATAGAGATAACATCCTTTAACATTACAATGCTGTCAGAATTTCATATCCCGTCTCAGTAATTGCAATAGTATGTTCGAAGTGCGCACACATTTTACCATCTACTGTGACAACTGTCCAGTTATCAGGTAATGTTTTTACATATCGCATACCAGCATTCACCATTGGCTCAACTGCCAATACCATGCCTGGACGTAGACGCGGTCCTTTATTCGGTGGACCATAATGAGGTACTTGCGGATCTTCATGTAAGTCTTTGCCGACCCCATGGCCAACATATTCTCTTACAATCGAAAAGTTACGTGATTCTGCGTACTGTTGAATAGCATGTGAAATATTCGACAAACGCTCACCCGGCTTAGCTTCTGCTAATCCCTTGTAGAGAGATTGCTCAGTCACATCAAGCAGCTCTTGATTTTCTAATGAAATCTTTCCTACTCCATATGTCCAAGCTGAATCACCGTGATAGCCACCGAATTTAGCTCCGATGTCTAAACTGATGATATCTCCTTCATTAAGCTTGCGTTCACCCGGAATACCATGAACTAATTCTTCATTCACAGAAGCACATACACTGCCGCGAAAACCATTATACCCTTTAAAAGACGGAATTGCATCATGTTGACGAATAAAATTTTCAGCAATTGCATCCAATTCTATAGTCGTAATACCTGGAGCGATATGCTTTTTTAACTCTTGATGAGTTAAAGCCACGATTCGTCCAGCTTCACGCATGACCTCAATTTCCTCTGGTGTCTTGCAAATGATCATTGCTTAACCCCAGCAAGTAATTGACGAACATCCTCAAACACAATGTTAATATCTTGATTACCATTAATATTACGTAGATAACCTTTTTCTTGATAGAAATCAAGTAGAGGTTGAGATTGTTTAACATTAACTGAAAGTCTAGTTGAAACCGTCTCAGCATTGTCATCTGCACGTTGGTAAAGCTCTCCGCCACATTTGTCACAAACTCCTTCTTTCGTAGGAGGATTGAATACTAAGTGGTAAGTAGCTCCGCAATCTTTACAAATGCGGCGTCCAGTAAGACGCTCCATTAAAATGCTTTGATCTACATCAATATTAATCACATAATCAATTTGCTTGTTTAGTTCTTTTGTAATTGTTTCAAGAGCTTCTGCTTGGGCTACTGTTCTTGGGAAGCCATCAAGTAAAAAGCCGTTTTCACAATCTTGTTTGTTTAAACGCTCGCGCACAATTCCAATTGTTACTTCATCAGGAACAAGGTTACCTTGGTCCATAAATGATTTAGCTTTTAAACCTAGTTGCGTTCCTTCTTTAATTGCAGCTCGGAACATATCTCCTGTTGAGATATGAGGGATATCGTAATGCTCAACGATTTTTTCTGCTTGAGTACCTTTCCCAGCACCAGGAAGGCCCATTAACACTAAATTCATTTCTTGCTTCCCCCTCAGTATCTTATCCGTTTAATGGGAAAGCAGCTTGCTTCCCACTAAACAGCTTTACTTAATAAATCCCTTATAATGGCGTTTCACTAATTGACTCTCAAGCTGTTTCATTGTCTCAAGAGCTACACCGACAACAATTAACAAACTAGTACCGCCGATCTGAGCAGATGATGGTAAGTTTGCAATTTTGATGAACAGAACCGGCAACACAGCAATTAACGCAAGGAATATCGAACCGATTAATGTCAGACGATATAACACTTTCGTTAAATAAGCTTGTGTGCTTTTACCAGGACGGATGCCTGGGATGTAGCCACCTTGCTTTTTCAAGTTCTCTGCTACTTGTTCAGGGTTAACTTGAACAAATGTATAGAAGTAACAAAAAGCAATGATTAACGCTACATACACTATCATACCAATTGGCTTAGTATAGTCAAATGTATTCTGAATCCACGTCGTTACATCATTTGGACCGAAAAATGATGCAATTGTTGGTGGTGTGATAATAAATGAAACTGCAAAGATAACAGGAATAACCCCAGCAGCATTTACTTTTAACGGTAAATGAGTGGATTGACCTCCAACAGGATTACGACCAGCTGAACCCTTTGCATATTGAATAGGAATTTTTCGTAGCGCTTGTTGGAAGTAAATAACCCCAACAATAATAGCTAAAACTGCAATCGCAATTAAAACTACCGTTACGATACGAATGAATAATTGATCCCCAACGTCTTCAAATTGCTGTGCATAAATTTGATTTAATGTTGTCGGAATACCAGCTGCAATCCCAGCAAAGATAATGATGGAAATACCGTTACCTACGCCTTTTGCAGTAATCTGCTCTCCTAACCACATTAAGAAGGCAGTACCTGCCGTTAACACTGTAGCAATTAGAAGATACGTAGAAATTCCTGGATTAGCGATCAATTGTCCGCCCGAAATATTGTTGAATCCTATAGACATACCTAAAGCCTGGATAAATCCAAGCACAATTGTTCCATAACGAGTTACTTGAGCTAATTTACGGCGCCCAACATCTCCCTGCTTTGACCATTCTGTAAACTTAGGTACAACATCCATCTGCAATAATTGGACGATGATGGATGCTGTAATATAAGGCATAATGCCCATAGCAAGAATGGAGAAGTTTTTTAACGCGCCGCCGCCAAATGTATTCAGAACCCCGAATACATTTAACCCATCTTGCAATTTTAGTACATCCGTATTAACACTTGGTACAGGAATAAATGTACCAATTCGGAAGACAATTAACATTAACAAAGTGAAAAAGATTTTTTGTCTTATTTCACGCACGCGCATTAAATTGGAGATTGTTTGAAACATTAGATCACCTCAACTGTACCGCCAGCAGCTTCGATAGCTTCTTTAGCAGTTGAAGAGAATTTAGCAGCTTTAACAGTTAGCTTAGAGTTTAATGTACCGTTTCCTAGTACTTTAACGCCAGCTTTTGCTTTGCTTACTAAACCAGTTTCGATTAATAATTCTGGTGTTACTTCAGTTCCATCTTCAAAACGGTTAAGAGCTTCTAAATTAACGATCGCGTATTCTTTGCGATTGATATTAGTGAACCCACGTTTTGGAAGACGACGGAATAAAGGAGTTTGACCACCTTCGAAGCCAGGTCTTACGCCACCGCCAGAGCGAGCGTTTTGCCCTTTGTGACCTTTACCTGAAGTCTTTCCGTTACCTGAACCAGTACCACGACCTACACGGTTACGTACTTTACGTGAACCTTCAGCTGGTTTCAATTCATGAAGTTTCATTCCGGAGCACCTCCTTAAGAGTGACAATTTATACTTATTGCTCTTTTACTGTAACAAGGTGAGCTACTTTGTTAATCATTCCGCGAATTGCAGGATTATCGTCTTGAACGACAGTTTGATTTAACTTACGTAGGCCAAGTGTACGAACAGTTACACGTTGATCTTCTGGACGACCAATTACGCTACGAGTAAGGGTAATTGCTAGTTTGTTTGCCATTCTATATCCCTCCCTTATCCTAACAGTTCTTCTACAGTCTTGCCACGTAGTTTTGCAACATCTTCAGCACGTTTTAGGTTAGCTAAACCGTTAAGAGTTGCACGTACCATGTTGATTGGAGTGTTTGAACCTAAAGATTTAGATAGAATATCACTTACTCCACCCAATTCTAGTACCGCACGAACTGGGCCACCAGCGATAACTCCTGTACCTTCAGAAGCAGGTTTTAAGAAAATTTGACCTGCACCAAATTGTCCAAGGATTTCGTGTGGAATAGTTGTACCAACCATAGGTACAGTAATTAAGTTTTTCTTCGCATCTTCAATTGCTTTACGGATTGCATCTGGTACCTCTTGTGCTTTACCAGTACCGAATCCAACGTGACCGTTTTTGTCACCAACTACAACTAATGCAGCGAAGCGGAAACGACGTCCACCTTTCACAACTTTAGCTACGCGGTTAACGGTAACAACACGTTCTTCAAGCTCTAATTTATTTGGATCAATACGACGCATGATTTTCCCTCCTTTTACAATTAGAATTGTAATCCAGCTTCACGAGCAGCGTCAGCTAATGCTTTAACACGGCCATGATATAAATAACCGCCACGGTCGAATACTACTTCGTTTACACCTTTTTCTACTGCGCGTTTAGCGACTAATTCGCCAACTTTGATAGCAGCTTCAGTGTTACCAGTGCTTTCTAAAGTCAGGTCTTTATCTAACGTTGAAGCACTTGCGATTGTTACTGAATTTAAATCGTCGATAACTTGTGCGTAAATATGTTGATTAGAACGGAACACGTTTAAACGCGGACGAGTTGCAGTTCCAGATAACTTCGCACGAACACGAGCATGTCTTTTTTTACGAACTTTGTTTTTATCAAGCTTCGTGATCATTTCGGGCACTCCTTTCTTTTACCTAACCGGCATTACTTCTTAGCAGTTTTACCTTCTTTACGACGTACATATTCGCCTTCGTAACGAATACCTTTACCTTTGTAAGGCTCTGGTGGACGAACGTCACGAATATTTGCAGCTAATGCACCTACGCGTTCTTTATCAATACCTTTAATAACGATCTTAGTTTGAGAAGGAACTTCGATTTCGATTCCTGTTTCAGGAGTAATCTCAACTGGGTGAGAGTATCCAACGCTCAATACTAATTTGCTACCAGATTTTTGTGCACGGTAACCTACACCGACTAATTCTAAACCACGTTCGAATCCTTTAGTAACACCTTCAACCATGTTACCTAAAAGGCTACGAGTAGTTCCGTGAAGAGCGCGGTGCTCTTTATTGTCACTAGGACGATTAACAACTAATACGTTGTCTTCAACTTTAATTTCGATTTCAGGGTGGAATGTACGAGTTAATTCACCCTTTGGTCCTTTTACAGTTACAGTGTTGCTCTCGTTCGTAACTGTAACACCTGCTGGAAGTTCTAAAGGCTTTTTACCAACACGTGACATAGTTACACCTCCATTCACATTTAAAACTTATTACCAAACGTACGCTAATACTTCTCCACCAGCTTGCTTTTGACGAGCTTCTTTGTCAGTTAAAACACCTTGAGAAGTAGAAACGATTGCGATACCTAAACCGTTAAGTACACGTGGTACTTCGTTATTTTTTGCATAAACACGTAGACCAGGTTTACTGATACGTTTTAAGCCTGTAATTACACGTTCGTTATTTGAACCGTATTTTAAGAAGATACGGATAATACCTTGTTTGTTGTCTTCGATGTATTCTACATCACGTACGAAACCCTCACGCTTAAGGATTTCTGCAATTTGCTTCTTAATGTTAGAAGCAGGAACTTCAATTTTCTCATGACGAACCATGTTCGCATTGCGGATACGAGTTAGTAAATCTGCAATAGGATCAGTCATTACCATATTAATTTACCTCCTTCCCAAACTTGGGTTTTACCAACTAGCTTTTTTAACACCAGGAATTTGACCTTTATAAGCAAGCTCACGGAAACAAATACGGCAAAGCTTGAATTTACGTAGTACTGAGTGTGGACGTCCACAACGTTCGCAACGTGTATACTCTTGTACTTGGAATTTTTGCTGGCGTTTTTGCTTCGCAATCATTGATTTTTTAGCCACATTTTCGCCTCCTCTGCTTAACGTTGGCAGTTATTACTTCTGGAATGGCATACCGAACTGAGTTAAAAGCTCACGAGCTTCTTCATCAGTGTTTGCTGTTGTAACAATAACGATATCCATACCACGAACTTTAGTTACTTTATCATAATCGATCTCTGGGAAGATCAATTGTTCTTTAACACCTAACGTGTAGTTTCCACGACCATCAAATGCTTTTTTAGATACACCACGGAAATCACGCACACGTGGAAGTGATACTGATACTAGTTTATCGAAGAATTCGTACATACGCTCGCCGCGTAAAGTAACTTTCGCACCGATTGGCATACCTTCACGAAGACGGAAACCAGCGATAGATTTTTTCGCACGAGTTACAACAGGTTTTTGACCAGTGATTTCAGCTAGTTCTTCAACAGCGTTATCTAAAGCTTTTGAGTTAGAAACAGCATCACCGATACCCATGTTGATTACGATCTTGTCGATTTTTGGCACTTGCATTACAGATTCATAATTAAACTTGCTAACTAGAGCAGGAGTAATCTCTTTTGTAAATTTCTCTTTAAGACGGTTCATGTGAACTAAACCTCCCTTCACATTTCATTAATTATTTATCTAAAGTTTCACCAGATTTTTTTGCTACACGTACCTTTTTGCCATCGATAACTTGGTACCCAACACGAGTTGGCTCACCAGATTTAGGATCCAACGGCATTACGTTTGATACGTGGATAGGTGCCTCTTGGCTAACGATTCCACCTTGTGGATTTACTTGAGAAGGTTTAGAGTGTTTTTTCACAACGTTCACACCTTCAACAAGTACACGGTCTTTCTTTGGGAAAGCTGCAAGTACTTCACCTTGCTTACCTTTGTCTTTACCAGAGATAACCACTACTTTGTCGCCCTTTTTAACATGCATCCTATTCGCACCTCCTTAAAAGGCATTTTGTATTTGTTCTATATATCAATTAGATAACTTCTGGAGCTAATGATACGATCTTCATGAAGTTGTTATCACGTAATTCACGAGCAACTGGTCCGAAGATACGAGTACCACGTGGTCCTTTGTCGTCACGGATGATTACGCAAGCATTTTCGTCGAAACGGATGTAAGAACCGTCAGTACGGCGAACACCACTTTTTGTACGTACAACAACAGCTTTAACAACGTCACCTTTTTTAACAACGCCTCCTGGTGTTGCTTGTTTCACCGTACAAACGATAACATCACCAATGTTTGCTGTCTTGCGACCTGAACCACCAAGTACTTTAATAGTAAGTACCTCACGTGCACCAGAGTTGTCTGCAACTTTTAAACGAGATTCTTGTTGAATCATGTACGAAACCTCCCTTCGGATGAATCATTCTTATCCGATCTATCTTAACTATTAGATGATAACAGCTTTTTCTACAACTTCTACTAGACGGAAACGTTTAGTAGCTGATAACGGACGAGTTTCCATGATCTTCACGATATCGCCTAGTTGAGCTGTATTGTTTTCATCGTGAGCTTTGAATTTCTTTGAGTATTTTACACGCTTGCCATAAAGCGAATGCTTTTTGTAAGTTTCAACAAGAACAGTAACAGTCTTATCCATTTTGTCAGAAACTACGCGGCCAGTGTAAACTTTACGTTGGTTGCGTTCACTCATTCTGAAAGCCTCCTCTCAGACTTAATTATTTATTAGCAGCAATCTCTCTTTCACGAACTACAGTTTTCATACGAGCGATCGATTTGCGCACTTCGCGAATACGAGTAGTATTCTCTAATTGTCCAGTCGCTAATTGGAAACGAAGGTTAAACAACTCTTCTTTTAAAGCCTTAACTTTTTGTTCAATTTCAGCAGTGGTAAGGTCACGAATTTCATTAGCTTTCATTAGAATCACCACCAATTTCTTCACGTTTTACAAACTTACATTTTACAGGTAGCTTGTGTGCAGCTAAACGTAAAGCTTCACGTGCAACCTCTTCAGATACACCTGAAATTTCAAACATTACTTTTCCAGGTTTAACAACTGCTACCCAACCTTCAGGAGCACCTTTACCAGAACCCATTCGGACTTCTAGAGGCTTAGCAGTATAAGGTTTAGAAGGGAAAATTTTAATCCATACTTTACCGCCACGTTTCATGTAACGAGTCATTGCGATACGAGCAGCTTCGATTTGACGGTTTGTAATCCAAGAAGCTTCAGTAGCTTGTAAACCGAATTCACCGAAATGTACTTCCGTACCACCTTTAGCGCGTCCACGCATTTTTCCGCGGTGTTCGCGACGATATTTAACGCGTTTTGGTAATAACATAATTATTTTCCTCCTTCCTCAGTTTTCTTTTTAGTAGGAAGAACCTCTCCACGATAGATCCATACTTTCACACCAAGTTTACCATAAGTAGTATCTGCTTCAGCGTGAGCATAGTCAATATCAGCGCGAAGTGTATGAAGTGGAACTGTACCTTCACTGTAATATTCAGAACGAGCAATATCAGCGCCGCCTAAACGACCAGATACCATTGTTTTGATACCTTGTGCGCCAGCACGCATGCTACGTTGGATAGCTTGCTTTTGAGCACGACGGAATGATACACGGTTCTCAAGTTGGCGAGCGATGTTTTCAGCTACTAGTTTAGCATCTAAATCTGCTCGTTTAATTTCAAGGATGTTAATGTGTACACGCTTGCCTGTTAATTGGTTAAGAGCTTTACGAAGTGATTCTACTTCAGTACCACCTTTACCAATTACCATACCAGGTTTTGCAGTGTGGATCGTTACGTTTAAGCGGTTAGCAGCGCGTTCGATTTCAACTTTAGAAACAGCTGCATCGTTTAAACGTTTAGCGATATATTCACGTACTTTTAAGTCTTCATGTAATAAGTCAGCGTAGTCTTTGCCAGCGAACCATCTTGATTCCCAATCACGGATGACACCGACGCGAAGACCGACCGGATTTACCTTTTGACCCATGAATTATCCCTCCTTCTTTTCTGATACCACGATTGTGATGTGGCTTGTGCGCTTGTTAATTTGGCTTGCACGTCCCATAGCGCGTGGACGGAAACGTTTTAAAGTTGGACCTTCGTTAACAAAAGCGTCAGTAATAACTAAATTGTTAGCGTCCATTTCATAATTGTGTTCTGCATTGGCAATAGCAGATTTTAATACTTTCTCAACGACTGGAGAAGCAGCCTTTGGCGTGTGAAGTAGCACTGCTAGCGCTTCACCCACTTGCTTACCTCGAATTAAATCTACAACTAAACGAACTTTACGAGGAGCAATACGTACTGTTCTCGCGACAGCTTTAGCTTGCATTTAAAAGCCTCCTCTCATATTAGCGTCTTGTTTTCTTATCATCACTTGCGTGACCTTTGTAAGTACGAGATGGTGCGAATTCACCAAGTTTGTGACCTACCATGTCTTCAGTAACATAAACTGGTACATGTTTACGACCGTCATATACAGCAATTGTATGACCAATGAACTGAGGGAAGATAGTTGAACGACGAGACCAAGTTTTTACTACTTGCTTGCTGTCAGTTTCGTTTAACTTCTCAATTTTGTTGATTAAATGGTCATCTACAAAAGGTCCTTTCTTTAAGCTGCGACCCATAAATGAACCTCCCTTCGTGATTGTCCTACGGTTCGTTTGAACCGTAGCTCAATCCCGTTATTTTTTACGACGACGAACGATAAATTTATCGGATTTGTTTTTCTTCTTACGAGTTTTGTAACCAAGTGTTGGTTTACCCCATGGACTCATTGGAGACTTACGTCCGATTGGAGCACGTCCTTCACCACCACCGTGTGGGTGATCGTTAGGGTTCATTACAGAACCACGTACAGTTGGACGGATACCTAACCAACGAGAACGACCGGCTTTACCGATGTTGATTAACTCGTGTTGTTCGTTACCAACTTGACCTACAGTTGCACGACAAGTTGCAAGAATCATGCGTACTTCACCAGAAGTTAAACGTACTAATACGTATTTACCTTCTTTACCAAGTACTTGAGCAGATGTACCTGCAGAACGAACTAATTGTCCACCTTTACCAGGTTTCAATTCGATGTTGTGTACTACTGTACCAACAGGAATGTTAGCTAAAGGAAGCGCGTTACCTACTTTAATGTCAGCTTCAGGACCTGACATAACTTCTAAACCTACTTTTAGGTTTTTAGGAGCAAGGATGTAACGTTTTTCACCATCAGCATAATGAATTAATGCGATGTTAGCTGAACGGTTTGGATCATATTCGATTGTAGCAACGCGTCCAGGTATTCCATCTTTATCGCGTTTAAAATCGATGATACGGTATTGACGCTTGTGCCCACCACCTTGGTGACGAACAGTCAATTTACCTTGGTTGTTACGACCACCTTTTCTCTTGACAGGTGCAAGTAACGATTTTTCTGGTTTGTCAGTAGTAATTTCAGCGAAATCAGAAACTGACATGCCACGACGACCATTTGAGGTTGGTTTATACTTTTTAATCGCCATCTCAATTTCCCTCCTTCTCTAGTAATCTTAAGCTTCGAAGAATTCGATTTCGTTGCTCTCTTGAGTTAGTGTTACTACCGCTTTACGACGACGGTTAGTAAGACCACTGTAGCGACCTACACGCTTGAATTTACCTTTGTAGTTCATGATGTTTACTTTTTCAACTTTTACGTCAAAGATTTTTTCGATAGCATCTTTAACCTCAGTTTTATTAGCTCTTACATCAACATCAAACGTATATTTTTTCTCAGCCATTAAGTCTGTTGAACGTTCTGTAATTACGGGGCGCTTAATAATATCACGAGGATCTTTCATTATGCAAGCACCTCCTCTACTTTTTCAACTGCGTCTTTAGTGATTACAAGCTTATCATGGTTCATAACGTCTAATACGCTTAAACCATTAGCTGCAACAACTGTTACACCAGGAATATTACGTGCTGAAAGTGCAACGTTTTCGTTAAGATCAGCAGTTACTACTAATGCTTTGCGTTCTACTGTTAGGTTTTTAAGAACTGCTACCATTTCTTTTGTTTTTGGAGCATCAAAAGAAAGAGCTTCAAGAACAACGATGCTGTTATCTTGAACTTTAGTTGATAATGCAGACTTAATTGCTAAACGACGAACTTTTTTAGGTAATTTGTAGCTATAGCTTCTTGGAACTGGACCAAATACTACGCCACCGCCACGCCATTGTGGAGAACGGATAGATCCTTGACGAGCACGACCAGTACCTTTTTGACGCCATGGCTTACGGCCACCGCCTCTTACTTCAGAACGATTTTTAACTTTAGAAGTACCTTGACGTTGAGATGCGCGTTGCATTACGATCGCGTCGAAAAGTACTTTGTTGTTTGGTTCGATACCGAAAACGGCATCTTGAAGTTCGATTTCTCCAACGTTTTCACCGTTTTGGTTAAACAATGCTACTTTTGGCATTGGTTATTCCTCCTTTCTCGAAGAATTATTATTTAGATTTAACTGCAGATTTAACAGTAACTAGAGATTTTCTAGCTCCTGGCACGTTACCTTTTACTAATAAAAGATTGCGTTCTGCGTCAACTTTAACGATTGATAAGTTTTGCACAGTGATGCGCTCTCCACCCATGCGTCCTGGTAATAATTTACCTTTGAATACGCGGTTTGGAGCTACAGGACCCATTGAACCTGGGCGACGGTGGTAGCGAGAACCATGAGACATAGGTCCGCGAGATTGTCCGTGGCGTTTAATAGCACCTTGGAAACCTTTACCTTTTGAGATTCCTGTTACATCAATTACATCGCCTTCTGCGAAAATATCAACCTTGACTTCTTGACCAACTTCATATGCTGAAGCGTCCACACCGCGTAACTCACGGATGAAGCGCTTAGGAGCAGTATTAGCTTTAGTAGCATGTCCTTTTGCAGGTTTGTTAGATAGTTTTTCACGGATATCTTCGAAACCTAATTGGATTGCTTCGTAACCGTCTGTCTCAGCGTTTTTAACTTGAAGAACTACGTTAGCAGAAGCTTCAATTACTGTTACTGGGATCAAGTCACCATTTTCAGCAAATACTTGAGTCATACCGATCTTTCTTCCTAAGATTCCTTTGGCCATTAGTCACACCTCCTAAGTATCTTTTCATTCTTTATTTTAAATTAAAGTTTAATTTCGATATCTACACCAGATGGTAAGTCTAAACGCATTAATGAATCAACAGTTTGTGGTGTTGGATTCACGATATCAATTAAGCGTTTATGCGTGCGCATTTCGAACTGCTCACGAGAATCTTTATATTTGTGTACTGCACGTAGAATTGTATAAATTGATTTTTCAGTCGGTAATGGAATCGGACCAGATACAGCCGCACCAGAACGTTTTGCAGTTTCTACGATTTTCTCAGCAGATTGATCAAGAATTCTGTGATCATATGCTTTTAAACGAATGCGAATTTTTTCTTTTGCCATTATTTTCCCTCCTTTTTCGCCTATTTTACAATAGACATTCTCCGCGGAAATTTCCCCACACTCGCCATGGCAAAGCGGCCGGGTGTGTCGGCAACCTTCCGCATCATCGCAGTCAAAGACCAACATTTTTATTATACTAAAAATGGGTTCATATTGCAACAATAAAGTTAAAAAACTTTTTTATGTGTCGCACACTTTTTTCATTATATATAAAAGGAGATCATTTTGCAAGTGTAATAGTAAAAACTATCTTTACCTTTTATCACCAAATAAAAAAGGGAGTAGGTTACCCTACTCCCTTTACTGAAACGAGAAATTACTCGCTGATTTTAGCTACAACGCCAGCGCCTACTGTACGTCCACCTTCACGGATTGAGAATTTAGTACCTTCTTCAATCGCGATTGGAGCGATAAGTTCAACAGTCATTTCGATGTTGTCGCCAGGCATTACCATTTCTACGCCTTCAGGTAAGTTACAAATACCAGTTACATCAGTTGTACGGAAGTAGAACTGTGGACGGTAGTTTGTGAAGAATGGAGTGTGACGTCCACCTTCGTCTTTAGAAAGAACGTATACTTCAGCAGTAAATTTAGTGTGTGGAGTGATTGAGCCTGGTTTAGCTAATACTTGTCCACGTTGGATTTCTTCACGTGCTACACCACGAAGTAAAGCACCGATGTTGTCGCCAGCTTCAGCATAGTCAAGAAGCTTACGGAACATTTCTACACCTGTTACAGTAGTAGATTTTGGCTCTTCAGTTAAACCGATGATGTCGATAACGTCACCAACTTTAACTTGTCCACGCTCTACACGACCTGTAGCAACTGTACCACGACCAGTGATTGAGAATACGTCCTCAACTGGCATCATGAATGGTTTTTCAGTGTCACGTTCTGGAGTTGGGATGTACTCATCAACAGCGTCCATAAGCTCGATGATTTTAGCTTCCCAATCAGCTTCGCCTTCAAGAGCTTTAAGAGCAGAACCTTTGATTACTGGTACATCGTCACCAGGGAAGTCGTATTCAGAAAGAAGGTCACGTACTTCCATTTCTACTAATTCAAGTAGCTCTTCGTCGTCTACCATGTCACATTTGTTTAAGAATACAACTAGGTAAGGTACACCTACTTGACGAGAAAGAAGGATGTGCTCACGAGTTTGTGGCATTGGACCATCAGCAGCAGATACTACTAAGATACCGCCATCCATTTGAGCAGCACCAGTGATCATGTTTTTAACATAGTCAGCATGTCCTGGGCAGTCAACGTGTGCATAGTGACGAGTGTCAGTTTCGTACTCAACGTGTGCAGTTGAGATTGTGATTCCACGCTCGCGCTCTTCTGGAGCAGCGTCGATCATGTCGTAAGCCATTGCTGCACCTTTACCACTTTTCTTAGCAAGAACAGTAGTGATAGCAGCTGTTAAAGTTGTTTTACCATGGTCAACGTGACCAATTGTACCGATATTGGCATGTGTTTTTGAACGGTCGAATTTTTCCTTAGCCATTCGAAAATCCTCCTTAAAATTCATGTAGTTTATGTTTTATGAGGCCGTGAAAGGGAATGAGCTCCACTTTCACAGCGTACATAAGTAGTTATACTTCAATAAAGAGTGAAAATCAATTATTCACCTTTATTTTTTTTAATAATTTCTTCTGAAATTGATTTAGGAACTTCTTCGTAGTGATCGAAGTGCATAGAATATGTTCCGCGACCTTGAGTGTTTGAACGTAATGCAGTTGCATAACCAAACATTTCAGAAAGTGGAACGAATGCACGTACAACTTGAGCGTTACCGCGTGCTTCCATACCTTCTACACGTCCACGACGAGACGTAATGTCACCCATGATATCTCCTAAGTATTCGTCAGGGATAACAACTTCAACCTTCATCATTGGTTCAAGGATAGCTGGGCTACATTTTGATACTGCGTTTTTAAGAGCCATAGAAGCGGCAATTTTAAACGCCATCTCACTTGAGTCAACGTCATGGTAAGATCCATCAACTAAAGCAGCTTTGATATCGATTAATGGATAACCAGCAACAACACCGTTTTGTAATGCATCTTCAAGACCAGCTTGAACTGCAGGGATGTATTCACGTGGAACTACACCACCAACGATTTTGTTCTCAAATTCAAAGCCTTTTCCTTCTTCGTTAGGTTCGAACTCAATCCAAACGTGACCGAATTGTCCACGACCACCAGATTGACGAGCGAATTTACCTTCAACTTTCGCACCAGCGCGGAAAGTTTCACGGTAAGCTACTTGAGGAGCACCAACGTTTGCTTCTACTTTGAATTCGCGACGCATACGGTCAACGATGATATCAAGGTGAAGCTCACCCATACCAGAGATGATGATTTGACCAGTCTCTGTATTAGTTTCCGCACGGAAAGTTGGATCTTCTTCTTGTAACTTTTGAAGAGCTGTAGTCATTTTATCTTGGTCAGCTTTTGATTTTGGCTCAACAGATAAAGAGATAACTGGCTCTGGGAATTCCATAGACTCAAGAATTACAAGACTCTTTTCGTCACATAGAGTATCACCAGTAGAAGTATCTTTTAATCCTACAGCTGCCGCGATATCTCCAGCGTATACTTCAGAAATCTCTTCACGAGAGTTAGCGTGCATTTGTAGGATACGACCTACACGCTCACGCTTACCTTTTGTAGAGTTTTTGATGTATGAACCAGAGCTTAGTACACCAGAGTACACACGGAAGAATGTTAATTTACCAACATAAGGGTCCGTCATAACTTTGAACGCTAATGCTGAGAAAGGAGCGTTGTCGCTAGACTCACGCGTAACTTCTTCTTCTGTGTCAGGTACGATACCTTGGATTGCTGGTACATCTACTGGAGATGGTAGGTAGTCAATTACTGCATCTAGCATTAATTGTACACCTTTGTTTTTGAATGCTGAACCACAGATAACTGGGTAGAATTCAACGTCACAAGTACCTTTACGGATACCAGCTTTTAGTTCTTCAACTGTAAGCTCGCCTTCGTCTAAGTACTTCATCATTAATTCTTCGTCAAGTTCTGCAACAGCTTCTACTAAGCTTGCACGGTATTCTTCAGCTTGCTCTTTGTATTCCTCAGGAATTTCACGAGACTCTGAACGAGTACCTAAGTCATCTTCGTAGAAGTATGCTTTCATTTCCACTAGGTCAATGATTGCTTCGAACTCATCTTCAGCACCAATTGGCAACTGAATTGGGTGAGCATTTGCACCTAAACGATCGTGGATCGTTTTTACAGAGTACAAGAAGTCAGCACCAATTTTGTCCATTTTGTTAACGAATACGACACGGGGAACACCGTACGTAGTCGCTTGACGCCATACTGTTTCTGTTTGAGGCTCAACACCAGATTGAGCATCAAGAACTGCCACAGCGCCATCAAGTACACGTAATGAACGCTCAACTTCAACAGTGAAGTCTACGTGTCCAGGAGTATCAATGATGTTAACGCGGTGACCTTTCCAAGAAGCAGTTGTCGCAGCAGACGTGATAGTGATACCACGTTCTTGCTCTTGCTCCATCCAGTCCATTTGTGAAGCTCCTTCATGAGTTTCACCAATTTTATGGATACGGCCAGTATAATAAAGAACACGCTCAGTTGTTGTTGTTTTACCAGCATCAATGTGAGCCATGATCCCAATATTACGAGTGTTTTCTAAGGAGAACTCTCTTGCCATCTTAGGTATTTCTCCTTCCATATTATAATTTGTTTTTTAAAAAGTTTCGTTAAAAGATTACCAACGGTAATGAGCAAATGCTTTGTTAGCTTCTGCCATTTTGTGAGTATCTTCACGTTTCTTAACTGCAGCACCAGTGTTGTTAGCTGCATCAAGGATTTCGTTAGCTAAACGCTCTTCCATCGTTTTTTCTCCACGAAGACGAGCATAGTTTACTAACCAACGAAGACCTAAAGTAGTACGACGCTCTGGACGTACTTCTACAGGAACTTGGTAGTTAGAACCCCCTACACGGCGTGCTCTAACTTCTAGTACAGGCATGATGTTTTTAAGAGCTTGGTCGAATACTTCCATAGCTTCTTTACCACTGCGCTCTTGTACTAAATCGAATGCTCTATAAAGAATAGCTTGTGACTTACCGCGCTTTCCATCAAGCATCATTTTGTTGATTAAGCGAGATACAAGCTTAGAATTGTAAATCGGATCTGGTAATACGTCTCTTTTTGCAACAGGTCCCTTACGTGGCATTCTACTTCCTCCTTTCACTTTTAAAAGTTTATCTATTAATTGTTAAGCTATTATTTTTTAGCTGCTTTTGGTCGCTTAGTACCATATTTAGAACGACCTTGCATACGGCCATCCACACCAGCAGTATCAAGTGCACCACGTACGATATGGTAACGTACCCCTGGTAAATCTTTTACACGTCCACCGCGGATAAGTACCACGCTGTGTTCTTGTAAGTTGTGACCAATACCTGGGATATAAGCTGTTACCTCGATACCGTTTGTTAAACGTACACGAGCATATTTACGAAGAGCCGAGTTCGGTTTCTTCGGTGTCATAGTACCCACACGTGTACATACACCACGTTTTTGTGGAGAAGATTGGTTAGTTTGAGCTTTTTTGAAGCTGTTGTAACCTCTGTTTAAAGCAGGTGAGTCAGATTTTTTACCTTTACTCACACGACCATTACGGATTAATTGGTTAATAGTAGGCATTTAAATTTTCCTCCTTTCGCCTTTTGTAAGACCACACATCCAGGTGGTTCATTTTTTAGCAAAAAACAAAGTCTTTGAAACTAAAAGTTCAAAAACGTGTTAACTAATAATTGCAACAGTTGCAGCGTTAACTTCTATCCTACAAGCTTGACCAAGCTTTCGCATAGAAGGGACATACGTATACGGAACGTTTTCTTGCTGTGCCGTTTTTGCCACAATGGAGGTGACATAAAAATCAGCGTCTTCAGCAATGATGACTTCCTTTACTGTACCTTTTTTTAATGCTTTCACCGTCTGCTTTGTTCCTACAATAATATGATCAGCCTGTAATACTTTTTCATAAGACATTATCATATCCTCCAAAGTAACAGGTAGTTTATAGGAGCACCTTTGATATAGTATCATTCCCTAGAATGGATGTCAACTAACGTTTTGTAGTTTTTTTAAAAAACATCCATTCTAGAGTAATGATTTTATAATTAGTCGATTGTTACCGTTTCTTCAGCTTGGTTTTTGATCGGTTCAGCATTACGATATCTCGTCATACCTGTACCAGCCGGAACTAGCTTACCAATGATAACATTCTCTTTAAGTCCAAGCAACTCATCACGTTTTCCTTTGATTGCAGCATCCGTAAGAACACGTGTTGTTTCTTGGAATGATGCAGCAGATAAGAAGGAATCAGTTTCAAGAGATGCTTTTGTAATACCAAGTAATACAGGACGACCCGTCGCTGGACGATTGCCTTCAAGTAATACTTTTTCATTTGCATCAGTGAATTGGTGAATATCAAGTAATGAACCTGGTAATACATCTGTATCTCCTGAATCCATTACGCGCACTTTACGAAGCATTTGGCGAACCATTACCTCTACGTGTTTATCTCCAATTTCTACCCCTTGCATACGGTATACTTTTTGCACCTCACGAAGCAAGTACTCTTGTACAGCCGTGATGTCTTTTACTTTTAGTAATTCTTTAGGATCAATTGAACCTTCTGTTAATTCTTGACCACGTGCAATGCGCTGTCCTTCAATAACTTTCAGACGTGCACTGTACGGAGCTGTGTAAGAACGAGTTTCAATCTCTCCTTGAACAGTAATTTCATGTTGACGATCGCGTCCTTCAGAAATGCCGGCAATTGTACCTTCAATTTCAGAAATAACGGCTTGACCTTTAGGGTTACGCGCTTCGAAGATCTCTTGGATACGCGGTAAACCTTGAGTGATATCGTCTCCAGCAACCCCACCTGTATGGAATGTACGCATCGTTAACTGTGTACCTGGCTCACCGATAGATTGAGCAGCGATGATACCAACTGCTTCACCCACTTCAACTTCTGAACCAGTTGCAAGGTTACGACCGTAACATTTTTTACATACACCGTGGCGAGTGTTACAAGTAAATGCAGAACGAATCCATACTTCTTCAACACCAGCATCCACAATTGTTTCAGCTAGGTCTTCTGTAATTAGTTCGTTTTCTTTCACTAACACTTCGTTTGTTCCTGGGTGAAGTAGTGTTTTTCTTGCATAACGTCCAATTAGACGCTCATCAAGTTTCTCAATTTCTTCTGTTCCTTCTTTGATTGCAACAGCCAGAATACCGCGGTCTGTACCACAGTCATCATCACGTACGATAACGTCTTGTGCCACGTCAACCAGACGACGAGTAAGGTAACCTGAGTCAGCTGTTTTAAGAGCCGTATCGGCAAGACCTTTACGTGCACCATGGGTAGAGATAAAGTACTCTAATACTGTTAAACCTTCACGGAAACTAGATTTGATTGGTAACTCAATGATACGACCAGACGGGTTGGCCATTAGTCCACGCATACCTGCAAGCTGAGTGAAGTTAGATGCGTTACCACGGGCACCAGAGTCACTCATCATGAAGATTGGGTTGCGTTTGTCTAATGACGCCATTAATTTACCTTGGATAACGTCTTTCGCGCTGCTCCATACAGAGATAACACGCTCATAACGCTCATCTTCAGTAATTAAACCACGACGGAATTGTTTTAGTACGTTATCTACTTTAGCTTGCGCTTCTGTTAAGATAACTTCTTTTTCTCCTAAAACCACGATATCAGCTACACCAACTGTAATACCAGCTTTAGTAGAATATTTGAAACCTAGGTCTTTCATACGGTCAAGCATTTTAGAAGTCTCAGTAATTTTGAAACGTTTAAATACTTCAGCGATAATATTACCTAAGATTTTTTTCTTAAACGGTGCGATAGCCGGTTGATTCTTGATGAATTCCTTCACATCTGCACCTTTTTCAACAAAGTACTTCTCAGGAGTTTTCACTTCTAAGTTTTCTCTTGTTGGTTCGTTAATGTATGGGAACGATTTTGGTAAAATTTCGTTGAAAACTAATTTACCAACCGTTGTAACAAGCAACTGTTGATTTTGTGCTTCTGTAAACGTTTCGTTGTTTAAAGAACCTGCATACACACCTACACGTGTATGAAGATGCACATAACCGTTTTGGTACGCTAATAGTGCTTCATTTGTATCCTTGAACACCATACCTTCTCCAACTGCTTCTTCACGCTCAAGCGTTAAGTAGTAGTTACCTAATACCATATCCTGTGAAGGTGTAACAACTGGTTTACCATCTTTAGGGTTCAAGATATTTTGAGCAGCAAGCATTAAGATACGTGCTTCTGCTTGTGCTTCTGCAGATAATGGAACGTGAACCGCCATTTGGTCACCGTCAAAGTCAGCGTTATATGCTGTACATACAAGCGGGTGAAGACGGATAGCGCGACCTTCTACAAGCGTAGGTTCAAATGCTTGAATACCTAGTCTGTGTAGCGTTGGTGCACGGTTTAAAAGAACTGGATGCTCTTTAATAACCGATTCTAATACATCCCATACTTCAGGTTGCACGCGTTCAATTTTACGTTTTGCACTCTTGATGTTATGAGCTAAACCGCGTTCAACAAGCTCTTTCATTACGAAAGGTTTGAAAAGCTCTAACGCCATTTCTTTTGGAAGACCACATTGATACATCTTTAAGTTCGGACCTACAACGATTACCGAACGGCCGGAGTAGTCAACACGTTTACCTAATAAGTTTTGACGGAAGCGACCTTGCTTACCTTTTAACATGTGAGAAAGAGATTTTAATGGACGGTTACCTGGTCCTGTTACCGGACGGCCGCGACGACCATTATCGATTAATGCATCTACAGCTTCTTGAAGCATACGCTTTTCGTTTTGAACGATAATGCTAGGAGCTCCAAGGTCTAATAAACGCTTTAAGCGGTTGTTACGGTTAATTACACGGCGATATAAATCATTTAGATCAGACGTAGCAAAGCGTCCACCATCTAATTGAACCATTGGACGAAGTTCTGGCGGAATAACCGGTAGAACGTCTAAAATCATCCAAGAAGGTTCGTTACCAGAATGACGGAAAGCCTCTAGTACTTCTAAACGTTTAATAGCACGTGTACGACGTTGACCTTGAGCAGTTTTCAATTCTTCTTTCAAAGCATCTACTTCTTTATCAAGATCGATGTCATGCAATAATTTTTTAACAGCTTCAGCACCCATTGCTGCATGGAAAGTTTGTCCGTACTTCTCACGATACGCACGGTATTCTTTCTCTGATAAAAGCTGTTTCTTTTCAAGTGGTGTATCACCAGCATCTGTTACTACATAAGAAGCAAAATAAATGATTTCCTCTAGCGCACGAGGGGACATGTCTAAGACAAGTCCCATGCGGCTAGGAATACCTTTAAAGTACCAAATATGAGAAACAGGTGCAGCTAGCTCGATGTGACCCATGCGTTCACGACGAACTTTTGCGCGCGTAACTTCTACGCCGCAACGATCACATACAACACCTTTATAACGAACGCGCTTATATTTTCCGCAGTGACATTCCCAGTCCTTTTGTGGACCAAAAATACGCTCACAGAATAAGCCGTCTTTTTCAGGTTTTAACGTACGATAGTTGATCGTTTCAGGTTTTTTTACCTCACCGTACGACCAAGAACGAATTTTATCTGGCGAAGCTAGACCGATTTTCATATACTCAAAGTTATTTACATCTAGCAAGGAGCCTACCTCCCTTTTAATCTACAGGTTTTTTCCCTTAACGTTTATATGAAAGTAATTCCTTACTCTTTTGTGACAGGATCTTTTTGTCCTTCAGAAAGGCTTTCTTCGTTATCTGCAATAATTGATTCTGTTGGTTGCTCATGGTCCTCTTCTGAGTCCATGATATCAATTTCTTGCTCGTCAGCAGAAAGCATCTTCACATCCATACCTAAACTTTGTAGTTCTTTAATTAATACTTTGAACGATTCAGGTATGCCAGGTTCTGGAATGTTTTCACCTTTAACAATTGCTTCGTATGTTTTCACACGACCTACTACGTCATCTGATTTCACTGTTAAGATCTCTTGTAATGTGTAAGCAGCACCGTATGCTTCAAGTGCCCATACCTCCATCTCACCAAAACGCTGTCCACCGAACTGCGCTTTACCACCAAGTGGTTGTTGTGTAACAAGTGAGTATGGTCCAGTAGAACGAGCGTGAAGTTTATCGTCTACCATGTGAGCAAGTTTGATCATGTACATGATCCCTACTGATACACGGTTATCGAATGGTTCACCTGTTCGACCATCATATAGAACTGTTTTAGCATCACGAGACATGCCAGCTTCTTCGATTGTTGCCCAAACATCTTCCTCACGCGCACCATCAAATACCGGAGACGCAACGTGAATGCCAAGCTTACGAGCAGCCATACCTAGATGAAGCTCTAGCACCTGACCGATGTTCATACGAGATGGTACCCCTAATGGGTTTAACATGATGTCAATTGGCGTACCGTCTGGTAGGTAAGGCATATCTTCTTCAGGTAAAATACGTGAAATTACACCTTTGTTACCGTGACGACCGGCCATTTTGTCACCTTCAGAAATTTTACGCTTCTGAACAATATATACACGGACTAATTGGTTTACACCTGGTGGTAATTCGTCGCCATCTTCGCGATTGAAGACTTTAACATCAAGAATGATTCCACCGCCGCCGTGCGGTACACGAAGAGAAGTATCACGAACTTCACGCGCTTTTTCACCGAAAATAGCGTGTAGAAGACGTTCTTCAGCTGTTAATTCTGTTACACCTTTTGGCGTTACTTTACCAACTAAAAGATCTCCGTCTTTTACTTCTGCACCAATGCGGATGATTCCACGCTCATCTAAGTTGCGAAGCGCATCTTCACCTACGTTTGGAATGTCACGCGTAATTTCTTCAGGTCCAAGCTTCGTATCACGAGACTCAGATTCATATTCTTCAATATGAACAGACGTATATACGTCGTCTTTCACAAGGCGTTCACTCATGATGATGGCATCCTCATAGTTGTAGCCATCCCATGTCATGAAACCAACCATTACGTTTCGTCCTAAAGCAAGCTCACCTTTTTCCATTGAAGGACCGTCGGCTAAGATCTCACCTTTTACTACTTCGTCGCCAACTGAAACAATTGGACGCTGGTTGTAACAAGTACCTTGGTTAGAACGAACAAATTTTAATAGTTTGTATTGATCTAAGTTACCTTTAACTTTTTGTCCGTCTACTTCTTCATAGCGGCGAACAAAAATTTGTTTGGCTTCTACGCGCTCTACAACGCCAGGATATTTACAAATCACGGCTGCACCAGAGTCTTTACCAGATACGTATTCCATACCTGTACCTACGATTGGTGCTTCAGGATTTAATAAAGGTACTGCTTGACGTTGCATGTTCGCACCCATTAATGCACGGTTAGAGTCATCGTTCTCTAAGAATGGGATACATGCTGTAGCGGCAGATACAACTTGTTTTGGTGATACATCCATGTAGTCTAAACGATCGCGACGGATAACCGTGTTTTCTCCACGGAAACGTGCAACGACATTTTCATCTAAGAATGAACCATCATCACCTAGACGAGCGTTCGCTTGGGCTACAACATAGTTATCTTCTTCATCAGCTGTTAAGTAGTCAATTCGCTCTGTCACTTTACCTGTTTCAGGATCGATACGACGGTAAGGTGTTTCGATGAAACCGAATTTGTTTACTTTTGCATAAGAAGATAGTGAGTTGATTAACCCGATATTCGGACCCTCTGGCGTTTCAATCGGACACATACGGCCATAGTGGGAGTAGTGAACGTCACGTACTTCGAAACCAGCGCGCTCACGCGTTAAACCACCAGGTCCTAGAGCTGAAAGACGACGTTTGTGCGTCAATTCGCCTAATGGATTCGTTTGATCCATGAACTGTGATAATTGAGAACTTCCAAAGAACTCTTTAATCGCCGCAATAACTGGGCGAATATTAATTAATTGTTGAGGTGTGATTGTATTCGTGTCTTGAATTGACATTCTTTCACGAACAACACGTTCCATACGAGATAAACCGATACGGAATTGATTTTGTAACAATTCACCTACAGAACGCAGACGACGGTTACCTAAGTGGTCGATATCATCTGTGTCTCCTACTTGATGAAGCAAGTTAAAGAAGTAACTGATCGATGCTAAAATATCAGCAGGTGTGATATTTTTAACTTCTTCTGTTACATACGCGTTGCCTGATACAGTGATGATTTTTTCACCTTCTGGATCATTTGGCGCATAAATCTTAATAGATTGTAATGTAACATCGTCTTCTACTACTCCGCCAACTGGGCTGTAAGTTTTGAAGTTTACTCCACCTTCAAGCATCGGAATCAAGCGATCTAGCAGACGGCGGTCAATCATTGCGCCTTTTTCTGCAATAATTTCACCTGTTTCAGGATCAACTAATGTTTCAGCTAGCTTTTGATTAAATAAGCGATGTTTGATATGAAGCTTTTTATTAATTTTATAGCGACCTACGTTCGCTAAGTCATATCGTTTTGGATCAAAGAAGCGAGATACTAATAGAGACTTCGCATTCTCAACTGTCGGTGGTTCACCCGGACGTAAACGCTCATAGATTTCTAATAGCGCTTTTTCCGTTGTTTCCGTATTATCTTTTTCAAGCGTATTACGGATGTATTCATTATCACCGATTAAATCGATAATCTCTTGGTCAGAACCGAAACCTAGCGCGCGTAACAGCACTGTTACTGGCAGTTTACGAGTACGATCAATACGCACGTATACTACATCTTTTGCATCAGTTTCATATTCTAGCCATGCACCACGGTTAGGGATAACAGTTGCTGTATATCCTTTTTTACCGTTTTTATCAAGCTTTCCACTATAGTAAACACTTGGTGAACGAACCAACTGTGATACGATAACACGCTCAGCACCATTAATTACAAAGGTACCTGTTTCGGTCATCAATGGGAAATCTCCCATGAACACATCTTGGTCTTTTACTTCACCTGTTTCTTTATTAATTAACCGCACCTTAACACGAAGAGGTGCTGCATAAGTTACATCACGTTCTTTGGACTCTCCTACTGAATACTTTGGCTCACCTAAGCTGTAATCAATAAATTCTAGTGATAAGTTACCTGTAAAATCATCAATTGGAGAAATATCTTGGAACATTTCTCGTAAACCTTCATCTAAAAACCATTGGTATGAAGCCGTTTGAATCTCGATTAAGTTCGGTAACTCTAAAACTTCACTAATACGAGCATAACTTCTGCGTTGGCGGTGGCGTCCATACTGAACTAGTTGACCTGTCAACTGATTCACCCCTCAAATCAAGCGTTATTATTCAAAATATATAATAAACCATATGTTTATTATTGAACAAAAGAAAAATGGTCTCTTTAAATAGAAAACCACAATTTCATAAAAACGTACTATTGATTTTATTAGTTTTTCCCATATAATTCAAAATTATACCTTTTATTTTATGTATAACCCGAGCTTATATGGAATATTTATATATTGGCATTTTATAATGCTAACATACTAAAAAATATTAGTCAACATTTTTTAGCACATATGATATAATACCCTTTTTTCTTGTCTACTACTTCTACTTCATTAAATAGAGATTCTAATTTCGCAAGAGCAGATGGCGCTCCTTGCTTTTTCTGAATCACAATCCAAAGTTCTCCTTGGTCAGCAAGGTGATCTAATGATTTTTCTAGAATTTCATGAACAACTTTTTTACCCGCACGGATCGGCGGATTACTAAGAATAGCTGCAAAATTCGTTTCCTTCACATTTTCATAGCAAGAGCTTTGATAGATTGAAACATTTGATACTGAATTAACTTCAGCATTTTTTTGAGCTAGTGCTAATGCACGTTCATTAACATCAACCATATGAACGTTTCTTTGGCTGTCCTCTTTTGCAAGTGCCAACCCAATTGGGCCATATCCGCACCCAACATCCAGAAGTGGGCCGGGACTCTCGGGCATTTGAAACGTTTCAATTAACAGGCGCGATCCAAAATCGATCTCTTTTTTTGAAAAAACACCGCGGTCACTCGTAAATGAAAAAGAGGTTCCTCTCAATTCAAATGAAAAGCGCTCTTCATTACTTGCAGACAATGGTGTATTGGAAAAATAATGTTCTGTCAAAATAGAACCTCCTAATCAATATGTTCTTCTTTACTATAAATGAAAAGGATGACAGAAGCAAAAAAGCTCGCTTGTACAAGCGAGCTTTTTTATATCAGTTGTTAAGCAATAATTACTTAACTTCTACAGAAGCGCCAACTTCTTCAAGTTTAGCTTTTGCTTCTTCAGCTTCTTCTTTAGAAATACCTTCTTTAAGAGCTTTTGGAGCGTTATCAACGATTTCTTTAGCTTCTTTTAAGCCAAGACCAGTGATTTCACGTACTACTTTGATAACTTTGATTTTTTGTCCGCCAGCACTTTCAAGTACTAGGTCAAATTCAGTTTTCTCAGCAGCAGCTTCACCAGCAGCACCGCCAGCTACAGCTACAGGAGCAGCAGCAGTTACGCCAAATTCTTCTTCGATTGCTTTTACTAAATCGTTAAGTTCTAAAACAGTCATATTTTTAACTGCTTCAATGATTTGTTCTTGAGTCATTGTTAATTTCCTCCTTGTGATTGTGTTATATATAACAGACTAGATTATGCACCTTGTTCTTCTTTTTGATCTGCCACAGCTTTTGTAGCAAGAGCAAGGTTGCGAATTGGAGCTTGAAGCACGCTAAGCAACATAGAAAGTAAGCCTTCGCGAGATGGTAGTTCTGCAAGTGCTTTAATTTCTTCAACAGATGCAACATTACCTTCAATTACACCAGCTTTGATTTCTAACGCTTCGTGTTCTTTCGCGAAGTTGTTTAGAATTTTAGCTGGAGCAACAACATCTTCTCCACCAAATGCGATTGCATTTGGACCTACTAACGCATCATTAAGATCTGTTAGTTCAAGTTTTTCTACAGCACGGCGAGTTAAAGTGTTTTTGTAAACTTTGAACTCAATGCCTGCTTCACGTAATTGCTTACGAAGTTCAGTAACTTCAGCAACATTCAAACCACGGTAGTCAACGACAACTATTGAGTTACTCGCTTGAAGTTTTTCAGCAATTTCGTCTACGACTTGTTTCTTTTGTTCAATTACGTTGCTCATCTTTACACCTCCTGTAGATTTCCTTCCGTACACTCAGACAAGGTGCAATAAAAAACCTCCATGACAATAAAGACATGGAGGTGTAGTAAGCGAACCATAACGTTTCACTAATTTATCTCACACACCTCGGTAGGGAATTAAGCTTTGCAGCACCTACTGTCTACGGTACAAATGTTATTCTTTTTAACAACATTATCT
The DNA here is from genome assembly GCF_057586255.1 of Priestia sp. SRI_019. Taxonomy (NCBI): domain Bacteria; kingdom Bacillati; phylum Bacillota; class Bacilli; order Caryophanales; family Bacillaceae; genus Priestia; species Priestia sp. SRI_019. Next base: position 18,818 of record NZ_JBYCZN010000009.1, on the reverse strand, counting down.
ATTATAATCAGGGACTCCCAAAAAGTCAACACCGATTTATTTCCAAATTTATTAAGCAGAGAATGAAGCAGTATCAACTTTGATACCAGGGCCCATTGTTGAAGTAACAGCTACGTTCTTCATGTATGTGCCTTTTGCTGCTGCCGGCTTAGCTTTTACCATAGTTTCGAAGATTGTAGTGAAGTTTTCAACTAACTTGCTCTCTTCGAAAGATACTTTACCGATTGGTACGTGGATGTTACCAGCTTTATCAACGCGGTATTCTACTTTACCAGCTTTGATTTCGTTAACTGCTTTTTGAACATCAAATGTTACTGTACCAGTTTTAGGGTTTGGCATTAAACCTTTAGGTCCTAATACACGACCAAGTTTACCAACTTCACCCATCATGTCTGGAGTAGCTACGATTACATCGAACTCGAACCAACCTTGTTGGATTTTGTTGATGTAGTCAGCATCGCCAACGTAGTCAGCGCCTGCAGCTTCAGCTTCTTTAGCTTTTTCGCCTTTAGCGAATACTAATACACGTTGAGTTTTACCTGTACCGTTTGGTAGTACTACTGCACCACGAATTTGTTGGTCAGCTTTCTTAGGGTCAACTCCTAAACGGAATGCTACTTCTACAGTTGCATCAAATTTAGTTGTGTTTGTTTTCTTTACTAATTCAATCGCTTCTTGTACTGAATAAGTTTGTGTACGATCTACAAGCTTAGCAGCTTCAACGTACTTTTTACCTTTTTTAGCCATTTTTGTTTCCTCCTTATGTGGTTTTAACGGAATAACCTCCCACTAATAAAGGTTGCGAGCATAGGAAAACTTCCATTTCTCGCAACCTTCTAACACCCAATCAAATGGAATTAGTCTTCAACTACGATTCCCATACTGCGCGCTGTACCTTCTACCATGCGCATTGCAGATTCAACGCTAGCAGCGTTTAAGTCAGGCATTTTAGTTTCAGCAATCTCACGCACTTTGTCACGCTTGACTGTTGCAACTTTATTACGGTTTGGTTCACCAGAACCAGACTCAATACCAGCCGCTTTCTTAAGTAGTACAGCAGCAGGTGGAGTTTTCGTAATAAATGTAAATGAACGGTCTTCAAATACCGTGATTTCAACAGGAATGATAAGACCAGCTTGATCAGCTGTGCGAGCGTTAAACTCCTTACAGAAACCCATGATGTTAACACCGGCTTGACCTAATGCAGGACCAACTGGTGGCGCTGGATTTGCTTTACCTGCAGGAATTTGTAACTTAACAAGTTTAATTACTTTTTTAGCCACGAGACACACCTCCTTAAGTCCGTGATGTGGTAATAGGGCGATGCCCTCCCACTCAATGTTCTTTATATATAAAATAAAGAAATAGTTGTTTTAGTCTCTAGTTTTGAGACATACTGACTTATGAAATATTAACATTAAACTTCATGAATTGCAAGGTCTTACAGATTATATTTTTTCAATTTGTGTAAAGTCTAGCTCTACTGGCGTTTGTCTTCCGAACATATCCACATGAACCTTAACTTTACGTTTATCTGTATCGATTTCTTCAATGGTACCTTCAAAGTTTGCAAACGGACCTTCTTGAACCAATACTGTTTCTTTTAGTTCAAAGTCAAAGTCAGCATGCTTCTCGTCCATGCCCATTTGTTTTAAGATCATTTCTACTTCTTCTGGTAGAAGAGCAGTTGGCTTTGATCCAGAACCTGCTGAACCTACAAAGCCCGTAACGCCAGGTGTATTACGAACTACATACCATGAATCATCCGTCATGATGATTTCAACTAACACGTACCCTGGAAATACTTTTTTCTTTGTAATCTTTTCTTTGTTGTTCTTAATTTCTCTTTCTTCTTCTTCAGGAACAACAACGCGGAAAATTTTATCTTGCATACCCATTGTTTCTACGCGCTTTTCTAAATTTGTTTTTACTTTATTTTCATATCCAGAATAAGTATGGACTACATACCAATTTTTCTCCATTTCTGAGGACTATACGTCCTTCCCTCCCAGCTCACTATAAAATAAGATGTCCTAATCTATTGCACAGACAACGCACTAGGAAAATAGTTGACTCCTAGCACAATCATTCTTAAAGCAAATTAAAAAACCCGTCTCCGGGCTTTTCTGAAAAAAACATAATTTAGCTTTATTATACCATGATTTAAGTCAATTTATTCAAGGGATTAAACGAATAAGTGACGAAATTCCGTAATCAACTACTACAAAAAAGAGTGTCATAAATACAACTGTAGAAATAACAGTAATTGTATAACGAGTTAGCTCATTTTTTTTAGGCCAACTTACCTTCTTCATCTCACGCCCAACATCACGCAAGAAATTTCCTACACGGTTCATGTTTGTAACCTCCAATAAATTAAAAGGGGTATTAGTCTGTGCAGATTATTGATCTACTTTGTTTCACGATGAATCGTATGTGCGTTACACGTTTTGCAAAACTTCTTCATTTCTAAACGCTCTTCGTTTTGCTGTGTGTTTTTCATAGTCGTATAGTTACGACTAGCGCATTGCACACACGCAAGTACAACTTTTTTACGCATAATGTCAACCACCTATAGAGTGATAATGTCTATAAAAAAGTATCACAGACTTTCTTAGCATGTCAATATGAGGATAGAAGGCTACATTGTGATTTCACGAATCTCGAGGTAGCGCTCTAATTTCCTCTTCACACGCTGAAGTGCATTATCGATGGATTTGACGTGGCGGTTTAACTCTTCTGAAATCTCTTGATAAGATTGACCATCTAAATAAAGAACGAGAACTTTTCGCTCAAGATCACTTAACAGTTCAGCCATCTTTAATTCAATATCATCAAACTTCTCTCGATTAATGAGCAACTCTTCTGGATTTGCTACTTTTGTCCCCGAAATAACATCCATTAGGGTTCGGTCGGACTCTTCATCATATATTGGCTTGTCCAATGATACATAAGAGTTTAATGGAATGTGTTTTTGCCTTGTTGCGGTTTTAATAGCGGTAATAATTTGCCTCGTAATGCAAAGTTCAGCAAAAGCTTTAAACGAAGTTAGCTTATCTTCTCTAAAATCTCTAATTGCCTTATATAACCCTATCATACCTTCTTGTACAATATCTTCACGGTCTGCCCCAATTAAAAAATATGACCGCGCCTTTGCTCGCACAAAGTTTTTGTATTTATGAATCAAATACTCTAATGCGTCAATATCGCCTTTATGCACAAGATCGACAACTGTTTCATCCTCTTGTTGTTCGAAATGAGCATGCAGTTTTCTCCCATAATTATCGCCCATATCGATCCCCCCGACCGCACAGTAGATAGAAATATTATACAGTAGCTAATTCCGTACCGTCAATAACCTCACCGCTGTCCCCGACGCCATTTTTCGAAAATTTCGGCTACTTGATTGGAAAGTTGAATGCGTGCCGCTGGCTTTTGATTTTGAATAGACTTCACATCAAGATTAATATGTTTCTCAATTTGCTCAATTTCGTTGTACAATTCTCGAGCAGAAATTCTAAGCGCACCTTGTCCAAAGATTGCCCACTGCTCCGTGAAATCAGATGTAGCAACATGAATCTGTGTCTTTACATTGTTTAGCTCTTGAGCCAGCTTTTCAATGTACTCATCCGCTGTTTCATTTTCTCTTGTAAATACAACGTCAACCTTATGATTTTTTGCCTTCTTTTCAATTCCTTCGACCATATGAGCATCGAAGACAATAATGACACGATAACCCATATACGCTTGATACTCTGCCATCTTTTCGATTAACAGGTCTCGAGCACCGGCTAAATCATTATCTCTAAGCTTTCTTAGGTCGGGCCACGCACCTATCATGTTATAACCATCCACCAGTAGAATATCCATTCTTATTCACCTAGAGGATGGCGTTTTCGGTAAACCTCATACATGAGAAGACTAGCTGCTACAGATGCATTTAACGATGTAACATGCCCAACCATTGGAAGCTGTACAAGGAAGTCGCATTTTTCACGAATCAAACGACTCATGCCTTTTCCTTCGCTTCCAATCACTAACGTAAGCGGCATACCTCCATCTAAGTTGCGGTAATCATCGCTTTCTTTCGCATCTGTTCCAACAATCCATACGCCTCGATCTTTTAATTCATCAATCGTCCTTGATAGGTTTGTTACCCTTGCTACGGGAACATGTTCAATCGCTCCTGTAGAGGCCTTAGCTACAGTGGCCGTTAATCCAACTGAACGGCGCTTTGGAATAATAATACCGTGTGCGCCAACGGCATCGGCTGTTCGCATAATAGAGCCTAAATTATGGGGATCTTCAAGCTCATCTAGCAGAAGAAAAAACGGACTTTCATTACGTTTTTCCGCTAAGTTAAATAAATCATCTAACTCTGCATACTGATAAGCAGCAACTTGTGCAGCTACTCCTTGATGAATACCGTCTACCATTTGCTCAATTTTCTTTTTCGGTACAAACTGCACCAATACACCATTACGTTTTGCTAACTGCGTGATTTGCCCCATAGAACCGCCTTGCGATCCTTCGGCAATCCATAGTTTGTTAATGTCGCGCCCAGACTTTAGGGCTTCTAGGACCGGATTACGTCCAATGATAAATTCATGTTCCATGATTCATTCCTCCCTCTCCTTCATCGACGAAAGAGATAGCTTTAGTAATAAGTTCCATCATTCTTTCTTCTTCACCTAAAAGATACAAATAGCCTACGACCGCTTCAAATGCCGTACTGTAGCGATACGTTTGCACATCTGTGTTTTTAGGGACTGTACCGGACTTTGCATTGCGTCCTCGGCGCAGTACACCTTCTTCTTCTTCAGTAAAAAAGTTTTCATTTTTAAAATAATATACGATTTGTGCTTGTGCTTTTGCTGATACATATTTTTTAGCTTTATTATGAAGCTGGTTAGGGCGCACTGTCCCTAACACCAGCAGGTGGCGGCGAACATGTAAATCAAACACCGCATCACCCATATAAGCAAGAGCTAAGCTATTTAGCTGTTTTACATCTAATTTACTGCTGCTCATAACACTATTATCCTCTTTTCCATCTTGTTCCTTGCGCCGTATCTTCTAAAATAATATTTTTAGCCTTTAATTCATCTCGAATTTGATCTGCTAATTGGAAATTACGCTCTTTACGAGCCTGAATACGATCTTGGATCAATTGATCAATTTCTTCGTCTAGAAGTTCAGCTTCTCCAAACGTAATGCCTATTGCAGCACCTAATTCTTTAAACTCTTTAATAAAGGCTTCAATTACATCTGTAGACGTTGTTTGTTCTAATAAATACAAGTTAGCTTGCTTTGCTAGCTCGAACAGAACAGAAATGGCATTTGCTGTATTAAAATCATCATCCATCTCTTCAACAAACGTTTCGCGAAGCTCTTTTAGCTTTTCGAACCATTCCGAAGCATCTTCTTGAAGATTTGTTGCTGCCTTTAGACGGTGAGTTAAGTTGCCGTAAGCTGTTTGCAGACGCTCAAGCGCTTTGCGCGTATTCTCTAAAATTTCTTCGTTATAGTTAATTGGGTGACGATAGTGAACAGATAAAATAAAGAATCGAAGTAGGGAAGGGTCATGCTTTTTAATAATGTCATGAACTAACACGAAGTTCCCTAGTGATTTAGACATCTTTTCATTATCAATATTGATATATCCGTTATGAAGCCAGTATTTCGCAAACGATTTCCCAGTGAGCGCTTCTGATTGGGCAATTTCATTTTCGTGATGAGGGAAAGCTAAATCCTGACCGCCTGCGTGGATATCAATTGTGTCACCTAAATATTTGCGTGCCATCGCCGAGCACTCGATATGCCAGCCTGGTCTGCCTTGACCCCAAGGGCTATCCCATGCGATCTCTCCATCTTTGGTTGCTTTCCAAAGAGTAAAGTCTAATGGATCTTCTTTCTTTTCGCCAACTTCGATACGAGCACCGGATTGCAATTCATCAATAGACTGATGTGATAATTTTCCGTATCCTTCAAACTTACGTGTACGATAGTATACATCACCCTCTGACTCATACGCATAACCTTTTTTCACAAGTTCATCAATGAACTCAATAATGATATCCATATTTTCAGTTACGCGCGGATGCACATCGGCATGCTTGCATCCAAGAGCTGACGTATCTTCAAAGTAAGCATCGATAAAGCGGTTTGCGATCGTTGGAACATCTTCTCCTAACTCTTTTGCTGCCTTAATTAATTTATCATCTACATCTGTGAAGTTCGAGACATACTCTACATCGTAGCCTCTAAATTCTAAATAGCGGCGCACCGTATCAAATACAATCGCAGGACGCGCATTTCCAATATGAATATAGTTATATACAGTCGGTCCGCACACGTACATTTTGACTTTGTTTTCTTCCAGCGGTACAAACGTCTCTTTTTGACGTGTTAACGTGTTATATAGCTTAATTGCCATGGTGAATCTTCCCTTCTTTTAATTCCTTTAATTGATTTTGCAGGTGTAAAATTTCTTTCTCTAGCTGTTTGAAACGCTCTGCATCTGGATCTGGCAAATCTTGATGATTCAAATCTTTTGGAATCCGGACGCCATTTTGAATGACGACTCGGCCAGGGATACCAACAACCGTTGAGTTTTCTGGGACGTCATTTAACACAACTGAACCTGCTCCAATTTTGGAGTGTGCATGAATCGTAATTGACCCTAGCACTTTAGCACCTGTTGCAATTAAGACATTGTCTTCAATCGTCGGGTGACGCTTTCCTTTTTCTTTCCCTGTTCCTCCGAGTGTTACTCCTTGATATACTGTTACATTATCTCCAATTTCGCACGTTTCTCCAATAACAATTCCCATTCCGTGGTCAATAAAAAAGCGGCGGCCAATTTTCGCACCCGGATGGATTTCAATCCCTGTGAAGAATCGGCTAATTTGTGAGATTACACGTGCCAGAAAAAACCACTTTCTTTTAAAAAGTCCGTGAGCGAATCTATGTGCCCAAATAGCATGCAACCCCGAATAGGTTAATATCACTTCAATGTAACTTCTTGCTGCAGGATCTTGTTCAAATATGGCTTCAATGTCTTCCTTTAACAACTTTAGCATCATCTCACCCCAATTCCGCTATTGCTCTATCTACTCATTGATTGTATAAAAAAACGCCCCTATGTCAAATGACACAGAGACGTATATACGCGGTTCCACTCTGTTTGGATCAACAAACAATCCCAACTCTTCTCTCATAACGTGAAAGTACCCGCTTTTGCCTACTTACTTAGTAGCATTCAACAAAAGACTCAAAGGCGCACTTCAACAAGTTTTGTCATAGGTTACTTTCAGCCGGTGATAACCCTCTCTGATATGCAATGAACTTGCCTACTCTTCCTTCTCAACGATATCCATATTTGATTATTTTATCATATGGGCAAAATAGAAATTTGTTAACTATAAATGCTTTCTAGACGAGCTAAAACTGTTTCTTTCCCTAAAAGAGAAATAGCTTTTGGAAGCTCAGGACCGTGTGTTTCGCCTGTTGTTGCTACACGAATTGGCATAAATAGTTTTTTACCTTTTTGACCTGTTGCTTTTTGTACAGCTTTTGTTGCTGCCTTAATTTCATCAGCGCTGAATTCTTCTAAGGAAGAAATCTCTGCAGCAAATGCTTTTAACACTTCCGGCACTTGCTCTTCAGCAAGCACTGCTTTTGCTTCTTCACTGTAATCAATCTCTTTCTTAAAGAACATTTCAGTAAGTTCAACAATCTCAGCGCCAAAGCTCATTTGTTCTTGGTATAGAGCGACTAAGTCACGTACCCATTGTTCTGTTTCTGCATCGCGCGTTTCTTCAACTTTTCCGGCTTTCACTAAGTGAGGAACTGATAAAGCTACTACCTCGTCTAAATCCAATTGTTTCATGTATTGGTTGTTCATCCAACGTAATTTGCTTGTATCAAATAGTGCTGGAGATTTTGATAAACGAGCTGGGTCAAAAATTTCAATGAACTGTTCTTTAGAGAAGATTTCTTCTTCTCCCACAGGTGACCAGCCAAGCATTGTAATAAAATTAAACAGTGCTTCCGGCAAGTAGCCTAATTCTTTATATTGCTCAATAAACTGAATGATTGACTCATCACGTTTACTTAGCTTACGGCGATTTTCATTTACGATTAATGTCATATGACCAAATACAGGAGGCGTCCAGCCTAAAGCTTCATACACAAGAATTTGCTTCGGTGTATTAGAAATATGGTCATCTCCGCGTAGAACATGTGTCATCTTCATTAGATAATCATCAATGGCTACAGCGTAGTTATATGTTGGTGTACCGTCTTTTTTCACAATAACGAAATCACCAATGCCTTCAGATTCAAATGATACTTCATCTTTGACTATATCATTCCACTTAATTTCTGTGTTGCTAGGAACACGGAAGCGAATGCTTGGCTCACGGCCTTCTGCTTCTAGTTCAGCACGCTGTTCAGCTGTTAAGTTACGGCATTTACCTGAATAGCGCGGCATTTGACTGTTCGCCTGCTGTTCTTCACGCTCTTTTTCAAGCTCTTCTGACGTACAGTAACAGTGATAAGCTAATCCTTTTTCAAGAAGTTCTTCCGTATATTTTTGATAGATTTCCGTACGTTCAGACTGGCGATAAGGACCGTACTCGCCGCCTACGTCGATACTCTCATCCCATTCAATACCTAACCATTTTAAATAGCGCAGCTGACTTTCTTCTCCGCCTTCGATATTACGCTTTTGATCTGTATCTTCAATACGGATAATAAATTTACCGTTTTGATTTCGTGCAAATAAATAATTAAATAGTGCTGTTCTTGCATTCCCTATATGAAGATGTCCAGTTGGACTCGGGGCATAACGAACTCTTACTTCGCTTGACATAACTAAGATGACCTCCAATTTAATATTACTTATAGTATGTATTTATATGTTTTAGACATGTTCTAATTTTATCACCAAATAGGTATCTGTCAAAGTCAACTGTTTTTATTTTTGATAAACTAAAACGGCTGCTTGGGCGGCAATTCCTTCTTCACGTCCCGTAAAGCCTAACTTTTCTGTTGTTGTTGCCTTGACGTTAATTTGAGAAATGCTTGCTTCTAACAGCTGCGCAATACGCTCTCTCATTGGTTCAATGTAAGGAGCCATTTTAGGTTTTTGTGCGATAATTGTGCAATCGACATTGCTTAATTCATAGCCTTCATCTTTTAGCAGTTTCCATACGTGTTGAAGAAGCTTTGCTGAATCAGCATCTTTAAATTCAGGGTCTGTATCCGGAAAATGCTTTCCGATATCTCCCTTAGCCGCCGCTCCTAATAAGGCATCTGCGATTGTATGCAACAGCACATCTGCATCTGAGTGGCCTAATAATCCTTTTTCATACGGAATTTCTAAACCGCCGATGATTAAAGGTCTTCCTTCTGCAAACTCATGTACGTCGAAACCTTGTCCTACTCGAATGTTCATTTTTCCACTCCTTCAGTCCTGTTTAGCTTTGTTAATATAGCCTCTGCATATAACAAATCTTCTGGTGTTGTTAGTTTTATATTATCGTAATTTCCCTCTACAATCGATACTTTTTGCCCCGCTTTTTCTACTAAACTTGCATCATCGGTGCCTAAGTATTCATTTGTTTTTGCTTTTTCGTGTGCATCCATTACTACATCAAAAAGAAAAGCCTGCGGCGTTTGAATAGCCCACAAGCTAGAGCGCTCAACTGTTTCAATGACAGTACCCTGTTCCACACGCTTAATTGTGTCTTTGACTGGAACAGCCAGCACAGCAGCCTTATCACTAGCAGCTTTTTCTACTAACTCATGGATTGTGTTTTGTTGAACAAATGGACGAGCGCCATCATGAATTAATACCATCTGAGCCTGCTTTAAACTTTTAAGGCCGTTATAAACGCTATGTTGACGTTCATCGCCTCCAACTGTCAAAGATTGAACCTTTTGAATTGGATATTCGATCAATAACTCTTCAAAAATCTCCACTTCTTTTTCGTTTACGACTAGTACAATTCCACTGCACCAAGGATCTTGTTCGAATTTTTGCAGCGTATGAATGATAAGCGGAACGTTTTGAATAGTTAAAAATTGTTTGTTCCGCCCCGCTTTCATTCGCTTCCCCTGACCTGCAGCTAACACGATAATTTCATACTTCATAGGTATACTCCCTTTACCTGTTACGTCACAGTGCTTTTTCTAATAACTTGGGTTTTGCAAAAATCATACGGCCTGCTGAGGTTTGGAGTACGCTCGTCACCAGTACATCAATTTGCTTTCCAATATAATTTCTTCCTTCTTCTACCACGATCATTGTACCGTCATCAAGATAGGCAATACCTTGATTGTGCTCTTTACCGTCTTTTATAACCAATACGTTCATTTCTTCTCCTGGAAGTACAATTGGCTTGACGGCATTTGCTAAGTCATTGATATTTAAAACGCCAACATTTTGAAGTTCACATACTTTATTTAAATTAAAATCATTTGTCACGACCAAACCGGAAGTTAGCTTTGCCAATTTAACCAGCTTGCTGTCTACTTCTTGAATGTCTTCGAAATCGCCTTCATAAATTTCTACCTTCATTGCCAGTTCTTTTTGAATACGGTTTAGAATATCTAGACCTCGTCTACCTCTGTTTCGTTTTAGAACATCCGACGAATCAGCAATATGCTGGAGCTCCTCAAGGACAAAGCGCGGAATAACAATCGTTCCGTCTAAAAATCCTGTTTGACAAATATCTGCGATACGGCCGTCAATAATAACGCTTGTATCTAAAATCTTAAGAGACTTTAATGATTCTTCGTTATCTGTTTCTTCTTCTTGTCCTTTTTTCTTCCCAATTCGAGCCGGCATCGAAAACACGCTTACAAGTTCATCACGTTTTTTAAACCCGACTTGAAACCCTAAGTAACCTAAAAGAATACTTAGAAAGATTGGTAAAATGGTACTTACTACTTGAAGTTGAATTCTGCCTAAAAAAGCTCCGACCAAGTAGGCCACAATAAGCCCTAAAATCAATCCTAAGCTCCCAAAAAGCACATCTGTTACAGGCGCCTTTAGTAACGCCTCTTCCACTCGGCGAATTAATTCAACTATATAATCAACAATCCAAAACGTGACAAGGAAAAACAAAATGGCTCCCAGTATTGCATCGACGTAAGGCTTTTCTAGAAATGCTACATCTTGCAGATTTAATAATTGAATAAGTTCAGGTATAAAAAAGACGCCCAATGTACCACCTGTAATAATAAAAAATAACTGTACAAAACGTTTTAACACGCCTTCACCTCCCTTTATCATTATAAACAGTTTACAATGATTGAAACCTGTTATTTAACCAAAAAACAGAATTTGTAAACAAACTGTCACTTTTTTTGTATTTTCACAATATCTTAATGAATCAAACATTTAATGTCAATTAATATCCTATAGCTGACGGTTTGTAAGATGCTGCTCTTTTAGCCTTTTTAGACCTTCTCTGATTTTCCGTGCTCGAATTTCACCGATGCCTTCTACCTCATCCAATTCTTCTACCGAGGCATCTGCTATCGTTTTTAAATCCCCTAATTCATCAATGAGATTTTCAATAATAATCGATGGAAGTCTTGGAATTTTATGAAGCATTCGATACCCTCTAGGAATAACGCTGTCTTCAAAGCTTGTATACATGGGATATCCCATTAAGCGAAGGAGCGTTTGGTCATCGAGAAGAACATTATTTGACGGCTGCTGCATGCGTTCAATTACTCGGTAAGGGTCAAAACTGAGGTCATACATATAATCTTTGATTAATAAAGTTGCTTCTTCCTCTAAGTGGGAAAGTAGTTCATTCATTTGGAGACGGATTAGTCTTCCTTCTGTTCCTAACTCGCTAATATAGCTCAAAATTTCATTTTTAATACGCAGAACCATTTCTGTACGATGAAGCGATTGCAGCACATCTGTATGAGTTACTTGCTCTTCAAACTCTAATGCACTGAGACTTGTAATCGATTCGTCTAATACCGCCTTGTACTTTTCAAGTGTTCCAAGCGCTTGATTCGCTTTTGCTAAAATAACGCTAATGTCTTTCAATACATACTGCAGAGACCCTTTGTAAAGCGTAATCACATTTCTTCTTTGTGAAATGGCTATCACCAATACACCTGACTGTTTAGCTACGCGCTCTGCTGTACGGTGTCGCATTCCTGTCTGTGAAGAAGGAGTAGAGGGGTCTGGCATGAGCTGAGCATTAGCAAATAATATCTTGCTTCCACTGTCGTTTAAAATAAGCGCTCCATCCATTTTGGCTAACTCGTATAAATGCGCAGGTGTAAATGCACAATTAATCGAAAATCCTCCATCTACCATCTTTTTGACTTGTTCATTGTAGCCCATAACAATTAAGCCGCCCGTCTTTGCCCGCAAGACGTTATCGATACCGTCACGAATAGGGGTCCCTGGTGCTACAAACTGCAGAATTTCTGATATTTGTTTTTGACTAACTGTTGTTTTTTCTCCTTCCACTGCTTATCCTCCTAATGTATATTGCAGAGCCTCCGCTACTGTTGATACCCCAATCACATCAATACCATCTGGGACTTTCCATCCTCCTAAATTTTTCTCTGGGATAATAATTCGTTGGAACCCTAATTTTACCGCTTCTTGAACGCGCTGTTCAATTCTAGATACTCGGCGTACTTCACCTGTTAATCCTACCTCTCCTACAATAACATCTGTAGCGCTAGAAGCAGCATCTCTGAAGCTTGAAGCAATACTAACGGCTACAGCTAAATCAATTGCTGGTTCATCTAATTTTACTCCACCTGCTACTTTTAAATAAGCATCTTGATTCTGCAGCAGCATTCCTACACGCTTTTCTAAGACAGCCATGATAAGCGAAACGCGATTATGATCTACTCCCGTCGCCATTCTTCTAGGGTTTCCAAAGCTCGTTGGACTGATTAGCGCCTGCAGCTCTACTAATACGGGTCTTGTCCCTTCCATTGAAGCAACAACAACCGATCCTGCTGCTCCCTGAGACCGTTCTTCTAGAAAGATTTCAGATGGATTCAATACTTCTTCTAGCCCACTTTCTTTCATTTCAAAAATGCCCATTTCATTTGTGGATCCAAATCGGTTCTTAACCGCTCTTAATATACGATACGTATGATGGCGCTCTCCTTCAAAATAAAGAACCGTATCCACCATATGTTCAAGAAGTCTTGGTCCTGCAATGGCCCCTTCTTTCGTTACATGACCCACAATAAAGATGGCAATTCCATTCGTTTTAGCAACACGCATTAGTTCAGCCGTACACTCTCGCACCTGTGAGACGCTTCCTGGCGCTGATGTGACATCAGCATGGTAAATGGTTTGAATTGAATCAATCACCACAAAATCAGGCTGCATGCTTGAGATGGCCTCTAGTATTAATTCTAAGTTTGTTTCTGCATGAACATAAAGCTCTTCAGCTTTTACACCTAGCCTGTCCGCTCTTAACTTCGTTTGCTTGGTTGATTCCTCTCCCGAAATATATAGTACTTTATTTTGTTTCATTGCTAACTGCGCGGAGGTTTGCAAAAGTAAAGTAGACTTTCCGATACCCGGATCTCCCCCTATTAAAACGAGTGACCCTCTGACAATACCTCCTCCTAATACACGATTTAACTCTGCAGAAGGTGTAAAAATTCGTGGTTCTGTTGTAGATTCAATCGCTGTAATTGACTGAGGTTTTTGGACTTTAGAAGCAGTAGCTCCGGAAAAAGCTCCTCGGCGTGATGATTTCGTTTCTTCCATTTCTTCTACCATCGAATTCCAGCTTCCGCATCCGGGACATTTCCCCATCCATTTTGCTGATTCATATCCGCAATGCTGACATGCAAATTTTGTTTTTCGTTTCGCCATTATGTTATCAATCTCTCCGTTCATTCAATCGATTTCTATCTCTATTGTACACTATTTCCTAAGCTAAAATAAAAAGGGAGGCATACGTGTTTTTTCGTATGCCTCGTCTTGGTTTGAGTAAATTTAGCTGATGCTGCTTGGAGCGGAGGATTTAACAACAAATTCTCCTTTGTCTACATCTAGCGTCACTTTCTGACCTTTTTGAACAACCCCTTTTAGCAGCTCTTCAGATAAACGGTCTTCAATATGTTTTTGAATTGCTCTACGAAGTGGACGAGCACCGTATTCTGGATCAAAACCTTCCTCTGCAATCTTATCAATTGCCTCTTTTGTTAATTCAAGATCAATTTCTTGCTCTTTTAAGCGTTTTGTTAACTGATCCGCCATTAATTTAACGATTTCAGCTAAGTGAGGTTTCTCTAATGAATGGAAGACGATAATTTCATCGATACGGTTTAGGAACTCCGGACGGAACGCGCGCTTCATTTCCGCCATTACTTTTCCTTTCATATCTTTGTAGTCTTGCCCTTCTGCTTCTACTGTGAACCCTAAGTGCTTGCTTCGTTTTAATGTATCAGCACCTACGTTTGATGTCATAATTAAAATCGTATTACGGAAATCAACTGTACGGCCTTTTGAATCTGTTAAGCGTCCATCTTCTAACACTTGTAATAAAATATTAAATACATCCGGATGCGCTTTTTCAATTTCGTCTAAAAGAACAACTGAGTAAGGTTTTCTTCTTACTTTTTCCGTTAACTGGCCGCCTTCTTCGTATCCAACATATCCTGGAGGTGAACCTACTAAGCGTGAAGTAGAATGTTTCTCCATGTACTCAGACATATCGATACGAATCATTGCATCTTCATCGCCGAAGATTGACTCCGCTAATGCACGTGCAAGCTCTGTTTTACCAACCCCTGTTGGTCCTAAGAAAATGAATGAACCAATTGGACGTTTTGGATCTTTCAAGCCTGCTCTAGCACGGCGCACAGCTTTTGCAACTGCTTTTACCGCTTCTTCTTGCCCAATTACACGAGAGTGAAGAATCTCTTCCATGTTCAGCAGTCTTTCTGTCTCTTCCTGTGCCAGTTTAGAGACCGGTACACCCGTCCAGCTAGATACAACCATCGCAATATCTTCTACGGTTACAGCTGAGTTTTCTTTACCTTGCTGCTCTTTCCAAATTTTCTTCGTGTCTTCTAATTCTTCGCGTAGGCGTTGCTCTGTATCGCGTAAAGATGCTGCTTTTTCAAATTCTTGACTTTGAACAGACGCATCTTTTTCATTGCGTACTGATTCTAATTTTTGCTCTAATTCCTTTAAATTTGGCGGCGTTGTAAATGAACGTAAACGCACTTTTGAACCAGCTTCATCAATTAAATCGATTGCTTTATCCGGTAAGAAACGATCGGAAATGTAGCGATCTGATAGTTTCACGGCTTGCTCGATTGCCTCATCAGAAATAGATACTCGGTGATGTGCTTCATAACGGTCACGAAGCCCTTTTAAGATTTGAATAGACTCTTCCAACGTTGGTTCATCCACTTGAATTGGCTGGAAGCGACGCTCTAACGCTGCATCTTTTTCAATGTACTTTCTGTATTCATCTAAAGTCGTAGCACCGATACACTGAAGTTCTCCACGAGCAAGAGACGGTTTTAAAATATTAGAAGCATCGATAGCACCTTCTGCGCCGCCAGCGCCAATTAATGTGTGTAACTCATCGATAAAGAGAATGATATTACCTGCTTGACGAATTTCATCCATTACTTTCTTCAGGCGATCTTCAAATTCTCCGCGATATTTTGTACCAGCAACGACCGTTCCCATATCCAAAGTCATAACACGTTTGTCACGTAAAATTTCTGGAACTTCATTGTTGACGATTTGCTGAGCCAAACCTTCAGCGATTGCCGTTTTACCGACACCTGGCTCCCCGATTAATACAGGATTGTTTTTTGTACGTCGGCTTAACACTTCAATAACACGCTGAATTTCTTTCCCACGTCCGATAACAGGGTCTAAGCTTCCTTCGCGCGCTACAACTGTTAAATCGCGTGCTAAGCTGTCTAGCGTAGGTGTATTAGCATTTGAAGAACCTCCGCCTTGATGACTTGAAGCAGCTTCATTGCTACCTAATAAATGAAGCACTTGCTGACGAGCTTTATTTAGGCTGACACCTAGATTATTTAAAACGCGTGCTGCAACGCCTTCACCTTCACGAATTAAGCCTAGTAAGATATGTTCTGTTCCTACATAAGAATGACCAAGCTTTCGGGCTTCATCCATTGAAAGTTCAATGACTTTTTTCGCACGAGGTGTATAATGAATGGTCTGCGTTAATTCTTGGCCTCTGCCAATTAATGCTTCCACTTCTTTTTGAATTTTTTCAGTGCTTAGGCCTAGAGCAGAAAGAGCTTTTGCTGCAATCCCTTCACCTTCACGAACGATACCTAATAAAATATGCTCCGTTCCAATGTTGTTGTGACCTAGGCGTAGTGCTTCTTCCTGTGCCAAAGCTAATACTTTTTGTGCGCGCTCTGTAAATCTACCAAACATCATATAATCGTCACCCTCCACGTTTAATTTGTGTTTTTATTTATAGTGAGACGTTCTCGAATTAAGGTGGCTCTTTTAATGTCACGTTCTTGAGGCTTTAGGGGACCTCCCGAATACTTTTGTAAAAAGCCTGGCTGCGTCATAATGATAAGTTCATTCAATATATTTTGACTCAGTCCTTTTATATACCCTAAATCGATTCCTAATCGAACATCTGATAAACATTGTGAAGCTTCTTTTGACTCAATAATACGGCTATTGGCCAATACTCCATATGAACGATACACTCGATCTTCTAACTCTACATGAGATGTTTTAAACAGCGCGTCTCGTGCAGAGTGCTCTTGTGTAATCAACTGCTGTACGACACTATTTAAATCTGCCACAATATCTTCTTCAGATTTCCCTAAGGTTATCTGATTAGAAATTTGAAAGATATTCCCTAAAGCTTCGCTACCTTCTCCATAAATTCCTCTCACTACTAAGCCAAGCTGGTTAATAGCGGGAATAATACGATGAATTTGACGGGTCATCACTAAAGCCGGCAGATGCATCATCACGGATGCACGTAGCCCAGTACCCACATTTGTGGGACAGCTGGTTAAATACCCTCTATTTTCATCAAACGCATAATCTACGTATTTCTCAATCCAATTATCTACTTTATTGGCTGTGCTTAAAGCTTCAGATAATTGAAGGCCTGGAAATAAACATTGTATGCGTAAATGATCTTCTTCATTAACCATAATACTCAAATCTTCTTTTTCTGATAAAAAACAAGCTCCGTTGTTATCTCCTTCAGCCAAGTTAGGACTGATAAGATGCTTTTCAACCAACACTTGCTTTTGAAGAGGCTGTAATTCGTTCATCTTTAGTAAATGCAAATTCCACTGATTGGTGTTTTCACTTTTTTGAAAAACTTGCTCGAATACTCGAACCACTTCAACTGCTTGTTCTTTAGAAAAGAGAGTTGGAAAAAGATAATGAGTTAAATTTCGAGCCAGCCTGATTCGACTGCTTAGAACAATATCTGAATTCGAAGCTTCTTGACGCATCCAAGAGCTAACAGGCTGGGAAAAGAACAAATCCTGGGACATGAATTACGCTTCCTCCTCTCTCGATTCGTTCATCTTCTTTTCTAGTAACCGAATGTGATCTCGGAGTTCGGCTGCCTTCTCAAACTCCTCTTTTTCGATATACTCTTTTAAGTTCAATCTTAATGCCTGTAATTCCTTTTTTAAATGAAGATTACTTGCAATTCTTGCTGGTATTTTTCCATGATGCAGATAATTACCTCCATGCAGCCTCTTCAAGAAAGGAATAAGAGGTCGCTCAAATGTTTTGTAGCAATCTGCACATCCAAACCTGCCGATTTTAGCAAATTTTTGATATGTCATGCCACAAGTAGGACAAGAAAGAACCTCCTGACTTTGTTTCTTATAATTTTCAGTTACTGCTGGATCTAGGTTAAGTAGGCCAGCTAGTAAGTTATTGATTGAAAAACCTTGCTGATTTGAAAAAGAAAATGCATCTCCATTTTCTGAAGCGCATTGTTCACATACATGCATCTCCGTCTTTTCACCATTAATGATTTTTGTGAAGTGAAGAGTTGCAGGTCTCGTTTCACATTGCTGACAAATCATCCTGTCATCACTCCCTGTTCTAAATAAAATAGATCATGAGCTTATCGGTAGCGTAATGAATTAAGCATTGCTTTTAAAAGATTAGCCCTTAGCTCATCACGATAAGGAAGTTCAATATTAATAACTGAACGATTGATAACACTCAACATGATTTTTGCTTCTCGTTCTGTGATGACTTTTTCTTCAACTAACCTAATAATGACGTTTTCAGCACTTACTTGTGAAATTTCATTTTGAATCATCTCAATTACTTGCTGAAACAAATCCGCTGCATCGTGCATTTTTACTTTTGCAATACGAATAAAGCCGCCGCCGCCTCGCTTACTTTCTACAAGATAACCTCTTTCAACTGTAAAACGGGTATTGATAACGTAATTAATTTGCGACGGAACGCATTGAAATTTATCAGCAATCTCACTGCGCCTTATTTCAACAATTTCTCTTTCACTTAATTCAAGTACTTGTTTTAAATACTGTTCGATAATGTCAGAGATATTTGGCACGCTGCCCCCTCCTTCTGACTTTGACTATATTTGACCTTAATTTAAATATAAAAGGAAACGAAAAAATTTTCAACTATGTACTATTAAAGTTTATTCTTTACTTTTATCGTTGCCACTAAAATTTATTTCAAAACCTGCAAATCGTGAATTTTATTGTTCTTACTATACTTTTTCATAAAACAAATAAATTGTAAACAAAAAAGGACTAGCTAAAATAGCTAG
>NZ_JBYCZN010000008.1:0-90937 GCF_057586255.1 Priestia sp. SRI_019 | reverse complement strand
TTTCTTTCATGTAAGAAAGTTATCTTTTTTATCGTTCGTTTAAGTTTTAAAATAAATTACGAACGTCTTCTAATATTCATACACCTTTACGAACGTATTTGGTAGAATAATTGGAATATAAAAGTAAGATGAGTATAAAAATAGAAAATTATTTTTTTGGATACGTACGTATGAGTAGTTGAGAGAGGTGAAGTAGAGAAATTTTAAAACCTAGCTAAGCTCTTCTTTCTCTTCCTAAGATAAATATTTATGGATGTATCAAATATTAGAATTATTGATGGGCACTTCACGTTCAAACAAAATGGGCAGATGACGATATAGATAGTAACAGAGATTTTTATTTAGTTAATTCTTCTGGAAAGAAGGTCAATGCTTTTTCCAATGTCTCTTATGGAGTAGATGAATTTTGGAAAACAGTTCACGGGAATAACTATGTAGAATATATTTTTGATGCCAGTATGATACAAATATTAAAGTAACTCAATAAGTACTAAAAAAGGCTAAGTTTCTTATCTATAAGCTTAAGGAGCTTAGCCTTTCTATTTGAAAGAAGGAAGGAATTTTTAAAGGTGCTATCTAATAAGATTTTCTAGAATTCTATTAGATAAAACAATATATTCTATACGAATATTATCTAGATGTTCGTATAGTATCTTTGATTGTTTAGCATCAGACGTATCCTTATATTCTTCAGGGAAAAATATTAAATGTTTAACAAGTTTAAATTCCTTATATTGATTATAATTGTAATGGCTTTCTAAATATTTCATTATACAATTCGCAGTCTCAGGGTAGAAATATTTAATTATAAACCAAGGTATCTGTTCTTCAAGTTTTAATTTAAAACCTTTTTCTTTCAATCGATTTGTACTAATTAATCTTTCCTTAGATAATAGTAATAAATTTATGATCTTTTTCATTTCTCTTGGTGTAATATCTTTATATTTAGTTACTTGGGCAATCATCTTAGTTAAAACAGCCTTTTCCGCATCATCAAAGACATTGAATTGGTGAGTGTCAGACTTATCTGTTAATAAATGATTAATATAATTTTTATAATTCTTCTGATGTGGAAGATGATAGGGAATAGTAATATATTTTTCTAAATAATTTTTCCCAAAAATTAATTTTTCATCATTTGACACTATTTCTTGATCAAAGAAATGCAAGTTATTATTAGCAAGAGCAAAACATACAGCTTTTTGATTAATTGAAATTACAAAAATTATAGATTCTATTGGTAAGAAGAGTTGTAGAGCTTCAAAAAATTCTACTATAGTTTTCTCCGAACAACGATCTAATTCATCGACCATTACCACTATTTTGCCTTTATTTTTTCGTGTCCATACATCCGTTAAAATTTCTAGACTCTCTTTTACTTTTTCTCTAGTACCTAATAAATCTTTATAATTAGGATACTTTATTTGAGAAACTATCTTTTCAGACATTTTCTTTGTTGAAGATTTTATCTTTTTTAACATTGGCATGACTATATTGGTTGCAACCGTAATACTTGAAATTAAACCTACGATATTTGTATAGACAGAGTTTCCAGTTAATACTTCTACAACTGATTTATCTTTAGAATATACCGAAATCCAAACAATAAAAATACTTATTATTATTAAGTTAACTAAGTATTTCCATTCATTCTCTCTGTAAGACTTTTTAAAGAGAGAAAAACTATATTTTATTTTTGCTTTAATTCCTAATTCCTCTTCATACTTAGCAAATAATTGGCTTAACATGGAGAACCATATTTTATCTTGATCATCATACTCTGATGCATCAAACCTTACAACATAAGTTTTGCTGTATTTTTTTTTAGAAGTATCATTTTCTTTGATAGCTACATTAATTCTTTCCAATTCGCTTTCAATTAATTTTAAGAATGATGATTTTCCTTCTCCCCACTCACCGTAAATTCCTAAAGTTAACGGACTAAGAGTTTTTGTATTAGAAATAAGTTTACTAATTTCCTGAGCATGCTCCGTTCGCGAAAGTAAATCATTATTACTCTCACTATCACGTAAAATATACCCTTCTTTATAAATTCGATTATTAATCTCGCTTATCCTAAGTTTTTCTTCATCCTTGTATTCAATTTCCCGCAACTGATGCTCTAAATCTGTTAAAGTTTCGCTTATATCATCCAACTCATCTTTGAAAAGACTTTCATCAACTGGATAGTCTTCTTCTATTGAGGCTTCTTTTCCTTCTCTTTCATGGACAATGGCATTTATTCTCTCTGTATAAATCTCTATTGCTTCTTTTAATTCTTTTTTTCTTTCTAGGCTGTCCATACTTTATACTCCTTGAATTTTTTATTAATATCTTACTGAAAGATTAACTCTAATCATCCAGTATAGTAGCCTTTGACTTAATGATATGACCTTTTTATTATTGCTAAAATGATTAAAGGAAGCCCTTTTAAAAGGACTTCCCCTTATTTATTTATAAATCTTTTAACTGTTGTAAATCATACTTTCTATCACTTTTAATAGCGTATAAAGCATTCAGAGAACTCGATATGACTTTATCATCGAAAGCCCTACTACCTAATCTAAAGCCACTATCTTTTAGAGTAGTTATAGTTTCTTCTACATTCTCTAATAGCTTAATAATGTAGTCTATTCGTTCATTAACCTTAACATTTTGAGCTGATATCCATTGATTTCTTAATTCAAATAGATAATGTTTAAAAGCTTCTCCTTCTTTCCAAGGGACATTAGCAGGATTCTCACTTTTTAAAAGGTTACTACAGTAATCGCAGTGGGGACCAAAGTACTCACTTAACCCTCGTCTATAAGCTAAAGATAATTGTGGTATTTTAAATTCGCTAAATGTATTTGCATCATAATACCATATACCTTTTCTTTTAATATCTTCGTTTTCATCATCATCAAAGAAAATTTCTGGGTCAAAGGATCTTACATTTCTAAAATTCCCACTAGCAATAGACGTAACACCAGCTGCTCCATAAATTAAACATTGCTGATTAGAATAACCTAAAAGAACCTTTTTACCTGATAAGTTTAGACTAATGAAAGCATCTAATAAGGAATATAAGTACTCCTCATCATCAATTAAATAATCTTTTGGAGACTTTAAAACTATATAATAGCCTTCAACATCATACAGTGTACACCTACTTATGAGTTCGTCAAAACTTTCCTTATTTTTCACAAAGTCCGGACCTAATGGCAAAGTTAGGTACTTATTAAAGCCGTGTCCACTTTCTAAAGCACCTTCTATAAGGTATTCCTGTATATTGAACCAATCATCAGTGGGAGAGTTTGTGAAAATATTCGGAATAATCAACTCATCTACATTTAGATTTTGTATCTGATAATCTAATACATTTTTGCAAAATTGTTTTGCATATGTACTATTAAAATCTACTGTTGAATATTCTAATTCTTTAAAATAAGGAAATTTTAATATTTTCTCCATGTTAGTCCTTGGTACATAAAATTGCGGATCAAACAGTATTTTTACATTTTTCTTTTTTAATTGGTGGGCATGCTTCTCCAAATTTTCTATTTTTGTATTTTTTTGTAGAGATCTAGGTGATAATATAACCCCTAGGTTATTGACCTTATCAGCAAATTCTTTGTTAATTCCCATCATTCCATATCCTTGTTGTAAATAAAAAGACATTTTAGTACCTCTCTTCTGCTAAGATTTCTTTAATCTGAAATACTGAAGCAGGTCTTCTGTGTACAGCTTTTTCTAAGCATTTACTAATTATCTCATCAAAATTTTCTTTACCAGTCTTTAATTTAGGAACCTTTAAATTGAGGGTATTTAAAATTATCTCTTCGCGACTATTTACTCCATTGGTAAAAGGGTTATAACCTTTTACCATTTCATACATTATAATCCCCCAAGCAAATAAATCTGTTCTATTACAAATTATCTTCTTTTGATTTTTAATCTGTTCAGGTGCTGCATATCCAACAGTCATTGGTCCAAAAAACGCTAAATCTGCAGTTAAAGATTCCTTGGATAAATCCCTAGCTATACCAAAATCAAGTAATACTATACTATCTTCTGTCACGATAATATTTTCAGGCTTTATATCCCGGTGAACTAAATGACTTTCATGCACTTTTTCTAGAGATTTTAAGATAGCAATCCCTATATTAATTACCTGATTCACGGCAATATTTGTGTTTTCGTTCATATAAGACCTTAAAGTTTGACCTTGGATAAGTTGTTCAATTACATAAATATAATTTGTTTTTTCAAACGTGATAAAGTCGTATCCGAATATTTTAGGGTAATCTTCACCTTCTAAATTAGCAGTTATCTCTAACTCCCTTATTGCTCTTTTTGCTGTACTATCGGAATGTAATTCAATTAATTTTAAAACAACCTTTCCATGCTCACGATGAACCCCACTAAATACCTCTTTCTGACCTCCACTCCCAAAGCTATCGATATCCTCAATTTCTGTAAAATTACCTTTACAAAACTCTAAAAGTTTTTCCATTCATATATCCCCTTTAATTAGCTTCTCATTTAGTTCCCATAGTAAGGGAGTGTTTATTATTTTTTTTTCTAATGGTTTTAGTAAGTTTTTTATTTTGTTTTTCTCTATAATCGACATTCCGATTCCTATTTCTTTACATTTTTCCATACACTTATTTAATACACTGGGGGAGAGTTCAGGTAACAAAATAGATGATTCATTTGTAAACCAGAGATGTCTTTCTGCTTGTTCAATAACATATTTCCAATTAGCTAATTTTGCTTCATATACTTGAATATTTTTAATAACTAATAGCTCTTTAGCAGGTTTTGATTTTACTAAATTTCCTTTTAAATCCACTAAATTCATCGAATTCATTTGAAGGAGAATATTTTTTATCTCCTTTTCATTTAATGAGAAAAATTGTTGTAGCTTACCAATAGATACCCAACCTTTCTTAAATAAAAAAGACAAGATATAACTATGTTTCCTCGTAAAAGTAATATCGTACATATTACTTTTACGCTCACCATATTTCCATTGATTATATTGTATTATTACAATATCGGGCCTACCAAAATTAGTTTCAAGCTCTGTTATAATTCTGGTTTTACTACTATTTGATTTTGTTTTAAGAAAATATTGTACTAAATCTGCCTCACTGTTAAAGTTCATATTTTATACCTTTATACCTTTATACCTTTATACCTAGAAAATGTTAATAATATTTTACACTTTTTCCACTGAAAATGTAAGAAACTAGTTATAATTTCTCGTTATTCAATTTATTCTTGAAAAGAATCCCATCAGATAGTAATAATCGGGAAAAATTTATAATAATTCATTGATTAAAGAATGGAATTATACTAACTGAAACTCATTGAAGTATTTAAATTAAAGACCAAAATGAGGTTAAATGAAATAATTGATGTTCGCTTTATCTAAAGCTAAGGCTAAGGTGAAAACGAGTCTGTATTATATTGTTCTGTTTAGATATAAGTATATTTTACTTTAGGACAATTTTATCGTTAAAATTAGGAATGCGGAATTTGATTAAAACAAAAGTTTAATCGAAATATTAATATAACAGAGGTGTTATTATCAATGAATGATTGTCAACAGATTTTCTGTAGTAATTGTAAGGAATATAGAGTGGTTTTTGAAGTGCTTGAAGAATGGCAGATATATAATGTTCCTGAAACGGTAAGAGGATATGAATATAATAGCCTCAAAGAATGTCCAGAATGTGGTAATTCTATTATGCTTGGTACATATGTAATAGAAGACATTGAATTATTTACATGTTCAATTGGTGAATTAATAGCCGAGAAAATTAGTGAAACAGAGATTGGAGAATGCCAGTATTGTAATGAAAACATTATCCTATATACTCAAAAGCATGGAGATCCTTCTGATTTAGAAAATGTTCGCACATTAGTGGAAGGTCACGGATTTCCAACTGACATTTCAAGTGAAATATATTTAAATATCTACTGTTCTAATTGTGGAAATGAATTAGAAAGTGATGATCCTTACGTCACTGCTGAAGAAGTAGAAAACTGGTATTCTAATGATGTTGAAATCGTGATTAATACCTTTAGTGGAACAACTGAACATGAAGGAAAAGATTTCATGAATTATCTCTTAAAAAATCCAATGTTAGGTATGAACCATGAATTAGGTCAGAAGATTTTCTTCCAAATAAAAAGTGGAAATATACCTAATTTAATAACAATAGAGGCTGGAAATAGGTTTCTTCGTGGAAGAACTAGAAAAGATAATGAACGAATGGCAAACTATATTCCAGAGGAATTGTGGAATCCACCTGAAGGAATACCATCGCAAGGGCGATATAACCCTCCAGGCATATCTTCTCTCTATATGGCAAGTAGCATGGATGTTGTATGTAATGAACTTGGCTTTATATACAATGAAGGTAAGTCGATAGATTTTGCAGAATTTTTATTGTTAGAGGACATGAGAGTATGGGATGTCAGAGATTTGGATATTGAAATATTTAGTTCAATGCCTTCTTTAAATCAAGGACTTAAACTCTCATACGAGTATATATTCCCCAATTTTATAGCCCAATGTTTAATGGCGAATAACTACAATGGTATTATTTATAACAGTACACGCGGAGATGGATACAATTTTTGTTTATTCAACTTTAAACGAGATAAAGATGTAGTAGTTGAAAGAGTCATTCCCTATAACTCTATAGAGAATGAACTAAAGAAAATGGATAAATACCCCAATAAAATCATTGATGAAGAGGTTGATACGGATTTACCCTTTTAATATTTCTATCAACCCTTTATAAATTCTCTACATAAAACAAGGGAACTTAAATTGATTTATAACTAAGGAAAAAACCTAAGGATAGTAAGGGATAACTTCTTGCAAATAAAGAGAAATCCGAACTATGTGGCTCTTTTTACTATTGAATCCTACTACTTTTCCATACCAATCTACATCTTTTCTTAGCCTGTTTCTAAATAGAGTTTGAGGAGTATATATGATAATAAGAAAAACAATAATAGAAAGGCCCAATTCTATTTTAGCAATAAAGAACAGCCATCTCAGGCGAGGCATTAAATTATTTTCACATTGTGAAGGTAGATAAAAGGCAGCTGAATAATAATATTTAGCTGCCTTTTTCGGAAGAATATACAACTGAAATTACACTTTATCCTCATATATTACTAATTTTACATGAAATATGTATTATTCTGTAATCTCCAAACTTTTTAATTTCTCTTGAAAAGTCACTTTTCTTCAATTTTATTTTCTTGTTAGTACCATCTCTCAATGCAAGAATCCTCAAATGAATTATATAACAAGTTCTTCTTTCTAAAAAATTTCAATTATTTATAAAATCTTTTTAATTTTAAAAAACTGTCTTCATCTCTAATTATACAGGGGGAAAAGGAGATGTTTGCAGATTCCTCTTAAGATTTTAACAAAAAGAGGTGATCTTATGGATTTATTTTTACTTAGTTCCTTGATTAGTGTTACTAGTAATGCTCTTTATCATGTGATTTGAAGTTATTTTCTTATTAAAAAAGAAAGACAAATCATAAAAGTAAAAGGATAATTTTTATTTTAGTTCCGATAGGATAGCAATAATCGGGAAAAGATTCCATTGAATAAAGAACGTTTGTTCGTATATAATAAAGAACAAACGTTCTTTATTGAGGAGTTATTCCAATGGATTATGGGCAGCTACCAAACAGAGTCATTATTTGTATTGATATGAAAGCATTCTATGCTTCCGTTTCTTCTGTCATAAGGGGGTTAAATCCGTTGAAAACAAGGCTTGCTGTTGTAGGAGATATCAAACGGTCGGGATCGGTTGTGTTAGCTGCCACACCTTTATTAAAGAAAGAAGGGATCAAAACAGGAAGTCGCCTCTTTGAAATTCCTAAAAGGAAAGATATCCATGTGGTGAATCCATCCATGGAGAGATACATCAAGGCTTCGAACTATATTTCTAGTTTGGTGTTACAGTATGTGGCTCCTGAAGACTTTCATGCGTATAGTATTGATGAGTTGTTTATTGATGCGACTGCTTCTTTGCATTTATTTGCTGAAACACCAGAGGAGCTAGCTCATCGAATACGTAATGAGATCTATCGCAAAACAAGACTGACAGCTACCGCAGGAATCGGTCCGAATCTCTTACTGGCGAAGGTGAGCTTAGATCATGAAGCAAAGCATAGCCCAACAGGGGTTGCGTATTGGCGATATGAGGATATTCCCTTTAAGTTGTGGTCGATTCATCCAATGAAGGATTTCTGGGGGATCTCGTCAGCTACCGAAAGACGCTTAAACCGTTTAGGCATCTATACCATAAAAGAGCTCGCTCTTTCTTCTAAAGAGATGTTACAAAAAGAATTTGGCATCTTGGGGGAAGAGTTGCACCAACACGCGAATGGCATTGATTTTAGCCGCATTTCTGATGTGTACATTCCTAGCTCTAGGTCCTTCGGAAAGAGTCAGATTCTCTTTCGAGATTATACAAGCCGAAAAGAAGTGGAATTATTACTATTGGAGCTATTGGACGATGTTTGCTTTCGTTTACGCATGCATCAAGTGGTGTCTCAAACAATCCATTTATCGATTGGCTACAGCAAACAAACAGGTGGAGGCTTCTCCAGACAAAAGAAAATGGGGCGGGCTTCCAACTTAAGCCAAGATATCTTTCCGTATTGTTTAACCATTTTACATACATATGATTCTGGAATGCCGATTCGCTCCATTGGCATTTCCTTATCCAACACCAGCATTCAAGAAGAGGAGCAAATGAGCTTATTTGAGGACATTGATCAGCGTGAAAGAGCCTATGCTCTTGCGAAAACAATTGATGAGATTCGGATGCGTTATGGAAAGAATAGTTTGCTGCGAGCTTCAAGTCACCTCGAGCATTCAACCGTTCGTTATCGAAATGGCTTACTTGGAGGCCACAAAGCGTAAGGAGGACAAAAACATGGAACCTAGAGGAATGAAGAAATGGCGCCCTTTTGCTACGTTGCCAGAACAATACATAGGATTACAGGAGATTATAGATAAGCAAGTAGAAGTAACGCAACCTGTTTTAACAGAAGAGCAAATGGAACAGATGAATTTCACCTTAATTGAAGCCTTACATACAAATAAAAAAGTGTACCTTACCTATTATAAGAGAGGACAATGCATAACAGAGACAGGGTCCATTCAGTTTGTTGATTCTCTCGGAGGTTTATTTGTTTTCATCGATGATGTATTTGAGTTAAAGAACAAAATGAGGTTAAGCGAGCTCATCGATGTTAGCTTAGCTTAGTTCCTGAAGAAATCGTGTATACGAAGCATTTATTTTGGTGGAGGGACGTTTATGTACAATTTTAGAATATATACGTTACGTGACGGTTCGAAGAGAATTATTAAACTAAAAGAAGGAGAATCCTTTAAACAGGAGCTTCAAAGAGCCGGTATTCAAGAAACGCAAATTTTCCAGATGCAACTAGTGGAAAAAACAACGTAATTTCAACATAGCTCATATTAAAGATTGCTTATGTCCCGAATATATAAATATACTAAATTCAAGTTAATTCAATAAGTTAAACTTATGCGTTTTAATAAATAACATAACATTTTCTTTTCGTTAGAGAGGTGGTAAATTAAAGAAAAGGAAGGGGAATTATAATGAGACTTTTTGATTCACATTTTCATATTATTGATTTCAATTTTCCAATTAACGAGAATCAAGGGTATTTGCCTCCTAGTTATGTTGTAGAAGATTATAAAACTGGAACTGCGAATTTGGATGTACTCGGTGGAGCCATAGTATCGGGTTCCTTTCAAGGATTTGACCAAGAATATTTAGTAAACGCACTTAAACAAATGGGTCCAACATTTTGTGGGGTAACTCAATTACCTTTTACCGTAACGGACGAAGAAATTATACATTTACATCGACATGGAGTCAAAGCATTACGTTTCAATATAAAGCGTGGTGGTTCAGAAGATTTATCAAAGCTCGATTACTTTGCAAGAAGAGTTTATGATTTAGTAGGGTGGCATAGTGAGCTTTATATTGATTCAAAAGAGCTACCTGAAATTGCATCAACCATTGAAAAGTTACCTGCTATTTCAATTGACCATTTAGGGTTATCAGAAGAAGGATTACCACATTTATTAAAACTAGTCGATAAAGGCATACGTGTGAAAGCAACAGGCTTTGGACGTGTGGAACTAAATGTTGAGAACGCTTTAAAATACATATATGAGGCAAACCCTGATGCTCTTATGTTTGGAACAGATTTGCCATCTACAAGAGCGAAAAGACCTTTTGAGTATAAAGATATTGAATTGATCCAAGAGTTGTTTGACCAACAGGCTGCTGATAAAATTCTATATACGAATGCTTTTAACTGGTATTTCAAGTAATTGTCCTTTTATATTTTTTTAGCTAACCCTTTATCCATGGTCCCTATTATAGGGCAAAGTTATAAACTATTCGTCCATTAAGGAGGAGAATTTATTGGAAAAAGGAATTAACTTTAGAATAGCTGCGGAACAAGATTTGGATAGAATTGTTGAAATGCTTAGTGATGATGAGTTGGGAAAGACGAGTGAGCGTTATGAACAACCACTACCAGAAAGTTATATAGCAGCATTTCAAGCTATCACATCTGATCCTAATAACGAGTTAGTAGTGGCTTATCAAGGAAATGAAGTAATCGGTGTACAGCAAATTACGTTTGTTCCATATATTACATACCAAGGTGGATGGAGAGCTACTATTGAAGGAGTTCGAACAGCTCCATCTGTACGTGGAAAAGGAATAGGTACGGAACTTATAAAATGGGCCATTCATCGTGCTAAAGAACGTGGTTGTCACTTAATTCAACTTACAACAGATAAGCAAAGAGGCGATGCATTACGTTTTTATGAACGCTTGGGATTTAAACCCACGCACGAAGGGTTAAAAATGAAATTAGAATAAGCTAGCTTATGCAACAAACAGAGGCGTTTGTTGCATAAAAGGGTCCTTAAATATGTAAGGACCCTTAATTAATCTATACGATTTTAAGCTTTGTCATAATAATAAGGTAAGTGGTCGATACGGCAATTGCAATTCATCTTACTTCAAAAGTTCCGTAAAAGATGGCGTTTTCTTACGTGAATGTCGCCAATGCGGTATGAAGAAAAGTATCTAATCACGATGAGCTATAAGGAGTATGAATATGGAACACATAGTTGATATATTAGAAACTAAAAAAAACTCTCTAAGCGATAAAAATCAAGAGCTGTTAAAGAAATTGATACGAAAAATAAAATCATTTTCTACTACCCCACTCAATCGCAAACATTGTTTACGTATGGTGCCATTTGCTGGTTCTAAAGACATAACAGAAGTTGTGATCAATATTATACAACCATACGAGCTAAAGTTGCTTGGCGACAACTGCTTTCGTGGCTACGATAGCATTGGATATCACTATTGCATCGCATTACTTGCTTGCAGAGTTGCATTAAACGAGGTAGATGAATTAGAAGTTGTAACAGTGCTTGAACATGAAGTTGAGAAAAAATTGAAAGAACATGAACTGGTAGCCTCTAGAGGTGGAGAAAACTATCATGTAATGCTTCGTATTTTTAAGTGTTTAAAAAAAGATACAGATAGGTTAAATCATTTGATGATACGACTACAAGATCACAGGGATTGAGATGCAAAAGCATGTCATTTGCTTTAGTCTACAAAATATTAGGATAGAGATTGTGAAGGTACCGTTTTCTAGTGCTGCCTCCACGGTATTTAGAAAGGTGAAGGGGTAGCTAACCAAGTGCAAAGAAGAAGAACAGAAACTGAATAGATAAAGTAAATAACTCCTAAACTAGTAAGTTTAGGAGTTATCTATCCATGTCATAGACAAAAGGTTGTTGAGTCCCTTTTTAAAAAATATGATTATATTCCCCCAACAATGACTGATTTTTTGTTTTTCAAGAAAGTCACAAACTGCAACAAACGCAATGCAACATGCTCTCTAGTTTTGAACAACACTTCTATTTTTCTTTCTTTTCAATAAAAACTAATGCATTCTTCACATGAGTAAACGTTGTTAAGTCATCAAAAGTAACATACAAATCACCCATTTTCCTGGCTAACAAAGGCGTGATTCCGGTAATCATCACTTCAGTTCCTGTTAGACTAATTAAACGATTTAAGTTATAAATACACGAAACAGTATAGGTATCAATTTCTAGTAGTCCAGAAAAATCAACAATAAAGTAGTCATCTTTTGATTCTTCAATATACATCGATACTTTTTCCATCAACATGTCGTAACGTTGTTCATTTAACACGCCAATAATCGGTAAAATTGAAACGCCATCCTTCAATGGTACAATAGGGGTAGACATCTGTGTCATTTGTTCGTGATAATCAATAATAAGGTCTCCTTGCTTTACCTTTTCTGTTATATCTTTTTGGACACCCACAAAGTACAGTTTACTTTCCATCCATAAAGGATCAATATATAATTCATTCCAAAAGGGACGGTTGTCTTTCGTATAATTTAAAATTTGAACAGTGATTGATGAGCGTGCGGTAACAGCTTGTTTCATTTCCTTAACTGTGGTGGGGTTCGTTTGTTTACCTTGTAGAAAACGACAGTTTTTCCCCAGGATTTCTTCTATATCGTATCCCGTTAAGTCTAAAAATCCTTTATTTGCATAGATAATGGGGTTATCAGGCAAAGATGGATCCGTTATAATCAGACCAGCACGTGTATAATCAAGAGCTTTCTGAATAAATTGTAGTTCATTTATAGGATCTTTATATAGGACCATTACATGCTCCCCCTTATTTTCTTCATTCTTGATATAAAGTATATCAGTGAATGAATAATATACTATTATAAGTGTGCAGATACATATGTAATTCTATAACTCTGGGTTTACCGATACGAACGTGTAATACAATCATGTCCTGTCGGGAGGACGTATACAGCCTACCTTCTACTAAACGTCATTTACTTTCAAGCACATTTTTAGATTTTTATTGTGTAAGCAACGGATAATACATAAATAAAAAAGGAAGAATGAATTATTCATTCTTCCTTTAATAAATCATGTATTGTTAGTTTTCATTACGTAATTTGAATTATTCTTTAACCAATTTAACAAGCATATGAGCTAGATGATGTTTCTCCTCTTCATTCCCAACTTTCCATAACTGATGTAACAAGTATTGCTCTTCATTTTGTGGTTCTTCATGTTTAGCAAGATAATCAGCTATTTTTTTAGCACCTAAAGTTAATTGGTCATCATTTAAGCCTAGTTTCTCACCTTTTGTGACCTTATCTCCTAAGTATGTTTTAAATTCATTAAAACTAGAAAGAATGTTTTCCTTCTTCTCTTGGCTCATCTCATTTAATTTATTATCTACTTTATGTTCAACAGTCCCTGTATTAGTGTTCATTTTTTATTCTCCTCCTATTTAGATAGTAATGTTCTTACAAGGTGGATTCCCTAGTAGCAAGTATGTAAACATTTAATGATACTTGAATGTGCTCTAGAGAAATTTAGTGCTTTTAATCCCGCCACACTTATTAGTCTGGTGTGCAATTTCAATAAAAATAGACTGAATAAAAGATGTCTTCATATGTTGTGCAAAGACATGCTATAGAGCTGAAAGAAAAGGAAAAGAAGAAGCTATAAAATTAATGACCATTAGAATAATCCGAGAAGGTATAACGAGCAGCATAATCAGTAAATTGACAGGTCTTTTTTTAGAAGAAATTGAAAAACTTCGTCATCAATAAATATAAAAAAGAGCCGTATCTTTTGGGTACGGCTCTTTTTTCGAACATGGCAAATATTAATTTTCATGACAAGGAAATGAAACATCTAATTCCACTTTTAAAGTGTGATTTGTTCCTAAAAATTAGTATAAGAAACAGGTAAGAAAATAATACATCCATTATTTACCTTGTATGTACTTCTTCTATAATAGGAAACTTAAAAGAAACAAGGAGGTGACACAACATGGCAAACAACAAAAGCAGCAACAACAACGAATTATTAGTATACGGTGCTGAACAAGCAATCGATCAAATGAAATATGAAATCGCGAGCGAATTTGGTGTTAACCTTGGTGCTGACACAACTGCACGTGCAAACGGATCAGTAGGTGGCGAAATCACTAAACGTCTTGTACAAATGGCTGAGCAACAACTTGGTGGCGGACGTTTCTAATACAATTTTATAAAATGATGGCTGAAGGAAGAATGGGTATCCATTCTTCCTTTTCCTTTTTAAAATTGGATATATACTTATATTTTGAAATAAAGATTTTGTTAAGTGGAGTATCTCATAAGAATAAAAGCATTAGTTTAATTTTTATCATGTGTTGAAAAAGTAACATAACGCTGAGTTAAAAATAAAGAAAAGATAAAAAACACCTCAAATATATTTATGACAGCCGTACTTGGAAGGTTAAATGGTATAGCACTTCCCCCAACCATAAGTAATACTCCAATCATCATTATATTCCAGCCCATTTTACGGTATAGTGATATCCCAACAATAAGCAAAACGAATGCAACAATAATAACCATTAAAGGTGGACCAGCCCCTCCTACAAGAGTATAGCGAACAATACCATAATCTTGCATTATTTTTGGCTCTTTATTAATCGTTTGTACAATCTCGTAACTTATAAGAGCTAGTGTACTTATGAGGAAGATGATTTTGAATATAAGTTTCTTAGCCCATTGAAGATTGAAATGCTTAGCCACTCCATAAGCAAAAAGTACAAGAGTAGGCGTAAATAAAGCATGAAACCAAAAACGAAACATACTGAGAAGGAAAAGGATATTACCTTCTCCAATAAATGAACCTACAGAAAGGATGACATTATCATAAATTAAACCAGTTATTACAAGAGGTAAAAATGCCATATAAAAGGGTACTGGTCTTTTTTTGATGAGTTTTATGCTAAAAAGAAGCATCACTAAGTAACAAATACTAAACAGAAAATAGAGTATCGTATCAATCATTTTTTTCTCCTTAATTATCTCAGCAAACACTAAGAGTTAATTATCATAATTCATTTCAATGTCACATTTAACAATTGATTCTTTTCATTGAGCAGTTGGTAACTTTTCCACTCATTGCGCGTACTATTTTTTACTTTTATCTTTTGAACTGGAATGTTTTTTGCCCTTAAAGCTTTGATTAAAAGATCTATTGAACTCATAAAAATCACCCTTCAACAAAATTCTCTTATAACAAACCATCAATTAGTTAATACTTTCTTTTATCCATTTTGAAGTAACAGTAACCATTTCGTCCTGTTGTTTCTTTACAGATATAGACGATTTAGAGTCACCCTTCTGTGCTCCATAAATGCCAAATTGACCATGGTTACCACCTTTTATTTCATGCATGGTTGTTTTTTGGGACAATAAATGCTTTGTATCTTCAATTTTTTCTACGGTTGATAAACCATCTTTTTCACCATAAATCGAAAGCATAGGAAGTTTCTTATTTGAGAAATCAGTTCCTTCATCTGGATAAGAACCTAACAAGAATACACCATCAATTTCTTTAGAGTGATTATAAGCAAACTTAGATGCAGTAACTCCCCCTAAGGAATGACCACCTACGACCCATTTATGGATAGAGGAGTGGGCATCTATTATCTCCTGTGCTTTGTTAGAGTCAAATAATGCAAAGTTAAAGTTCACATTGGGTATAGCCACTAAATAACCTTGTTTTGCTAATTGTTTACCGTAATAGCTATACGCTTCCGGTTCTACTTTTGCTCCAGGATACAAAACAATTCCCACTCGATTATTCTTTTTCGAGTTGAAAATAACCCAATCTTTTTCATACTTAATGTCCTTTTTATTCACGAGTGTATAAAGTTTTTGAGATGGTTCATATGTTTGTTGTGACCAAGTAAAGAAACCAAGAAAACCTATTATGATTATTACAACTAAACCAATGGAGAGATAAGTGATTTTTCTTTTCATAGATATTCGTCCTTTCTTGCTGTAGATTCTTGTTGACTAATTGTGTTTATTACTGATGTTTTACTACCTAAAGACTTAGTTGAATATAAGTTAAATTTTATAAAGATTATAACTCTATAATTAATTATATATACCGGAAGGTTAATTAATCAACTAGTTAATTTTAACAATGATAAAATGCTCAAAATAAAAAAACAAGATGTGACTAAATAGACAGCTTAAATAAGCGACCTTGTATACACGTGAAGAACGTGACTAAGGTCGCTTATGCTCCATTCCTATTTATAATTTTTGGTTTCTTTTCTTTATAACAACATACCTGACTTCTAATTAAGCTTCCGATGTAATTTCACCCTCATGGTTGATTTTTTCGAATAAATAAGTAAGGTAGGAATCCAATTCAAATTGATTATCTTCAACAAAACCTGATAATACAGACTTACTATCTTCTCTCATCTTTAGTCCCTCCACTTTATATATGTTACATTATTTTGCATGACGACCATGATTATTGTTCTGACGCATTTTTCGCAAAATGAAGCTTACAATAAGTACTAAAACGATAGATCCGATAATCGCTGGAATGATGGCAAAACCACCGATAACAGGTCCCCAACTTCCTAAAATAAGGCCGCCTAACCATGAACCGATAAAACCAGCGATAATATTACCGATAATTCCTCCAGGAATGTCGCGCCCTGTAATTAAACCAGCAAGCCAGCCAATAATTCCACCTACAATTAGTGTCCATATAATGCTCATACATTATTCTCTCCTCTCTAAATAGTTAGTTGACTTTACCCCCAAATAAGAGCCATTAATCTTGTTATTTTCTTAAAAATGTAATTACGTAGTATATCTAATGCTTCTTTATGTTATTTATTTAGAAACCTTCTAGACAGCCAATTTAATCGTTGACCTCCACAGTCTTATCAAAAGAATAAGTAATCCAGAATTATATATAGCGTAGCGATAGATTATTGAGCATTCATTCAACTTATTTTTGACATAGTTTTGAATGTAAAAGCTACATAGCTATACGGCTTTCACGCTAATGTAATTAAACTTACAGACAGTCAATTTTAAGTTACTTGTCGATTTCCCTCACATTGTAAAAAACACGTAAAAGAAAGTGAAACAACTGGAATCTTTTACATACATCGAGAATTAGTGGGGAAAATATCCTTAAATAAAAACGTAGGAGTTTAGATTTAATGAAGTTCATTAAAAAATTATTAAAGTATAACAAGGATAAAAATGAAAAGAATCCTTCAAAAAAAAGAGAAAAAATCTCTAACCATACTTTCTCAACAATTAAAGAAAATATCTTCACAATAAATCAAATTTTTTCAAATACAGAGGATTTAGTTATAAAAAATCTAGAGATAAAGAATGTGCAGGGAGTCATTATTTACCTGGAAACGATGGTAGATAAGGAAAAGATACAGAAATACGTTTTGAATCCCTGTTTACAATCACCTTTGGAACCAATCTCGGATATGCTTGGTGCTAACTTCCAGGCTTCCACTGTTTTTGATCAGGTTGAGGCCGCGCTTTTAGAGGGTTCTTGTGTTCTAAGTTTAGACGGTTATGCAGAGCTGTTTACCGTTGATGTCTCTCTATCAAAGGAACGTTCTGTTACAGAACCGGAGAACGAAAAAATTGTTCAAGGATCTCATGATGGGTTTATTGAAAACCTTTTGACGAACCTTCACTTACTTAGAAAAACAGTGCAAAGTCCTAATCTATCCGTGAAGTATCTTTCTACTGGTACACAAGTGAAATCTAAAATAGCACTTGTTTATTTAAATAACCTTGTTAATGAAGAAATAATTCATGAATGTGAATATAGAATAAAATCCATATCGATGGATAATGTTGTAAACATTGGATTCTTGGAAGAATTAATTGAAGACTCTACACTATCACCTTTTCCTCAACTATTAAACACAGAAAGAGTAGATCGTGTGGCAGGACATTTAAATGAAGGTAGAGTTGCTGTTTTAATGGAAGGAAGCCCAACTGCTTTACTTTTTCCGGTTACCTTTTTTGCTTTTTATCAGTCACCAGACGATTATAGTTCTCGGTGGATAATTGGAACGTTTGTACGTTCTATTCGACATACCAGTTTTTTAATTTCAATTATATTGCCAGCTTTTTATATTGCTGTCATCGCTTTTCACTTTGAAGTATTGCCTGATGAACTCGTAAACCCTGTTGGAAGTTCAATTAATAAAATTCCTTTTCCCCCATTGATTGAAGCATTGATTATGGAATTAACCATTGAATTAATTCGAGAAGCTGGAATACGTCTTCCTTCAAGAATCGGTCAAACCATTGGTATAGTTGGAGGACTTGTTATTGGGGACGCTGTTGTTCAGGCAGGGCTTATCTCAACTACAATGATTGTTGTTGTCGCTCTAACTGCTATTTCTTCTTTTTGCGTTCCATCTCACGGAATGAGTGACGCGATCCGGTTGTTACGCTTTCCTTTTATGTTTCTCGCTGCCTCATTTGGATTTGTTGGAATAGTGTTTGGATTTATTGTTCTTTTAGCTCACCTATGTAAATTGGAGTCTTTTGGTACGCCTTACTTCGCTCCATTTGCTCCACTTAGAATAAAAGATATTAAAGATACTTTTTTAAGATTGCCCATTTGGAAATTAAAAACACGACCATTAGATTCGCATCCTAAGCATATTGAACAACAAAATCCTTTAAGGGGATGGGACTACAATGATACGAAAAGAAAATAGAATTTCAAATACACAATTGTTTTTTATTATTATTCAAGCTCAAATTGGAGTTGGTATCTTATCACTACCTCATGACGTATCACTACTATCAAAAAACGATGGATGGATATCAACTTTAATTGCAGGGACAATGGTGCAAGTCGTTATTTTGGTTTTGTGGGGACTTGGCAGGAAATTTCCATCTTTAACTATTTATGAAATAATTCCTCGTGTAATAGGGAAAAGGTTAGGAAAGATTATTATTTTCTGTTATGCCATTTACTTTATTGTGACAGGAAGTTTAGTTTTATCTCGTTTCATTCAAGTAATTGATACATGGATCTTACAAAGGACACCAAACTGGATATTAATTTTTTTAACATTAGGAGTTTGCGTGCATCTTGTGAAAGATACCTTAAGAAGCATTGCTCGTTTTTATGTACTTGTTACGCCATTATTAATTATTTTATTTGGGCTAGTTACATACGCACTGAAAGATGCTAATTTCCTGTATATATTTCCAATTGGTCAATCCGGTGTATCAAATATAATAAAAGGTTCTAAAGAAGCTATATTTTCAATGTTAGGTTTTGAGTTTATTCTTTTCCTCTATCCTTTTGTAAAAGCAACTGATGGACGTAAACTTGTTGCGGTTTCAAGTGCCAACCTTTTTGTAACGCTGTTTTATACGTATATGGTGTTTGCTAGTCTAATCTTTTTTGAAACTAGGCAAGATCTGTATCTTACTCCCCAGCCCTTGTTGTATATGATTAAATCTTACTCTTTTCAGATTGTTGAGCGAATTGATTTGTTCTTCCTATCAATCTGGATTATATCTGTTGTTACATCTATTGCAAGCTGGATTTTTCTTGCCTCTAATGGTTTCAAATACTTTTTTAACCGTACCAATCACGCTACGTTTCTTCCATATACTGCGGGGATTGTTTTCATATTGGCTCTTTTTCCTAAAAATGAAACTGACCTTCAAAAATTTAATAAAATTTTAGAACCAGCACACTTAGGATTTATCGTGGTCATACCATTATTTTTATTCTTATTTTCGTTTTTCTTTACTAAAAAAAGACCAGGAAATCACAGTCTATGAGGTTTAAAAGATTAGTTGCAATCAGTATATGTTTACTGCTAACAGCAGGATGCTGGGATCAAAATTTGATGAAAAATGCCATCCTAATACAGACTATAACATTTGATCGCACCGATGATGACAAATTTTTATTTGGAATTGCCATACCTGATATTTATAGCAACTCATTGACATCAGGACAAGAGACTATAGCTAGTAATAGTCAAACCTTGTCTACAATTGCAAATACACCTAGAGAAGGACGCATGAAATTAAATACAGAAATACCTGGTAATTTAGATGCTTCTAAAAATAAGCTTATATTGTTCGGTGAAAAATTTGCAAAAGGTGATATTTATCCATCTTTAGATGTAATTTGGCGTGATCCACGTAGTTCTATGAGTGCCAAATTGGCAGTAGTAAAAGGAGCAGCAGTAGATATACTTAATATTAAACCTAAATTAGAGTCAAGTATTAGCCAAAACATCTTAAATTTAATACAAAGTACTGAGACGAATACAATCATTCCCGACGAAACCATACAGACTCTCGCTTCAGAGATACTTGATCCAGGTGAAGACATTGCTCTTCCTTTATTAAAAATAGGCCATAATGGTACAACTATTGATGTGGAAGGCCTAGCATTATTTAATGACAGAAAATTAACAGGAACTCTATCCCAAGGAGAATCCACACTTTTTCTTTTATTAAATAATAAGAGAGGAAAATACGCACGTTTTACAAAAAATATAAATAATAATAAGTCTAAGATGACAAATTTTATTTCTCTGAATGTTAATAATATGAGACGAAAACTAAATGTTTCCGTGGACAAAGATGGAAACGTTTTTGTTAATCTAAACCTACATTTAGAATTAGCAGTAGAAGAATTTCCTATAGGAAATGTACCTAAGAAACTTAATCAACTAAATGAAGAACTATCAAAAAAATTCACTAATGAAGCAGAAGAAGTAGTCCACAAATTGCAAGAAGCTAATTGTGATGCTTTTGGTATTGGAAGGCGACTAATTGCTTTTCACCATGGGTCCTGGTTAAAAAAAGATAAAGCAAGCTATTTCAGAAACGTAAAATTTGAATCAAAAGTAGAAGTGGAAATTGTTCGGTACGGTATTGTTAAATAAAGTAATAAAATTGAGAGAATAACGATGTAACACCGATATGAATTCATTCTTTTAATAATAAGCCTCCTAAATAGGAGGCTTATTCATATTCATATCAGAAGTCAAAAACGAGAATATATTGTATTATCATTCATCCATTTTCTACTGAAGTAGGATTTCTTTTTTATTTTTCAATTGGACAGACATGTATTCAAATTCCGATGTAAATCAAAAAAATTCCGTAATACGAATCGCTTTTTAAAAAAAGAAAGTATAAAAAATTCTTGAAACCAACTGAGAATACATAATTTAGTGGGTGAGTTCAACTAATTGTATTAGATAGATTGACCATTTCCCATTCCCCATTCCCTTACCCATTTCATGAATAAACTAGGTACCAGGCCTGATATAAAAATTAAGAGATTGGTCTATTTTTATAGCACAGCAAATATATTGTTTATCGGGTTGTTATCCAGGCCTTTGTACCCTTCATTCCTAAGGGACATTTACCTAATTCCCAAGGGAGGATAAAACCAAAATACCTAGA
The DNA here is from genome assembly GCF_057586255.1 of Priestia sp. SRI_019. Taxonomy (NCBI): domain Bacteria; kingdom Bacillati; phylum Bacillota; class Bacilli; order Caryophanales; family Bacillaceae; genus Priestia; species Priestia sp. SRI_019. Next base: position 69,454 of record NZ_JBYCZN010000008.1, on the reverse strand, counting down.
GTATTATGTTTAAGAATTATTTATTTCAGGAGGATTCATATGTCTAAAAATTTAACATCAGCTATTCCAGTTTCACTAAAATCTCTTTCGGTTAGTCATAACTCAATCATTTCAACCACTAGTTCAAGCCAAGAACGAATACAATACCATAAAGCAGTCCTAGAATCCGTTGGTATTACCTCAATCTCATCCCTTGGGACACTGAATTTATCAGGGAATTTAATACCCCAAGCAGGTGTTACAAGACCTGACTCTAATTTAATTACTACCCAGGCCTACTTTCAGTCAGCTTATAAAGTAAACAATACTGTAAGCGCACCTGTACTTCAACCTTTTGGTGGCCAAGGTTCTATTTTAAAATCAGTTCCATTTCCATCTAAAACAGTATCTTTTGCTTCCACACCAAGTATTGCTTCTCAAATTAATATCGATACAGCCTATTGGGTAGCTACGGAAATAAATCTACAGGATAATACCACTGTGGTTCTTAAGCAACCTCAACAATATCTTATTTTAATTGCGGAAAAAATTACAGTTGGAAAAAATGTTACGTTTACTTGGGAAAGGCCAAGCAAATCTATTCCATCTAAGCCTTGGAAACCTGGAACCCCTCCTCAAGCACCAACATCTACAACGCTTGTAGGAATTTCAGGAACAAACGGTACACATGGTATCAAAGGTAATAAAGCCCCAGATGGGAATAATGCGCCTGAGTTAGAAGTATGGGTGCTTGATATGATTGGACGTCCTGCTTTTGATTTAAGAGGGCAAGATGGAATTACTGGTGGCGCCGGACAAGATGGAGGAAATGGTGGCCAAGGAGGAAAAGGAAAACCTGCTCAATTAGACTGGTCAGGATTCTGTAAGGCAGGAGCAGGTGCTGGAGGTAACGGAGGAGTAGGTGGAAATGCAGGTCAGGGTGGAGACGGAGGACATGGAGGGCATGGAGGGAAGCTTTCAATTTATGCTCCACAGGCAGTTATCAACGAATACCTTAAAGGTTTTTATATCACTGTCGATGGAGGACGCGGGGGAAGTGGAGGTCAGCCTGGCTATCCTGGTATAGGAGGTGCCGGGGGTCCAGTTGGGGATTCCGTTAAGGCAAACTTTGGCGCAGTTTGTGGTCCTGGATCGAGAACTGCAGGATTAAAGGGACCCGATGGCTCTTATGCTGGTCAAGGTTCTAGTGGATACAGTGGAGGAAAATTCGCAGAGGCAGTCGGTATGTATGTCATCGATCCAGATGATATTCGTATTAAACTGTTAGAGCCGGCTATTTTTGAAGCAGTGCCAGCTTATGCTTTTGTAGATGATAGCATAACCTTAAAAGGTAAACGCTTTACAAAGTCCGATACCGTGTTAGTAGACGGTTCTCCTGTGCAAACAAACGCTTTTAGTGATGCTGCTCTGCAGTTTATAGTTCCTTCTTTAAAAGGTGGGCAGCATACCATTCAGGTAAAACAGCTGGATGGAACTTTATCTAATAAGGCTTCTATATATATTAAACCTAAAATCGACTCTGCTCAGCAGGATAATCAGATCACTGCACGTGTGAGTCCAGGAAGGAAGGTAAGCTTAATAGGTAGTGGATTTTCAGAAAGTGCACTTGTCCGAATAAATGATCAAGATATGCCGGATGTTACCTTATTAAGTCCTACTCAACTGGAATTTACATTAGTTAGACCAACTTCAATAGAGGAAAACCCATCGGGGGAACCAGTAAAGGTGAGCGTTTTACTATCGGACGGAACACCATCTAACACTATTAATTTAGTTTTAGATACATTTCATACGCTTGTAATAGGCGATTCTGTTTCTTGGGGTCAAGGATTAGCTGAACATGAAAAACATTATTCCCTTGTTGGGAATGCTATAAAAGTACGAAATGGGAATATCGGATACTATACTCAAGTACTTGCTCATTCAGGAGCTATTATTGGAGTCAACGATGATTCATCTCTTCCAACGACAGATGGAGAGGTGCCTAATTCATACCCGACTATCATTAAGCAGTGTGATTTATTTGTAGGAGATCCTTCTAAAGTAGATCTTATCATTATGGATGGTGGAATAAACGATGTTAACCTTAGAACCGTCCTAAATCCTTTTACTGATATTGATTTAACTGAGCTACATCGTAAGCACTTTCTCGATGGTAGCAAAATCCTATTAGAAAAAGTAGCAACTACCTTTCCCAATGCTAAGGTAATTGTAACTGGATACTACCCTCCTGTTTCTGAACATAGTGATTTAAGTGCTGTGGAAATTTTATTAGTTGCTTTAGGAATAGCAGTGCAAGGAATACCGGGTGGTATTGGTGCTGGATTTCTGACTAAGCAGCACCTTCAAATCATACATGCAAGAAGTATGCAGCTTGCCAATGAGTCCAAAGTGTTTCTTCAACAGGCTGTAGATGAAACAAATGCTAACTTAACCGGAGAAAAACGCTTTTTCTTTGCTGACCCAAATATTGATGGGGAGCACTCTGCACTTACTGATGATCCGTACGTATTTGGCATTAATTTAGATATGTCACCACAAGATTTTATTGCAGCAGAAAGGCTGGTTTCTTGTACAAAATCTGGATGTACAGGAGTCGATTTTGAGATTTGCAAACGCGCTTCAATTGGCCATCCCAACAAAAAAGGGGCCATCGCTTACGCAGAAGCAATCTATCCGTTTTTGTAATAAGCTAATTTCATAAGAAATCGATTTTTTGTAGAAATAGCGAGAATAAGAAATAAAAAAGTACACCTAAGAGTATAGATATTATAGCAAAAAGAGAAGGTTAACCCCTTCTCTTTTTTGATTATGTTTATCTTATTGTGATTTTATTGGTGTAAATAGGTATCTAAGGTTCTAGAGAACCTCCTTTACCACGGTATCGTTCCTTTTTAACACCAACCTAAAATAACAAAAGCCTTTCTTCGGAGCGCATGAAGCAATAAGTTTCATTAGATAGTTGGATAAGGTATTTGTGTTTTTAAACCGAATATATATCAGATAATTAAACTAAATTAAGGTAGAGTAGACATGGATAAAAGAGTACGTTTTGACTTTGAAGTTGATTTTACTAATGGTGATGGAATACAAGGTCAGGAATTTCGTCTTGATATTGATGACAATGATACCTCTGATGAAGAATTGGCTAAATATATTGTAAAAGATATGAGGTTGCTAATGGTTCATGAAGTAAGGATACTAAACAAGAAGATTATTAATAAAAAGCATAAACGACAACCTATTGACGAAAACATTAAAAAATAAAAAACTTATCTGTTTTTGTGTTAATTAACTCATTTTTTAGCAGGATGTGTTCCATGTGAGCTTCTACTGTCCATGAGTAGAAGCTCTTTTTATTTAAGCTTTTTCCTTTTGGATATAAAAATAAATGTAAAGTTATCTAAGTCACCTACTTTTGTTTATAATATGTTTCTATCTTGCCTTCTATCTATAGGGTAGAGGGTTTTCCTATGTAATTTGTTTAAATTATGGACCTATTGGACATGAATAGATATGTTACCTTTCTCGCAGGGTATATAATGACATTTCCATCACACAAATGGCCTTCTACCTGACAGGAGTAGAAGGTTTTTTGTTATCAATTATTATTAACATCAATACTAATTGCTGAATTAACTACATTACTTAAAGTAGTTTTATTTTTACTGTCTAACTTATTGCACAAACGAAATAATATGTAGCTTCGTAAACCCATCAATCCCCACCACTATTTCAGCTTTATTAATCAGGGTTACATGTTATTTTTCCATACCTCAATGCATCATAAATAGCACGTCCATCGCTTAAATTTGTTTCTGTATATTTAATAGGCAATAGCGAGAAGATAATATAATAAACAGAAAAATAGACAAACTGGTAAGAAAAGAGACTTGCTGAAAGGATGTCAGTCATAACTAAACCATTTATAAGGAAAATAGCAGCTAAATTAGCAATGGCACCTCCAGCATAGACACAAGCATGGGTAAATCGGTTGTCATATTTTAGTTTTTCATATACACAAAAAGAATCTAAAAAGTAAACGGATTTTATTTTAACTTTCTTCCATTTGAAAATCGTTTTTCCTTTTCCAATTGTAAAATCCACTCTCCCTCCGAAAAAGATTGCCATGATAGAATGACCTAATTGGTGAACAAGAGATACAAGTGGTAGTACAAGTAAGAAAGAAAAAAAGAACTTAGGCATATCATTGAATCCAAACACACTTCCATCTCCTTTATTATGAAATGATTTACTAAATGGTTAGCTTATCAAAGTAGATAAATTCTATTTGATAGTGGACAAGTATGCCCCAACAGGGAATGTGCCTTTTTTAATCATATGTACACCCCTTCGTCTGGCACTTCGAAAGGGACTTTAATCAACGTATAGGACCAATTGATTTTTACTAAAGCAGTAGTTAAAGTGATTAATACCCTTTGAGCCTTGCCTATGAATAATACTACCTTAAACATTCTTCATAACAATAAACGACCCTATGTATCGTAAACAAAGTTACTAAGGTCGCTTATGTTATATTCTGATTTATTATTTTTTTATCTTTTTCTTTAGAACAAAACATTTGGCTTCTCATTAAGCTTCTGACGGAATTTCGCTCTCATGATTAATTTGGTCGAATAAATAAGTAAGGTAAGAATCTAATTCGAATTGATTATCTTCAACAAAATCATCTAACGCAGATTTACTTTCCTCTCTCATCTTTAGTCCCTCCAATTTATGTTTTTTACTTTATTTTGCATGATGACCATGATTCTTGTTTTGCCCCATTTTTCTTAGAACAAAGCTTACAATTAATACTAAAATGATAGATCCAATAATGGCTGGAATGATGGCAAAACCACCAACGACTGGTCCCCAACTTCCCAAGATTAGACTACCTAACCAAGAGCCAATAAAACCTGCGATAATATTACCTATAATACCTCCAGGAACATCACGTCCGGTAAGTAAACCAGCGAGCCAACCAATAATTCCACCTACAATTAGCATCCATAGAATTTCCATATACCATTCTCTCCTTTTAAAATAGTTAGTTGACTTTACCCTCGTCTAAAATCCATTAATCCTGTTATTTTTTTCCTCAATAAAGTTTTTCTCCTGATGTACTAAGATCATATAGCTCTGCTTGCAATCTATTTTTGTTCTTTTGGACACCTTCTAACGTCTCGTCCATTTTATGAAAAATATAAGTGACTAGACTAACCCCCAGCGTATAAATTGCTATCTTATAAACCATGACATCAATATATGCTTTTTTTCATACTATATTTTGGGGGTGAGTAAATGGCAAGAGTAAAGTACAGTAGTTCAGACATTAACTTAATGGCAAGGATGATGCGAGCAGAAGCTGAAGGTGAAGGAAGACAAGGAATGTTATATGTGGGAAATGTAATTGTTAATCGTCTTGCAGCAAATTGTATAGACTTTAAAAATTTAAGAACCGTTTCACAAGTCATTTATCAAGTCCAGGGGGGGAATTATTCGTTTGAAGCTGTTCAAAAAGGCAATGTGTTTTATCAAAGAGCAAGAGGTGTTGAAAAAAGATTAGCAAAGCAGAATTTGGATTATTGGAGACAACACCCAGCGAAATTTGCTCTTTGGTATTTTAATCCACATGCTCCGTGCCCTCCAACATGGTACGGTCAACCTGCATCTGGTCAATTTAAAAATCATTGTTATTATGAACCAAAACCTGATACATGTGCTAGTGTTTACAGAGGTTAGATTATCAAGGAGTTATGATTAATTCTGGAGTAGGATGGGGGAGCTGCGAATACAACATTTTAGTCGTAAGTACAGGTAGCTAGCGCTATTTATTCAATGCAACTCCTATAGATCATGTGACAGTGGTCCGTTGAAAAAAACTTTGTCCCTACTGTAACCTATTTCTTTAATCTTTGTTTTGATGTATTTTTACCTAGCGAAATAACAAGGGAACTTCCTGGTCAGTAGGTGTTCCCTTGTTTCGCATAAGCAGTTAATCAAATGAAACAAGAAATAGTACTAATAAGGTAAATAAGTCATAAAAAAGAGGAAGAGAGTTCTCTTCCTCTTTTTTATAGCTTTATCATTAGTATTCCCTGTAATATGCATATTAAATAATGTAACTACATGATGATAGACTTAATTAATTTCAGTAATGCCCGATAGACGAATAGAGAATATATTGTGTTGTTCATCCTCTAGAGAAAGAGTTTGATCATGAAGATTAAGATCATTTACACGTCCCTTACATGTTTGTAATAAACCGTTTTGATAATAGTTAATGGTAATGACACCTTTCTTTCTCAATGCTTTCAATATCATGCTCCGTTCCCCTTTCTTCCTAATAACTAATATAGGAATGTGTTATTCAAATAAGTAATTACCATGCAGAATTTGTGAGAAAATCATACAAGTTAAAAGTTATATCGTTTTATATTATTTAGTATACAGCAAACTCGTAGGAAACGCTTACATTTCATTGTGTAAACTTTGTGAACTTTCACAAGTAAGAAAGCTCAAAGAACAAAAGAGGAAAAGAAATATATGTCTAGAATCTATATCTATGTTTCAATCCATCTATTATACCTTCTTGTAAATGAGCTTCTATTTAATGCTAATTGTTTAACAGGTAAAAATTCCCTGTACTTAATTCGTTTTAATTTCCATACTTTATGTATGTCGCATACTCTTATCAATTTACCTCATTGCTTTAACTAGTAAGAACATTAGTTTTAGAACCCTTCTAATGGATACGCAAATTAATAATTGTACTTGGAAATGGAGCGATACGATGAATAAGACGTATGATGTCATCATTACCGGTGCTAGAGTTGCCGGCTCTACCCTTGCTATTTATCTTGGGAAGGCAGGTTTTCATGTGTTGTTAGTAGACCAAGCGACCTTTCCAAAGGATACATTATCAACGCATACTTTTTTCAATAATACTGTCGCTCTTCTTCGAGAAATCGGTGTCATGGACAAATTATTGGAAACAAACGCCCCACCGGTACAGGATATTAAATTTCAATTTGAGGATACCGCGATAGAAGGACTCATCCCTAAGGTTGACGGAGAAGAAAGTTGTTATTGCATTAGAAGAACTTATCTCGATCAGATCCTACTTGAACAAGCCAAATCACAAATGAATGTAACCGTTCTAGAAAGGTTTCGTGTGACGGATGTTATTCATGCTGACGATACAGTAGTAGGTGTGGAGGGTCTAGATGGCAATAACGAGAAACAAGAATTTTTAGCTCGCCTGGTAGTCGGGGCAGACGGCCGATCCTCAATTATTCGCAAGCTGGTAAAAAGTGAACTCAAAATAAGCATTTCGGCAAAAGTCGGCATCTATTTCGGGTACTTCTCTGAATTTCGCGATGACAATGTCCCTAAATTTGAAGTATACAAGATAAAAGATAACACAGCCATTCTCTTTCCAACGAATGATAATTTATATGTTATCGCCGGCATTTTCCCATTAGAAAATAAGGAATTGATAGCACGATTGAAATTAAATCCGGAAAGCTGTCTACGCAATTTCTTAACAGATAACTTTCCGAATACAACAATAGGGACGCGTTTAAAAAATGCGGAATTAGTAGAACCAGTTAAAGGCATTCTCAGATATGATAATTACTGGTATAAAGGAATGGGAAAAGGGTGGGCGTTGGTTGGAGATGCAGTTTGTTTTAAAGATCCTGGCATGGCACAAGGTATCCATGATGCTATATGTGGAGCACGCATATTATCCAATATTCTCTCAAAATATAAGAGACAATCAAATCAATCAAATCAAATATCTGAAGAATATCAAAAGGCAATAGAAGACGAGTTTATGGTTCGGTTTCACATGGGATGTCAAATTTCGCAGAATGAACGCATCTCTGAACAACAGAATGCTGTCAATAAGCTAATCAGTTCCCATCCAGAGGCTATAGAGAAGTTTTTAGGGATTTATAATTACTCAAACGAGCCCGATGCTTTAGAAAAAGAACTCACACGAATTATACAGTCAATCTAGCAGTAATTTTGAAATTGACCTAAGAGTTTTCAAGAATTAGCAATGAGGGGAAAGTAAACCGAGGGTAGGAAGGGATATATCAAAAACAAAGATTTTATTCTGTTACGATTAGTACATTTTATCTAAAACATACTCAATATAAAAAGCCACTTGTTTCATACAAGTGGCTCTTTGTTACGTTGAATACATTAAATCATTCCCACATGTAAATATAGTACTTTCTCATTATTTCATATAATAAGTAACTAGCTCGTAGCAACGTTCTCTAGTCATTTCGTGTAAAATACGAGCTTCTTCAGCATAGGCTAAAGTTCCTCCTCCAGCTTCTTTCAACTCTTTTTGAGAAGCAGCATCTCTATCTTTAATCCATTGACGTTGTTTGATTTTTAGATTATTCATTTCTGATGCAGGTAATTGGTTTTTTAATTCACCATAGATATCGTTCAACACCTGATCCCACATTTGATAATTGGCTCCAGACGCTTGCCTTCTGTCACCATCAATCTGATCATTAACTGGCTGTACTTCACTAGCTCTAGTTTGTTCTAGTAAATCTAAATAATAAGCTTTTTTGTTATTAGTTATGGTTGTAGCTGAACTATTCGTTGATTGAGTGCTTGAAGTTGGACCAGTCTTTGATACAGTAGTAATCGGTCCATTTTTAGCTATATCAGTTAAGTATAATTGGTTATTGATAAGCACTGCTTTGTACATCCAATTATATTTATTTGTTTTTTGAGATCCATCTGGTTGTATAACAGATACAGTCTCTACAGTTTGTATGTTATAAAGAGGCCCATCAGAAGAGTTACCTGCTTTCGTAAAATTCACTACAGAATAATCTACCCAGTTCTCTTTAATACCCTTCTTATATAAGTTGCTTACTAATGATTGTTGGTCATTGTATAACGAACCTTTTAAAACATGTGCAACATTACTGAACTGGCCCGTATTAATTGCAGTTGTTAGTCCATTTATGTAGTCAGCCATTACTAGAGCTGCTGTATCTTTAGTAACAAAAGCGTTATCGGAGACTGTATTTGAATTAGTTGAGTTTTGCTGATTACTATTTTTGTGAACAGCACTCGCATGATCGCTACCTTTTATAGTTGAAGGTTCCCCAGTATTATTGTCTGTAGCATTATTACTATCTTGATTTGTTTTAGTAGCACTATTATCACTGGTCTCCTGGCTACTAACCTCCCTAGTTTCTCCTGATTTTGAATCAACCTTTTCTTCTTGTTGACAGCCAGAAACCAGTAAAGAAGTTATGGTTATTAATAAAAAAACACCTTTTTTATACATAGTTGTTCCCCCTCTAAAAGTTGTTAATTTTACGTGTATTTTACCAATATTAAAAGATAGTATAACAACGTTTTATTCCTTAATAGTGATATTATTTAATAGTGAAATATTATAAATTTTTCGAAACAGTTTATTAATAATTAATTCGTAAAAAACAGTCTCAAAATAAGAGACTGTCATCTTCTTCTTTATGTCAGAGCTATAATACTTATATAAATAGTAACTAGTTTTTAATCTTCCCAGAGTTCATTCATCAAGTCTTCGATTTCTTTTTCTCTTTTTTTAGTTTCTTGCTTATCGACTGTTACTTTATTTCCTGTAATGTAAACAACATCTCCTACTTGTGTATCTTCAGGGAAGATATCTTTTGGATAATCTTTTGTTATGCCTTCAATTTCCACAACAGCAAATCCCTCTTCAAACCGATCAATAATACCTTTTATCTTTTTCATAATTACCTCGATTTTTTAACAGAATAAGATGTTCCATCGCCCGTGATAATAATCGTACCACTTTGATCTGTTCGCAGAATACTTACTTTAGAATTTTTTAGTAAGTTCACAACCTGAGAAGTAGGATGTCCATAACTATTTTTACCCACGCTAATGACTGCATACTTAGGCTTTACAGCGTCTAAGAAGTTTTTACTTGTAGACGTTTTGGCTCCATGATGGCCTACTTTAAGTACATCTGCACGTAGTGTTTTCTTCGCCTTAATCATGTCTGATTCTGCTTTTGTTTCAGCATCCCCTGTAAATAAAAATGTATTTTTCTTATAAGCCATGTGTACAACAGCACTCCAGTCATTTAAATCACTGTTGGCATAGGTTTTGGTAGGCCCTACAATTTGCGCATTTACATCTTTAACAGGTAGCTTTACGCCTGCTTGTGCCGTTTTAATCGTTAATTTTTTCTTTTTCACAGCATTTAAAAAGTCTTTGTAAGCTTGCGTGTTATTACTTACTTTTGGTGCATAAACATTTTCTACTTTGAATGCATTAATGACTTCATCTAACCCACCAATGTGATCAGCATCAGGATGAGTAGAAATTAACACTTCTATATCATCGACTTTTTGTTTCTTTAAATAACTTACGACTGCATTTCCTTTTCCTTTGTTTCCACCATCAATAACAATGTCCTCACCGTTAGGAGCTTTAATGTAGATACTATCTCCTTGACCGACATCAATGTAATGCACTTTCATGGTTTTGGGTGTTGCTGCGTATGAGGAAGCTGGAGCTGCAGCAACTCCTATTCCTATAGCTAGCGAAGAAACAATCTTGATAACACGACTTTTCATTGTTTTATCCCCTTTTATAAATGTATTTTCATATGTAGTGTTCTTTTATAGCAAAATTAATTTTACTACACGAAACCATACGTTAATATAAAATAAATTGAATATTTTTACTTATAAAGGTGTAAAAAGTCATGTTATATATGATAATTAGTAGTAAAATGGAGGTAAATAGTAATGAAATGTACTATTTTAGGAATTTTAGTAGATTGACATTCTAAAATGATCTTATCTTTTTATCTCTAAGATACAGAAACATTAGTTTCAAACAGCCATTCGGAGCTTTTTTTTATTGAGACCAAAACTCAGAACAAAGAGTTGTTTACCTTTCTCAAATGATTGCACTAATAGAGGATAAAGGATCAACGATGGTCAAATATAGAGAGAGGGGTGGTGTTGATGGAAAAGTAGCAAGAAATGCATCTATGCATTCGATGTATACCTAGGCAGGCACAGTGAATCGCAGGACAACTATAACTTAACTTATTTTAAAAATCCTATAAAAGGAGTAATGCACATGGAAAAAGAGCTCATATTTAAGTCTTATATGTTGCTATTTGAAATTGAAATAACAATAGTAAGTATCATCGAACATGAGATGATTACACAATATGGACCATTATGGCGACAACTTTTTTTTGTTAAGTGTGGAACTGACCTATATGACAATCTCCCATTACTATTCAGATTAAACCCCCTTCAAACTATCTTCACTGATCATGAATTATTCTAGTACAACTTTTACCCATTTCTCAAGATGACGTGGATCACCTTATTAGTGTCTTGCAGCACTTAAACCAGAAGAAAGCTCTCTTATTATTTATCTAATTATATTCAGTAATGGGTTGTTAAGAAGATCTTGTACCTAATAGAGGAACAAGTTTTTCAATGTGAGCGTATCGAATTAGAACGTGTGATATAGGAAGAAGAAATCTAGTCGTGATATACTAATAACAAACATAAAAGAAAATGGAGGGCACTATGACAAAACGATTAGATTTACGTGTCGATTTTGCGTTTAAATCGTTATTTGGCACACATGGAAATGAATCCATTTTAGCTGCCTTTTTAAATGCAGCACTTCGCTTTCCAGATGAAAAGAAGATTCAAACGGTTCAGTTATTAGATCCGCATTTTAATAAAGAAAACCAAGAAGATAAACGTTCGATTTTAGATGTACACGCGCAATTAGAAGATGGAAGCCGCGTCAATATAGAAATCCAACTTAATAATAAACATGATATGGAAAAGCGAACACTCTACTACTGGTCCAAAATGTATAGCAGCCAAATGAAAGAAGGCATGGACTACGGAGAGCTTTGTAAAACCATTACCATCAACATTGTAAACTTCCGTTATTTATCTCATATTAATCATTATCACTCCACCTTTCAGTTATATGAACGTGAACAAAAATTACTCTTAACGGATATGATAGAAATTCATTTTATGGAGCTACCTAAATTATTAATTAAATGGCGTAACAGAGAGGTAGATCCACGAGAAGATCAGCTTGTACGATGGTTATTATTGCTTGAAGCATCGGAAGATGAAGAAATCACTCAAGTATTGGAGGAGATTGCAATGCAAGAAGATCACGTGCTAAAAAAAGCAATAGATGAGTGGGAACGCGTAAGCCAAGATCCAGAAGTATTATTAGCTTATGAAGCCCGAAGAAAAGCATTGTTAGATGAGAAGTCAGCTTTAAAAAGAGCCGAAAGAAAAGGGAAAGAAGAAGCTATAAAATTAATGGCCATTGGAATGATCCAAGAAGGTATAGCGAGCAATATAATAAGTAAATTAACAGGGCTTTCTATAGAAGAAATTGAAAAGCTTCGTCATCAATAAATATAAAAAAGAGCTGTATCTAAAAGATACGGCTCTTTTTTCGAACATGGCAAATGTTTAATTTTCATGACAAGGAAATGAAACATCTAATCCCACTTTTTACAGTGTCATTTGTTTCTAAAAATTAGTATAGGGAGCAGACATAGAAATGATACATCCATTTTTTACCACGAATGCACTTCTTCTACAATAGGAAACTTAAAAGAAACAAGGAGGTGACACAACATGGCAAACAACAAAAGCAGCAACAACAATGAATTATTAGTATACGGTGCTGAACAAGCAATCGATCAAATGAAATATGAAATCGCGAGCGAATTTGGTGTAAACCTTGGTGCTGACACAACTGCACGTGCAAACGGATCAGTAGGTGGCGAAATCACTAAGCGTCTTGTGCAAATGGCTGAGCAACAACTTGGCGGCGGACGTTTCTAATAAAACTTTATAATGATGGCTGAAGGAAGAATGGATATCCATTCTTCCTTTTTCCGTTTATAAGATTCGCCTGTTTATCGTATTTCAACACATCTAGAATGCTGCTTATATAAAATTAAGAAACAAATCTCCCTTTTTAGTTAACTCCCCAGACATCTTGAGCAATTTTAATTATGTGACTAATTTTATTCCATTGTTCCTCTTCTGTTAACACATTTCCTTCTTCTGTACTTGCAAAGCCACATTGTGGACTCAATGACAAGTTAGCTAGAGGAACATACTGACTTGCTTCTTGGATTCTTTGCTTAATAATCTCAGTATCTTCTAGTGTAGGAAATTTAGATGTTACTAACCCTAATACAACAGTTTGATTGTTACCTGTAAAGCTTTTTAATGGTTCAAAATCTCCTGAACGGTTATCATCATATTCAAGGAAAAGCCCATCTACATGTAAGTTAGCAAAGATTGCATCGGATATAGTATCATAGCCGCCACTTGTGATATACGTAGATCTAAAGTTTCCACGGCAAATATGCATAGTAATGAGCATATCTTCAGGCTTTTTAGAAATAGCATCATTTAAGCAACTTACTCGCGTATCAATAATGTCCTTTACATCCATACCAAGCTTCTCAACAACCGCATTGATGCGTTCTTCAGAAACGAAATCAATCCAGGAAGTATCATCTAATTGTAGGTAACGGCAGCCTGCATCATAAAAAGCTTGAATGGCTTTTTGATAAGCAGCTACAGTATCATGATAAAATTGATCTCTGTTCCCATTGTAATATGTGTCCTCTTGAATTCGAGTAAATAACATGTTGGGGCTTGGAATTGAGAATTTAGCAACTTGGCTTCCATCACCATACTGTTCGACAGCTTCTTTTAAGAACGTGAAGTGTTCCAGCATATAATGTTGATTGAAGTCTACTTTACCTACTACCTTAATCGCTTTATTTTTTGTTTTTGCGCCTTTGAATTGGCTGATATATTCTGTCTCAAACTCCTCTACGCCTTCCAAGCCTGATAGGAAGTCCAAATGCCACCATGAGCGTCTAAATTCACCATCTGTAATCGATTTGAGCCCAATTTCAATTTGTTTATGAACCAGTTTTTCAATTTCTTTGTCCTCTACAGATTTTAAATCTTCTTTATTGATTCTTCCATTCGCATACGCTTCTCTTGCTTCTTTAAGGGGAGTCGTTCGTAAAAAGCTGCCTACGTGATCAGCTTTAAATGGAGCCTTCACTAATGTCTTAGTCATGGTTTTGTTTCCTTCTTTCTTTTCAAAATAAAAAACCTCTTCTTACAAATAAGAAGAGGTTAATAATCATTATGGATTCTCTTCTTATCTTCAAGCAAATTGCTACTGGAATTGGCACAGTACTTTAACAGTCTGTTGCCGAGGCTTCCAAGGGCCAGTCCCTCCACCTCTCGAGATAAGAATATTCAATTTAATTAACTAGAAAAAAGGTTACACTTGTTTTCTTAGCTTGTCAACAAAAAGTCGAAAAAATCAGAAATAACACACCTCTTATCTCATTACTTCCTCATTACCTACTGCAGTAAGGGTTCTTTGTTATTTTTTGATTGGACAGGCAAGCTTACCGTAGTAGGTACATAGTATCTAAAGTATTGTAACTCCGTTATCTAATCAGTAGCTAGTTCAGTATCGCTACCCCGTTAATACAAGCTGTATAACCCTATTGAAGCCATTTGTGGAACCTGTAAGGGAGCTGAGCCGAAGAGGCGAAGGGGGCGACCGGATGCGGTGAGCTGAAAAAACAGGTGTGTAAAAAGCACAAAAATTAAAAGAATGAAAGAAGGTATCAGCATGAGAAAAATAAAAGGGTTTACCTTTCGAAAAATCTTCCCTCTACCTCACAAATCATCTCTTACGAGACCTCGTCCCTTCAAGGCATATTCCTTTGTTCCGTTTAGTCCACTAGCCTTGCTTGACCCCACTATTCTGACCTTAGGAGGCATTTTCTTAGGGATTGCTATCATCGAACGAATATTAGAGCGATGGGGTGTCATTGATCTCGTTGATCAGTTCTCAAAAGTAATGCGCTTTATCTTGCCTGTCACCTTTTATGCGGCTCTATTTTACTTCTTTGCGACATTTATGTTTTAAGGAGGGTTCTAGATGTTTGAGAAACTAAAATTGCGTGGAAAGCTTATTAAAGCGTTTCGTACAGCAGAGATTTACCGGGTGGTGAAACGAGGAGACCGTACCTCCTATCTGTTTCCGAAAATTCATCAAATCGATAACCATCATACGTACACTCGGTACGCCTTTTCTTTACTAAATGGGATCGACCCTGAACTTTTAACGAAAAAAAGATGGGCCTTACGACAAGTATTAGGCAGCAACATCGAAATAAACGGCAACCTAAAGAATTTTAGTATCACCGTTCATCACAAAAGCCTACCTAAGATGCTCAATTATAATTATGAGGTTATTCATCCTCATATTGAGAAGATGGAGCTTCCTGTTTGTATTGGTCAAGATATCTATGGAAACCCCGTTTCATGGGACTTTGCGGATTTGGAAACCTTATTGATATCTGGTGAAATTGGAGCAGGAAAGAGCAGCTTAATGCGCGTGATTTTGACCACATGGGTGAAATATACATCGCCTGATGATTTGCGATTAGTATTAGTGGATCTTAAACGAGCTGATTTAGGTTTGTTTCATGGCATTGAACATGTGGATGCGCTTTGTTTTGAAGTCAAGGATATGAGAAAACCTTTTGCGTTACTACGAGCTGAAATGTATCGGCGAGGCGATTTACTGTTAGAACATGGCGTAACACATATCAGCAGGCTTCCTTTTAAGCTACCTCGTATCGTTGTGGTAATTGATGAAATGTCCATAGTAAAGAGAGAAACGGAGCTTGTAGAGATGATTCAACAGTTTGCCAGCCAAGGTCGTGCGCTAGGTGTCCATACGATTATTGCCATGCAGCGCCCAGATGCTGATTTATTAAACTCTGCGTTAAAAGCTAATTTAAGGGTGCGGATTTCTGGAAGGCAAGCCGATGCCACGAATGCGAAAGTAGCTGGAGTACTCGGGGCAGAAGAAATTGATGCTGCAGCCAGGGGGCGCATGAAAATTAAAATTGATGAGGTGAAGGAGTTTCAAGCCTATTTCTTAGATGAAGAGGCTTGTAAGGAACTACTTTCACCTTATAAAACAAAGGTAAAAGATCCTGAACCTCAACTGGAGGTTGTGTCACAGTCTATCTTTGGATTGTTAGAGAAGGAGGAACAGCGATGAGCTTTCGGTTATCTCAGCGTGATAAAGACATCATTACGTTTATCAATCAGTTTCGGGCTGTGGATCGAGACTCATTAGTGGAACTGTTCTTTAAACAGCTGAAATCACCCATAAATGCGTGTAATAGCGTGATGGTACGTTTATATCGATTAGAGCTAATTGAACGCACTCAGCAGTATTCTCCGACGGTCTATTTACCTGTGGATGCGAAGATTAAAAAGAACTCTCAAAAAATATTACATTTCCTTTCCATTCTAGATATCTATAAACAAATGTGTACGTATAGTGTGCCTAAACAGGTTATTGTCGAAGATAAGCCCACAGGACGAAAAGGAGGCATTGAACCTGATCTCTTTTGTATCTTTAAAGGATCTCCTTTTTGGATTGAAATTCAACGTAATCAGTATTCAGAACAGAAAATGCAGGCAAAGATTGACCTTTATGAGGAGTTCTTCTTTTCAGATGATTGGAAAGCCTTGCATTGGCAGCCTGTGGACCAATCAGCGATCTTCCCTTCTGTCATTTTAATTACACCTGTTCGGTATACTCTGTCTTCAGAGCATATTCGCATCATTCAAGTAGCAAGCATTCATGAATTAATGGAGAAATATAAGGGGTCTTCCAAACAAACAAAAGAAGTAAGGTCAAGAACTACCTCCTCTTCTGGGGGAATTAAAATCAACTTAACATAGAGTACTAGAAAAGTGTTTGTAATCACACAAAACAGGCTACCTCAAAATAATGAAAGGTAGCCTGTTTATACACCTTTCATCCGCGCATTTGCAAAGGGTTCTGGAAACAGCATAATCACTAACATAGAAAGAGTTAGATAAAGTTGAATCAATCCAGGCGTCTGCAGGAGACAAAACTGTCATACGCGGAGAAGGCAATGGATTTGCATACTGGTATCGAATGGAATTAATTCGTATAATAAAAGAGGATAAGTAGCAATACTAAGGCAACCGAGGAGGTGAGCGAATATGAGTCTACGAGAAGAACTACTGGCGCAGGAATATGAGGAAAGAAAAAAGCCGAGAGGATTCGTATACTTTACAGACGCTGACGGACAAGTTGTCGCTAAGACTTGCCGTGAGTGCGGCGAATTAAAATATGCAAAGAACTATCATCATAAAAACGATGGGTTCGGTCACCTTGGACCATACTGTAAAGCTTGCGTTTCTATTCGTGACCGAGATTATTACATTGAAAATAGAGAACGAGTAAAACGAGTTAAAAATGCTTATTACCATAGGAAAAGAGCCGAGCAACTTTCTTTTAATTTATTTGAAAATAACGAGTAGGATTACGGCGGCCAATAAGGTCGCTTTTTTTGTTTAAATACTGATAAATTGACTAGAAGCTATCATTATTGCAATTACGCTTATTTGGTATGCATTATCCTTCGAACACATTCGTATTATACAAGTAACAAGCATTCATGAGTTGATGGAGAAATATAAAAGTTCTTCGAAACAAACAAAAGAAGTAAGGGTAAGACCATCAGCTTCTTCTAGTGGAATTAAGATCAATCTAACATAAGGAAATTACACGAGGAAAACAAGAAAAGCCCTTAATTAGTTAAGGACTGAAAGGGCTCTTCTTTGCTACGAATAAGTAATGGCTTTATAGTGGAACCATCGAGTCCATTTTATCATGTTTTCAACATAAAAAAGTAATTTTTATCCTTTAAAAAGAAAATTTTCAAAACGAATAAGGCTAGTTAGAATCAACATCTAGGCTATGACGGCTAAACAGAAGAGGTATAAAGAAACAAAGAGAAATTTTATGAAGGGCAATAAACTGAATGGAAGAAAGAGAACTAGTCATTTCCTTAACCATAAAAAACGCTTCGTATAACTACGTAAGCGTTTTTATTTTTATTCTACATCAGTTAGGGGCCGATATTGTTCAGAGGTAATTAAATCACCTTCCATGAGAATATAAGGGTGTGTTTCCATTAAAATAGTTTGGAGATACTCCGGCATCCTGTCTCCTTTGTATGCACAAATTAACGGAAAAGAGAGTTTATTCACCGCATCATCCACGATTCTTTCAAAATCTTCGATTAGATGTAACGGATCTTCCATCGTACTCCATTCTACATGTGCCCATGATCTAAAAGAAAGTTTATTTTCTAGATAGAGCTGTACGCTCTTCTCAAAGTAAGCAAGAATAGCAGGAGGATGATAACTACCACTTGAATAATAAAAATCAAAGTTGTTTATACGATGAATCATTTTCATTTGATCTGTGGTCAAGAGTGCTTTTAAATGGTTATGAATAAAAGGATAAAAACGGTCATTTTCAATAAGAAGAATGCAATCTCCAGCAAGAATCCCCTCTTGAATATAACTTACAGCTTGTTGTATATACGTTTCTTGCTGGTCATAAGCATACAGTACATGAACACTCTTTTGTTCTGCAAACAACTGATTCATTTTACTTTTCAACACACAATCCCTTCTTTCTTGTCGCTTTCTTATTATACGTGGATTGTGTAGGTAGAATATAGTGGTAATTTATTGAATTTTCAAAAATTAACTACGTGCATAAGGGGCGTTTTTATACATTACTCTAACCTCCGTCTTCAACCAAAGTCTTGTTAAATCAAGAATGTATAAAAGTTGTATACTCTGTAAAAAGAACCCCAGACAAAACCATTATGCCACAGGGAATTATTTTTGTGATATGTATCAGAAGAGGTTTTATGTTAACTAACCATTAGTACAGAAAAGTTGTATTGGAGATGAATGGACTGGGTTTTGCGGGGATTTACCATTACAAGGCATACATTAACCAATGCCTTCTATTAGTTAGAATAGAGAATCTTATATACTTAAATTATTAATCTATATGTGTACGTATATAATATGTCTACCTCATATATCGAAAAAGTCATTGGCTTTTTTATTCTTGTCTATTGTTCTAGCCGTTCTCATAATCCTTTTTAGAGTAGATGCACTCGGAATGTATTCATTATTATTGCATAGTTTTGAAATTGTTGTACGAGATACCTTACTTTCTTCTGCAAAATCGCTTTGAGAGATACCTTTTTTTTCTAACCATCTACCAAACTTTGAGCGTCTTGGATTCTTCCACCACATTATTCTAAACCTCCTTTTTTAATATTTTGTCCATTCTGTTTAACTTTTTATACATTTTTTCAAAAAAAATGAACATAATGGACAAGGTATCTCTCATATTGTTTATTAAGACTTAGAAAGGTGCTCTATGAAGAACTGGGGTGATTACATATGACCAAGGAATTAGCTCTTTCTTTATTAAACTCAAAACATGCCTATTTGACTCTAAAGGGAAAACAGATGTTAGAGGATATTTTAAAGAAATTGAGTGATGAGGAAAAGAAATAAGAAGCTAAGATAACCTATAAGGATACTCAATTAATAAGTGGGATAAACTGATGGAAATAATTTTGACGATTTGAATATGATTTAATGCCCTATTGGAATAATGTCGATATTTTGGTCATAGTCATATAGCATGAATACAGTTAAGACCGCCTTATAAACTGATACATAATGGGCGGTCTTTGTTATAGGTATGAATAGTTTTTGAATATCATAGAAAATAAAAAACAACCTGTTATAAAGCAGGCTGCCCAAGAGAAAGTAAGAACATTACTAACAACAGGAATTTATGAATTATCAGGCCAGAAAACATAATTTAATCAGTGAATGAGAAAAGAGAACCCCATCTATCCTTATAGAGTCCTCTTCTTTATGAAATAAAACAATAGATAATAGTAAAGTGTAAAATATAACATTTTCAAGCATAATATAAATTTCTATGCCTCTATAGAGCTACCTTTCTTATAAAAAAGGCTGTTTCACAAAATGAATGTGCAATGGAAAGGGCTAATATGTAGGACCAGTAAGAACAATCACAAAAAGGTAGGATTTATTGAGGTAACTTCTTTTTCCGTAGTCGGTGTAATCTCCGTTGAATTCCATGGGCTGATCTACCGATTAGTTGGCCAATTTCTTGTTGAGTACGACCTTCTTGATAAAACATGTACCATAGACGGGCATCTTCCTCTTCAGTCCACTTTTTATTTTCATATTTAGGTCGATTAAAATAATCATATTTTCTTTGTTCCCTTACCCAGTCGGGTTCTGGAATAAGGGTATTTACGGATACCTTAGAAAAATTAATCAGTTCCTTATTCTGGTATGCCCATTTCCAAAAGGCTGCTACGTTAATTCCTAAAAATGTTCGTGTGTTTGCTCTCAAGATGTTATAGGGCAATTCTCTTTTCTGAATCCAGTTATAAATGGTATGAACATCAACTTGCAGGCACTCTGCTAGTTCATATACTGTAACATTTCCCAGATGAACTCTTACGCCACGTATGCCTAAACGATATAACCTAGACTCTAATGCTTGTATACTTCGCTTTAAGCGTCTAGATATTTGGTCAAGTGACTTAACTCCATACCATTTTACTAAGTATTCATCTTCTTTCTTTGTCCATCTACGTAATGACGTTTTTCGTACTAATTTTAACAGCCTAATTCGATTCGCAACAGAAGAAGGGCTCTTGCCTAAATGCTTTCCAATCTCTCGATTGTTCATCCTATTAATATTTACTTTTAAGAACGTATCTTGGTCAGGGGACCATTTTTTGCGTATGCCATTCTGGTTGTTACGAAGTTGTAGTCTTGAGACCCGTTTATTAACCGATTCTTTACTACGATTTAAACATTCACCAATTTTTTCGAGTGTCATCCGCCCATATTGTTCTTTTAGAAATAAATCTTCTTCCTGCGTCCACAGTTTTTGATTTTTAGTCACTATATCTCCCTCCAATTCGCGACTTAGATGTATAGAAAGCTACGTATAGAGAATAGTAGTGAAGATGTTCATCTTACCTCAACAGAGATTAAATCCTGTTTCATTTACCTTTTTATCCATTGGACATAGGTTATCACTTTGTTTAGTCTGTTTTTGTCTAATTTGTCAGTAAAACTCTAAACAATCGTTACTTTTTCTGTGAGTTCTTACTTTTGATACTCATAGACAACCGGAACTTGATCCATTTTGACCGTTTTGGCCACCACATAACGACGGTATCCATCTTTTAAGATCTTTGACCCTTTTTCGATCGTCAACGGCTCATCGAGGCGCCCTGTACGCTTCACAAAATCGATTACCTTTTGTGTTTTTTCAGGGTTGGGTCGTGTCTTTAAGAACTCTTCAGGAACGATAATATCATCAACGTTCAATAGATCCTGAGTTCCCTTCGGTTGGTTGGATAGTGTTGTCTTTTTTTCCTCAGTCTTTTCCTCTTCTGTAGGCGCTTGTTGTACTTCTGGCTGAATAGGCTTTACTTCTTTCTTCTCTTCTTTTGCTACAGGTTGAGAAACAGGTACTTGCGTTTCTTCCTGTTTTTTAGATTCCGTATTCTGCGGTACCTCAGGAGACGCAGAAGCCTCTTGTTTAGGTTCTTTTTTCTCTTCGGACTGATTCTTCTCTTTATCATTTTTATTCGGGAGAACGGTAATCTGGAAACAAATTACGCCTACTTCACCAGGGCATTCATCAATGGGAATGTCTAAAGTTGGTTCCCCTTGAATTAAAACCTTTTCATGCGTGATGCTTTTCTTGGTGAGCCCCGTTTTATTAAAGGCTTTCTTTGCAACAAACACGGTATACGAAATAAAGGTACTCTTCTTTAATCCTTTAGGCGCAGATGGTGACCCTTTTTCACGCATATCAAAGGCAAAGTAGCGATCATATTCTCGTAAGGGTCCTGTGGCTGATCCGGTTAACGTAATTTTGTGTGGCATAATCGTCTCCTCCTGCGTAGATTATTAGTTATTGTTTATTTAGAACACAGTTCTAAATAAACATATTCTATTAAAACATCAGCTTCTAAGGAATTTCTACTTTTTTTGATTAGGAAGCTGTGTCTTTTAACTGGTTCTGTTGACGCAAACATTCTTGTTCCTCTGGTGTCAAAGCTTGTCCTAGGTCTTGTTTTACCTGAGCTATTTCAAACAAACTGTAGGTAGAACTGTGTTCTTGCAGCAAGTCCCCTTCTTCTGGTGTTAGCTCTTGTCCTAAATCTTGCTTTAACTGAATCATTTCAAGCTGTTGATCCACTGTAACTTCTGTTTCTTGTTTAAGTTGGTCTTGCTGCTGTTCAGTTTTTAACCAATCTGGAACGAGCTCCTTACGGATGATCCGTTTTGGTGTAGCCAATGTTATTTCTTTGCTTTCGGTATGTATAACTTCTTGTTGGTTTGCGTATACTGATGAATAATCCTGGTCTTTAGGCTTTACTAAATCATAGAATTGATTTTTCGCAATTTGATAGACTAATCGACACATATCCCGTAGGGATAACGGATTGCCTTGTTGATTGGCTTCATGTACATATTTATCTAGTCCGACAATGGATGTATACGCAATGTCATGTACTTGCTCTTTCTCAATCGTAATCTCTGTATCTCGTTTGACAGCTTTTGCAGCATTTTGAATACGAGCATAAAAGTCTTGTAGTTGATGTCCATACTTACCTGCATAAACTTGATTCACTTTCTTAGGCACACCTTTGATATAGCTGAATGACTGTGAAACAGACATTAAATGATTATTTATATGATTTACAGGTAAATCAAGGTTAATAAAGGCACCAGGTGATTTATCGGCCTCTAAGCTTGGTTTATCAACGTTTTCAGCACTTTCTGGAGACGTCACAGGACGTGTCACAGGAGTGGTCATTTCTTCTTGTTGAAGCGTTTGTATGCCTGTTGTATCATGAGCAAAAAAGATTTCGTCGCAAATGTGATGAAAGTTTTTATGGCTTTTAAGGATAAATACATAACTATCAGGATGAGTACCTGTTGCATCCTCTTTAATATAACGTGCCACAAGTACAAACGGAGTCGCTTTTAACGAGCGTACAAAACGAGAAACCGTACTTTTGGAAACATTAAATTTCTTCATAAGCGTTTCAGAACGGATGGCTTGAATGCCCGTAGCCACTAGGTTATAGATGACGTGATCGAGCATTTCCATTCTCTTTTTAGGAAATTCTTTATGTATAGCAGATTGTTGTTGTTTAAAGTGGGTACGAAGAATGTCTAAAAACTCTTCTTTCTTTTTACGAAGCGTGGACTTGTTGGTCCATAACCATTTGAACCGTCCATTGAAGGTATCTACATCTTTTAAATAACAGGTTAATATTTTTGTCATTTGTTCATCTTCTCCTTTAAGGAACACAAAAAAGACACTGTTTCCCTGGAAAAAGGAAAACAATGTCTTGATTTTGATGAACTAAGCCCTTGAAATAGCTGTCAATTTCATATAAAATAAAAACATAAGTTTTATCTTATAGAAAAACTAACTCTATTAACAAGAGACTTCGACAAGTGTTTTCCCTACCGCAATTAGGGGGAACGGTTTAAGTGTGTTGGTCGCACTACTTAAACAGTTGAAGTCTTTTTTCTATTCCGGACATTTTTGTTAGTTTTATTATAGCGTTAATTAATCTCATAATTCAATAAAAATTAGTAATATATCTCAAAAGAATTCTTTTTAACTGTTTTTCCCTAACAATAAATTTGTTTTATTATACAATTCATTTTTAAAAATGAGGAGGGTCAAAAAAATACCCCTCCTCAATGTATTGAAAATATGTTATAATTATTAAATTTTATAATGAAATTACAACACTATAATAATAAAAAGCTTCTACTAGGATGGGACTGATCCCTGTTTTTGAGACAGGGATCAAAACACCTTTCAAACGACCAGTTGCCGGTATTGTACAGGTGACTGGTTGTTTAGTTTTGTTTGAATACGGGCATTGTTATAATACGTAATATAGTTTTTGACGGTTTGCTCTACGATGGTGGTCGTAGTGTATGTCAACTCGTCAAGGTAGAACGTTTCAGACTTTAGCGAGGAATGAAACGATTCGATAGAGGCATTATCTGCGGGAGTCCCTTTGCGGGACATACTCATGGTAATGCCTCTTTCTTTGATTTTTTGTTGATAAGCATACGATGTGTACACGGAACCTTGATCGCTATGCAATGTACACCCTTCAGGCAAAGAAGGAAGTTGGCTTAACGTATCTAAAACAAACGCTACGTTTTGACAATCACCAATGGAATACGCAATGATCTCTCCGTTAAATAAATCCTGAATACTTGAAAGATACAACTGTTTAGGCCCAAAAGGCAAGTAGGTAATATCCGTCACTAGCTTTTGAAGAGGGCGATCAGCTCGAAATTCACGATTTAATACATTCTCTGCAACCTGATAAGGTTGCCCTGTTCGCTGACGTTTCTTCCGTTTTACGCGACATTGCCAACCATACTTCTGCATGACACGCTGCACAAACTTATGATTCATCTTCATCGTTCGATTGAGTAATGCTGTAATCTTTCGATAGCCATATCGAAACTTGTGTTTATGACATTGTTCACCAACTTGTTGTTCCATCCATTTCTTTAATGTATCCCGTTTTGTATGTTGCTTCCAACGATAGTACGTGGAACGAGGGATATTAAGATGTAAACAGATTTGATAAATAGGCACCTGACCTTTTAGCTCTTCCACTGTGTTCACTACGATTTCTGGTACCACTTCCTTTCCAATTCCTTGTACTTTTTTAAGATCTCAATCTGTTGCTTTAACTGCCGGTTCTCTGCCTCTAACTTAGACGTCTCGCTCTTAAATTCAGGCCCTTTCCCATATGAATATTGCTTACCTACAGGCTGTTCAAATCGATGCATTTCTCCATTTTTATACCATGTCATCCACGTTTTTAATTGGGTATGATTACGAATATTCAGCTGTGATAATACTTCTTTTACAGGTATACCAGCGAATCTCATTTCAATTGCTTTTAATTTTATTTCTACCGGATAGCTTACTCTTGTCCCCATAGAAAAAAACACCTCCAAGTTATTGTTAGGTACTACATACCCGTTTTTTAACTTAAAGGTGTTTTTTATTTGTCTCACTCTAGGGGGTCAGTCCCGATAGTAGAAGCTTTTTATTATTTACCCATTAATTTTTCCCACCATGTTTTTTTCTTTTCTAACTCTGCACTAGCAGAAGCCTCTTCAATCATTCTTTTACTTTCTGATAATCCTTTTCTTAACTCACCAATCAACTCAGTATCTTTTCTGTTTATCATTTGTTTTAATTCTTGATTGGTTTGGCTAACTTTCTGTAACTCTTCTACTAACTTTTGATTAAATTGCATTTGCTGTGTCATTTGTTGTTCTTGTTGTTGTAACATCTTTTTTATTTCACTCAGCTCATCGTTTATAGAGATAGAGCCTTTCTCTTCTTGATTCTTGACTGTAATAGTTATAGGAAGCCCATCACTTGCTAAATTATCGTTTACATCATCTTTTAGTAATCCCTCACTATAGAGCTCACGGATTTTTTTTAATAGATCTAGTGATTCAATACTTATTTTATAGCGTCTACCTTCTTTTTTGAAATTCAAAAACTGTTCATGATTAATTAAATACCTTTTTAATGTTTCAGGAGGAATATTGGTATACTCAGATGCTTCTGGTACGCCAATAAAATTTGTACTTTCAGAAGTATTCATTTAATCCACCACCATTTACTAATATTTTATGTACATTCACTCGGTTCACAGTCATTCACATATGATTTTTATAAGGGTTCATTCAATTCACGGTCAATCACTCACCTTGTTTACTTATGTTCACTCGGTTCACAGTCATTCACCTGTTGGATTCGCAGTTATTCACCCGGTTCACAGTCATCTGTTCGTTTAATTTTATATGATTTCGACAAAAAATCAACAATTCCTGTTTCGGATTTGTGTATATGGTTTATATTATGAACTGTCAAGATGTTAGTTTAACTTAAGTTCTACTTATGTGAATGGTGGTGTGTTCTGTGGTGAATGCATGGTGAACTTATGTAGTTTTTAGTTTAACTTAAGTTTTGGAAGTTAGAAAGGTGATTATTAAGTTCGACTAAGGATCAACTTATTGTTTTTGTTAACACCAAACTCTGTTTTATAAAAATAGGAGGGAACAATACAACAATGAATCAATAGCATTTATTATCTATTTTTAAGAATTGAATCAAGATAAGTTCTATTTCAAATGTAGAAAATGTTTATTGAGTTTATGGGACATTTAGCATTGAATAGAGTAACAAAAAATTCTTTTTTATAAAAGATGAGACCATAGACTATCATATGATTCAAAAAATGGTAAAAAAGTAGTTTTATTTATCTTAATGTGAACAAAAAGAGATTATTTAGTTCTCATATAATAGAAATAAAGGGATTGTTGATTCATGTAAATCTAGTCGAGAGTTTGATATCATGAAAAATAATGTAAAAAATAACAAAAAATAAATGATGAATAATCAGCTGGGGGGAGATATTAACTTGTTACTTTCAAAATTGATAGATCATTATGCTCTGCATGATTTGCATAAAGATCGAAGCCAGGAGGATCAATATTATATTGAGTCTGCCCATATACCAATAAATATAGATAGAGAAACTTTTTTTGAAGTACCAGCATCACTTTCAGATATTGGACTAGACATAACTTCTACAGACAAAAGATATAGTATAGGTGAATTTGGATTTGAAAGTTTAATACCTTCTGGTGATGTTTCCAATGACTACGTAAGAGGTGAGGCTTTCTTAAATGAAGATGAAAGTAAGCCGAATGTTATTTTTGTCCATGGTTGGAGAATGAAAGGGTTTGATAGAGTAAAGAAGATTTTTCATAATTCAATTATGAAAAATTTAGGATGGGATATGTACTATTATACTCTTCCTTACCACCTAGAACGTCAGCCCGAGAAATCACTTTATAGTGGAGAATTTATGGTTAGTGCCAATATTAATAGGACTGTTGAATCGACTAGACAAGCAATTGTTGATCTAAGGGCTTTAATTCGATGGATAAAGAATAACAAACAAGGTCCTGTAATTATAATAGGTGTTAGCCTTGGTGGCTTTATCTCAAATTTAGTTGCTACACTTGAGTCAGAAATCGATGCATTAGTTTCTATATTCTATTCTAATCGCCTTAGTTATTCGATATGGAATACGATTCCTGGTAAGTATATAAGACAGGACTTAGAGTCTCATGGTGTGAATTACAACGATTTAGTGAAATATTGGGAATTAACCGAGCCGAATCAAGCCATTCCAAAAATGCATAAAGATAATATACTACTGATTTCTGCTAAACACGATCAATACGTTCACATTCAAGAGGCAGATCTGTTATGGGAATCTTGGGGGAAGCCTACACGGTATGTCTACAATTGTGGGCATGCAGGCATAGTTCTTAAACGAAAAAAAATTGCAAAGGATACCATTTCGTTTCTACAAAATAAGCTAAAGAGGTAATTAACATATGTTTATGTTTATAATGGTGGCTTTACTGTGGTTAATGAGTTCAATTCTTTTTTTTAGAAATCCTCAAAATGAGAAAATTAGATGGGCAAGTGTTATTGGGTTTTGTGGGGGCTTTGGAGGAATAGGGGCCTTACTAGGAAAAGGGATAGATAGACCAGAGTGGATATTACACTTGGATGGAATATTTACATCAATAGGACACTATTTTACTCCATATGGTATGTTGATTTTTGGAATAGTTTATTCAGATGTCATTGGTAATGTCCGAAAGAGAAATATATTAAAGCTGCTTTTACTAATTCCGATTTTCATTATGTATTCTATGTTTCAAGTATATCCAGAGTTTAGAGTTGATTTTCGTATTTTAGCGATTTGGGTAGCACCATATGTGATAGCAGCTAATATTTTATTGATATACTCTGCATGGCGAGAAGATCGTCCAATTATTAAAAGAAGAAAAATATTGACTTGTGTATTTGTAGTTCCAATGTTTACATTTGCACTAACTACAAATATTATCTTAGAAGCATTGGGGATTGTGGGCGTATGGCGTTATAATCCTTGGATTATTGTAATCCAATTTCTTGTATTTGTTTACTTTGGAGTTAAGTATGGAATTCTTGGAGTGCGGATTAGATTTGAAAAAGAAATGCGTGATTCTACAATGAAAGCAGCGCGTTCTGGTACAGCGTTGTTCAACCATACAATAAAAAATGAAATAGCTAAAATTGATTTGTTAGTGAATCAGATCAAAGAACAGATTCCACCTGAAGACAAGTCAGCTGAAAATCTAGGGTTAGTTTTAAATTCAACGAATCACGTTTTAGAGCTTTCAAGGCGTATTCAAAGTAAGTTGGATGTTATAAATCTTAAAGAATCTGAATTTTCTCTAACTGAAAGTATCGATTCAGCAATTAACTTGCTTAAACCTTACTTAAATATGAATCCTGATATTACAATCATTAAGCAGTATGAAGTTGATGCTATAGTCTTTGGTGATACCGAACAATTACAAGAAACTTATTTAAATATAATCAAAAATGCCAGTGAGGCAATGAATGGTCAAGGTGTAATTTTAATAAAAGTCTACAAAACTCGAAAGAAGATTCATATTGACTTTATAGATGAGGGTAAAGGAATCGGAAAAGGTGAGCTTACTCGCGTGTTAGATCCATTTTATTCAACAAAACATAATCAAACAAATTTTGGGCTTGGCTTAACCTATTGTTACAATGTCCTCAAAAAACATGGTGGCGATATTTTAGTGAAAAGTAAAGTCGAAAAAGGAACAACTTTTACATTAACTTTGCCTTCCAAGAGAATTATTGAATTTAGGGTAAATGAACAATCTAACTCTAAACTAGTAGGAGAGAATAGCCTATGGACAAAATAAAATTAATGATTGTAGAAGATGATCCTGTTTGGATGCAATGTATAAGTGATTATATAGAAAAAGAGAACGATATCATTGTTGTTAAACAAGCTTACAACAAAGAAGAAGCCTTACAAGTTGATTATAATAATATTGATGTAGTTTTATTGGATTTAACGTTATTAAAAGATGAGGGTGACGAAGAAAACCTAAGTGGTCTTGAAGTCGCCAGGCATTTATACAAAAAAGGTTTAAAGAAAACTATTATGCTAACCTCTTGGGATGAAAAGGATATTATACTTGAATGCTTTGATACAGGGGTTGTTAATTACTTAACAAAAACATCTTATAGAGACATCCCTGACGCTATTAGAGAAGCGTTTAGGGGAAAAGTTAGCCTCCATGCCGATGTCGCAAATGTATTAGTTGGAGAGTTAAGGAAAGAAAGAAAAGTAAAGATATTAACACCAACAGAACGTGAAGTTTATACCTTAAGGGAACAAGGATTAAATAAATCACAAATTGCTGACAAATTATATAAATCTGTTGAAACAATAAAAAGACAATTACGAATTATAAAAAGCAAAATGCAGTGAAGAGTTAGTTTGTAGCTAATTTTTCATTGCATTTTGCTTTTTTTTGTTATGTGTTAAAGGGCTATAGTCTATAAAAAGACTATATATTATACCACAATTATATCCGTTTGAAGAGGGGTATTTTTTTGACCCTCCCCTAAACGGATAAAATCTTCTAACATATATTTATAACTTATTATTCATTAACGAGTTAAGTAAAGACTTTAAAGATTCTCTGTCGGACTGTGGTAATCGGTTAACTTTTAAAAGTATATCCGTAAGCAACCTAACTTCGTCAGAAGACAAAGCGCTAATTATATTTGTAAGTTGGCTTATTTCAGGAGTATAAGAGGCATCTGTTTTTTCTTGAGAAGCACTTATAGGCAAAACATCGTTAAGCGTGACACCAAGAGCATTACAAATTTTGGCTAAGGATTCCACTTGAATAGATCGAGTACCTCTTTCTATTTCGCTGATTGTACTCTGTGAAGTTCCCGATAAAGAACCTAATTCCATAGTGGTAAGTTTCATTGCCTTTCTATATTCTTTGATTTTTACACCCATATATTTCTTGATATCCATTGTACTTCATCCTTATAAAATATTTGTATTTAGATTTATCTTATCAGAAAAAATTCGTAAATAATAAAAACTCAAAAATATTTGTAAAAAAATTATTTTAAAACTGTTTACAAATTATCTGTTATCAAATATACTGTGTTTAAGGAGGTGATGGAAATAAAGACCATAAAAGAAAAGAGGTTGGAAAAAAAGTGGAGTCAAACCTATCTAGCTCAATTATCAGGAGTTCCGCAACCCACTATTTCTCAGATAGAAAATGGGACTCGTCAATATCCAACGTTTGAAAATATGAAGAAAATTGCAGAGGCATTGGATCTTAGATTAGAAGATATTTTCTTACCATGTCAGAAGGATATGAACTAAGTTTTTAAATACTTAACAGCTTAAAGGGGCGATGAACATGGAAGCACAAAAGCGACTAGCATTCTATGATATATTAGATGCACGAGCGAAAAGTGCCAAAACCTTTGATGGAAAGTTGTATACGTTAAAAGGAGGGGTAGCTGTAGAAAAAGGAACGGGCGATGTCAAACGTGTAGCTGATATTTATTATGAAGTACGCTCAGTAATGGATCAGGCTCATACCATCGTCGCCAAGCGCAGAAAGAAAGATGAGGAATTGAAGGAAGTGTTACAAAAGACCTGCTAGTTCTTAGATGCAGCATACAAGCGATTTTGAAACGTGCCGAGAGCACGAGAAGTGGTACCTTGACAATTACATATTGCGTGCCTCCCCTAAACGGATCACAAGGGGGTTAAGGTATACGATAACGATAAGGTTCGATGAGTGCGTCCTAAAACTCATCGGTGATCTAGCAACAAAACAGTGACGGTGTATCCATGATCTGTAAAGAGTGATGGCGTGAGGGTAAATCCGAAGAAGCGACAACACTCCAAACAGTAGATACACGAGGTTCTTCGTACATGCCGAAAACGTTGTGCATTATTGGGCTTAGTGAAAACTATGCATGCCAATATAGGGTTTGCCCTTCCAGCCAGAAACGGGTATATATTTACTTTCATAACCTTGAAAAGACAGAGATGATCGCTAAACCTGTGGTAAAATATGACTCTCGGTAGGTTTCAGAATCGCTTGTTATGTCTGAATATTAAGAACAAAGGAGAATGGTTATGAAAAACAAAAAATGGTTACTTTCTGCTGTAGCAGGAATCGTTGTGGCTCTTGGAATAGGCACAGCGTTTGTCTCTTCCTACAATTCAAGTGAAGTGAAAGGAAATGGTGAACTAGAAGAATTAAGTCCTCTTCAGATGAAGAAATTCATGAAAGAAGATGGTACTGGATTCATTATGTTCTCCTTTAATAAGGAGAATCGTGATTTATACATGAATGATGTCAAACGTGCAATGCAACAAGAGAATGTTGAAGGAAAGGAGTTAGATGGTCATCATCCTAAATTTGATGGTTCTAAGAGTCAAAACGACTATGGATTAGATCAACATGCTGATACTTTGGCTGTGTATAAAGATGGTGAGTTAAAACAACAAATTGAGTTAGATGAATATGATCCATCAAAATTAGAAACAGAACTTTCTCATTTTATTGAAACATCGAAAGAAATGTATTTCGAAGAATAAGAGATTCGCTTTGAAAGGTGGTGGTATCTTGACGATCTCCCAAAAAGAATTAAAGAAATCAAAAGATCTCGTGGAAAAGTTGCTAAAAGTGAATGGAAACAAATACAATGACTGGCTACATCAACAACACCAACAGTTTATTGAAGAAAATCAAGATTTGATTCTTCAAGCATTAAGTGCTTTTACAGGTGAAGAAGAGGAGGAGGAAAAAAACGAACCGAAAGCAGCTGAATCAGTTCCTGTAAGACCACAAAGTATTCCAGTAACACAAAACTAACGAAAAAGAGGAGTGAAATACATGTTAGATTTATTAAATAGCGTGGATGTGACGCAGTTAACTTCGCATTTAACCCTTGGGGCGGCTGATGGCATGAATGGCCTCATCGAAAGTGGAAAGTCTATTATTAAATGGTTGCAACGTATTGCGATGGTTGCCGCAGCTCTTGGCTTTTGTATAGGTGGTTATCACTTAATTTTAGGTGGAGAACGAGGTCGTCATAAATGTATCGCATGGTTTGTTGGAGGCGCAGTTGGGTTAGTTATTGTTATGGGTGCCTATGCATTAGCTGAAGGTGTTAATACAAATATCCGATTTGGAAGCTAAGAAAGCTATACAGTTGATTGTATAGCTTTTTTCTATGCTCATTTTTAGATGAAAGGAATGGAGAAACATGCTGTCTGTCATGTTTATAAAAAGTGAGACAAAAGAGTTAAATCCATTTCAAAAGTTATCGATTCCAGAAGCATGCGAGATAACAGAAACAGTAGAAACACAGTATCGACGTACTAGAAAAAAGGCTCATGCTGATTTTTTTATCCTCGATGAAGAAGATCAAGAGGTATATGCAGGAACATTGTCTATTGGATCGGGGCATGCTCGTCATGTAGCCGATCATATTAAGAAAAAGTTAAGCTCTTTAAAAATGGACGATATACAGGAAGCTCGAAAGAGAGGTTTTCTTGAACAATTGGAAAAGGAAGTACCGGACCATCTGAAAACAACAGATGGTTCTTTTTCTTTAGAGGAAGAAAAAGAGGATCATGTGCAAACGCCTCAAACGCCTGTACTTTCTACTCGTAATCGAAGGTTGATCTATGGAGGAGGGATTTTATCCCTGCTTATCCTTTCAGCAACTTGTTTTTCAACAGTGGCTACTTCTCAAGATCGAGCTGAAACGATTCAAGATTTACAAAAACAAGTCAAACTCGAACAAAAAATAACAGGAACATATGAAAAGGCGCTTTTAGGGGACTCAGAAGGGGCTTTAAAACAGCTTTCTTCTATCGATGAACAAAGTCTTACGAAAGAACAGAAAAACGTTTATATGAGTCTTCTCGTCGACGAAAAAAAGTATAAGGAAGCTGTTAAGCTTCAAGGAAACCATCCAGAAGTAGTGGAAAGCATGATTTCAGAGAAGGGGGATGTTAACGAGTTAAAAGAGTTCCAACAAACGTTTCCTTCGCCAAATGGAGCTTTTGATCTTGCCTATCACGAAAAACGTTGGGAAGATATGATGAGCCAATCAGGAGTAGACATGACGGATAAACGATATGAAATGAAGGCTTATGGGTATTTGAAGCTTGATAAAGTAAAGGAGGCCAAAGAAGAGGCAGCTCATATTCAAAGCCAAGACTTGAACCAAAAAATAGAAACCTATGAAAAAACGAAGAAGGAGATAGAAGAAACGAAAAAACAAGTGGAGGAAGAGAACAAGAAGGACAAAAAAGATGAAAACAAAATTAAGTCGTTAACGGATCAACAAAAGAAACAAGAAGAAGCTTTAAAGAATCTATAAGAAAGGATGAATAAGATGTATACACAGGCGAAAGTGAAAAATCAGAAGCAAGCCTTTGTCGTAGGCGTTGAGTACTATGAAGAAGATTTATTCCTCGAAATTGAATTAGGCAGCTTTCATACGACTCAACTTCATGCCCAACGCATTGCGAACAGTGTTCATAATGTCATTCTTTTAGAAAATCAGATTGTCATTATCTTTAAAAATGCTGATTCAATATCCATCACAGACGATTTTCTGAAATATGCGTTCAAGTTTCGATTATGCACGAAACCAACTATGCCACCTCTAGATATCTCCAAGCTTACTCAACAAGAAAAAGACGACTTAGTCTTTAGTGAAGCCTATATGGTAACAGAAGAGGATATGAAAGAGGTACAATGGGACATTAACACGGCTTTTCGTTACCTTCAGTATAAGTATGAGGCAAGAGATCGAACCTTCTTTTCTCTTTCATCGAGTGCCTATTATGTCATTCCTACTTCTGAAGAGATTGACCAGGAGGGAATGAGAAATGCAACCTAATAAATCCATCAAATATGTGGTCGCTGAAAAACAAGTACTTATTCCTTTAAGTGCTTGTTTTTTTGTGTCTATTCTACTCATCTTGAACTTTCTTTTTAATATGATGCTAAACCTTGTTCAAACAACGTTTAGCGATGTATTTGAACCGCAGCCTTTTCATTTGGAAACATCTTTTTTGACAGAGATTCATCTTCAACAGTACTCGCCTTTGTATGGAGCGATGTGTCTAGTCGCTGCCTTATTAACGGCAAGATTTGCTTATAATATTCGATCTAACTTTAAAGATTTAAACCGCAATCAAAAAGGATCGGGTCGCTTTACAACAAGACGTGAATTGAAAAAGCAATATCGAAAAGTACCTGAAAAAACAACAACGTATCAAGGTGGAGGTGGCGTACCTGTTTCACGTATTCAAACCTATGACCTGATTCAAACATGGAAAGAGTACAAAGCTTTAAAGGGAATGCAGAAGCTTCTCCACACACATCGGTTCTTTACAAAGAAAAATTACATGCTGATTGATGACACACCCGTTAACAATTTGATCATTGGGATTACACGATCAGGGAAAGGGGAAACCTTTGTTTTTCCAACAATTGATATCTATTCACGAGCTGAAAAACAACCTTCCTTAGTCTGCAACGACCCAAAGGGCGAATTGCTCGCAGCTTCTAAAAAAACGTTAGAGGAAAGAGGCTACCATGTTGAAGTTTTAAACTTACTCAATCCATTAGAATCGATGAGTTATAACCTGTTAGAAATGATAAAAGAAACGTATAAAGATGGTGATTATTCAACAGCTCAAGCGTTATGTAACACGCTATCGTATACGCTTTATTACAATCCAAATGCGAAAGATCCGTTCTGGCAACAATGTGCCATGAGTTTATGTAATGCCATGATTCTTGCCGTAACGGATAAATGCATTACAGAACAAACAGAAGAGAAGATTACAATGTACACAGTGGCAAATATGTTGTCGGAGTTAGGCTCGAAAGAGGTTGTGATTAATAAAAAAGGAGATACTCAAAATGCTTTGGACTTGTACTTTGATGGGCTGCCAACAGAGAGTGTCGCCAAAATGCAGTATGCGACTTCAAACTTCTCAAAAGGTACGACAAGAGGAGGAATCTTCACCCAAACGATGAATGGGTTATCCATTTTTACGTTTGATGAAATCGCCAAGATGACTTCTAAAAATAGTGTTGATTTAAAACGTGTGGGCTTTGGAAAAACCATCAAAGGAAAAGCAGCACCTCTTACTCGCTTAGAAATCATCTTCCCAGATGGTCAAACAGAAACGATTAAAACGGATGCCAAAGGGTTATTTGAAGTCAACTTTACAAGTGAAGTCAAGCAAAATGATGAAATTATATTAACGGAAAAGTTCAGTGATAAAATTGTTACTTCATCGAGGCTTGAAATCGTGATATCGATTAATAGGATCACGAGGGAAACCGGAGCTACGACGTTTACAGTGAACAAGCAACATCCAAGTATTCATGTAAAGGAAGTGACGTGTTTTACAAAACCAATCGCTATTTTCATGGTTACACCGGATTATGACTCTAGTAATCACGTTATTGCCTCCATTTTTGTTCGTCAATTGTATTATATACTCGCCAAAAATGCTTCATTAGCGAAAGGAAACAAGTGTCATCGAGAAGTAGTGTTTTTGTTAGACGAATTTGGCAACATGCCGGCAATTGAGGGAATGTCCAACATTATCACGGTTTGTTTAGGACGAAATATACGTTTTAACTTAGTGATTCAAGCCTATGCACAACTAAAAAATAAATATGGAAATGATGCTGAAACGATTGAAGGAAACTGTGGGAATACGATTTATATTTTAAGCAATAACTACGAAACAGCGAAGACCATTTCACAAAAACTAGGGGACGGTACCATCAATTCTACCTCTCGAAGTGGGAAAGGGTTATCAACGGATAAAAGTAAAACAGAGGGAGTAGATGGAAAGCCTTTATTAACACCCAATGAATTAATGGAATTGCAAGAAGGAGAAAGTGTGGTTGTGCGTGTTGTAAAACGTCAAGATAAAGCACGTCAGAGAATTAAAGCACATCCGATTTATAACACTGGAAAAACAGCCTTGAAATACCGTTGGGAATACCTCGGAGAGGACTTTGATACGGATCGTTCGATTCTAGATATTGATATTTCGTCTTTACATGAACAAGTCAATCCACGATCTTTGGTCATTCATAATTTCTTTCCTTTTCAATCACAAGCTCCATCAGTGGAAATGGAAGAGGAACTAACCGACGATCCGTTTACTTCTCTAACATATGAGAACTATAAAACGAAGACGGTCAAAGAGTTCTTTGGTGGAGATAAAAACGTTTCTACTGCTTTAAAAGTACACTTACCAAAAGCAATGAATAAAACGGTGGAAGAGATTGAACAACAGTCCATGAGTGAGTTTGAAGAGGAATTAAATATGCTAGGAGTTAGTGACAAACTAAGTAAAAATGTCCACCAACTTCTTCAAACAAAAATAAATACCATTATTAGAAATTTGAAACATGAGATGGAAGAACAAGAAGCTTAATACCAAAAGGGGGAGAAAGAATGACAAGTATTTCAAAGGAATTAGAGCGTATTTTAGAGGACTATGCACCGATTGTGAAAGAAGGACATCAAGTGTTAATTGGCTTACTAGATGGCACTATACATTTGGAAAAAGGACAGGAAGGAGAAGCACCTGTACAAATTCGTGTTTCTCCTCTAGATGAACGATTAGAAATAACCGTTGATACGTTGTTTCAAGGCATGTAATACGTGCATAAGGAGATGAGCAGATGAAAGATGAAGAAATTCTTGAAAAGCTACATGAGTTTTCGGAGTACTTAGATGTCGGAAATATCCTCACTTATTTATTACGGAAATTGGGTTGGGGATGTATTCAAGTTCTTTCCTTTCTAGTGGATGGACTAGAAGGGATTACAGACAGTGTATTAGGCGTTAAATCGTTTTTTAATTCTCCTGATATTCAAGACTTTATTACGAAGATTCAACCCTTTTTATATGTATTACTGGCCTTTTCCTTCCTGTATATCGGCTACATGTTGATTATTCAGAAGAAAGTCAATCGTGAACAAATTATGATTAACATTTTTATCTCAATGGCAGTCTTGCTTTTACTAAACACAAGTATGTTAAAGGCTGATAAATTCACCGATCAAGCCATTGAAGCTGTTGATTTAAATGAAAAAGGAACCGTAAGTGAAAAGATTATTAAAAGTAATCTAACGGATGTCGCACAATTTGACCTTACAAAATGGAAGAGTCCAGAATTGAAAGAACCAAATAAAGTACCACAAAAAAATATTATGATGATTGATATTACTGAAAAGATGGATGATAAATTTAAGGTTTCTAAAGATAAAGAATTGAGTGCTGATGGAAAAGACATAATTACACATAAAACTGCTTTGACACCAGATGGGAAAGATGGAGTTGCAGAACTAGATAATGGATGGTTTGATTTCTTTCCAGAACTCTATTACCGATGGTCATGGAACTTCTGGACGATTGCCATTTCCCTTTTTGTGATAGGGATGACGTTGTTATTTACGTCTATTAAGTTAGCAAAACTATGTTACGAGCTAGGATTCAATGCGATTTTAGCTCAATTAGTTGCGCCTGCCGATGTAGCAGATGGGCAGAAGTTAAAAGCTGTTCTAAAAAATATCCTAAATACATTTCTAGTGACAATTATGATCTTTATATCCATGAAGGTCTATTTAATGGGAACGGTCTTTATTAGCGATAAGCTAGAAGGTATTCCTTACCTTATCGCATTGATTGCCTTTAGTATTGCTGTTGTAGATGGGCCTGTAATGTGTGAACGTCTCTTTGGCATCGATGCCGGACTCAAAAGTGGTTGGGGTGCTCTGGCAGGAGGTTTTGCGATGGCAAAAGGACTTGAAAGTAGTATTGGCATGATGGGCAGAACCTTAAAAGGAGGAGCCAATCTTGCAAAGGGTGTTGGTAATGTAGGAAAAGGTCTTGGTAGTGGGGCTCTTCAGACAGCAGCAGGAGTTGGAGGGCTTGGAAAAGGGTTAGCTACACAAGGAAATAAGGAAAAACAACCAGCATTGCATGAAGAAATGAAAAAGGCAGGAATGGCAGGTGAAAAAGGAAACGCTGCTTCTAAAGGTCAAAACTCAGGAAATGAGCAGAAAGCTCAGCAACAGGGATTATCCTCTACTGAGAAACGAGAAGGGGGCAAAAATACTGAAGGAAATTCTTCGGAAGGAAAAGGGGCACAAGGCAGCTCTCTACAAGATGAAATGGAAGCTTCTGGCTATAGTGAAGGTGTAAATGAGGGTACTGGATCTTCTGTAGAAGGTGGAAGTGCTTCTCTACATGATGAAATGGAAGCCTCTGGTTATGGTGAAAGTGTAAATGAGGGTACTGGATCTTCTGTAGAAGGTGGAAGTGCTTCTCTACATGATGAAATGGAAGCCTCTGGTTATGGTGAAAGTGCAAATGAAGGTACTGGATCTTCTGTAGAGGGTGGAGGTGCTTCTCTACATGATGAAATGGAAGCTTCTAGTCAGAGTGGAAGCACAAATGGAGGCAGCTCCTCTGTAGGAAAGGCAAGTGCTCCTCTTCACGGTGAAATGGAAGCTTCTGGTCAGAGTGGAAGCACAAATGGAGGTGGCTCCTCTGTAGGAAAAGCAAGTGCCCCTCTTCATAAAGAAATTCAAACTTCCGGTTACGGCGGAAGTACAAGTGAAGGCAGCTCTTCTGTAGGAAGTGTGAGTACACCTGTTCATGAAGAAATTCAAACTTCCGGTTACGGCAGAAGTACAAGTGAAGGCAGCTCTTCTGTAGGAAGTGTGAGTACACCTGTTCATAAAGAAATTCAAACTTCTGGTTACGGTGGAAGTACAAGCGAAGGCGGATCTTCTGTAGAAAGTGTAAGCTACCCTACACCAACAAGAGAACCTTCTGTTTCTATGCCGATGGGGATGGATCAAGCACAAGCACAAGTGGCAGCTACACAGGAACCTCGCCAAGGAAAACAACAGATTGAAAAAGACACAGTTCCTACTTCAACAGATGATATTCCAATGCCAGATCAGAACCGGATAGAAACACGTAATATTGCACAAGTGGTAAAAGATAACTTTAAGGGAGGGGTAGGAAAGGTAAAAGAACGTATTGATAATTCGCAAACAATCCATAAAACAAAACGTTCTTATCAAATTGGACGAAATACAGGGCGAGATTTACGAAACCTTGGATCAAAGAAACGAAATAAACCAGAAGAGAAGTAACAAGTGTTACTTCTCTTTTCTATGGGAAGGAGAAGAGTCATGGCAAACTATAACATTCCGAAAGAAATCTCTACGGAATTAAAGATTAATAAATCACTTTATCTCTTCGATTTGTTGTTCATTATTGGCTTACTTATGGTCACGATGATGTTACGTTTTTTTATTCATCCTACACTTCAAATTCCCTTTTATATCTTCATGGGCATATTTGGACTGTTGATGATCGTTAGGCCAAGTACGAACCCTAAAAAACGGATGTATGAGGCGTTATTGCTTACATTGGTACGAAAGAAGAGCACGTATTGTGCGATAGATCGGGATCAAGAATAAAGGAGGGTATGATTGATGGCATTATTTGATGAAAGAATCCTAGAAAAAGAGAAACCTATTTTAAAAGAAAAAAAGACAATTAACTCCCTTCTCTTTGATGAAAAGGAACTGGATAAACAGATCGCTCGTACAAAGAAAAAGAATCCTTTTTCTCTGTTACAACTTCCAAAGGCTGAAAAGGAAAAAAAGAAAGAGAAATTACCAGAGGTGAAAAAAAGTGTGGCTGATATACTTCCCATTATCGATCAAACAGATAGTGGGTTATTTCAGCTAAAAGATGAGGGAGGCTTTTTTGGAATCTGGCAGCTTCAAAGTACCGATATCAATGCCATGCATGACCAAGAGGCAGGACGCAATATTTATACACTGGCTAAAACATACCAGGGCGACAAAGATCCTTTTAAAATCATCTCATTAAACTTACCTGTTTCCACACAAAAGCAACAACAGTATCTTGAAAAGAAGATTCGAGAGGCCAATAATGCGTTATCACTTCGATTCTTACGAAAAAAGTTAAAAGAGCTTCAATATTTAGAATGGGGGCGAACCAATCGAGAATACTTTCTTTTCCTATATGGACCGACTGAACTCGCTGTAAAAGAGCGAAAAGACCAATTTATGCGAGATATTCAACTGGCTATCCCTCTGTTACCTGTTTCGGATGAAAAACAAATTAACCTTCTTTACAAACTCTACAATCAAAACGCCAAGCTTGGTAATAAACAATAAGAAAGGATGATAAAACCATGATAACTTTACCTTTTGGTAAAAAAGAGAAAACACCTCAAGAAATCAAGCAGAAAAAAGGATATAATCCCTATTTTGTGGCACAGATTCAACCACAGGGAGGCGTGAGCTTTAAAGAAAACCTTGTTCGAAACGGAGATGGATATTCGACATGTATTCATATTTATGAGTACCCAACGAACGTGAATGATTTTTGGTTGGAACCGATTATGAACATGCCAAATGCCATTACAACCTTAGATGTGGTAAGCGATGAGCGAAAACAGGTCGTAGAAGCGATCAATAAAAATATGTCAGAACAAAATGCACGGCATGTAAATGCCAAAGAAAACATTGATCGTATGGATGCCCAAGAACAGTATTTAGATATGAAAGAGCTATACCGTCAAGTCACAAATGGTGAAGTGATCAAACGGATACACCTTCGCATTTATATTGCGGAAAAAACGATTCCTGAATTAGAAAAGCGATTAAAAGAAGTCATTCATCATCTGGAAACGCATAACTTCAGAGGATCCATTTTCTTAAATGAACAAGAGTATGAGTGGGAATCATTAGTGACGCATTTTGACATACAAAAGAAATATCCGAATAAGCGAAAAGGAAAGGAAATCCCCGCATTAGCACTAGCCGGAGGGTTTCCTTTTCATTTTACTCACTTAGATGATCCGTACGGCACGTATCAAGGAACAACCCGAACTGGTGGCAGCGTCATCTTTGATTTATTTCATAAGGATGAGAAACGTAAAAGTTATAATGCCGTATTAATGGGCTTAATGGGATCTGGAAAATCAACTTTCCTGAAAAAAGTAACCACCGATAATGCCATTAAGGGTTATAAAGTTCGTGGATTCGACATTGTAGGAGAATTTGAAAGTCTTGTCAGAGAATTAGGAGGTAAACAAACTGCGTTAGATGGTTCAGAAGGGCAAATTAATCCCTTACAAGTCTTCAAAACACATAAGGTAGAGCGAAGTAGTTTTACACAGCATTTATCCAAACTAACCGTTTTCTATCGCTTTATCGCACCAGAAGTACGGGATGATGAATTAAAAGAGTACGAGAAGCTACTTCGTAAGCTCTATATCCAAAAAGAGTTATGGAGTGATGAAAAAGGAGTTGAAAATCAAATCACAGGTCTTCCTTCTGAGGCCTATCCTATCTTTAGTGACTTTTTAAAACTCATTCGTAAAGAGTTATATGAGGACATAGAAACGAGAAGGCATCATGTTCACTTAGGTGAATATCGTAAACACCGCCTTGAATTAATTGAGCTAAATATTGAAAATATCGTTGAAAACTATGGACATCTATTTGATGGTATTTCGACGATTGAAGACTTTAACGATGAACAAGTCGTCTTTTTTTCAATTCGTCATTTATCGAAATTAAAGAATGAAATCGCACAAGCTCAACTGTTTAATGTAATGAGTTTGCTGTGGGATGAGATGTTACAGAATGGGCAGCCCCAACTCGAAGCGTACACGAAAGGAGAACTGCCTTTTGAAGATGCTATTCGTTATTTAATCGTGATAGATGAGGCACACAGGATCGTCAATACGAAAAAAGGCAGTGAACATGCCTTAGATTTCTTAACAGAGTTTAGTCGAGAAGCACGTAAATATTTTGCTGGTTTAATTTATGCGAGTCACTTAATCACAGATTTTGTTCCTGAGGGTTCGGAACAAACAGCGATTGAAAAAATTAAAACGCTCTTTGATCTTACACAGTACAAATTTATTATGAACCAAGATGATAATAACCTTGATACGATTCAGCGTGTATTTAAAACAGGGATTACAGATAGTGAACTAGCTGAGATTCCAAGGTTACCAGTTGGGGATGTACTCCTTTGTATTAAGTCCGTAAAAAACATTCTCTTTCATATTGAAATCGATGAAGAAGAAAAAGTGCTGTACGGTGGAGGTGCGTAAGCCTTGCATATCGTTTTACAGCTCATTCCAAAAAAATATTTGATTGGAGGCGCGTTGATCTTGTTAGGATTATCGGGCCTCTTAGTCATGAGTACGATTGTAGCGATTACAGGTGAATTTGAAAAAGATAGTCAACAAAGTGACGTAACAGAGATTGAAGGTGGAGGCATTGGTGTAGGAACGGCTAATGTGTCGCCAGAGGTCATGAGGTATCAACCCTTGCTTGAAAAATACGCACAAAAACATGGGCTAGATGCTTCTTATGTGCCGATTATGATGGCACTTATGATGCAAGAAAGTGGGGGGAGAGGCAACGATCCCATGCAAAGTTCAGAGTCTAAGTGTGGAAGAGTTGGGTGTATTCAGAATCCTGAGGCGTCTATCGATCAAGGGGTTAAACATTTTAAGAGTGTGCTTGAAAAGGCCCATTACGATCTAGAATTATGTCTACAAAGTTATAATTTTGGGCCAGGATTTATTATCTTCGTAAACAAAAATGGAGGGCACTATACCAAGGAATTAGCGATTAAGTTTTCGCAAATTCAATACCAAAAAGTCAAGCATACAGGAAACTATCACTGTCTTCGACCAGAGGCTGTTCCCTATCAAGCGTGCTACGGCGATATCGCCTATAAAGATGCGGTTTTGAAATATTACACAGGAACAATCACAGCTGATGGGAAACCGGCTGCTCCTGCGAGTGGTGGAAGTGGCGGTAAATCAGGTGTGAAAGTAATTGACGCAGGCAAAACGTTGATTGGTAAAACACGTTATGTCTTTGGTGGAGGACGATCTCAATCTGATATTAACGCAGGACGTTTTGATTGTTCAAGTTTTGTTAGATGGGCATTCGAGCAAGTGGGAGTGAATGTCGGTCCAATGTCAGGTGTAACAACCGATACACTCAAAACACAAGGGCAAGCAATCAATCCAAAAGACATGAAGCCTGGAGATGTGGTGTTTTTTGATACCTATAAGATAGACGGCCACGTTGGAATCTATGTTGGTAATAATCAGTTTTTAGGCTGCCAAGGAAAAACAGGTGTAGCCATCGCAAGTATGGCAAAAGGAACGTATTTTGGTGAACGATTTAATGGAAGAGTAAAACGATTTTAAAAGGAGAAAAGGCGATGAAAAATAAAGCAGCACTACTATTTGGAGCGCTTGCCGTTGTGGTGGCAGGCGTGACC
Source organism: Priestia sp. SRI_019 (assembly GCF_057586255.1). Taxonomy (NCBI): domain Bacteria; kingdom Bacillati; phylum Bacillota; class Bacilli; order Caryophanales; family Bacillaceae; genus Priestia; species Priestia sp. SRI_019. The sequence continues at coordinate 25,897 of NZ_JBYCZN010000008.1, read as the reverse complement.
ATTTTCAATATCTACCTTAACCATAATATCTCCAACACAACAGCTTCGAAACAAATTCAAGTCACAAATGACAGCTTAAAAGAAGAAAATAAAGAGCTAAAAAAACAACTAAGTGAAGTTCGCCCTTCTGCACAAGAACAACAAAAACGAGATTACTTAAATACGGTTCATCAATTCATCGATGTGTCTTACCATCGTGAAAAAAAAGGATTTGAGGAACGAAAGAAGGTTGCAAAATCCATCATGGACAAAGAGCTTTATGAGCAATTTTATCCTTCTGAAAAGTTCGTATATGGAGATAGTTACACTTCGATTCCAAATGATGTACAGCTCTATGTACAACAATATGATGGAGGGCAAGAAGAGGTCGAAGTGATTGCTGAATTTACGAATCATCTTGTCATAAAAGATGAGAATGTCGACGATCAAACGCATGACATTATTAAAGTTTCTCTACGAAAAGAAGAGAATAAATGGGTGGTTTATAGTATTGAAGAATTGAAAACAGAAATCATGAAATGAGGTGAAGCAGATGGCATTTAAGAAGCAATTTGAAGATTATCGATTTAATTTAAATCGCAATCGGTCATGGAAGTATACAGCAATGTTGATCTTTTTCTTTATCGGTTTTTTATCCTTACTGACATCAAAATTCTATTTAAAAACAGAAGATCCTTTGTATCATACCAAAACCTATGAGGCAGTTTCTTCTAACATAACAGGAACCGTAACCATTGAGAATCGTGTGTATCATCCGGCTAATGGCTCACTGGATATGGTCATCAAAATGGATCAAACAGATGAAGAAGAAGTAAGCTTTGTGGCACAAGAAAAAGCGAATCCAAACATCAAATTACCTGTTCATTTATTGTATGAAGATGATGGCTATTATGTGGTAAGAATCAGCGATCTATCTCCAAATTGGGAAGCACTTGCCTTTGATCTATATCAAGAAAATCAAGAAAAAGAAACGGTAAACGTGGATGATGTAACGAGTGATTCAGAAACAGATTCAACAGAAGAAATAGATGCTCATGCGTTAATTACAACGCTCTATTCTGACCAACGAAAAACGAAAAGTGAAGAAGGAAAAGGAACAAAAACCAAACAAGAATATGCGCTTTTAGTTAATGAGTTAGAAAAAGATTTTGTCAAAAAGAAAATGAAAAACTATGAAAAAGCAATCACAGTAGAAGCCAAACATAAGCGCCAAACGCAACAAGAAATGAACGAATTACAACGTGATATGAAGTACCAAGTACAGGAGGAAAAAGCTGATACAGAATCAAAAATTGCGATGAAAAAGGATGCCATTCAATCGAGTGATGCAAGCATTCAGCTCTATAAAGATGAACAAAAAAGTTTACAAGAAAAGCTTCAAAAATTGAATGAAAAGCAACAAGATTTAGCCATGAAGTGAAAAAACACAGGGGGACGCAAAGGGGACATGGCTCAAAAACAGGGGGACATAAAGGGGACATTGGGATTTTAAAAGGGGACGTAAAAGGGACGTACACCCAAAAAAGGGGACGTGAAGGGGACATTCAGAGACTTTCTTTGCTATCACGGTTTTGCTAGGCTCTGCCTAGCCTATCACACCCTGTGATAGCAAAAACCCCTTATGCTCTTCTCTCTTTTATAGTGGGGAACCACAATTTACAGGAAAGGAACGAATGTTATGGATATTCTTTTACGAGATATTGATCCAACTGCCGTAAAAAAAATAGATGAGATTGCAAAAGAAAAAAAGATTTCACGTCAAGAATTCTTAAAAGGTCAGGTTGAAACGCTGGCTGTTTTTCAAGAACAAAAAGATCGTGAAGCAGAGCTAGAACGTCTCATTGATCGAAATATAATGATGATGGAAAGGTGTGCAGTGGCAATTGAAACAATTAATGGATTTATTCGAGATATGACAGGAGAAGATGAGGGATGAGTACACCTCCTGTTATTCCAGGCGTAGTGTTGAAAACAAAATTTGTTACATCTGATAAAAAGGCTTTTCAAGATTATGTTGATTATGTGGATCGTGATGATGCTAAAAAAGAACAGGATGCTCATGAGAAACTGTTTACTCTTTATCAAGATTACATGGATAACCCTGATAAGACATCTTCTTTGTTTACTGAACAATCGGATCAATTGAATGCGCAGGGAAAAAAACAATTAAAAAAGTTGTTTGAAAAAGCGCAAAAAAATAACAGTATTATGTGGCAGGATGTCATCACATTTCATAATCCTTGGCTTCAAGAAAATGGTTTATATGATGCTCGTGCTCATACCGTGGATGAGAAAAAACTAATGGAGATTACCCGTCAGTCCATGAAGGAAATGCTTAAAAGGGAAAGGTTAAATGAGTCGGCTATTTGGTCAGCTGCTATACACTACAATACGGGGAACATTCATATTCATATTGCAACAGTGGAACCACAACCTACTCGTGAACGAGGTAAAAGAAAGCCTAAAACATTGGATGCGATGAAGTCAACAGTCGTGAATCAAATTTTAAATCGAGGTGAGCAGCATCAGAAAATAAATGAGTTAATTCGAAAGGATATGGTCGGAAAAAAGAAGCAGGATTCTTCATTAAGGTGGAAGAATCGTGACATTCAACCATTGTTTCTTCAAATCTATAATCATCTTCCAGAAGATAAAAGGCAATGGCAATATAGCTACCGAACGTTAAAACCAATGAAGCCATTTATTGATGTGCTAAGTCAAAAATATATCGAAAAGCATCATAGTAATGAGTATCAACAATTGCTTGAAAAATTAGATAAAGAAGTAGAGGAATTAAGGAAAGCGTATGGAGAAGGAAAGGGAGATGAAAAACGATACAAGGACTATAAGCAAACGAAAATTGATGATCTTTATAAGCGAATGGGAAATGCCTTTTTAAAAGAAATGAAAGAATATGATAAGCAGCAGCAACAGATTAAAAGAATGGTAGAAAGTAAAAAACAATCAAAACGTCCTGCAAGTTTTAATCAAAAGGTCTCTATGCATTTTGCATTAAAAAAGATGGAGCGAGCGTTTAAATCAGAATATGAAAGTTGGAAAAATCAACAACATTATGAACGGTTACAAAAAGAAATTGAACATCATCGTCAGGAAGAGAGGAGTTATTAAATGAATAAACAACGTATGAAATTATCACTGGATGAGGAAACAAAACAATATATCCAAACATATATGGAAGAAAACAATATTGGATTTACAGGTGAGGCTATTGCTCAGATCTGTATGGAGCATAAAAAAACAAAAAGTAATGAATGGTCATTGCAATATATTTCGGAAGTGGTCAGCAATAACTTACATCAGGTTTTAAAAGATGAATTAACAAAGATTCGTCTTGGGGCAAACAGTGCTGATAAAAACACACAAATTTTAATTGAATATATGAACGGTCTTTTCTTCCATCACGGTTTTGATGGATTAATGACAACCGATTTACAAGAATTAGATAGCACAAAGGTTGCGAAGGAAGCTATTGAGAAGCGTATTGCAAATCAACGTCAAAAACGAATTGATTGGGAAGAGTCCAAAGGGAAACAACCATCTCATTGATGGATTTATATAAAGATAGTTTGAAAAATGTAGAGGAGGAACGAAATATGTTTTTTAACAAAGATTTAGTGTTAGCTTCAATTAAAGCTGTAGGAGAGGATCATGCCATTGTACAGTATCAAGACAAAGAAGTAGAGGTGAATTTAAGTCCAGAAGAAGCGAAAGAGTTTTACCAATATGTGGTGCATCAAGAGAATATGTTGGTACCAATGAATATTAAAACACGGAAGCTTTTTGTTGATTTAGAAGAACCGTGGTATGAACAAGAATTAGAAGAGCTTAAGGGGATCTCCTATCAAAAAGAGGAGGATGAAAATGAGTAAAACGTATGCGAAAAAATCCGTTGAGGATAAGCGTAAAGAGGTTGAAGAGTTAACAAATGGGATGGAAAAGAAGGTCGAGCAGCATTTTCATTCTGCCGAAGAATTAAAAGACTATTTATCTTTCATGGGTAAGTTTTATCAATACTCCATGTCGAACACAGCTCTTATTCAAGAACAGTTTTTGGGTGCTCAAGCTGTTGGTTCATTTAAGTTTTGGAAAGACAAAGGCTTCTCTGTTAATAAAGGAGAGAAGGGTATTAAAATTCTTGTACCAAACAAAACCGTTCCAAAATTTAAAGATGAAAATGGGAAATTAAAATCCATCAATAAAGCTACTCCTCAAGAAAAGAAGTTAATTCAAGAAGGAAAAAAAGAAGTCACTCAAGGCCGACTGTACTTTTCAGTCGGCCATGTTTTCGACGTGGCGCAGACGAATGCAAAAGCGAGTGATTTACCTAAGATCTTTCCGAATCGTTGGTTAGAAGGCAATATAGAGGATTACAAGGCACTTTATAAAGGAATGGAAGCTATTGCGGAAAAGAACGGTATTTCCATCATTGCTCCTAAAGAAGAACTAGGATCTGCAAAAGGAGTTTCTTATACATTAACAAAAGAAGTTGCGTTAAATCCCCGTAACTCTGAACGTCAAAATGTAAAAACTTTGGCACATGAGTTGGCACACGCGAAACTTCATACCAAAGAGACACATTTAAACTATACGGCGGCGGAAAAAGAGTTTCAGGCAGAAATGACGGCTTACACCGTTTCTTCTTATTTTGGCATTGATACGAGTGAGTATTCTCTAGGATACCTGTCACACTGGACGAAAGGAAAGACCTTTGAAGATAAAACCAAGCTTTTAAAAGAAGTACATGAAACGTCCGTTGGCTTTATTGAAACAATCGAAGATACCTTAGTAAAAGAACGAGAAAAAAATCAGTCACCAGAAAAAAACGATAAAAAACAGCAGCAATCAGATCCTCTTTCTTCTGAAAATGTACAAGAGAAAATGAAAGAAGGATATGAAGATTATAAACAAAAGCAGCAACAGGAATCGTCACAAAATGTAGATAGTATTTTAGATCGTGTCACGGCTGAAGAGAAATATTATTCAACCAAAACACAAGCGATCAAAAATGGATGGATGACAAAAGAAGAAGTCGTGAAACTTGAACATCAGATCGATTCGAACGTCACTAAAAACGAGAAGGGAGTCATCAATGGTCAAGTTCAGGAACAATCTCTTACTTTTCAAGAACGTGTTGAAGTGGGTAATCACATGCAATTCCAAAAACGTACAGGCACCGTCAAAAAGAAAAAAGAAGAACAGGAACTCGAAAGGTAAAGTATAGCAAGAGTATTTGACGGCACATCAGATAAATATTGTGCAAACAAAGAATAGCAAAAAGACGATGCCAATCACCGTCTCAATAGAACTAGTTTTTGTTTCCAGTGAACTTATTTTTAAAATAAAGGTAATCAACCTTGTGTTTAGTGGCCATCAACTGTGATGCAAGTATTGCTGTATAAACTGTTGTTAATAGTATCGAAAGAATTCCAATACCAACTAACGGGTTATTTTTATTACCCAAGTTTTCCCCCTCCTTGTTCATAATTCGTAGATAAGGATATTTTCTGTAAAGAGATCAATTTTATACTGGAAAAATGAAGTGATTTGAACCTAACAAAATTAAATTTAAAAAGCAGAGCTGGTTAATTCCTCTGCTTTTTCTTTTATAAATAATCCTTTCTTTCACATTTAAAACCAAATTAATTGGAGGAATATATGATGAAAGAGGGCAAAAACAAGCCTATGAAAGTGAAGCAACACTTGATTTTTTAAAGAGTCATGATGTGAATCCTGTTTTAGAGAAAGATCGAGAAATGCAGCTCAAAACGAGCTATTTTACGTTTTTACAAGCTCATGAAAAAGAAAAGCCTCAAGATATTGATAGCATGTTAGTCCGTGTGAATGCAGAAAACGATTATGTCATGTTGAAATCAAGTGCCTTAAAGGAAAAACAATTCACCTCTGAACAATTGAAAGGTATGGAGAATGAGCTTTCTCATCAGTTTCAAGCACGTAAACAGACACAAGAGAAGGACCGATATCAAGAAGATTATAAACAAGAAGTACTAGAAGCTATGCAGCAGCCTAGCGAAGAAACACAGTATAAGCAGCTATTTAAACAAAGCTTGTTAGCCCAATTAGGCATATCAGATGAAAAAGATTCTTCTAAAGGAGTGAAAAAGGAAGCTGAATCAGAAAAGAATCCTGTCGAAAAGCAGCTCAAGCAAGAAACACCTCAAGAGAAAGAGCAGCGTTTGGCCAAAATGAAGGAGTTTGAACAAAAGCACTCCTTTGATAAGGTGTACAAATTAAAAAAAGAAGTGCTGCAGGAATTAAAAGAGCTCAATTTGACTGATTCTCAACGTGAGAAATTAACCAATCTTGAAAAGGCTTTAGACACGGAGAAAAAGGATCATGACAAGCAGAAAAAAGAAGAGAAATCACAGAATGGATTTACGAAGTTTTTCGCACGGAATAGTGGAGCAAATTCTTCGAGAAAACAGAAAGAGACACAAGAAATGGAACGTTAAAAAAAGCAAAAGTTTAGACGGAATGGGAGGGCTGAAAAGCTCTCCTTTTTCATATCGTGGAGTGAAGGAGGGATTTAGGTGGGAGAACGAAAATACGTCAAGGAGGAGGAGGTTATGAAAGCCAGAGATATTGATTTGTTGTCGTATCTGGAAGCCAAAGGCGAAACCTTTGTAAAAGAAGGAAAGTATTATCGTCATACGGAGCATGATAGCTTACTCATCAAAGGAAATATGTACGCTTGGAATAGCCGGAATGAAACAGGATACGGAGCAATCAGTTTCGCTCAAATGTATTATGGGATGTCTTTTCCACAAGCTGTATTAGATATCAATAAAGGTGATTATAAAGAGCTTTCTCAGTCACATGAGCAACCGTCGGTTTCACCATCAAAAGAGCCTTTTCGCTATCCAAAAGAGTTAGAAGTGAAGGATCAAAACAAAGTAAAAGATTATCTCATAAAAGAACGTAAAATAGATCCTCGATTAGTTAACTGGCTCCTTCAAAAAGACTTAATCGCCCAGGACAAACGAAATAATGTGGTGTTTAAATGGCGTGAGCATGGAGGCAAAGGAAAAGTGATTGGGGCAGATCGACAAGGAACAGCTTCCATAAACAATAAACGAGGTTCTTTTAAACAAGTCTTACCGAACGATAACCCACATACAGGCTTTTCAGTTGATGTTGGTCGCCCAAACAAGATTCATTTTTTTGAAAGCCCAATTGATCTTCTTTCTTATTGGAGTATACAAGAGAATAGTTTGCAGAATACACGCCTTATTAGTATGAATGGCTTAAAGCCTAAAACTGTTGCTCAATCTTATATCGAAGCTCGAAGAGAAGGCTTAAGCATTCAAGAAATGGTGTTAGCTGTCGATAATGACCAAGGAGGAAAAGAATTTATTGACAAAATGAACGAAATCGTTAATGCTGATTTAATAAGAGCAGATATTCCAAAGGGAGCGAAAGATTGGAACGACGCATTAAAGAAGAATGGAAAAAGCATTCAACCTGTAGCATCACGTCTCCGGAATAAACAAACAGAACAGGAGCTTTCAATGAATGGATAAGGTGTTTCAAAGCGTGTTTTATCTTTTTCTTATCATGATTTTTTTAAAACTTTCTACATTTGCTTACCGTGTGATTCGTGAACGGAGGTATATGAAAGAGTTAGCCCAATCGGGTATGCCCTATATTGATAAAATGGATGGGTATCAATTTGAGGTATATTTGCGAGCGCTTTTTCAACAACTAGGATACAAGCCGCAGATAACGCCAAAATCAGGTGATTTTGGAGCTGACCTAGTAATGAAAGGCAAAGAAAGAATTGTGATTCAAGCCAAACGGTATAGTGCTAAGAATAGGGTCAGCCTTTCAGCTGTACAAGAAGTGTATGCAGCAAAAGCGTATTATAAAGCGAATCAAGCGTGGGTTGTGACCAATAGTTATTTTACGAAACAAGCAAAAGAGCTTGCAGCTGCATGTGATGTGACTTTAGTGGATCGTGCGGATCTTCAAAAGTTTATCAATGAAGTCAATCCTGTTTTCAAGGCACGAGAAATCTTTGAAAATATCACACCAGAACCTCGTAAGTGTCCGAAATGTGGGCAGGATCTAGTCGTACGAGATGGGAATGGTACTCGTTTTTTTGGCTGTTCCTCTTTCCCTTCTTGTTGTCATACGGAAAAAATTAATAAAGAAGTAAGTAAAAGCAGACCTTCGGTATAGTAAGGTCTGTTTTTTCTTGCTCTAAAAAGGAGCCGATGTTATAAGTTCATATATTAGTCTTAATTGATCGGTGAAGGGATATTTTTATGTATAAATCATTGGATTCATCACATAATATCAGTGTAATGGTATTGTTCTCTCCCCAAAGGGATTCAATCACACTTACCCTATTTCAATCTTCCTTCTAACTGATTGAGTGGGGTTTTTTTATGTGTATTTTAAGACACTGATATTTGCATCAAATGTACTTACGCAAAACAAACGTTAATTGCGATAGAGAATGTTTCTTTACATGTCAAAATCATCAATGAAATAGGTTTTTGTTCATAAATGATTGTTACGAAAAACACCTTCAAATAAAGAAGGTGTTTTTTTCTGGTTTATATACACATGATAAAAAGAGGAGTGTTTGAGATGAAGAATCTATTTATTAAATTAATCACTATTTTTACATTACTAATGATAACCCTATGTGTGGTTTCAGTGGGGAAAACAGAAGCAGCCAGTAAAACTGTTAATCAAGACTTCATCATTATTAATAAGCATTATAACAAACTTGCTTATTTTCACAATGGCTATATAGAAGTTATTAATCCAGTGGCTACGGGTAAAACATGGGAGAAAACACCTGTTGGCATCTTTAAAATCGTGAACAAGATTAAAAATCGGCCTTATTATACAGGACATATTCCTGGGGGAGACCCTCGCAATCCCTTAGGAAAACGTTGGTTAGGACTAGATGTAAATCGTACAAATGGCAATACCTATGCCATTCACGGTAATAACAATGAAAGTAGCATCGGAAAATACGTGAGTCACGGATGTGTTAGAATGCATAATAAAGATGTGGAGAAGCTTTACGAGAAAGTTCAGATTGGTACACCGGTTGCGATTACGTATTCCTATAAGAGCTTTATTGATCTCACTAAGATTTATGGATATACGTTTAAAGGCTACAAGTTAAAAAACAACTAATGATTAGGCAGCATTCCGTTATGACGGGATGCTGTTTTTTCTTTGTCTTTTTTCCATATAGCCCTTATCGTAGAAATAGATGAAAAATATGGTGGAGGGGGATATGGTTATGCGAGCAAAAATAGAAAAGGCTAAACATGTGGTAATGTTTAGAGCTACAGGAGAGTTTTATGCGCATGAGGTCAATCAAGATAAAATAAGAATGGGTTTCTTTGTCTGTCCTTCATGTGAAGTCACAGTACATTATAAACACGATCATTTCTTTTCCCGTGAACATACACGAAATTGTATCTATGTGAAAGAACAATTTAAGAAAAAAGCCTACTAGGTAAATGAAGATTCAATGATTTTATATGGAACTAAGGAGAAAAGGGGGAAAACGATATGAAAAATCATGTTTATCAAAATGGACGCTTAATTTAAACGAATAAAAAGTTTTCAGCATTGAGGCAAAAGCAGAAAGAATGGATAACAAACGAATTAAGACAACGCTATATTCGTGCGATTAACTACCCTCACGTCAAATTACACCCTAGGAAACGAGATCAAATTTTAGACGAAGTTTATGATCTTATTGAGAGAAAAGAAATTTGGATACCTTACGGTGAAGTGAAGAGACACTATTTTAGCAAAATCCCTTCGTTTATTCGTAAGAATAAGAAAATGATGCAAGAAGAAATAAAAGGTGAATCATAAGATGGCTAGAGTAGTTATAGAATGGGACTATTTTAAACATTCGACAGCGTTGAGACTACATAAACAGGCTAAGCTTGTTTTAGTACCATTTATATGATGTAGGAAGGAGCACTTAAGGTTCCTTTGTTGGATTGATAAATCTATTCATAGAAAATCAAATGAAGTAGAATATTGCAGCAGGAAGGGGAGAATATAAAATGAAATCAACAGGTATTGTACGAAAAGTAGATGAATTAGGTAGAGTTGTTATTCCAGTTGAGCTAAGAAAGGTTCTTGCTATTAAAGAAAAAGACCCTATCGAGATCTTTGTTGATGGGAATCAAATTATTTTAAAGAAATACATGTCTTATAACGAATGTATAGTAACAGGTGACATCACTCCTCAAAATAGGGAATATGCAAAAGGTTTAGTGCTAAGTCCAAGAGGGGCGGAAATTTTAAAGAATGAAATAGAGTTTAAGTTCAATATAAAAGCTTAATTTATTCATGGTTTTATGGAGTAGAGGTAATTTTTCAAAGGCTTGAAGCCTTGATAAATCTATAATGTGTAAAATTATGTATAAAGGATAAACTTTGATGTTACGCCATCCCTTGTCTCCTGAGGGGTGGCGTTTTGTTTTTATTTCTTTCCTGCTAAGAGCTTATTTTCCAACTTATATATCCATTTATAATATCCTAATACAATAAGTAAAAGTAAAGGATCCATAATGGCTGAATGCCATAGATTCCACCAACCGTATTTAAAGTATCCCCACGGTTCAGGTAATAATGTGATGGCTTCATAAAGTAAAATAGCTATCATCCAATAAAAAATATACATAATACGTTTATGAAAGGCTTCTCCAGAAGGATACCAATTTAGAAACATCATATTCACTGGTGGAATCAATACTGTTAATGTAAGAATTTCACGCCACCCATCAATATCTTTAGAAAAGTACCAATAGCCATGATATTTTGTATCAATATATAAATCGCCGAGTTGTTGCAAAGCAATTGTAAATGCCCAAATATGTACGATTTGATTTGCCGTCAATCTTTTATTTGTTTTAAACGCAATAAAGTTAAACAGAATAATAGCAATAATAAGTCCTATCATAAGGTTAATTTTCCTTTTTAACCAAATATACCATATACTGTTAATTAAAGAAAACTGCTAGTTACTTTATTTCGAATTTATCTTTATCCTGTTCACTCCAAGATCACACTTATCGACAAAAAGACAGTCTAAAAAAGTACACCTTTTTATACTATGGAAAAATCAATAATATTGAGTCTATTTAATATTAAAAATAAATCTTTTTAGACGTTCTAAAATAAATAGACCTTTTTATAATTTTTGTCCTATACTTAAACTATCTATTATGAACAAGGATGGTTTTCACAATGGGAATTAATTTTGGATATATTCGTGTAAGCACTAATGAACAAAACTTAGATAGACAGTTAGAAGCAATAAAACCGTATTTAACAGATAAAAAATATCTATACAGTGATAAGGCGAGTGGGAAGGACATGGAACGCGACGGCTTTCAAAATATGCTTAAGGCAATGAGAGAGGGCGACACATTGTATATTAAATCGATTGATCGTCTAGGCCGGAATAAAGCACAAATAAAAAAATATTTAGAGCAGTTTAAAAAGGAAGGAATCCGAATCAAAATTATTGATTTACCCACGACTATGCAAGAGGTACCAGAAGGTCAAGAGTGGGTTATAGACATGATTAATAACATCATTATAGAGGTTTATACATCTATGGCGGAACAGGAACGAGCAACCATCTTACAGCGCCAACGAGAAGGAATAGCCGTTGCTAAGGCAAAAGGAAAACATCTAGGGCGTCCCATCATTGCTTTTCCTAAAGAATGGGATAGGTTATATAAAGAATGGAAGTCTGGAACAATTACGGCTGTCGCATTTATGAAGGAAATAGGCATGAAGAAAGCGACGTTTTACAATAAGGTAAGGGCTTATGAAGCAAATAAGTAACTATAACAAGAAATAAAAAGAAGCCTAAGCTGAATTTATAAGATATCAGATCATGCTCTTATTTACATTGTTTTCTTTATATGATCGTTTTTATCTTTTCACTTACAAATAGACCAATAATTAAAACAACTGTTTCAAGTTATACACGACATATTCCTGGGGGCGATCCCCGAAATCTTTTAAGAAAACGTTGGTTAGGGTTAAATGCTAACGGTACGTATGGTGATACATAAGGCATTCACGGCAATAACAATGAAAGCAGCATTGGAAAGTACGTGAGCCAAGGTTGTGTAAGAATTCATAATGTAGATGTGGAAAAGCTTTATGATAAAGTTCAAGTTGGTACACCAGTTGCGATTACGTATTCCTATAAGAGCTTTGTAGAATTGACGAGCATGTACGGTTACGAGTTCAAAGGGTATCATTTAAAAGAAAATTAATCAAAAAGCAGTATTCTCACGCGTAAATAGCGTGGGAATACTGCTTTTTTGTGTGATATTGTCATTGCTACTCATTGCGGTCCACATGAGTCATTCCGACTCATCAAATGTCTTACTGAGCAGTATTAACAATTTCTCTATGATGCAGGCATTAACCATGAATTAAGAAGCTGACTTTTTATACTCTACTGACATCTTGCTTGACTTTGCTCGGTAAAGTGCCAAAGTGGTTACAATAGCAATTGCAACTCCTAGTGCGCCTATCCATGTAACTGAAGATAGTGATACTTTCTCAACAAAGACACCTCCGACTCCTGCACCAGCTGCCATTGCCAATTGCGTTATTGACTGGTTTAAACCTAATAATACGCCTGATGACTCTGGTTCGATTGTAGCCAAGTTATATTGTTGTGTCGGTGCCGTTGACCATGCAGCAAATGACCAAAGTATTAATATTATTAAAACACTCACATAAGAATTTGTTACAAGAGATAATAGTACTAACGCAATGATGTGTAACAACATTCCACCTATCAGTGTTTTTTTAACTCCCCAACGGTCTGTACTAAATCCACCAAATTTAGAACCAAATAAACTTGCAATACCAAAAATCAGAAATATACCAGTTAAAAGTTTTTCCTGTATTCCTGATACATTTAATAAATAAGGTGAAAGGTACGTGTAAGCAATTGAATATCCGCCAAGCCAGAAAAAAGTAATTGCTAATCCGATTGTAACCTTTCTTTTCTTAAAAAGAGCCAATTGTTTAACTAGTGGTACAGACTTTTCACCTTTAATAAGTGGAATAGTTGCTCTAATTATTATCATTGCAAGAATTCCTAGCAGTGCTAGTACACCAAAAACAGCTTTCCAACCTAATAAACTAGAAATAATTCTTCCAAGAGGTACTCCAACGATTAATGAAGACGAAAATCCCATCATCACTGTAGCCATCGCGCTACCTTGTTTACCTTCTGGTGCGATCTTTGCAGCGATAGTGAATGCAGTAACAACCGCCATCCCCGTCCCAAGTGCTATAATTACTCGAGTCATTACAAATAATCCGTAACCTGGTAGGACAAATGCTAAGATATTACCTATTACAAACAAACCAAGCGAAAAAATCATTAATTTACGTCTATCTATACTAGATGTTAATCCCATAAGAATGGGTGTGAATATTGCATATACAAGTGAAAATATTGTAATTAATTGTCCTGCTGCAGCCACAGTTATTCCAAGTGAATCTGCAATCGTATCTAAAATTCCTGTAATAATAAATTCGGAAGTCCCGACTAAAAAACCAATGAGGGCCAAGATATAAATCTTTAATGTGTTAGACAAATGATGTCACTCCTAATAATTTTATTTTCATATATACATATCTAAAACTATCGTCTGAAACAATAGATTTAAATTCAATAACGAACCGCACGATTAAAAAATGACAATACTGAGTCAACTTTTTTAATCGTGGGTAAAGAAAGTTGCATAATTTTTTATTCAACATTTTACGAAAACGACAAAAAAATGAATCTAACAAGCTGATGATAACGATATGTGATTTAGCTTAGCAATTCTGTCTAAGATTCCAGCAATAACATATTCTGATGTACCATTAAGAAAACTAATGGCAGCCAATAAATAAATTTTCTACATATTTGACAAAACAAATCACACCTTTCGTTTTTATTTCTATATTTCTAGAAATATAGATTTAAGTTCATAAATTAACCGAGCGTTTGAAAAATTAACTGTAAAGAGCTTAAAGCGTTACGCTGCTTATGCTGTTGGAGGACTTGCATTGACAGCCGTTGTTATACTGGCCTTTACAATGGAGACAGGAACAAGTTCCAATTCAGTTACAGGTTCTGAAAAAGCTGTGGTAGTTGAAAATGTAACTCTCGAACAAAATAAGTAAACAATATGGGCGGCCTTTCTCGTTAGAGAAAGGCCACTTTTTTTGTAAGGATGATTTTTACTTGTTCTTAAGACTCAGTCCATCCTCAAAAGCATTTCCTCTTTGGCCATTTCATCTAACCAAAATGGGACTGTGAGAGTTTTCTTTACCGATTTATTTAGTCTGTACCAGGTCCGTGATTAAATTTGGTACCTTTTCCAATAGCATAGAATTGACCGCCAGCAACATAGTGTATTGTACGCAATTCATCAGGAGCATCATCAAAAATCCAATGTCCGTTGTTGAATACTCGATCATCACTCCAAGCACCGACAATTTCACCCATGAAAAGATCATGTTCTTGTTCATTTTCAGAATTTGGGAGAACCTTGCATACTAGCCAGCCAGCAGAACCTTCAACTAGTGGTAAATCAAACTCTTCTTGGTAAAATAGTGAGATCTTATCAAGTTTATTGTCTATTTCTTTAGAGCTGTGCTCACCAACATACAAGACAGTTTCCATTTGTTTAACAGTTGGAACATGTACTACAAAATAACCACTCTTTTCAACGAGTTCACGTGTGAAAGCTTGTTTGCCGATAAATGCCATCACTTTATTATTTCCCACCAGACCGACCCAAGCGGCTGCCATTACATTTTCTATCCCATCGTGTTTAGCAGAAATCATGGTTGTTGGACCTACTTGTAATAAACGGTATGCTTTCTTTAAATCAACAGGCTTAATTGCCATTATTCATTCTCCTTTTGTTTTATATTTCTATATTTCTAGAAATATAGATTTAAGTTCATACATTAACCGAGCGTTTGAAAAATTAGCTGTAAAGAGCTGATTTTTGCACGTAGACAAAGTGACCTTTACAATTTCTTCAGAAATGTTTTATAAAGGTGACACAACATGAATTTAACGCGCTTATAATAACGATAGATGATTTGCTTTAGCCTTTTTATCTAAAGTACTAGTAATGGAGATATACTCAGAATTTAGATGAGGATACCTATCAAGCAATTTAGCCATAATCCAGACAAGAAAAATCATACCTCTTAGTTCTATATTTCCTTAAGTATAGAAATATAGAACTAAGAGAAATTACTCCATCACATATGGAGCATACTTTCCAATTAACTCACGGTCTAGGCTGTAGTATATATATGTCCCTTCTTTATAAGTACTCAGAAGTCCGCAATCAGTTAATTGTTTTAAATGATGGGATAAAGTTGATCCAGCAATTGATTCAAGTTTTGTCCCAATATCCGAACAACATAAATTTGCTTCATTAGCAAGCAAACGAGCAATCTTTAATCGGGTCGGTTCACCGAGTGCTTTATATATTTTTGTCGCCTGCTGTAACTTCGAGTTATCCTCCATTGTTAGTACCCCTTTTTCTGAATGAATTAGATACCCCATATGAGTACAAGCTAAAATTATAGTTGCAAGTACACTATAGAGATTTCATTTTCCTGATGGATGATTATATAGTATTGCTAAAGCCAAATGCACTTTAAAGATAAAACCCTCAAAACAGTACTATAAGCACAAATAAAAATAATTTATTACCATTGCTAATCCTAATTATCTTCGGTTAATTTCTTGAAGTTTAATTCTTTTTCATGATACATTAGGTTCCAATACCAATCAAATGCACATTAATTATATAGGAGATAACAAAATTGATATGAACAAATCACAAATTGAACTTATTGTCCGTATATCAGAAACAGGAAGTTTTACAAAAGCCGGTGAAGCACTACATATGACACAACCTGCAGTAAGTCGTACCGTTGCAACAATTGAATCGGAATTAGGAACGAAGTTAATTAAAAGAGATAAGAAGAATGGAATATCTTTTACAGATGTAGGAGAGAGAATATTAATTACTTTTAGAACAATCCTGAGTGAATTACAAAAAGTAGATGAATTAATTGTGGCTGAACAGGGGTTAGAAATTGGAAAGGTACACATTGGCGCTTACCGAACTGCTTGTACTAGGTTTATTCCTAAGATCATACGTGCAATGGAAAGTCAGTATCCTGGTATAGAAATCAAGCTTTCGGAAGGTAGTGTAGATCAAGTAAAAGAGTGGTTACGTTCCAGATGCATTGATGTAGGAATTATCATTCCTCCTGATAAAGATTTTGATACCTTACCTTTAATTAAAGATCAACTGATTGTACTTATGCACTCAAGCCATCCTTTATCTCAGAAAGAAACGATAAGTATTCCTGACCTACAAGGTGAAGATATACTAATTGGAAAATGCGGTTATGAGGTACAGATTCATGCTCTATTCAATGAGTATAACTTGACTCCTAAAGTACGGTTTGAGATGGATTATATAGAGACAGGATTAAGTATGATACAAGAAGGGTTAGGAATTACCATTACAACAAAACAAAATATTTGGTGGTTGCCAGACCAAGTCGTTGTTCGTGAGTTAAAACCAGATACGTATAGAGATATCAATATAGCAGTGCTAGATATGAAAGATATATCCAAAGCAACAGATGCTTTTATCCAAACAGCTCGTACCCTTTTTGCTGAAGAAGATGCTTAAATAGTACTTAAATAAACATGTGTTGCTATTTAGTGCATATAAAAAGACAGCCGTTTGATTCAAAAAGTGGCTGTCTTTTTTATTTCTACTATTTATGAATGGTAGTGGCTAGGAAGAGTATTTATTGAGTGCTTATAAAAAAGGTTTCTCTTTATAAGGAATATTCAGTAACACGGCTTATTGTATACCGTTATATACCTTGTTTAACAATGTCTTTAGTTGAGTATTTTCTTCATCACTTAATTGACGCGTGATGAAGAGGTGAGCGTCTTCAACTAAAGGTGAAAGAATTTTCTTTAACTCTTCCCCCTTTTCTGTAAGAAATAGATAGTGTAAGCGACGATCTCGTTTACTGTATATTCTTTTTATGAGTCCTTTTTCCTCCATCGCATAAATCATTTCTACAATAGTTGTTTGTTTCTTATCAATTGCTTCTGCTAGTTCTGTTTGGGTGATCCCTTTTTGAGAATCTAGAACACTAATGATGCTCCATCGTACTGGAGTCATGCCATAAGGTTTGAGCTTTTTCTTGAAATAATTCATTGCTCTTACATCTGTACGATGAATAAGATGCACTGTTAAATCGTGTAAATCCATAACGTCACCTCAGAAAGATAGAAAAATATGTCTTAAGCTAATAAGCGAGTAATATAAGTCTTTATTAGTAGGCGATACCCACGCGTGATTCTATATAATCGCTACTATTTATCTGACCAAATGTATTCATGGGACCAAACCTCTTCTTGCACACAGTAATATCACTCTATACTTTAAAAGTTGTTATATAGGCTTTTTCAAAAGTTAAAATAAAAACCACGATTTACTTCGTGGTTTTTATTTCACAGGTAGGCCTTCTGCTTTACCCTTAGCTGGTTTGGTAATCTTCCACCCTAATAAGATGGCAATGAATCCTATAATTATTAGAAGATATAATGTCGGAACGAAACTTCCTAGATAATCATGCAGAAATCCAATTATGAATGGGCCGACTGCACCGATCATATATCCAATTGCTTGGGTCATTGCTGACCAAGTACTTGCTTCCATAGGGGAAGATGCCATATCTAATGGTAACAATAAAGTTAGCGACACAAGACCACCAGCACCAACCCCTAAACATATACTTGAAACAATAGGTGTTATGTTTGTAAAACATAAAAGGGATAAACCAATTATTATACTTAAGGTAAAGGTTGTAATCCAAAACCTTCTGCTCGGTAGCACTTTTAAAAGACTAGGTAATAAAAGAGTAGCTGGTAGCTGTGCAATCATAGCGATTGTACCTACAAGACCACCAAATGCTGGCGTCCACCCTTTTTCCTCTACAATGGCTGGTAGCCATGCTGCAAAACAATAAAATAGAAGAGTTACAATCCCTACAAAAGAAGTTAATAGCCAGGCTTTTTTATTTTTTAATGGTAAAGAAACCTTCTTCTTTTGTGAGAAATTACTTGCAGGAATACGAGATTGTTTTATTACCATAAGCCAAAGTGGAATAGAGAGTAGAGCAAGAATACTCCAAAATGCTAATCCATTTTTCCATGAATGATTGAACCAGTGTTGAAGTGGTGTCGTTAGCCCAATAGAAATAGATGCACCCACTACCATTGAAGTAGAATATATGCCTATCATCGATGCTGCCTTCTCTGGAAAATGACTTTTAATGAAACCAGAAAGCAAAGGGCTTACAACACCAATTCCCGCGCCAATTAATAAAGCTGTTATTAATAGGTAAATTGAGGAATTTGTAAAGGCCCGTAGAAACGTTGCAATACCTATGCAAGTTATGGCGAAAGTAATCACCTTCTCTGGTTGATAGCGATTTGCTAAACGACCAGCAAATAACGAACAAAAACCAAAACATAACAAAGGAATGGAAGTGAGCAAACTAGCTAAAGTAGAACTCATACCTAGATCCTTCGTTATTCCATGCAATACTGGGCTAACTGAAGTTAGACCCGGCCTAAGGTTAAATGCAGCTAGTATAAGTGCAAATAGAAACAATTTATTACGATTGACCATACTAATTACCTCCAGTTAATTTCTTGAAACTTAATCCTCTTCTATGCTACATTAGGTTTTGTTATAAATGAAATGCATATTTTTTATAACGTATATAACAAAAATGTTATGAGGTTGAGAATGGAAAACGAACATGGAATACAGCAAAGCCTATTAGAAAAAATAAAGTGAATGAAACTAATGTGAAAGTGAAATAAGTATGCTTTTATCATTTTGGATGAATAAAGCACAGAAACATATACTACTTAAAGAAACCCAAACAAGTAAGCTTATCTCGTGAAAAACGACCAATACGATCATTGGTCGTTTTTATATTTCTTATAAGGACAACGCATCCTGTATAAGATTAATTTAATCTTATTAATAAAAGTAATAGTTACCGTATTTTATTAAAAGTAGTATTACCTATTACACATCTTATAGAAAAACTGCGTATTTGTCGCCACTTAGAGTAAATAGTGAAACTTTTATTTTTATAAAGTAGTTTATGAATTTACTCTCTGGTATATAATAACTTTAATTTTTATGTGTGGTTTAGTTTATATTACAAAAAATATATTAACGTTAAATGATTTTAAGTTTTACGTTTAACTGCTATAAATATAACAATTTATCAAAAGGAGGGTATGACTAATAAGAATTCGTTTTTATTAGAGATTGAATCAATAGATATAACTTACAATAATATACAAACCACTAGATTTACATAGAATTTCCAATTAAACTGTGAATGAGGTCAATAAACAGGGAGGAAACTATGAAGAATCAAAAAATGAAATGGTGTTTTCTAAGTTTTATAGTAACGTGTTTTTTATTTTGTACCTTAACGCCGCCAACATTTGCAGACACAAACGAAAAAGATGTGGAGAATTGGGAACAATGGATTAAAAGCAATTCTTATCCTTTAGAGGCTACTAAAAATTCGAGGAAAGATCATTTAAAGTTCTTAAAGAAAGTGCTAAAAGGGAAACGTATTGTCCAACTAGGTGAAACTACACATGGATCAAATGAAATGAGCGCCACAAAAGTGGAACTCATTAAATACCTCCATGAAGAATTAGGATATGATGTTCTGGCCTTTGAATCTGGCTTCGCGGAGACTAACAGTGCATACCGTCAATTACATAATTTATCTTCTACAGAGCTCATGAAACGCTCTATTTTTGGTGTCTGGTATACACAAGAAGTAGCAGATCTATTTAAATATCTCCAAGAACAAGAAAAAAAGGAGACCCTCTTACACTAACGGGATTTGATATTCAGGTAATGGGCAATCTTTTTACGAAATCAACCTATGAATGGATCAAACAAGTGGACACTTCAAAGGCTGATTTGTTTAAACAAGCTGAGGAAAGCATGATGAAATTACAAGATCAAAAAACACAAGACGATTTTGTTCAAGAACAAGCCAAAATTAATGAAAACTACAGCAGATTAGAGCGTTTCGTAGAGGAACATAGAAAGGAATTGGCAACTTTAAGCCCTCAACAAGAACAGGATGTAGACATCCTGTTACAATCTTTGAAATTAAGAAAAGAGACACTTATGAGATATGAATTACCTAATTGGAACGTTGCTCATGATATACCTATTTATGATATAGAGCAACATCCGATGGTCTTACGGGATCGAATGATGGCCGAAAATCTTGAGTACCTTGCAGAAAAAATGTATCCAACAGAAAAAATAATTGTATGGGGACATAATTATCATATACGAAAAAATAACTCTAAAGTGAAATATGCTGACTATGGGCAAAACTTCCTCAATAATATGGGTGATTACTTGCCTGATAGTTTCAAAAGACAAACCTATACCATTGGTATTTATGCTTATTCTGGAGCAAGTTTAGATAGTAGCGATAATAAAACGGTTAAACCTGTAAATGAAGTGAAAGACCCTACTGGCTTAGAAGCACTGCTTAAGTATGGGAATCACTCTTCCCTATTCGTTGACTTTCTTCATGCCCCATATAATAAAAGAACATCCTGGATATACACACCTCGCATTGCTCTTTATTGGGGGTTCTTAAAGGAAGAAATGATACTGAAAGAACAGTATGACGGAATTATTTGGATTGAACATATCACGCCAGCTAAAATCATTTAAGTTTTTTAGATGATAGTTGTTCGTATAGACTCCTTCGTTTAGTAGAACAAACAAGCAAAGGAGTCTAATTTGTGTTAGCAGTAACTTATTTTTGTCTATATAACTTCTTTAATAAGCCGATATGAGCTTGGTGATACCGACTATGATCTGCTATATGCCATATCCCCCAACGAATAGTTGCTGTTTGTCCATTTTCGTATGAAACGACCTTGGTTAGATCTTTTTCCGATAACTTGATACACTCTAAACGAAACATCGTTTGAACTTTTTCATAACTATTTATTAAATCGACAGTTGTTGTGTCTTGTACAGAAGGAAGTTGGCCTGTCGAATCAATCAAAGGACCATATTCTTTTTGAACACTTAATGGTACAGACTGATTCCTAAATCGATAAACCCAATGTAAGTCAACAACGGCTAAATGTCTTAGTAATTGTCCAATACTATTCATCTCATTGTTTGCACCTTTAAAGAATAATTCTTCTTGATCCACATCCATTACTAGCAGCTTTAATCGCTTGTATGTATCAGCCACGGTTGCATACAAAAGAGCTACTGAAGGTTCCATTTCATCATCTAAATGTAGGTCCATTAGCAAGTTAATTGCTCCCTTCTTTATTAAATTTCCTTATTATTAAAATTTAACACATATAAAAATTGAGGTAACTACTATATACATTTATAGTTACCATAATCGGCGCTACCTGCAGAAGTAACTACAAAGCGTCAGATTTCTTGCTATATCTTTTCATTTAGTAGGGCATTCTCATAGTGATTTATCTCTTTCCAAACTTCTTGCTTATCGGTTACTGAATTAAAGTTTAATTTTCCAAATGCATGTATTAATTTCATTTTTATCTTTTCTTTTTCCACTGAGGGTTTATATTCTGGGATGTTATACATAGAATTATGCTTTCTAAAATTTTTTCTTGCTTGGGTTAAAGAATACTCTCCATTAGGACCTCCCCAAATTTCATCAGCATGAGGATCATCCTGTCCATCATCTTCCCAATTACATAGGATACAGATTTCGTAATCGTCTGCATTCTCTAAAGTCAAATATTCACAACACGGACATGGTACACGGTGCATTAAACTTATCACTCCCTTTTAAAATACATACTTATGTTACTATAAATAATAGATTAACGTTCACTCTGTATACACCATACATTCGTAATTAAGATAATGAATGTTATAAGAAATCAAATAATAAAAAGATCGAATCTTTATCATTTAGATTCTTCTTTAACTTTTCCTATTGTATCTTTTTTTTCTTTCTCAAGGTGCTTAAAAATTGATTTCTGTGTCTTGGACAAGGAAGCTTTCTGGATGTCTCTTTCTAATTTGTTATTTCCTTTGTCAAATATTAAGTATTCCTTTTTACTAATCATATAGACAAAGTTTTTAGTCTCTTCAAATGAGTAAATAGGAGCGACAATTGATACTCCTTTTTTATTATCATATAAATCGCTAATGAGGTTTGTATAATGACCTGCATCATCATACCCTGCTAAAATAGCATAGCGACATTCCTTACCAAATTCAGCATTTGTATCCCTACCTCCATTTGTACAATATTTTCCTTCTAGGGGTTTGGCTACTTCTATATCACACCCTTGTAAAAATAAAGTCACAAAAGATAGCAATACCAAATACATTTTTAATCGATACAAAATCGTTCCTCCTATATAAACATAATTCGTCTTATTCTACCTGTATATTTTGAAAGAGTGAACCCATTTTATTTGCTTTTTATATGAATTAAAATATCCTACTCAGAGCAAACTACCCAAGAGACTGTAAAGTTTCCATCCTTTAATCAAATAAATGTAGCAGAAAAAACCTACTGGTTCCCTCCGTTTCAGTAGGTTTTTCTGTTTTTTAAGGTGACTATAATATATAACCTTAGTTAACATAAAACGTATTATCGGCAATCATTTAAAAACTTACATTAAGATAATTGTCTACTTTGCGCTATTTTTTCAATCCATTCTTTTAGTTCTATATCTTCATGGAAATATATATCTGGTTCAATTTCTAAATCAATACATAACAAAAAAATAAGATATTCATGTAGTTGATCTTCATCAGAAGAGAGTCTATTCCTACTCTCTAGGTTTTGAATCCATTTATAGGACCAGGCATTAAATTTCTCTCTAGACATATCTCCTTTAAGAACTTTATCTAATTTGTTTATCAAATCTTGTTTTGTTGGTTGGCTTTCTAACATTCATCTCACCTTTTTTAAATATTTACTAAAGTTAACGCAATTAGCGCTCCAGTAACTCAAAAACTTTCATTCCAAAATAAAATATGATCCAATCCATACTCATCTTCATAAATAAAGATTCCGAAATTCTTTTGATCTCCTAGTAAAGTAAACCAAAAGAGTGAGGATTCTTCTTCAAGCTTTAAAAAATTAGCTATTGGGTTTAAGTTATTCCAGAAGTCTTCAAATTTTAATTTTAATCGGTAAGAAGGAAGTATCTCCTTTTGATCTAACAATATATATTCATTTCTATATGCCTCAAATTCTTCTTGTAAAAATGCCATTTCCTTCATAATTCTATCCAAATTATGTTTGAATTGAATGTGAGGTTCTCGATCATTAGAATAAGCGTTTTGAAACTTCAATTCGATTTCCTCAGACGCAACAAACTCAAAATCAGTTATAGAAGCACAAGCGCATCTAAATTTTTCTTCCAATTGTCTTTTTAGATTCTTTCTTTTAAGTTCTTTTATTCTTTGCTTACGTGTTTCCTTGTTCATTCTCATCAACTCTATATATAAGATTTTTATTTAAAATTAATTATAACCCTATGTATGCAAAAGTAGTTACCATAATATTCCTCATCAGTACCTATTAAATAAACGAATTAAGGTGTGTTTCTTTATCACATATTAAAGCTTCAAGGTTTAGAGACTTAATTGTATCCTCAATATTTGTATCTTTAGCTAAAAGCAATGTTATAAACGAATCATAGATCCCCATAAATGCAAAATCCATATTTTCATCTGTAATAATTGACTCGTTAGGAGATAAGTTAGCTATTTCCAAAGATGACATATCATTGACTTTAAATGAACCGTTTGTGTCGTGAATAGGTTCAGAAAAATATAAAGTATTTGCCCCTTTTGAACAGAGGATCTCTACTAAACTATTTAGTATAAACAACGATGTACGATCTTCTTCGGGGTAATAAAAATCTGGATTAGAATTAACATAAGGAGCTAATTTTTTATATTCATCACTAGGCACACCAGTAAGGTGTTGCAACGCTTTGAATAGTTCCTTGTAGGATTTTAAATTACATTTGGCCATTATTTCTTTCCATGATATTGGTTCTCCAAGTTTAAGCATTTCCTCATCACTAGGATATATATGCTGATAAGGATTTTCTCTCTTGGATTTCTCCCAACCAGAGGGCATTTGAATAAAAGGGTGGAATAGAATAGCAGCAGAATTAAAGTCATTAGGTAATTGGGACAAAATAGGTGAATCTCCATCGATCCATATATAATCCAACAAAATGAGACATCTCCTTTGAATATACTTAGTTACGTACAGTTTATATACAGAGAACAGTAATTTCTAGTCAACATAACCAAAATTATCGTTACAAAAAAAGCACCTGATAAGTTTAAATAGTTCAGTTTTGAAGTAGAAAATGGTAAAAAACGAATAAAAAAACAAGTGATTTCGCACCCTTTTTGAGTACAAATCCACTAATTAAATAGCAAATAAAATGGTGTCAGTTTTTACTGACACCATTTTATTTCTTATCGGTCATTGAAAAATGTGTATTTCATTCATCTTTTACATCTTTAAACAACTTTTTTATCGCGTAGATTTCAACAAGGAACAAACCGAATGCACTACCAAATGCAACTGAAAAGGCTGTTAGGATATTTAAATTATGCTTAAAAAAGGCATTTACTATTAAATTGCTGATGAAAAAGAATGTAAAGGTTAATAAAAATCTATAAACTGGTTTCAAGATTTAACCTCCTAAATTATTGGAAGACTTTCTACCGTTAGCTATTATTCTTATTAGTAATCAGGTCATGCCAATCCCAATATGAACTATACAGTTCGTCATGTAAGAATTCTTCATCCTCATCATCATCTAGTTTTTCTTCTAACTTTAAACCGATCCATACATCTTCTTCATTTTCGGATGCAGGATCACTTACCCCATCTAGTAAACAAAAAGCACTATGAAAAGCACCCATAATATTATCTCTTACAATTTTTTGGATTGCACTAATACTTTCGTCAGTAAACTTTTGAGCACTTAAAGCACTTATTTCACTTTCAGTTAAATTAAATTCCTCCCAGGATAATTCTTTATCTGGTTGTTTCAATTGTTCTCCTACTTCTGCATATTCCTTAATGATGCTATGTATTTCTCTTAAAAATAACTGTTTAGAATCCATATTTAATTCTCCCATGTATGTTATAAGTTCTATTTATTATACCAGTTTCACTTTGGTACTCAGTGTATAAAGCATACAAATTCAGTTTACATAGTCAATATTCCCGGTAGTAAAACTAAATATTAATGGCCACATCTATGGTTAGATGTGGCCATTATATGTACATAAAGATCATTGATTATGAGTGTATTCTGCTTAGGATTGTTGCCCTGTTTGTAGTGAAAAGTATATAATCTTGCTTCTTAGTTTTAATAAAAATTCGATCAGTCGTTCCATATGGAGGACCTATACGGATTGCATCAGCTTCTTTACCACCATACGTATCATCTTCCGTAATTTCAATAATATCTTCTAGTGCAATATTAAACTTAGCAAGTTGCCATTTTATGATTAATTCTTTTTCTGTTTTCTTAACATCGATCCCCACTGTAAACATATAAACATCCCCCTTTTTTCCTTATAATTACATTTTAACACATTATAAAGATAGAGAAATGAATGAATACGATATTCATTGCTAGTTTACATAAACA
>NZ_JBYCZN010000006.1:0-135430 GCF_057586255.1 Priestia sp. SRI_019 | reverse complement strand
TTTAAAAATAAAATTTAACGTTGACGTTTGTCGCTTTGTTCAGTTTTCAAAGTTCAACCGCCGCTCTTAAGCGACTTTATAATCTTATCAAGTTTTCAACGTAATGTCAACAACTTTTTAAAATTATTTTTTTAGCTTCGTTGTTAACAGTATGTCTCAACGACGCTTTATAATAATAAAATATATTTTAACTAAAGTCAACGGTTTTTAAAGAAAAAATTAAAAACTATTATTTATAGACTTGAACAATGACTACTGCACCGCCTTATAGTAAATATTATAGGCAAAAGCCAGCTGTAACTTTGCCTTCTTTGTTCCTGCGTTTTTACATATTCTTTTTTATTATTCTTATAGAAGAAAATAAAAAAGAGCTGTCCATTAGACAGCCCTTTCTTATTTCCCTTTAAAACTAGGTCTTCTTTTCTCAGCAAATGCTTGAAGCGCCTCTAGACGATCTTCTGTCGGAATCGTTAACTCATATGCTTTTCGTTCAATTTGCAAACCAGTCTGCAAATCGGCCTTCATTCCTTCTTTGATAGCAAATTTTGCTTGCTGAAGCGCAATTGGCCCATTTTTCAATAAAAGAGAGATAAAAATATCTATTGTTTCTTCTATTTCATATCCGGGAGCCACCTTCGTTACTAGACCACATTCTTTCGCTTCTGATGCTGAGAGACGCTGAGCTGTTAAAATTAGTTCCATTGCTTTTGCTTCTCCAACTAACCGAGGGAGACGCTGTGTTCCTCCTGCGCCTGGTATAATCGCTAAGCTTGTTTCCGTTAAACCCATAAGCGCTTCGGTTGAAGCAATCCGGAAATCACATGCTAAAGCCAGCTCCATTCCTCCTCCAAATGCATATCCATTGATGATTGCTATCGTTGGCTGAGGAAGCTGCTCTATCTTCGAAAACACTTCTCCTATTTTGTAAATATTGCGCTTTACCTCTTGATCAGAGAGGGTTTTACGTTCTTTTAAATCGGCCCCTACACTAAAAGACTTTTCACCTGCTCCTTTAAACGTCACAACTCGAATATCTTTTTGAGTACGAATTCCTTCAATTACTTCTTCCAATTCTTTAAGCATATCGTAATTAAAAGCATTCATCGCTTCCGGACGGTTCAGTATCACATGGGCGACATGTCCCTTCATTTCATAAGAAATAGATGACATTCTTTTACCACCTCCAAATTGGAATCGCTTTCATTTTATCACTCCTGGGATACTTGTTGCTTCAGTGCACGCCGTAAAATTTTTCCCGTTGTATTTTTAGGAAGTTCTTTTAAAAATTCAATTTCACTTGGCACTTTATATTTAGCAAGGTGCTCTTTGCAGTAGGCAATAAGCTTCTCTTCCGTTATCTCTTGATTATTGCAAACCACGTAACACTTCACACATTCACCTAAAGAAGGATCAGGGACTCCGATAACAGCCACTTCTACAATATCCCGATGCGCATATAGCACTTCTTCTACTTCGCGAGGATAAACATTATATCCTCCTACAATAATTAAATCTTTTTTACGGTCAACGATATAAAAATAACCTTCCTTATCCATTCTTGCTAAGTCACCTGTATACAGCCAACCATTTCGGAGAGCATATTCCGTGTCTTCTGGAAGCTTGTAATACCCTTTCATCACGTTAGGGCCTTTGACGATAAGTTCGCCGACTTGTCCTACTTCTACTTCTTCTCCTAGTTCGTTTACCACTTTATTTTCAACATTCATAATAGATGTGCCTATAGAACCGGCTTTTCTCTCTCGGTCAATCGGATTGAAACAC
Organism: Priestia sp. SRI_019; assembly: GCF_057586255.1. Taxonomy (NCBI): domain Bacteria; kingdom Bacillati; phylum Bacillota; class Bacilli; order Caryophanales; family Bacillaceae; genus Priestia; species Priestia sp. SRI_019. Next base: position 133,648 of record NZ_JBYCZN010000006.1, on the reverse strand, counting down.
GTCACAGGAGAAGCCTCAGATAATCCATACCCTTCTGCTACCATTACCCCAAACTTACGTTCAAAATTGGTTAGAAGTGCCACCGGCATTGATGCCCCGCCTGATATACAAAGCCTTACCGTGTGAAAGTGCTCTTTTTTCCCTTTGTCATGCTGAAGTAAGAAATTATACATTGTGGGAACGCCGGCAAAAATAGTCGCTTGTCGATTTTGAATTAATTCAAATATAGAAGATGGACTGAATTTTGGTTCAATTAATATCGTTCCTCCATTCATTAAAGGCGCATTCAATGAAACAGTTAAACAAAATACGTGAAACATCGGCAAAGCAGCTACGACTCGGTCATTCCCATTTATACTTAAATAATCTGCTACGTCTTGAGCATTTGAATAAATATTCTTATGTGTAAGCATAGCTCCTTTTGGTTTTCCAGTCGTTCCTGACGTATACAGAATGATGGCCACATCTTCTTCTTTTAACTCCAGAAAATCATATGTAGCTTCCCCTCTGTTTACAACTTGCGAAAACGTGTGAAAATAAGAAGGTATATTTTCCACTGTATCTGTCGTTTCACATAAGATAACGTGTTCCAAAAATGGAGTATTTCCAATGATTTTCTTTAAAATAGGGAAAAGTAAATCAACCGCAATAACTGCTTTTACATCTCCATCCTGAAGCATGTAGCTAATTTCATCCGCTGTGTAAATAGGATTAATGGGTATAACAGTAGCTCCTACTCGAAGAGCACCGTACAATCCAACAACAAAATGAGGAGAGTTGCCGACAATCAAAGCGATATGATCTCCTTTTTTTACACCTAATTGCTTCAGACCATTAGCAAACTTAGATACCGATGCATCAAGATTTGCATAAGATGTTTCCTGGTCCATAAAAACATATGCCGATTTTTGCGGAAATTGCTCAGCTGTTTTATGAAGCTGTGCTGACAAATTCATCTCATAACTTCCTCCTTTTAATAACGAATGAATGAACAACCATTCATTATTAAGTCATAATAATGTAAAAATTCTTACTTCTTCTATTCTATTATAATGTTACTGCTGTTCTATTGACAAGACTCATCTGTTTAAAAAGAAAAAAAGCCTGATATAGCAGACTTTTTTCTTAATAGATTAATTCAACAAACTCTTCTTTTGTAATATTACCAAAATAATGTGGAATATCGATATCTTCTAAGGCTTGTTCAATAGAAGCTTTTTCATAACGAACACCTGTTAATTTTTCCTGCACTTCCTGGACATCCCCCACTCCAAAGAAATCTCCGTAAATGGTGCAAGCATCGATTTTTCCTTTATTCACTTCTAAACGAACGTCAATTTGTCCCACAGGAAAGCGGTGAGAGTGCTGTAAGTTAAATTTAGGTGATTTTCCATAGTTCCAATCCCATGACTGATAGCGCTCTTTAGAAATTTGATGAATCGTTTCCCAATCTTTTTCCGTTAGTTTATATTCTGTTATATTTTCTTCTCCGTCAAAGATATATCGAAGCAGCATTTCTCTAAATTCTTCCACCGTTACTTTCTGTTCTAAAAATTCGCTGATATTTGCTACTCTATTTCGAATAGACTTAATGCCTTTGGATTCAATTTTATCTTTTTTTACTTTTAACGCTGATACGACGTTTTCAATCTCTGAATCAAAAAGAAGAGTTCCATGGCTGAACATTCTCCCTTTCGTTGAAAACTGAGCATTTCCAGAAATTTTCCGTCCTTCGGCCATTAAATCATTTCGTCCGCTTAGCTCAGCATTAACTCCTAATTTCTTTAACGCTTCCACGACCGGCTCGGTAAACTTTTTAAAATTATGAAAGCTATTTCCATCGTCTTTCGTAATAAAGCTGAAGTTTAAATTTCCTTTATCATGATAAACGGCACCGCCTCCAGACAGACGTCTCACTACATGAATTTGCTGATCTTCAACATATTTTGTATTAATCTCCTCAATGGTGTTCTGGTTTTTCCCAATAATAATAGAAGGTTCATTAATATAAAACAGCAGATATGTCTCATTAATGTCTAGATGCTTGAGCGCATACTCTTCAATTGCTAAGTTAATTCGGGGATCATAGTTTTTTTGATTATCAATAAATAACATTCATTTTCCTCCTTGTTATTCCCATACATATCCTGATTCAGCTAACGTAAGCGTACCTCTATAATGAGCAGCGGCTTCCTCTACTAGCTGTTGATAGTCTCCATAGTGCGGAAGGTGAGTAAGCATGAGGTGTTTGACACTTGCTTTTGAAGCAAGTGTACCGGCTTCTGTACTTGTCATGTGTCCAGCGCCTCTTCCATCTTGATTGGCATAAAAATTACATTCACAAATAAGAAGATCTGCTTCTTCTGAGAAGGAAACAAACTCTTCTAAATAACTAGAGTCCGCTGTGTACACGACAGTTTGATTGCCGGCGCTTATTCTCATGGCATAACAAACGACTGGATGTTTCGTTTTCATAAATTCGATGGTAAAAGGCCCAACTTCAAGTTTTTGACTCGGATCATACTCTACCCCTTTAGTAATTCCTTTATGAGTAAGTTTGTTGAAGCTTTCCTGATCATATGTATGTCCGTAAATAGAAAGTTCCTTAACAGCGTTACCTAGATGAGTCTGAATGAGGCGTGCATATTGAAATACTCCGACATCAGCCACGTGATCATGATGATAATGAGATAAAATCATAGCATCTATTTCTTCTGGCTTTGCATATTTTTGCAGCTGAGCCAATGCACCGCTTCCGCAGTCGACAAGCAGCTTAAAACCATCGTGCTCCACTAAATAGCTAGAAGTAGCCTCTGAAACAGCTGGATATCCTCCCCAAAAACCAATAACAGTTACTTTCATTTTAATCACCCTTTCGTACTATTTTTATTACGTTCAGTATACCCTACTTTTTTTTGAAAACTAACTGAAAGGCACTCGTTTCGGCCATTTTATCAAAATAACTCATTGTTATATAACAAATAACCACTTAGAATAGCAAAATAGGCTAAATTGTTATAAAACATAATTGACATTTTATCATCTGTTATAATACAATGTTAGTAACAAAAAACAACGGAGGGGATTTAAAATGTTAGAAAAAATGACTGAATTTTTCAAAAGATTACCCAATAAAAAGTGCGTAGAATGCGGAAACGACATCGAGGAACAGCATGAGTGCTATGGAAATAAATGCGATCACTGTCTAGATATCATGAAATAAAAAAAGCTGAAACTGTTATAAAACAGTTTCAGCTTTTTTTTATACGGTCAAACTGCGATACTCGTTTGGCGTAATGCCTTCTACTTTTTTAAACACTTTTCGAAAGTATTTATCATCATGATATCCAATCATATTCGCAATTTCATAGATTTTTAGTTCTTCATTTAGTAAAAGGGATTTGGCTTTATTCATTCTGACTTTCACCATATAATCTGAAATGTTTTCTTGAAATTCTTGCTTAAACTTCCTCGAAATGTATTCACGGCTTAAATAGAAACGTTCCGATATCTCTTGAAGCTTCACATCTCGATGAAAATTTTGCTGCAAATATTGTTCGATCTCATAAATAACGTCGCGATTGTTTTGCTTGCTATACCTTTTTACTACTTTTAAAAAGCGCTTTACTTCACGCTTCTTTCTCTCTACATACTTTGCTAGCTGAAACTGCCCATCCTGGTTATAGAAAAAAGAAAGGACATATTCAGGGCCGTTATTTATCGTATAAGGAATGTGATACCTTTTTAACCAATGCTGGCTTAACAGCTGATATTCCTGCTCAAAATGCAGAATTTGCTTTAATGAGAGATAATTTTGCGCTTCAAAAGCTGTGATAATTTCGTTGAATACCGGCAAAAAGGCTTCAAACTTCCCGACTTGCAGCGCTTCTTCAATTTTACTGTTATAATCCATCATATTTATTAATAAAGCACTTGCTAAAACGTCTTGCTCGCCGTAGACCTTCACTTTATTTTGATCAAGAACATTGCTTAATAAAAGCGAATTTTTCGCATCTTCATAGGATTTCATTAGCTGATCAATAGAAGAAACTTTGCACCCTCTTGCAATCCGACAGCTCACGTCTAACGTACGGCGAATGGCTGTATGTAAAGTCGTCAGCAAAGAGGTTATGCGTTCAAAATCATTCCAAAATATAATGATAATTTCCCACTTATTTGATAAATAACGGAAGGCTACCCCATTTTCTTCTGCCATCAGCATTTCATTGATTACATTTAAAATTGAAAAATAGGCTAAATCCCGGTCACCGCCAAAAGAACGAATGATAGATTCATCTACACGTACAATTCCCACTTCATATTCTCTAGTCAGATGGAAACCAAACTCTTCATAGATTGATTGATTTAGCAAATAATTGTTCATTAACTGCGTCAGTTTTCGATCTCGATAAATCGGCTTCATTTCATTGATTAAACGATAGCTGCTATTATGGACTTTTCTGGACTCTTCTTCTTTCTTCCATTGGGTTACAGCTCGTACAAGCGTATCGTTTAAAATCGAAGGATCTACTGGCTTTAGAATATAATCCGTACTTCCAAAATGAATAGCTTTACGCATATAGTGGTAGTCATCATACCCTGTTACCACAATCGTTTTGCTAGAAGGCGAATTCTCTTTAATCCACTCCAACAAAGCGATTCCATCGATATTAGGCATCTTCATATCAGTAAAAATGATTTCCGGTCCGTGATCCTCGATAAGCGCAATCGCTTGCTCACCGCTATCAGCTTCTATCACATCTGTAATTTCATGCTCTTCCCACTGTCCAAGCAGCTTTATTCCTTCTCTTACATGCTCTTCATCATCCACGATTAATACTTTCATCACTATCCCTCTTTTCTTCAATTGTTGTTAGCTTTATGACAACGGTAAAATCGTGATTTTCTTGACTGCTAATTTGCATTGAAGCATGATCTCCATAGTAGATGCGAAGTCGTTCATAAATGTTTTGCAACCCAATATGCTCATCTGTTTGATTATACGATTGCTGAAGTCTCATTTTTAATTGATTCAACTCTTGTTGCCCTATCCCTTTTCCGTTATCAGAAACAGTTAGAATCAGTTCTTCACCGCTCAACTCAGCTGAAATCAACAGCTTTCCGCTTCCTGTGCGGGTTTCAAATCCATGCTTAAAAGAATTCTCAACAAGAGGCTGCAAAATCATTTTCGGTATTCGCATAAGCTCTGCCTCTTTTTCGATATTTAACTCATACTCAAACTTTGAACCAAATCGCTGCTTTTGCAGACTTAAGAAAGCTTTTACGTGATCGACTTCTTGCTTTAAGCTAACGATATCCTCTTTCATATTCATGCTGTAACGCATAATGTGGGAAAGTGAGGTTAATAAAGAATATACTTCAACTGCTTTATGCTTAAGAGCAAGAGTTCCAATCGATTGAAATGCGTTGTATAAAAAATGCGGATTAATTTGTGACTGCAGCACTTTTAGCTGCGTTGATTTATTTTCTAATTCCAATCGAAATTTACGTTCAATCAAGTCATTAATTGTTTCTACCATAGAGGTAAAATGCCTTCCTAAAACACCAAATTCATCGTTTCCGAGCGACTTAAACCGCACCTCAAATGATCCTTTTTCCACTTCTTTCATATTGCGAATCAATACGTTAATCGGCTGTGTAAAACGTACTGATATAAAAAGCGTAGCGATAACGAGCATACACAGAAACGGCAGGCCAATTAATACATTCATAAGTGCTGTCTTTCTTGCATCCTCATATAAAACACTGTAAGGAATTCGTTTCACAATGTACAAGTCCTCAAAGGGCTGTTTAAGCTTTTCATACATTAATACGCCTGAGAAGCTTTTATCTTCCCATTCCATGCTATGGCCTTTTTGAGAAGTGAGCGCCTTCATCCACGCGTAGTTTTCATTTTTTCCAATAACCCTTGAATCAGAGGAATACAAAACCTTCCCTTTGTTGTTCATTAAATAAAAATCTTCTGACTCTTCATTATATAGACGCTGCGATATAGATTGGATTTGTGTCATATTAATGTCTAAAGATAGATAAGCTAACAACTTGTCTGATGGAATCTCATCAATCCGCTGATGAAAGCTAATAACTTGATTCGGAAGTGAATCAATTAACGTTGATAAATTATTGTAGCTATAAATTTCATGGGTGGGCTCAATCACAAGAAATTTATGATTTTTATTTAAATAAGAATAGTAAGGCTGAGTGTAAATGTTATCGTACTTCCCTCTGCTGCTCACTTTCGAATTATAAGCTGTATACGAGTCATGCCCGTTTTCAATGTAAAGATGGAGCTGTTCAATCTCTGGACGAGTATTATATAAATAAAGAAGAGTTCGTGATATTTCCAGCTGATTGGCTCCTAAGTCACTTGATACACCTTCATCTAACACCTTAATAAATGGGTGATAGCCGTACAGCCTTTTTGTAATATTAGCAATTTCATTTAAGTAATCGCTCAAATCATTGCTTCCGTTTTTAATAACTTGATAGTTGGTAGAAATAAATCGATTCTTAACCGTTTCTTTGGTGTACTGATACGTAAAAATCGTTGAAATTAAAAATGGAATAACTGTTGCGAATAAGAAAAACAAAATTAATTTCTTGCGTATGCTCCAGCCTTTCACAAATAACCTCCTTTGACTAATGTCATACATTATGACTATCATTATACATTAAAAGCGCTTTCAATTGACTATTATTTTTTCATAGCTATGAATCTAACCAACTATTTTTTCACATCAAAAAGTCCGCGTTTTCCACGCGGACTTTTTGTTTATTTTTTCATTTTTGCCCAAATTGTATCTAATTTCTTCATAAACTCTTCTTCCGTCATTTGCTTGCCTGCGTAAGACTGCATTGCTGCGCCGACTTCTTGAACCGTTCCTTCCGGATACTTAAACCAGTTCCAAGATAATGTTTTACCTTCTTCAGAATATTTTAAGATATCATCAGATAAAGAATCGATTCCTTTTCCATCGATGTTTTTGAACGCTGGAATGAACTTGAACTTTTCAACTAAGAATTTTTGACCCTCTTTAGAAGAAACCATCCAATTTAAGAATTCCTTCGCTGCTTTTTTATCTGCATCTGGCGCATTTTTGTTCACTACCCAGTTATTTGGAACTCCGATTGCTAGTTTATCATTTTTCTTTGCATCGTTGCTGATCGGCATTGGAATAAAGCCCATTTTCATGTCCGGATTAATTTTCGTAATCATATTTACCGTCCAGTTACCTTGTTGCATCATTGCTGTTTCACCAGAAGCAAATTGAGTAACTTGTGTATTGTAGTCTGTCGTTAGTGGATTTTTATTTCCATACTTTAACGTTAAATCGAACAGATTCATAAATTGTTTAAACGTTTCATTGCCTTCAAATTTTGCTTTTCCTTCGTTTAGACCTTTAATAAACGCATCTGGATCATCTTGCTGTGCCATTGGAATATTAAATAAGTGGTTACCTAGCACCCACCACTCGCCGTATCCATTAGAAAATGGCGTAATGCCTTTTGCTTTAAGCTTCTTAGAAGCTGCTTCTAATTCTGATAGCGTTTTAGGTAATTCTTTAACGCCTGCTTTTTCAAATAAATCTTTATTATAAATAAAACCATAACCTTCTAAGTTTAGCGGCTGACCATAAATTTTCCCGTCCATTGTCATCGGTTCTTTGGCGATATCATACAGATTATCTACCCAGGGCTGATCAGATAAATCTTCCAATTTATCCTTCCACGTTTGCGCTTCTTGGAACCCTCCATTGTTAAAGATATCAGGTTCATTTCCAGAGGCAAACTGTGCTTTTAATGCTGCACCATAGTCCGCGCCTCCACCGACTGTTTGGATGTTAAACTTTACGTTTGGATGTTCTTTTGTATATTCATCCGTTAATTCTTTCAGCTGATCTGCAATTTCCACTTTGAACTGGAACATATCAATAACAACTTGATCACCTGATACTGTTGATTTACTTGCTTTTGAATCCGTACCTGAGTTTGAACATGCTGTCGCAAATAAAAGTGATGTTGCTAACACGCCAGACATTATTGAAAGCCTTTTCATTTTCATTCGTTTTGCCCCCCTTGATATCTATCTCTCTTTATTTTACCGATTCTAGGACATTTGAACAGGTAACAATATTGAACAACCGAGTGGAAAATATTGAACAACCCCCTTCAGCACCCTTCGACAGGTCTCTCTTCTTCCGCAAAAATTTCTATAAATTTTTTGTCTGTTTTATTCCACCTAATAACATTTATAGACAAAATTATGTTAATATGTAGAGTGATAGATTCATAAGAAAATTTATGAATTTTTTTAACTTGTATAAACAAAGTGAAGGGGTTTACATGAAAACTAAAAAGCGCAAAAAAACACATGTCTCATTTCGAATTAACTGGCTGTTTATTGTGGTTTTCCTGCTTTTTTCTGCACTCATTTTACGATTAGGCTTCGTACAGATCGTGTACGGAGAGAACTATAAACGAGAAGTTGAAAAAACAGAAGATGAAACGGTAGATTCACCGGTTCCTCGCGGAAAGATGCTAGACCGCTATGACCGCGTTATCGTGGATAATAAACCGTTGAACGCTGTCACGTACACGCGTTTGAAGGGCGTCACTCAAGAAGACAAGCTAAAAGTAGCTAAAAAGCTTGCCACTCTTATTGATGTTCCTGTTACAACAGACGTGTTTGGCAAATCGGATAAAAAGAAAGATAAAAATACGATTAAGCTAACAGAACGCGACTTAAAAGATTATTGGATTGCAACTCATCCAAAAGCAGCTGCGAAAAAAATTACCGCAGCAGATAAGCAAAAAGTAAAAGAAGGTCAGCTTTCTGAAGATGATTTGTATCCTCTTCAGCTGAAGCGCATCACCAAAAACGAACTTTTATCGGTGAAAGATGACCTTGAAGTGATTGCTATTAAAAGCAAGATGGAAGGCGGCTACGCGTTAACTGCTCAAATTATTAAAAGCGGCTTAACAGATAAAGAGCTTGCCGTTATTAGTGAGCAGCTGGGTGACTTGCCAGGCGTTGATACAACAACTTACTGGGACCGTATGTATACATACGATGGCTTACTTAGCACGCTGCTTGGTAAAATCACATCGGCAGATGAAGGATTGCCAAGCGAAAACTTACAGTACTACTTGTCCCACGGCTACAGCCGTAACGACCGAGTAGGAAAAAGTTATTTAGAAAAGCAGTACGAAGACGTTCTTCGCGGTCAAAAAGCTCGCGTGCAAAACATAACGGACCGCTCTGGCAACTTAGTTAGCCAAGAGACCGTTACAGAAGGTCAGCGCGGCAGTGACTTAATTTTAACAATTGATATGGAGCTGCAAAAGCAAGTCGAAGATGCTTTAACAAAAGCTGTCACTTCTGGAGACAGAGGAACACGATTAATGGACCGAGCGTTTGCTATTATGATGGACCCTCACACGGGAGACATTTTAGCGATGGGCGGAAAACAGCTTGTTACTGATAAGCAAACCGGGGCACGTAAAGTACAAGACTTTGCTCTTGGTAACATGACAACTTCTTATGAAGTAGGGTCCGCAGTTAAAGGAGCGACCGTTCTAGCAGGACTTGATTCAGGGGCTATTCAGCCCGGTACGGTTTTTTACGATGCGCCGATGAAGTTTGCTGGAGGAACAATTAAAAAATCGTCTCACCCAATTGGAGCAACAGGTATTCAAAAAGCTTTGGAACAATCATCAAACGTGTTCATGTACCGCACGGTTATGAGCATGGCTGGTGAAACGTACCGCCCTGGCGGTAAACTGAACATTCCACCGTCTATCTTTAACAAGCTGCGCTCATACTATAGCCAGTTTGGTCTTGGAATTTCAACGGGCATCGAATTAGAAAACGAATCAACGGGTATTCGTAATACCGTAACAAACGAACCAGGTAAAGCACTGGATTTTGGTATTGGACAGTATGATACGTACACACCGCTTCAGCTTGTTCAGTACATCTCAACGATTGCTAACGGTGGATATCGCATGAAACCGCACTTAGTAAAAGAAATCCGCGAGCCTGAGCTTGATAGCGAGCTAAAAGGAAGTATTCAAAGTTCTGTTGAACCGGAAGTGTTAAATCGTATTACGATGAGCCAATCAGAAATTGAAATTGTTAAACAAGGTTTCCGTCGCGTAGTCACAAATGGAACTGGTAGAGCTCTAGGAAACGGAACAGCATATGCAAAATACAACATTGCTGGTAAATCAGGTACAGCTGAAACCTTCAACAAAGGCGTAAGCGTACGTAACTCTACATTCGTTTCATACGCGCCTTATGATAATCCGGAAGTAGCAGTAGCGGTTGTTATTCCTTCTGCTTATGTAGCCGGAACTTCGAATTCATTAAGCAAACAAGTTACTGGTGAAGTTATTAAAGCTTACTTCGACCTTAAGAAACAAGGCGAAAAAGAAGTAGAGCAAAAAGAAGAAGATGCAAAAACAGGAAATACAGAATTAAACGGCGTAAAAAAAGATGATAATGAACAATAAAAAAGGTCTCGTCATGAGACCTTTTTTGTTTTTTCTATGAAAAAAGCCCATCTCACTGAGACAGACCGCGTAAAAAGTATAGTTCAATTAATTCAGCAATTTTTTCTTCTGAAAGCGGCTCATGCCGTTTTTCCCAATCATAGACGAGTGCAATGTACATTTTAAATAATAAAAAAGCTGTGAGCTCCGGGTTGCACGGTTTGATTTCTTTTTTAGAAATCGCAATTTCGATTTTGTTTTTTATATAAGTCAAAATCTCTTCTTCTACTCGCACCAGCACTTCTTGCACTGCTGTAGTGCCTAACTGCTGTTCCTGTACCAGCTTCAGCATGAGCTGATGCTCGGTGCGGAATTCTAAGATTCGAAAAATGGCTGCTTGGGCATTTTCAAAAAAAGGACGGTTGCTATCAATGACAGTTTCAGCTGCATCTGTCATTTCTCGAATCATTCGTGTAACAATTTCATCGAATAACTCTTCTTTGTTTTTAAAAAAAGTATAAATCGTTCCTTTTCCGACATTTGCAAGCTTCGCCACTTGCTCCATAGTCGTTGCTTTATATCCAAACAGCGCAAATGATTTTGATGCTGCATCAACAACTGATTGCTTTCGGTCTATAGCCACGTTATCCCCTTCTTTCTGACCAAATGAATATTTCAGTCAACAAGTACGGTTTTACTATAGCATAAGTTTCTTTTGCTTTTCAACCACAATCTCTTCTCTTAGTATAACCTTTCTCTACAGGTAGTAGACAAAAAAGCGGAGCATTGATTCACCGCTCCACTTCTACAGTTGCTGCACATATTTAACCGCTTTTTTAGCCACATCTTCTCCTTGCTCTACACATTCCGGTATACCGAGACCTTCGTATGAGCTTCCCGCTACATAAAGGCCGGCAAGCTCTTTTTCAAGCTGTTCGTTCATCGTATCTAGCATATCGTGATGTCCGACCGTATACTGAGGCATTGACTGCTTCCATCTCGTTACCGCGTAGAATTCGGGCTCAGCAGAAATGGTGATGAGCTTCTTCAAATCCTCCAGGACAATTTTAAAAATTTCATCGTCAGGCTGATCCACTACAGCTTCATCCCCGGTTCGTCCAACCAAACATCTCAGCAGCACTTTTCCTTCCGGAACCGCATGCGGCCACTTTTTATTCAGCCACGTGCACGCCGTAATCGTGTAATCGCTATTTCTTGAAACGGCGATGTTCATTGCATCTAGATTGTCTTGCAGCGCTTCTTGTGCAAAGGCTATCACAACAGTAGCTACTGAAGTGGATGGCATATGCTTCAACGGTTCGAATATTTTATATTCCGAAAGCATAGACTGAGCAGCTGCATGAGGAGAAGTTACAATAACGCTGTCTGCTTTTATTACTTTCCCGCTATTTAACGATAATTCATATGCGGTATCTTCTTTATAAATTTTCTCTACTTTTATTCCTTTTGTAATAATATCAGGATCTATTGCTTTTTCTACCCCATCTACTAGCGATTGAAGACCTTCTTTTAATGTTAAAAAAACACTATTTTTTTTAAACTCCGAATCATCACCGTGCTGTGGGTGAATTTCTTTTAGCTTTTTCATTCCAACAATTAAGCTTCTGTACTTATGTTCAGCATGCAAAAACTGTGGAAATGTTGATCGTAAACTCAAGCGATCAACGTCTCCTGCGTAAATTCCTGATAATAGAGGCTCAATTAAATTTTCAACAACTTCATCACCAAACCGTCTTCTAAAAAACACGCCTAGCGAACGGTCATCCTGATTTTTTGTCTTCGGTATAAAAAAATCAGCTGCTGCGCGCAGCTTGCCAACAGGTGAAAATAACCCTGTTGTGATAAAAGGAGATAACTTGGTTGGTATCCCCATTACAGCACCATCAGGCAGCGCATGCGGTGTATCTTTTACTAGAATATAGGATTTTCCTTTTTCATTTCCGACTAGCTCCCTACCTAGCCCTACTTCTTTTGCCAGTTTTGTAGCAGCTAGCTTACGCGCTAAAAATGAATCCGGACCTTTTTCAAATAAATACCCGTCTCGTTTGACCGTTTGAATTTTTCCACCAAGCCGATGCGTCGCTTCTATTAGTTGAAGATCAATTGGCAGCTGATGATCCTTTATTTTTTTTTGCAAATAATAGGCAGCTGAAAGACCTGTTATTCCTCCACCGATGATGACAACCTTTTTTCGTCTATCCGTCATGTTATCATCGCCTTTTCTGTAAAATTCAATATAAAGAGAAGCGATTATGGAAATCCATAGCTCGCTTCTTACTTTTCTCTATATTGATTATAAGTTACTTTTCATCCCTGTTCAACGTACAAAGAATCTATATTGACTTAACGGGCAATCTGTTTTAACACAACTGTAGCTAACCCATCGATAAATTCAGGCTGTGCATTGGGCATTTCAGGGCGGTAATAATCAGCCCCAATTTCATCTGTCACCACTTTGCATTCATAGTCGTTATCATAAAGTACTTCTAAGTGGTCTGCGATAAATCCAACCGGAGTATACACGAACGATGTATAGCCTTTTTCTTCGTGCAATTCTTTTGTTAAATCTTGTACGTCCGGACCAATCCATGGTTCTGGTGTATTTCCGGCACTTTGCCAGCCAATTTCATAATGTTCAATACCAGCTGCTTGTGCAATTAAATCCGCTGTTTCTTGAAGCTGATTTGGATATGGATCTCCTGCTGCAATAATTTTTTCTGGCAAGCTATGCGCAGAAACAATCAACACGGCTTTTTGGCGTTTCTCTTCGTCTATTGAATCAAACGTTTGTTTAACACGTGTAGCCCAGTACTGAATGAACTTTGGCTCACTGTACCAGCTTTCTACTGAATGAATGATTGGTCCTCCTAATTTTTCAGCCGTCTCTTTGGCGCGCCCATTATAGGATTTTACGCTAAACGTTGAAAAGTGAGGTGCAAGCACAATGCTGACCGCTTCTTTAATCCCGTCTTTATGCATCGCTTCTACTGCATCTTCAACGAACGGTTCAATATGCTTTAAGCCAAGATACGCTTTAAATTCAATCTCGTCCTGTACTTCATTCAAGCGCTTTTCCAGACTTTCCATTTGCTGTTGCGTAATTTTTGCAAGAGGTGAAATACCCCCGATTGCTTCGTAGCGGTTTTGTAAATCTTCTAAGGCTTCCGGTGAAGGTTTACGTCCGCGGCGGATATGTGTATAGTAACGTTCAATATCTTCTTCTTTATATGGCGTTCCATATGCCATTACAAGTAATCCCATTACTTTTTTACTCATGTGTTCGACACCTCTTTGTTAGATTCAATACTTGTCTTCATTTTGCCATGAATAAAAAGAAAAATTCAAAGTTTAGCGCTCCAAATTATTTGACAATTTATTGTCTATTTGCAGAATATTCATGAATAAAGGTTGTTAAACGCTTCAACGTTTCCGGCTGAACCTGTGGAAAAACGCCGTGCCCCAAGTTAAAGATGTAACCAGGACTGGCCATCCCTTTATCTAATATTTCTGTTACACGTTCTTCAATAACTTCCCATGGAGCTAACAAAATAGCAGGATCTAAGTTTCCTTGCAGTGTTTTTGTTAAGCCTAATGCACGTGCTTCATCCAGCTGCGTTCGCCAATCTAATCCCACTACATCAAGCGGCAGATCATGCCATTCTTTTGCCAAATGACTTGCCCCTACTCCAAACATAATAAGCGGTACATTTTTTCCACGTAAAGAGGTGAAAATTCGTTCCATAACAGGTTTTATAAAGTAACGATAATCCGCTACATTTAAAGCACCTACCCATGAATCAAAGATTTGAATGGCTTTTGCCCCAGCGTCAATTTGCGCTTTTACATATGTAATCGTCATATCGGCTAACTTATCCATTAGTGCAAACCATGCTTTAGGTTCCGTATACATAAATGCTTTTGTTTTATTGTAATTTTTTGAAGGTCCTCCTTCAATCATATAGCTTGCCACTGTAAAAGGAGCACCCGCAAAGCCAATTAGAGGTACGTTTAACTGTTCCGTTGTTAACAGCTTAATCGTATCTAATACATACGGAACATCTTCTTCCGGCGTAATTTCTCCTAGTTTTTCTACATCGCTTAAAGATTGAATTGGATTCGAAATTACGGGACCAATTCCTGACTTAATTTCAACATCCACTCCAATTGAAGGAAGCGGTGACATTATATCTTTATATAAAATAGCTGCATCCACTCCGTACTGTTCAACGGGCAGGCGTGTTACGTATGCCCCAAGCTCCGGCTGATGAGTGATTTCAAATAAAGAGTACTTCTCTTTTAGCTTTCGGTATTCCGGCTGTGAACGCCCTGCTTGGCGCATATACCAAACCGGAACATGATCCGTTTTTTCCCCTCTACAGGCTTTTAAAAAAGTATCGTTAAACGTTCCTTGACTCATAATTTCCACCTTTCTCGATTGTCTTCCATCCGTATTTTCTTCGATTAGACAGACAATAATCAGCAAAGGAACATACCGGTTCCTCTACTGATTAAAGTTTCACGTTATATTCTCTACTTGTCACTATACCCATTTCTTTACGACTTGTATAGCCACCTGCTAAAAATGTCAAAAATTCGCCCTACTCTTCCTTTTTTTATTGAAAAAGAGCAGGTGTTACTTCGTTGGATTTTTTTCCTTTTTGTTCTGTTTGGGAATTGTAAGGAACTACATAATAAGTAGGACTGTCGAGCAGATTCACACGCTCCTTTTCAAATGCTCCTTTTCCCTTCACTTTGCCAATTACTTCGGCTTTATCTCCTTTTTTCTCATAAACATAATAAACAGCTCTTTTATCAGGTGAAGGTGTCCACGATAAATTTACCGTTAGCAAACCAAATGGATGGAATGTTAATTCTTGTTTTAAGTCTTTAACTTGCTCTAAGCGTATTGGTTTTGGCAAATCTTTAACGCCTGCTGGCTTTTGAAATGCAGCTTCGTCGTAACCAGCTCTTGTGAGAATGTCTTTAAATAATAGAGTCGGATAAGAACTTCCTTTTGTTAAATAATGCTGGTCATTTGTAGAATCATATCCCATCCAAACGCTTCCTACAACATCTGGCGTATATCCAACGAACCAAGCATCCCTTGTGGCTCCTTTAACATTCGTATACGAAGTAGACCCTGTTTTTCCTGCTAACTCTCCTTTAAACTCTCCATTTTTTGCCGTTCCTTCTTTAACAACTCCTTGAAGCATTTTTGTCATATACCAAGCCGTTTGTTTTGAAAATGCTTTGTGAGTGTCGGGAACAGCTTTTGCAATTACTTTTCCGTCTTGATCTTTTATTTCTTGAATAAAGTACGGTTGGATGTTTTCTCCGTTTTCAGCAAATGCCCGGTACGCTCCTGCTAATTGAAGCGGTGTAGCGCCTTCCTTTAATCCTCCAAGAGCAATCGCAAGCCCTTTATCTTCTAAGGGAACTCCTAGCTTTGTGAGATACTGCTTACTTGTTTCAACTCCTAGCTGATTCAATGTCCAGACAGCAGCTGCGTTTTTAGAATCTTTTAGGGCATCGTACATCGTTACCTTTTTAGCATATTGACCGTCTACATTTTTAGGTGTGTATCCCCCGTAGCTTCTAAGCTTGTCTTGCAGCAAAGAATAAGGCTTGAATTGACCTTCTTCTAACGCAGGGCCATATACTGCAATAGGTTTCATCGTAGAACCTGGCTGTCTTTTGACATTTACACGATTGAGCGATTTTTGTACATAATCTCGTCCTCCCATAACAGATAAAACTCCTCCGCTTTTGTTATCGACTAATACAAAAGCACCTTGGGCACTGTTATCTGTACCTGGAAAATAACGATTTTCTTTCATCAGCTCGTAGGCGGCTTCTTGTACTTTTGTACTCATCGGTACTTTGACCGTATAACCGCCGCGCAGAAGCTCATTGCCCGAAATGCTGTATTTCTTCTCTGCTTCTTGAATGACCATATCGATATAGGTTAAATAAGCTGGGTTTTTAGCCTGTTCCTTTACGTTCAACCCCAGCGTTCTTCCTTGCAAACGGACATTTTTTTCAGCTGATAAATAACCTGTTCTTTGCATGGCATTTAACACAACATTCCTACGTTCTATACTTTTTTCTGGATGTAAAATAGGAGAATAAGAATTCGGTGCTTTTGGCAGTGCAGCGAGCAGTGCACCTTCTTCTACCGTTAATTCGGAGACATCTTTATTGAAGTAAAGCTTGGATGCAGCTTGGATTCCATAGGCTCCGTGTCCAAAGTATATTTGGTTCAAATACATTTCAAGCAGTTTTTGCTTGCTGTAACGCTGCTCCAAGTTAATGGCCACCACTACTTCTTTTGTTTTTCTAAGCAGCGTTTTGTCATTAGATAAAAACACATTTTTAGCCAGCTGCTGTGTTAAAGTACTTCCTCCTTCAACACTTCCTCCAGCCAATATATCTCGGTATAATGCTCGACCAATAGATTTAAAATCGATTCCGTGGTGTTCATAAAAACGAACGTCTTCAATTGAAATAAATGCTTGTTGCACATGCTTTGGAATCTTATCAATTGAAACCAAGTCTCGATTTTTCACATAGAGCTTTGTTAATTCCTCTCCATTTTCGTCCACTAACCTCGTAGCCGAGTCCATGACGATCTTTTTCTCATCAATTACATAGTTTCCAAGAAACAAGATGATAATATATCCAATCAATCCTAATAGAAAAATTCCAACTAAGGCAGCAATTGCGTATAAGCCTTTTTTGTACATCGTGCCACCCCTTTTCTTTCTCTAAACTTTTGATAATATGGAAAACAACTTCATCAATGTTTTACTTTACCATCTTCATTAGAAGTTCACAATTTTTGAATTTTTGTGTGTAAAATTCTATAATTTTAGTATGATTTACAATTGTAAATTGTATGCAATTCCCAATTAGAAAGGAAGTATAATCCATGAAGATCTTTATTACTTACGGAACAGGCCCTTACCTTCAGAAGTTGATCGACGAACATCCGAGTGAACGTTTGTTACTGCTTCACCAAGATGACGATCAATTTGCACTAGTTCACGAAACAGATGGAGATACAATTTTTAAAGAAGGACATGCTTATGAAGTATTAGATGCTTCTGGAGATCTTGCAGATAGCGGATTTGCTGTACTAAATAATATTTCAGTTACAGATGAAGGCCGTCCTTTGTTTGAACAGCGATTTAGCCAACGAGCTCGTTTAATTGAAAATGAAGAAGGCTTCTCAGCTATTCGTGTGCTTCGTCCACTGCAAAATGACACATACATTATCTTTACAGGATGGAAAGATGAAAGTTCATTTAGCGATTGGCAGTCTTCAAAAGCCTATAATGAAGCACACAAAAAACGCGGTACGTCAGAAGGCGTGGATCAGCAGCCATCGATTTTCTCTCGCCCTTCTTATGTGACCTCATACCACGTAGTTAAATAAGTAAACATCCTCCTAGTAGGCGAGTATCACAATAGGCACAAACGTCATATTGTATACTACATCACCTATTGGGAGGAATTTTTATGGGCATAGAGCTTGGAGCTCTTCATTGGATGTATGTCCTTTTTATCGCCTTCATTATCGGCTTTATGATTATGCGGCGAGATACGAGTATCCTTTGTATACTCGGGATTTTTTTGCTTTCCTTAACGGCTACCTCTTCGTTAAGCCACTCCGTCAGCGCTGTTTTTTCCAGCTTCATTTATGCCATTACAGAACTGCTTCCTACCATTTTAATTATTTCAATTATTGTATCTATGAGTAAAGTCTTAATGGCTACGGGAATAAATGAATCGATGATTTCACCTTTTGCTCGCCTCATTAAAACACCTGCTCTTGCCTATTGGGTTATTGGATTAGTTATGATGACCATCTCCTATTTTTTCTGGCCTTCTCCAGCCGTTGCTTTACTTGGAGCCGTGCTTTTACCAGTAGCCATCCGCGTAGGGCTTCCAGCTATAGGCGTAGCTGTAGCGATGAATTTATTCGGCCACGGTGTTGCGCTTTCAGGAGACTTTGTTATTCAAGCTGCTCCTAAGATAACAGCTGACGCAGCAGGTCTGCCAGTTCACGAGGTGGTTCAAGCAAGTGTTCCTCTGGTCATTGTGATGGGAGTTGTTACGACACTCTCTGCTTTTTACTTTTTAAAACAAGATATGAAGCACAATAGAATTCACGCTCAACCGACAATGTTAACAAACAGTTCTTCTGTCCAGTCCACACCTCTTTCTTCTTCAATACGCCGGGCTTTAGCCATTATAGTTCCCCTTTTCTTTGCTATAGACGTATGGGCAATGTTCGCCCTTCATTTACAGGGAGGAGATGCGACTGCTCTCGTTGGCGGCACGGCTTTGTTTATTTTAATGGTGGTTTCACTTATTGCTCACAAAGGAAAAGGTCTCGAACAAACAACTTCCTACTTGATTGAAGGCTTGCAGTTTGGTTTTAAAGTATTCGGTCCCGTTATTCCAATTGCAGCTTTTTTCTATTTGGGAGATGCTGGATTCACAAAAATCATTGGTGACTTTCTTCCGAAAGGATCACATGGACTCGTAAATGACCTAGGCGTTGCGCTTGCTTCCACAGTGCCGTTAACCGCACAGGTCGCCACTGTAACGATAACTGCTCTAGGAGCTATTACCGGATTAGACGGTTCAGGCTTTTCAGGCATTTCACTTGTAGGCTCTGTCTCTCATTTATTTGCATCTGCTTTAGGATCGGGCGCTGCCACCCTAACTGCTTTAGGGCAAATTGCTGCGATTTGGGTTGGGGGAGGTACATTGATTCCATGGGCATTGATTCCAGCTGCTGCGATTTGCGGAGTCAGTCCGTTTGAACTCGCCAGACGTAATTTAAAACCTGTAGCGATTGGATTAGTCGTTACAACAATTGTCGCGATGTTCTTAGTTTAAACAAAAGCCCCCTTCTTTTTATGAAGGGGGCCATATGTATATATTTTTTACATGCCTTTTGGAAACTCTTTTTCCGCTGAAGGTTTTATGTAGGCATAAACAAGCGTATAGAAGAAAATGCCTACAATAAGCCACATAAGCCCTAAGCTGTAGCCAGCTAAGACATCTGTTAAAAAATGTTCTCTTAATAGAATACGGCTCACACCTATTAATAAAACGATTAAAGTAATTGTAAGCTGATACCGCTTGGCTACTTTTTGACTGTTCATATGATTTGTGAGAAAAAAGATAATCAGACCATAGATAAGAATTCCCATCATTGCATGGCCGCTTGGAAAACTGTAGCCTTCGATGCCTTCAAGAGGACGTCCTCGTTCTACCGCATCTTTAACTGCTTTATTAATAATATCACCGCTTAAAATAAGTAAAAATGCCGATATCATACCGATATAGTCCTTTTTGAAAAATAAAAAAACGAGAAGTACAGCTAAAAGAACCATAATCATCACTTTTGAAGCTAAAAAAGACAAGCCATGAAAAATAGATGACGCTGACTGAAGAATAGTGCTGTCACCTATAGCTGAAACAAGCCAGTGGTCTCCTTGAAAAGAATCTGTCGACACAACAAACAACACTCCTAAAAAAACAAGACCTGCCCCCCCAAACATCCACATCAATTTTTTGTACAGAGATACAGTTTGTGAATCTACCATATCGTTACCTCCTATTATCTCATGAGAAAATTGGTAAAAAACTCATTCTTTATCCCTATTCCTCACCTTATGTATCTATTATGTATATAAAATATTTCATGATTCAATTACTTTTTCCAATAACAACGCTTACATTCTTTTCTTTTTTATAGATAATGATATAATGATTAAAATGTCAAAAAATTCAAAACTTTATTCAACTTATACAGAAAGGATATGGTCACGTGAATCCCAAGCTACATACTTTACTTGAAGAAAAATTTGATGAAATGATTCAAATCCGCCGATATTTGCATCAGTATCCAGAACCGTCTTTTAAAGAATTTCAAACCGCTGCCTACATTCGATCTTTTTATGACAAAATCGGTATTTCTTACCGAGCAAATGTAGGAGGAAACGGCATTGTAGCAAGCATTCAAGGAGGAAACCCTGGTCCTACTGTAGCTTTGAGAGCCGACTTTGATGCCCTTCCTATTCAAGATGAAAAAGATGTACCATATCAATCAACTGTTCCGGGTGTGATGCATGCGTGTGGTCATGATGGTCATACGGCTACTCTTTTAGTCCTTGCTAAAGCGCTTTTTGAAATAAAAGATTCTCTCCCTGGTAAAATCGTCTTCATTCATCAGCACGCTGAAGAGTACGCTCCCGGAGGCGCCAAGTCCATGATTGAAGACGGATGCTTAGACGGTGTAGACGCGATATTCGGAACGCATTTATGGTCCTTAACTCCAACTGGTGTCGTTCAATATCGAACGGGCCCTATTATGGCTGCTGCTGATCGCTTTGAAATTACGATCAAAGGAGCAGGCGGACACGGTGCACAGCCCCACAAAACAAAAGATTCAATCGTCATCGCCTCTCAGCTTGTTGTTAATTTACAGCAAATTGTAAGCAGACGTGTAAACCCAATTGATTCAGCGGTTGTGAGCATAGGTTCTTTTGTAGCGGAAAATGCATTTAATATTATTGCTGATTCTGCTCGACTAATTGGAACGGTAAGAACATTTAATGAAGATGTACGAAATGATGTCGAAAAAGAAATCGAACGAATTGTCCAAGGTACATGCTTAACAGCTGATGCTTCTTATGAACTGAGTTATACGCGTGGCTATCCTTCCGTCGTCAACCACCCCGAAGAAACGGCCTTTCTTGCTTCTGCTGCTTCTCAAATCGATGAAGTTCATACAGTCGAAGAAACGGAGCCTCACATGACTGGGGAAGATTTCTCTTATTATTTGCAGCATATTAAAGGAACGTTCTTTTTTACAGGAGCTCAGCCAGAAGGCGTAGATGCTCCTTATCCTCATCATCATCCTAAATTTGATTTTAACGAAAAAGCAATGCTTATCGCAGCTAAAACGCTTGGTACGGCTGCTGTTGAGTATTTAAGAGAACAAGCTCCTTCTAAAAACGTAATAAAAGCGAATTAATCATTCAGCAAGCATTCGTACAGATAAGCAAACGAGTGCTTGTTGTTTTATTTCAGGAACCTTTTCCTCACTTAAAACGTAGTATTTATATCGACTGAAATGAGGTGATTTTTTTGAATACGTATGAAGAAAAAGTGTTACAAGAAGCTGAACATTGGAAATTCAGCATGTTGAAACGACCTTCTAAATTTCAACGGACCGCAAAATCTTTACAGCTTAAAATAAATGAAAAAATCCCTGCTAAAGTCCATAAGATTATGACTGAAAGCATAAAAAAAATGGTTGAAACCACGCTTGTTGGATCCGATTTCACTACTAAAAAAAGAGATGTCAGCGGTCTTTCGTTTGAAGAAAAAGAGAAAAAAATTTTGGAGCTCATACCTAAGTACAAAAAAACTGCTGCTGTAGAAGGAGCTGGTACTGGTGCAGGCGGTCTCCTTTTAGGTGCAGCAGATTTCCCGCTTCTTCTTTCCATAAAAATGAAGTGCTTATTTGACATTGCCGCTACGTATGGTTTTGATGTAAAAGAAAAAGAAGAACGCATTTATATGCTGTATATTTTTCATCTTGCTTTTTGCAGCGATGACCATAGAACGAAGCTGCTTGAAGTAGTAGAAAACTGGGAGGAAAAGAAAGAGGAACTTCTTGAGCTTGATTGGAAAGCTTTTCAACAAGAATACCGCGATTACATTGATGTTGTGAAAATGTTTCAGCTGATGCCGGGAATTGGAGCTGTTGTAGGTGCCTATGCTAATTATCAGCTTCTTGACCATCTCACAAAAGTAGCGATGAACGTCTATCGCTTTCGGATATTATCTTCGTCACAAAAGTAGTCTAAAAACGTAAAAAAAGCTCCATTCGGAGCTTTTTTTACGTTAATTTTTTATTTACATATGCATTTACAAATAAGTGAATAAATATAGCACCTGCTGCCACGGAAAGCAGTGCAGCAACTAGATTAGAAAAAGCCACCGCTATGGCGAGTACAAGAATTTGTACATACAGCGCTTTTTTCCATACGTCCAAAAATGCCTTTTTTCGTTCTTTAGCTTCAACTGGATAAAGAGAAAGCCATAAAATCTGTTTGTGCTGCTTCCAAAGCGGGAGTAATTGAAAACCCGTCATGTACACAACAAATAAAACAACCACTATATTGCCGTATTGAAACGGCGCAGCTACAATTAAAAATCCGCCAATGACAGTTAAGCGAACGAGCAAGCTTAAATAATCTCCTGATCGCAAAAATGTTCTGGTGTACAAGTAATGGTAAGTGGCACTTTGACGAAATGGAATACGTGCTACTAGCCAATCTAAATATCTACGGCGTTTAATTCGCTCTTTTACCTGAGGAACGTCCGTAAATAAATTAGCTAATCGATAAAAATAGCCCATGCGCTTTTCTTCTAAGTCAATTAGCTTTTCCCATTTAATCGGCTTTCTTTTTGTAAGCGAGCGATAATAAATGGCTAGCGCAATCATAATTACCGCTACGATTCCTGTAAAGAATGCGTATGCATGCGAAAATAAGAAATACGTAAAAACTGCATTCAAGAAAAACCTGACGATATAATCTGTCCACTTCGCCCACTTTTCTTCAAACCATACGGCCCACCAAGACATGCCTAAGTTTACAACTTTCAAGATGAGTAATAGCAGAAAAAACACAAAAACGTTTGAGTAAGAATCATGCATTACCTTTACGTGAAGAGGTGCTGCTGCACCAGTTGCAAATAATAAAATATAAAGCTGAATCGTAAAGGTAAACCAAAAAGATTTTTTAAAATAAGGCTGCAGCTTCGTCTCCAAAGGAAGTAAAAAGACTAAATCAGGTCGTTTTAAAAACGTTTGAATTTGACCCATGGTTAAAATCAATCCCATAAGTATCGCAATCACTACAGCTGAAGGAAACGCAGGTGTTAATGTACTCAACCACTGTTGATAATAGTAGGCCAAACCGCCAATCGCAAAAATTAACACTAATTTAATGTGGTCATTTAAGATATATTTTGTATATCTTCTTATATCCACTAAATACTGCTGAAACCGTTGCTTCCATAATGCATCAATCTTACTCATAGCCTTCTTCCTTTGTTAATTCAATATAAATTTCATCAAGAGTAGCATTGCACATTTGAAATTCTTCTTGAAGGTCTTTAAGCGTTCCTTGCGCTCTTACTTCTCCGTTATGTAAAATAACAAATTTATCGCAGTAGCGTTCCGCGGTCGCCAAAATGTGTGTGGACATTAAAATGCCTGCACCTTGCTTTTTCATATCCGTCATCAAATCAAGTAAAGATTGAATACCAAGCGGGTCTAACCCTAAAAAAGGTTCATCAATAATATAAAGAGACGGCTGAACCAAAAAAGCGCACATAATCATAACCTTCTGCTTCATTCCTTTTGAAAAATGCGCAGGGAACCATTTTAACTTCCGGTCTAAACGAAATTCTTTTAAAAGCGGCTGCAGACGGGCTTCATATGTTTGAGGCTCAAGTCCATAAGCCATAGCTGTCATATCTAAATGTTCTTTTAATGTTAATTCATCGTATAGCACAGGAGTTTCTGGAATAAACGTAAACTGACTTCGATAACCTGTTGGGTCTTGTTGAAAGGTTTTATTATTAATGGATACACTTCCTTTTTTTGCTTCCATTAATCCAATGATATGTTTAATCGTTGTACTTTTGCCGGCCCCGTTTAACCCGATTAATCCGACTAATTCACCTGCGTTTACATCAAACGATACATCTTTTAAGACGGGAGTTTTTGTATATCCCCCTGTAATATTGTTAATTTGCAATAAAGAACCCATCACGATCTCCTTTTATTTGTTCTTTTTTGTCTCCAAGCGCAAGCGCTATTTGCTCTATTGTACCAAATCTTTTTCTTCCTCACATCGTTTTCAATTTTTTTCGGTTAATTTTTCCAGAATATAATCGAAATATCGGGACATTCTATATAGGGAAGAAGGAAAACAAGTTATTGATTACAACTAATCATTACAAAGCTTCTTACATTTGGGATGAGGTGTCTACAGCAGGCATATTTCAGAAAACCTTATTGTAAATCGATGTATGTTTGATTCATAAGGGGATGGTAGTCATGAACGTAGTAAGAATATATATAATGGGTAGACAATAATGTTCATTTATTACTGTGTAAATGAGGTGTTTGTCAAAGACCAAGAACGATTTCGTTCACATTGTATATTTTTTTAGCTCAATGCTTAAATGAGGTGTTTGTTAAAGAGAATATACTTTTTCAAGTTACTGTGTCATTAGGCAATGCAATTACGTAAATGAGGTGTTCCTTAAAGATCATATGCTGCATTAAAAGCTATTTTTTCCTTCTTCACATAACGGGATGCATAATCGTTTGCATCCCGTTTTTGTGTATAAAATACCAGCAGCTATTTCTTGCCTGCTGATTGCATTTCTACTTTGTGGTAAAATAAACGTACATGTATACCCATACATTTATATTGGTAACGGAAGGTGAACATAATGAGCACACATGATGAAAACTGTATTTTTTGCAAAATTATTCGCGGTGAAATCCCAGGTGCAAAAGTATTTGAAAATGAACACGTATTAGCTTTTTTAGACATTAGTCAAGTAACAAAAGGTCATACGCTGGTGATTCCAAAAGTACATAAAAAAGACATTCACGAACTAACGCCGGAAATTGCGCGCAATTTGTTTGAAGTGGTTCCTCAAATCGCAAATGCAATTAAAGAAACATACAGCCCAATCGGCTTAAACATCTTAAATAATAATGGTGAAAAAGCTGGTCAATCCGTGTTTCATTATCATATGCACATTATTCCTCGCTATGGGGAAGGCGATGGATTCGGTGCTGTATGGAAAGAGCATACAAGCGAATACACGCCTGAAAAACTTCAAGAAATCGCTGGCAATATTTCTTCTCGCCTTTCTTGAAACAAAAAAAGCTTACACATGTAAGCTTTTTTTGTTTTATCTATTCATTTAATACATGTTTAATCAGTTTGTGGTATAAAACATCGTGCGGCTTTTCACTTATTATGAACGACTTTCCGCCTTAACTTCTAAATTCATACGTTCTTCAATCAATTTTGTTAATGCTCTTGATCCTTCAGGTACCAAGTGGACACCATCTGATGTAAAGTATTCGGGGTGCTTAGAAGCCTCTGAGTACCAATCTACGAGCGTGACGTGATCAAACTTTTCAGAAGCAGCTTTCAAGTTCTTGTTCACGGTGCTTTCCCACGAACGAGGAACGCGCGTATTCACTAAGTAAACGTCCGCGTGTGAAAAAGCTTTTAACAGTTGTTCAAGTTCTTCATTTGTAAAATAGCCGTTTGTTCCTAACTCAATAATCACTGCGCTGTTCGGATTATTAAATGCTTGATAGCTAGGAGTTAGCTGCAGTGCTTCATTGAGCTGCCTTCCTACTTTTCCGTCAATCGTAATACTAAGCGGCATCTCTTTAAGATTAGGAGCAATATCCAGCATGACCGAGTCTCCAATTGCAAGAACATCTCTGTAAGAATTCGGCTGCTGTTTTTCTTTGGCATCAGATTTTTCTTCCCCGGAACTCTTTTCCGCGTTCTCTGCTTTTTTATTATCCGCTTTGTTCTTGTCTTTGACAGAAGTTGAAGCATTTTCTTTATGATTCGTTTGAATTTTAACCTCTGTCTCTTTTGCTGTCGTTTCATCCTTTTGCTGCGTACTAATAGCAAAGCTTGTCATATCCGCTGTAAACAGCGCCAAAAAGAAAATGAGACTGCCCAAAACCGCTTGTCTCGAACGAGAGAGATTACGCCATTTAAAAAGCTCTCTCGGATGGTAGTGCCGGAAATAATAGCGAAAGCCGCGTGTGCGGATAGGCACTTCGATGTAACGGTAAGAAAGTTCAGCAATGATAAATGTAAGGCCTACTTGTAGCAGCGCATGCCAATAGACCGGGCGGCCAATCTCGGATACAGGCGTTGTAAGAACAATAACCGGATAATGCCACAAATAGATGCCGTATGATCTAGTACCAAGCCAGCGAAGCGGTTTAAACGACAGAGCTTTTCCTAAAAAACTACTAGGATGACTAATTGTTGCAACCAGTACAGCAGCGTTTAAACAAATCAGCAGCATTCCACCTTGATAAAGAAAAGATGCATGAGTATACTCATCAACGCTCCATACGCAGAGAATAAATACAAAGAAACTCACCATACTTACCGCGTTTAATACTTGCTTGCCTACGGCTGGAAGATTTTTTGATGATAAACGATACATCGGCCAGGCAAATGCAAGTAAACAGCCGATTAAAAGGGCAAACAGCCGAGTGTCGGTTCCATAATAAATACGGCTAGGATCTCCTCCTGGCTCATATAAAAAAGACATTAGAATAGCTGAGACCATTACTCCAGCTAAAATGAATAGAGAAAGAATTCCTCTCTTTTTGATAAATTTTAAACCCAACAATAAAACAAGTGGCCACACAATATAAAACTGCTCTTCAATAGCCAGTGACCATAAGTTCTTTAATGGTGACGGTGACCCAAAACTATCAAAATATGAAACTTTATGAAAAATAAACCACCAGTTACTCATATAAAAAATAGACGATAATGCATCGCCTCGTAGCGTTGTTAACAATGGCCGGTTAAATAAAATAACCCAAGCTGCAGTCAATACTACCATCACATACACAGCCGGAAGAAGTCTTCTCGTTCGGCTGATCCAAAAATGCTTCAAATTTCCCAAAGGATTTTCCCAAGATTGCACGAGTAAAATCGAGGTAATTAAATACCCTGATAATACAAAGAAAACGTCAACTCCTAGAAATCCTCCAGATGCCCATCCAAATCCTAAGTGATAGGCAATAACAGACATAACAGCGAAAGCTCGAAGTCCATCCAAACTATATATATACCTATTTTTCTTTTCCTTTGCACTCATAAAAATGCCTCCAAGCAATATGTACAACAAATTTCTTTCTCAATAAACATTAAGAATATTACGTAAATGTTACATTTTTGTTACAAAAATCATTATATACAATATTATTACTTTCTTCAATATATCACTTACTTAAAATCAAAGAATAAGTAAAAAGAAACAAATTCATTATCTATCTTATTCATAAATTACTAATTTAGTAGTAGTCATATCGATTCTATCTGCGCAGTACTAAAGCCTAACATCTTTCTTTCACCTTACCCGTTTGAGAAATAGAAAAACTTCACACAATTGGTGAAGTTTCTAAGGTGTCTTTAGCATATCTAGGTGGGGAAGCCCTTCATCTGAATAAATATCGGAAATAGGTCTAAAACCAAACGATTCATAAAATGTTTGAAGTCTGCTTTGAGCTTGAATTTTAATTGTCTTCTCGTGCAACTCATTTTCTAAAAAATCAATTCCTCTTGCTACTAGTTCTCTTCCAAGACCTGTACCGCGCTGTGCTTGTTCTACAATAATGCGCCCAAGAGAAGCTTCCCGATAGCTAATTCCTTTTGGTAAAACTCTAAGGTATGCGATAATTTTCTCATTCTCTTTTTTGAACAAGTGATAAGCAAGTTTGTCTTTTCCATCTACTTCTAAGTAAGCACACTTCTGTTCGACAACAAAAATAGCGGTGCGAACCTGTAGAATTTCGTAGAGTTCATCGTTTGTCAGCTCTTGAAATGATTTTATGCACCAAGTCATGATCCGCTCACCTTTTCTTATTGTTCTTTTTCAATTAAATTCAGCGTACGTTCAAGCCAATTGATATAGCTTGTCTCCCGGTCTTGAGCGCGAGATAGCACCAAATAATGACCAAATTGAGGAGACGAAACGGTAATGTGATGATTAACTTGTTCCAAAAGGTCATCCATTCGTTTCTTTAAAAAGGTTAGCTTCACTTTCCTGCTTGATAGCTGATTATCTATTTGCTGCTTTAACTCTTCTATTGACATGGATGAAGCAAAATAAGCTTTTAACATAAATTCATCTTTAGTTGTTTCAGGAATAGGATCAATCGTAGTGAGCCACTTGCTTAACTCGGCTCTTCCTTCTTCCGTTATCGAATACATCTTTTTTTCTAATTTCTTGCCTTGAATCACGGTTTCATAGCGAATAAATCCCTCTTCTGTTAATCGCTTTAACTCAGGATAAATCTGGCTGTGCTTAGCACTCCAAAAATTACCGACCTCTTCTTTAAAAAGCCTCGTAATGTCATACCCGCTGAGCTCCTTCTGATCTAAGAGCCCTAATATGGCATATTTTAATACTCTCATTCTGTTCCTCCACATTATTTCTTCCATCAGTATAGCATATAAACATTTCATTTACATGTTTGCCAAAACATGTTTGCGTATACTTTTTATTTATCTTTTTTCTATTATTTTCTCTTTACAGATTAATTTAAATTTTTGAAAAGTTACCTCCACAATCAATGGTTTTCATGATAGTATAATGATATTCTTTCTGACATCAGTCATTAGCCATTTTGTATGATGAGTGTTCGAACTAATTTGAGGAGGAATTAATGTGATTACGTTAAACAGAGCTTATAATTTTAATGCAGGTCCGTCTGCGCTTCCCCTACCTGTCTTACAACTTGCTCAAGAGGAGCTAGTTAATTTTAAAAATACAGGTATGTCTGTGATGGAATTATCACACCGCAGCAAAGAGTTTGAAGATGTATTAACACATGCTAAAGAAACACTCACGGAATTGCTTAACATTCCAGATACACATGAAATTTTATTCCTGCAGGGCGGAGCAAGCCTGCAATTCTCTATGATTCCAATGAATTTTTTATCTCCCGATCAAGTCGGTGCATATGTACTAACCGGATCATGGTCGGAAAAAGCATTAAAAGAAGCAAAGAAACTTGGAAAAACAGCAGTTGTTGCTTCTACTAAAGAAGAGAACTACCGCTCTATTCCAGCTTTAGATGATGTAAAGCTTCCAAAAGAAGAAATTGGGTACTTGCATATCACGTCCAACAACACCATTTTTGGTACACAATGGGCTGACTACCCTTCTATCGAAGGAGTAGACTTAATTGCCGACATGTCAAGCGACATTCTTTGCCGTCAAATTGATGTATCTAAGTTCTCACTCATTTATGCTGGTGCTCAGAAAAACCTCGGACCATCTGGTGTCACGGTTGTCATTTTGAAGAAAGAATTACTTAAACGTATTCCTGAAGGTTTACCAACAATGCTGAATTATGAGACACACGTAAAGAGCAACTCTCTTTACAACACTCCTCCAACGTTTGGCATTTACATGCTTTCACTTGTTTTAGATTGGATTAAAGAACAAGGTGGCGTTAAAGCAATTGAAGCCCAAAATCATAAAAAAGCTAAGTTACTCTACACAAGCATGGAAGGTTCAAATGGTTTCTATACCCCTCACGCTACAGAGGAAAGCCGATCAATTATGAACGTAACGTTTACTTTACCAACCGATGAGTTAACTGCTGCGTTTTTACAGCAAGCAAAAGAAAAAGGCTTCGTAGGATTAGCTGGACACCGTTCAATCGGCGGATGCCGCGCTTCTATTTACAATGCTGTACCGCTTGAAGCGTGTGAAGCTCTTGCCGCCTTTATGGATGAATTTGCACAGGCAAACGCATAATTGGCAGAATTAACAGATCCTTTTTTCACATAAATATGTTATAATCAGTATGTAAATATATGCAATGGGCATAGACGCACTATTGGTATATTTCGAGCTTAGCTTAGAAGAGGAGAGATGAGAAATGAATACAAAGGTTTTAGTTTCTTTAGCGTTATTAGTCGGAATTGGAGCGGTTCTCCACACGGTGGTACCTCCTATTTTATTTGGAATGAAGCCAGATATGATGTTAACAATGATGTTTTTAGCAATCCTGTTGTTTCCTAGCGTAAAAAATGTTGCATTGGTTAGCTTAACCACAGCGGTTATTTCTGCTTTAACAACAAGCTTTCCTGGCGGACAAATTGCAAACTTGATTGATAAACCAATTACAGCATTTGTTTTCTTTGCATTATTTATGCTTGTGAAAAAAGCAACAGGTATTAAAACACCAGTTGCCGCTGCTTTAACAGCTGTTGGCACGCTCGTATCAGGAACCGTATTCTTGTCTGCTGCCGCGCTAATCGTCGGCTTACCGGGCGGAAACAGCGTCATGGCGCTTGTTGCTGCAGTTGTATTACCTGCAACAGTAGTGAATACAATCGTTATGGTCGTTATTTACCCAATTGTTCAATCCGTTCTAAAACGCACAAGCATCAAAGCAAAATTATCGTAACGTCAAGAGCCTGATTTAATTGAGAATCAGGCTCTTTTTTTACACCAAAAGCTAAGGCCCACCAAAGCGTGGCGGACCTTTAGATAAAACGGTTCATTTATAGTATGTTGCTGATCTTTTAGAGACAGCCGACGGTTCTTTTGTTTAAAAAGAAATGGTACAGAATGCTTTTCACTTAAATTTCATTTGCAGCCCATACAATAGGTATGAAGACTTACTATGTAATAAAGGTTTAAGTTCTTCATCCTAGGTTACATAATAAAGTATAAGCGCCAATAAAAAACTCGCAAAAGCCACTGTCGCACATGTAAGAGACTTTTGTTTCAGCACATGTTTAGGTGGATATGATGCCGTTCTAGTCGTAAGGCTAAACCATTTAAAGGCAGCCAGAAAAAAACTCAGGCTAATCATCAAAAGAATGAATAAAGCTACCCCATGTTGATAACCTCCTTCTTTTGTATCAATCTATGCTATTTTTTTTATGATTATGTCAGAAGGAAGTGTTAGCAATTACTTTACTACATAGGAGGAAATAAATAATGAGTAGAATGAAAAAACTAGCAGCTGGAGCAGTAATCGGAAGCACCGTAGCCGCTATTACAACGCTTCTTGTTACTCCATATTCAGGACGAGAACTCAAACAGCGTGTCAGCTCTCGAAAAGACCGAGTTAACGCTTCACAACAAGAGCTCTCAACAAAAATAAAAGCTGTTTCTCAACAAGTACAAATGACCGCCAGAGAAGGAAATACTATAGTGAAAAATATCGCAAGTGACCTTTCTACTACCCTTGGTCAGTTTAAAGAAGAAATTGTCCCTCATAAGGAATCCCTTCAGCATCATTTGAAAGAAATCCAAAATTCTTTGTCAAACCTAGAGGAACATGTACAGACAACTAAAAATCCCAATGAAAAAATTGACAAAAAAGAAGGTTAAGACGCCTTCTTTTTTAATTTTTTAAAATTTTGTAAATTTACATCTTTATAATTTTTTATTTTATTGGCATAATAGAAGATAAATAAAAAAAGAGACTAAGTAGGTGGGAGAAGATGAAAAAGACTAGTGATCAAGATTACAGTTTGAAAGAAGCACTTCTATTTAGCCAACGCATTGCCCAATTAAGTAAAGCCCTTTGGAAAACCGTAGAGAAGGATTGGCAGCAATGGATTAAGCCTTATGACCTTAATATTAACGAGCATCATATTTTATGGATTTCCTATCATTTAAACGGGGCTTCCATTTCCGAAATTGCCAAATTTGGAGTTATGCACGTTTCTACTGCATTTAACTTCTCCAAAAAACTAGAAGAACGAGGTTTACTCGAGTTTTCTAAAAAAGAAAGCGACAAGCGAAATACGTACATTCAGCTGACAGATAAAGGCGAGGCCATTTTATTAGATTTAATGGAACATTACGAACCTTCTAATAATTCAGTGTTCAGCGGCGCACTTCCGTTGCGCGACTTGTACGGCAAATTCCCTGAGTTTATGGAACTAATGACCGTCATCCGCAAAATTTACGGTGAAGATTTTATGGATATCTTCGAGCGATCTTTCCATCATATCGAAGAAGAATTCACTGAAGAAGATGGCAAGCTTGTCAAGAAAGATAAAGAGAACCACCAGGAGACTATTTCAAACTCTTAATGGTTAGTCCCTTATCCATTGAATAATTTCAAAAAATTCATTCATCACATCTTGATAAGAAGGTTGATAACGAAGCGATTCGACCGTCTCTCTGGGAGTTAATTTATAATTCAGCATGCCAACAAATTGTGTAAGAAGCGGAACAAAGTCTGTTAGACCTTCCGCTTTTTGCTCAATATATTCGTTTTTTGTATCTTCACACAGAATTAAAATTTCCTCTACTTCCTTCTTTGTAAGCTGATTTCTTACCACTAAATCAATAAATGGTTTAGCTTCTTGTTCAGATGTCCCAGATAACAGTTTTATGTAATATTCTAAACGTGATACTCGAGATTCTAAAGTTTCCATCCGCTTCCCCTACTCCTTCAACGTTCATATACCTCTACTCCATATTGTACATGATTCATTCATGTTCTTCCAAATAATTCTTTCTTCGTCATTCACATTTCCTGTTTAAGTAGCACCGTATAAAGATTTTCATATACTGATTATGTACTCACTGCATATATTAATATAAATCCCTCTGTCCTTTTTAACAATCCTTTTGCACAATGGGTAATTGTTACTCATTTCTTATCCATTCACTTTGCTATTTCGTTTAAAACCTATTTCTCAACTTCTTAACTACCCTTTATAAAATAAAAACCGCATTTCTGTGTAAATACCTTTTGAAATTCTTTGCTCAACTGTATATATAACTATCTATTTTATCGCTTTTTTGGTAATGTTAATATAGATATTTGTAAATTCATACAAAGCTGTACTATATAAATGACTATAAGACTTTTTGTCTTCGTCACACTGATTTTGTTAGGGGGATTTTTATGTACATATTCTTTATTGTATTTGCACTATTCATTTTATTCTACATCAATGCACTAACAAATACATTGTGTATTCAAAAAGAAATTCCAGCTGAAAAACAGCCTAAAGTTTTTCGTACGATTAATGTATTAATTACCATTTTATTAGTTTCATCTTATATTGAAGTATCATTTACATAAAAAACGGTGAGATGTCTCACCGCTTTTTTATAGGCTTAGCAAAAACAGCTAGCTCCGATGATAACTAATAAGATGAATAATACGACTAATAGCGCAAATCCACTGCCGTATCCGCATCCGTAAGAACCCATATCTATCGCCCCTTTCCTTTTATATTCATCTGTTTCCTAGTGGTAACATGCACAACCAACAATGACTAATAGGATAAACAGTACAACTAATAGTGCAAAACCGCCTCCATATCCGCCTCCGCTCATTTGAGCACCCCCTTTGTTTACTAATACTGCATCTTATGCATCAGCTCAAAAAACGTCTAGGCTTTTAGCCCAAACTCCATAATTTATTTCTCTTTCTTCTCGTTTGGAGATTACTCTGTGAGTTTGTCCACCATTTTGAAAACGCTTTATAAAAAAGCCATCATAAGCGTATAATCACTCCATGCTTAGTGGAAAATAAATGTAAATTTACGTGGTTTTAACTTCATTTGCTAACATCAGGAAATGTGATATAGTAAATCTTGAGTCAAGCTACATAAGTAAAAATGATGAGTAGGAGTGTTTACGTATGAAAAAAAGCTTAGTTGCACTAACAACGGCAGCCAGCCTCGTTGCTTTATCAGCATGCAGTGGGGGAAATGATGCTTCAAATGCCAACGATTCTTCAAAAGTAATTGTAGAAACAAAAGCAGGCAATATCACTCAAGGTGATTTGTATAAGCAAATGAAAGATACAATCGGACAAGACCAATTTAATACACTCGTACGAAGCGTTACCGAAGAAAAAGTATTGAGTGAAAAATATAAAGTAACGGATAAAGAGCTTGATCAGCAGCTGAACATTCTAAGAGAACAATACGGTGATCAGGTGGATTCAGTTATTAAGCAAAAAGGCGAAAAAGAAGTCAAAGATATGCTAAAAGTTGATATTCTCCGTGAAAAAGCTGCTACGGCAGGCATTAAGGTATCGGACAAAGAGCTGAAAAAAGCTTATGATGAATATAAAGCTCAAAAACCTCAAATTCGCGCAAGTCATATTTTAGTAAAAGACGAAAAGACAGCAAACGAAGTAGAAGCGAAAATCAAAAAAGGCGAGGACTTTGCTAGTCTGGCAAAAGAATATTCAACGGATCAGCAGTCTGCAGCTAACGGCGGCGATTTAGGCTACTTCGGTGAAGGTCAAATGGTTAAAGAATTTGAAGAAGCGGCTTACAAGCTGAAAAAAGGTGAAGTAAGTAAACCAATCAAAACAGAGTACGGCTACCATATCATTAAACTAGTCGATAAAAAGAAAGTAGAATCGTTTGAGAAAAAGAAACCCGAACTTGAGCAGCAAATCAAACGTTCAAAAGTAGATCAAGCAGAAGCGAATAAGAAGATTCAAAAAGAGCTTGATAAAGCAAAAGTGGAAGTCAAAGATAAAAATGTAAAACCAATTTTTGAAGAAGGTGCGACAGATAGTCAATCTGGCGTAGAAACTCCTCAGCAGTAATGCTAAGAGCCTGTCACTCATGTGACAGGCTCTTTTATATAATCAGATGGAATCGCTGTTGCGTCTTTCTTTTTCCACTTGCATTCTTTCAATGAAGACTTGTCCCTCTTTTTCAATAAACGAATCATCCACTTGCTTATCATGTTGTGCAGCACGAATCGCCATAAATCCACTAAAGAAAATGCCTGCTACAACTAAATAAATCCAAATTGGTAGTGTCACCATATATTGATCCCCCATCACAGTTATTTACAACCACTATATGCGAAGGAAGAAAGACTTATACCTTTTTAATCAATCGTTGGTTTATAAAATGAGCGATTATCCAGTGCAAAAATACGCTCTGTAAACTCACCGGGCTTCACTTTTGTTAATGCTCGGTCAAGCATATTCATTTTAGCGTCTACATTGTCAATCAAATGAAGCATTTCAGCCTCTTTAATTAACGGCTTTTTCGGACTTCCCCACTCTTCCTTACCATGATGCGATAACACAAGGTGCTGAAGAAGCATAACCTCTTCTCCTTCAATCGCTAATTCTTCTGCCGCTTTTCCAATTTCATTCACCATAATCGAAATATGGCCAAGCAAATTTCCTTCGACTGTATATATCGTCGAAACAGGACCTGAAAGTTCAAATACTTTGCCAAGGTCATGAAGAATAACTCCAGCGTACAGCAAGTCGCGGTTTAAGCTTGGATAAAGGGTTGAAAATGACTCAGCCAGCTTCAGCATAGACACCACATGGTAGGCAAGTCCTGATACAAACTCATGGTGATTTTTAGTTGCTGCCGGATATTCTAAAAATTCCGTTTGATATTTTTTAAACAAATGGCGAGTAATGCGCTGGACATTCGAATTTTTCATTTCAAATATGCTCTTTGTAATATGTTCGACCATTTCTTCTTGAGATAAAGGCGCCACTTCTAAAAAGTCAGATGTGCGTACTCCGTCTTGGGGCTGTGCAGGACGAATGTTGCGTATTTTCAGCTGGTTGCGCCCGCGGTAATTCATTACTTCTCCAGCAGCTCGCACAATCTTTTGAGCAGCATAATTTTCCTCGTCATCTGGGGATGCATCCCACAGCTTGGCTTCAATATCACCTGTTTTATCCTGTAGGATTACCGTTAAAAATGGCTTTCCATTGCTTGCAATTCCTCTCGTTGAGGATTTAATTAAAAAATAAAGATCAACTTGCTCTCCTACTTCGTATTGAGCAATTCCTTTTGTCATGATCTTTTCCTCCTTACCACTTCATTCTATGTATTTGATAACGAAGCTCTTATCGCTTCGTCCGCTTATTTACAGCTCTTTACATTTCATTTTACCATCGCTTGGCACCGAATGCACGGGTAGACGCTTTTTCATAAAAGATGAGATTGCGACATAACAAAATCAATGCAATCTAAAGACGAACGAATTGGATAAAGGAGCTGAACTGCTCGAGACACCGCTGTTGATTTCCGTGCAAGCCTTCGTTTTCTACGGGAGGGCGCTGAGCCTCCTCGTCGCCTCCGTTCCTGCGGGGGTCTCACCTATTCCGCTTTTCCCCTCAGGAGTCTTCGTCTTGCTCTCCAATACAAAGCTAGAAGCAGCCGCATATATGAAAACTATGGTTACCATAGCAATAAAAAAATCCGAACGAGTTGGATTCTCCATCAAGAATCTAGGTTGTTCGTTCGGACCTTCCTTCAACTAAACTACTTTTGTCTCAGCCTCTCACTTCTTTATGTTTCTTTTTTCGTTAGCTGCAGCGCCTTTTTAATATCTTTAAAAGAGGAAGATTGCCCATACATAAGGACTCCTCCTTTATACACACGGGCACCAAATATAGCTAAAGCAGTAATTGTCACAACTAAAATCCCTATTGATACACTCACTTCCCACATAGGAACATTTAACATACCTACACGCAAAAACATAATCATCGGAGCAAAAAACGGGATAAAAGATGTGACCGTAATGATTGTGGTTTCAGGATCACCAAGTCCAAACATAGCAATTAAAAAAGCGGCCACAATCACAAGGGTCATGGGCGTAATCATTTGCTGTACATCTTCAATACGGCTCACAAGAGAACCTAAAAAAGCCGCCAGCGTAGCAAAAAGGAAGTACCCCAATATGAAAAAGACAAATGCATACACGAATGTAGTCAGCGGAACATCATTAAATCCGAGGTAAGAAAAGATACCGTTATGATTTGTTTCCACACTGGCTTTTAATGATGTGTAGCCCACGCTCAGTATCACTGCAAGCTGTGTTAAGCTGAGCAGTGCAATTCCAATGATTTTAGCAAACATTTGTGTAATAGGTGATACGCTCGATACAAGGATCTCCATAACGCGGGATGATTTTTCAGTAGCTACTTCCATCGCAATCATGCTCCCATACATGATAACGGCAAAATAAATAACAAACAGCAGCACATACACAAGACCTCTTGCTTGATTTAGCTCTTGTTCTGTTTTAGCATTTTCAACTAACGCTTTCTTTTTAAATGAAACAGGGCTGTAAAGCTGATCAATTTGCTTTTCTTCTAACCCGATTTTTACTGTAGCCATAGCCACTTTTGTTTGCTGTACCGCCTGTTCTAAGGTAGAAGAAAGGTTTGATTCGGCCAAAGAGTTAGCTTTGTACACAGCTTGAGGCAGCTGCTTATCGTTTAAGGATAAAAGTAAATAGCTATCGAGCTCCCCGCTTTCTACCGCTTGTTTTGCCTTAGACTCAGACGTAAATTCTTTTAAATGAATGTCTTTATCCATGACATTTACATTTTGTTTGAACAACGTATATACGCTTTCCACTTCGTAGATGACACCCACATTTGTTCCATTATCGTCTGAATTAAAAACGTCGATAATTTTCTCCATATTTGTAAGAGCAACTAGAATAAGAGCAGTAATAATCGTCGTAATAATAAAAGATTTTGTTTTTAATTTATTAAGATATGTATGAAAGACAATGACCCAAAATTTATTCATAGGAAGCACCTACCTTTTCAATGAAAATATCATTTAATGAAGGCTCTTCCACTGCAAATTTAGATACAAATGAAAAGTGTTTAAGTTCTTGAAAAATGAGCTGCGATACGGATTCATGTTGAATTTGAACAATTATGCCTTCAACCGTTTTTTTCACCTTTACAACGCCTTCAAGCTCTGTAATTCTCTCAAACGGACCTTTTCCGTGTACAATGACGTTTTTCTTGCCAAATGAACGCTTGATCTCCGGCAGCCTTCCATACACAACAGGCGTGCCATGATGCATAATACATAAATATTCACAAAGTTCTTCCACATGTTCCATTCGATGACTTGAAAAAACAATCGTCGTTCCGCGCTTTTTCAAATCAAGCACCGCTTCTTTTAATACCTCTACATTTACAGGATCCAAACCGCTAAAAGGTTCGTCTAAAATAAGCAGCTCGGGCCGATGAATAACGGAGGCAATAAATTGAATTTTTTGCTGATTTCCTTTGGATAGCTCTTCTACTTTTTTCGAAGCATATTGAGGAATATTAAATCGAGATAACCAGTGCTCCATTTCTTGCAGCACGTTCGCTTTTTTCATTCCGCGCAGCCGTCCAAGGTACACAAGCTGATCTTTGACTTTTAATTTCGGATACAATCCCCTTTCTTCTGGAAGGTACCCAACTAGATGACTTCTACTGTAAGTTAAAGATTTATCATTCCATTGGATGTGACCTGAGGTTGGTTCAATGAGCCCTAAAATCATTCGAAACGTCGTCGTTTTGCCAGCACCGTTTGCACCTAAAAAACCAAACACTTCGCCTTTTGGAATTTGCAAGGATAGCTCATTTACAGCTGTAAATTCACCGTACCTTTTTGAAACTTCACGGATAGAAAGAGACATTTAATTCCTCCTTTGTAAATAAACCTATGTTTATTGTATGGAAAAAAATGATATCTGTAAACCTTAGCAGGATTTAGAGGAATAGGACGAGAAATATGTTGAATACGCTTACAATTATACTATAAGAGGAGAGTAGATTTTATGAGTACTTACACATTAACCGCTTTTGAAAAGACTGGAGAAAAATTAATAGATGAAAGTTTTGAAGCAGCTTCTGAGACAGAAGCAAAGACTATCGGCACCAAGAAGTTAGAAGAGCTTTCCTATTTAGAAAAAACGCATCGATGCGTTAGCTCTAGCGGAAAACTTGTATTGTTTCATCGTTAATACAAAACGCCGGAAAGGTTTAGCTTTCCGGCGTTTTATATTACTTTACAGCTTCTTTTAGTTCTTTACCAGCTTTAAATGCCGGTACTTTTGATGCTGGAATTTGCATTTCTTCACCCGTTTGAGGGTTACGGCCTGTACGAGCAGCACGCTCGCGTACTTCAAATGTACCGAAGCCGATTAACTGAATTTTTTCACCTTCACCTAGCGTTGATGAAATTGTTTCTAGTAATGCATCAACTGCTTTAGATGCATCTGCTTTTGTTAACTCTGATTTTGTTGCCACTGCGTTTACTAAATCTGTTTTGTTCATTTCCAATCACCTCATTAGTTTCTACATTATCTTGTGTTACCACTGTTTTGCAACTTTTAAACATGCTCTATCAATATGATAGACAAAAATATTGGCTTTTAAACTAGTTCACTTAATTTTCGGAAATATCTTTTTCACTTTGATTAAAAACAGGCGCTCGCTTTTCCAGAAACGCACGTACACCTTCCTTATGATCCGAACTTTGGCTCATAGCAAACTGACTTCTTTTCTCAAGCGCGAGCACTTGCTTTAATTGTGAAACAGATGTCTCCACATAAATTCGCTTTGTTTCCTTCAAAGCACGTGAAGGTTTTTTTAGCCAATATGAGAGATAATCTTCTACATGCTTCGCCAAATCTCCTTCTTTTATTTCATCAATTATGCCAAATTGATGAGCTTCCTCTGCTTTTAATGTCTTTCCTTCCCAAATTAGCTGTTTTGCACGATGAGCACCGATGCGCTTTTCTAGTAAAAAGTGACCGCCTCCGTCTGGAATTAGAGCAATACCGATAAAGTTCATCGCAATTTTTGTGTGTCTTTCTGCAATAATATAATCAGAAGCAAGCGCAATGCTGAGCCCTAGCCCTGCTGCCGCACCGTGCAGTACACTTATCGTCATTTGAGGAAGGCTGTATAAAGTCAGCACGGCTTCATTAATCAAATCCATCACCTGCTCAAAACGTTCTGATTGTGAAGGTGACATCATCATATTAATGTCTCCGCCTGCTGAAAATACTTTTCCGTTTCCTTTTACTATTAAAAAGTCCGCTTCGCTTTCTTCGACAACTTTTAAACATTGAATAAATTGCTCTAGCACTTCTTCGTTTAATGCATTTAAGGCATCCGGCCTGTTAAACGAAATTGTGGCGAT
The DNA here is from genome assembly GCF_057586255.1 of Priestia sp. SRI_019. NCBI lineage: Bacteria > Bacillati > Bacillota > Bacilli > Caryophanales > Bacillaceae > Priestia > Priestia sp. SRI_019. Next base: position 93,281 of record NZ_JBYCZN010000006.1, on the reverse strand, counting down.
ACGCTCTTGCAAAACTAGTTCTACTACTTTTAATTCGACGGTCATCTTACTCACCCTTTCTGATAATGATTAAGGACTTGTTCACGAAGCGTACGTTTTAAAAATTTTCCTACCGTTGTCTTTGGAATTACATTCATAAATAAAATGTCATCTGGAAGCCACCATTTTGCAAACTGCGGCGCTAAAAATCCGAGCAGCTCTTCTGATGAAACGACACCTTTGTATGCATCTTTTAACACGACACAAGCCACTGGACGCTCTTGCCACACCTTATGAGGGACTGCTATGACACAGGCTTCAAAAACAGCTTCATGGGCAATAAGAGCGTTTTCTAGATCAACCGATGAAATCCATTCTCCTCCGCTTTTAATTAAATCTTTTGTTCGGTCTACGATTTTGATTGTTCCCTCTTCGTCAACCGTCACAATATCTTCGGTATACAGCCAGCCGTCTTTAAACGTATCTTCTGTTCTTTTATCTTTGTAATATTCAGAAGCTACCCATGGCCCCTTTAGTAATAGCTCACCCATTTCCACTCCATCCCAAGCAACTTCTCCATTTTGACCTATTACTTTCATTTCAACCCCAGGAACTAAGAAACCTTGCTTTGCTTTTACGTTGAGCTGATACTCAAAGTCTTCGCTGTACTGATAGCTTTTCAAGCGGGAGACGGTCACCACAGGGCTTGTTTCCGTCATTCCGTATGCATGCATAAATTCAATTTGATATTTTTCCTGAAATTCTCGAATGACGCTTTTTGGAGCCGCTGATCCACCGCATAAAATAGCTCGCAAACTGTCAACTGCGTAAGGTTTTTCTTCTAACTCTTGTAAAAAATTTAGCCAAACGGTAGGCACAGCTGCAGCAAGAGTTACTTTCTCTTGTTCAATCAGAGAAGCAATCGTCTCTGAAGTACAAAAAGCACCCGGCAGCACGAGCTTTGTTCCAAACCAAACGGCAGCAAAAGGAATTCCCCATGCGTTCACGTGAAACATTGGAACGATAGGCATAGCAGTATCAGCTTCTGATAATCCAGCACTATCAGCAAGCCCTAGCGCCATACAGTGCAGATAAATAGCGCGATGAGAATATACAACGCCCTTTGGCTCTCCTGTAGTAGCAGAGGTATAACAAAGACCTGCCGGTTCTTCTTCGTTTAAATCTTGAACAAAAGAATGCGATGCATCCCCTCGCTCAATCCAATTTTCGTAATGATAAACTGGCAAGCCTGTTTCTGGCAGTTCATCTTCATCTGACATAATGATATAGGCTTCAACATGTGGAAGCTTTTGATGAATACTTTCAAATAAAGGTAAAAAGCATTCATCAAATAAAATAACTTTATCGCGTGCATGGTTAATGATGTATACAATTTGCTCAGGATCTAACCGGATATTGATGGTGTGAAGAACAGCGCCTATTCCGGGCACGGCGAAATAAGCCTCTAGATGTCTATGGTGATTCCATGCAAACGTCCCGACTCTTTCTCCTCGCTTCACTCCGATTTGTTCTAGCATACTAGAGAGTTGCCGAGTCCGTTTTATTAACTGGTTATAAGTTAAACGCTGAATTCCTTTTGAAGATTTAGAAATCACTTCTTTTTTACTAAACAGCTTTTCAGCTCTTTCCATCATAGATGGTACGGTTAACTGTACATTCATCATTAAGCGGCACCTCGCATCGCCATAATAAGAAAACGCTTACAACTTTTTTATATATTCAACATATTCCGACATTTCCCTGCCGGAAATAAAAAAAGATCACTAAAAAGTGACCTTTTTATTTCATAAATAATTCATCTAAAATCTTGAGTTTCTCTTGTGTGTAGTGCTCGAATCCATCGTTGTACGATTTTGGGTCTTTTGGATTCGCAAACCTTGTAATAATGCCTGTTTCTGGATGCACGAACTTACTTGATGCCCCGCATCCAAGACCAATAATCGTCTGCTTTTCTTCCATGATCATAATATTGTACAGGCTCTCTTGACCAGGGAATGAATATCCAACGTTCTCTAAATTACCTAAAATATTTTTTTGGCGATATAAATAATAAGGTTCATACCCTTGTTCTTGAGTCCACTCGGTTGCTAAATCCATCATTTCACCAATTTCATAGCGATCTGCCACTTTGTATTTCCGTTTATTTTGAGTCATTTCAGACGCGCGTTTAAACGATAGCGTATGAACAGTTAAAGATTCAGGAAGCAATTTTTTAGATTCGTCTAGCGTATGCTGAAATTCTTCTACACCTTCATTTGGAAGCCCAATAATTAAGTCCATGTTAATGTTATTCATCCCCATTTTTCGAGAAAGATGAAATTTATCAATAGTTTCTTCAACTGTATGATGGCGTCCAATAGCTTTTAAGGTTTCTTGAATATAAGACTGCGGATTTACACTAATCCGGTCAATATTCCATTTGTTCAAAACAGCTAGTTTTTCTTCCGTAATCGTATCGGGTCTTCCTGCTTCTACCGTAATTTCACGGATATTTTGTACATCCGGGAACGATTCATACATCTCTTCATACAGCATGTCCATTTCTTCAGCGGTAATGCTCGTTGGTGTGCCTCCACCATAATAGACGGTTGTAATCTTGACGTTATTGTCTTTTAGCCATTTTCCTACTTCACGCATTTCATAATGCAAGCCGCCTAAAAATGACGTAACGGATCCTTGACGTCCGTTAATCGCATAGGCTGGGAATGTACAGTATGCACACTTCGTCGGACAAAACGGAATGCCTATATAAATGCTGACTTCATTCTTTAACTCATGTAAATCGGGAATAGCTGCTAGTTGACGATCTACAATATGCTGCATTAAATTAATTTTGTCATCGGTAATTAAATATTCTTCCTTTAGCTCACGATGCGCTTGTTCTTTACTTTTGCCTGACTGCAGTTTCATATGAAGCAGCTTCGTCGGGCGTATACCGGTCAAAATACCCCATTTTTGAACGATGCTTGTATACTCCTGTAGTACAGATAAGTAGACGCGAAGCACCACATTTTTTATTTGCTTAAATTCTTCTTTTTCTGTTTCATACGGCGTAAACGATTTAGAAAGCTCTTCTGTAAACACCTTGTCCGTTTCAGCGTCATGCAGCACTGCTTTCGCATAAATTTCTTCATGTACTTTTAGCTCTACTTCGACCTTCAGCTGAGCTTCGTTATCATCCTCAAAGGAGACATTGCTTTCTTCAAAAAACAAATCTGAAATTCGGTGAAGCGGACGTAAAAAACGCTCATCTTCTATACCTTTTATATAAATGTTCAATATAATCACCTTTCAAATCAATTCTATCTAAGTAATCAGTTTACAAAACCTACGTATGTCCGGTCAAGGTGCTCAGCTCAAGGGAATGCGCGGACAGGAAACAAACGGAAAAAAGAGACTAAACCATAACTACATTCATTCAATCTAAAGACGAACAAATGAGATACATGAGCTGAACCGCTTGTTACACTTGTTGATTTCCAGGCAAGGCTTTGCTTTCCGCGGGCGGCCGATGAGCCTTCTCGTCGCTTACGCTTTTCGCGCAGAAGTCTTCGCCTTGTCCTCCAGTCAACAGCTAGAATTATCTACATATATGAAACCTACGTCCACTCTTCCAATAAAAAAATCCGAACGAATTGGATTCTCTATCAAGAATCTCGATTCATCGTTCGGATCTTCCTTCGGCTAAACTACTTTTGTACTAGCCTCTTTTTTCCTTTATTTATTTTAAACGAAAGCTGTCAATTTGATGAAGATAACCAAGGCGCTGCTGCTTTCTAAATAATTCTTTTACCATATAGGCTACACCATTTTCATTATTAGAACGAGTAACCCAATCCGCAAGCATTTTTAATTCTGTTGGTGAATTGCCCATGGCCACACCCATTCCTGCATGTTCAATCGTTTCTAAATCATCATAGCAATTTCCAATTGCTACTACGTCTTCCATTGGTATCCCTAGACGATTTGCTACATAACGAACGCCTGCAGCTTTTGTGGCTCCTTTTGGCGTAATATAACATCTATTTTCATTTGGATACGAAAACCATTCAATATCCGGAACTGCACTAGCAATTGTTTGCTCCGCGTATTCTTTTTCTCTACGATCTGCAAAATACACTTCTATTTTTGGCGTAGAAACAGGTTCATCACGAAGCGTATCTCCTAATGAATCTACGAACTGCACGGGATAAAAGAGCGGTTCTCCCGTTTTTAACACACTTTTAGCTACAATATTATTAGGAAGCTTTACACGATTTCCAATTGAAAACCTTTCATGCAAAATGCGGACATGACAATTAAAATTTTCAAAAAGCTGAATGAGATTAAATGTTTTTTCCTCGCTAATTCTCTTATCTAGTATCGGTTTGTCTATCGATGTTCCGATAAAGGCACCGCTATGAGTAATTAGCATTGCTGGATGAACTTTAAGTGACCGAGCAATTTTTTTAGCAGACGGAAAATGCCTGTTTGTTACTAACGTAACGTAAACCCCTTTATTTTTCACAAATTGAATTGCGTCTTTCGTTTCTTTTGTAACGCGCCCTTGGCTATTTAAAATGGTTCCATCAATATTCAACGCTAGCAATCGATAAGCCATATGAGAACCCCTTCTTTCATAGATGTCTAATCCGTTAGGATACGGTTATAAATGACCTTTTCATGATAGTCGGCATGTGTAGCCTTGTTACTAAGCTTATGAGCAGAACTGCACAATTAGAAGGAATTTCCGCACAAAAAAAAGAGGAAAAGATTTCTCTTTTCCTCTTTCCTCTATCTCTTATTCAGCCGCACCGTAAAGTTCTTCAAGTGGCTTCATGATAATTTTGTTTAATTCACCAATTACCATGCTCATACGCTGCTCAGCTTCCATTAGCTTCGCAATATTTTGATCTTGTTGAACGATTGCAACTGTTTGTTGAGCTTGCTGAACTTCTTCTTCAGTGATTTCTTGGCCCATCATTTGCTTTTGTTGCAGCTCCATTTGCATTGTACGGAAACGCTCAAATAATTGTTTTGAACCTTGATCAGCGTTTACTGCTGCATATAAGTTTTTTAAGTTTGTGTAATCGTCGCTTTGACGAATTGCTTTTTCTAAATCATTTGCTACATCATGTAAGTTTACAGACACGTTAAGTTCCTCCTAATTAAGTTCTATAATTTCTTGACTTCCCTAACTATAACAAATTATTATATAAAATTCAGCTTAAGACCTTTATTTTCTCAGAAAACGATAAATTCTCTTCACAGATTGGGCTAATTCCTCATAGTATATATCAGCATTCGCCTACTAAAGGAAAGAAAAAGAGGATTCGTTTATGAATACTTTTACCATCTCTCTAAAACCACTAGAGAACCATATGAGCAGCGACATTTACATTAGTTCTGCTCTGTTCTCCCGCGTGAAGTGCAAGCACGAGTTTACGCTAACAGTAGGCTCCATTACGAAAGAAGTCGAAGCCACCGTTTTTCAGCATCGAGAATGCTGTTTCATGATGTCAGAAGCTCTATTTACAGACTTTCGCTTTCCTTATGAAACGCATCAGCTGAGAGGCATTTATGAAGAGAACTCGTTTAGGTTGGGACCCGTAATTAGCATCGTAACAGAAGTTCGAGAAGATGAAGAACTCTTTGGCTCCATTTCTGTATTTTGTAAGGAATTTGTTCAAGCTTGCAAGGAGTTAGGGTGTTTTTGCTATGTGAGCAAATTAAGCGACGTGCAGTCATTATCCCCTAAAGGATATGTTTATCGCGCTGATCGATGGGTTTATTCAGACGTTCCCTTTCCGGGAATCGTACACAATCGGATTCATGCCAGGAAAACGGAGCAAACCGCTGATTTTCAAACCTTTAAAACATTTTTAAAAGAACATGACGTTCCTTTCTTTAACGCACGCTATTTAAATAAATGGACGGTTTTTCAACAGCTTAAAGATGTCGTACACTTGCTTCCATATTTGCCAAAAACGTATCAGCTTCGTTCACGGCAAGATCTTCTTGACGCTTTGGAACTCCATGACGATGTTTTTTTGAAGCCCGTTCATGGTAGCCAAGGAAAAAACATTTTTAAAATTTCAAAAAAAGAGAAGTATATTTTAGACTATACAACGTTTACGCAGACGTATGAAAAAGAATATGAATCTCTTTATGACTTATTTGAAACGCTTTATAGTCAATTAAAAAGGCAAGGATTCCTCATCCAAGAAGGAATTTCACTGCAGACATACAAACAGTGCCCTTTTGATTTCCGCATTCTCTGTCATAAAAAAGACGACTTGACGTGGAAAATCACGTCCATTGTCACACGTGTATCAAAACCCGGCAATTTCGTTTCAAATCTTGCCCGTGGAGGAGATATTCATCCTCCTCATCAAGTGTTAAATCAGCTCTATGATTCAAAAACTACGCGCCATATCCTTTCACTTTTAAAAGAGATTGCGATTGAAATTTGCACACAGCTTTCTCATCCGTCTGAACTTTATGCGGAATTCGGTATTGATTTAGCGATTGATCAAGAAGGAAAGCCTTGGATTATTGAAGTAAATGTCAAACCTTCCAAACAATCCGATTCAAGCGCTTTCTCCGTCCGTCCATCAACAAAAGCACTGCTTGACTATTGTCTGCATGCAACGAATTTTCAATTTCCCAAGGAGGATTTACGATGATTTCATTAGGCTTTTTAACGATTCACCCACAGCAAGAAGTGGAGTACGTGACAGAAATTGCTAAACATGCTTCTGAGTTTTCGATTGAAATATACCGTTTTACTCCTTTTAACATTCATCCTAACACCGAAAATATTGAAGGCTTCCGCTACGATTTACAACAAAAGAAATGGATAGAAGATTCCTTCTTACTTCCTTCGTTTATTTACGATCGCTGCTTTTATCGAAAAGACTCGCTTTCTAAAAAGGCTCGCCCTATTGTAAACTGGCTTAAACAGCGGGAAGATGTTACATTTTTAGGCCATGGATTACCCAATAAACTAGATGTCTATGAAGTAATTAAAAAAGATAGCTATTTATCTTCATATATTCCTCCTACCACTCCAATCGAAAGTGTAGAGCAACTTGTTCAGCTGCTTCGAACAAACGATAGCCTAATGATTAAACCTGCCAATGGCTCACAAGGTAAAGGAATTGTGAAATTAAGACAGCGCGGACGTGAAATTGAAGCTTCTTATCAACAAAATGACATTGTAAACACCATTCTGTTTTCCTCTTTTCAAGAGTTTAAGAACTGGTTTACGAAAACGACCCGTGATGTACTGTATATTGCTCAGCCCCATATTTCATTTTTCCCTTATGAACGCACTCCTTTTGATATAAGACTGCTATTACAAAAAGGAAACGATGGTAATTGGAAAGAAATTGGAAGAGGAATTAGACAAGGTGAACGGGACTCCATCGTAACAAATGTAAGTTCAGGAGCATCTATTGTACCTTTTGAGAACTTGCTGCCTCGCATCCCTCGCGTTCATCGTCAATATGTAATGGATGAAATCAGCACCATTTGTAAAACGATTCCGTCCGTGCTGGAAAATCACTTTCCTTCTCTTTTTGAATTAGGTATTGATTTATGTATCTCGAGAGACTTCAGCATCTGGATTCTAGATTTAAATTCGAAACCGGGAAGAAAAATAGTAATGGAGACCGCACCTGAACAAAAAGAAGTCATGTATAAAAATGTCCTGTCTTACTGCGTCTATTTAGCTAACACACTATCGTATCGTAAGGAGTAATGCTATGAAAAAAACTCTTACTCGCCTTGTTGTAGTAGAGCAGCTGGGCTGCGATCTTTCTATTCCTGCATCTCTTTACAAAGACTCCTTGAAACAAGCAGCCTTTGGAACAATGACAGCTCCATGCCTTATACAATCTTCAGAACGTGAAGAAATTCAGATTTCAGCTGAGCTAATGACAAAACTTCAAATTCCTTTCGCCCATATGATGCATCCTATTATTGTGAATGAGACCATTCACTTAGGACCTTTAATCGGTGTGTTATCCGCTGGTTTTACTGGTTCTCTGCTGCGGCCAATTGGAAAGCGTTCCCTTCACTTAGCTAAACTTCTTTCTACTGCAAGTATAACCGGGGGCCTGCCTTTTATTTTTGGAACTCATCATATCAACTGGGAAACCGGGACCATAAACGGCTATTTTTATGAAGAAAGCGGCTGGACACAGCATGAAATCCCGCTTCCTAACGTTGTATATAATCGTTTGCCAAATCGAAAAACAGAGGGGTTAGCTCCTTTTAAGTTCATTAAAGAAAAGATGATGACTGATTACGGCATTCCATTTTTTAATCCTGATTTTTTCAACAAGTGGGAAATTCATGAGCTTTTAAAACTGAACGAGCAGACAGCCTATTTGTTACCTTACACGGTTGAAAGTCCTTCGTGTGAGCAAATAAAGAAACTTCTGCTTCTTCATCAAACCGTTTATTTAAAACCGAAAAACGGAAGCTTAGGCCGCGGCATTTATACCCTATCTTTTAAGGATTCCATGTACACGCTGACTTACAAAGGAGAAAAAGGTCTTCATGTTCAAGCAAAAGAAACCTTAGAGGATCTATTATCAGAATTTGAATATTTACTTACTAACCCTTCCTACATTGCTCAGCAAGGTATTTCATTAATCAAAAAAGAAAAGCGCTGTGTAGACTTTCGCGTGCATACGAATAAAGACGGGAATAACCAATGGATGCTTACTGCTCTAGCTGCTAAAGTGGCCGGTCCCAACAGCATCACTACGCATCTTGATTACGGCGGAGAAATTGAAGCTACAGCCAAAATATTCACTAACCCTTCTTACAAAAAAGAAATTGAAAATAAGCTAAAAGATGCCGCTATCTCAATTAGTCATGTGCTTGAACAGGAGTTGAACGGATTAATTGGAGAGCTTGGATTCGATTTTGGAGTGGATTATCAAGGAAACGTATGGCTGTTTGAAGCTAACTCTAAGCCCGGTCGCTCTATTTTTTCACACCCTGCCTTACGAAAAGCGGACCAACAAACTAGAAAACTTTCTCTAGAATACGCGATTTACTTATCTGGATACTATCTAAATACACCTGAAGGCATCAGCATATGATTACAATTTACTATCACAAAGAAGAGCAACAGTGGTTTCATCACAACCCTTCAGCATCTTACACATGGGGAGTTCAAGACATTGAACTTCCCTTTACTCAAAACATTTCTTCTACTCAAGCTTTTCTTCGTTTAAAAGGAGAAAAAGCTGGTCCTATTGTGGGGGTTTTAACGAACAAAGCTGTTTTGGAAAAACTGAATGTAAAACAGCGTCCTTTATTAGAACTCTTACATCATACCCTGCAAGAAAAAGGAGGGCTTCTTGCTTTATTCGCTGAAGAAACAATGTCTCATCACTTCTTTGAAGGGTATTGCTTTGACGGTGCAAAAAAGCAGTGGATCAAAACAACCTTGCCGCTGCCAAACGTTATATATAATCGTTATCCAGGAAGAAAATCAGAAACCAAGAAGCTGACATCTTTACATCAAAAAATTAAAGGCAAGCACATCCCACTTTTTAATTCCGCTTTTTTTTCAAAATGGAAAGTATATCAATTATTTTCAAAGGATCCACTGCTATCTTCTCACCTTCCTAAAACCTATCGTTTAACACCAGAAATTGATATTGCTAAGCTTCTGCAAAAACACTCTTCCCTTTACTTTAAGCCTATTAACAGCAGTAAAGGTGCTGGAATTTTTCGATTATCTTCCCATAAGCATACGATTATTTATCAAGATCATAAACGCAAAGAAGAATTTTCTTCTTTACAAGCAATTGACCTTCCCAGGTCTGCTTATCTCATTCAAGAAGCGATTGAGACGCAACCATTCAAAGACAGGCGCTATGACTTACGTATTTTAGCCCATCACAAAGATAGCCGATATGTTATTAGCGGTGTCGGTATTCGACATAGTCCCTATCAATCCATTACAACACATACGTTAAACGGCGGCAGCATTTCATCTTTTCAAGATCTTGAAGATGAAGTAGATACTTCCTTTCTTTCGTCCTTTGTAAATACGTGCGGGCAAGTCCTTCAAAAGTCTTTCCCTCTGGTTGAAGAATTTTCTCTTGATATGGCAAAGTCAGCCCAAGGACAGTATTATTTGTTTGAAGTGAATGCAAAACCGATGATTTTTGATGAAACAGATATTCAAACGCAAGGTGCTAAACACATATGCAACATATTTTACAAATTAACAAAATTTTTAGATTAAATGATTTTTCATCTCCTTTTCTCATGGTAAGCTTATAATAACTAATTGAGAAAGGAGATTTTCTTTATGGTTTCACACTTTCAGGTTAAACCACTGTATCAAAATAATCGAATGCCGGGCTGGCACATCTCGTTTTATATGAATCGGGTTTATTATGAGGCTGATTATTTAAAAGATGGACAAATTGTATGGAAAACTGCGCTTTCTAATCAAATAGATGAAACACAATTAATTGATTATATTCATGAGCTTATGCTTTTTCATGTTTATGAATAGTAAGCTTTCACCGAAGGGAACGAGCACAGATGAAACAGCTGCACACACTATTTGGGGATAAAATGATTAAGGCTAAAATCCCTTCTCAATTTGAGCGTTACAAATGGTTTTCATGTGATGAAGGCTTCATTGGAATTGAACACACGGCTTTATCTCAAAAAGAGCAGGCGTTACTTTCTGCTTTTTTAACCCCTTATGATGAGAAAGTTTCTTTACTGACGCCAGAGCAATTGTATTGGTCAGACCTGTTATTTGAAGCACCTGAAAAAGTCATTCACTCTCATCATACGCACCATTCTTTTCGCTTCACCCAGTTTTTAATTAAACGTTTGTTTGAACAAAAAATAGAGTTTGAAAATGCGCTTCACGCCTTGTATTCTACCTCGATTACTGTGTTGTGGATTGATAAACAATCAGGTATCGTTATCGAAACCTTTAATGATCCTAATGACTTAACTGAAAATTTATCAGATTCTATCGAGGTGCTATGTCATGATTTTGAAACTTCGATTCAGTTCTTTGAGGGACAAATTCACTTTTTTCCGTCTTCACCGCGATTAATTTTTGAGCGTGAAAAGAGATGGTTTTATCAAATTAAGCATACAGTCGAACAAAACCATGTTATCCATTTTGCCGACGTTTTACCCCATTTGGTTCTGCAAGAGTCTTCAGAGGCAATTCAAAACCATATGATACATTTACTTGACTTAGTAAAAGATGATGGAGATCTTTTAGAAACGATTAAAGTTTATTTAGAATGTAATTTAAACGTATCTCTTGCTGCTAAGAAATTGTACATGCATCGTAACAGCTTGCAGTATAGAATTGAGAAATTTATTGATCGCACACACCTTGATATCAAACACTTCACAGGAGCTGTGTCTGCTTACTTAGCCATTCTTGCTTTAAAAAATTTGCAAGATGGAGAATAAAATGAAAGGGTTTTCGTTAATAATGCACGAAAACTCTTTCTTTTTTTTGTGCATGTTTGCCATTTACCGTTTCATTAAAAAAAATTACACTAGAGTTAAGAAAACGGTTTCACAGAGTACATACAAGGGGGAAATGGAAATGGCTGAATTACGTTTAGAACATATTTATAAAATGTATGATAAAGATGTGACGGCGGTAAAAGATTTTAACCTTCACATTCAAGATAAAGAATTTATTGTATTTGTTGGGCCTTCAGGCTGCGGGAAATCGACAACGCTTCGTATGGTTGCAGGGCTAGAAGAAATTTCCAAAGGTGATTTTTATATTGACAGCAAGCGTGTAAATGACGTTGCTCCAAAAGATCGCGATATTGCAATGGTATTCCAAAACTACGCATTGTATCCGCATATGAGCGTATATGACAACATGGCTTTCGGCTTAAAACTTCGTAAATTACCAAAAGATGAAATCGAACGCCGCGTAAAAGATGCCGCTCGTATTTTAGGACTTGAGCAATACTTAGAGCGTAAGCCAAAAGCATTATCCGGCGGACAGCGTCAGCGTGTAGCTCTAGGTCGTGCAATCGTTCGTGATGCTAAGGTCTTCTTAATGGACGAACCTTTATCAAACTTAGACGCGAAATTACGTGTGCAAATGCGTTCTGAAATTGCGAAGCTTCACCAGCGTTTGGGTACAACGACAATTTACGTAACACATGACCAAACCGAAGCAATGACAATGGCTTCTCGTCTGGTTGTTATGAAAGACGGGATTATCCAGCAGGTTGGTACACCAAAAGAAGTATATGAAAAACCTGAAAATGTATTTGTAGGCGGGTTTATTGGTTCTCCTGCTATGAACTTCTTAACCGGAACGTTAAAAGACGGAAAGGTTCAAGTAGGCGATTCTCTTCTTGCAGTTCCGGAAGGTAAAATGAAAATACTTCGCGAGCAAGGATATTTAAACAAACAAATTATTTTAGGCATCCGTCCTGAAGATTTCCATGATGAGCCTGTATTTATTGAATCTTCACCTGGCACAAAAGTTACAATCAAAGTCGATGTATCCGAGTTAATGGGAGCTGAAACCATGCTTTATTCTAAACTTGGCGGACAAGATTTTGTAGCACGCGTAGATTCAAGAACAGATATTAAACCGCTTCAGTCTCTGGACTTAGCATTAGATATGAACAAAGCGCATTTCTTTGATGCAGAATCTGAACAGCGCATCCGTGCTGAGCAGGAATAAAAAAAGACCCCTAGGGGTCTTTTTTTATTCCTGTATTTGCTTGAATTCTTCACTGTGACAAGTAGAGCAGTAAAAGAGATGAATACATTGGTGATTTGCTAAGTCACTAGGATACCCATTTTCTACTTTTAACTGATCGATTTCCATGTAAGCACTGTAATCATCAAAATAATCGCTGACTTTGCCCATATCCCCCAGCACTCCTCCACATGTTTTGCACGTCATTTGTACATCACTAAACCCATTACATAAGGAACAAATCGACATCCGCACACCTCGCTTTACCTGATCAATATATACCTATAATATGCACGGAATAAAACTCTCTTACTCTTTATCAAACTCCACACAAAAATTTCTATAAATTACCAACAAATTTCTATGTATATGTTTTTTTTCCTTTCGCCATAATACTAGTAACAACCGAGCACAACAGCTCGCAAGCATTGAGTTACGCCGCGGTAGGCAAGCAGATCTAATCGATGCATCTGCTCGGCTGGTTCAACTCCAGCTAACTCAACCATTACAATCTATTTTATCTAACGAGGAGATGAATACACATGGCAAATTATCAAAACGCATCAAACAGAAATTCATCAAACAAGTTAGTAGCGCCTGGTGCTCAAGCTGCTATCGATCAAATGAAGTTCGAAATCGCTAGTGAGTTTGGTGTAAACTTAGGACCAGATGCAACAGCTCGTGCGAACGGATCTGTTGGTGGCGAAATCACAAAACGTTTAGTACAATTAGCTGAGCAAAACCTAGGCGGCAAGTACTAATATTAACTAATTTCATATTATGGCTTTAGCGCTCCAAGATTTCTTGGAGCGCTTTCTAATTTCTTTTAATCAACTTCCTCATTCTTATTCGCAAATGATTTTACGGAAACTTTGCGAATACGTCGATTTTCTACTTCCTTAATGGTAAACAATATCTCTTCATATGAGAAAAAGTCTCCTTTAGCAGGAATATGATCAAACTGCTCATATATCCATCCCCCTAAGGTATGACACGTACTGTCAGGAGAACTAACCGCTATATAGGTTAAAAATTCATCAATAGGGATGTCGGCGTTAAATTCGTACTCTTTTTCCCCTATCTGGTGTACATACTTAACAGCTTCATCATGTTCATCCCAAATCTCTCCTACAATTTCTTCTAATATATCCTCTAAGGTCACAAGACCGGCCGTTCCCCCAAACTCATCAACTACAATTGCCATGTGAACCTTACTTTTTTGGAGCTCTGGCAATAGAACAGATATTTTCATGGATTCTACTACAAAAATAGGTTGTCTCAACAAATCACGAATAGAAATCTCTTTTCTTTGGACTAAACAGGTTAAAAATTCTCTTTCTGATAAAATGCCAATAATATTATCAATATGATCTTCGTATACAGGGACTCTTGAATATCTCTCTTCAAGAAACATTTGACAAACCGAATCAATATCGGCATTTACGTCAACTGCTGTGACATCTATTCTAGGTTTTAAAATTTGCCCCACCACAATGTCATTAAAATTGATTGAACGATGAACTAGCTCTTTTTCAATATTATTAATCGTTCCTTCTTCTTCGCTTAAATCTACCATCACTTTAATTTCATCTTCTGTAATCGTTGGTGTAGGAGCAGACGCTAACAAGTGAGAAGTTCCTTTTTTCACTTGTAAAAATAAGAAGGAAATCGGGGTTAACAATTTAATAATAATAAATAACAAGGAAGAAATCATCAGCGCAAAAGATTCGGCATGCTCTTTAGCTAACGATTTTGGCAAGACTTCACCAAAAATCAAAATGATGATGGTCATAACGATGATACTAATCACAAGTGCTAGGTTTCCTTTAAACATATCGAGGGCAATTTTAGCTGCCAAAGAGGACGCAGCAATGTTTACGACAATATTTCCTACTAAAATTGTCGATAGCGTCTGCTCAAAGTGTTCAGCAATATGCAGCGCTTTTTTACTTCCCCGATATTTTTTCTCAGCGTAATGTTTTAAACGAATTTTATTTACGCTTGAAAAGGCTGTCTCAGCAGATGAAAAGAAAGCTGATAACATAAGCAAAACGACTAATATCATCATTTGATTCAGAGGCAAGTCTCCCAAAAGACATTCACTCTCCTATTTTTTTATTTTTCTGTCTTTTTATCATATCAAATTTTTTTGTTGGTGAATATTTCATTCATAAACTTTGTATTACTTTATGCTACGCATGCTTTTTATTATGAATAAGTATACAGATTGTATATCCTAAAGAATAGATACTATCTTTTATAGAGGGGTGTAGCCAATGAAAATTTTACTATTAGGCTCTACAGGGCGAGTTGGACAGTCTTTATTAAAAATGATGCTAAAAGATGAAAACGACGTTACTGTACTTGTTAGAGACCGCAATAAGCTACAGGTTAGTCATCCAAACCTACATATCTTACAAGGCGATGTACTTCATCAAGAAAATATCAACTTTGCCCTCAAGCACCAAGATATCGTAGTCAGCGCGTTAAATACAGATGGTGCAGAGACGATTTCAAAAAGTATGCCGCTTATTATAAACAGCATGAAGTATTACGGCGTTCATCGTATTCTTACTATTGGAACTGCAGGCATCTTACAATCACGAACAGAACCAGAAAAGTATCGTTTTCAATCAAATGAATCAAAGCGTAAAACGACGAGAGCAGCAGAAGATCATTTAAAAGGATACTTACACTTGAAGGAAAGTGATCTAAACTGGACGGTTATATGCCCAACATACTTGCCTGAGGGTGAAATAACAGGCACATACCGAGTGGAAAAAGATATTTTACCAGCTGATGCCGTTAAAATTTCAACGGGAGATACGGCTCACTTTACCTACCATGAGATATGGGCTCAAAAGTTTTCCAAATGCCGCGTTGGAATTGCTTATTGAAAAATCAGGAGAACTTTTCGTTTTCAAAACGAGAAGTTCTACATCCAGAAAATACCGATTATAGCTAATCCACCTAGAACAAAACCTCCTATTTGACCAACGAGAGCCGGTGTCAAAACAGGCTTTCCTTTTTCTTTCTCTAATGTGCTAATATCAAGCTTCATCTGATACATTTCTTCTTTTAAATCTTCAATCTGGCCGTGCAGCGCTTGAATCTGACGTTCTTGGTCACTCATTCACTATCTTCCCTTCCCTTTTTTATTTTTATCATATGCGTAAAAAAGTTAAAGCTTTACTTTTCGGCATCACTTTTTCTAAATGATAAAAACTCCTTTCCCCGGCTTTAGGATAAAAAACTCTTTCCTTCTCATAATAAAAAAGAATAGAGTCCTTAGTCACTGTTGAAAGGAGAACACGATGATAAAACTTGTGTTGATTCGGCACGGACAAAGCGTGTGGAATCTTGAAAATAAATTTACAGGCTGGACGGATGTAGATCTTTCTAAAAATGGATTGCAAGAAGCGCGAGAAGCTGGAAAAGTGCTAAAGAAAAACGAATATACTTTTGATATTGCCTATACTTCTGTTTTAAAACGATCCATTCGCACTCTGTGGATTGTCTTACATCAAATGGACTTCATGTGGATTCCCGTATATAAATCTTGGAGGCTGAATGAACGGCACTACGGGGCTCTTCAAGGTTTGAACAAAGAAGAAACCGCAAAAAAATTTGGAGAAGAGCAAGTGCATTTGTGGAGAAGGTCGATGAACGAACGCCCTCCTGCTTTAGAGACAACAGATATTCGCTATGAAGCTTCCAACCCTAAGTATAAGGAATTAGCTAAGGGACAATTTCCTGTAACGGAAAACTTAGCTGATACAGAAAAGCGGGTTCTAGAATACTGGGACGAAACTATTGCTCCTTCTATTAAAGCTGGCAAAAAGGTTATTATTTCCGCTCACGGTAATACGATTAGGGCTCTGATGCAGTACTTGGATAACATTTCCCCTGATGGCATTGCGAACTTGAATGTTCCTACAAGCGTGCCGCTTGTTTATGAGCTTGATGATAATTTAAAGCCCCTTAGACATTATTATTTAGGCATCGATGGAGAGATTCCTACCCATATTCCTTCTTCATAAAAAACGTGCCTAGATTGTAGGCACGTTTTTTTATATGTTTGAACGAAAGTATTTTCCATACGCCCAGTGATTAGTAGGACCGTGCCCGGAACCAATTTCAAGCGTGTGCTTAATCGCATAGTGAACAAAATCGGAAGCGATTTGAACTGCTTCAACCACGCTTTTGCCTTTCGCTAGTTCAGCTGTGACGCAAGCAGCAAACGTGCATCCCGTTCCATGTGTATGCTTTGTATTCATCTTTTCATGCGTGATTTCAACGTACGTATGACCATCATACACTATATCAATCATATCTTGATGAGATTGATCATGTCCGCCTTTAATTACCACGTGCTTTACACCTAGCTCATGAATCTGTTTTGCCGCTTCTTTTCGGTCTTCGATCGTGTGAATTTCTTTACCCGTGATGACTTCCGCCTCCGGTATGTTCGGCGTAATGACTTCACAAAGAGGCAATAATTCTTTTAGAGCCTGTACGGCTTCTCTTTGAAGAAGAGACTGACCGCCTTTTGCAATCATAACGGGATCAACTACAACATTTTGCAGTCCGTACTGTTTGATTTTACGAGCCACTGCGTAAATAATATCAGCACTGAACAACATACCTGTCTTCACTGCATTAGGAAATAAGTCAGTGGCAATTGAATCTAACTGCGTTTCAACTGCTTCTACTTCTAAAGGATAAACTCCTTGAACGCCAACTGTATTTTGTGCAGTCACAGCTGTAATAACAGACATGCCAAAAACGTCACGCTCTTGAAATGTTTTTAAATCAGCTTGAATGCCTGCTCCTCCACCGCTGTCTGATCCAGCAATGGTTAATGCTTTTTGTACTGTCATGCTTGAAACCTCCATCTCTTTCTTACCCAATATACCGATGATAAAGTGACTTTGCTTCTACTATATCATTTGTTCCATGGACAAAGACGCGCCCATCTTGAAACATAACTAAACGGTAATCATCTACATAAAAAGAAAGCAGATACGGATTTTGTTCAATTTTATATCCTTTTTCTTTTAATCGTTCACCTAAAGACTGCAGCGGCTGCTTAGCTGATTTGCCCGGACGGATTTGTACCGTGTTTCTTCCGCATAGCACAGCTGTTTTCGTTTGATTTTCATATTGTAAAAAGGGATAGGTTTGTTCACTGCCGCATGAGCGGCAAGCAGATTTGCGAAACACGTTCACATTGATGCTCGTATACTCATTTTTCCATACGTCAAACGAAACAAGTTCCCTCCTGAGCGCATTCCAGTCTCCGACTAATATTTTTAACACTTCTGTTACTTGATGAGCGACTACCATTTGTACAGCAGGACTAATAATCCCCACTGTATCACATGTTAACCCTCCAAGCGGTACAGATTCAAGCAAACAGGATAAACACGGTGTTTCACTTGGTATGATCGTATAACTAATTCCATAACTTCCTACACAAGCTCCGTAAATCCAAGGAATATCATATTTTTGTGATAAATCATTCATTACAAGGCGTGTGTCAAAATTATCGGTCGCATCAATCATAACATCTACCCCCTCAACAAGCTGTTCTAAAACTTGAGGGGTACCGTCTGCTACGTGCGCTTCTATTTTTACATCATGATTAATATCGTGAAGCCTTTTTTTAGCAGCAATTGCTTTTGGAATTCTTTTATCAGCATCTTTTTCACTATATAATTGCTGACGCTGAAGGTTGCTCCACTCTACATAGTCCCGGTCAATGAGCGTTATTTTCTTTACCCCCGCTCGCGCAAGGGCCTCGGCGTTCCCTGTTCCAAGAGCACCTGCTCCTACAATCAGAACATGCTTTTCTTGAATTAGCTGCTGTCCGCCTTTTCCAATAGGTTGAAACAGTTCTTGGCGGGAATAACGATTAATCAACCGATACTCATCCCTTCTGTTGGACTGCTTGCCGTTGCATATTGTTTCTTTTCAATACGTCCTGCTTCAAATGCTGCTCTTCCTGCCTCAATCGCTAGCTTCATAGCACGAGCCATTTTCACAGGATCTTTTGCTCCTGAAACAGCTGTATTTAATAACACACCATCTGCTCCTAGCTCCATAGCTTGAGCTGCGTCTGAAGCCGTTCCAATACCTGCATCTACAATTACTGGAACAGTTGATTGTTCAATGATAAAACGCATGTTCAACGGATTAATAATACCTTGACCTGAACCGATAGGCGAAGCTCCTGGCATAATGGCATGTACGCCTAACTCCTCTAAACGACGCGAAAGTAAAACATCATCTGATGTGTAAGGTAAAACGGTAAAGCCCTCTTTTAACAGTTCTTCACTAGCTTTTAATGTTTCAACTGGATCAGGAAGCAGCGTCTTATCACATCCAATTACTTCTACTTTCACCATATCACAAAGTCCAGAAGCCTTTGCTAATTTAGCAATACGTACGGCCTCTTCTGCATTTTTTGCTCCAGCAGTGTTAGGCAAAAGAGTGAAACGCTTCACATCAAGCGCTTCTAGTAAATTAGGCTGATTTTGATCAAAAATATCCATTCGTCTAACAGCAAATGTTAAAATTTCTGTTTCCGACTCTTCTACCGCTTGACGCTGAGTCATAAAGTCCGGAAATTTCCCTGTTCCTAATAATAAACGTGAATTAAATGTATATTGTCCAATTTTTAACATACTCTTCATCCTCCTCCTACAAATGAAACGACTTCTAACGCATCTCCATCTTTTAAACTTGCATCACTATGTTCTTCTTTTTGTAAAATATTCTTGTTTAGCTCAACAATTACCACTCGTTCATGCAGGTTCTGAGCCTGCAACAAGTGCTGAACCGTTTCAATTTCCTCTCCAACAGTAACGGTCTTACCATTAATGATTAGATTCAATGAACTCCCTCCATTACTCTAGTTAGCTGAAATGATGTAAAAAATGAATGATTCGGCTTTTTCCCTAACAAAGCATCAGCCATAATTTTTCCAGTTGCAGCACTTAATAAAATACCGTTTCGGTAGTGGCCAAACGCCATGTGTAGATTCACTATTTCAGGATGCTCTCCTAAATAAGGCCAGCCATCATTTGTTTGTGGACGAAGACCTGCCCATGCTTTTTCAAATGTGGCTTCTTTAATAGCCGGCAGAAGCGCAGAAGCTTTATTCAGCAAAAATTGAATACCTTGTGCAGAAACCGTCTTGGTAAAATCATGCTGTAGCTTAGTTGCCCCTATTACGATTCTTCCACCAGTCTTTGGCACTAAGTAAAAACCTTCATCTAAAAATATCGTTTTAGAAAGCAAAGGCTTATGACTTTGCAAAGCAATACACTCCCCTTTTACAGGAAACACCTGACCTAAATGTTCAGAAGAAATAAAGCGTTTAGCCCATGAGCCTGCTGCAATAACTACTTTTTCTCCATAAAAAGATCCTTTGGACGTCTGTACACCTTTTACTGTTTCATTTTCCATAATAAGAGAATGAACGTCACAGTATTCGAATATATCTGTTCCGTGATACAAGGCTCCATGAGCAAGAGCTTGCGTTAACTTAGCCGGAGCTAGCTGGCCGTCCCCCGGTATTGTAATGGCTCCGTATATGTCTGGAGAGAGCCCGGGTTCTAACAAACGCGCTTCTTTTACATCAATCCATTTTACATGTTCATCCCACCTGTGGTGCTGAGCGGCTTTTTTCTTTAATACGTGTGCATCTTCTTCTGTTACAGCGACTTTTAATAAGCCTTTTTGAATGAGCTCTACGTCGATGGCCGTTTTTTCTTTTAGTTCCTTCACCAGCTCAGGAAACATGCTTCTGCTCTTAATAGCAAGGTCTAAAAGAGGACCTTCTTCATCAATTTCAGCTTGAGCACCTAAAATACCAGCGGCTGCACTTGAAGCTTCACAACCAATTTGATTGCGCTCAAGAATGGCTACTGATGCTCCTTGTTTTGACAAATGATAAGCGATAGAAGAGCTAATTATGCCTCCTCCGACTAACAGTACATCATAATGCTGCTTCATTTTCTCCACCTCCAGATGTCCATATATGAGAATATTGTTTAATCGCTTTAAGGGGATCTTGCGCAAGCATGACACTAGACATCACAGCTATACCATGTGCTCCTGTTTGCAGTACCTCTTTGGCATTTCCAGGTGTAATCCCACCAATCGCAATAACTGGTATCTCCACAGCGTCTACTACTTCTTTTAGCGCTGCTATCCCTCGACTTTTTAATCCTTTTTTTGAATGAGTTGAATAAATATGTCCGTATAGAATATAATGAGCGCCATCTTTTTCAGCTTCTAGAGCTTCTTCCACAGAGTGAACTGATTTTCCCACAATAAGAGAAGGAAATGCGTCTCTAACACACGAAACATCTAAACTATGATAGGCAAGCTGTACGCCTTTTGCTTTTAAAGCATGCGCTACATCAACTCGGTCATTTACAATAATTTTAGAGCGACAAAATGGCAGGCTTTCTAGCAAACATTGAATCTGCTTTGCCGTTTTCTTTTTTTCTCTAATATGAATGACACCCACAAAAGGCTCAATAGCCGTTAAAATGTCCCGAACCTCTTTAACTGGCTGCTTATCTGTTGTAATGACATGAAATTTAGGAATATCCATATGATCGAAACCTTTCCATTCAGAATAAAGAGAAATTTCAATCACTTCATCTTGTGTAGAGGGCTTGATTACATACAAAAAAACCACTCTACAACGTAGAGTGGTTAGCATGTATCGTTATGTAAACATGATCGCCACTTCCCTACGCTGGTACAAACCAGATCAGGTTCAAAGGGTCCGAAATACATTCGTCTCAGCTTCAAAAAGCTCCCCTAGTGATTGCTATTTATTGATTTTGTTTTTGCACTTAAAATTATAACACAACTAGATGTAAATACAATATCTCTTTATGCTCTTACGGCTCTCTTCCTTTTATAGATGTATCTTTTAAGCTTCTTTACTAAGAGGCCCGGCGCACCGCATCATTCTGCTTTTTATATAGTTAGTAATCGGTATAGTCGTCAAATTCTTCTTTGTCTTTTTCCTTTTTCCGATCCCATATAAACAGCAGGAGTAACATAATAAAAGTTAGAATATAAAAACCGTAAAAAATAAATGCCGCCACAACATTTATAAATAAAAATAAAAAACCGATGATCTGACCTGCAACAGCTACAATCAACAAAATGTATTTCCAAACTTCTGCTTTTCTATCCATTCTCTACTTCTCCGTCTTTTTGTTTTTCCCTACTAGAAACGTTCTCTTTACTTAAATAAAAACGTTCCTGCCATTAAACCGACTGTAAATAAACCAACTGTTCCAAATGCTGAAATCCCCACGTAAGCCAACATTTTCCGATAAGATTTTTCTCGAATTAACTGTACGGTTTCCACACTAAACGTTGAAAAAGTGGTAAAGGCACCAAAAAAACCAATGCCAATCATTAAAAATATTGAATCATCATAAGCATGACTCGGAACCTTTCCATAATAACTACCGTAAAAAAGACCAAGGCCAAACGCACCGAGCAAGTTTACAAACAGCATTGATACTGGAAAAGGAGGGTTTGAAACTGCTTTTGTAACTTTTAAACCCAAAAGATAACGGCATATTCCTCCAGCTGCTCCACCAAGTGCCAAGCTCACTATGCTCATTTACTTCACCTCATGTACTTTCACTAAATTTTCCCCTGCCGCTTCACCGCATAGATAGCCTGCTAAAGCAAGAAGGATTCCACCTACTAAAGAGACAATGACATAAATGGCTCCCCCAAATAAATGGTGCTGAGTGAGAGAAATGACGTCTCCTGCAAACGTTGAATACGTTGTAAAACCGCCGCACACGCCAACTCCTAGTCCAAGCTTTATCCATTCTTTTGGCTTTTTCCACACAAAAAATCCTGTTAATAGGCCTAGTATGAAGCTTCCTAATAGGTTTTCGATTACCGTTCCTATTGGATAGCCCGTATATAATAAGGAAAGATTCAGCAAATAACGTGCATATGTACCAGCGATAGCGCCAAAGGCAATTGAGATTAAGTTTATGGCTTTCATCATATCGCTCCGTTTCATAAATTCTTCTTTAAGTGTACCATAAGGAATTTATTTCTACCTTAACATTTAACTATATGTTTATTGCACCAAAAGTCATGAAAAAATGAAAGAGAAAATCGTCGCATGAAACTTCCTTTTTACTCCTCAAATATCCCTTAAAAATCCACTTAATCCAAATTTTAAAATCTTTCTGTATCCTTATGACAAACCGTGTATAGAAGGTATATTTCCCTTATTTTAAGTCACATTAATCGTATAAGTTTTTTTTGTTGACTTTTGCTGTGTTCTTGTTTAGTATCACAGAGTATCATTTCCTATCAGAATACTAGGGGGTTTAGAAAATGAAGAAATTTGCTGCACTTTTGTCGCTACTATTAGCTTTCACAGTTGTGCTTGCCGCATGCGGTTCTAGCTCAAAAAATGAAGCAAACAATGGAGACAATAAATCTTCACAAGAAGATTTATATAATAAAGTGAAAAAAGATGGCGTATTAACAATTGGAACTGAAGGTACATACCCTCCGTTCACTTTTCATGATGACAAACAAAAGCTAACTGGGTTTGATGTAGAATTGGCTCAAGAAGTAGCTAAACGTCTTGGCGTAAAAGCTGAGTTCAAAGAAACACAGTGGGATGGCATGTTTGCTGGATTAGATGCTAAACGATTTGACATGATTGCTAATGAAGTTGGTATTCGTGAAGATCGTCAAAAAAAATACGATTTCTCTGATCCATACATCCAGTCAGGCGCTGTATTAATTGTTCGTAAAGACGAAAAAGATATCAAATCATTTAAAGATTTAAAAGGAAAAAAATCAGCGCAGTCATTAACAAGTAACTATAAAGACATGGCTCAATCTTATGGTGCAAACATTACGAGTGCTGAAGGTTTTGCTCAAGCAGTAGAACTAATGAGCGCAAACCGTGTTGATGCTACAATCAATGATAAATTATCGTTCCTTGACTATAAGAAAAAGCACCCTAACGCACCTATCAAAATCGCGGATGAAAAATCCGATGGTGCTGCAAGCGGCTTTATGTTTAGAAAAGACAGCGGTAAGTTAGTGGATGAAGTAAACAAAGCATTGAAAGATATGAAAAAAGACGGAACATACGCAAAAATTTCTAAGAAATGGTTTGGCGAAGATGTTTCTCCTAAATAATATTTTTCCTGATGGAGAGCGATTGAATCAATTGATTTCAATCGCTCAATCATCTCTTTTACCAATGCTAAAGGGAGCTATTCAATATTCTATTCCACTAACATTAATCACGTTTGTACTCGGTATCATTTTAGCTGTCTTAACAGCCTTGGCTCGTTTATCATCTATAAAAGTTTTAAATATAATTGCGCGCATCTATGTATCGATTATTCGAGGTACACCGCTGCTTGTGCAATTATTTATTATTTTCTACGGCTTACCCAATTTAGATATAACAATTGACCCATTTATCTCTGCTGTTATTGGATTTTCATTAAGTGTAGGTGCGTATGCATCTGAAATTATCCGAGCAGCGATTCAATCTATTCCTAAAGGACAGTGGGAAGCTGGTTACTCACTTGGTATGACCTATTCCCAAGCGTTAAGACGGATTATTTTACCGCAAGCAGCACGTGTATCGATTCCGCCATTATCTAACTCTTTTATTAGCCTTATTAAAGATACGTCACTTGCATCGCTTATTCTTGTTTCTGAGATGTTCCGTAAAGCTCAAGAAATTGCTTCGACTAACTATGAATTTTTACTTCTTTATAGTGAAGCAGCGCTCTTGTACTGGATTATGTGTACAATCTTATCCATTATCCAAGGACGCATTGAAATAAGACTAGATCGTTACGTATCTAAATAACCGTTTCGAGTAGCTAAAGGAGTTTTTTATATGATTAATATCAAAAATTTGCATAAATCATTCGGTGATTTGCAAGTATTAAAAGGGATTGATTTAGAAGTTGAACAGGGCAAGGTAATTGTATTAATCGGTCCTTCTGGATCGGGTAAAACTACTTTTTTACGTTGCTTAAATCTGTTAGAAATCCCAACAGACGGCACGATTGAACTTGATAAAAAAAGCATGAATTTTACCAAGCCTGTTCGTAAAAAAGACATTACTTCATTTCGAAGTCTAACAGGTATGGTCTTTCAAAACTATAACTTGTTTCCTCATAAAAATGCTCTTGAAAATGTTATGGAAGGTCCTGTAATTGTAAAAGGTGTTTCCGCTCAAGAAGCAGAAAAAAGAGGGAAAGAATTATTGACACGAGTTGGCTTAGGAGACAAGCTCGACTTTTATCCTTTCCAGCTGTCTGGCGGACAACAACAGCGTGTTGGCATCGCCAGAGCAATGGCGATGGATCCAAAAGTTATGCTGTTTGATGAGCCTACTTCAGCTCTTGATCCTGAGCTTGTAGGAGACGTTCTTCAAGCGATGAAAGACTTGGCAAAAGAAGGAATGACGATGGTGGTGGTAACTCACGAAATGCGCTTTGCCCGTGAAGTAGCGGATGAAGTTATTTTTATGGATCAAGGTGTCATTATGGAAAGAGGGACACCGGATCAAATATTTTCAAATCCTCAGCAAGAGCGGACACGTCAATTCTTGAATATGATTCATTAAAAAGGTTGCACACTTTCATGTGCAACCTTTTTCTTTATTTGACTACTGCTTTTTTCATTAAATCGGTAATGTACGTAAAGAATGCTTCAGCTGTGACGTCATATACGACATCTACAGGTCGTCCCTCTTCGGAAATTTCTGTTCTTCCTTGGCTCGGTGTTTCTGTATGCACAATACTCGAAACGGTTTTTACCTTCACAAGTGTTGAATTCCCTGTAAATGCTGTTGTGAGTACATCCCACAAATAATATGTTGAATTGGTTTCAACGTGTACAAGCGGCGGGCAAGCCGCGTAGCACTGCCCTACAAAGTCTACTCCTTCATATCTTCGAAGTGAAGCCCACATTTGACGAATAGCGGGCGTTAAGGGAACTTGATTCGTGCTTTCTAAAGCAACCATCTCAATTTTAATTTTGCTTTCCCATACTTTCGCTACTGCTTCTGGATCCCAAAAAGCATTCCACTCCGCCGTTCCATCGTGTTCGGGCTCTTGCACGTTTCCTACTTCTTGAAATGTACCGCCCATCCATACTAACTTGTCAATTTTCTCTTCTATTTCCGGCGCTTTTTCCAATGCTCTTGCTAAATCTGTTAACGGTCCTGTAAACAATAAAGTTGTTTTCCCGGCTGTGTGCTGCAATGTCTCGATTAAATGATCATGAGCAGGGAGCTGACTTATTTTTGTTTGTACTTCCCCTTTTTCATTTAAAATCGGTAGTGCATCCACATAAAACGTATGCATGCGCCATTCTTTTGGAAATGGATTCATGCCGCGTGAAGTAGATTTGGCTACCTCGATATCATAACTTCCAAAACGATCAATAATCTTTTGGCTTGCGCTGATACCTGGCTCTAGATATCCGTCAGCGGGAATGACAGATACTCCCGTTACTTTTACATCATCCATTTGCAGCAGTAAAAAAAGCGATACTAAATCATCGATGCCTGCATCGTGGTTAAAATATACATTTGTACTCATTTCTCTTCTCCTCTTTTCTATGTATTGCTAACTAATAGCTATACCGCTATTTTACAATGAAATAATCCCTTTCGTAATCAAAGTATTAGGAACTTCTTTTACTATTTTCTATAATGGGTATAGAAATAAGGTAATCTATGTATAGATGTATACATCTCATTATAGAAAGGAGAAATAAAATGGAGCAATCATTTTCAGCATTAATCGTAGATAAAAAAAGTGAACACCAAGTGGAGGCGTCCGTCCAAGAACTGACGCTAAACGATTTGCCAGAAGGCGATGTACTTATTCGCGTTCATTATTCAGGGGTGAATTATAAAGATAGCTTAGCCAGCATCGCAAACGGAAATATTGTGACAAGCTACCCATTTGTCCCAGGAATCGACCTAGCAGGCGTCGTTGTATCTTCTGACAGCCCTGATTTTAAAGAAGGTGATCGTGTCATTGCAACAAGCTATGACATTGGCGTATCACACTTTGGAGGCTATAGTGAGTATGCGCGCATACGCAGCGAATGGATTGTCCCTCTTCCTCAAAATCTAACGTTAAAAGAAGCAATGATTATCGGAACAGCTGGCTTTACAGCTGCTTTATCTGTGCATCGCTTAGAGGAAAACCATACTAGTCCATCTAATGGCTCTGTGCTTGTAACAGGCGCTACGGGAGGTGTAGGAAGCTTTGCGGTTGCCATTCTTTCAAAATTAGGCTACACAGTGGAAGCAAGTACGGGAAAAAGCTCGGAAGCAGCTTATTTGAAAGAGCTTGGCGCTTCCTCTATTGTAGCGCGTGAAGACGTTTATAACGGTAAATTAAAAGCATTAGGCAAGGAAAAATGGGCCGCTGCGGTGGATCCTGTGGGCGGAGAGCCTCTAGCTTCTGTTCTCAGTCAAATTCAGTACGGAGGCTCTGTAGCTGTCAGCGGGCTAACGGCTGGAGGCAAAGTGCCAACAACCGTCTTTCCCTTCATTTTAAGAGGGATTAATTTATTAGGTATCGATTCTGTTTACTGTCCAATGCCTACTCGAAAAGAGATTTGGAATAGACTCGCTAATGACTTTAAGCCTGAGAGCTTAGAACCTTTCATTCAGCAGGAAATTTCACTACAACAGCTCCCTAAGGTACTTCCGACTTTATTAAAAGGACAAGCTCGAGGACGAACAATTGTGAAGCTATAAAAAAACGGAGAAACCTAGGTTTCTCCGTTTTTTCACGAACAGAAGCATGTTATTATGCATCTATTTTTGCTATTAAATCCGTCACTAATTCTTTCATGGTCACATCAGCTAAGACTTGTTCCATGGCATCTTGAGAATGTTTTAAAATCAATTCAAGAACACTTTGAATATTGGCTCCTACAGGACACTCCACATTCGGATTTTCATGCATTTGAAACAATTCTCCTTCTTCCACTGCCGCCACCGCTCGATAAACGTCTAACAACGTTATCTCTTCTAAATCTTTCAATAGATAAGCTCCGCCAGCTCCGGCTTTTACACCCACGAGTCCAGCTTTCTTTAACATCCCAATTACTCGTCTTATAACAACAGGATTTGTATTTACACTGCTAGCAATCCACTCTGAAGTACTAGGATGACTGCTATCTACTTTAATTAAAGATAGTATGTGAACGGCCACGGTGAATCGACTGCTAATTTTCATTGCTCTCACTCCTATTTTGTTGTAATCATTATAGTTACAACATTTAGGAAAGTCAAGCATGCTTTTTTAGGAAAGAATGTCCTCTTCTACCGCCTCATAAAAACGCAGCGTTTTCTTGATTTCCATAGCTTCAGAAAATACTTTCGTTTTCTTTTTATTCGCTTCTTTATGTTCGTTCACATGTTCTTCTCTTGAGATCCACGCTTGAAAGAACTGCTTATCTTCCCACTTGGATACAAAGACATATTCAACTTTATCTGCGGAATCTTTTTTCCAGCATTCGAACGATAAATTTCCTTTGGCTGCCTCAATTTCTGTTTTGTTTTTCTTAGCTTTTTGCTTGAGCTGTTCTTCAAATTTCTTTTCTGTTTCAAAACTTGCGTTTACAACAAACATCTTATCTTCCTTTCTAAATGAAAGTAATTCTCATTGAATTATCGCATACTCATTTTATTTTTTCAATTTATATGGATAAGTTACAGAAACCCAAAAAGACCGCTGTTTAAGCGGTCTTCTCTTTTACAAATGCTTTCTATGCACTGTTTTTCCATCATACGTAAAGGCAATAGGTTTGCCTTCCATCATCGTTTCTAAATGAACGGGGCGGCCCCAAAGCTGATGAACATAAGGTACCACTTTTTCTAAGTATTTGACATCTAATTCAATTCCTTCATACCAGTGTTTTAAATAGAGCTCTCCATTTTTTAAATAGTCTCCATTGGTTACTGTGATGTAAGGAAATCCGCCGTTTACGCGCATATTAACAAGCTGATCTCTAACTTCTGTCCATTCTTTATCGACAATTTTGTAATCTTTCCCTTGCTTTTGGAATAAGTACATATCCTCCCGCATGACTAAATCTTTTGTTAAGTAATTGCGGATAAAGGAAATATCTGATTCAACTTCACGTACCTCAAACATCTTCTCTCTTCCTGATCCGGGCTCGACGCCCCGGCGAATCATATCTTCTGTTGGATTATTGTAGCGTTCTTCAATGTCTTCAAAGATTTTTAATCCTAAATAATATGGATTAATTCCCGTCTTAGACGGCTGCACAACCCCTGCATTTAGCTTGGCGAATTCTATCGCTTCATCACTCGTTAAGTCCATTTCTCGAATAATGCGCTGATGCCAGAAAGAAGCCCAGCCTTCATTCATAATTTTTGTTTCAAGCTGCGGCCAGAAATAAAGCATTTCTTCTCGCATCATCGTTAAAATATCCCGCTGCCAGTCCTCTAAATAAGGACTGTATTCTTCGATAAATAATAAGATGTCTTTTTCAGGCTGAGGCGGAAATTTTTTAAAAGATTTTGGAGGTTTTGGTTTTTTCTTTTCTTTATAATCCAAATTCCATAAATCATCGTAAGGAGAAATGATTTCTTCTTCCGATGATTCTACATCATCTATGCTCCAAGAAAGCTTGGCACGCATAAGGGACGGATCAATATGTTCCTGAATCGATAGGACAGCATCTAAAAACTTTTCTACTTCACGCTTACCGTGCTTTACTTCGTATTCTTTAATTCGATCAGCGGTCGCTGCCATACTTTCTACCATATCCCGTTTAGTGTTAGCAAAACGGCTGTTATTTTTAAAGAAGTCACAGTGGGCTAACACGTGAGCTACAATTAATTTATTTTGAATAAGCGCATTGGAATCCAATAAAAATGCATAACAAGGATCTGAATTGATAACTAATTCATAAATTTTACTCAATCCCAGATCGTAGTGTAATTTCATTTTGTAAAATTGTTTTCCAAAGCTCCAATGTGAAAAACGAGTTGGCATCCCATATGCACCAAACGTATAAATAATATCTGCCGGGCAAATTTCATAGCGCATCGGATAAAAATCTAAGCCGAAACCGCTAGCTATTTCCGTAATTTCATCAATCGCACGGTATAATTGCTTATAATCTGCTTCTTTCACGACAGCTCCCCCTTTCACTCCTTACTTCAATCTATGTACAAACATGTCAATTCATGTGTTTTCATCAAAAAGAAGCTTTATTTTTTCAAGAAAAGGGGATTTTTATTTAGTTGTCTTAAATAATGGATGTAATATACCTATTATGCTGCATCATTCTTTGCTCTTCTTATCATTTATCCGGTGCTGTACGTTTATTCTTCTTGCATAATGACTACAACCTCTTTTAATTATGCACTGGTCTTTTGCCCAACATTTACAGCGTAAGAATTCCCGCAAATATCATACACTAATTTCAACTCCTCAAAAGGAGGAACGTTATTAATGGATGTAATTGATTATGATCGAGCTTTATATTACACACACCGTTCACAATGGGATAACTTATTAATTTTAATGGTTCGAACAGACGACGATTTTCTTTCAAAAAAGATTGAACATTTTTTGCACGCCTACAATTTTGAACGAAACTACCGCATCATTCAAGAAGAGCTTTATTCTTTACTACGCTACATTGATCATGCAACGGAATATTCGGAGCACAACCCGGAGCTTCTGGAAGAATCATTGTACTAGTATTTTTGATACACACACTTGGACAAAGAAGGGATGAATTCCCTTCTTTATTTTTTTATGTTGCACTAAAAATATGCATACTTTATTTCAAAAAACCTTACATAATATATGTAAACACATTTATTTTTATCGTTGACATAAAAGTGAATTCGACGTACAATCTTCAGTACATACGCTAAGATATTTCAGTACATACTGGGAGGAACATATATGAGTACTAATAAAAGGTTTCGCACATTAGATTTAACGCTAGCCGGTATGTTTGCGGCTCTGATGGCTATTGGTGCAAACATTACTTCTTGGGCACCTTTTTTACAAGTAGGCGGCGTGCCTCTTTCACTTCAGCCTTTTTTTGTTATATTAGCAGGACTTTTACTTGGGAGCCGAATGGGTTCTATTTCGATGATTGTATACGTATTAATTGGCATTGCCGGCGCCCCGGTATTTGCTCAATTTAAAGCAGGAATTGGTATTTTATTTGGAAGCACCGGCGGCTTTTTGCTTTCTTATATCGTAGCAGCATTTATCACAGGAAAAATTATGGAAATGCGCGGGAAGCCAACTTTTTCTATCTTTTTAATTTCATCGCTAGTTGGTATTGCGGTTATTTATTTAATTGGTACTACGTATATGTATGCAGCAGTTAATTACTGGCTTGAAGCTCCTGCAATGACATATGCAGCCGCTTGGAAGATTATGTCGTGGTTTGCGGTAAAGGATCTTATTTTTACTGTTCTTGGGGCTATGCTTGCTCCGAAAATTTATAAAGCCCTACGATCTTCTTCGTACTTGTCAAATACGCAATCAAACAAAGTATCATAAAAGAAGCCTGCTCAAGTTTGAGCAGGCTTTACTTTTATACCGTTTTCACTTTATCCAATACACGTTCTACTTCACCCATTACAGCTGTTTGTACAGCTTCTAAATGAGCAATGCTTGTTGCTTCATCTTCTGACACGACGCCAAAATAGAACTTCACCTTTGGCTCTGTACCAGACGGACGAAGGCAGAACCAAGAACCGTCTTCTAAGATATATTTTAATACATTTGATTTTGGTAATGTAATTTCTTCTACTTTTCCTGCTTTAATATGCTGACGCTCACTTAATGTATAATCCTCTACAACCGAAACATTTAATCCTGCAATGTCAGTAGGAGGTTCATTTCTAAATGTAGCCAAAATATGCTGAATTTGCTCAGATCCTTCTTTTCCTTTAAGCGTTAAAGATTTCAGACCTTCACGATAGAAACCATATTTAGTAAACACTTGCTGAAGCGCTTCGTATAGTGTCATGCCCTGCTTTTTATAATAAGCACAAGCTTCTACTGCTAGAATGGCTGCTTGTACAGCGTCTTTGTCACGAGCAAAGTCACCAATTAAATAGCCATAGCTTTCTTCATAACCGAATTGGAATGTATACTCGCCCGTTTGCTCATATTGCTTAATTTTTTCACCGATAAATTTAAAACCTGTTAGAGTGTCAACAACTTGCAGTCCAAATGAACGAGCAATTTGTGCGCCGATTTCTGACGTTACAATCGTTTTTAACACAACGCCATTAGCAGGCAGCACGCCTTTTTCTTTCTTTTGAGAAAGCAAATAGTGAAGCAATAAAGCACCCGTTTGGTTTCCTGTTAATAACGCATATTCGCCGCTTGGATCTTTGACAGCAATTCCTAAACGGTCTGCATCTGGATCCGTTGCGATTAAGATATCTGCATCAATTTCTTTTCCTTTACGAACAGCATATTCAAATGCAGCAGGCTCTTCAGGATTCGGAGATTTAACCGTCGAGAAATTTGGATCAGGAAGTTCTTGTTCTTCAATAACCGTGACATTTTCGTAACCGATGGATTGAAGCGCGTTGCGAACTGGCTTATTAGCTGTACCATGCAGAGGTGTAAAAACCACTTTTAAGTCTTTACCTGTTTCAGAAGCTAGCTCTGGATTAATTAAAATCGTTTTTAGTTTCTCATTGTATGCTTCGTCAATCGCTGAACCAATCATTTCAATAAGACCTTTTTCTTTTAGCTCCGCTTCAGATTGAACAGCTAATGCAAGTTCATTTTCCACAGCATTTACAAAGCCAACTAGTTCATCAGCTTCTTTTGGCGGCAACTGACCACCGTCTGGACCATATACTTTGTATCCATTATATTCAGGAGGATTGTGGCTCGCTGTAATAACAATACCTCCAAATGCGTTTAACTCACGCACTGCAAATGAAAGTTCAGGTGTTGGTCTTAGCTCTTCAAATACATACGTTTTAATTCCGTGACTTGCTAATGTTTTTGCTGCTTCCATTGCAAATTCAGGGGATTTGTGGCGAGAATCATACGCTATGACTACTCCTTGGTTAATAGCTTCTTCGCCAGCTTGTTTAATGTACTCAGCAAAGCCTTCGGAAGCTTTTCGGATTGTATACGTATTCATACGGTTTGTACCCGCTCCAATTTCCCCACGCATTCCGCCTGTTCCAAATTCTAATGTTTTGTAAAAACTATCTTCTAATTGTTTTTCATCACCTTTGATTGCGTCTAAATTTTGACGTAATTCAGGATCTAAATTTGGATGATTAACCCAAGATGTATACGTTTCTTTCCAACTCATAAAAAAAAGCCCCCTTATATAAATGTAAATATGTATGAAAAGAGAAAAACGAGTAATCGTCTTTCTCTTTTTTTAACAGTCATATTATATTTCTTCGTCAAAATTTGACTTCCTGCTATTATATTATGGCTGTATTGACAAATTTTGAGGTACTTTTTATTTTATCATGAAATACCTGTCATACGGTTAACTTTTTCATCTACTGGTACAACTGCGTCATGAAGGTGCTGTTCTAATTCATCCGTATAAGCTTTTGTTTGCTCAGGCGTCCACTTTAACTCTTCGGCCATATGAGCAATCACTTGTTTTTTCCAGCTTCTTACCCAGTTGATATCAAAGAATAAAGCGCCCGTACGTCTAATAAAGAAGTCCACTGGTTTTGAAACCATTTCTTCTTCTATGCCATATTGAATTTGCAGAAATACACTAGCTGGAAGGTCGCTGTTTTTTAGCTGATCCGGACGTTCAATCATGTAGCGGTATACTTTATCTACGTTTGAGCCATAGCGTTTTACAAGCTTTTCAGCAGCGTCACGTGATAACCCTAGTTTGATGCCTTCTTTGACTTTTTGCTCTACAAACGTTGGGAACCCACCTGAACCTCCTACATTACCTCCAGAAATCGGTAAATGTTTAGTTTGACAGCTTTCAAATTCGCGTCCTTCTGCTTTAAAATCTTCAGCTACGCGATTTACGACAATTTCAGCCATTTTACGGTACCCAGTTAATTTCCCTCCAGCGATCGTAATTAAACCTGATTCCGATGTCCAGATTTCATCTTTACGCGAGATTTCAGAAGGGTCTTTTCCTTGTTCGTGAATAAGTGGACGAACACCAGCCCAGCTTGATTCCACATCGTCTACTGTAAGATCAACCGTTGGGAACATATAGTTAATCGCATCAATAACATATTGACGGTCTTTTACAGTCATACGCGGATGTCTAGCGTCTTCTTTATAGACCGTGTCTGTTGTGCCCACATATGTTTTTCCATCACGCGGAATTGCAAACACCATACGTCCATCAGGTGTATCAAAATAAATGGCTTGTTTTAACGGAAAGCGCTCTTGATCAATAACTAAGTGAATTCCTTTTGTTAATTGAAGCTGCTTGCCTTTTTTTGAATTATCTTTTTCACGCAGCGTGTCCACCCATGGACCTGCAGCGTTGACGATTTTTTTCGCATAGATATTATATTCTTTATTCGTAAGCTGATCACGAACAACAGCCCCTACTACTTTTCCTTTATCATAAATGAAGTTTTCCACTTTTGTGTAATTGACTAAATCTGCTCCTCTTGCGGCAGCTTCTTTAGCTACTTCAATTGTTAAACGTGCATCATCTGTTTTATATTCAACGTAGTAACCGCCGCCTTTTAAGTCTTTAGATTTCACCAATGGCTCGCGGCTAAGCGTTTCTTGTGCACTAAACATTTTGCGGCGCTCTGAGCGTTTTACACCAGCTAAGAAATCATATACGCGCAGTCCGATTGAAGTTGAGAATTTACCGAATGTTCCACCCGTATGGAAAGGTAACAGCATCCACTCCGGAGTCGTTACATGAGGGCCATTTTCATATACGATGGCACGTTCTTTACCAACTTCAGCTACCATTTTAACTTCAAACTGTTTTAAATAGCGTAGGCCGCCGTGAACAAGCTTCGTTGAACGACTAGATGTTCCTGCTGCGAAATCCTGCATTTCAACTAATGCCGTTTTCATACCTCGATGAGTCGCGTCAAGGGCAATACCCGAACCAGTAATTCCCCCACCAATTACTAGTAAATCATATTGATTTTGTGTCATGTCTACCAATTTATTCGAACGTGTTTGACTTGAAAACATACGTCATTCCCCTTTCATTTTTCAAAGATATCAATTTTTTCCAATATACCAAAAAGAGAGACCACAAATCACATATATAGTATGCCTACATATGGATCTGTGGTCTCTCCGATTCTCCAACCAATTTATTAACTTGAGTAAATTATATCATACATGCACTTTTAATTAAAGGATTTTTATCAAATAATTACTTAAAAGCCATTGTTGCATGCACGGCTTTTTTCCAGCCGCTATATAATTCTTCACGCTTTTCTTCTTCCATATTTGGTTCGAAAGATTTTTCCATATTCCACTGCTGCGCAATTTCATCGCAATCTTTCCAGTAGCCAACCGCTAGACCCGCTAAATATGCTGCCCCAAGAGCTGTTGTTTCATTCACTTGAGGACGCTCAACCGGAACGTCTAACACATCACTTTGGAACTGCATTAAGAAATTATTCTTAACTGCTCCTCCGTCTACACGCAGTGTTTTTAATGTAATTCCAGAGTCGGCTTCCATTGCACTTAATACATCTCTTGTTTGATAAGCTAGTGATTCAAGCGTTGCACGGATAAAGTGTTCTTTTTTTGTACCACGAGTCAATCCAAACATCGCTCCCCGTACATCGCTATCCCAATATGGCGTTCCAAGTCCTACGAAAGCCGGCACGATATATACGCCGTCTGTAGACTCTACTCGCGTTGCATAGTTTTCAGTTTCAGCCGCATTTTTAAACATTCTTAAACCGTCCCGAAGCCACTGAATAGCAGATCCTGCTACAAAAATACTGCCTTCAAGCGCATATTCTACCTTACCGTTAATCCCCCATGCTAATGTAGTTAACAAACCGTGATCGGACTTAACTGCTTTTTCACCCGTATTCATTAACATGAAGCAACCTGTTCCATACGTGTTCTTCGCCATTCCTTTTTCATAGCACGCTTGTCCGAATAAAGCGGCTTGCTGATCTCCTGCTGCTCCCGCAATTGGAATACTCTGACCGAAGAAGTGATAATCTACTGTATGAGCGTATACTTCAGAAGAAGGCTTTACTTCTGGAAGCATAGATTTCGGTACTCCTAAAATATCTAGCAGTTCATCATCCCATTTTAAATCGTAGATATTGAACATAAGCGTGCGGGATGCGTTTGAGTAATCCGTTACATGCGCTTTTCCACCTGATAGCTTCCAAATTAACCATGTATCGATTGTTCCGAATAACAATTCACCGTTTTCTGCTTTTTCTCGTGCACCTTCTACGTTATCTAAAATCCACTTTACTTTTGTTCCAGAGAAGTATGCATCAATTAATAATCCCGTTTTGTCGCGGAACGTATCGTTTAATCCTTTTGCTTTTAACTCTTCACAAATGCCAGACGTTTGTCGAGACTGCCATACAATTGCATTGTATACTGGCTTTCCTGTTGCTTTTTCCCATACTACTGCTGTTTCACGCTGATTGGTAATTCCAATTCCTTCGATTTGATCAGCATGAACACCTGACTCAGATAAACAAGATGCGATAACTGCTAAGATAGAACCCCAAATTTCACTTGCATTATGCTCTACCCAACCTGGTTTTGGAAAGTACTGTGTAAACTCTTTTTGAGCTACATGTACAACTTCACCTTTTTTATTAAATAACATTGCTCGTGAGCTTGTCGTTCCCTGGTCTAAAGATAAAATAAATTTTTCCATATCAATATCCCCTATTCTCTGTATAGTGTCGTTTCTTTATTGTACATAGTTAGATGGTAAAGCGCATTCATTTTTTTGGTACTACTGCTGATTGAATTTGTGCTGCCTTTTGTTTAGAAACAGCGTAGATAACAGCTAAAACAATCACCGCAATGCTTAAGACAATCCATAAGCTGCTAGACATTTTATTTAAGAATGCCGCTTGATAAAATACTGCGCCAATTGATCCGCCTACTAAAGGACCCACTACTGGCACCCAAGCGTATTTCCAGTTCGAGCTGCCTTTGCCAGGTATCGGCAAGATAGCATGAGCAATACGAGGTCCTAAATCACGAGCCGGGTTGATGGCATAGCCTGTTGTTCCTCCTAATGATAAACCAATACTTACGATTAAAAATCCTACTACTAACGGATTTAATCCATCTGTAAATTTATTTGCTCCAATTGCTAAGATTCCTACTACTAATACAAACGTTCCAATTGCCTCACTTAAAACGTTTGCAAATGGGTTAGCAATTGCTGGCCCCGTTGCGAATACGCCTAATTTTGTACCAGCATCTTTTGTTTCTTTCCAGTGTGGAAGATAGTGTAAATAAACAACTGTTGCACCAAGAATGGCTCCAATAAACTGAGCTAAGATGTAGATCGGTACTTGTGACCATGGAAAATCACCTGTAATAGCAAGCGCTAAGGTTAACGCTGGATTTAAGTGTGCCCCACTCATATTACCAACCGCATATGCTGCCATCGCTACTGCCATTCCCCATCCCATTGTGATAACAATCCATCCTGAATTAGCAGCAAACGATTTTTTTAAATTGACGCCCGCACATACACCAGCGCCAAGGATAATTAAAATCATTGTTCCAATTATTTCTCCTAAGAATGCTTGCATATAAATAACCTCCCCTTTGTATGAAAACAATTAAAGTAACAAGAAAATAAGAAAATCCACCATACATCCCCCTAATAAAATCATTAAAAGGCTATACCGTGGATCTCCTATTCTCCCTCACATCTATTAACTTATCTAGAAGTTTACTAGATGATGAAAGCGTTGTCAAACAGTTTTTTTAAGTTGAAATACTCCACAGTTCTCTATTTGATGTTGTAACAGCAGAAGCCCCGGCTTCTAAAGCATTATGAACTTCTTCTGCCGTTCGTATTAAACCTCCAGCTAACACCGGAATGCCCGTTTCAGCTTTAACTTCTTGGATTAAAGTGGGCACAATTCCAGGAAGAAGCTCAATATAATCCGGTTTTACTTTCTTCATTAACTCATAGCTTTTCTTCAAAGCCGTGCTGTCCAATAAAAAGACCCGCTGAATGGCATAAATCCCTCTTTGTTTAGCTTTTAAAATAACGTTTGTTCTTGTCGAAATAATTCCCGCAGGCTTAAACTCCTGACACAAAAAATCAACCGCATATTCATCGTGCTTTAAGCCATGAATTAAGTCTAAATGAATAATTAGCTTTTTTTCATGCTTATGGACTTCTTTCATAATTCCTTTTAGCATGCCCACTTGATTGTCTAAAAGAACTCCGTACTCATAATTACTTGCTAAAAACTTTTCCAATTGCTTCATATCTCGAACAGCGGGTAATACCGATTGTCCATGAAAACTCATGTTTTCCCCTCTTTTCCATGGTTAGTCCACAAAATTCATTGTAATAGTTTTTATTATGGCAAAAGTTGAAATAAAAAACACCATGCATTTGCATGATGTTTTTAGAAACTGCGTTATTTTTTATATTTGATATTGTAAACGTCATGGCGTCGGTCTTTTAATTGACGAACCGTTCCTGATTGACGCTGGCGGCGAAGAATTTCTAAATCTACATCTCCAATAACCACCATTTCAATATTAGGATTACATTCTCCTACAATACCGTCTCGTGCAAATTCAAAGTCAGACGGTGCAAAAATAGCAGACTGAGCGTACTGAATATCCATGTTTTCTGTTTCAGGCAGGTTTCCAACTGTACCTGCGATAACCGTATAAATTTGGTTTTCGATCGCGCGCGCCTGAGAACAGTATCTTACGCGCAGATAGCCTTGACGGTCTTCTGTACAGAATGGCGTAAAAATAATATTTGCACCTTTATCGGTAGCAATACGAGCAAGCTCCGGAAATTCGATGTCATAGCAAATTTGGATGGCAATTTTACCGCAATCTGTATCAAACACTTCAACTTTATCTCCTGGGCTAATTCCCCACCATTTTCTTTCATTAGGTGTAATATGCACTTTATACTGCTTTTCAATTGTTCCATCTCGGCGGAATAAATACGCAATATTAAAGATATCTCCATTATCTTCTTCGACGAAGTGGGATCCTCCAATAATATTTACGTTATATTTAACCGCCAAGTTAGTGAATAGCTCAATGTACTCTTCCGTATATCCTGCTACGCGCTGAACCGCTTTGCTTGGAATCTTTTCGTTCAAGAAAGACATTAGCTGAGTTGTGAAAATTTCCGGGAATACGCAGAAGTCGGCTTTTGCGTCATAAGCAACATCTGTATAATATTCTACCTGTGTTGCAAACTCTTCAAATGAATTGATCTGTTTCATCATATACTGAACAACACAAATACGCACTGGGAATGACGTTTTAAAATGGCGTTTTGAACGGCGAACGTAATCTACGTTGTTCCATTCCATCAGCGTTGCATACTTATTAGAAGCTAGATCGTCAGGAAGATAACCAGGGTTTATACGCATAAGCGTAAATCCGTTCATTAGCTGAAAAGATAGGACTGGATCATAAATTTTATGATGAATAACTTGCTCTACATATTCTCTAGGCGACATTTCAGCTGAATGCTTATGGTAATTAGGAATTCTTCCGCCGATAATGATACTTTTCAGATTCAATTCACGTGCTAAATCTTTACGCGCTTCATACAAGCGGCGTCCTATTTTCATGCCGCGATACTTTGGATGAACCATTACTTCAATTCCATACAGATTGTAGCCTTCCGGGTTATGATTTGTAATGTATCCTTCGTCTGTAATATCGTCCCACGTATGCTGATCATCGTACTCATCAAAGTTCACAATCAAGCTTGAACAAGATCCGATAATTTCCCCGTCGTACTCTGCACATATTTGTCCTTCTGGAAAAATGGCCAGGTGACTTTCAAGCTGTTCTTTTTTCCACGGATCCATTCCCGGGAATGATAGTTTTTGAAGTGCTAAAATTTCATCTATATCGTCCGGTTTGATGTTACGAATAATCATTTTTTTCTCGAATTTTGATAAATCTATTGTAGACATACGCTAAAACAACCCTTTCTCTCTCTTCATTAGGCAATTAGTTTCCCTGTTTTTTATTATAATAAACATTATTAAAAATTCAAAAAATGAAGTTGAGACATAACGAAATAAATCCAATCTAAAGACGAACAAATGAATACATTAGCTCGTATGAATAGCTTGTGACCACGCTTTTGGTTTCCGTCCAACACTTCGCTTTCCGCGGGAGTCTTTGCCTTTCTCTCCCATCAACTGCTAGAAGGAACAAAACAGATGAAACCTGCGTTCACCATAATAAAAAAACGAACCACCAATCAAACATGTTGATCAATGGCTCGTTTTTCACTTAGGCTAAAATACTATTGTTTCAGCCTTATTTTCTATTTGCAAATATCTAATTTTATGGATGTTTTTTTATTAGGATAATTTTCAATAAATCCTGGTCCTAAAGAGACTTTAATGCCATTTATTTTATATACATTATAGCGTTCACCGCGATTTAACGTACGAATCTTTACCCATTTTCCTTTTTCTTCTTTTAACAAAACCATCGGTGATTGAATCGTTACAAAACCAATTTGGCCTTTTGAGAGCTTTTTCGTTTTACAAAGATTCTGGGCGACTGGAGCACTGCTTACTTTGTATTTGTTTTTAACAGCGATCGAATCAAAACTTTGAGAATGAAATTGACCAATAACCACTTTTGTACCGGTTTGAACGCGGTCAAACAGCCAGCGTACCTCTTCATCATACATACGAATGCACCCTGAACTTGCATAAGTCCCGATAGAACTTGGATTATTATTTCCATGAATAGCATACGTCGTTCCATATGTTCCGCGCGCATTTAATCCTAGCCAGCGATCACCTAGCGGATTCCTAGGATCTCCTCCCCGAATGTTGTCTTTATAATAAGGCCGGTTTTTAATTTTATTTACAATGCTAAAGGTACCCTCTGGTGTATAACTCATCTGCCTCCCTGTCGCAACTTTGAACGTCCTTACTAATTTTCCTCCATCATAAAAAGCAAGGGTGTTAGTAGATTTATTAATAATAATAAGTTGATTTGACGCCGCAGACGCATTGCCTGTCAGACCCATCCCCGCGAGTAAAAAAATAAGCCCAACAAAAAAAACAGCCACCTTTTTCATTTATTGACTCCCCCAATTTCTCTTATATCTATATAAGAAAAGTATAGGATGAAAGGCAAACCATCAGAACACTTTTTACCTTATAAGTCAAAATACAATAAAATCTTTCACGCACCCCTTTTTACTGACAAGAAGCAATAAATGTACATAACAAAAAAACGGCCCTTTAAAGGACCGTTTCATTTGTATTTAAAGCTTCACTTCAACTTTTGCATTTTTCTTAAGTTCTTCGACTTTTTTCTCTAATGCTTCTTGTTTCTTTTGTTGTTCAAGCTGCTGCTTAATTTGAGGCTTTACGTCTTCAAGCTTTGGCATTTGAGATTGTTCTTTACCGCCGCTTGCTTGACTTTGGCTTTGTTTTGCAAATTGATCGTAATAATCTTGAATTTCTTTATCCGTTACTTCTGGTGTTTGGATGTCTTTATCTACGTACTGCTGATATTTAATGCTGTCAGCCAGCTCAGACTTTAATTGTGATTGAGTTAGTCCTGCATCTTTTAAAGCCGCTTTAAACTGTTTATCTGTTTTGAACTGCTTTTTCGTTTCTTTTAACTTTTTATTTACTTCTTCATCAGTTGCTTTATAGCCTTTGTTTTCAGCCTCTTGCAATAGCAGCGTTTGACCTACTAAATTGTCAATTGTTTGCTGCTTTACTTGTTTAGCTGCTTCTTTAGATGTTGGGTCTTGTCCCATTTGTTGATATTGGGCTTGTGATGAAGATAATGCCGCATTATATTCTTCACCAGAAACTTTTTTACCGTTTACAACTGCTACGGTTTTCTTCTCATCTACTTTTTGTTTATCTAATTTCTTCTGCATTTCTTTTGCTTGCTTTTCCTGCTTTTCCTGAGCCTCTTTTTGCTTCTCAGTTTGTGCAGTTTTCTGATCATCACTTTTTGATTGCTTTGCATCATCGTTCGAACCGCATGCTGTTAAAGCTGCAGCAATTAACCCAATGAGCAATGTATACATCAGTTTTTTCATGATTAATCTCCTTTCATAATCCCAAACGATTATTAGCTATTCGAAAAAATCATCTAGGGGGCATTGTATATGATATAGGCGTAAAAAGAAACCATTTAGGCTAATTTTAAACATATGTAATAAGATTGAAACGTTCTGTAATCTTATGAAAGGTAAACAATTTCGTTTATACGACCTGTCTAATCATAACATTATTCAGTATGATTTACATAATTTACAGAAAGTTATTCATCGTACATTCTTTTCTTTAAAGCTTTCTTTACATTAAAGATGACAGTATTCGATCACATAATCTCATCGTTTTTACATTGTCACTTCCACTGGAAAGAAGTTCTTTATCACTTGTACAACACTCAATGAAATGAGCCATCTCTCCAACAAATCCACGAAGGTAAAGATCTCGATATGCTCCTGACATTGGAGAAGCAGTAGGTGTAAACACACGGTCGTTTTCTTTTAATGACTTCCATGGTAAATCATCAAAAGTCTGAGATTCGTGAATAGTCAATGCGTTTACTTCATCAGCAAAAGCAAAGCCATTGTCAAATGTCACTAATAAGTTTTCGCTTTCGCGAGACCACGCTGTCATGCCAGTAAAATAAAGGCTTCCTACCGTACCGTTTTCAAACTTCAGCGAAATACTATTTGAAATATACTCACCATGACTATTTCTAAACCCTGTCACGTGAACGACTTCGCCGAACAAGTGACGGACAAGATCAACAATATGTATGGCAGCAAGCTTCATAAACTGCTCTTCATCTTTACAAAAAGGGGTACTGTCTACAGCAAACCTCGCTTGAAATGAACGGACGTTTCCAAGGTTTCCTTCTTCAATTAGCTCTTTTAGTTTTATATAGCAAGGTGCATAGCGCTTCATAAAACCTACCATTACTTTTACGCCAGCTTCCCTAGCAGCATCTGAAATCTCTTTTGCTTCTCTTTCATTCATCCCCAAAGGTTTGTCCACATAAACATTTTTTCCCGCTCGAATACAATCAAGCACCAAAGCAGGATGATCTTCAGGCTGTGCCACAACTACTACTCCGTCGCACTTTTCCTGCTTCAGCATTTCCTTATAATCATCGTATGGCGTACCGCTGCTCCCAAATCGCTGAAGAGCAGCTTTTGATCTTTCCATACTGCGTGTGGAAATTGCTTTAATTTCTGCTCCCGCTTCAATAACGGACGGATAAATGTTCGTCGATGCGTGAAAGCCTGCACCGATAAAACATAATTTTGCTTTTGTCATGTTTTCGCTCCTATTTGTTTTTTGTGATGGATTTATACAAGTTTGACCATATCACAAGCTCTTTTTGAATGTCCAATAGAAGTCTGAAATATATGATTAAAAAGAAAAAAAGCATGTGATACATGCTTTTTTCTTTAATTTATGTATGAATTATAAAACGATTCATACGAATACGTAATCAAATTGTTTTCTTTTGCAAAACATTCAATGGAAATAGGGAATAAAAACCCGTATTTTTTTAAAATTGCAATATTTTTTTCGAATTGCTCGCAGTCGCTTTCTTCAATCGGCCGATGTTGAATCGCTTCAATCACGGCAATTATTGTCTGAAGGCTACTAATGACTTGCAATGCTTCATCGAGTAAGCCATTATATAAATGGTCTGTACAATAATCTGGATTTAATAATTCATCAGGATTAAGCTTATCTACAGATACATACCGAGGTAACAAGTCATAGCGAAGCTGTTCAGTCAACTCTTCTATGTAATTCTCCATTTCTGGCGGAGCTGCTTGGGCAATTTTCATGGTTACC
Organism: Priestia sp. SRI_019; assembly: GCF_057586255.1. Taxonomy (NCBI): domain Bacteria; kingdom Bacillati; phylum Bacillota; class Bacilli; order Caryophanales; family Bacillaceae; genus Priestia; species Priestia sp. SRI_019. Next base: position 49,425 of record NZ_JBYCZN010000006.1, on the reverse strand, counting down.
CCCCCTTTTTTCTCTTAACTTATGTCTCTTTATTTAGCATAACATAAACATAAAACGAGAACTTCAGGTAGTTATTTCCTCCTAATTATTTACAAGTTCTTTTAAAAGATTAAAGGATATTTACTAGTATGTAAGGAAGGGATTAAATATGAGTATACACGGCCAATGGCTAGAAGATAAAATCGCAAAAAATGATGCAGGGCAAACAATTGAAGATTATTTAAAAACGAAATGGCATATTCCTAAAAAAACGTTGCATCAGTTTCGGATGAATAAAAATGTGCTTATAAACGGTGAGCCTTTACCATGGAGAAACACTCTTAAGGAAAATGATAAAGTGTCACTCCCTTTTTTTGAAGCAGAGCCTAATGAAATAACACCTTACAATGTTGATATAGAGATTTTGTTTGAAGATGAGCACGTACTAATCGTAAACAAACCAATAAACCTAGATACTCATCCTTCATCAGAGCAAGACCAAAAAACTCTTTTAAATGCTGTAGCTGCTTATTTTCAAAAAATAGGCCTCAAAACAAAGCCTAGACACGTTCACCGTTTGGACAGCGATACATCAGGTGCTATCTTATTCACGAAGCATTTTGTAGCAAGCTCTGTGTTTGATCAGCTGCTGGCTGAACGTAAAATTAATCGGACTTATATTGCCCTCGTCCAAGGAATCATAAAAAAAGAGGACGGAATCATCAATGAACCCATTGGACGCGATCGTCACCACGCTACAAGAAGAAGAGTATCTAGAACGGGACAAGCTGCCAAAACACGTTATCGGGTGTTAAAACGCAATACAGCAAAAAACGAAACGCTTATTGAACTTTCGCTCGAAACCGGACGCACTCACCAGATTCGTGTTCATATGAGTCACATCGGCTATCCATTACTTGGTGATACTCTTTATGGAGGAAAGAGATTAAAAGAGCAGCAGCAAGCTTTACATGCCATTAAGCTTTCTTTTATACATCCGTTTACACATCAGCGTGTGTCAGCTGTTGCACCTCCAACTCAGCAAGTCTTTTTACCTTACATCAAGTTGCTTTCCTATTAAACATAAAAGAGAGGTTAAGACATAACCAGCTAAGGGCAAACAAATAGAAGAAGTGCGCTGAACCGCTTGAGACACCTACATGAAACCTGCGTTCACCATATCAATAAAAAAATCCGAACGAGTTGAATTCTTTATCAAGAATCTCAATTCATCGTTCGGATTTTCCTTTAACTAAAATACTTTTCTTCTAACCTCTTTTTTCTATTGAATTTTAAACTGACGAATCAAGTTCGCCAATTCTTCACTAATCTCTTGCAGATGTTCAGCTGATTGAGAAACAGTAGAAATAGCTCTAATTTGTTCTTCTGTAGAAGCGGTAATTTCTTCAGTTCCCGCTGCTGATTGCTGTGCAATAGCTGCTATGCTTTGAATTGCCGCTACCACGTCTTCTTTATGGTCATCGATACTGTCCATACTGCTTGTCACATGTTCGACAGCCGCCGCCACTTGTTCAATTGTAGTTGCAATTTCATGAAAAGCTCGTTCTGTATCTCCTACCACAAAGTCTTGAGACTTTGAAAGCTCTTCTGTACGGTTGCATTCTTCACGCGCAGCAGCGACTTCCCCTTGAATCGCTGCAATCGTATGGCGAACTTGTTCAGTGGCCTGAGAGGACTGTTCAGCAAGTTTTCGCACTTCTTCAGCTACTACCGCAAATCCTTTGCCATGTTCTCCTGCACGAGCTGCTTCAATACTAGCATTTAATGCAAGTAAATTTGTCTGATCTGAAATACTATTAATGGTGAAAATAATAGATTCAATTTTTTTCATCTTATTTGTTAACTCTTCCATTACAGCTTGAACAGCGTGAATCGTTTGAGACGATTCAGTAGTTTGGTTGCGAAGGAGCTGCATCTGTTTTAAACCTTTTTCATTGATGCTTACAGCTTCAATCGTCATTTTATTAATCTGTGCATTTTGTTCAATGACTTCTTCAATTTGCGAAGATAAACTCATCGTTTTATGATTAGTAGAGTCAGCATCAGAAGCTTGCTGCGTGGCACCGCTGGCAATCTCATGGATAGCCCGGCCGATTTCCTCACTGGATGCAGTTGCTTCTTCAGACACGGCACTCAAGTCTTCAACAGACGTTTTTACTGTCTCAACAGACGTCTGAACCGTACCAATCAATGTTTTCATTTTGGCTACCATATCATTAAACAAATGAGTAAGCTCACCGATTTCATCTTTTGACTTCGTCTTCACCTGAACCGTTAAATCGCCAGCTGTTACTTTGGCTACTTCATTTTTCAAGCGGCGAATCGGATTAGTAATAATTCTTGAGAAGAAGACGGTTAACACCACTGATAATAAGATGCCAATTAACGCAATCCAGACAATAACAGTCAGTAAATGATGAGCGCTTGAGAGCATTTCATTATAAATAAAGGCATTTCCTATCTTCCAATTCGTCCCTTCGAGAGTATCATATGCCATCACTCTCTCTTCACCTTGAAAGGTATACTTCATGAAATCTCTATTCCGGTCTGCTCCGTACATTTTTTTCATAAATGGCTGATTCATCAAATTTTCCCCAGCTTCTGTTGGATGAACGAGCGCTGTGCCATTTTGATCAAATAAAAATGCATACCCACCGTGATTTACTTCTGCTTTACCTACAATGTTTTTTAATGCATCTAAGTCTAAATCAGTAGCTATAACGCCCAGCACATTTTTAGTATCTGGATCTAAAATAGCCTTTGCAATTGTCACGACCGTCTTTTTTGTTGCTGCATCTTCATATGGATCCGTATAAATAACCTCATTAGGTGATTCTACTGCTTGTTTGTACCATACCCTTGAAGTCGGATCATAGTTTGAACCAAACTCTTGTTTAGGAACAGAATACATTCCTTTATTTTTAGTGCCTATGTATTCAAGTGCCAGGTTTGGATACTTTTCTTTAAACTGCGTAAACTCTTTTTGAACTGTGTTCCATGTAAAATACGGATTTTCCTCTTGGTTTGTTTGATCTCCTTCCAGCTTAACAAAATTAACAATTACATCGTTTTCACTATACGTCAGCAAAGAACGACTATACATGTCTAAGTACGTATGAATGGTTTCTTTTAACTCTTTCACTTGACTTTGAGACTGAACTTCTACATCTTGTTCTATTTGCGTTTTGGTAAATTGATAAACAGCCCCTGAAACAACTAATAATAAAATAGCTATAAAAATACTAAAAAATACTACGAGCTTTGCACTTAACCTCTTCATTCCCTCACCCTTCTACAAAAATCTTTATATTACTAATAACGGCTTTTCATTTTCATTTTTGAAGAAGTTTTTGTGATTTATTTCAAATTCCCGCAAAATAAAACCAGCGCATCCTTTCACAATGAAAGAACGTGCTGGTCTTATTTTTGCTTTTCGTATGCATCAGGTTCAATATGAACAAGTGTATCTTTAATTTGATGCTCATCGTTCATCATATGTTCAATTTGATCAGCAATTTCATGGCTTTTGATAACATTTAAATGGGGATCTACTTTAACCGTTACATCAATCACGACTTGATTACCAAGCTTGCGCGCTTTCACATCTTCTACTTCTTTTACACCTTCTACAAGCTCGATGCTTTCTTTGTAGTGCCCTAACTTTTCTTCATCAAACCCGTCCGTTAAGGAATGAGCCGCTTCTTTAAAAATCTCGATGGCTGTTTTACAAATAATAATTCCCACAGCAAAAGCAGCTACCACGTCCAGCCAGGGCAAGCCGAATTGTGAGCCCAAAATTCCCACAACAGCCCCTATACTCACAAGTGCATCAGACAAATTATCTTTAGCAACCGCATATAAAGACTGGCTATCAAGTTTTTTAGCAAGCTTAATATTATATCGGTAGACACCACCCATAACAGCAGCTGCTCCAAGACCTACCCAAGCAGCCAGTAAATTAGGCGCTTCAGATTTGTCCATAAATAATGACTGACCCGCATCGACCAATACTTCTAGTCCGATGACCATCATGATAAAAGAAGCAATAAGTGAAGAGATATGTTCCGCTCTGGAATGTCCATAGGGATGATCATTATCGCGAGGTTTTTTAGAAATTTTTAAGCCGATTAAGACGGCAATGGATGCAATAATATCTGTAACATTATTAAGACCGTCGGCTTTTAATGCAGAGGAAGCGGTGATACCCGCAATAGTAAGTTTACATGCCGATAAAAAGATATATGATAAGATACTAACCCAAGCGCCTTTTTGGGCTTGCTCATAGTAGTTCTCCATCCCTTCAACTCCTTTATTAAAAATAAGCAAACTTAGTGTAACAAATGGATTTCGTGTGGGTCTATAGAAACATTATTGGCTGCTAACATACAAATAGAGAATGTTAAACTCTTTAGCTTTCTGCAAAACAAGTTGCCTTTACTCAACACTTTAAACGTTTAAGATCTTTCTAAATGTGGCACTTCATGTAGAAGAACCTTTTTTAAATCACCCTGTAAAATTGTTTCCTATTTTTTAAGGTGTGATTTTTATCACAGCCGAGGGTATTTATTCTTGTTACACTAACATTGTGAAAAACATCACAAAATAAAATTCAAAGGATGATACAAATGAAAACACAATTTACGCCAAAAACACGAAAAGTTGCTGTAATTGGAACCGGATTTGTTGGCTCAAGCTACGCTTTTTCAATGGTGAATCAAGGTATTGCCAATGAATTAGTGTTAATCGATATGAACAAAGAAAAAGCAGAAGGTGAAGCACGTGATATCAATCATGGAATGCCATTTGCCACACCGATGAAAATCTGGGCTGGAGATTATAAAGACTGTGCTGACGCTGATTTAGTAGTTATTACAGCGGGCGCTAATCAAGCTCCAGGGGAAACACGCTTAGATCTAGTTGAAAAAAACGTTAAAATTTTTGAATGCATTGTAAAAGATATTATGAACAGCGGATTTGACGGCATCATTTTAGTGGCAACAAATCCAGTTGATATTCTCGCACACGTTACACAAAAAGTATCAGGATTACCAAACGAACGGGTAATTGGTTCAGGAACGATTCTTGACACAGCTCGCTTCCGCTACTTGTTAAGCGACTATTTCGAAGTAGATTCTCGCAACGTCCACGCTTATATTATGGGGGAACATGGAGATACGGAATTTCCTGTTTGGAGCCACGCGCAAATTGGCGGTGTGAAGCTCGAACATTTTATCAATACTGCCGCTATTGAAAAAGAACCCGATATGCAGCATCTATTCGAACAAACCCGCGATGCGGCTTACCATATTATTAATCGAAAAGGAGCGACTTATTACGGAATTGCAATGGGGCTTGTACGCATTACCAAGGCTATTTTAGATGATGAAAATTCTATTTTAACGGTATCTGCTTTATTAGAAGGACAATACGGTATTTCTGATGTGTATATCGGCGTACCAGCTATCATTAATAAAAACGGCGTGCGTCAAATTATTGAATTGAATTTAACTCCTCACGAACAGCAGCAGCTCGAGCACTCTGCTAGCATTCTTAAGCAAACTCGCGACAGAGCTTTTGTGTAACATCTAAAGATTTTTGCGGGGGACTCCCCCCCGCTCCCTTGTTTTAAATATGTAGTAGAGGTGTATGAATATGACGTGGACTCAGGTATATAATCCGTTAAATAATATTTGGCTTTCTGCACTAATTGCACTCATCCCCATTATCTTTTTCTTTATTGCTTTAACTCTTTTGAAATTAAAAGGACATATTGCTGCCGGTATTACGGTGCTTCTTTCTATGATTATTGCTATTTATTTTTATGATATGCCTGCCTCAATGGTCTTAGGAGCCACAGGCTACGGGTTTCTGTATGCACTTTGGCCCATCAGCTATATTATTATCGGAGCGGTGTTCTTATACAAGCTAACTGTCAAAAGCGGACAGTTTACTACCATCAGACAATCTATTATTTCAATAACCGATGACCCCCGCTTGCAAATGCTGCTTGTTGCTTTTTCCTTTAATGCTTTTTTAGAAGGGGCAGCGGGATTTGGAGCTCCGATTGCCATTACAGCAGCGCTTCTAGTTGGACTTGGGTTCAAACCGTTAAAAGCAGCGGCGCTATGTTTAATTGCTAATACAGCTTCAGGAGCGTTTGGCGCCATGGGGATTCCTGTTATTGTCGCAGGACAAGTATCTGGCATAGATCCAAAAGAAATTGCTCATTTTCTTGGCACGCAGCTTCCGATTATTTCTTTTCTTATCCCTTTTTTACTTGTCTTTATTATGGATGGGATAAAAGGATTAAAAGACGTATGGAAAGCAACGAGCATCACAGCCGTTTCCTATGCACTGACACAGTATTTAACTGTTACATACATCGGCCCTGAACTTCCAAATATCACATCTTCTATTGTGAGTTTGCTTGCTCTTGCTTTTTATATTAAACGAACAAGCCCGGCAGCAGCTAAAAGCTTCAGCCTGTCACCAAAACAGATTTTAAAGGCTTGGTCTCCTTTTATTCTCTTAACGATACTCGTTACGGCTTGGAGCATTTCTTTTGTCAAAACAATGCTTGAACATATGAACCTGCTTATTAACGTCCCATTTTTACACAATCACGTAATTAAAGCAGCGCCTTTAGTAAAAGATCCTACGCCTTATGCTGCTGTCTTAAAAATAGACGTATTTGCAGCAACAGGTACAGCAATTCTTATCGCTTGTGTCCTTTCAGTTTTCTTGCTTAACGTATCACCAAAAGTGGCATGGACCACTCTTTTAGAAACCGTAAAAGAATTATCAAGACCTATTATTACTATAATGATGGTCATTGCTTTTGCCTTTATTTCAAATTATTCAGGTCAGTCTTCTACACTTGGATTGGCGCTCGCTACATCGGCTGCTTATTTTCCATTTTTATCACCATTCCTTGGCTGGATTGGCGTATTTCTAACGGGATCTGTCGTATCAAATAATGCGCTGTTCGGCAACTTGCAGCTAACTACAGCTCAGCAAATTAATGTCTTGCCAGTTATTCTCGTAGCAGCTAATACTGCCGGCGGCGTAATGGCTAAAATGCTTTCTCCTCAATCAATTGCCGTCGCTGCCGGAGCAGTGGGACTGGCTGGAAAAGAAGGTGAACTGTTCAAATACACGCTCAAATACAGCATGGGATTTTTGATACTAGGGGGATTTGTTACCTTTTTATTAGCTTGGTGGTTATGATAAAAAAGCGCTAAAAAACTGTTATTATCGTGTTTCTTTCATTTAAACAAACGTTTGATTATATAAAAAAGTCCCCAGTTAGCGCTGGGGACTTTTTTTATTCTGAAATAAGTAAACCTATATTGCCAAATTGTTTTCCTTTATCTAATCGTTCGCAAGCTGCAGCTACCTCTGACAGCGGATAGAATCGATCGATGATTGGTTTAATTTGATGTTTCTCTATAAAATTCATCATGTCCACAAATTCTTCCTGACTTCCCATAGATGTGCCAAGTATATTGAATTGAGGATAAAAAATAGTTCTTAGAGGCAATTCAACTTCATTTCCAGAACTCGCCCCAAAATTAACAATTCTTCCATTTGGCTTTAGTATTTCAAAATACGTCGGAAATAAAGCTGCCCCTACACTATCAAGTATAATATCTACTTTTCTATCGTTGATTTCTTCTGTTAGGTTACTTCTACTGTCTAATGCATAATTCGCTCCATACTTTAGGGCTTGCTTTCTTTTTTCATCACTTCTAGAAGTGACTGTTACGTTAGCTCCGATAGCTTTTGCGAATAACAATCCATAGGTCGCGACTCCGCTTCCTATACCGGGAATAAGTAGATGCTCTCCTTTTTTTAATTGGCCTTTTGTAAATAGAGCTCTATAAGCAGTTAAAGCGGATAGTGAAAGAACCCCCGCCTGTTTCCAAGATAGATAAGGCGGCTTTTGCACAACGTTCTTCGCTTGTATGATTACATACTCTGCAAACGTCCCATTCGGTGGACCACCTAAAATTTTAGGCGTAAACGGAATGTCCTCTATACGATCCCACTCCAGACTTGGATTAATGATCACTTCCATTCCAGTTTTTAAACCTTTTACATCTTCCCCGGCTTCTTCTATAATGCCTGCACCGTCTGAACCTGGGATAAAAGGCTTATCTCCTTTGCCTCGATTACTCATAACGAATAAATCTCTTCGGTTTAAACCTGCTGTTTTTAGCCTTACTTTTACTTCTCCTCTTTCAGGGTGCATCTCCTGAAGATCTCTGTACTTCATGCCTGCTATTCTACTTTTTTCACTATGTATAATGCCTTTCATCATTTCGCCTCCTTTTAATCTACTCTACTAAAAACCTCAAAACCTAAAAAGAAATATGCCTAAAAAAGGAAAACAAACTTTTAGAATCGATCTTTCACCGTTTTATCTTTATTTTTCTGTATCGTAAAGGTATTAAGCTTCTTTTATTACAGTTTTGTTACAAACAATCCTTTTGTAACAAAAAGATTAAAAAGTAGAAAGAAACGCCTAAAAACATTGATGAACCAGCATTTAACTGGTGATTCCCTTACTATATCTATTTTAGAAACTACTAAAAAACTAAAAAAATTTAAGAAAAAAAGACAAAACACTTTCTTTTGTTACAGATTTATTGTAATATAAATGTAACAAAAGAAATATAAAACACATAATTGTTACATAAATAAGGTTAATTAATTAGGAGTGAGTTAGAAATGAAAAAAATTGGACTAGTTTTATCATCAATCGCTATTTTCTTTACACTAAGCACTGGAGTTACAGCACAAACAACATCTACAACACTAACGGATGCAAATGCTGCCAAAATTGCAGCTAGTGCCAGCAATCATTTCTGGAGTGCTCTGCACGGTTATAAAAACAAACCATGTACAGAACGTACATTTGAATATAAAGGAACTGATTACGTGTATCTTTGCCCTGAATTTGATACAAAAGCTGAGCTATCAAGCTACTTATCTGAGACATTTACAAATAGTGCAGTAGAAAAAGGATTAACAAATTACGGCTATATCACATATAACGGCAAACTTGCACATCCAATCGGCGACGGATTCAGCATGTTAGAGTGGTCAAAAGCAAAAACAAAGCTTGTGTATCAAACAGCAACGGTTCGCTCTTATGAATTCACAGTTCCAACTGTAGATGGCGGCAGCGTAAAACGCACTGTCACATTCTATAAATCTAATTCTCAGTGGAAAGTAAATAAATTTGACGCTGTTCAATAATAAAAAAAGCAGGCCTGCTTGAGCAGACCTGCTTTTTTCTTTTTTATCGATAACATAAATAAAACTTCTACTTACAGCGCTCTAATAGCTGTAAATAGAAGTTGAGATCACAAGTTTAAGTAAATCAAATTTTGTCGAATCCTGTAGAAACAGTGATAAGTTACGTTTTATATTACAGGCTAAATTGCTTATTGTCAACATAATTCAGCAAAAAGATAGGGCAATATATTCAGAGCATAATAAAGACATTAACTTGGATTTTGTTCATGTTCCTCTGGGTTATCATGTACAGGATGAGCGCCTGGAAATAATCTTTGCGCTTTTTCATGAAGATTTTTGTTTTCATAATTAAATGCGCTATACGTTCGCTGCCCTTCTTCCCATGAAGTAGATTTCCCCAGTTTTTGATTAACAGGAGAACCGAAAGGACCGTCTGGAAATTCTTCAGCGGTTATATACTCATGGCTTTTTTCTACTGTAGAGAAATCATCATACGATGGTTGTTTGTCTTCTTTCAATGATTCCACCCCTTCTTTCTAGAAGATTTTCTACTAGTATGCACACTTCTTTGTAAAAAACCCTCTTAAATTAGTCTAAATCAGGGTATGATAACTATACATTTATTTTTAAAAGGAGTTGAACAGCTTGGAACCTAGACCTCAGAAAGGAACTTTTTTCCGAGAAAAAATCTTAAATAATAAATTTGTTGTATATACAATTATTATTTTTATTCTCAGCATGACTATTTTTTCGTTATCAAAAATCGGATTTATTTTAATTCCTATCTCTATTTTTATTAAAACAATCGCACTGCCGATTATCTTAGCAGGAATTTGCTTTTATTTATTTAATCCGCTTGTTGACTTTTTAGAACGAAAAGGTGTAAAACGAATTATTTCCATTCTTGTTTTATACATAGTGATTATCGGCGCATTAGCCATTATTATTTCATCGGTTATTCCGCCTCTAAAAAATCAAGTTGACCGTCTTATTGATAATATCCCAGAGCTGACGCATGACGTTCAGCATGCGGTGACGAACCTTTCGAATAACCGATATGTCGAACAAGGTCTTCAGTCGGCTAACACGGACCTAGATAAGATTTCAAAAGATGCATCAAAACACTTGAGTAAATATGTTTCTGGATTTTCAAGCGGGATTGTGAACTTTGTCGGCACCATTACAGAAATTATATTATCGGTTGCCGTTTTACCCTTTATTCTTTTTTACTTATTAAAAGATGGGAAAAATTTACCTAATTACATTGTAAAACTGCTTCCAAACCGCTCTCGTTCTGAAGCTAAATTCATTTTAGCCGACATGAACCACGCATTAAGCGCATATATTCGCGGGCAAATTTTTGTTGCGATTTGTATAGGTGTACTGCTTTTCATTGGCTATCTGATTATTGGGTTAGATTATGCATTACTTCTAGCGATTATCGCCATGGTAACCAACGTTGTGCCTTACCTTGGTCCTATTATCGCCATTATCCCAGCCATTATTATTGCGTTTATTACCTCTCCTTTCATGCTTGTAAAACTAGCCATTGTCTGGGCAGTTGTTCAATTGCTTGAAGGTAAAGTAATATCTCCCCAAATTATGGGAAGAAGCCTAGACATTCACCCGATTACAGTCATTTTTGTCATTCTAACCGCCGGAAACTTATTCGGAATCATCGGTATCATTTTAGCTGTCCCTGGATATGCCGTTTTAAAAGTTATTATTACGCATATTTACCAATTCATCCGTTTGAATTCGACTATGTATCCAGATAAAAAAGCATAATAAAAAGCCCATCGATTTTCGATGGGCTTACCTTTTTACTTTTGTTCTTCTTCTTCATCTTCACGATCAAACCAAAGGAGCTCTTGATCATCTTCATCTCCATTATAGTTGATGAGAATTTCTTCTCCTGCTTGGATATCCGTATATGCATAAAAATCAAAGGTATGATTGTCAAAATTAATTTCATACGTAGCATTGGGTGTATACGAGTGATTAAACAGCATACCGTATCCCAAAAGAATAGCCGTATGATTCACTCCATATTCAAAAGCATAATCCGCTAGTGTTGTTTTCTCAATAAAATCATGCTCTTTATTAGGATAAGCGATAACAGGAGCTTCGTGAATAAGCGTTCCTTTTTTAATATCTTGCTTAGCAAATACACCTCTATTAAATTCTCCGTCGCTTATCGCAGACACTTTTATTTCGATCATATTCGTCACCTATATATTCTTTCCTTTAAGATTTTTTTCTTTCTTAAGCTTGACAGTTTCTAATGGGGAAATCAACTGTTTTTCATAACCACTTGAATATAAGCTGAAGGAGCGCTTATCATGCACACTTGTGTAAGCACTTACCTTGTTAGAAACATGCAATTTGATTTTATTTTAGACATGGGAAAGCAATAACCTTGCGCATAGCGCTTTTTTGAGCCATTCAACATGTGAAGAATCGTTTTTCTCTGTGATATAATCGTTTATGCTGCTTTTTTATGTTAATCTATCACTCTTATTACCAAATTTATCTCATGTTAGAAAGAAGGTTTTAAATGAACTTAAATCATGACAAAGATGGTGTAACGTATGCAGTCCTTTCTTATCTTATGTGGGGGCTCACGCCAATTTATTGGAAGCTGGTTCACCACGTAGCACCGGGGGAGATTTTAGCTCAGCGCGTTTTTTGGTCTTTTATTTTTATGCTTACTCTTTTATTGATAACAAAGAAATGGCGTACATACATTACGTTTGTAAAAGAAATAATGAAAAAACCATCCTTATTCTGGTCCCTTTTTACTGCGTCTGTACTTATTAGTACAAATTGGGGCATTTTTATGTGGGCTGTCATTGATGGAAAAATAGTAGAAGCGAGCCTTGGACAATATATTAATCCCCTAACAAGTGTTTTATTAGGTGTTATTGTCTTAAAAGAGAGATTAAGCGGGGCTCAAATTTTTGCCTTTATACTAGCAGCGATCGGGGTATTAACACTCAGTCTTCATTATGGTGTGGTTCCTTGGATTTCACTTAGTTTAGCTCTTACTTTCGGATTATATGGTTTGGCAAAGAAAAAGATTAAAGCTGATTCAACAATTGGATTAACTCTTGAAACGATGGTCGTCTCCCCTATTGCATTAGCATACATAAGCTACCTCACGTTTCAATCACACCTGCAGTTTTTTGATTCTTTTTCAACAAGTCTTTTATTAATCGGAAGTGGAATGGTCACAGCTCTACCACTCTTATTATTCACAAAAAGTGCTAAAAAAGTATCATTATCAATGCTTGGTATTCTTCAATATATTTCACCAACCTTATCTCTGCTAGCAGGAGTGATTCTGTACCATGAATCGCTAACAAAAGCTCATGTTATTGCTTTTAGTTTTATTTGGTTAGCTCTTATTGTTTATACGTTTTCATCTATTACTAAATGGGGGAACAAAAAACAAATAAGAAATAAAGTGGAGGCCTAACAGAAGCATACATTTTCTTACGTATTATTTTTAAATACAATAGGCTGGGAGGAGCAGTATTTATGAAACGAATTATTGACTCTCATATTCATCTCGATCAATATGAACCGAAAATCTGGAAAGACATAATTGAGCAGGATCCTTCGTTACAAGCGCTTATTTCTGTATCTTCCACATTACAGTCTTGCCAACTTAATCAAAAAATCGGCCAATTGTATTCCTGTGTGAAACCCGCCTACGGATTTCATCCTGAACAAATGCTTCCTTCTTCAAATGAATTAGCGGAACTGTTTGCCTGGATTGATCAAAACAATGAAGAAATGATAGCTGTTGGGGAGGTTGGTCTACCTTATTACTTAAGTCAGACCTATACTCTTTCTCTAGAGCCCTATTTGGAGCTGCTTGAAGCTTTTATTGTTCATTCAAAAAAATGGGGGAAACCGTTAGTTCTTCACGCTGTATATGAAGATGCTGAGATCGTATGCGACTTATTAGAAAAACATTCTGTGTCTAAAGCTCACTTCCACTGGTTCAAAGGAGCTAAAAAAACCGTTGAACGAATGAAAAACAACGGTTACTATATTTCAGTTACACCCGATATTGTATATAAGCCTAAAACCCAAGCGCTTGCTATGGAATACCCTCTTGACTACTTGATGGTCGAAACAGATGGTCCGTGGCCATTTGAAGGACCTTTTCAAAACCACACAACGGTTCCATCAATGATACATCAGTCCGTTGAGGAAATAGCACGTCTCAAAGGAGTTTCTGTAACGGAAGCATATGATTTTTTATATCAAAATACGTCTTGTTTTTATAGTCTCTCCATATAAAAGGCCTTTCCCTAAGGAAAGGCCTTTTATATCTAAATTCGTTTCACAAGTTTTACGATTAGCACAATCACTGCAATGACAAGAAGAATGTGAATGATGCCGCCGCCAATATGAAAAACTAATCCTAATAACCAAAAAATAAATAAAAGTCCAATAATCGTCCACAACATAATGTTTTCTCCTTTTTTTATATGTAGTATTTGTTATAATTTTATATTTCCCTAAATGTGCATAAATAAACGTATTTCATATACATCTTTTCACTGAGGAAGGTTCACATAATGTACAAAAAGCAATCATGTTCTCTGTGGTAAAATAAGTATGTAATCTTATTTCATTTAAACTATAGCGGAGATGATTAACTATGACGTGGATTGTATTACTTTCCATCATTCTTGTAAGTGCACTCAAAATATTAATAACGTGTCTTCCAACTCCAGTGGTCAAATGGCTTATGACTAAATTTCAATTACACCCAACACTTGATGACCAAAGCGTTACTGTCACAGTTGATGGGAAACATTTAGAAGGCAAAGACAAAATGCAAGTGATTGATTATTTTAATAAAGCAACATTTTTAAAACAATATTATGTCCATGAAGGAAATAAGGACTATTATAAACACCTAGAAGACAGTGAAACTCCACTGGTTATCGATACGAAAAAAGGAAAAAACGATGTTCGATTATGCGTATACAGTTATCACGATCATGTCGACGTCGTAAAACAGCATAAAAAGAAAATTATTGCTTACAGCCTGCTGTCTGATCACCTTCAAAAGCAGTCCATAACAGCTGATCTAGCTTAAACCAGTCGCCTACAAGGCGGCTTTTTTAGTTTTTAGTTTTAGGTTGAAGCTACCTTATTTAAAAATACCAAACTTTAACATTAATTCTAATGCTATAATATAAATTAATAGAATTTTCTAACTTTTTTAAGAGGTGATGGATAGTGCTTTCTTTGTTAGGGTTTGGAATGATTGCGACTTTTCTATTTCTTGTCATTAGTAAACGCTTGTCCGTGGTTGTTGCTTTTATTTTTGTCGCTATCCTCTTTGGTGTAATTGGAGGTTTTAGTGCTGATATGGGCGATATGATGATGAATGGTATTTTAAAAGTAGCTCCTACAGCCATTATGATCGTTTTTGCTATTTTATATTTTGGACTAATGATTGACGTCGGTTTATTTGATCCTATGATTTCTCGTATCCTAAACATTGTGAAAGGCGATCCCTTAAAAGTCGTAATGGCAACTGCCGTTATTACAATGCTTGTTGGCTTGGACGGAGACGGCTCTTCTACATTTTTAATTACAGTTTCCGCCTTGCTCCCTTTGTACACAAAACTGGGAATGAACCGACTAATACTGGCTTGTGTTATTAGTTTAAGCGCAGGTGTTATGACTATGATTCCTTGGGGAGGTCCTCTCGTAAGAGCCGCAGCAAGTTTACAATTAGAAGTATCAGATCTATTTAATCCTCTTATTCCAGCTATGACAGCGGGATTGATGTGGACTTTATTTTCAGCATACTTACTCGGAAAGAGAGAAAAAGCGCGCTTAGGAACCATTCATTTAAAAGGTGCATCAATGGCTTTTGCTGAACAGCTTTCAGCTCATGAAATTCCTGGGAAGCCGCCTAGACTCTTTTGGTTTAATGCCTTATTGACACTGTGCTTAATGACTCTCTTGATCATAGACATACTCCCTATTCCAATTTTATTTGCTATTGCTTTTGCCATTGCTTTATTTGTTAATTTTCCTCATCCAAAAGAACAGCAGGAAAGAATCTTAAGTCATGCAAACAGCTTTGTAATGGTTAGTACGTTGGTTTTTGCAGCCGGAATCTTTACAGGCGTTTTTACAGAAACAAAAATGATGGATGCCATGGCTAATACCATTGTAAGCCTCACTCCTGAATGGCTGGGCTCTCACCTTCCCTTAGTTGTAGCAATAACAAGCCTTCCTCTTAGCTTTGTATTTTCACCTGATGCTTATTACTTTGGCATTTTACCTGTTATTAGCCATACAGCAGCTAATTTTGGTGTAGACCCTGTAGAAATAGGACGAGCAGCTTTATTGGGACATTCCACAACTGGGTTTCCTCTATCCCCTTTAGTACCCGCTACTTTCATTCTGATTGGGCTGGTTGAAGTAGATTTCGGCGAGCATCAAAAGTTTCTTTTCAAGTGGGCCTTTGGGACAACTATTGTCATGACGATTACAGCCATTTTAACGAATGCAATTTCCTTATAGAATCTTACCATAAAAAGGAAGCCGACTACCATAAGGCAATCGGCTCACACATGTAGGATATTGATTTAACACTAACAAAGTACAACACAACACTAGTAATTATATAATATATTTCATTATTTTGAAAGCGATTTCATATATATTTTTAAAAATATTTTGTTATTTGTTTTTCATAGAAAAAAACCACGTTTCAGCCAATTCGAAATGTGGTTCTTTTCTGTAAGGACTTGCCCTACAGGCTATAAATGTAAGTACGCTTATTATAGCATGAGCTCTTATCTAGATTCTATGGTAATTACTGTATAATATTGTTACATTACGACTGGTTGTATTTTTCTGTCCATGTGCAGCGTATTCCATGGCTCTTCCTGTTCAGCAAGCCTTTCGATAAAACCTTGTGAAGTCCAAAATGGGATAGCCCCCGGTAAAAAAGGATGAGTATGCAGATACAACGTGTCATAAAAATGATTTTGAGCAAATTGTTCCACTGCTTTTAACAGCTGCTGTCCAATGCCTAGACGCCGGTACGCTGGATCGACATAGCATTTTACAATCTCAGCTGCAGTTTTATGTTCATATCGCTTTTTTAATGCATGAAACCTTCCATCGTAAGCGTATAAACCAATTGTTCCAATTACTTGTTGATTTTCCGTGACAGCTGCAAAAAAAGCAGCGCCTTTCGCTTGAACATAATGTTCATTAAAATGAAGCAAATCTACAGGAAGCTGATTTTTTTGCAGCATAGGAAATAGCTCATTCCGTATATTCATGACAAACTGAACCACTTCCGCATCTTTTTCTGTTACTTCTTTAATTTGATACATTTGTACTTCTTGCACGTTTACTGTCACATCCTTTTTTCTATCATTGTATACTTTCTCGTTTTCCTATAGGAACAACAATATTGACTACGGCGTTACGTCTAAATGCTGAGTCAGCATATAATACTCACTGGGATTTGTTGTCCAATTTTTCACTTGTTGATTATAAGCAACAACAATGTTTGGATGTACAATCGATGATGTCAGCATTTTTCTATTAATCAAAGCGGTTGCTTGCTTGGCTAGCTGATTTCGTTTTGCGTCATCTACGGTTGAATTTAACTGTTCTATCATTTTTGTTAGCGTATCGTCATTAATTCGACTGGCATTTAAACCACCGCCCGGCAAATAGTTCGTGCTTAAATAATAGCTGGCATCCCCTCTAGGTGCTGTGATAAGGCTGTACAATGCTAAATCCCAATCATCTTTTGCCATTACATATTCATCGCTATCTTCAACTAGGTGAATTTTAATAGAAATTCCTAACTCTTTGGCATTAGACTGTATAAGCTGAGCAATTAAAGGCAGTTCTGGCAGAGAGCTGTATGTGACAAGAGAGAGCGATAGTGGCTTTCCATTTTTGATTGCTTTGTCATTTTTGATTTGATAGCCTGCTTTCTCTAAATATTTTTTAGCAGATGTCATACCTCTTTGCTCGTTAGCAGTATTATCAGCAAAAGGAAATTGAGATAAAAATGGACCTCGAGCCGCTGCCGCTTGATTGTTCATTATGCTGCTGACAATTTCTTTTCGGTTCAATAAGGTATCGATAGCTTTTCTTACATTTTCGTCTTTTAATGCGTCATTGGTTTGGTTATAAAGCAATAAATGAGTACGCACACTAGGTACTCCGCTTACTTTGAAAGACGAATTCGCTTGTAAAGTGCTCAAGCTTTCTAAAGGCGGCCGATAAATAATATCGGCTGTCCCGGACTGAAGAGCTGCAACTCGCGCATTTGCATCTTCGTTAAATGCAAAGATCGCATTTTTCAATTTCACTTTTCCATTCCAATAATGTTCATATCTTTCTAACTTCACTTGATTTCCTTGATCGAAAGTCAAAACGTGAAATGGACCTGTACCAATGGGCTTCTTAGCTATATTAGAAACATCAACATCTATAATAGCTGTGTTTGGATGCACTAACTCAGAAGGGAATTTAGGCATTGGTTCTTTTAATGTAATTGTCAGCGCATGACCGTTCGATTTCATTTCTTTAATATTTAAAGCGTTTTTCATCGCATAACTTTGATCTATCGTTCTTTGAAGAGAAGACTTAACAGCATTTGCATCCAGCGCTTTTCCATTTTGAAACGTGATGTTCTTTCTTATCATAAATGTCCATGTAAGGCCGTTATCTTTCGTTTCCCACTTTTCAGCAAGCCAAGGCTTTATTTTTAAATCGTCGCTGATTTTAACAAGCGTCTCCCCTACTCCCGCACGAACTGCTGTATAATTATCGTCGGTATGAGGATCAAGCGTTGCAGATGTAAAATTAAATAAAAACGTCACACTTTTATCCGTTTTCTTTCTTTCTTTTATACTTATGCTCTCTTCATTAGGAGCGCAAGCAGTGAGGCAAAGTAACACAAGAAATATCATAGATACGAGCTTTTTATTATTTATCATTGATTTTCCCACCTTCTATTTTAATACAAAAAAAAGCACTTCTAAAAAGAAGTGCTTGTCTTCACAACAAATTCAGATAAACGTATCCCTTGTTTATCTTATTTTTGATTCTGCCAAAACACCTCCCTATCCTCGTAGGTTATTGTGTGCTGAGATTTATGGCAGGTCTCCTGGCTTCAAGTCATTGCCTTATACCGCCTTCCCGTCTCTAAATAGACAGTGGCTTTTTGACATAAGGCTCCTTGTTACAGTGGCGGGACCGCTCCGGATTTGCACCGGATTCCCTTTTAAGGCAATTGAAAAACAATTGCCACCATAAAAGCTGGTTATTTAATTTAGTAGCGTGCTCTTGAAACTCTAGAAGTAGAAGCTGATGGTGAAACATCTTCATCATCAAATCCAGTGGCAATAACGGTTACCATCATTTCGTCCTTTAAATCTTCATTAATCACAGATCCAAAAATCATATTTAAGTCCTGATCAGAAGCAGACGTGACAATATCTGCTGCTTCCTGTACTTCGTAAAGACTCAAGCTGCTGCCGCTCGTAATGTTCAACAGCACGCCTCTTGCTCCATCAATCGATGCATCTAGCAGCGGACTAGAAATGGCTTTTTTTGCTGCTTCAATTGCCCGGTCTGATCCGGAAGCTCGTCCGATACCCATAAGCGCAAATCCTTGATTAGACATGATTGTTTTTACATCAGCAAAGTCAAGGTTAATCAGCCCCGGAACAGCGATTAAATCTGAAATACCTTGAATACCTTGGCGAAGAACATTATCTGCTTCACGGAATGCTTCAAGCATAGGCGTCTTTTTATCGACAATTTCAAGCAAGCGGTCGTTTGGAATCACAATAAGGGTATCTACCGATTCATTCATCGCAGTAATACCCCCTACTGCTTGCTTCGTACGTTTATTTCCTTCAAACTTGAACGGGCGAGTGACTACTCCAATTGTTAAAGCATTTAGTTCACGGGCAATTTGGGCAATAACCGGAGCTGCTCCAGTACCGGTTCCTCCGCCCATGCCAGCTGTTACGAATACCATGTCTGCGCCTTGCAGTACTTCTTGAATTTGTTCTCTGCTTTCTTCGGCTGCTTCTCTTCCTACTTCTGGATTAGCTCCTGCACCTAATCCTCGCGTTAAGGCCGCACCAATCTGCATTTTCACATCTGCTTTAGATAAGTTAAGCGCCTGAGCATCCGTATTAACGGCGATAAATTCTACTCCTTGGACACCGTGTTCAATCATACGGTTAACGGTGTTATTTCCTCCACCGCCAACCCCAATTACTTTAATTCGCACTAACGGCGATACATCTGCATCAAATCCAAACATTCTAAGTTCCTCCTCAATGATCAAAATTACTTTCTCTTATTATCCGAAAAAACACGTGAAGAACCTTTTACTCCTATGTTTAACGCGTAACTGTTCTTTTGTTTTACAGATTTTATACACTTCTCTTTTAACCTTTAAATCTTTACATCTTTATGTAAATTTATTGTTGTTCTAAAATTAGTACGCCGAACTCTTTTATGGTTTTTCCACTCAAAATGGCATATAAGCTTATTGTATCATTCATTTGACAGATGTCTGTATTTAATTTTGAGTAAGATGTGACTAAGAGAATAATATTTTTATAGACAAAATGAGAAAAAGCCCTTAGAAATAAGGGCTTCTCTAGATAATAAACCGTTTTATAATTTCCCAGTTAAGAATTGAGCCTCTCCCATGCCAAAGCTCCAGTCAGCATTACCGTTTTCAACAATCGAAATCATAATGTCGTTTGGCTGAATGCCGCAGCTCTCTCCAAGCTCTTTTACAATTAATCTGTAAAGAGCTTGCTTTTGCTCTTCTGTTCGCTGTTTACTCGTTACACTTATAATAACCAAATCCTTGCTTCTCTCAAAGCCAAGACCTGTATCTTCAATAATCATTTCATGAGCAGGATGCTGATGTACAATTTGATAACGGTCGCGCTCCGGGACGCCAAAGGCTTCTAGCATCGCTCGGTGAGCAGCGTCTAGTAATGTTTTTAACTCTTTTTCATCTCTTCCTTCTATTACATCAAATCTAAGTAATGGCACACTAAGTAACCTCCAGCTTTTTGTCTAATATATTATTGCCTCATCATATCACAACTATCATTTGTTAAAAAAAGATATGCTATTCACAATGTGCTCTCTAGTGAAAGAGACCTCAAACGCTTCAATAAAAGCTGAACCTACTAAAAAGAAATGAGCAGCATAACGGCTCATTTCATTAGTACAAAAACATTTATAATAAGAGCTAAAATACATACAGATACAATGGCAATGAGTACGTTCATCACAAGGTTTTGCGAGGATGTTTTGGCTTTTTTTTTCATATCAGCCCGACTCATCTGTTGCTTTTCATGATCACTTTTAGACATCACGCAGCCTCTCCTATTCATCAAAATGTCAGCAGTGTGTAAATGATTTTTGAGAAACCTTGATCCAGTTCTTTTGTATAGACAGCAGCACATGCAGGTTATCACCAGTTATTTTAGCATGTTTTGTCAAATAAGTGGACTATGTAGCGCTTCAATTTAGTATTCACGGCCAAATATATTTAAATTCGTTGCTTTTCTCTTCTTTTCTCGCTATTGTTTGAGAAGAAGGATAATTAGATACGATAAAGGATGATACAATATTGAATAACCATACGCAGCTGCCTCAGTATATCTACACATACGCATGCAGCGAAGAGGAACTCTCACTATGTCAATTAGAGAGACGCTCTCTTTTTGACATTGAAACTGAGAAACCTATCATAAAAAGTGCCGTTAAACTTGATCCAAGCAGAAGCCCTTTTATCAAAGAGCGATTAGATATTATGTATGAATCAGATGACCTTGCTGATATTTGTAAGCAAGTAGAAGATATTGACCTTGGAGACAAAACATTTAAACTCATTTTCATGAAAATTAATGACTTGGAAAAAGATCAAAAAATAAGTTATAAAGGTCAGCGTGCTATTGAACGTGATGTGGGTTGGCATTTTGTAGCAGAAGCAGACTTGCATAACCCTGACCATTTGTTTGGCATTGTTCCATTTGAAGGACGCTGGTATTTTGGGAAATATCAAAAAAGCGAAGCGGTATGGCTGCATCATTTGAAGAAACCGCGTGAATACTCTACAGCACTCAGTACCCGCCTTGCAAGAGCTGTAGCTAACATTGCCGTTCCAAACCCTGAAGGAATCAAAGCGATTGATCCATGCTGCGGTATCGGTACAGTCCTTGTAGAAGCCCTTTCAATGGGCATTGATATTGTAGGACGCGATATCAATCCACTTGTGACCGACGGATCTCGTGAAAATATTGCGCATTTCGGTTTAAGCGGTGATGTCAAAACTGGACCGATTTCAGATGTTACAACTCACTATGATGTAGCTATCATCGACATGCCTTACAATCTCTACACCTATGCGACGCCTGAAGATCAGCTTTCTATTTTAAAACACGCTCGCCGCTTTGCGGATAAAGTGGTCGTGATTACAGTAGATACGATTGACCATATGATTCATGAAGCTGGCTTTTCTATTTCAGATCGCTGCATAGCGCGCAAAAGCGTATTTTCTAGACAAGTAGTTGTATGCGAATAAAAAAGACACCAGTCTAACAGGCTGGTGTCTTTTGATTTACCACTCTTTAGGTTCATAGTCTAATTCTTTGAATAGCTGCGTACGCTCTTTTTTCGTTAAATCTCTCCATTGCCCAACAGGTAAGTTGTTTAAATGGATATTCATAATACGCGTGCGCTGAAGGCGGTATACTTCATATCCAAGCACTTCACACATACGGCGAATTTGACGATTTAAACCCTGTGTTAAAATAATTTGAAACTCATACTTAGACAGCTGTGTCACTTCACAAGGAAGCGTTTTTGTGCCTAAAATTTTTACTCCCTCAGACATGTTTTTGATAAACTCCGGTGTAATTGGCTTATCTACTGCAACAATATATTCTTTTTCATGCTTGTTTTCTGCACGTAAAATTTCATTAATAATATCGCCGTCATTTGTAAGTAAAATTAAGCCGTCTGAATCCTTATCAAGTCGTCCAACGTGGTGAATACGCAAAGGGTGATTGACTAAATCAATGATGTTTCCCTTTACTTTTTTTTCACTCGTACTTGTAATGCCGACTGGTTTATTAAGCGCAATATATACATTATTTCGAGCAATCCGAAGCTGTTGGCCGCTTACTCGAATATCATCGCCAGGCTTAACTTGATCTCCGACTTTTGCAACCTTTCCATTAACGGTTACTCTTCCTTCACTAATTAACTTATCTGCCCCGCGTCTTGACGCCTTTCCAGATTCGCTAATAAATTTATTCAGTCTCAGGTGAATCACAACCTTACATTTAAAAATTTTAAAATTTATCTCTTCTATTAGAAACAGACATATGCCAATTTCTATACCGTCCCTATCGTAACATGCTATACGCTTCTCGTCTGCTTTTAATTTCATTACTTAATCATATTTTTTTAACAGTAATAGAAGTATAGCTCCAAAATACTTTGTAACCTTATTCTTAACATTTCAATCAATGCTTACACCTGTGAAGCTTGCATCAATCTTTACTTATATACAAGACCTAAACGTCTGGATTGACTGATCAGTATAGAGTTGCTACCATTATACTGACCGATCAACTAGTAATTATATCAGGGAGCTGTTTTCATGGAACCAACCAATTCAAAAGAAAAAATTTTAAGCGCAGCTGCTAAACTTTTTCGCAAAAAAGGCTATCACGCCACCAGTCTAAGTCAAATTACAAAAGAAAGCAGCGCTCCGAGAGGATCTATTTATTATTATTTTCCGGATGGAAAACAACAGTTAGCAAAAGAAGCTATTCAAAAAACGGGAGAAAGAGTCAAAGCTTATATCGAAAAATCCCTCGCTTCTCATGAAGATGCCGCGTCAGCTATTCAATATCATATAAAACTGATGGCTGATCGAATGTTTGAACAAGTGGAAAATGAAGCGGATATCTCTCTCGCTGCTATGTCGAGTGAAGTATGGTCATCAAACGCAACGCTTCGCATGGCCTGTGAAGCCGTGTATAACGAGTGGGAGCAAGTTTATGCAGATAAGTTAGTTTGTTCAGGTTATGAACAAGAGGAAGCAAGACAGCTAGGTTCAGCTATACAGTCTTGGATTGAAGGGGCTTATACTCTTTCATTAACTAAAAATAGTACAGTCCCTATGCAAATTGCAGCTGACCAAATTGGTAAGCTGTTCGCAAACAAAAATTAATTTAGTAAAAGGAGGTCACTTATGACACAAACAGAAGAAAAAATGAGTACACAAAGTAAGCTTATCCTTTTCATTTTGATTCTAGGAAATTTTTTATGCTTAATTAGTGAAACGGTAATGAACGTGGCCTTGCCAAGTATCATTTCAGATTTTCACATTAGAACGAGCTCAGCTCAGTGGTTAACTACCGGATATATGCTTGTAATTGGCATCTCTGTTCCGGTGTCTGCTTTTTTAATTCAACGATTCACATTAAGACAGCTGTTTGTGACGGCTATGAGTTTTTACTTAATTGGGTCCTTCATTGGATTTATTACTCCATGGTTTTCTCTGCTTTTTGTGGGCCGTATGATTCAAGCATTAGGGACAGGCATTATTTTACCTCTTGTGATGAGCACAATGTTAACACTCGTGCCTATTAGCAAACGCGGCACCGTAATGGGGATTTTTAGCGTAGCTATTTTATTTGCACCGGCAATAGGACCGGTTCTTTCAGGATTAATTATTCAATACTATTCGTGGCAAATTATATTTCTAGGTCTTTTAATTGCAGCGGCGCTTATTTTCCTATTTGCTCTTTTCAAGCTCAGTAACGTTTCTGAAACATCTAGACCAACAATTCATATCCCATCTGTGATTCTTTCTACGATTGGGTTTGGAGGAGTTGTTTATGGATTTAGCGCAGCTGGTGAAGAGACGGGATGGAGTAATCCTATCGTATGGCTTACGCTCATAATTGGCGTCATAGCTCTTGCTTTATTTGTCAGACAGCAAACAAAGCTGAATTCTCCTATGATTAATATGAAGCCTTTTAGATCGTCTGTGTTTTCAAGATCGATTTTCTTAATGTTTCTTATTATGATGATTCAGTTTTCAATGATGTTAATTTTGCCGCTATACTTCCAAACGGCTGCGGGACTGTCTCCTTTGCAAACAGGGTTTCTTATGCTTCCAGGCGGTGTAACGCTGGCTCTAACAGCTATGGTGGGAGGACGTTTGTTTGACAAAATCGGATTTAAACCGCTGCTTTTAACGGGCTTAGTCCTTTTAACATTTATTTTAAGTTTGTTCACTACTATTTCAAGCGGAACAAGCACGACGACTGCAGCCATCTTATACGCAGCCTTTACAATTGGCGTAGGTTTAAGCATCGGTCCCGTGATGACGCTTGCTTTAAATCAAGTGCCAAAACCGCTTCATGCCCACGGTTCAGCTATTTCAAATACGATTAACCAAGTTTCAGGCGCGATTGGACCCGCTTTGTATACAAGTATTATGACCATGGCTTCTCAGCACTTTATTCAACAATCAAACGAAACGAATAAAACGCTGCTACAAATAAAAAGTATGACAAGCGGGGTTCATACCGTCTATTATGTAGCCATCGCTTTCGCCGTCGTTTCGTTCTTGCTCGCTCTTACGTTAAAGAAAAGAGATCAGCATCTTGAAACACAATAAATAAGAAACTGATAAGAGCTGCTCACGGGTTGAGCAGCTCTTGTTACATGCAGAATTTATATTACAAATGTAAAAGCAATCATAGATACTATTAAAACAAGGATAACAATACTTTTCTTTTTTTCTGTCTTCCATGCTTCAACAGCGCCCACGATACCACCAATAGCTAAAATAAAAGTACCTATAACGTGGAGAGGCAGCAGAGATAACAACCTGCCTAAACTCGCCATCACTCCTCCGGTCAATATAAATCCTGTTGTTACAATAGATTTTAAAGATATTAAGTCTCGTATCGCTTCTTTTTTTTCAGTTTTACTCAGTTTAAAGTACTCTACTATACTAAAAACAGCGGGTGTTCCCCATAAAATAAAAAAGCTAATCAATCTATCCGTGTCTACACTCACTGTTCATTCACCGCCTTTATCAATCCTTACGCTCAGTTCCACCATTTAACAAATAGTTATATATTATTCTTGCTTCAAGGATCCTCCAAAAGAAAATTGATGGTAATCATCAAGCTTATTCCAATACCCTATGCACTTTACGTCGGGCTCATCAATAGCTAACGCTAATAAAACAAGAATTGCTAACTTCCTATTCAAAAAACAATCCCTTCTCTAGTAACAAAGGTTATTTTACAATTATAACTCAAAAAAGTTATTTAATGGTAAAAAATACAATTAAAAAAGCAAACCGTTATCGGTCTGCTTTTTTAATTGCTACGCATAGGTAATGTGTTGTTGTGCGAAAAACTTTTCGATAAGGAGTTTGCCAACTATATGTATATCGTAACAAAAGAAAAAAGAATGTGCTGTGAGATTTGTCACTCCTTCTTTCAAAATAATCTAACCGAATACTTCCTATTGCCTTACGCAAAAAGAGCAGATCGCAAACGCGACCTGCTCTTTTCACATGCTAGATATGGGTAATTTGTCCATGCGTGAAAAGCTCTTCAATAATAAGGGGTTTATCACTACACTTATAGAATAACAAAGAAAAAAAGATGTGGCTGTGAGATTTATCACAGCCACATCTTTTTTATCCAACTAGCTTATTAAATTGTACACGTTTATTAATTGCTGCCATAATTGGTGCTCCAACAAGCATAACAACAAACTCACCAACGGCTGTTGTTAGCCACGTAAAGAAAAATGGCAAGTCAAATGCTAGGTGCAGCTCAAAAGCAATAATAAACATCGTGAACGTAAATACAAGTGTATTAACAAGCATACGAGCCCACATATTTTTAATGTAGCGCATAGAAAAAATGGTAATGAGTAATGATAGCACGGATTGTCCTACCCCAAACACCAGATCATAAGCGACCATTGGTGAAAAAAACAAATTCGTCAGAAATACTCCTAGCACAATGCCGTACACGTACTTTTTATTAAACACAATTAAGTGATTGAACATTTCCGATATACGAAATTGGATATTGGTGAAGCCAAACGGCTGGATTAGCATGCTGACAGCAATATACATAGCAGCTAAAAGACCGTTGACGCAAAGTGTTCTTATATTCATCTTACTATTCTCTCCTTAGTTTTTTAACGTGGGATGGTTACGAACCACGTAAACACTCAAAGAATCATACAGCATGCTTAAGCTTTCGTCAATCTAGCTGTTTACAAACTACTGCCGGTTTCTATACCTTGCATATTGACTGCTCTTTTTTCTTACTTTTCTTTAGTATAAAATAGAAGACGTATCAGTATACATAGGTGACATCAAGTAGTTAACCCTTTTGATTTGAAATACGAAAGGATTTGTAGCTATGTTAGATAATACAGATAAGCGCATACTAGAAGAGCTATCAAAAAATGGACGTATAAAGATGAAAGAATTAGGAGAAAAAGTGCATTTAACCGGACAAGCCGCTTCTGCTAGAGTATTAAAGTTAGAAGATGAAGGGATTATCAAAGGCTATACAATTAACATTGATGAACGAAAACTCGGCTACACCATCCATGCATTTTTAAATATCTATACGCAGAGCATTCATCACCACCCCTACCTTACATTTTTAGAAAGTCAGCAGGAGTACGTTATCAACAACTTTAAAATCAGCGGCGATGGCTGCTATTTACTAGAATGCAAATTTCATTCAAATGAAGAACTAAATGATTTTTTGACAGAGCTAAATCAGCATGTGAATTACAAACTTTCAATCGTCATTAACAAATAAATCTTTTAAAAAAATAAAGGTATATTAATTTATGAAAATGGTAATCCTAATAACGTATTCCCCCTATTCCAATAAATTTGAAAATCCTTTGCGTCATCGCAAAGGATTCTTTTTTTATGTAGGAAACCGCCTTCTATTTTTTGAAAAGTTGAACATCTCTCACAGCGTTGACATAGCGGTCAGAGGTTTATATAATCGGTGACATCGAAGCATAGAAAAGTCGGATTAAGACCTATACACGTATCGTAATTCTTCGTCTTAGAAGTTGATCAGTTTTATAACTAGACAATTTCTAAGACGTTTTTTATTTTATCATTTGTGAAACACTAGTAAAAACAAGATTAAACATGAAAATATCCTAATAATCAAGGAGGTTTGCATATTGAAAACAATCTATAAAGACATCATCTTAATTATCGTCGGCGCACTTTTAGTTGCTGCATCCATTGATTTTTTCGTCATTCCAAATAAATTAGGTGACGGAAGTACGGTTGGTATTGCTCTTGTTTTATATTATTTATTTCATATCCCTACAAGTATCAGCACATTTCTTGTAAACCTTATATTTATTGCCTTAGCCTATAAATTTCTAACAAAAAAAACGATTCTTTATACGATTCTAGGAGCCGTCATGACGTCCGTTTTCCTCGGTCTAGTCAGCTATATTCCTTTTCACGTTCACGACATGATTTTAGGAATTGTATTCGGGGCTTTACTAATGGGAACAGGACTTGCTCTCATTTTTATCGCAGATGGATCGACTGGTGGAACAACGCTTTTAGCTTATTTATTAAACTATACAAAAGGCTATAATATCTCTAAAAGCATGTTCTACATGGACAGTGTCATTATTTTAGCATCGGTTTTCGCTATTGGCGTCAATAACATGCTCTATACTTTTATATTCGTCTATCTTTGTGCCAAAATCGTAGATGTCGTTATCGAAGGTTTCCACAACAAAAAAGCAATGACGATTATGTCCGATCAATATAAAGACATAGCGCAAGTCATCACCAGTGAATTTGGAAATGCAGCCACCATCTTTTACGGATACGGCTACTACGCCAACAAAGATAAACGTATTATTTACGTTGTTATTAAAAAGAACGAGTTATTAAAAATTAAAAAGAAAATCCAGCAAATTGACCCGAATTCTTTTATTGTCATCCACGAAGTAAAAGAAGTTGTCGGCGGAAAATTTGGATTTATCGGCAATTCGCCTCATGAAACAAAAGCCGCTGCTAAATAAAAAATCCACCTCTTGGTGGATTTTTTTATGAAAAAACCGTTAAGAAAAACGAAAAGATACCTGCTAAAAAGTAAACTGACCCTAACGCAATTGCTCCTGTAACGACCGTAAATACACTTAATCCGATAGCCACCTTCATTTTCATCCACATCCCTTTTTAGATTAGTAGTATAAGTATGTCCAAGAATAGAAGATTTATAACTATGCCACCCTATTTATCTCATATATCGATGCAACAATTGTCTATTCAATGTGTTCTAAAACCACCTCTGGCGACATAGTGTATAGGAAGGATTTCATATACACATCTTTGTATCACACATATCATATGAAATTAGGTGAGATAAAATGGTGGCTGTTCACTTTTTTGAAAACAGAAAGCTTCTATTAAGCCAGCTGAGGGAAAACATTCCTTCTACGGGTGATGATTTAAAGATTAAAGGACGAAAAGGAACCGTCGTGCTTGTGAATGACATCGATGAAAAAAATGTTCACGTGGAAGTTGCTTTAGAAAAAGTAGTGAAAAAGAACTTAGCATTAGATAACGCTAAAAAGAAAAGGAGATAAGCGGCTTACGCTTATCTCCTTTTCTTTTTAATTTATATATGAATCGTCTTTATCTGTTGCTTCAGTTTCCAAAAAAAAAGAGACTCCTAAAAAGGAATCTGCAGCAAAGAGCGATATCATCGCCTGAATATTAATACAAGCTATATTTTAACATATAAAAACATATTTTACAAAAATAAACTATTATTTTACGCATAATTATTTTTCAGTCGAGGTTTTTCAACATTTGAGACCCATTTCGTATAAAGATCTTTATTTATTTTTCAGGCCAAATTTTTGCATCCGGCTCTAATAACCACTTATGCTCTTCTTCCATAATACGGTCTGTCCACGGATTATTGTCGAGATGGCGAATCATCCAGCAGAAGTACATTGCATACCCAGGAGCCGTTGCTTGAGGATGATCCAATTCACCAGGAATTGTAATAAAACTATTATCAACTACACGGTACGCATCTTCTCCAACCATTGCGCAGCCAAATCCTTGCGGCTTGTCAAAACGATAGTAATACACTTCGGGCTGGTCATGATGATGAGGCGGATAACTCGACCATCTTCCTGGATAAGAAATAACTTCTCCAATAACAAGGTTAGAGTAAGGAGCGTTATTGTAGTCAAAAATTGTTCGGATTACACGCTGAGCAGTACCTTCCCATACTCCTTCACCAGCCACTGTGTTTTGACAATCTTCGGGCGTATATAATTTTGATGAAAACTCTTTTTCATTATCCGTTTTTTGAACTAGTACTTCACTATCGGCAAGCCCAGTAATTTTGACCTCCACATTTTTTGAAACGTGCAAACACCAAGGCTCTTCTTCAAATAGGGACTGGCGCTGAATTTCTTTCGAATGGCCTTCCCACTCTAGCTTTACCTTTCCTTCTAGTAAAAGAATAGCCGTTTCACTGCTGCTGTCTAGTAAAGTTTCCTCTTTTCCTTGGGACATTTTATAAATCCCAATATCCATCAGCATATCTTTGTGCTGACCGGTCATTTCTGTAAGTACGTTGTATCCTTTATTTAATTCACCTAATTTACCTAACATCCTTGAATTCCTCCTTTATGTAGTAGCGCGATAAGAATTTACTAATTACTCATTTTTCTTCATAGACTCTCTAAATTCTTTTAAATATGTGACTATGAGGATTTTTTATTAACGGCAATATTCTTGATTGTGTTCAATTATTTATAGATGCTGTGGCTTCCCTTCGTAATGGAGCCGTTGATTTCCGAACAATCAATTTTGGCTCAAGAAGCAAATGTTCCTTATGCATCGCTGGATATTTCATTTCTCTAACCAGCAAATCCACTACGTTTACAGCCATTTCTTTTGTCGGTTGTGCTACTGTCGTCAACATGGGCGTAATGGTAGTAGAAAGAACCGTATTATCAAAGCCAATCACTGATAAGCCTTGCGGTACATCAATTTTGAATTCTTTTGCAGCTTGGATAACTCCGATAGCCAGTAAATCGTTACAAGCAAAAATAGCCGTCACTTTCTCCTTCATTGAAAAAATTTGCTTAGCACTTTCATATCCTTTTTGAATACTTGCTTCGGTCGTAATAACGTGCTGAGGCGGCACGATGATTCCATTTTCTTGCATAGCGTCTCGGAAAGCATCTAAACGGGCGTGATTGCTTTTTGCATTTTCTGTAATAATCGCAATTTTTTTATGATGCAAAGACAGCAAATAATCAGTCGCTAAATAGCTCCCTTTGTAGTCATCCACTGTCACTGTATTAACGGATATGTGAGGAATTTCTGAAGCAATAACACTAATCGGTATATCTTGCTTAAGCATATTTTTTAAAAGATTAGCATTGCGAAAAGCAGAAGCTACAATTAAACCGTCGATTCTCTGACGTATTAACAGCGATAGATACTTTTTCTCTTTTTCCGCATCGTTATCGGTATTGCACATTACAACATGGAAACCTCGCTCATGACTTCGGTCTTCTATGCTTCTTGCCAAATCGGCAAAAAAAGGGTTGGAGATGTCAGGTACGAGAAGCCCAATCGTTTTAGTAGGTTTTCCTGTTAAAGCAGATGCTACGACGCTTGGATGGTAATTCAACTGCGCCATAACCTCAATTACTCTTTGTCTTGTTCTTTCACTAATATGACCGGTTTGATTGATGACTTTTGATACCGTAGAAATTGATACACCTGCTTCTTCAGCCACACTATAAATGGTTGGCTTCATTTCCTCTCCTCCTTTCCTTTCATAAACGCATAAAAGGCGTAAAATCTTTTACAATGGAAATTAAAGACCACTTTTTTCTTTAATAAAGTTTCTTGCTTTTAACGCATATTCAAAAGGATTAGCAAGGGCTGGATCCTGTTCTGCTTCTACGACAAACCATCCGTTATAATCCGAAGTGGCAAGCGTAGTAAATACTTCATCAAATTCAATAGCTCCGTCACCTGGAACAGTAAAGGCTCCTTCTTTTACCGCTTGCAAGAAGCTTAGGTCTTGTTCTTTGACTCGATCAACTACTTCTTGACGAATATCCTTTAAATGAACATGCTTAATACGGTGCAGATATTTTTTTAAGATATAAAGAGGTTCTTCTCCTGAAAAGACAAGATGACCGGTATCAAATAGCAGCGAAACAAGCTCCGGATTGGTAAGCTCCATTAGCTGCTCAATTTCTTCTGTTGTTTGTACACCCGTTCCCATATGGTGATGATAGACAATATGCATATCTTTTTCTTGTGCCAGTTTCCCAAGATGGTGCAGGCCTTCTGCAAGTCTGCTCCACTCTGTTGGCGTGAACACAGGCTTTTCTTTAAATAAAGGAACATCCATCAGCCCCTGAATGCTGTGCCCTTGTTCAGAAACAACAATTACTTTTGCTCCCATTTCGTATAAAAAATCGCGATGTTCAATAAATGGCGTTACCGTTTCTTCCAGCGGCTTTGTTGTTAAAAATGTACTGAACCACGCACTTGCAATTTCCAAATTCCGAAGCGATAATGCCTTTTTTAAGATTGAAACATTTCGCGGATATTTGTTTCCGACCTCACTTCCTCTAAAACCGGTTAAAGCCATCTCACTGATACACTGTTCGAATGTATTTTCAGCCCCCAGTTCAGGCATATCATCGTTTGTCCAAGCAATTGGAGCAATCCCCAGTTTGACCGTATTCTCCTTGAACATCTCTTCCTCTCCCTTATATGAAATTAAAACCTCTTTTATATTTATCGAATGTTTCTCTTCAACAACCTCATTTTCTCCTGCTCCTTAATAAACTCTTGCCATTTCAAGGTTTTTCACCTTATCTTCATAAGCTTCCTGTACATGCTGATTTTTAGATACCTCTGCTACTCCTACATGCCACCATGATTCATAACCGTTCGTCATAGTTTTTGGCAGCACTTTAATATCAATTAGCGTTGAAATCTCTTGTTTTTGTGCATCTTCTATCGCCGTTTTTAATTCTTCAAGAGAACTTACGCGATACGTTTTTACACCGTAGCCTGCGGCGCTGGCTGCAAAATCAATTTTCATTACGTTTCCGTTTAGTTTTCCTGTTTCATCGTTTCGATAACGAAACTCTGTACCGAAGCTCCCCATACCGTTTGACATTTGAAGGTTATTAATGCACCCGAAGCCGGAGTTATCAAACAGTAAAATGTTTATCTTTTTTCTTTCTTGAAGGCTTGTAATAAGCTCTGAATGAAGCATTTGATAGCTTCCATCTCCAACCATCGCGTACACTTCCTTAGCTGGTTCTGCCAGCTTAACTCCAAGTGCTCCTGATACTTCATATCCCATACATGAATATCCATATTCCATATGATAGGTATTAGGTTTAGTAGACTTCCACATTCTCTGTAAGTCTGCTGGGAGACTTCCTGCTGCACCAACAATGATGGAGTTGTCATCAAGGAGCTTATTCACCTTTCCAATTACTTCTGTTTGCGTTAATTGAGTACCAAGTGATTCTACATATTCAGCTAAGCTTTCATCTAAATGACCTTGTATTTCCGGAACAAAATCTGCACCAGTAAAACGTATGCTATGCAGACGCTCTAATTCTTTATCCCATGCGTCTTTAGCACTTGTAATTTCTGTTGTATAAACAGACTGATAGCCAATTGATTTTAGCTCTTCCCTAAGAGCAAGCAACCCTTCTTTTGCATCAGCTACAAGTTTCACGGCATCAAGTTTATTTGCATGAAATTCAGACGTATTAATGGTAAGAAATTGCACGTTGGGATGTTGAAAAAGCTGTTTAGATGCTGTTGTAAAATCAGTAAATCGAGTGCCTACTCCAATTACTAAATCTGCTTCTTTAGCGATTGTATTAGCAGCTGAGTTCCCTGTTACACCTATTCCGCCTAGATTATAGCGATAGTCACTTTCAACGGCACTTTTCCCTGCTTGAGTTTCTCCAAATGGAATATGGAACTCACTAGCAAATTGTTTTAACTCTTTTGCAGCTTCTGAATACCGAACGCCTCCTCCGCAAATGATGATTGGCTTTTTCTTTGTTTTCATTAATTGAATTGCATCTGCTAGACTGTCCCTAGTCGGAAGGCGACGCTCAATGCGGTGAACGCGCTTTTGGAAGAAATAAGCTGGAAAGTCCCATGCTTCTCCCTGCACATCTTGAGGCAAACAAATAGTTACAGCTCCCGTATCTGCAGGATTCGTTAACACACGTATCGCATTAATCATAGCTGTCATCAATTGTTCAGGGCGGCTTACGCGATCCCAGTACTTACTTACTGGTCGGAAAGCATCGTTTGTAGAAATAGATAAATCATATGACTGTTCAATTTGCTGCAAAACGGGATCCGGCTGTCTAGTTGCAAATACATCACCAGGAAGCAGTAAAACTGGAATATTATTAGCTGAAGCAGTGGCTGCCGTTGTAACCATATTTGCTGAACCTGGCCCCACTGAAGATGTGCAAGCCATAATCTGCTTTCGATGTTTTTGTTTTGCAAAAGCCATCGCTGCATTGGCCATTCCTTGTTCATTACGTCCTTGATATACATCTAGATTTCCTGGGTCTTCTTCCAAAGCTTGCCCAAGGCCTACCACATTTCCGTGCCCGAAAATTGTAAAAATCCCTTTAATAAACTGATGCTGCTTTCCATCAAATTCAACATACTGCTGATTTAAAAACTTCACTAATGCTTGTGCCGTCGTCATTCTAACTGTTTCCATGCTTCTTTCTCCCTTCTAATACTAGATTGCGATTTTAAAAAAGGAAGCATAAGGAATACCTTTAATTCCTGATACCTCCTTTTAAAATGGAATGCGATTTTTAATGAATCACTTACCAGCGCGTTGTTACCATTTTCTTTCTTGTATAAAACTCCACGCCGTCCGTACCGTTTGCATGAAGATCACCGTAAAAAGAATCTTTCCAGCCAGAGAATGGGAAGAATGCCATAGGTGCCGGTACCCCTACATTTACTCCTAACATACCAGATTCAATATTTTCACGGAACTCACGTACGCTTGCGCCGCTATCTGTATAAATACAAGCACCGTTTGCAAATCGAGAGTTATTGGCTACTTCAATAGCTTCTTCTAATGTTTTCACACGTACAATAGAAAGCACAGGTGCAAAAATTTCATCTTGCCAAATTTTCATTTCTTGCGTAACATGATCAAAAATCGTTGGTCCGACAAAGTAGCCCTTGCCATTTACTGCTGCATCTGTGCGACCGTCACGAATAAGCTCTGCTCCTTCTTGCACGCCTGATTCAATATAGCTGAGCGTACGCTCTTTATGATTTTCACGAATGACTGGTCCTAAGAAGACGTTTTCTTCTAAGCCGTCGCCAATTACAATATCATTTGCTTCCTCTACTAATCTTTCAATTAGCTGATCTGCAATTTCTTCTTGTACAGTAACAACAGATGCTGCCATACAACGTTCACCTGCTGAACCAAAAGCGGCTCCGATAATTTGTTTTGTTGCTACGTTCAAATCTGCATCATTTAATACAATTGAATGGTTTTTAGCACCGGCTAAAGCTTGAACACGCTTTAAGTTTTCCGTACCTTTTTTGTACACGTACTCAGCTACAGGCTGGGAACCTACAAACGAAATAGCTTTCACTAATTTATGTTCAAGAAGACCGTTTACCACATCATGCGCCCCGTTTACAATATTTAATACACCTTTTGGCAAACCAGCTTCTTCAAACAGCTCAGCTAATCTTGCAGCTAACAGCGGCGTACGCTCAGAAGGCTTTAACACAAATGTATTGCCGCAAGCGATCGCAAGCGGGAACATCCAGCAAGGAACCATCATTGGAAAATTAAACGGTGTAATTCCTCCAATGACGCCAATTGGGTAGCGGTACATGCCAGACTCAATATCTGTTGCAATATCAGGAAGCTGTTTACCCATCATTAACGTAGGAGCACCTGCCGCAAATTCTACACATTCAATTCCACGCTGCACTTCACCTCGCGCTTCGTTAAAGCTTTTTCCGTTTTCAACTGTCACTAACTTTGCTAATTCATCCCAGTTATCTACTAATAGCTGCTGATACTTGAATAAAATTCGTGCACGTTTAGGCACGGCTGTTTTTGCCCACCCTTTGAACGCTTCATTTGCTGCTTGCACCGCTTGATCTACGTCTTCTTTTGTAGAAAGAGGTACCTGTGCGATTAATTCACCTGTCGCTGGGTTATACACAGGTTCCGTTTTTGATGTAGCTGATTCAATCCATTGTCCACCAATATAGTTTTTTACTGTTTTTACTGCTGTCTGTGTCATAGAATATCTCTCCCTTTATCTAATTTTAATAAGCTGCTATTCCTTTAATCTCTCAAGCAATCTCTCAAGATTTTCCCTTTGTTTATTAAGCTTCCTGCAAAACTTCCGTTGCTGTCTCCATAAAGTTGAAGAGCTCAATGCTTGTCGGCATAGCATCTGAACAGCTGTGTTTTGAAATGACAATCGAAGCGGAGGCACCCCCCAATCGCATTGCCTGTGGAATTTCCAGCCCTTGCATCAATCCGTAAATAAAGGCTGAAGCATATGAATCACCAGCGCCAAACGTTTTCAGAACTTTTGTTTTAAATATTCCTCCGCGGTGAGACTTACCATCTCTTGCATAGGCAATAGACCCTTCTCCACCGTGCTTAATCACGACGATTTGAGCATGGTGAGAAAACCAGCGCTCTGCTGTTACTTGATCATTAGATTCTTTATAATTTAAAAGTTTTTCCATCATGTCAAACTCTTCTCGCGTACCAATAATTACATCTGATTTTTCAGCGGCTAAATTAAAATAGACTGCCGTTTCAGCTTCGGATTCCCATGTATATGGACGATAGTCGATATCAAAAAACACTACAACTTCATGCTTGCGTGCGTGTTCTAGTGCTAAAAACACTGCTTCACGAGAAGGACTTTGCGCAAGAGCCGTTCCAGATATTAAAAGTGCCTTTGACTGTTTGATATATTCTTCGGATACTTCTGTAGGACTTAGCTTTAAATCCGCTACGTTATCACGATACATTAAGATGCTGCAATCTGTAGGGCTCTTGATTTCCGTAAAAGCAAGCCCCGTTACGGCCCCCGTTTTATCAACAACAATGCTATCTGTATTAATCTTATTTTTTTGCAGATAATCCGTAATGAAGCGTCCCATTTGATCATCTGATACTTTTCCGATAAAACCGGTTTTTAAGCCTAGCCTTGCTGCTCCAATCGCAATATTAGCCGGAGAGCCTCCTACATATTTAGTAAATGTTTTCGTCTCTTCCATTGGACGCTGTGTTTCATTTGCATTTAAATCAATACATAAACGGCCAACAGCGATGAAATCTAACCCACGATTTTCTTTAAAAACAAGCGGATTCATCTTTATTCCTCCTTAGTTAAGCGCTTTCCTAAAAGGGTAGAAAGACCAATTTCTTTCATCCCCACGTTTACTGTCATTAATTCACTGCGTATTTTTTATGTTCAATCTTCACTGGCTGCCCGGATAGTAAAGATTCTTTTGCTGCTTTAGCAATTCGTTCTGCTTGTAATCCATCGTTCCCTGTACAAATAACGCTTTGTTTTTCCATAATTGCTCTTGCAAACTGTGTCACTTCCGCTATGTACGCTTGTGTATAGCGCTCAAGAAAGAAATACAGCGGCTTCTCTTTGACTACACTTTCGCCTGTTGATATTTCTACTGTAGTAGGACGACAATTGTCAGCAGCAGCTGCACCTTTTTCACCAAAAACTTCAAGGCGCTGATCGTAACCGTAGACAGCTTGACGACTGTTATCGATTACACCTAAAGCTCCATTTGCAAATTTTAATGACACAATTGCCGTATCTATATCCCCTGCTTCTTCAATAGCAGGATCGATAAGCGTCGTGCCGTAAGCCGATACTTCAATTACTTCACTGTCCATTACATAACGAGCCATATCAAAATCATGAATCATCATATCCATGAACAATCCTCCTGAAGCGCGAACGTATTCCGGACTTGGAGGCTGAGGATCTCTGGAGGTGATTTTTAAAATGTGCGGCTGTCCTACTTCTCCTTGCTGTACAAGATCATGCACTTTTTTAAAGTTGGGATCAAAGCGTCGATTAAAGCCAACTTGAAGCTGCACTCCATGTTCTTTTACTACTTCTAACGCTTGGATTGTTTCTTCTACTGAAAAACTAACGGGCTTTTCACAGAAAATATGCTTTTTCGCTCGAGCTGCTTCTTTAATAATCGATGCGTGCGTATTCGTTGGCGAACAAATGAAAACGGCATCAATTTCTGGATCAGCTAATAAATCTTGATAATTTGTTGTTAACGTCGAAATTTCTTTACTTGCAGCCCATTCATGTAAATGATCTACTACCACATCTGAAACCGCTTTAATTTTTATTTGCGGCATTAATTTTAAATTATCAACGTGTAATTTCCCTATGCGTCCAGCACCAATTATTCCAATTGTAAGAATCCCCATCTTATTTTCCCCTTTAATTAAAAGTTAAGAAAACATTCGCTCAAACCTCTATATAGGTTAAGCGCTTTCCTTATTCTAATTATACATAACGTTTTCTGAAATGCAAACATTTTTTATAGATTATTTAGAATATTTGTTTTTTAACAATCTGAATGCATACTATAAAAAACTATTTTTATTTTTTATCTATTTATCAATGAAACATAAAGAAATTCTCTATATTTAAGTATTTTTATCATGAATTCAGTGATTATTGCCTTACTTACTAATATTTTTATGATTAAAATCATTTAATTGAAAATTATATATATTTAAAATTTTAATTGACGTTCAAAAAATGTAAGCGTATACTTTTTATCAAATAGATTAAGCGCTTAACCAAATTAGTTTGATGTTTTACACAAAATAATCGATCTGGTGGTGTGGAAAATGAATGAATTTATTTCCAGAAAAACGGCTTTAGACAAGATTGGGATCCCTTCTCATTTAACGTGGGGATACATAGGTATTATTGTTTTTATGATTGGCGATGGTTTAGAACAAGGATGGTTATCTCCTTATCTTGTAGAACAAGGTTTAACCATTGAACATGCTGCTTTACTGTTTACTGTTTACGGCATTACGGTCTCTGTTTCTTCCTGGTTCTCCGGCGTACTGGTTCAGCTGTGGGGTCCTAGAAAAGCAATGGCATTCGGCTTGATATCCTTTATTATTGGTTCAATTGGATTTATAGGTTTAGGACTTCATATTATGAATTACACAATTATACTAATTTGTTATGCCCTTAGAGGATTTGGTTACCCTTTATTTGCTTACTCGTTCTTGGTCTGGGTGTCTTACCGCACGCCCCAGGAAATGCTTTCAAAAGCAGTAGGCTGGTTTTGGTTTGTCTTCCAGCTTGGATTAAGCGTAATTGGAGCCTTTTACTCAAGTTATATGGTTCCAAAAATTGGCGAAATCGCTACCTTGTGGAGTGGTTTACTTTTTGTTTTGATCGGTGGAATCTTTTCGATTATTATGAATAAAGACAAGTTTACCGTACAAAAAGTAAACGATAATAAAACAAAAGAATTAATGAAAGGGATTACAATTGCATTTGAGAACCCTAAAGTAGGGATTGGCGGCATCGTAAAGATTATTAACTCTGCTGCTCAATTTGGATTTGTTGTTTTCTTGCCAACATATATGATGAAACATGATTTTACGATGAGTGAATGGTTGCAAATCTGGGGTACATTGTTTTTTGTGAATATGGCTTTTAATATTATTTTTGGTATTGTTGGAGATAAGTTTGGCTGGGTAAATACAATCAAGTGGTTTGGCGGAGTTGGATGCGGAATTGTAACACTTGCTCTCTACTATGTACCGCAATTCGTCGGACATAATTATTGGGTAATGATGATTGTCGCATGCTGTTACGGTGCAACACTAGCAGGTTATGTCCCTCTTACAGCGTTAGTGCCTTCTTTGGCTCCGGAGAATAAAGGAGCTGCAATGTCTGTGTTGAACTTAGGATCTGGACTTTCTGCTTTTGTAGGCCCTTTAATTGTAACCGTTTTTATTGGTCTTTTGGGCACGGGCGGCGTAATTTGGATCTTTGCTTGCTTATACTTCTTTGGTGCTTTTCTAACTGGTTTCCTTACGATGCCAACAGAGACAACTATTAAAGGCGAAACAATAAACGAAGTCAAAAGTCCGGTCTCTCTATAAATATGCTTAAGCAGAAAAAGCTGCAGGTGTCTCAACACCTGCAGCTTTTTTACCTTCTCTATTTTATAACTTTTTTACCGACGCACGTTCTACTAGTTCGGGAATAATCGTTACTCGCTGTTTCGCATGCTCTTCTTTTTTCATAGACTTCAACAGCTGTTCAAACGTACTAGTAGCCATCTGAGAAATGGGTTGTTCAATCGTTGTCAAACCCGGCTCAGCAATATCGGCATAAATCGTATTATCGAATCCAATTACCGACAGGTCTCCCGGGATCGAAAGCCCCTGCTTCCTTGCCTCGTTTATGAGCGATACCCCAATTAGATCTGTACATGTAAAGACTGCTGTGGGCCTATTAGGCAAGGAAAGCAGCTGTTTACTTGCTCTCCTGCTATCTTCTACTGTTGAATAACAGCTGATAATGGACTGATTTTCTAGTGATAAATTTGCTTCTGTGAGCGCTTGTTTAAATCCCGCTAATCGCCCCTCACTGCTTTTTCTATCTTTTTCAGTCATAATCGTTACCGATTGATGACCTTTTTCTATTAAATACGTACCTGCGATATATCCTCCGCGAACGTTATCAATTGTCACTACATGCGTTGAGATAGAAGGATGGTCAACTGAAAACAATACAAGCGGTACATCATGCTTCACAATCTTCTTTACGAGCTTCGTATCATTTAGTTCGGTTGCGATAATGATTCCATCTACTTGTTTTTTAAATAAAAGATCTATATATTCATGCTCGCGGGCAGTTTGATGATCTGTACTGCATAAAAAAAGCGTGTATCCCGCTGCTCTAGCACTATTCTCAAAAGCTCTTGCTACCTCTGCAAAAAAAGGATTAGAGATATCAGGAACTAGAACACCGATCGTGTACGTCTTTTTTCCTGTTAACGCCGCTGCCACACTGCTAGGCTGATAATCTAATTCCATCATTACTTCATTCACTTTTTTTATCGTTTTTTCACTAATACGGCCTGTCTGATTGATTACTTTGGATACAGTGGCTATCGATACCCCTGCTTTTTTCGCAACATCGTAAATGGTTGGTTTCACTTTCACTGTTCCTTTCTTCGTGATCTCTTCCTTTATTTTATCACGAAAGTATTCAATCGTTTATTTTAGATACAGTCTTTCGTTTTAAAAGAGAAATAAAAAAGCTGTTCAACGTTCAACAGCTTTTTTTAAAATGATTAATTTTTCAACGATTGTTCACTTATCCATTCCATTATGCTTGTTGTGGTTCCGTTTATTTTAGCTTTAGGTTCATTATTATACAGATATATCCAAGATGAATGTCCATTATACTGATAGGGCGAACCATCGTTATTTTTATACAAGCCTGTGGTGTCATGCACATCCTCAAATAGTGATAAATAAACATTATTTGCATGGCTTTTCACCAAACGTTCATAAGTTGGAAGAGTGTTAATTGTTGGCGGAAGGACTGTATCATTCTTAGCGGCTACGAACCAAATAGGTGTTTCTTTCATCTTTTCAATATCTTGATTCGTAATTAATCTATCATTTAGTCCTTCACATACTGGAAATGCTGCTGCAAAGTATTTTGGATAATCACGAATCATGAGCATAGTCATATATCCGCCATTAGATGCTCCTCCGATATAGATTCTATTGGAATCAATATCGGGGTTTTTAGAAACATATTCTTCAATTAAGGCCATCAGTGATACTTTATAAATAGAAGTTCCATCCGCTTTACCCGTATAACCATCCATCCATTTTGTTGGCGCTTGCGGTACTAAAACGTAGGCCCCTTCAAAATAAGCCTGAGTTTCTTTTGTGACAAAACTAACAGCTTTATTGGCGGATAAGGGAATTGTTGCATCTGTTCCTCCTTCTCCTCCACCATGTAGCCAAATGATTAATGGATTCTTTTTCTTATCCTTTGCCGGCGCATGACTTGCGTATGCTAATTCTATATTTTGGTATATACCTTTTTTAATTGTAAAATCATCTACGAGTTCTTTTTTCTCTCCCGCAAACTGTTTCACTACAAGCCCTGACAACTTTCCTTCATTTGTTATCATGTCTTTTTGCTGAGTAATGGTATATTGACTGTCTATCCATGCATTTAATCCTGTACCATATTCATCATAATTTAGTGGTGCTCCTAATGAAACAGTTGGTCCAACTTCCATTTCTAAAACTGCATATTTTCCAGTATGTACGGCCGGTTGTCCATTTTTATCGGATACATAGGCTTTTTTTACTGTACGATCTCCTTGTTCCAATAAAGACGGTTCTAATCGACTATCACTTCGAGCCACATGCACCTTAAACGTTTCTTTTGTAAGTGAATTGGTTGGAACAGGTTCACCTAAGTCAATAATAATTTTTGTGATCGCCGCTCCCCAGTCATAAATCTCTGTCACTGTACGATAGGATGTAGCTTTTTCGTGCGTCTGCTTCGCCAGCGCTGCTTTCTCATAAGAGAGTACAATGCCAATTGCTAAACTCAATGTAATAGCCAATAGTACAGACTTTTTTAACCTTTGATACATAGCAAATCTCCTCCTTTTAAATAGAATAGGAATATTAAAATTCTCCTTCTATCTTAATCAATATGTAACCGCTTACCTACTTGTGTTCTATTTTACTTGTCCCCTCTCTCTTTCTACACATAATTATTTTCCGTTACCTAGCGGAAACTTTTGGTTCTTTATTCCAATAAGCATATTCTATAAGTCCTTGAAAAAATTTTTTTATTTTATGTATAAAAACTATCTATTAATCAAATCATAATCTTAACCTTATAAAAGGAGTTGATTATGATGGCAAACAGCAGAAATAAGAGCAGCAACGAATTAGCAGTACACGGTGCTCAACAAGCAATCGATCAAATGAAATATGAGATCGCTAGTGAATTTGGCGTAACTCTTGGTCCTGACGCAACTGCACGCGCAAACGGCTCAGTAGGCGGCGAAATCACAAAACGTCTTGTGCAAATGGCTGAACAGCAACTTGGCGGCGGACGTTTCTAAATCACTATCATAAGCAATACGGCTGGAGGAAGAGCGAAAACTGTTCTTCCTTTTCCCATTTTTATATAATCTCTTATCGCGTTCCTTCTCATCTATATGTATCTAAAACAAAACCACTATCCCCGTAACGTTCACATCCGGTTATATAAAATTCTCTTTCTCTCACCATAGATTGTGTATAATAAAATATAAAAAGAAGTTCCTTCTATAGGAACTTCTTTTATCTCATTTTATAAATGTGCAAGCTCTTTAGATATCTTTTCGGTCTTTGCTTTTAGCTGTTCTTGCTGACCTTCTAAGTCAGCAAGAACAGCTAACACTTCCGTATTCTCTGGTTCTTCTTCATACTGTTTTAACGTAGCAACAAGAGACTGTGAAACTTTGATGAGCTCTTGATTAACTTCTTGCTGCTGTTTTAAATAGTCAAGTTCATATTCCGTTTTTTCTAGATTTCTCATCGGTCCCCTTCCTTTCGTTAACTAGCTTTTATTTAAGAACGCAGTCTTTTATTATCGCATTTGGTTACTTCAACATTACCTTATTTTATTTTCGTGATTGCCGTATAACATTTTTTCATTCATTGGGTCAGCTGATTTTTCAGCAGGCGTCACTGTTTGTCCTAGAGCTGAATTGTGTTTATCATGCTCAACTGCGTCTACCATCAGCAAAACTTTTCCTTTTTTAAGATCAGATACATATGAGGAAGCTTCTGCAGCAGGTACACCATATTCGGTTAATTGATTTTCGATTCGATTAACATCTTGATCCATTTTTTCTTCAGATGGAGTAAAAGCATTTTTTATTTTCT
Source organism: Priestia sp. SRI_019 (assembly GCF_057586255.1). Lineage (NCBI taxonomy): Bacteria > Bacillati > Bacillota > Bacilli > Caryophanales > Bacillaceae > Priestia > Priestia sp. SRI_019. The sequence continues at coordinate 5,929 of NZ_JBYCZN010000006.1, read as the reverse complement.
CCATAAAGGATTGATGGTGTTTTGAATGTTGATCTGTATCAACTGTTTGCACATCAATTCCTGCAGAATGCTCAATCGCTTCTGTATTTTCATGACGCAGACCACTGTTTGTCAAGACAGAAAGTGCACTGTCCGGATATCCCTGTGTTTTTAAATTTCGAATCGCTGTAATAACCGCTGCCTCTGAATCATACGTACCTACTACATTTTTTGTCATTTTCTATTCCTCCTAGGTATTATCATTTTTTAGCTTGTTATAGTATTAATACCCTTGGATTTTTTGGTAAAACTTTTTAATTTTATCTCTAGCTCTCCTTACAAGGAGAAATCAATAAAATAACAGACCTGAATCTAAAAATTCAAGTCTGCTTCATGATATCAATGATTTGTATTATAAAATTGGTGACAGCAAGCGAGATACCGCTTCTTTAAATTTTATAAGAAGAGAGCGCTCTTTATATCGTTCGAGCGTTAATTTTGAACTGTATTGCACATCTTCAAGAAACAGGTTCTGCAACTTTTTGGCAATAGGCTGGTCATATACAACTGCATTCACTTCAAAATTAAGACTGAAACTTCGTGGATCAATATTCGTCGTGCCTACAGAAGACACCTCATCATCTACTACAATCGTTTTAGCATGCAAAAAGCCTTTTTCATAGAGATAAATATGCGCACCATACGTCAGCAGTTCGCCTACGTGAGACCACGTAGCCCAATAAACAAAAGGATGATCCGGTTTGTTTGGAATCATAATATGAATCTCTACTCCAGATAATAAAGCAATTTTACAAGCATCCATAAAGCTTGCGTCTGGAATAAAGTAAGGCGTTTGAAGGTACACACTTTCTTTGGCCGACATAATCAATGAGATATACATGTTTTTCAGATGCTGAGTAGTCGAGTTTGGCCCGCTTGCTACAATTTGTACAGGAACCGTTCCAGAATGAGTTTCTGTACGATGCAAAAATTGTTCCAGTTCAATTGGCTGTTTTGTTGCTTGATGCCAATCTAAAATGAATCTCCCTTGAATATCGTTCACTGACTCTCCTTTAATGCGAAAATGAGTGTCTCTCCAATAACCCATTTTTGGATCTAACCCTAAATATTCATCTCCTACGTTAAATCCTCCTATGTATGCTACTTCACCATCAATAATACAAAGCTTTCGATGATTTCGATTGTTAATCCGAAAATTAATTAAGCGAAGAATTGAAGGGAAAAATGCCTGTGCTTCGCCGCCATATGAAACAAGCTCCTTAAAAAATGATGGCGTCATTTTTCTAGATCCTACTTCATCATAAAGAACGCGAATTTTTATGCCTTCTTTTGCTTTTTTTGTTAGCTCATCTCTTAATTTTTTCCCAAGATTATCTCGTTGAATAATATAATATTGAATATTAATTTCTTTTTTAGCATTTCGAATGTCCTCAAACAATGCATCAAATTTCTGATTACCATCACTAAAGATATCAATTTCATTGTCGGTGCGCACGAGTGACTTAGAAGAATTTAAATTAGTGAACAGCAGTTTATTATGTTGAATCAATAAATTATTTCGATATTCATGGGTAGCTTTAAGTTCTTTTAATTGTTCATCTACTGAAGATCTTAAATATTCCCGCTCATCAGATGATAACTTATAAAAGTTCTTCTGTTTTAGCTGTCTTCCAAAGAATAGATATACAATAAAGCCGACAATCGGTATAAAAAATAAAATAAGAAGCCACGCCCATGTAGATCCTATATCTCTTCGTTCGATGAAAATAAGAATACCGGCTAATAAAATATTAATAGCTGTTACAACAGATACACTGAGTGTAAAGATATGGGCAAATTCCATCCTATTACTCCTTTCTTTCTACTGCATTGCTTTATTACCTCATTCCCGTTTTTAACGCTTTCATTCACTTTACTATACATAACACAGATCGCTTCCTTTTTCATCTTTAGTATCCAAATTTTATTGTTTTTTATTTTTTGCTATACTAAAAATGTAAATTTTTTCTTTTCATAGTGTATTAAAAACAAGGGGGAAATGATTTGTTTTTTTCTTTTATTTTTCTTAGCCTCATCAATGTATTTATCAGCATTAGCCTGGGGTATACGGCTTATCAATTGTTTAGAAAAGCAGTTATTGGAGGTATTCTTACGTGTATCCTTGCTTGCAGCGCTCCTATTATATTTGTATGGCCTTCCCTGTTTTTATCAACGGGCATATCACTTTTTCTCTGCTTTCTCATTATTTACTCAAAAAAGCACATATCATCTAATATGTAGATAAAAAACACGGAAATCTTAGATTTCCGTGTTTTTTATCTACAAGCTGTATACGTAATAATCCTGCACGTGATATGAATTGAAACCGCATGTTTCGTAGAGTTGCAAAGCGCTTTTGTTTTTCGCTTCAACTTCAAGAAATATATCATATCCTAGCCGAAGCTGCTTTAAAACAACTTGTTTTAAAGCAGCTTTTCCTATTCCCAATTTTTGATAAGAAGGTAAAATACCAAATCCATAAATCCATGCCTCGCTTTTATCATAAGATACCCTTAACTTTCCAACTGCTTGACTATTGTACTCTACGATAAAATGAATTTGCTGTTCTTCCGTTTTCGTTTGTTCATAATAAGCAGCTGCTTCTGTTAAAGACATACCAAAGCATTCCACATCAACTTGCACTTCCATTTTCATATCGGTATCTGATTGGGAAGAGCGAAGTGTAACAAAGGGATTATCATCTTCCAATTCTTTTTTTGTCCACTTCATTTGATATTCTGAAAAAGTAAATGAACATGGAATTTGCTTTAAGAACTCCCTGCCTGAAACCGAATCGCCAGGAGCATTCAATAAAATCTCTGTATATCCACGCTTCTTACATATATGTAAAGCTTGAGAAAACAGCTTTGAAAAAATCCTTTTTCGGCGATATCTAGGAGCGACCATTCCGCATATTTCTACTGTATTCCCAAACCCATAAAGACCAATAGACCCAACAAGCTGATTATCTTCATAATGAAAAAGATCGTTAACTTCATTTTGTTTTCGACTTCGTAACATATCAAAATTCAGCTTCAGCTCTATGTGCTCTTCTTGTTCGCAAATAGACTGCAGCTTTTGTATATCTTCTAACACATGTTGTTCTAACATACGTATCCTCCTGCATCTCTCTTTTTATTATAAGTTCGGCTTTATTTAACTTTTTCCTTTCATCTTTAGCGCAATAGTCGAATAATTATAGGGTAAAAGCAAGATCAAAAAGCATATAGAGTAATCAAACTAAATAGGCGGGGTGCTTATGAAAAAGACCATTTTAATAAGTTTTATTGCACTAGTTGCTTTAACCATTATTTATTGCCTGCAGCAAGAATTTATTTTCGCTTTAGCTTTGTGGAGCATTTATGGAACAGTATTATCTGTTTTTGTATATTTTTCTTTTTACAAATCAACGGAAGATCGCGAGGAGGAGTAACAATAAAGCTATTAAAAGGTCTGTGAAATAGCCCTTTTTACAGACCTTTTATAAATTTACAACTAGGATATATGTTGGTAACAATTTAGAAACAAGTAACCCTTATTCTTAGTGTTATAGAAAAGTTATTACCTATTTCACTAAGGAGTTGGATATTTGTATGAAGACAATTACAAAATCTATATCGGTTTTAGCATTAGCAGCGGGCTTTACTTTTTCATCTCTATCTGGAACACTGCCATTCACTCACGAGCAAACAGCAAGTGCAGCAGAAAAAATAAACGCATCGTTCAGCGTATATGAAGTGACCGCAAACGTACTCAATATACGTTCAAAACCTAGCACTCAGGGAAAGATTCTTGATACATTAAGAAAAAAAGATCAAATTGAAGTAGTCAAGTTTGTAAATGCAGACTGGGCTGCCATTAAAATAATTGGCGGCACCGGATATATCAGTACTTCCTATTTAATGAAAGTCCCTACTACTGTTCATACAGCTGCTAACCTTAATTTACGCACAGGGCCTAGCACAAGCAACAAAGTTGTAACAACTATTCCTAAAGGAAAAAGCGTCAGCTTCTTAGCTTGGGGATACTCCAAAGATAACAAACTTTCATTTGATTGGGCTTTTGTAGAATACAATGGCTTTAAAGGATATGTAAGCACTTCGTACTTACAGTTACCTACTTATAGATAAAAACAGATAACTCCCTTGAATTATTTCAAGGGAGTTTATTTATAGACACCTTATTAATAGTGCCCTGCCCATGAAGCACCAATGATAATTAGTAAAATAAATAGCACAACGATTAGCGCAAAGCTACTTCCGTGACCTGATCCGTATCCGTACCCATAACCTCCGTAAAAACTCATTTTCTTTCACCTCCCTTTTTTGTAGAATATGTGAAGGGAAATGAAAACGAACATGAGTATTCTTTATCACAAAATTCATTATAATTTATAAACGTTAACTCTTTTACTAGTAAGGCATAGGATATGGCACCCCGTGGTTCATCTCTACATCTTTCCCTCATTCCACCTTTTAAAGTAAGGGTATATTTCAGCAATACAAAAAAAGAAGAGTTTATATCACTCTTCTTTTTTATTGAACCGGATTATCAACTTGCATGTAGTCATTATAATATTCTTCTAACGTAATTCCTTTCTTAGACACTTTAGAGGCGAGTTCTTTTCCGACAAATCGTATATGCCACGGCTCGTATTTATAACCTGTAATCTGCTGCTTTCCTTCTGGATAGCGAACAATGTATCCGTATTTATATGAATTTGCTTCAATCCATTTGGCTTCAGGAGTATCTTTAAAACAATCTTGAGCCGCGCACTTACCGGTGCTGCTTGATACATCTATACTTAAACCAGTCTGATGTTCACTGCTGCCTGGGTGAGCGCTGTAATGATTAGCTGCCGCTTCTCCGTCTTGTTTTATATACGCTTGATAAAGAGATTCTTGACGGCTTTGAGAACGATAGGCAGAAACACCGGCTAGGTAAATTCCTTCTCGTTCAGCAGCTGAAAACATCCTTTCTAACGCTTTTGCTGCTTCTGTACGCATTTGGCGCTTTTCAATTTTTTCTTTAAATATAAACCGAACGTCCGGGTATACAAGGTCAGTGGGTTCATAGTGATCAGGAAGAAGATTTTGCTTGTTTACTAACACGGCAATGGATTCTGGGTTCCCTACAATTTCTATACTATTCTGCTTCTGTTTAGAAGAAGATAAAGGATTATGGTCAGACGTATTCAAATGATCGTCGTGCTGAAACAATCCCTGATAGCCTAGATACGAGAATCCTGCGATAACACCCAGCACTATTAGTAAAGCCATTTTTTTATAAAGTTTCATATTTCTATACTCCTGACATATTTTCAGCTTTTTAGGACACTCAAACATTGTATATAAATCAAGAAATAATTACTAATATAATAAACTAATTCCTACTATAAATTTTAGTATGCCCGGACCTAATTTTTTCAAACGTTCATTTTAAGCATAAAGAAAGAGATGTCTCCTAAAAGACATCTCTTTTTACTTCTATTCTATAAGACTAGTATTAGTCGATAACTGTAATTTTAACTGATCTTCTGCCCCAGTCTTGTGCAGCACTATCTGAAGAAACGAATACATCAATTCGATTTCCTTTAATTGCGCCACCTGTATCTGCTGCTACAGCTTGACCATAACCTTCAACGTATACTTTTGAACCTAATGGAATAACGCTAGGATCAACCGCAATTACTCGTTGATTTGGATTTGATTTTAAATTTACTCCAGTAGCTGTTGTACCACTGCATCCAGCACAGTTAGCTGTATAAGCTGTTGCTTCAACAGTCATAGACTTGCCGCTAGCTTGCTGTTGAGACTGCTGTTGCTGCTGTTGAGCTTGTTGTTGCTGAGCTGCTTGTTCTTTTTGTGCCTGCTCTTGTGCTGCCTGTGCT
>NZ_JBYCZN010000005.1:0-179608 GCF_057586255.1 Priestia sp. SRI_019 | reverse complement strand
CAATAAAAAGACTAGTCATTCAATGACTAGTCTTTTTTTGTTTCTAAAAATTACAGCGTGAATTTAACTTTTAAATTATGTTACACTATAGTGGATTCATTTAATTTTTTATTATAAAAGTTCTTTTTGACGTTGTAAGAAACTTCTTTCAAACTGGAGGCTGCATTTTGGGTAAGAAATCAAAAAAAGTACTATACGAATTACAGGAAAATGAAACAATCGCAAATTGTTTAGATCGGATGAAAAAAGATGGGTATATGCCCGTTCGACGCATGGAAAAGCCTATCTTTGAAGAAAAAGAAATAAATGGTAAAAAAGAGTATGTTCCGGTAAAGCAACAGATTGTTTTCGAAGGGGAAAGTCTCTAAATACGAACATTTTAATGATAAAAATAGTAAACATTCGATTTTTGGGTTGACTTTTTTCTGGTTTGGCTGTTATTATTAAGTTGTCAATTGAGATATCCGAAACCTCATATAATAGTGGGAATATGGCCCACGAGTTTCTACCCGATGACCGTAAATCATTGGACTATGAGGAGAGTACAATTACTAAATAGGTAAACATGATTCCTTTTCAAAAGGAATGTTGATACATGAAACCTAGGGTAGTTGTGGCTTTCCTTTAGTGAGCCATAACGTACCCTAGGTTTTTTTATAACGTGAAAAAGGAGCTTTTATTCATGAATGTAAAAGTTGCTGTTGTAATGGGCAGTCAGTCAGACTGGAGCACTATGAAATATGCGTGTGACATTTTAGATGAATTAAATATTGAATATGAAAAGAAAGTTGTATCAGCACATCGAACGCCGGATTATATGTTTGAGTACGCTGAAACTGCTAAAGAACGAGGGATTAAAGTTATTATTGCTGGCGCTGGTGGCGCTGCTCACTTACCTGGTATGATTGCTGCAAAAACAATTTTACCTGTAATAGGTGTACCGGTTAAATCAAGTAACTTAAATGGTTTAGATTCACTTTTATCGATTGTTCAAATGCCGGGCGGCGTACCGGTAGCTACAGTAGCTATTGGAAAAGCTGGTTCTACGAACGCAGGCCTGCTAGCAGCACAAATCTTAGCAACACAGGATCCAACGTTAAGTGATCAACTTGAAAATCGTAGAGAGTCTATTAAATCATCCGTGTTAGAAAGTAGTGATCAACTTGTCTAATTTACTTATACCTCCTGGTAAAACAATTGGAATCGTAGGCGGTGGACAGCTAGGAAGAATGATTGCACTATCTGCTAAAGAAATGGGTTATTACATTGCAGTGCTTGAACCAACAGAAGATTCTCCTTGCGGTCAAGTAGCAGATATTAAAGTCATTGGCAACTATGATGATAGAAAAGCGGTTGAACAGCTTGCTGAAGTGTCAGATGTCATCACCTATGAATTTGAAAACGTTGATGTTGAGATGATGAAATGGCTAGAAACAAAATGCTACGTGCCACAAGGCAGTCATTTACTAGCCGTTACACAAAATCGTCGTTTAGAAAAAGAAATGATTACAAAGCTTAATCTAGACGTTCCTGATTACGCAATCGTTACGACTGAAGAAGAACTTTTAAAAGCTGTCGAAACAATTGGTTATCCATGTGTCGTAAAAACTTGCCGAGGCGGATATGACGGTAAAGGGCAAGTTCTAGTGAAAAATGAGAATAATATTCGTGAAGCAGCTGAGCTATTAGCACAGTCGGAATGCATTGTAGAACAGTGGATGAACTTAGATAAAGAAGTATCAGTTATTGTACACCGCAATGCAAAAGGCGAAACGGTATGTTTACCAGTAGCTGAGAACATTCATAAGCATCATATTTTGCACCAAACGATTGTTCCGGCACGTATTACAGCAGATCAAGAAGCGAAAGCTCTTCAATATGCGCAAGAAATAGCAAAAGGATTAGATTTAGTTGGTACATTAGCAGTTGAGATGTTCCTAACTGAAGAAGGTCAGCTTTATATAAATGAAATGGCACCTAGACCTCATAATTCAGGTCATTATTCAATCAATGCTTGTGATCTTTCTCAATTTCAGCAGCATGTAAGAGCCATTTGTAACTGGACCCTAGCACAGACGACTTTATTAAAACCTGCTGTTATGGTTAACCTATTAGGGGAACATATTGAGAACACAATGGCAAAAATCGAATGTTTAGATGATATGCACTTGCATTTGTACGGAAAAAAAGTTGCAAAAGAGAAGAGAAAAATGGGACATATCACGGTATTAGCTGATAAGATAGATGAGGCGATAGAAAAAGCCGAATCTCTAGGAATTTGGGAAAGAACGGAGGAAGTAACAACATGATTGAACGTTATACAAGACCAGAAATGGCAGCTATTTGGACAGAAGAAAATAAATTTAAAGCTTGGTTAGAAGTTGAAATTCTAGCTTGCGAAGCATGGTCAGAATTAGGACATATTCCGAAAGAAGATGTGAAGTTAATTCGTCAAAATGCATCTTTTGATATTAACCGCATCAATGAAATTGAATTAGAAACGCGTCATGACGTAGTAGCTTTCACTCGTGCAGTATCTGAAACGCTTGGTGAAGAGCGCAAGTGGGTACACTACGGTTTGACTTCAACTGACGTAGTTGATACAGCTCTATCTTATTTATTAAAGCAAGCTAATGAAATCTTGCTAAGTGACGTAGAGCGCTTTGTAGAAGTACTAAAGGAAAAAGCTCAAGAACATAAGTATACGGTTATGATGGGACGTACGCACGGTGTACACGCTGAGCCAACGACATTTGGTTTGAAAATGGGATTATGGTACGAAGAAATGAAGCGTAACCTAGAGCGTTTAAAACGTGCTGCAGCTGAAGTGGAATTCGGTAAAATGTCAGGAGCAGTTGGAACGTTCGCTAACATCGATCCTTTCGTTGAAAAATACGTATGTGAGAAGTTAGGAATTTCACCAGCACCAATCTCTACGCAAACATTACAGCGTGACCGTCATGCACACTATATGTCAGTACTAGCGTTGATTGCGACATCTATTGAGAAATTTGCAGTAGAAGTTCGCGGTCTTCAAAAGAGTGAAACACGTGAGGTTGAAGAGTACTTTGCAAAAGGTCAAAAAGGATCATCTGCAATGCCTCATAAACGTAATCCAATCGGTTCTGAGAACGTAACGGGACTTGCTCGCTTAATTCGCGGCTATATGGTTACAGCTTATGATAATGTACCGCTTTGGCATGAGCGTGACATCTCTCATTCATCGGCAGAGCGTGTTATCTTACCTGATGCAACGATTGCTTTAAATTACATGTTAAATCGTTTTGCAAACATTGTTAAAAACTTAACAGTATTCCCTGACAATATGAAGCGCAACATGGATCGTACACTAGGATTAATTTACTCACAGCGTGTGCTGTTAACACTAATCAATAAAGGCATGGTACGCGAAGAAGCATACGACTTAGTACAGCCAAAAGCAATGGAAGCATGGGAAACGCAAGTTCCTTTCCGTTCTTTAATTGAAGGCGAAGAGCGCATTACTCGCCACTTATCACCAGAAGAGATTGAAGATTGCTTCGATCATAAGCACCATTTAAAAAATGTAGATATGATCTTTGAACGTTTAGGTCTTTAATAAAAAAGGCAAGGCACGTCCTTGCCTTTATCTAAGATAGTGTATCTGAATATTCTGTATGTAGAGGTGACAGCATGGAAAAGCAAGAGTTACTTTATGAAGGAAAAGCGAAAAAAATTTACGCTACTGATGAGCAAGATGTATTGTGGGTTGCTTATAAAAATGAAGCTACAGCATTCAACGGTCAGAAAAAAGCGGAGATTAGCGGAAAAGCACAGTTGAACAATCAAATTAGTAGTTTACTATTTTCAATGTTACATGAGCAAGGGATTACAACTCACTTTGTGAAGCAGCTTTCAGATCATGAACAAGCGGTTAAGAAAGTAGAAATTGTCCCGCTTGAAGTTGTTGTACGAAATGCTACAGCAGGAAGCCTTGCGAAGCGAATTGGCGTAGAAGAAGGTATTCGTTTTGAACAGCCAATCGTTGAACTTTATTACAAAGACGATGCGCTTGGTGATCCGTTAATTCTTGCAGAACATGCGATTTTCCTTAAGGCTGCAACTCAAGAAGAGATTGATAGTTTAAAGGCACAAGCACTTCAAATCAACGAAATATTATCGAAATTTTTCAAAGATAAAGATATTTTCTTGGTAGATTTTAAATTAGAATTCGGCCGTACTTCTCAAGGCGACATTATTTTAGCGGATGAAATTTCACCTGACACTTGCCGCTTCTGGGATGTTCATACGAACGAAAAATTAGATAAAGATGTATTCCGCAGAGATTTAGGCGGTTTAACAGAAGCATACGAAAAAATCTTACAGCGAATCGGAGGATAACCCAACCATGTATAAAGTAAAAGTATTTGTCACATTAAGAGAAAGTGTATTAGACCCTCAAGGAGTAGCCGTTAAAAATTCATTGCACCGTATGTCTTATGAAGAAGTAGAAGAAGTACGCATCGGTAAATTTTTAGAGCTAACAATCGACAGCACAGATTCATTAGATGAACGCGTAAAAGAAATGTGTGAAAAGCTTTTAGTTAATACAGTAATTGAAGATTACCGTTACGAGGTTGAGGAGGTTGTCGTACAGTGAAATTTGCTGTAATTGTTTTTCCAGGATCAAACTGTGACGTCGATATGTATCATGCTATCAAAGATGAGCTTGGTGAAGAAGTAGATTACGTTTGGCACGATACAGAATCATTAGATCAATATGATGGTATCTTGCTTCCAGGTGGTTTCTCATATGGAGATTACCTTCGTTCAGGTGCTATCGCTCGCTTCTCAAATGTAATGGACGCTGTAAAAAAAGCAGCAAGCCAAGGAAAGCCAGTACTAGGTGTATGTAATGGATTCCAAATTTTATTAGAAGCAGGATTACTGCCAGGTGCTATGCGCCGTAATGAAAACTTAAAATTCATCTGTAAAACAGTGAATTTGAAAGTAGCTAATAACGAAACAATGTTTACAAATGCTTATGGCAAAGATGAAGTAATTGCTATTCCAGTGGCACACGGTGAAGGCAACTACTATTGTGATGAACACACGTTACAAAAATTGATTGAAAACAACCAGATTCTTTTCCAATACGCAGGTGATAATCCAAACGGAAGTCTTCAAGATATTGCAGGGATTACGAACGAAACAGGCAACGTATTAGGAATGATGCCTCACCCAGAAAGAGCGGTAAGCGATCTTTTAGGAAGCGCGGACGGACTTAAATTATTTCAATCAATCGTAAAGCAGTGGAGGGAACAAAATGTCGTTACTTCTTGAACCAAATGTAGAGCAAATTAAAGAACAAAAGTTATATCGAGACATGGGATTAACAGACGAAGAGTTTGCGAATGTAGAGCAACTGCTTGGTCGTACTCCTAATTATACAGAAACAGGTTTATTCTCCGTTATGTGGTCAGAGCACTGCAGTTATAAAAACTCTAAGCCTGTACTGAAAAAATTCCCTATCACGGGTGAAAAAGTATTACAAGGTCCTGGTGAAGGAGCTGGTATCGTTGATATTGGTGACAACCAAGCCGTTGTATTTAAAATCGAAAGTCATAACCATCCATCAGCGATTGAACCTTATCAAGGAGCAGCAACTGGTGTAGGTGGTATCATTCGTGACGTCTTTTCAATGGGAGCAAGACCGATTGCACTTTTAAACTCTTTGCGTTTTGGTGAATTAACATCTCCAAAGGTTCGTCATTTGTTTGAGGAAGTAGTAGCGGGAATCGCAGGTTACGGTAACTGTGTAGGAATCCCAACAGTAGGCGGAGAAATTCAGTTTGAAGCTTCATATGAAGGAAATCCACTTGTTAACGCTATGTGTGTGGGTTTAATTAATCACGAAGACATTCAAAAAGGTCAAGCTAAAGGCGTTGGCAACACGGTTATGTACGTAGGAGCAAAAACAGGCCGCGACGGCATCCACGGCGCAACATTTGCTTCTGAAGAATTATCTGATCAGTCAGATGAAAAACGTCCTGCTGTACAAGTAGGAGATCCATTTATGGAAAAACTTCTTCTTGAAGCTTGCTTAGAACTTATCAAGTGTGACGCTTTAGTCGGTATTCAAGATATGGGTGCTGCGGGCTTAACAAGTTCTTCAGCAGAGATGGCAAGTAAAGCAGGTTCTGGTATTGAAATGAACCTTGATCTTGTACCTCAGCGTGAAACAGGTATGACACCATATGAAATGATGCTTTCAGAATCTCAAGAGCGCATGCTCATCGTTGTTGAAAAAGGCCGTGAAAACGAAATTGTAGAAATCGTAGAAAAATACGGATTAGAAGCTGTTTCAGTTGGTCACGTAACCGACGATAAGCGCCTTCGTTTAACTCATAACGGAGAAGTAGTAGCAGATGTTCCTGTAGATGCATTAGCAGAAGATGCACCGGTATACCATAAGCCATCTCAAGAGCCAGCATACTATCGTGAGTTCCAAGAGCAGTCAGCATATGCTCCTACTGTTGAAAATCACAGTGATATGTTAGTAACACTTTTAAAACAGCCTACTATTGCAAACAAAGAGTGGGTTTACAACCAATATGACTATCAAGTACGTACAAACACAGTTGTATCTCCTGGATCTGACGCGGCGGTTGTTCGTGTACGTGATACAAATAAAGCATTAGCGATGACAACAGACTGTAACTCTCGCTATTTATACCTAGACCCAGAAGTAGGCGGCCGTATTGCAGTAGCAGAAGCTGCTCGTAACCTTGTATGTTCAGGTGCACAGCCTCTTGCAATTACAGACTGCTTAAACTTCGGTAACCCTGAAAAACCAGAAATCTTCTGGCAAATTGAAAAAGCAACAGACGGTATGAGCGACGCTTGCCGTGAGCTATCGACTCCGGTTATCGGCGGTAACGTATCTCTTTACAATGAAACAAAAGGTGAAGCAATTTACCCAACTCCTGTTATCGGAATGGTTGGTTTGATCGACGATATCAACCATATTACAACTCAATATGCGAAGCAAAAAGATGACTTAATCTATGTTATTGGTAAAGCAGAAGCAGAATTCGCAGGTACTGAGCTTCAAAAAGTACTAGAAAACGGTACGGTATTTGGGCATTCACCTAAATTAGATTTAGCAGTTGAAAAAACACGTCAAGATCAGCTTCTTCAAGCAATTCGTGAAGGTGCAGTTCAATCTGCTCACGATATTGCAGAAGGAGGATTCGCGGTAGCCCTAGCTGAAAAAGTGATGAACGGCAGCGGATTAGGTATAGACGTAACGGTAGACGGCGAAGCAACAGCAGAGCTATTCAGTGAAACACAATCGCGTTTTATCGTAACGGTTTCTCCAGAGAATAAAGAAAAATTCGAAATGCTTGTACAAGATGTAACATTAGTAGGACGCGTAACAGAAGACGCAACATTAACTGTTAAACATCAAGAAAATGTTCTTGTTCAATTATCAGTTGAAGAATTAACTACTGCTTGGAAAGGAGCGCTTCCATGCTTGCTGAAATCAAAGGCTTAAACGAAGAATGTGGCGTATTCGGTGTATGGGGACATGAAAATGCAAGCCAGATTGCTTATTACGGTTTGCATAGCTTGCAGCACCGCGGACAAGAAGGAGCTGGTATTGCTGTAACAGACGGAGAAAAAGTGACAGTAATGAAAGGCGTCGGTCTTGTTAACGAAGTATTTGGCCACGGAGAGTTAGAGCAACTAAACGGTAAAGCAGCAATTGGACACGTTCGTTATGCAACAGCTGGAGGCGGAGGGTTTGAAAATGTTCAACCCCTTCACTTCCGCTCTCATAGCGGAAGCCTTGCGTTAGCTCATAATGGAAACTTGGTTAATGCAAATGCATTAAAGCATCAGCTGGAAAACCAAGGGAGTATTTTTCAATCAACATCAGATACAGAAGTACTTGCTCATTTAATTAAACGAAGCGGCTATGAAGATATGAAAGATAAAGTAAAAAATGCTTTATCCATGGTTAAAGGCGCATACGCATTCGTTATCTTAACAGAAGATACGATGATGGTTGCACTTGACCCTCACGGATTGCGTCCGTTATCAATTGGACGATTAGGTGATGCTTATGTAGTAGCTTCTGAAACATGTGCGTTCGATATTGTTGGAGCAGTTCATGAGCGTGATGTAGAGCCGGGTGAATTACTCATTATTAACGATGAAGGTATTCAATCAGAACGTTTCACATTAAACGTAAACCGCGCAATTTGCAGTATGGAATATATTTATTTCTCAAGACCAGATAGCAATATTGATGGAATCAATGTTCACTCTGCTCGTAAAAACCTTGGGAAACAACTTGCAGTTGAGTCACCGATTGAAGCAGACGTTGTAACAGGCGTTCCCGATTCAAGTATTTCAGCAGCGATTGGTTTTGCAGAACAGTCAGGAATTCCATACGAATTAGGTTTAATTAAGAATCGATACGTAGGCCGTACGTTCATTCAGCCTTCACAAGAATTGCGTGAACAAGGTGTAAAAATGAAGCTGTCTCCTGTACGTAAAATTGTAGAGGGTAAACGTGTTGTCATGGTAGATGATTCTATCGTTCGCGGCACAACAAGCCGTCGCATTGTTCGTATGCTTCGAGAAGCAGGAGCAACTGAAGTACATGTACGCATCAGTTCACCACCTATCAAAAATCCATGTTTTTATGGAATTGACACGTCGTCATCCTCTGAGCTAATTGCTGCTACGCGCTCTGTTGAAGAAATTCGTGAATTGATTGAAGCTGATTCACTTGTTTTCTTAAGCAACGAAGGGTTAGTAGATGCAATCGGCAGACAGTATGAAGGCAACGGCGGACAGTGTATGGCATGTTTCACTGGAAAGTATCCAACTGAAATTTATCCAGATACTGTACACCCTCATGAAAAGGTAACTTGTTAGTTTTAACGTAAAAAAGGAGTGACAACATGTCATATTCATATAAACAAGCTGGAGTTGACTTAGAAGCAGGATATGAAGCTGTTTCACGTATTAAAAAGCACGTAGAACGCACTGCTCGTGCAGGTATTATGGGAACAGTCGGCGGCTTTGGCGGAATGTTCGATTTATCTACATTGAATTTAAAAGAGCCTGTTCTTGTTTCTGGTACAGATGGAGTAGGAACAAAATTGAAACTTGCTTTTCAGATGGATAAGCATGACACAATCGGTGTGGATGCAGTGGCCATGTGTGTAAACGACGTTTTAGCAC
The DNA here is from genome assembly GCF_057586255.1 of Priestia sp. SRI_019. Classification (NCBI taxonomy): domain Bacteria; kingdom Bacillati; phylum Bacillota; class Bacilli; order Caryophanales; family Bacillaceae; genus Priestia; species Priestia sp. SRI_019. Next base: position 170,371 of record NZ_JBYCZN010000005.1, on the reverse strand, counting down.
AAGGAGCAGAGCCTCTTTACTTCTTAGATTATATTGCTTGCGGGAAAGCAGTTCCTGAAAAAATTGAATCGATTGTAAAAGGAATTGCAGACGGCTGTGAACAATCTAACTGTGCGTTAATTGGCGGAGAAACAGCTGAAATGCCAGGTTTATACGAAGAAGATGAATATGATCTTGCAGGGTTTACAGTAGGAGCAGTAGAAAAGTCAGAAATTATTACTGGAGATGAGATTAAAGCTGGACAGCTGTTGATCGGTATTTCATCTAGCGGTATTCACAGCAATGGCTACTCTCTTGTACGTAAAATCGTTGATGATCAAGGATTAAATCTTCAAGAAACTTACGCTGGTTTTAACGAAAAGCTTGGAGTTGAGTTATTAACGCCAACAAAAATATACGTGAAGCCTGTCCTAAAAGCATTACATGCAGCTAAGATTGCAGGTATGGCTCATATTACTGGAGGCGGGTTTGTTGAAAATATCCCTCGTATGCTTCCTGAAGGTTTAGGTGTAGAAATTGATTACGGTTCTTGGCCAATTCCATACGTGTTTGATTTCCTTGAAGAGCAAGGCAAGCTGGACCGTAAAGAAATGTTCGAAGTATTCAACATGGGAATCGGATTTGTTTTAGCTGTTGAACCTGAAGATATGAATAAAGTCATTGAAGCAATTGAAAACGAAGGCGAAAAAGCATTTGTTATCGGACGTGTAAAAGAAGGAACAGGTGTTGAATTTGCTGGAGGGACGTTTGCATGATAAATATTGCAGTGTTTGCTTCTGGAAACGGCAGTAACTTTCAATCCATCTACGAAGCAACTCAGTCAGGTCGATTAAAAGCAAATATTGCGCTTGTTGTTTGCAATAAACCCGATGCATACGTAATTGAACGAGCAAAAGCATGTGGAATACCATGCTTTGTTTGTTCGCCTAAAAACTATGAAAATAAAGAAGCGTATGAAGCAGCAATTCTTGCAGAGCTTACATCAGCTAAAGTAGAATTTCTTGTTTTAGCAGGATATATGCGATTAGTTGGTTCGACGTTGCTTAAGCCATACAAAAATCGTATTGTTAATATTCATCCGTCGCTTTTACCTGCATTTCCTGGGATTGATGCTATTGGTCAAGCTTTTGATGCAGGAGTAAAAGTGATTGGAATTACCGTGCATTTTGTAGATGAAGGAATGGATACAGGACCAATTATTGATCAGCAGGCTATTCGCATTGAAAAAGGCGATACAAGAGAAACCGTTGAGGCCCGCATTCATGAAATTGAACATCAATTTTATCCCGCGGTACTAAATGAATTATTTGAACAAGCCGCAGTTAAATAAATAGGATGTAACCTTGTCAAAAAAGTTTTAATCCTTTACTATGGTAGAGTAGTAGTGAAAGAAAGATTTTAAATGAGAGATCGGATCAGGAGGAGTTTACAAAATGACAGCAAAACGCGCACTTATTAGCGTATCTGATAAAGAAGGTATTGTTTCATTTGCACAAGAATTAAAGGACTTAGGAGTAGAAATTATTTCAACTGGCGGTACAAAGCGTACTCTAGAAGAAAACGGCATTGACGTTATCGGAATTTCTGAAGTAACTGATTTCCCAGAAATCTTAGACGGTCGTTTAAAAACATTGCATCCTAACGTTCACGGTGCCTTATTAGCGTTACGCGATAATGAAGAGCATCAAGCACAAATGAAAGAGCATAATATCTCGCCAATCGACTTTGTAGTTGTAAACTTATATCCATTTAAAAAGACAATTGAAAAAGAGGATGTAACGCTTGCTGAAGCGATTGAGAATATTGACATCGGTGGACCTACAATGCTTCGTTCAGCTGCGAAAAACTATCGTTCTGTCTCAGTTGTAGTAGATCCAAGCGATTACGCAACCGTAGTAGAAGAGTTAAAAGCTGATGGCAATGTTTCATTTGAAACCAATCAACGATTAGCAGCAAAAGTATTCCGTCATACGGCAGCTTATGATGCATTAATCGCTGAATACTTAACAAACATTACAGGTGAAACAACTCCTGAGAAATTAACAGTAACGTATGAGCGTGTTCAAGGCTTACGATACGGAGAAAATCCTCACCAACAAGCTTCTTTCTATAAAAAGCCGTTAACACAAAAAGGTTCTATTGCAACAGCTACGCAGCTGCATGGAAAAGAGTTATCATACAATAATATCAACGATGCAAATGCAGCTCTTCAAATCGTAAAAGAATTCAAAGAGCCGGCTATCGTAGCGATTAAACATATGAATCCTTGCGGTGTAGGTGTGGGTGAAACAATTGCTCAAGCTTATCAAAAAGCATACGAAGCGGATCCTACATCTATCTTTGGCGGTATCGTAGCAGCTAACCGTCCTATCGACCGTGAAACGGCTATTCAGTTAAAAGAAATTTTCTTAGAAATCATCATTGCTCCTGCGTTCGATCAAGAAGCATTAGATGTATTAACAGCTAAGAAAAACCTTCGTTTACTAACGATCGAACTTGATGAAAAGGCAGAAAAAGAAGCTTTCTTAACATCTGTAAAAGGCGGCGTGCTTGTTCAGGATGAAGATGTATTCGGATTTGATGATGCAACGATTACTGTTCCAACGAAACGCGAGCCAACAGAAAAAGAGTGGGCAGATTTAAAATTAGCATGGAAAGTTGTTAAAAATGTTAAGTCTAATGCTATTGTACTTGCAAAAGATGACATGACAATCGGCGTAGGGGCTGGTCAAATGAATCGCGTAGGCGCTGCAAAAATTGCGATTGAACAAGCTGGTGAAAAAGCACAAGGTTCAGCTTTAGGTTCAGATGCGTTCTTCCCAATGGGCGATACAGTAGAAGCAGCAGCTAAAGCAGGAATCACAGCTATTATTCAGCCAGGCGGATCAATTCGTGATGAAGAGTCAATTGCAAAAGCAGATGAATACGGCATTGCAATGGTATTTACAGGCGTAAGACATTTTAAACATTAATGAGGTGAAGAACGTGAATGTTTTAGTTATTGGAAAAGGCGGAAGAGAGCATACAATTGCATGGAAAGCTTCAAAAAGTCCACTTGTTAACGAAGTGTTTGTAGCACCAGGAAATCCGGGCATGAGAGATGTGGCAACGATTGTACCAATCGATCAAAGCAGCCAAGAAGAGCTTGTGCTATTTGCAAAAGAAAACAAGATTGGATTAACAATTGTTGGACCAGAAAATCCGCTAATTGAAGGCATTGTTGATCGATTTGAACAAGAAGGTCTTCCAGTCTTTGGACCGCGCAAACAAGCAGCGATGATTGAAGGAAGCAAAAGCTTTGCAAAAGAGCTCATGAAAAAGTATGATATTCCAACCGCAGCGTATGAAACATTTACGTCTTACGAGGAAGCAAAAGCATATGTGGAAAAGCAAGGCGCTCCAATTGTTATTAAAGCAGACGGCTTAGCGGCTGGTAAAGGTGTAACTGTTGCTTTAACAGTGGAAGAAGCTGTAGATACATTACGTGATTTTCTAGTTGACCAAAAATTTAAAGAAGCAAGTGCAAAAGTAGTTGTAGAAGAATTTTTGGATGGTGAAGAATTTTCATTAATGGCATTTGTACGCGGTACAAATGTATATCCAATGGTAATTGCACAAGATCATAAGCGTGCTTTTGACGGCGATCAAGGTCCGAACACAGGAGGCATGGGAGCTTACTCTCCTGTTCCGCAAATCAGTGATGCAGAAGTACAAGAGGCTGTAGAAAACATCTTACTTCCAATGGCTAAAGGATTAGCTGAAGAAGGCTGTGAGTATACAGGAATTCTATATGCTGGTCTGATTCAAACACAAAAAGGACCAAAAGTTATTGAATTTAATGCGCGTTTTGGAGATCCTGAAACACAGGTCGTACTGCCGCGTATGAAAAGCGATTTAGTCGACGTGCTTCTTCGCATTTTGAAAGAAGAAAAAGTAGAAATTGAATGGGATGATGAAGCGGCTATCGGAATCGTATTAGCAGCAGCAGGCTACCCAGAAGATTATCAAAAGGGTGCGCCAATTAACGGTTTGGATGCGATTAGTGAAGACGCGCTTGTTTTCCACGCTGGTACAGCTTTAGAAAACGACACATACGTTTCAAACGGCGGCCGTGTTCTATTAGTAGGTGCTAAAGGAGCAACTCTTCAAGAAGCGCAGCAAGAAGTATACAAGCAAATGGCTCATATCGATGTAGAAAAAGGCTTTTTCTACCGCAGAGACATCGGCCATCGTGCATTAACAAAAGCAGCTTTAAAATAAAAAAGGAGAGCTTAGGCTCTCCTTTTTACCTTATGAAGGATTATACGTTTCTTCATTTCCATTTGGATGGTGTTCATGTTCATCATGTTTTTGACATGAATCATATGCGTACGTAAGAGGGCAAAAACGCGTGATGCCTTCTGCAACTTTTAAAGCTCCCATTAACCCTAAGAAGATGTATGAATCTTTGTACGGTCTGCGAGATAAACGAGATGTTGTCCAAGAAAGAAGGGTAAAGCCCAGTGTAAGTCGAATTAATGCGTTAACAATACCGATATTTGGTTTCATGTTTTATCACCTTTATTCATAAAATTAATAACAGTTTCTGAATGCGTTTACATCACGGATGTGTTACGATAAAAATACATAGTAAATTAGGGGGAATTTAGTATGCCGGAACAAAGATACCGCTGGAAAAGCAAACATATTAGACAGCAGCTCTTAGTATTAAACGGTCAAAAAGCACCAACTATTGTCTTAAAAGATGCAACATATTTGAACGCTCGAATGAAGCAGTGGAAAAAAGCACATATTTGGGTTTACCAAGATCGTATTGTATACGTTGGCTCAGAGATGCCTAAGCACACAGACGCTTCTACAGAGATTATAGACTGCAGTGATAAATATGTGGTTCCTGGGTATATTGAGCCGCATGTTCACCCGTTTCAGTTATATAATCCCCAGACTTTTTCCCAATATGCAGCTAAGCACGGAACAACGACTTTATTTAATGATAATTTAATTCTCGCTTTACAGCTTGAACAAAAAACGGCATTTTCATTGATTGAAGAAATGAAAACGTTACCACAATCGCTGTACTGGTGGTGCAGATTTGATTCGCAGACGGAAATTGATGAAGAGGCTGACATCTTCTCACATACGAACATTACTTCTTGGCTACAAAATGAAGCTGTCTTACAAGGAGGCGAACTGACAAGTTGGCCGAAGCTTTTAGACGGAGATGATTTAATGCTTCACTGGGTTCAAGAGACAAAACGGATGAGAAAGCACATTGAAGGACATTTCCCGGGGGCGTCAGCATTTACCTTGGCAAAAATGAAATTGCTCGGGGCAGACAGCGATCATGAGTCTATGACGGGGGAAGATGTTGTTGCTCGGTTAACACAAGGCTATGACGTTGCTTTGCGCCACTCTTCAATTCGGCCGGATTTGCCAAAATTGCTGCAGGAGTTAAAAGAGCTGCAGGTAGATTATTTTGACCATATTACGATGAATACAGACGGTTCTCCGCCGTCTTTTTACCAAAATGGCGTGTCAGATATGTTAATTACATTAGCTATTTCAGAAGGGGTTCCCCTGTTAGATGCTTATAATATGGTGTCTGTAAATATTGCTCGCTATTATAACATGGAACATTTGCACGGGCATGTAGCAACAGGCTGTGTGGCTAATATTAATATTTTAGAAGATCCTATGCGACCTACTCCGGTCTCTGTGCTAGCAAAAGGAAAGTGGATGAAAAAAGAAGGCAAAGAACAAGCATTAGCCTCAGCAGAATTTCCTTGGGAAAAGTTTGGTTTTTCACCGTTAAAGTTGGACTTTGATTTAACGATGGACGATTTTCAATTTTCAATGCCAGTAGGCGTAAAAATGAAAAATGCTGTTATTATGGAGCCGTATTCAATTCACTTGAATGTGAGCGGAGATGTATTAGCCTCTGATCATGATGAAAGTTTTTTAGTGCTGGTGGACCGAGAAGGCAAGTGGCGGATCAATACGCTGTTAAAAGGATTTGCGACAAATGTATCGGGACTGGCGAGTTCATTTTCAAATACAGGTGATTTTATTTTAATTGGAAAATCGAAAAAAGATATGATGTGTGCATTTAAACGTATGAAAGAAATTGGAGGGGGTATTGTCATTACCGAAGGTGAGAAAGTAGTATACGAACTGGATCTTCCGTTAAAAGGAGTCATGTCGAATCTGCCGATGGAGGAGTTAAGTAAACGAGAGGTAGAACTCAAGAAAGTGCTGGGTGAGCGAGGATACCAGCACGATGATCCTGTCTATTCACTGCTGTTCTTTTCGTCTACACATTTGCCTTATATTCGTATCACGCCAGTAGGAATTTATGACGTTATGAATAAAAAAGTACTTTTTCCGTCTATAATGCGTTAAAATATAAAAGTATCAAAGGAATTTGAAATTTGTATGAAATTGGCTGTCTTCATACAGAATGAATGTATGTGCAAATAAATATAGAAACTGTATTTTATAGATAGAAACAACTAGTAAAGAAAGCCAATGATAAAGGAGTTCGATACGATGCAAATCAACAAACTACGAGGAAAAGAATTAGATCAGCTATTTCAAGCGATTTTATCATTAGAAAACATTGAAGAATGCTATCAATTTTTTGATGACCTATGTACAGTTAATGAAATTCAATCATTAGCACAGCGCTTAGAAGTGGCAAGAATGCTAAGAGAAGGGAACACGTACCATAAAATTGAGACGGAAACTGGAGCAAGCACAGCGACTATTTCCCGTGTTAAACGCTGCTTGAATTATGGAAGCGATGCGTATCAAATGGTGCTAGAACGCCTTCAAGAAGATTCAAATCAAAAGTAAAGCGTATGGCTGAAGCAGCCATACGCTTATTTTTTAATTAAAATTGAGTTGCTTCTTCAATGATATTTTTAAGATCGCTAATTGCTACACGTTTTTGTTCCATTGTGTCGCGGTTACGGATTGTTACTTGATTGTCTTCTAATGAATCGAAATCGAATGTAATACAGAACGGCGTACCGATTTCATCATGGCGACGGTAACGTTTACCGATTGAACCAGCATCATCATAGTCAATCATAAAGTATTTTGCTAAATCTTCAAAGACAGCGCGAGCTTCGTTAGAAAGCTTTTTAGAGAGTGGCAATACAGCAGCTTTAAATGGTGCTAAAGCAGGGTGAAGCTGCATAACTGTACGAGAAGAGCCATCTTCTAACGTTTCTTCTTCATATGCATCAATCATATAAGCTAATGTTACACGGTCAGCGCCTAAAGAAGGCTCGATGCAGTAAGGTACATAGCGTTCGTTTGTTTCTTGATCAACATATTGGAAGTCTTCTCCAGAGTGTTTCATATGCTGTTTTAAGTCATAGTCTGTACGAGAAGCTACGCCCCATAGTTCGCCCCAGCCGAATGGGAACTTGTATTCAAAGTCTGTTGTTGCATTACTGTAGTGAGAAAGTTCATCATCATCATGGTCGCGAAGACGAACGTTTTCTTCTTTCATACCAAGAGAAAGAAGCCATTTGTTACATGTTTCTTTCCAGTAGTTAAACCACTCTAATTCAGTGCCTGGTTTACAGAAGAATTCAAGTTCCATTTGTTCAAATTCACGCGTACGGAATGTGAAGTTACCAGGTGTAATTTCGTTACGGAAGCTTTTACCCACTTGGCCGATACCGAACGGAAGCTTTTTACGCATTGAGCGCTGAACGTTTTTAAAGTTTACGAAAATACCTTGAGCTGTTTCAGGACGAAGGTAAATTTCATTTGTTGATGTTTCAGTAACACCTTGGTGCGTTTTGAACATTAAGTTAAATTGACGAATTTCAGTGAAGTTAGCTGAACCACACTCAGGACATGTAATTTCATGTTCTTTAATTAAGTCAGCCATTGCATCAAATGAAAGGCCGTCTACGATCATTTCAATGCCTTTTTCTTGAAGTTTTTCTTCAATTAATTTATCGGCACGATGACGAGCTTTACAATCCTTGCAGTCGATCATTGGGTCATTAAAGTTTCCTAAGTGACCAGAAGCTTCCCATGTTTTTGGATTCATTAAAATCGCAGCGTCTAAACCAACGTTGTATGGAGATTCTTGAATGAATTTTTTCCACCATGCTTTTTTAATATTGTTTTTTAATTCTACGCCAAGCGGGCCGTAATCCCATGTATTTGCAAGACCGCCGTAAATTTCAGATCCTTGAAATACAAAGCCGCGGTGTTTAGCGTGAGATACGATTTGATCCATTGTTTTTGACATTCTAATTCCTCCTGTAAATGGTAGTAATTCAAGCGAAACAAAAAGAGCGGGTACAAAAAAACTCTCGTCCCTGGGCATATCAACAATATGCCCAGGGACGAGAGTTTTTCCCGCGGTTCCACCCTGGTTGATACAAAATGTATCCACCTTCGTCTGTATATACTCCAGATTGCCTTTTCCTTAAACCATTCTCTAGGCTCCCACCGTCCCTAGTTCGCTTTGTGAAGAGGATTTAAGTACTATTGATCCTTCAGCGTATATCATATGAATTTTAGTAGCTATATATTAGCATATCCTATGCAGAGAAACAATAACCTTGTGGAAAATGGGCTTTTTTTGTGATGTTTTCTTCCGGAATTTGAGGATAAAACCATATCTTTTATACATATTTTTTGAAAACAAAAAACGTGATGAAAAGTTCGGTTTTCCTTTCATTTCACCCTCTTAGTTTTGTTATAATGAACAAATGGACGAGCGCGAACTTTTAAGTGTAAAGAAATGGAGGAACATATATGTATGATATTAAAGAGTGGAGACATGTCTTTAAATTAGATCCTAATAAAGAGATTTCAGATGCAGATTTAGAGAAAATTTGCGAATCCGGCACGGATGCGGTTCTTGTCGGAGGATCTGATGGAGTGACTCTAGACAATGTGCTGCAGCTGTTAATGCGAATTCGCCGCTACACGGTGCCGTGTGCGCTTGAAGTATCAACAATTGACTCTGTAACACCTGGTTTTGATTCTTATTTTATTCCGACCGTTTTAAACAGCAAGGATCCAAAGTGGATTGTTGATTTACATCACGCGGCGATGAAGGAATACGGAGAGATCATGGACTGGGATGAAATTTTTGTAGAAGGATACTGCGTACTTAACCCCGAAGCAAAAGTAGCTGCGCTAACGGAAGCGAAAACAGATTTGGATGCAGAAGACGTTGTAGCATATGCTCGTATGGCTGAACGCATGTTTCATTTGCCCGTTTTCTATCTAGAATATAGCGGAACGTATGGAGATCCTGAATTAGTGGCAGAAGTGAAAAATTCGCTAAATGAGACGAAGTTATTTTACGGCGGAGGTATTGAGACAAAAGAGCAAGCGAGTGAGATGGGAAATCTAGCCGATACGGTGATTGTAGGAAATGTTATTTATACAAATTTATCGGAAGCGTTAAAAACTGTAAAAGCAGTAAAAAAGAATATTGCACAGTGAAAAATAAATAAAGTAGAATAGAGAATATATGTTCGATATAGGCGGTGAAAACGTGAATTTTTTAAGTGAAAAATTATTAACAGGATTAAACCCTCAGCAACAAGAGGCAGTTAAAACAACAGACGGACCACTATTACTTATGGCCGGTGCAGGAAGTGGAAAAACACGTGTATTAACGCATCGAATTGCGTTTTTAATGGCAGAAAAAGAAGTTGCACCTTGGAATATTTTAGCCATTACTTTTACAAACAAAGCAGCTCGTGAAATGAGAGAGCGTGTGGCAAGTATCGTTGGCGGAGTGGCAGAAGATATCTGGATTTCAACGTTCCACTCGATGTGCGTGCGTATTTTACGAAGAGATATTGATCGTATTGGCTTTAATCGTAACTTTACGATTTTAGATTCAACGGATCAGCTGTCCGTTATTAAAAATATTTTAAAAGATCAAAACATCGATCCAAAAAAATTCGATCCGCGCTCATTATTAGGAAGCATTAGTTCAGCTAAAAATGAACTGAAGGTAGCGGAAGAATTTGATAAAACAGCAGCGGGACCATATGAAGAAATCGTAAGCAAAGTTTACAAAGAGTATGAAAAGCGTTTAAAGAAAAACCAAGCGCTCGATTTTGATGATTTGATTATGACAACGATTCAGCTATTTAAACGAGTTCCTGAAGTGTTAACTTACTATCAGCGCAAGTTTCAATATATTCATGTGGACGAGTATCAAGATACAAACCATGCACAGTATATGCTGGTTCGCTTGCTAGCCGCAAGATTTGAAAATGTATGCGTAGTAGGGGATTCAGATCAGTCTATTTACCGCTGGCGCGGGGCTGATATTACAAATATCTTGTCATTTGAAAAAGATTACCCGAAAGCCAAAACCATTTTGCTTGAACAAAATTATCGTTCAACTAAAACGATTTTGGCTGCGGCGAACGGCGTCATTGCAAACAATATGAATCGTAAAGTGAAAAACTTATGGACAGAAAACGATGAAGGCCAGAAGATTTATCATTACCAAGCAATGAGTGAGCATGATGAGGCACAGTTTGTAGCACGTAAAATTAAAGAAGCAGTAGACAGCGGAAAGCGTAAATACAGTGATTTTGCCATTTTGTATCGTACAAATGCACAGTCTCGTGTGATGGAGGAAGTGCTGTTAAAATCCAATATTAATTATACAATTGTCGGCGGCATTAAGTTCTACGACCGCAAAGAGATTAAAGATTTGCTTGCGTACTTGCGCTTAATTGCCAACCAAGATGATGACATTAGCTTAGCTCGTATTGTGAATGTTCCAAAGCGCGGAGTGGGAGCTACTTCAGTCGATAAAGTGGCCAATTACGGAAACGTTCATGACATTTCGATTTTCAAAGCGCTTGACGAAGTAGAATTAATGGGGTTAACAGGCAAAGCAACAAAAGCCCTTCGTGATTTCCAATCGATGATTTCGAACTTAGCTCAAATGCAAGACTACATGTCGGTTACAGAGCTTGTGGAACAAGTATTAGAAAGAACAGGATACCGTGAAGCGCTTAAAGTGGAAAAAACAATTGAAGCACAAAGCCGCTTAGAGAATATTGATGAGTTTTTATCTGTCACAAAAACGTTTGAAGAAGCAAGTGAAGATAAAAGTTTGGTAGCATTTTTAACCGATTTAGCACTTGTTGCTGATATCGATAAGCTTGACGATGAGGAAGAAGAAGAGAACGAACAAGTGATTCTGATGACGCTTCACTCAGCAAAAGGTCTAGAGTTCCCGGTTGTTTTCCTAATGGGTATGGAAGAAGGCGTATTCCCTCATAGCCGATCATTATTCGAAGATAATGAAATGGAAGAAGAGCGACGCTTAGCCTACGTAGGGATTACGCGTGCTGAACAAGAATTGTATTTATTAAATGCTCAAATGCGTACACTATTTGGTAAAACAAACGTTAATCCAAAATCGCGCTTCATTGGAGAAATCCCAAGCGAGCTTGTGGAATCTTTAAATGAAGCAATGCGCAAACCTGCTGCTGGTCGTTCAGGGGCTTCAGCTTCGCCTTTTGCAGCGCGCCGACAAGCGGCCGTGGCAAAAACGAAGCTTGTGTCAACAGGCAGTGAATCAATTGGATGGAGCGTTGGAGACAAGGCCGAGCATAAAAAATGGGGAATTGGTACAGTTGTAAGTGTAAAAGGAGAAGGAGATTCAAAAGAATTAGACATTGCTTTTCCTAGTCCTACAGGTGTAAAAAGACTGCTTGCTAAATTTGCCCCGGTTACGAAAGTGTAATCGTGAAAAGGAGCTAGAATATGGAGTTTGAGACAGCAAAATCACGCGTTCAAGAATTACGCGACTTATTAAATCAATATGGCTATGAATATTATGTGTTAGATCAGCCATCTGTTCCAGATGCAGAATACGATAAATTAATGAATGAGTTAATTGAGATAGAAGAATCATTTCCAGAGTTAAAAACAGCTGACTCACCTACTCAGCGCATCGGCGGCCAAGTGCTCGATGCGTTTGAGAAGGTTCAGCATCAAACGTCTATGCTAAGTTTGGGAAACGCATTTAATGAAGAAGACCTTCGGGATTTTGATCGCCGAGTGCGCCAAGCCGTTGGAGATGAGTTTTCTTATGTATGCGAACTTAAAATTGACGGCCTTGCTGTATCTCTTCGCTATGAAGATGGATACTTAGTGCTGGGAGCTACGCGCGGAGACGGTACAACTGGTGAAAATATTACTGAAAACTTAAAAACAATTCGCTCTATTCCACTTCGAATTAAAGAACCGTTATCAATGGAAGTTCGCGGAGAAGCATTTATGCCGAGAAAATCATTCGAAGCACTTAATGAAGCAAAAATGGAAAGGGATGAAGTTCCGTTTGCTAACCCGCGTAACGCAGCTGCAGGCTCACTGCGTCAGTTAGATCCTAAAATTGCGGCAAAACGTAATTTAGATATCTTTGTATATGCCATGACTGATACGGGAGAATTAGAAATCGACTCTCACAGCGAAAGTTTGAATTTACTCGATGAGCTTGGTTTTAAAACAAATAAAGAAAGACAGACGTGTGAAACCATTGATGATGTGATTGCTTACATCGAAAGCTGGCAAACGCAACGTCCAGAACTATCTTATGATATTGATGGCATTGTTGTAAAAGTAGATTCATTTGATCAGCAGGTTGACCTTGGAACAACGGCCAAAAGTCCACGCTGGGCTATTGCTTATAAGTTTCCTGCTGAAGAAGTTGTAACCAAGCTTGTAAATATTGAGCTGACGGTAGGCCGAACAGGTGTCATTACGCCAACAGCTATTTTGGAGCCTGTTCAAGTAGCAGGTACGACGGTACAGCGTGCGTCTCTTCACAATGAAGAATTGATTCGTGAAAAAGACATTCGCATCGGAGATTATGTCGTAGTGAAAAAAGCAGGAGATATTATTCCTGAAGTAGTGAATGTGATTGAAGAGAAGCGAACGGGAGAAGAGCAAGAGTTTACGATGCCTACTCACTGCCCGGAATGTGAAAGTGAACTGGTGCGTTTAGAAGGAGAAGTTGCGCTTCGCTGCATTAATCCAAGCTGTCCTGCTCAAATTCGTGAAGGACTTATTCATTTCGTGTCCCGCAATGCGATGAACATTGATGGACTTGGTGAAAAAGTTATATCGCAATTATTTCGCGAACAGTTAATTAAAGACGTAGCGGATATTTATACGCTGACAAAACAGCAGTTAATCGAGCTTGAGCGCATGGGTGAGAAATCTGCGGATAATTTGATTGCAGCCATCGAAGCCTCGAAAGAAAATTCACTTGAGCGTTTGCTTTTTGGTTTGGGCATTCGCCATGTCGGAGCAAAAGCTGCAAAGACGTTAGCTCAGCACTTTGAAACCATAGACAAGTTAACAAAAGCAACGTATGATGAATTAGTGGCAATTAATGAAATTGGTGCCAAAATGGCTGATGCTATTGTCGCTTACTTTACACAAGAAGAGGTTCAAGAACTTATACATGAATTAAAAGAGTATGGAGTAAACCTTACATACAAAGGACCCAAGCTTGTAAGTGTAGAAAATGTAGATTCCGTTTTTGCTGGTAAAACCGTTGTATTAACAGGTAAGCTTGAACAGCTATCTCGCAATGAGGCAAAAGCACAAATTGAAGCACTTGGCGGTAAAGTAACAGGAAGCGTAAGTAAAAAGACAGACCTTGTTGTGGCAGGGGAAGAGGCTGGTTCCAAACTGACAAAAGCTAACGAGCTTGAAATTGAAGTATGGGATGAGGCAAGGCTACTTACGGAATTAAATAAATAAGAGGTGTGTGTAGTTGAAAAAGATATTGTTACTTTCTCTTGCGGTCATGCTTGTAACTTCAGCGTGTGCACCGAACCTTTCGGACGATAAAGAGACTGTTCAACAAACCAACAACAAGAAAGAAAAAGCAGTCATTCCGAAGTATAGTATTTCAGATGATTATTACCGAACAATTCTTCCATTTAAAGCGGGAGTGGCAAGAGGCTTAGTCGCAGCAAACTTAAACAACCGCTTGGATGCGCAAGAATTTGAAACAGGCTTAATGCGCTTATCGACAGATAGCTATTCTCCGAAAAAATATGTGTATCAAGAAGGCCAGTACCTTGATAAAGATACTATTCGCTCATGGTTAAGCCGTAAGCTGAGTGATAAACAGTTTAAAGATCTTCAAAGCAAAGCAAAAGATGATACGGCGAAAAAGAAGCTTAAAAACACTGGGTTAAACCCAATTGATACAGAAAAAGGCGATTTGAAAACTCGTAACGAAACAAGTCCAATGTACTTAGCGAACATTACTGAGCAAGATTACCTTATTCAAGACGGAGATGACAAGGTAAAACTTGGAGGCGTCACAATTGGCCTGGCGATGAATTCCGTTCATTATTATACGGAAGAAAATGGCTATGCCCGTGAAGTGAAGCTTACAAATAAAGAGATTGAAGCCCAAGGAAAGCAAATGGCAGATGAGATTGTTAAGCGTATGCGCGATATCAAAGGCTTAGAAAATGTGCCAGTTCGAGTAGCGCTATTCAAACAAAGTGCTAAGTCCTCTTTAACACCAGGTAACTTTATAGCTGTCGGAAATGCAGGTTCAAATGATACAGCCGTTGGCAGCTGGGATAATTTAGACGAGCAATATTATTTATTCCCATCATCAGATGCAACAAAAGATCACCGAGATGATGCGATGAAATTTGATGAGTTCAAAGCGCAAATCGAAGACTACTTCCCGAACTTTACAAGCGTAGTAGGGAAAGGGTATTACAAAGATGGACAGCTCCAAAAAATGACGATTGATATTCCCGTACAATTTTACGGAAAAGGTGAAATTGTAGGATTTACTCAGTACGTTGCTGGTTTAATGCTTGATCATTTCCCTTCATATATGGAAACGAGTATCTCTATTAACTCAGTAAGCGGACCGGAAGCTCTCATTGTTAGAAAAGCAGATGAAGACAAGCCGTTCGTTCATATTTACGAAGAGTAAGCAAAAAAGACACTGCTCAAGCAGTGTCTTTTTCTAATTCTATGAAATTGCCTCCTATGAAGAAATGGCGTGAGAATTTTGTCTTGTAAATTTAGCAAGATAATAAGCAGCAAATGCAAATGCATCTTGTTCGGTTGTCCGCTCTTCATACGGGCGCTTTTTATCCAGCTCAAATTCTTTCTGATAATAAGGGATGTGATCTTGAATATAGTGGCGCAGCTCGTGAAAGATCGTTTCAATGAGTGGAAGATAGTCATCAAATTTAAAAATAAATATAATGCCTACTTCTCGCCAGTAAACGCCTGATGCAAACTGCAGGTATTCTGTTTCTTCTTCTCCAAGGGCAGAGACAATTTTATTGGCTTCGCACGAATCACAAAAAATGATAGGAATATGAAAGGCTTTATTTAAACAAGCAAAAACATCTTTTTGCAAGGTGGGCAAATCCCACTTGAATTCTTCATCTAATACAAACCATCTTCCGCTTTGCTGGTACACAGGGCGCTGGTGGATGACTGACTGTATAAGTATTTTATTCAATTTTTATAGCACCTCTTTTACGGTAAAGTAGTTATTCGTTTTCTTTACTTTCCCAAAGACTAGTGAAATTAAAACATGGCGGTGTGTTCATCTGAAGCATGTTTCTCTTTCTATCTATCTTTTCTAAAAAGAAGGTTATTTTATACCTATGCAAGAGAGAAATATTTTATGACGAAGGAAAAGTATGGAATGTTGTTTGAATGAAATAGATTTGGTATAAAATAGAAGTGATAAATGTAAGCCCTGTCTTGTCTGGCGGGGTTTTTAATATTTTAGGAACTAGTCTCAGAAATGTTGCCTGTTGCTAGTGAAGTTTGGTATTATCAGTATATTGTAGTGGGACGAATATTCGGAGGTGAAGGAACATGTCAAGAATTTCTGTTGATCAAGTAAAACACGTTGCAAACTTAGCGAGACTTGCGGTGACGGATGACGAAGCAGAACTATTCACAAAACAATTAGATGCTATTATTACATATGCAGAGCAATTAGATGAGTTAGATACTACAAATGTAAAACCGACTTCTCACGTATTGGATATGAAAAACGTAATGCGTGAAGATAAGCCAGCTAAAGGCTTACCAATCGAAGACGTAGTAAAAAACGCGCCAGACCACAAGGATGGCTACATTCGAGTACCAACTATTTTAGAATAAGGAAGGAGGCTTTACGATGTCTTTATTCGATCGTAAACTTTCAGAACTACATAGCCTTTTACACAAGAAAGAAGTACGTGTACAAGATTTAGTAGACGAATCATACAAACGTATTAATGAAGTAGATGATAAAGTAGGTGCGTTCTTAGCGCTTAATGAAGACAATGCTCGTGCTTATGCAAAAGAGCTAGATGAAGCACTACAAACAAAAGATGAATTTGGCCTATTATTTGGTATGCCAATCGGTGTAAAAGATAATATTGTCACAAAAGATTTACGTACAACTTGCTCTAGTAAAATTCTAGCAAACTTTGATCCGATTTATGATGCAACAGTTGTTCAAAAATTACAGGCAGCTGAAGCGGTAACAATCGGTAAATTAAATATGGATGAATTCGCAATGGGTTCTTCAACTGAAAACTCAGGTCTTCAGTTAACGCGCAACCCATGGAACCTAGATTACGTACCAGGTGGATCTAGCGGTGGTTCAGCTGCAGCTGTAGCAGCAGGCGAAGTTCCGTTTTCTTTAGGTTCTGATACAGGTGGTTCAATTCGTCAGCCAGCTGCTTATTGCGGTGTTGTCGGATTAAAACCAACGTATGGTCGCGTATCTCGTTACGGATTAGTGGCATTTGCATCTTCTTTAGATCAAATCGGACCAATCACAAATTCTGTTGAAGATAATGCATACTTACTTCAAGCAATTTCAGGCGTAGACCCAATGGATTCTACTTCTGCTAATGTTGATGTACCGGATTATGTATCTGCTTTAACAGGTGACGTAAAAGGTCTTAAAATTGCTGTTCCAAAAGAATACTTAGGTGAAGGTGTGGGCGAAGAAGCTCGCCAGTCTGTTTTAGATGCACTAAAAGTGTTAGAAGGACTAGGAGCAACTTGGGAAGAAGTATCGCTTCCACACTCTAAATACGCATTAGCTACGTATTATCTATTATCTTCTTCTGAAGCGTCTGCTAACTTATCTCGTTTTGATGGCGTTCGCTACGGATACCGTACAGATAATGCTGAGAACTTAATCGAAATGTACAAGCAGTCTCGAAGCGAAGGCTTTGGAAACGAAGTAAAACGCCGTATCATGCTTGGAACATTTGCGTTAAGCTCTGGTTATTATGATGCTTACTACAAAAAAGCACAGCAAGTACGTACGTTAATCAAGCAAGACTTTGAGTCTGTATTTGAAAACTATGACGTTATCATTGGACCAACTACACCAACTCCATCATTCAAAATTGGTGAGAAAACAGACGATCCATTAACAATGTATGCAAACGATATTTTAACAATCCCAGTAAACCTTGCTGGAGTACCTGGTATTTCTGTGCCTTGCGGCTTATCAAATGGATTGCCATTAGGATTACAAATTATCGGTAAGCATTTCGACGAAAGCACAATCTATCGTGTTGCTCATGCATTCGAACAAGCAACTGAGCATCATAAAGCGAAACCAGCACTGTAAGGGGTGAGATAAAGATGAACTTTGAAACGATTATTGGTCTTGAAGTACACGTTGAGCTTAAGACAAAATCTAAAATTTTCTCAGCAAGTCCAAACGCATTTGGTGCGGCTCCAAATGCTAACACAAGTGTAATTGACTTAGGTTATCCTGGCGTATTACCTGTGTTAAACAAAGAAGCAGTTGATTTTGCAATGAAAGCAGCGCTTGCGCTAAACTGTGAAATCGCAACAGATACAAAGTTTGACCGTAAAAACTATTTCTATCCGGATAACCCAAAAGCTTATCAAATCTCTCAATTTGATAAACCAATTGGCGAGAACGGTTGGATTGAAGTAGAAGTTAAAGGTGAAACGAAGCGTATTCGTATCAACCGACTTCATTTAGAAGAAGATGCTGGTAAGCTAACGCATACAGGCGATGGCTATTCACTAGTAGACTTTAACCGTCAAGGTACACCTCTGATTGAGATTGTATCAGAAGCAGATATGCGTTCTCCTGAAGAAGCATATGCTTATTTAGAAAAATTAAAATCAATTATTCAATATACAGGCGTATCTGATTGTAAAATGGAAGAAGGTTCACTTCGCTGTGATGCCAATATTTCTTTACGTCCAGTTGGACAAGAAGAGTTCGGTACAAAAGCTGAGTTAAAGAACTTAAACTCATTTAACTATGTGCGCCGCGGTCTTGAACACGAAGAAATTCGTCAAGAAAAAGTGTTATTGTCTGGTGGCTTAATCGAGCAGGAAACACGCCGTTTTGACGAGTCTACGGGCGAAACCATTCTGATGCGTGTAAAAGAAGGGTCTGACGACTACCGCTACTTCCCAGAGCCTGACTTATTAGAATTACACATCGACGAAGAATGGAAAGAACGTGTTCGTGCTTCGATTCCTGAACTTCCAGATGCTCGTAAAAAGCGCTATGTAGAAGAGCTTGGCTTACCTGCTTATGATGCAATGGTATTAACGCTAACAAAAGAAATGTCTGATTTCTTTGAAGCAACACTTGCTGCAGGCGGAGACGCGAAGCTATCTTCTAACTGGTTAATGGGTGAAGTTTCTGCTTACTTAAACTCAAACCAAAAAGAACTTTCAGATGTAGCTTTAACACCTGAAGGCCTAGCTGGTATGATTCGATTAATTCAAGAAGGTACGATTTCGTCTAAAATTGCGAAAAAAGTATTCAAAGAATTAATTGAAAATGGCGGAGATGCAAAGAAAATTGTAAAAGAAAAAGGTCTTGTACAAATTTCTGATGATGCAACTTTACGCAAATTCGTAACAGATGCATTAGATGCAAACCCTCAATCTATTGAAGATTTCAAAAACGGTAAGGATCGTGCCATTGGCTTCTTAGTTGGTCAAATTATGAAAGCTTCAAAAGGCCAAGCGAACCCACCGATGGTTAATAAAATTCTTTTAGAAGAAATTAATAAACGCTAAATTTGATAACTAAATGTGAGGTGGGTTTCCATCTCACATTTATTATGAGTAAGGGCGATCGCGCTGAAGGTATGAATAAAAACGGAAACGTGAATATTGTATATCAAGGTTAATTTCTTTATAATATGTTTGTTCATGCCCCCTCTTGTTGATGATGTAATGTGAGGGGGCATTCTTTCACTGATAAAAGTAGGCAAAGATTTGTGACAAATTATCATTATTAGGATGATGAATATGAAAAGAGCGAGAATTATTTATAACCCGACATCGGGCCGTGAAATTTTTAAGAAAAACTTACCGGAAGTTTTGCAAAAGCTAGAGCAAGCAGGCTATGAAACCTCTTGTCATGCTACAACTTGCGCTGGTGATGCAACAGAAGCTGCTAAAGTAGCAGTAGAACGTCGCTTTGACGTTGTAATTGCAGCTGGTGGAGACGGTACCATCAATGAAGTCGTAAACGGTATCGCTGGACAAGACTACCGTCCGCAGCTAGGTATTATTCCTGTTGGAACAACCAATGACTTTGCTCGTGCCATTAATGTGCCGCGTACGATTGAAGGCGCTATTGATGTCATTGTAGAAGGCGTAACAAAGCCAATTGACTTGGGCTGTGTAACAAACGATGGAGAAACGCATTACTTTGTAAATATCGCCGGAGGCGGCCGTTTAACTGAATTAACATATGAAGTGCCAAGCAAGTTAAAAACAATGCTTGGACAGCTAGCTTACTATTTAAAAGGCATGGAAATGCTTCCTTCTATTAAACCAACATCTGTTGAAATTGAGTATGACGGAAAATTCTTTGGCGGCGAGATTATGTTCTTCCTTGTTTCCTTAACGAACTCAGTCGGCGGTTTTGAAAAGCTGGCGCCAGATTCCTCTTTAGATGACGGGATGTTTGATTTAATTATTTTAAAGAAAGCAAATTTAGCTGAATTTATTCGAATTGCGACACTTGCGCTGCGAGGGGAACACATCAATGATCCTCATATTATTTATACAAAAGCGAACCGTGTTAAAATTCATACAAATGATAAAATGCAGTTAAATCTAGATGGCGAGTACGGCGGATTATTGCCTGGGGAATTTGTAAACTTATATCGCCATGTAGAAATCTTTGTTCCAAAAGCAACAGCTGAATTGATGGAAAAAAATGAGATCGCCTAATTGCGATCTTTTTTCATGCTTTTCTTTGTTTGGCTTTGGCTCTTATGGTACAATCAGTTCAGCATTTTCAAATGACTAAAAGGATGTAACGATAAATGGAAAAATTAAAACCACCTGTAGAAAAAAATGAATATATAGATGTTGCGTTTGAAGATTTAACGCATGACGGAGCGGGTGTAGCCAAAGTGAACGGATTTCCTATTTTCGTTCAAAATGCGCTGCCCGGCGAAAGCGGCCAAGTAAAAGTCATTAAAGTAAAAAAAGGCTATGCGTTTGGCAAGCTTATCAAGCACCATACAATTAGTGAACAGCGTGTTGAAGCACCCTGTCCGGTCTACAAGCAGTGCGGAGGCTGTCAGCTGCAGCATGTAAGCTATGAAGGACAGCTGCAATTTAAGCAAAAGCAAGTAAAAGACGTCATGGCGCGAATTGGCCATTTACCTGACGTTCCGGTACATTCGACGCTAGGAATGAAAGATCCTTGGCGCTATCGAAACAAAGCTCAAGTTCCCGTAGCAGAACGAGAAGGCGGTTTGGTCGCTGGGTTTTACCAGCAGCGAAGCCACGACATCATTAACATGGATGCCTGTTTGATTCAGCAGCAGGCAAATGATGATGTTGTTCAAGCTGTCAAATCAATCTGTGAAAAGCATGGCGTTTCTGCTTATCAAGAACAAAAACATAAAGGCTCGCTTCGTCATATCGTGGCGCGCTACGGACTTGTAACGGGTGAAATCATGGTTGTCATTGTGACTCGTACAGCTGAGCTGCCAAACAAAAAGCGTATTATAGAAGACATTATCGAAGCCGTGCCGAACGTGAAATCAATTGTTCAAAACGTAAACAGCAAGCGCACAAACGTCATTTTAGGGAACCAAACGAACGTACTTTGGGGAGAAGAATATATTTACGATTATATCGGCGACGTTAAATTTGCCATTTCAGCAAAATCATTCTACCAAGTAAACCCTAAGCAAACGAAAGTGCTTTATGACAAAGCGCTTGAGTATGCAGATTTAACAGGAGAAGAAACGGTAATTGACGCCTACTGTGGAATCGGAACAATCTCGTTATTTCTCGCTCAAAAAGCGAAAAAAGTATATGGCGTTGAAATCGTGCCTGAAGCGATTGAAGATGCAAAGCGCAACGCTGAGCTAAACGGTATTCACAATGCTGAATTTGAAGTAGGCGAAGCAGAAGTCGTCATTCCAAACTGGTACAAACAAGGCATCAAAGCGGACGTCATCGTCGTAGATCCGCCGCGAAAAGGATGCGATGAAGCTCTATTGAATACCATCATTGACATGAAGCCAAAAAAAGTTGTCTATGTTTCATGCGGACCAGCAACTCTCGCACGTGACCTAGCTATTTTAGAAAAAGGCGGATATGAGACGGTTAAAGTTCAGCCTGTTGATATGTTTCCGCATACGACGCATGTGGAGAATGTGGCGGTATTAAAATTAAAATAACTCTTCATTAAAGCTGCTATCTTAGTAAAGGTAGGAGCTTTTTTGCTTAAATAAGTACGAAAAAAGTAAAGTCCGAATTTCTATATTAAAAGCATTAACTGCTTATATGTCCGTTTTATTTGGCCTTTTGTCCATCCCACCAACACAGCAAATTTCTGAATATACTTTTTTTAAGGTTTTCAATATTTTAGGAATTATAATAAAGAAGCAATAAATGAAAACATTATATTTGTGGTAAGAGGTGAAGGGACATCATGTATAGAGCAATTGCTATTATAGCAGGTTCTGTGTTAATTGGATTTGCATACAATTGGTTTTTAATCCCCCATAAAGTGCTAAGCAGCGGCATTAGCGGTATTGCTATGATTATAGGGATTTTAACGCCTGCAAGCACGGGAACAATGAATTTTTTGTTGAATTTACCCCTTTTAATTATTGGTTTTATGAAGTTAGGAAAGCGGTTTGTTTTACATACCCTGCTGTCCGTTGTGGCTTTATCAATTGCTTTATACGTGATTCCCTTGAGAGCTGTTAGTACAGATCCTATTCTGTCAGCTGTTTTTGGAGGAGTTTTAACTGGAATTGGCGTAGGATTTGTTTTTCGTCATTCAGCTTCGACAGGTGGATTTGATATTATTGCGATGCTTCTTACGCATAAAAAAGAATTTCCACTTGGCGCTATATTATCAGCGATGAATGCCGTGGTTGTATTTGTTTCAGGTTTTTTTGTGAATTGGGACGCGGCTTTATATACGATGCTTTCGATTTTCGTCACAGGAAAAGTAGTGGATGCGATTCATACTCGCCATATTAAGCTCACGTTAACCATTATTACGAGAAAAGGCGAAGAAATGAAGCAGCAGCTTCTTACGAATTTGGTGCGCGGCGTGACGTTAATGAACGGTGAAGGAGCTTATTCAAGAGAAGACCGTAAAATATTAATGACGGTAATCTCACGCTATGAGCTTGCAAACCTCAAGCAGTTAATTCAATCCGTGGATCCTGAGGCTTTCGTAAATATTACGGAAACGGTAGAAGTAATGGGGCTGTTTCGACGGGATGCCTATTAATATATTTGTTATTTCAGCGCCGATTTATGATGAATAGCCATTTTTATAGTATAAAAGTTATAAAAAAAGCCTTAAGAGTAGTTCTTGAGGCTTTTTTTGCGTAAAATATGAGTAAGAAAATATCGTGTATGAAAAGTATAAAAAAGGGAATTTGATAGAGTACATAAAATATTGACATCAAAAAGGAGAGACTATATGACGGTAGAATATCAGTTAACGAAAAAGAAATATTACGAAACGTTTATGCAAGAAAATGAAAATCAGCCGCCTGTAAAAGTCCTTGGACAAGCTTATTACGAAGAGCAGCAAAAAGAGTGGTACGACTTATCGCTCATTCGCTTAGCTCAGGGAGAAGTGTACTTCCATAATCAAGATTTTGAGTCCGCGATTTTTAAGTGGGAGAATGTAAATGGCGAGTTTAAGCTGTGGGCGAAGAAAAATACAGCCGACGCACATTATGAATTGGGGTTGTCTACGCTTGCTGAAGAGCTTTACCTATCCATCGAAACGGATTCAAAAGTATTAAAAGCTGAAATAGCGCTAAAGCTGTTTTCGCTGTATACGGACCATAACAATATTGAACGAGCTTATGAAGTCATTAACGAGCTGGTTGCTTCTCAGCCGGATTATCCAAACGTCACGGCGATTGCACGCAGATTTTATGAAGAGCAAGAAGACTTTAACAGCGCAGTAGAGCTTGCGGTAGATGAGTGTATTCGAACGGAATCGTTAAATTGGTTTGCGGTATTAAAGACTTACGTAGATAAAGGATATACAGCAAATTTTATCCCTAACTATTTTTATCAAGTGATGATTTCATTTTACAAAGTGGACCAAGTATATTTCAAACAGCTTGTCTCAGCTTTATGGAAACAATATAAGAGTCAGCCTCCTTATCTTGCTTGGATTAAAACCATCAATGATATTTTCTTGAATATTGAAGTGGGTCTCTACGATTATTGGCAAGAGATTTCAACTCTTTATCAAGAGACGTACACTGACTTAATGGAAAGTGATCATTCTGTAAAGGAATTGCATGAAGTCATTCCGAACGTATTAACAAACTGGCTTAAAATTACTAATAAGTCACGTGCGTTATTTCCGTCTGCGGCCGTGCTTTCATGGAATGAAAAGTTTCCGTCAACTATTGATACCATTACAATCGAAAATGCAGGCAGATTAATTTTTGAGGCGCGTAACGACATTGATGGTCTTGAATATCACTACAAGCTTTGCCATGGCATTATTAAATGGGCTAATGAAAATGGTTTAGAAGTGGGGCATACTTTTAAATGGTGGGTAGACTTTTTATTAGATGCTCATACGACACACTTATTAATTACAGGAACAAATGCTGCAACGTCTTCATTTGTGGGATCGATTACAGAAGAAAGGGTACCGCAAAATCACGAAACAACCTTTGTGTTCATTCATGATGAGGAAGAATCTATCCAGCAAATCGCTGATCAAGAAATCACTCCGATGGAAACGATTGACGGAGCGGAGCAATCTCCTCACAAGGCGCTTGTAGAAGTGAAAAAACCTTTTGCGTTCCTTGATAAGCATAATTGTTCATGCATTGTTACGCCAAGCTTTACAGAACAAGAGGCGCGTGAGCAGGATGCATTTAAATATGCGCCTTTAGCAGATGGTTTACTGTTTGTGCTTGATGCAAAAGAATCGCTGCTTGATGAAGAAAGAGAATTATTGCTTGAGATTAAAGAGCATGCGCCAAATACGCCAGTTCATTTTGTCATCAACAATATGGACAGTCTTTATAATCAAGAAACGATTGAGCGAATCACAAAAGAATTTGAAGCAAGCATTGGAGCTGATTTCCCGCAGGCGCATGTATTAGCCTATACGCCTCACTACGTATCGAGTCAGCACCACGGAGACTTGGCCCAGTTTATTAAAGCTAATTTCTATTACGATCCAAACAACGTTGGAGTAGAAGAGCGTGCGCGCAGACTGCTGTTCTTCATTCAAAGCATGTTAAAGAACTTAGTGGAGAAGAGAAATCAAACAGAAAATCATTTGATTGAAAGCATTAAATGGAACGAAGATATGCTTGTGCGATTAAATGGCTTCTTGCATCGAGTGGATGACTTAGAACAAGAAAAAGCGAGTAGTATTGTTTCGGCTTATCACGGCATCAAAGAGGATATTAGCAAAAAGTTAAAAAATAAAATTCCTCGTTTACTCAAAAAGTCTTCAGAATTAGTGAAGGAAGACAGTGATTTTAGCACGGTTCATATTGAGCTGAATAAACAAATGAATATGCGCGTGGAAGAGCACTTGCAGCAAGATGTACTACCTAAGTTCCGTATTTCTTTAAAGGACTGGATTGCTACATCAAATGAAGAGCTGATTGCGAGTCAAGTAGATATTGAAGAAGTAGCAGAGTCATTAAATAAGATGTACAATGAGCAAAAATTAACGTTAGCCTGCGATTTTAAAGTGCTGGATGACTGGCGCCGCGACGTTAATCGTATGGCTAATCGGGTTCAGCTGGATGAAGAAAATATTTTACTTCGCGTTAATCCAACGCAGCTCTTGTTAAAAGGAGCAGGAAAGCTGTTTTCTTCCATTCTTCAAAATCAAACGCTGCTTTATAATCAATATAAAAAGTACATTGAAAGTCAAGACTATCAAGATATCACAGAATCTATGCTGGCAAAGTTTTTTATGCAATTTAATTTATTTGAGAAAAATTTAGAAGTTGATATTGAACTATTCTTTGAAAAGCCAAAAGAGGTTTTAAAAGAAACGATTGAAGAAACACAGGCGCATATTAATGAAAATCAAGACGTTTTAAGTCATATGAAAGCCAATCCTGAAGCTTACTATGATCCGTTAACATTATTCCAGCTTCGCTTGCGTCAGTATGAGTTAATGGTTAAAGCTACAGAAGAAGTACACTATAACGTATAAAAGGTGGAGCAGGATGTATTTAACGATAAAAGAAGCAGCAGAGTATCTATCTTTTCCTGAAGAATATGTACAGAAATTGATTCAAGAAGGAAAAGTACGGGCTATATTTGATGGTGAAAACTACTTATTAAATAAAGAGCAGTTTAACACCCATTTAGAGCAAATGGAAAAGTACAAAAAACAAATTGAAGAATACTTAAATGAGCCTATCCCTGAAGATATGGATGTAAAAGATGAAGATTGAAGGCAGAAGCAGAAAACAGATGTTTTCTGCTTTTTTCTTTTGGAATGAAAGTGTTAAAAAAGGTAAGATATGAAAGAAATGTCGAAAAAAGTTGGAATTTCGTTAAAGATGTAGTCTTTTTAGATGCTTTTTTTATATAATGAAAGTATGCTAAACAAAAAGGAGAAGGCCTATGCAACGATCAAGACAGTTAAGGCTGATTTTATTGCTTGCCCTGATTGTTGTCGCTTCGTTTTTAATTATTATTATTTCGAAAACACAAGGGATTATAAGTCAGCAAACGACAAAAAAAGTAGAAAACACAAGCGTTGCAATTCTCACCTCTGATGTACTGACAGATCAAAGCTGGGGCAGTCTAGCTTATAAAGGAAAAATCAACATCGAGCAGCAGTACCCTGTTTCGGGTCAAGTTATTAGCGAAGTAAATACGAACCAAAAAATGAAGGAAGCTGCTGAAAAAGTTATTCAAAATGGAACAAAAGTCGTAATTGGACATGGAAGAGAATTTTCTACCGTTTTTACAGAACTCGCTCCTAAGTATCCTCATGTTCATTTCGTCACCATTCACGGTACTTCAACTTATAAAAACCAAACGGTATATACATTTGATCAAACCAAAATAGAGTATCTGGCAGGTACGGCAGCTGTCATGAAGACACGAACGAAAAAAATTGGATTAATTGATACATTTGCCAAAGAAAAGAATCTAGGGTTTGAACAAGGAATCAAAGCGTATAATCCATCGATTGCTTTTTATTATCGAGTTGTAAACAGCCGAGACGATGGAGCAAAAGCAGTAAAGCTGCTCCGTGAGTTAAAAGATGAAGGCGTCGATATCGTCTATGCTAAAGGAAATTCGTATAATCAAGAAGTTATTCAAGAAGCGAAAGTACAAGGAATGTACGTAATAGGATATTTAGATGATCAGGCGTACATGGGTAGGTCTGTTATTTTAACAAGTGTGATCAATGATGTTCCTCAAGCTTACAACGTGATTATGAAAGACTATTTCAGTAAAAAGGGTCTTCCAATTGGAGAAGTCAAACTTGACGCCAGAGACGGTGTTTATAAACTAGCGCCTTTTGGACCGATGTACAGTAAACGGGAAAAACAAATTTTATATTCGAAAGTTAGAATGTCTACACAGCCGAAGTAACTATGAAAAAGAAAGAGATGATTATGAATCAATTATTTCGCAACATGTCATTCCGTAGCCAAATATTAACGATTCTTCTTTTGATTACATTCATGTTAAGCGGGTTCTCTTTAGTTTTAGTGCATGCCGTTGATAAAATGAATCATGTAAGCAACGAAATTAAAGATGAAGATGTTCCTGAAATGGTGTGGCTTTCTTATTGGGAAGAGCAGCTGAACATAAAAGAATACATTGTGAAAAATAATCTAAAGAACCCCACTGTCTCTTTGATAGAAGAATATCAATCATATGATACACGAGTTATCGAAAATAATGAAAGATATAAGCAGCCTGTGCCAAAATCGTTGATTCCACTGAAAGAAAAAATTGAGCTGCTGGATTTTAAGATCTCTAATAACGTGCAAGGACTGCTGAAGTATGGAGATATAGAGGGAGCAAAAGAGTATCTTAAGGGAAATTATTTGCCGGATTTGCATCAGATAAAAAAAGATATTAATAGTTCAAAAGAGGAGACGGTTGATTCACTCGATACACTATCAGATACACTGTCTGTCATTATTAAGGATTCATTAATTTTATTATTAATTTTAACAGTAAGTGCTATTTTGGCTTCTCTCTATGCTTCATATCGCATGAGTGCGAGTCTTACGAAACCAATTGAACAAATGATTGAAAAAGTGAATGACATTGCAGACGGAGAATACGGTCTTGTTCTTCAAGACACAAAGCAAATTGAGCTGAAGCAGCTTTCGGCTTCTATCAATCAAATGTCGGTTAGTTTAGAAGATTCATTTTGGAAAATCATTAAAGATAAAGCGTATCGCCAGCAGATCTTAAATTCACTGCCTGTTGGAATTATTACAATGGAAGATGAGACAAATAGTATATTTGCCAATACCTCAGCAAAGCAGTTTTTAGATCTCGATGAAAAGGATATTTGCGGGTACATGGAGGAATGTCCTGAATATAATACTGAATTTTGGAGAATGTTGAATTCCGGAGAAATTCACGAAAATAAAAAAGTATTATTTGGAACAAAAAAGACGTGCTATTGCTTTTTAGCCTCTCAAACGCAGCTGTTTAACGAGAAGAACGAGAGCATTGGAAGGATTTTTTATTTCATTGATATATCGGATACCGAAGAATTAGAAAAGCGAATGCATCAGTCTGAGAAACTTGCTCTGGTGGGAGAAGTGGCAGCCGGAGCTGCTCATGAGATTCGTAATCCTCTTGCCGTGATTCATGGATTTATATCTCTTATGAATCAGTCTCTTTCTGATGAGGAGAAAAAGCGTTTTTACCTGCCTCTGCTTATGAAAGAGCTAGAGAGGATTAATTACATCATTGAAGAAATGCTGTTGTTATCAAAACCAGGGACTCCGGTGATGAAAAAAGTCAGCATGCAGGAGATTATTAATGAGCTATTGCCTTTGATTACTCACTCAAGCAAATTCACAGAAAAAGATAAGCTTATCTTCGATGTGAAACTGCAGCCGTATATATTAAAGGTAGATGAAAAACAAATCAAACAAGTTCTTCATAATTTAATTCGAAACAGTATGGAAGCCATGGATGGAGAAGGAGTCATTACAATCTACTCGCAGGTTCATGAAGATAGCTACTGTCTATACATTGAAGATACTGGAAAAGGCATTCCTTTGCATATGCAGCATTCTCTGTACCAGCCGTTTTCCACTTCAAAAGATAGCGGAACAGGTCTTGGTCTGCCCATTGCTCAGCGTATTCTAGAAAGCCACGGAGGACAGATTAAATTATTATCTACTTCTTCCCGCGGCACAGTTTTTGTTATTAAATTTCCTCTACATTAAGAAAACAGCCTCAAAAGGGCTGTTTTTTTAATGTGCTGTTAAAATAAGAGGACCGTTTTTCGTAATCGCAAGCGTATGTTCAAATTGAGCGGATAATTTACCGTCTGTTGTACGAGCCGTCCAACCGTTTTTATCCATTTTAGAATGCCATGTACCAGCGTTTACCATTGGCTCAATTGTAATCACCATACCTTCTTTTAAACGTGTACCTTTGCCAGCTTTTCCGTAGTGAAGAATGGTAGGCGCTTCGTGCATGGTATTTCCAATTCCGTGTCCTGTGAAGTCGCGTACCACAGAGAATTTTTCGCCTTCTACATAGCTTTGAATAGCGTGGCCAATGTCACCTGTGCGATTTCCTGGCTGTGCTTGCTCGATTCCTCTTAAAAGCGCTTCGTATGTAACATCTACTAGACGCTGCGCTTCGTCTGAAATGTCTCCAACGGTATGAGTCCATGCGGAATCTGCTAAGCCTCCGTTTAAATTTACAACCATATCAATGGTTACGATATCACCGTCTTTTAACGGTTTAGTTGTTGGAAAACCGTGGCAAATTTCATCATTTAAAGAAGCGCACGTTGCATATTGATATCCTTTGTATCCTTTTTGTTCCGGCGTTGCTCCGTGCTTTGCTAAGTACTCTTCAACAAATTTATCAATTTGCATTGTTGTTATGCCTGGTTTGATCATTTTAGCGATTTCTTTATGACAAGAAGCTAATAATTTACCTGCTTCGTGCATTAAATTAATTTCGCGTTCACTTTTTAATGTGATCATTGTTGTTCACTCCTTTTTTGATGTAACTTTACGAAAAAAGTTGGGCAGCGGTTATAGCCATGAAAGTCGACTATTCATCAGTTCATTTTTCTTTATTTGAAAATCCAAGAAATACAGAAGCCGTCTGCTATGGGGCGATATAAAATCATCCTTAATCATAACGCCCAATGGTAGGGAAATGCAAGATGCAGGCTTAAAAAGGAAGGGTTTGACGATAGGCATGTAGGGAAAACTGATAAATGAACGTTGAATTGGAGCATTCTCTATAACAAATGCGGTATGATATAGTAAAATAAATGAAACAAAACAATTCTTTAGGAGGGGTATAGGAAAATGAGTGAACATGGAAAATTTATTGGATTTGCAGGTACATATACAAAAGCAGGCAGTGAAGGTGTCTATACATTTACGTTAGATACAAAGGCTAAAAAGATTGTAGAAGTAAAAGCCGTGGCTAAAATTGAAAATCCTACATACTTAAATGCAAGCAAAGACAACGAACATCTTTATACAGTTATTAAAGAAGGAGAAAAAGGCGGAGTAGCTGCTTTTAAGATTGATCCAAACACGGGGCAACTAAAGTTTGTAAACAAACAGCTGCTAGACGGCGCGCCTCCTTGCTATGTTTCAGTGAATGAAGATAATACGCTTGTTTTATCTGCTAACTTTCATAAAGGGAGCGTTGAGACGTATTCTGTTAATGAAGAAACAGGGGAAATTGAATATGTAGCATCTGTAGTGGAACATCCTCATTCAGACCTCAAAAAAGGACAAAAAGGAAAACCACACGTACACTATGCCGATTTTACTCCTGGAGAAAAGCACGTGGCTGTTGTGGACTTAGGTATCGATGAAATCGTGACATATGAAGTGGAAGAGAATAAATTGAAGGAACTCAACAGTCTTTCTACATCTGTTGGTTCGGGTCCTAGACATTTAACGTTCCATCCAAATGGCCGCTATGCCTATGCAATGACAGAATTCAGCTCTGAAGTTTTATTTTTAACTTATGACGAAAGCAAAGGAAGCTTTACTCAACAACAAGCTACTTTAGCGATCCCGGCTGATTTTACAGAAAATAATCAAGGGAGTGCGATCCACATTTCTTCAGATGGCCGCTTTGTCTATGCAGGGAACCGCGGACATAACTCGATTGCAACATTCAAAGTAGATCAGGATTCTGGACAGTTAACATTCGTAGAATGGACAGGCACTGAAGGCGACTGGCCGCGCGATTTTGTTTTGGATCCAACGGAACAATTTATTGTAGCGTCTAATCAAGAAACAGGAAACTTGGTACTGTTTGAAAGAGACCAAGAAAGTGGAAAGCTAACGCTTCTTCAATCTAACGTTACGGTTCCAGAAGCTGTGTGCGTAAAGTTCCTCCACTATAAGTAATCGATGTAGAAAGCCAGACCTGATCAAAGAACAATTAGGTCTGGCTTTCTAAACCTAAGCGGCTGTCACTCCCCTTACGGGGTTAGTGTCATCCGTATAGGTGAATCTTTGAGAGAATAGTCAGGTAGTGTGCGTTCCTTAGCATCATTTATAATCTATCTATATATGGAAGAAAAGCCCTTTTGCAGGGCTTTTTTTTCTGGGATTATAGTAGAATGAAGAGAGAACGCATGAAAGGCTGAGGTGATAAGTGTGGAAAATATATGTGAGTATCCAATTGTACAAGCTCCCATGGCAGGAGGAGTTTCGACGCCTAAACTAGCTGCAGCAGTATCTAATAGCGGAGGACTAGGGTTTTTAGCTGCGGGATATAAAAGTGTGCGTGAATTGGAGCAGGAAATTATAGAGATGCACTCACTTACGAAAAAACCTTTTGGAGTGAATCTGTTTGTTCCGACAAATGAAAAAGTAGCAGTTGATGCACTTGATTGTTATCAAAAAGAACTGTCAAAAGCAGCTGAATATTTGGAGTGTCAAGTTGGTATACCAAAGAATGATGATGATGAATGGAGTGCCAAGCTCGACATCATTCAAAAACATCGAGTACCTGCTGTGAGCTTTACATTTGGGTGCCCGGATCGAGAGATTGTAGCAAGTTTAAAAGGAATTGGAAGCCGAGTTTTTGTTACGATTACAACACCTCAAGAAGCCGAAGTGGCTTTGAAAGCAGGAGCGGATGCGCTATGTTTGCAAGGCATTGAAGCCGGCGGCCATCGATCTACTTTTTTAGAGGGTTCGGTGGATTACCCGCTTATGAAGTTGCTGAAAGAAGTTCGCTCAATCACCAAAAAGCCATTGATTGCTGCGGGAGGGTTAATGACGGGGTCTGACATCAAATGTGTGTTACAAGAAGGAGCTTCTGCTGCTCAGTTAGGTACGGCTTTTATTTGTTGTCCCGAAAGCGGAGCGAGTGCTCTTCATAAAGAAAGCATTCTTCAAAAGCGTTTTAATGAAACAGGTGTCACCCGAGCTTTTACAGGGAAACGCGCTAGAGGATTTGTGAATGTCTTTTTTATTTCCTATGATAAATCGGCACCCTCCGCCTACCCTCATATTCATTACATGACAAAGCCTATTCGCTCAAAAGCTACACAAATGAAGAATCCAGAGTACGCTTCTTTGTGGGCAGGAACTGGATTTACGCTGGCAAAAGAACTGCCTGCACATCTTATTGTGGAAGAGCTTGTACAAGAACTAAATGAACGATGAGAATTACGCTGTTGCTTGCTTTAAGTGCAAGCAGCTTTACATAAAGAAGGTGAACTCATATGCAAAACAAATTTACGATTGGGCAAATGGCCAGACTGCATGATATTCCGGTTAAAACACTTCGCTATTATGATGAAATTGGTCTATTTGAACCTTACGAAGTTGATCCACAAACGGGATATCGTTACTATACGTTAGAACAATTTAAGAAATTAGATATCATTGTCTATTTAAAGCTGATGGGAGTTCCGTTAAAAGAAATTAAAAGAAAGATGGAGCACAGCAGCTTGGATGAATTTATTGAAACTTTAGCGGAATATCAGCAGGTAACAAAAGAAAAAATTCGTCACCTTCAAAGAGTGAATGCGCAGTTAACAACTCGAATGAAGGAATTAGAACAGACGAGACATATTAACCAAATAGGTGCCCCGTTCATCAAACACCTTTCCTCTCGTGAGGTTGTTCAAGTAAAAGCGGAGGTAGGCACGTTAGACGGGACTGAAAGTGTTCTGCGTGATTTAAAAAAGAAAATCAGCCATATTACCCCGATTATGATTGGGAAAGTAGGATTTATGCTATCGGTAGAAAACACGAAAAAACAACAATTTACAGATTACGATGGCATTTTTTTATTGGTCGAAAGTGATGTTTCTTTTCAGCATGAGCTCGTTACGTTAATACCTGAAGGCGATTACGCATCTATTTATATGAGAGAAAAGAGAGATACCACAGGAGTCTATTACGATGCGTTACTGAACTTTATTAAAGCCGAAGGATACAAAGCCGAAGGTCCTTTCTTAATTCGGCGGATTGTAGATTCCTTTATTTCTCATCATGAAGAAGAGCGGCTGACGGAAATTCAAATTCGAATTACGTCTTGACTATCCAGTAGCTGGAGGGTTTAAGATGAGACTATTGTAAAACTGCTGAAGGGAGAGACAACAATAGATGAATCAGCAAAGTATTTCCCAAGGGATGTCTTTAAGCCGAGGAAATCGCATTTTATTTATTTTAATTTTGGGTTCACTGAGCGCATTTGGACCATTATCAATCGATATGTATTTGCCAGCGCTGCCGACGCTTGCTAAAGAATTGCATACTTCCGCTTCTTTAGCGCAGGTCAGTCTGACAGCTTGCTTATTGGGCTTAGCATTTGGGCAAGTGGTCATGGGGCCATTCAGTGATATTCGCGGAAGAAAAAAGCCGCTTGTAGCAGCATTAATCACCTATGCAGCTGCATCTGTTTTATGCGTGTTTGCACCTTCTATTTGGATTTTTATCGTTTTGCGATTTATTCAAGGAATGGCAGGAGCAGCAGGAATGGTTATTTCAAGAGCGAGCGTGCGGGACTTGTTTTCGGGTTCGGATTTAACAAAGTTTTTCTCTATGCTTATGCTCGTAAATGGGTTAGCTCCTATTTTGGCTCCGGTTGCTGGTGGACAGCTGCTGACGATTATGTCGTGGCGAGGAGTATTTGGTGTGCTAGCGGTGATTGGTGCACTAATGTTTTTTGCCGTTTTATTTGGTTTAAAAGAAACGCTTCCGCTCGAACGCCGTAAAGAAGGTGGATTAACAGAAGTACTGCGTACGTTTGGCGTATTGCTAAAAGATGGTGTCTTTGTGGGATATGCGCTGGCGCAAGGTTTTATTATGAGTGCCATGTTTGCTTATATTTCAGGTTCTACATTTGTCCTTCAAGACATTTATGGCCTGTCTCCGCAGATGTTTAGCTTTATTTTTGCGATTAACGGTTTTGGATTAATCATAGCTACTCAAGTGACAGGACGTTTAGCGGGTAAAATAAAAGAAGCTACTCTTCTTATGTATGGATTGCTTCAAGCAGCTGTTGGAAGCGTGCTTTTAGTGGCCGTGATTGCTACTCACATGTCTGTTATTTTGGTCTGCATCTTGCTTTTCTTTGTAGTATCGAGCGTAGGAATTGTGAACACAACCGTTTTCTCACTCGCTATGGAAAATCAAGCTTCGAACGCGGGAAGTGCTTCAGCGCTTCTAGGGTTGCTTCCGTTCTTGCTCGGAGCAGCCGTAGCTCCTCTTGTTGGTCTTGGAGGAGGGCAAAATGCTCTGCCGATGGGCATTGTGATTATGGTCTGTGATTTATTAGCATTAGGTGTGTACATGACGTTAGTGAGAAGGAAAACTGCATCATAAAAAAGCTACTTGGTTCTCAGCAGCCAAGTAGCTTTTTTAGTTATTGAGCTTTGTGCTCGTGATTTTCAAAGGGCATTGTAACGCCAAGCTTTTGAATTTCTTTTTTTGCATTTTCCAAAATGGTTTCAGCTTTCGCTTTTGTTTCAGCATCTACCCCGCTTAGAAACTCTTTCTTTTTAGCAGGAAAATTCACGCCCAGTTCTTTTAATTTGGCTTCCGCTTGTTCCTTAGTTAGGGTGCCATCGCGCAGTTGATCCATGATAGCTTCAGCTTTTTTCTTCGTAGCCGCATCTAAATTGTTAAAAGGACCGCCTTTATGTTCAGGCAAGTTCACGCCCAGTTCCTTTAATTTGGCTTCCGCTTGTTCCTTAGTCAGCGTGCCGTCGCGCAACTGATTCATGATAGCTTTGGCTTTTTCTTTAGTAGCTGCATCTAGATTGCTGAAGGGGCCTTCTTTGTGCTGAGGCAAGCTTACGCCGAGCTTCTGTAATTTTTCCTGTGCTTTTTTCATAATATCATCAACTTTTTGTTGTGTTGCATCATCCGTATTTGTTGTACTGCCATTTGTTCGCTCTACAACTGTTGAAGAGCTTGTTTCATCTTTGCTTGCTGCAAATGCCGTGGAATTTGCAACGGCCATAACTCCTAGTGTTAAACCGCTTGCCATGATATAACCGAATAGTTTCTTTTTCATGCTGTTGTCACTCCTTAAAAGTTATAGGGGTGTGGTACAGAGCTGTCCACAATTGTTAATGTAACCACCAATAGTGAAAAAATGGTGAAAATAGATAAAAAACGAAAAAATATAGACGTTTGTTGAACAATACAGCTCTTTTATTGGATAACAAAATGAAATTCGATATGATTTTATCTAAACAGCAGCAAAAAAGAATGGAGACTTTATATAGATGAACGTTCTTAAAAAATTGGGAATAGCTTTGATAGTTGCGATAGCGGTAAGCTTGGTATTTTTGTTTCGCGATGAGTTAAAGCCTGGTCCAAGGCTAGAAGATTTTTCAGGAGCAACTGAGTTGCATCCTGTCGTAGAAGAAAAGAAAAATAAACTTGTTCAACAAGCAAGTGAACAAGGAATCTCGATTGTCATTACGGAAGGTTTCCGTTCAAAAGAAGAACAAGATAAGCTTTATGCAAAAGGCAGGACGGAAGAAGGCAACATTGTTACCTATTCAAAGGGCGGCCAGTCTTATCACAATTACGGATTAGCTATTGATTTTGCTATTCAGTTAAAAGACGGACAAGTTATTTGGGACATGGAATATGACGGTAATAATAACACTCAGTCTGATTGGATGGAGGTTGTAGATATCGCAAAAAAATTAGGGTTCGAATGGGGAGGAGACTGGCAAGGTTTTAAAGACTATCCGCATTTTCAAATGAGTCCGGAAAATATAAAAGACCACACACGCTAATAAAGCGTGTGTTTTTTAGAGGGATAATACAATTTTACTATATCTATGTCAGAACCTCTAACACGAATAGAAGCTTGTAGTTTCTTTTTTTATTAATTTACTGTTAAGGTAATTATATATATTAATATAATAAAAATATAGATGGATAATTAGAAAGAGGGGTGGTTAGGGAGAACTGCCCCATAAAAATGAAAGACAATTCGTATAAAGATATGCGTTAACTAATATAATCTACTGATTAAGCTTATACAAGTACCTTCAGCCTAGCGAACGTATGCTTACATATCGGCAAATGCCAACAAAGTCTTTTATTTTTCTAACATATTTTATTTGAAGATAGTTCATTTTGATTACAAAAAAGAGATAATTTGTCAACTGTTGACTTTGCTTTAAGGGTAAGAATATAATTTTTAACATATTTTAAATATTTTAAAAATTTAAATATTTATTGTTGTTCGCAGATTAGGAGGGGGAAAATGATTGTTTTTGACGGAGTGAATAAATATTACGGTGATTTTCACGTATTAAAAGATATCAATTTAACAATTGAAAAAGGTGAAGTTGTCGTCGTAATTGGACCTTCGGGTTCAGGTAAAAGCACGATGCTGCGATGCATAAATTATTTAGAAACAATATCTAACGGACAGTTAACGGTAAATAATATATTGGTCGCGGATAAAAAAACAAATATTAATAAACTGCGCCGCAATATAGGTATGGTGTTTCAGCATTTTTATTTATATCCGCATAAAACGGTTTTAGAAAATATCACGTTAGCACCTATGAAAGTATTGGGACAGTCGTCAGAAGAAGCTAAGAAAACAGCTCTATACTATTTAGATAAAGTAGGAATCGGTGAAAAAGCTAACGCCTACCCGTCCCAGCTTTCAGGCGGCCAGCAGCAGCGTGTAGCTATTGCGAGGGGACTTGCGATGAAGCCAGAGATTATGCTTTTTGATGAACCTACCTCTGCTCTTGATCCAGAAATGATTGGAGAAGTGCTGGATGTCATGAAAACATTGGCTAAAGAAGGAATGACCATGGTAGTTGTAACTCATGAAATGGGGTTTGCAAAAGAAGTAGCGGATCGCATTGTATTTATGGATCAAGGAAAAATCTTGGAAGAGGCAACTCCGGCTGAGTTTTACGAAAACCCGCAAGAAGAAAGGGCACGTTTATTTCTTAGCCGTATTTTAAATCATTAATTGTTTAATAGGGGGAGTAATATGAAAAAATCAAAAACGTTTTTAAAGGCAGCTGTGCTTTCATTAGCAGCGGCTATGATGTTAGCAGCTTGTGGAGGGAAAAGTGAAGAAACGAGTGGATCATCAGCTAAAAAAGATGCGCTCACTGAAATCAAAGACCGAGGGAAAATCGTCATCGGAGTTAAAAATGATACGCGTTTGTTTGGCTTAAAGAATCCAAAGACGGGTGAAGTAGAAGGTTTTGATGTTGATATTTCTAAGCAGCTGGCTAAAGAGATTTTAGGCGATGAAAACAAGGTGGAATTTAAAGAAGTTACGTCCAAAACAAGGGTTCCTCTTCTTCAAAAAGGAGATATTGACGCTGTTGTTGCGACAATGACTATTACAGACGAACGTAAAAAAGAAGTAGATTTTACGGATGTATATTTCCAAGCCGGACAGTCTCTTCTTGTGAAAAAAGGCAGTAAAATTAAAAGCGTTGATGATTTGAAGAAAGGTACTAAAGTGTTGGCTGTTAAAGGATCAACTTCAGCTATTAATATTCGCGAAAAAGCAACAGAGACAACGGTATTAGAGTTTGAAAACTATGCAGAAGCATTTACAGCTTTAAAATCTAAGCAAGGAGATGCTTTAACAACTGATGATGCGATTCTTTATGGAATGGCTGATGAAGATCCTTCTTATGAGTTAGTAGGAAAGCCGTTCACAGAAGAGCCTTATGGCATTGCTGTGAAAAAAGGAAACAAAGAGCTTGTAGATGCATTAAACGATGCGCTTAAAAAGATGAAAGACTCTGGAAAATATGATGAAATTCACGATAAGTGGATCAAACAATAAGCGTACAGTTTTCTTTTCTCAGGATGAGCAGCATTATGCTCATCCTGCTTGTTTAGTTGAAAGGAGGAAGAAAATTGTTGGATTTTTCAATTCTGACGAACAATATGGATCTTTATTTAGAAGGTTTTAAGTACACCATTATCGCCAGTCTGAGTGCTTTAGTGGCCAGTTTTGTACTTGGTACGATCATTGCGGTAATGCGAATAGCTCCTCTCAAAATAGTAAATGTAATTGGTACGGTCTATGTAGAGTTCATTCGCAATATTCCCCTTGTGGTTATCGTCTTTTTTATTTTTATTGTGGCGGGAATCAGCGGTACAGCGGCCGGAGTGCTGGGATTAACTATTTATACGGCAGCTTTTATAGCCGAAGCCATACGAGCGGGAATTATGGCAGTTCCAAAAGGGCAGCTTGAAGCGGCACGTTCATCCGGCCTTACGTACGGTCAGGCGATGCGGTTCATTGTATTGCCTCAAGCCATTAAAATCGTCATTCCTCCTCTTGGGAATCAATTCATTAATTTAGTCAAAAACTCATCCGTGTTAGGGATTGTTGCTGGTTTTGATTTAATGTATCAGGCGGATCTTGTTTCCTCTCAAACATACGTAGTGTTTGATGTGTATATTTTTGTGGCTCTGTTCTATTTAGTTCTAACCATTCCGTTGAGCTTAGGAGTTGGTTATCTTGAGAAACGTCTTGGTAAAACAAGCTGAAAGGAGTGAAAGTGATGGATTTTATGGGTGCTTATTCTCCTGATCACCTTTCCTTCTTAATGGAAGGATTTTGGGTCACTTTAAAAGTAGCATTCATTTCGATTGTATTAAGTTTTCTTATTGGAAGTATGGTAGGTATTTTAAGGTATGCCCGTATTCCAGTTCTGTCTCATGTACTCGCTTTTATCGTAGAAATTATCCGGAATTTGCCGCTGCTTTTAATCATCTTTTTTACATACTTTGCTTTACCTGAAATCGGAATTGATATGGAAATTACGTCAGCAGCAATTGTGGCCCTCACTGTATTTGAATCTGCTATGATTTCAGAGATTATCCGAAGCGGATTAAAATCAATTGAAAGAGGACAAATCGAAGCGGCGCGTTCATCAGGTTTAAACTATTATCAAACGCTTCGTTTCGTTGTGCTGCCCCAAGCTTTGCGGAGAATGGTACCTCCTTTAGTTAGTCAATTTATTTCCTTATTAAAAGATACGTCGCTTGCAGTAGTGATCGCACTTCCTGATTTGCTGCATAACGCTCAAATCATATACGGACAGAAACAAAGTTACGTGCTCCCAATGTTTTTGATCATCTCGATGATGTATTTTATTGTAAACTATGCTTTATCCATCATTGCAAGAAGACTAGAAGTCAAAAGGGTGTAGATACTCTTTTGACTTTATTTTTGGAAAATAAATAACATTGACAATGTATTAATTCAACGCATAAAATGACTAAAGTAACAGTGGTAAAATCAGATCATTTTCATTCATCATAGAGAAGAAAAACAGTGTTGGTTCACCCCCTACTGAATATCCGGTAGGGGTTTTTGCGCAAGAAGTGATTTGGTTAAACTAACACGTAAAATGAACAGAAGGGACGGGCATCATGGAAAAACAAGATCAAAATTTAAAAAAAGGTCTGTTGCCTCGTCATGTGCAGCTCATTGCGCTTGCCGGTATGATTGGGACAGGCATTTTTAAAGGTAGTGCTGATACGCTAGGTATTGCAGGACCAAGTGTTGTACTGGCGTATTTATTTGGCGGTCTTATCTTATTTATTGTAATGACAGCATTGGCGGAGATGGCAATTGTCTATCCAAATATGAACGTACAAAATTTAGTTCATAAGGCATTCGGTACACAAACCTCTTTTATTGTAGGGTGGCTGTACTGGGTGAACTGGATTGTCGTGACAGTTGTTGAACTGCTTGCGGGAGGAAGCTTTTTGAAGTTTTGGTTCCCTTCTGTACCTCTTTGGCTCTTAAGCTTTCTCTGTGCAGTGCTGATTGTAGGGATGAATTTATTTCAAGTGAAGTATTACGGAGAAATTGAGTTTTGGTTTGCCGGTATTAAAGTAATTGCTCTTACTGCTTTTATCATTTTGGGAGCTTTTATTTTATTCGGTGTGATTCCAAGTGATGTGCAAAACCCCTGGGCAAATTATACGGCTCATGGAGGCTTTTTCCCTCACGGCATGAGCGGTGTGCTGAGTGCCT
The DNA here is from genome assembly GCF_057586255.1 of Priestia sp. SRI_019. Taxonomy (NCBI): domain Bacteria; kingdom Bacillati; phylum Bacillota; class Bacilli; order Caryophanales; family Bacillaceae; genus Priestia; species Priestia sp. SRI_019. Next base: position 130,099 of record NZ_JBYCZN010000005.1, on the reverse strand, counting down.
TTTTAATTGTGATGTTCTCTTACGGCGGAGCTGAATTAATTGGTGTAGCCGTAACGGAAACAAAAGATGTGAAAAACGTGTTACCGAAAGTGATCAAAGGCACAGTATGGCGAGTGATTGGCTTTTATATTTTGCCTATTTTAATTATTTGCGGCCTTATGCCCTGGAATTCTGTATCAGGACAAGACAGTCCATTTGTGCAAGTGTTTAGTATCACCGGACTGCCGGGTGCGGCTCATATTATGAACTTCGTTTTATTGACGGCCGTTTTATCAGCAGCGAATTCAGGGATGTATGCAACTTCGCGTACGCTCTATGCTATGGCTCAAAGCGGAGAAGCATCAAAGCGCTTTTTGAAAGTTTCGAAAAACGGTATTCCGATTAATGGTTTAATGATTACGGCTGTTTGTATTTTAATGGGTGTGTTTTTAGCTTATAAAACACCGGATAATGTAATTAGTTATTTAATGACTATTCCGGGCTTCACGATTATTCTTATTTGGGTAAGCATTTGTTTAGCTCAATTAAAGCTGCGTAAAGGGTATAAAGAAAAGCCGTTTTTCGCATTAAAGTGGTTTCCTTATACAACGCTTTTTGCAACAGCAGCACTGCTTGTTATTTTTGTATCATTTATGTTTAATAAAAACAATGTGATTGGATCCAGCGTATGTGCGGTTATCTTGGTCGTACTCCTCATTTTTTCATTTATTAATAAAAGTCGAAAAGAAAAAAAGTTTGAAGTATAGCAAAAAGGCAATATACTAGAAAGACGAGGGTAAAAGCTTGTCTTTCTTTTTTTGCGGAAATTTCTGTATCACGTTACATATTTCTAGATGAAATGTTTAGTTAAATAAATAAAGGATGAGGACTACAATGGAATCAAATAATGTATTTACAACAAACCCAAAGAAGAAATCAAAGTACTTGGCCATGATTTCTTTAGCGATTATGGGAGTGGGCTTCGTTGCCACAATGCCTTTTGGTGATTCAATTTGGGCTCGGTTGCTTCAAGGTGGGTTCGAAGCTGGATTAGTCGGCGGATTAGCGGATTGGTTTGCCGTTACGGCTCTTTTTCGTCACCCTTTAGGCATTCCTATTCCACACACTGCGCTGCTTCCTAAAAACAGACAGCGTATTACAAGAGGGCTAGTCTCAACGCTTGAAAACGACTGGCTGTCAAAAGAAAGTATTCAAGAAAAAGTAAAAAGAATTGCATTTACAAAGCGTTTGCTTCCGATTGTTCGAAAAGGTGTTCATTCGGAAACAATTCAACAAAAAGGAACAGCACTGCTTGTTGATGCGATTAATCGTGTGGATACAGAGAAAGTCGTTCCTATTATTGAAAAAGAGCTCAAGTCATCGCTTTCAGCAATAGAGTTAAAGCCTATTGTGCATTCGATTGTTGGAGAAGTGGTAAAAAATCAGTATGATGAAAAAGCCCTTGATGTTCTTTTAAATAAAGGGGAGAGCTGGATTAAAAAAGAAGAAACGCAGTATCAGCTCGGAAGTATTGCTAAAAATGCGCTTGATAATATTGAGCTTGATGGTATTTTACAATTTGCTCTCAAATCATTTCAAAGCATGATTAATGAAGAGAAGCTAGGGTCTATTTTGCAAAATTTATTGCTTTCTATTACGGGGCGTCTTCGTAAAGAAGATGATGAATACCGCCTTGCTTTGGTAAATGGAATTAGAAAAGAGCTGCAAGGCTTGGAGCAGAATGAAGAACTTCTTGAAAAATTAGAAGCATGGAAACAAAAAACGATTCATGAATTAAATGTAACGAATAAATTAACAGAAATCGTCGATAAAATGAAAGTGAAAGTGACAGCATTCATTGAAAGCCCTGAATTTATGAAAAGCTACGCCGTTCCTTACGTAGAGAGCTGGCTGAATGCTCTTGAAGAGGATGCACAGCGTCAAGAAGCAATTGATACGGCTATTCAAAAGCAAATCATGAGCTTTGTAGAAGAGAATCATTCAAAAATTGGACAGCTTGTTCAAGAAAACTTAGATAAATTAGATGATGAAACGCTTGTGGATATGATGGAAAACAATGTCGGAAAAGATTTGCAGTGGATTCGAGTGAACGGAGCCCTATGTGGATTCTTGATTGGTATTGTATTAACGGTTATTAAATTAGCGGTATAAAAAAAGAAGCACGCTCCTTTTGGAGTGTGCTTTTTCTATTAATCATCTATTTCTACACTGATCACGCCGCCGTTTTTGGCATCTACTGAAACAGTTGCTTCACGTTTATCGGCTGTGTCAATTTCAATTTCATATACTAAACGGTTGTTTTCTTGGTCTAGATCCGTTTCATTGACCGTTCCTTTAGCACTCTTTAAAGCTGTTTTTATCGCTTGATCTAATGAAATAGCAGGGGAAACGTTTTGAAGTTTCTCTTCTTTCTCATCTTCATCGTCTTTTTGCTCTTCATCAAATTCAATGATTTTACCACTGCTGCTGTCAATGTCTAGATCGTATTCTTTATTACCTTTTGTGATGTCTACTTCATATTGTTTAACGCCATCATCTATGGCTAATTGGATATTTGTAATGTCGCCGCCGTCTGTTTTTTGAAGGGCAATGTCTTTTGCCTTTGCTTCTTCAATCGTTGTGGTTTGCTTCTTATCATTGCTTTTGGACTGGTCTGTCATTGCATATGCGCTTGCACCTAATCCACCGACTAGTACTGCACTGGCTAAAACGGTTGTAATAACTTTCATATGTTATGGCCTCCTCGATTTGTTGTTAAGATTATCTTAGCCAATGAACTTTAAAGGAAAAGAAGAAGAAGTTTAAAATTTTCTTAGAAATAAATAAAAATGGATAAAAAAAGCACAGCTTTTCGCTGTACTTTTAATCATCGTCATTTTCATAGGTGATGGAATCTACATGTCCAGAGTAAGCATTGATCATCACTTTAGCTTCTCTTGTTTTAGACTGATCAATTTCGACTTCGTAGAAGGTTTGGCCTTCTTCCTCTTCTATTTCAACTGAGGAAAACGTTCCTTTTACTTTTTGTAAAGCAATATCTCTTGCTTGTTCCATTGAAATGAGAGGCTCGTCGGATGTAGGAGAAACTGGTGGCTGCTCGCTCTTTTTTTGCTCTTCTTCTATATTATTTTTAGTTTGAGTAGACGTTTGTTTCTCTACTTTTTGTTTGATTAATGACTGGACTTCTCCATTTTCCCCATTTACTGTGATGTGGTATGGAATATCATTTTTAAGCAAAGTGATTCGATAAATCGGTTCATCATCTTTTTGAGAAAAGCTTGCATTTTCAATAGTGCCGCCATATTTTTGCTGAATCATACTGCTGACGTCCGATTCCGATAAAATTGTATCAGGCCGATTCACTGCTTTTGCTATTCCGTAAAAGCAAGCTGAACCAACAGCAAGAAAAATAAGTATAAAAAGCACCGTTTTCTTCATACATTCACCTCCAGTATTTTAAAAAGTAGTATAGCAGGCAATTCTTAAAAATCTCTAAGAAAAGGCGAGAAATCAAAGAGGAAAGCAAACTGTTACTGATGTCCCTTTTCCTTCTTGGCTGTTAATCTCAATACGCCCGCTATGAGCTTCTACAATCTTTCGAGCAATGGATAATCCAAGTCCCGAACCACCGGTTTCTCGATTTCTTGCTTTATCTACGCGAAAAAAGCGTTCATACACGTTTGATAAGTCTTCTTTTGGAATACCAATTCCTTGATCTGTGACCGTAATCATAAAGCTTTCGCTTCTTGTTATGGTTACCTCTACCGCTTTTTCACTATATTTAATGGCATTATCTAAGAGGATGTACAGCAGCTGCTTTAAGCGTTTTTCATCCGCTGTTACGACGGGATGATTCGTTTTTATATTTAAATAAATGGTTCGTTCAAAGGCTTGTTCTAGATGTTTGATTGTTTGTCTGCAGACGGCCGCCGCATCTACGTGTTCCATGTGAAGCTCTCGCTGCGACTCATCTTTCGCAAGCACCAGCATTTGAGACGTAAGCTGTTTCATGCGTAAAGACTCAGAGTGAATGGCTTCGATGGCTTCTTCTAAAATATCAGGCCGCTTCATTCCCCATCGTTTTAGCATATTGGCATAGCTTTCTACGACGGTCAGGGGCGTTTTTAATTCATGAGAAGCATCGGATACGAACTGCTCTTGCTTTTTATAGTTTTCCTCTAATAAATCCATCATATTATTGAAGGTGTTGGCCATTTGATCTAACTCATCTTTAGAAGAAGAAGAGAGGTCAATTTTTTTAAATGTGCGAGACACTTGAATTTCTTCCATGGTTTGAATAAGAGACTTGATAGGCCGCAAAATAATTTTACTTAAAAGCCGTCCAGCAAATATAGTTGGAATTAATATAACAAGAGAGGCAATGAGCAAGATAAATTTTAATGTCTGCAAAGATTGTTCCACATCTGTCAGTTGTTCCGTGACTTCCAAAGAAACAACTTCACCGTTCGTCCAAATGACGGGGGTGTGTGAAATTGCGTATAGGTGGCCGTCATCTTCTTTGATGGTTGTTTGTTCGTTTGAATAATAGGAATAAGGTAAGTCCTGAAGCTCTTTCGTTTGATCCGTAACGGATACAACTAAAGGACTGCCGGATTTAGGTAAAATACGAATCATTCCGTTAGGAGGCAAATAGGCACGAAGCAAATTGGCTTGTTTAACCGTCGCATTCGTTTGCTTTAGCCCATTTGTTACATTGCTTGTTTCTACTTGCAAACGTTCAATGGCGTTGTCTTCCATGGTCTTCTTGAAAATGAAGTAAATCGAACTGTTTGCAATTACTAGCAGAATAAAAAGCAGCGCAGTTGATGTAAGAATAATCTTTGTTTGTAGTTTCATAAGCTACTCCTTCAGCATGTAGCCAACGCCGCGCACTGTTTGAATGTACGGAGTTGAAAATGAAGCATCAATCTTTTTACGTAAATAACGAATGTATACGTATACAATATTTGTGTCTCCGTAATAATCAAATCCCCAAACGTTTGTAAGAAGCTGTTCAAAGCTCAGCACTTGATTTTTGTTTTGAAGCATATAGATAAGTAAATCATATTCTTTAGGAGTCAGCTCAATAGCTTCATTTTCACGCGTAACTTCTCGCGTTTTTTCGTTAACGACTAAATTCCCTAGTTGAAGAGTGGCTGTTTCTTGTTCAGCAGTCGATGTTGATGCGGGATGGCGAAGCCATACGCGAATGCGTGCAAAAAGCTCTTCAATTTGAAAAGGCTTTGTAATGTAGTCGTTTGCTCCTAAATCTAGTCCGCTTACCTTATCAGGAAGGGCGTCTCGAGCTGTTAATAAGATAACGGGCGTTTGATCATCATTTGCTCGAATGCGACGAAGTACTTCGAGTCCGCTCAGTTCAGGAAGCATCACATCTAAAAGCAGCAAATCCCAATCGTGTTCTTGAAACTCTGCCAATCCTTCTGTCCCCGTATAAGCCATGCCCGTTTCGTACCCTTCATGTTCAAGCTCGAGCTCAATTAAACGAGCAATTTTGCGTTCATCTTCTACTATTAAAATTCTGCCTTTACTCAACAAAAATTCCCCCTTGTGTCTATGTATAGTTGCGTACATTATAGCACGGAGAGATTGGAGGTGTATAAAAACAACCGGAGGTTAGTCCGGCTGCTGATCTGCTGAAAGAGGAAGGTGCAAGATAATGGCAGTGCCTTCGTGAAGAGTAGATCTTACTTTGATATGGCCTTTATGAAGTTCACAAATAGCTTTTGCAATGCTCATGCCAAGTCCAGCACCCTCTGTTTTTTCGGTTGTATTTGTGCCGCGGTAATAGCGGTCAAATAAATTTTTCTGCGTTTCTTCATCCATTCCAATTCCATCATCTTGAATCGTAATCAAGACGCGGTCACTTTTTATCGCGGTCGAAATTGTAATGGTAGTGTTCTTAGGGTTATGTTTAATAGCATTAAAAATTAAATTATCAAGCATTCGTTCAAACCAGCGCGGGTCAGCTTGAATAAAAGGTTGAAGATGAGCGGGCACATAAGAGAAGTGAACATTTTCAATGGTTCTATCGTTAACGAATTTTAAAACAATATGCTGAAGTAGTTGATGAACGTCCACTTTTTTGGTTTCTAAAACAACCACGTTATTTTTAAGCTTAAAGGCCAATGAAAAATCCTCTACAAGCTCCACCATGTACTCACTTTTATCACGCAGCGTTTGGCCAATTTCTTTTAACTCTTCTTCGTTCCAATTGTAATGGCCGCTTTCAAGCATATGGCCATACCCTTGAATCGTCGAAAGAGGTGTCCGCAAATCATGTGATATTCCCGTCATCCATTCTTCGCGAGTGGATTCGAGCTGCTTTCGTTCTTTTTCAGCTAAGCTAAGCTGCTCCGCCATCTCATAAAAAGCTGTGATTACTTCTGAATACAGGCGATATTGAAAGCGTACTTTTCCATTCTTCCGAAAGACGCGCTTTCGCTCTTTTTCTGTTAGCACTTCTGAATAGTTTCCGCTTCCCATGCGCCCGAGCCAGCTGGTGAACAGAAGTAAGGGGCCACCGTAGCGAAAGGCGTTCCAGATGGAGAAAGCGATGGTGGCTATAAGAACGGAAACAGCCACGATGATGGAGATCATCCAAGCTTTTCGAATAATAGATTCATCGGTTATACTGTGGTAATTATTAGGAGTGTAAAAAACCCATGAAACTTTCTTCTTCGAGTCATGGAATACAGTAGCCGTTGAATCATATTTATCTTGTTCAATTTTTCGGGAAATAATTTCTAAAGGATCGTAACGTGTTTTGTCTTTAGACATTCTAATGGAAGCTAAGATATCACCTTTCTCATTTAAAATTTGAAGCGAAGCATCTTTTTCTTTTAACGCCTTTTTGATAAGAGGGATATCGCTTTTAGGAGGCACACTTTGTTTATTATATTTAACATACAAAGCATATAGCTGGTCTTTTAAATCACTTTTATAGCCCAAAATATAATAAGTAGGTGTAGTCAAAAAGGTATCAAGTTCTGTTACTACACTATAGCCTTTAAATTTCTTGGTTTTATCCATTTCCAATAACTCCGAAAGAACGTAGTGCTTAGGTAAGTCTTTTGGGGAGTTAATTTCTCCAATTACTTTTCCTTGTTTGTTCAGCACTTGGTACCATAGTCCTTCTTGTTTAAGCTGTTTTGCTAAATCACCTGAAACGGTTGCTTTTCCACCTTCAACTGTTGTAGCCCCGCTTAATACGCTAAGTGATCCAGAAGGTAAGTCTCTTTTTATATCTTGCTTTGTAAGGTAATAGCCTAGAAATATTAAAGCGCAAAAAAGAATGGAGCAAACACATGCAATAACTGCGATAAACTGAAACGAAAAATGAAAGGTCAATCTTCTTTTAATTGATTTCATAGCGCTTTTCCGTTCACTAATTTATATCCAAGCCCTCGTACCGTAACTAAATGCTTTGGACTGCTAGGGTTATCTTCGATTCTTTCTCTAATTCTTCGAATGTGTACGGTTACCGTATTGTCGTCTACGAACTGGTTATATCCCCAGACGGCTTCAAGCAGCTGTGATTTAGAAAGAACAATATTCATATTTTTACAAAAGTGAAGAAGCAATAAAAACACTTGTGCGGGGCAAGAAATCGTTTGACCGTCCACAATGAGTTCTCCCGCCGATTCATCTACAGTAAAACGATCAAACTCATAGCGATTTGACGATTGTGGTTCCGTTCTTATAGAAGTTCCTTCAGTCAGCGCTTGCTTTCTGCGCAGTCGTGCTTTAATTCGTGCTGCAATTTCTAAAGGATTAAACGGCTTAGTTACGTAGTCGTCCCCTCCCATGGCGAAACCCGTTAGTACATCCAGGTCGGATACTTTGGCTGTTATGAATAAAATATACGCGTTTGAGAGCTCACGAATTTTAGGACAGATATCAAATCCGCTTTGATCGGGAAGCGTTACGTCCAACAAAATAATATCAATTGTTTGATTATGTAAAACATCCAGCGCTTCTTGAGCGGTGTGAGCTTTATAAATTTTGTTGAATCCTTCTTTTTTTAATACTGTCTCCAGCATTTTGACGATGGCAATTTCATCATCAACTAGCAATATAGACGCATCTTCCAACGTAAATCACCTCTGTTTTATTTCATACGTATTCGATTTTAGCATAAGAACATTACGAAAAGATTAACAAAATTGGAAAATGTTAAGGAAAAGATAATCTCCTGGTTATTTTCTTGAAAACTTCATTTCATATACTAAATGCATAGACACATAGTAAAGGAGTTAAAAGGATGAGTAATGATTTTAGGCGGGTTAAAGTAATTGATAGTATGAGAGGATTCAGCTTGTTTGGTATTTTACTAGCAAATATGCTGATTTTTCAATATGGCATTTACGGAAAGGATATGATTCATCTCTTCTCGCTATCACCAAGTGATTTAGCAGCCTATGTCTTTTTAAAAGTCGCGGTAGAAGAAAGTTTTATGCCGATTTTCACCTTTTTATTTGGCTATTCAATGGTGAAGATGAAAGAAAGCTTAGAAAGAAGGCAGCTAGGCGTGAAAAGGCATTTCTTTCGCCGTTTTCTTCTGCTTCTAGGGTTTGGCCTACTGCATGGAGTGTTTTTATGGGAAGGAGATATTCTTACGTTTTACGGAATGATGGGAGTATTTTTACTACTTTTCTTTTTAAACCGTAAAGTCAAAACACTATTGGTGTGGGCATCGATTTTGCTGATTCTTACAGGAGCAGCCGGATACGGTTCATTAAACGATAATATGTATCTTCTTAGCGATAAACAAACGCTTACGACATATGTAAAAGATACGATTCACGTGTATGGAAGCGGAACTTATGAACAGATTAAAGACCATCGCAACAATGTTGATCCGATGAATATAGCAGGATATAAATTTGCTTTTGCCTTTTTGTTTACGCCATTTATAATGGGCGCTTTGTTTTTATTTGGTATGTATGCAGGAAAGAAAAAGTGGTTTTACGATGTTTCAGCTAATCAAAAACAGTATGGCCGTTGGGCGGCCGCTCTGATTCCGCTTGGCTTGCTGTTAAAAGGAACTATGTACGTGTGGCCGGATGCTAATTGGGCTGGTTCTACACATATGTTAGGGGGAAGTCTTCTATCTCTTGGTTATATTGCAGGCTTTGCTTGGCTATATGCGAAATGTGAAAAGTCATTTTTGATGAAGGCTTTTGAAAGCGTAGGAAGAATATCACTTAGCAATTATTTAATGCAAACGGTTATATGCACGACGATTTTTTATGGCTATGGCTTAGGCTATTTCGGAAAGCTTGGCATGATTTCAGGAATTTTTGTCTGTATCGGTATTTACGGAATTCAGCTTATCGGCAGTTATATGTACGTGCAAAAATTTAAAACTGGACCGGTGGAAAAGCTGCTGCGCATATGGACAAATTTTTCTTGGAGTGGAAAGCCAAAAGAGAAAAAAGCTTTACCGACAGAAGTAAATCATCCTTTTGTTGGATGATAGCGATCAAACTTATGTAAAAAGGAGATTTTAAAAATGTGGGCCATTAGTATAAAAGAGTTTCAAAGCTTATTTAAAAGTATTAAATCAATTATCGTTATTTTAATCGTATGCGGTGCTTCCTATGGAATAGCTTATGTAGTTAGCCAATTTGGAGGTCAATTGACAAGTGCACAAATTCAAGATGGAGCTAACGGTGGAATTTTGCTGATGCTTCTAGGGTTCGGACCTTTATTTATTTCAAGTCTTTCTCATAATGTTATTAATCAAGAAATTAAAGCAAGAACAGCTAGATTTTTAGTTACCAAAACATCAAGAGATCGTATTATATTAGGGAAATTCTTAGGTATTTGTTGTTTCTGGCTTGTTTGTATTTGTATTTCATTTCTACTGATTGCGTTTATTTCGCATCATTTTTCTTTTTTTACATTTTTAGAGTGTCTACTATTCACTATGTGTATGATCTCATTTGTATTAATGCTTTCAGCTTTGATGCCAAATCCAACTCATACTATGTTTTTATCAATTATTTTATCGTTTGTTCTACCGGTACTGAGCGTGTGGAGCATATTTTCATCAAAAGCGTACATTGCATGGTTTAAGTATGTGACACCCTACTACTATTTAAAGTTGGAGAAAGGGTATCTACCAGTTCTTCTTATTTTTGCAGCATGTTGTTTATATACGGCACTTTGGAGTTTTAAAAGGAGAGAAGTATAATATGTATGCTATTGAAACAAGTAAATTAACTAAAAAGTATGGATCTAAAACAGTTGTTAACGGTATTAATTTACAGGTGCCACAAGGAGAAATTTACGGGTTTTTAGGAAGAAACGGAGCAGGGAAGTCTACCTTTATTAATATGCTTACCGGCGTTTCATTTCCTTCAGCAGGAGAATTTACGCTGCTGGGACAGAGTGATATTGATTTAGAGCTTCAGAAGAAAATAGGCGTTCTTCCTGACTATGCTAACTTTTATGATGAGATGACAGCGCTCGATCATTTGCGCTATTTTTTAAAGATAAACGACCATCGTTTTTCGAAAGAACACTGTAGTAATGTACTGAAGAAAGTAGGATTAGAAGGACATGACCATCAGAAAGTTGGAAAGTTTTCATTTGGAATGAAAAAGAAGTTAGGAATTGCTCAAGCAATTGTAACAGACCCGGATCTTATCTTTTTAGATGAACCAACTTTTGGAGTAGATATTGAATCTGCCCTTCACATTCATGAACTAATAAGAGAACTCCAAAATCAAGGCAAGACAATTTTTATGACGTCTCATAATTTAAATGAAGTTGAGAAGATTTGTACACGTGTAGCGATTATGAAAAATGGGGTCATTTTAATAGAAGGTACAATGGAAGAGCTGCGCTTTCAATATCAAACGAAAAAGACGGTGATGATCAAACATGATCCTTATCCAAACAGTCACAAAGAATACATTCAACAGTTTTTCCGTACGTTGAGTCCCGAAGTTGAATACCATCACATGTACACAAAAGTGATGCTTCAAAAAGAAAGAAATATTCCTCTTATTATTCGCGAATTGATTCAATGCGGCATCGACATTTATCAAGTTCACGTCGAAGAACCTTCTTTAGAAGAAATCTTTTTGCAAAAAAATATTGTGGATCACTCACAGGTGAGTTAATGAGCGACAGTCTGTTGATTTACTACTCAGCCTGAATACATTATTTATAAATACCAGTTAGGAAGCTTCTGACAAAAACATGTTCATTTTCTCAAGAAACTGATAAGATAGCTAATGACATTTAAAAATAAGAAAGGATTTCGATTATGTTATCAGCTATCAATTCAGTAGATTATACCATTTTTCACGCGGTGAATCAGTATGCCTCACACGTCAAGCCTCTAGATTCGCTGATGGTATTCTTTGCAGATTATGCCCAGTATGTACTTATCGTTTTACTCGGCTTGTTTTTACTTATTAATAAAAACGGCAGCCGTGTTGTAGCATTTCAAGCTTTATGTGCTTGTGCCACAGGAATCATTATCAATAAAGTGATTAGTTTATTTGCTTATCGAGATCGTCCGTTTATCTCTCACCACGTGAATCAGCTTATTGATCACGCCGCAAATTCTTCATTTCCAAGCGATCATGCTACATCTGCATTAGTTATCACTTTTACCATTTGGCTGCATTTCAAACGTTCAGGGCGCATGTGGGTTGTCATGGGCGTACTCATTGCCTTTTCACGCGTATGGGTTGGCGTTCATTATCCATTTGATGTGTTAACAGGAGCCGTTTTAGGCTGCGTGCTGGCGCTGTTTATTCATTATGTTATTTTTAATACGAAACTGATGAGGGCTATTACCAACTTGTCTATTTTTCGAAAATCAGCTTATGACGAACAGTCTCAATATTATTAAGAAAAAGTCGCAAATACGCGGCTTTTTTTTATTGGGAAATTTTTAATGTATTTAATACTTGTTTTTTAAAATTTAATTTTGTACAATTAAATTACAGAAACGATAAAAAATTTTTAATAAAATTAATGAAAAAGAGGAGAGGTTCATACATGAAAGCTTTATATGAAACAACAGTCGTTAACACAGGTGGAAGAACAGGAGAAGTTCACTCTTTAGATAACATCTTTAACTTAGACGTTGCAACACCTCCAGCACTTGGTGGAGAAGCAACAACAGCAACAAACCCAGAGCAGCTATTTGCAGCTGGATACAGCGCTTGTTTCAACAGCGCGTTAGAATTTATGTTGAAAAAACATAACGTAGAAATCAAAAGCAGTGAAGTAAAAGCTACTGTTCAGCTGCTTCCTGATAAAGCTGATCAAGGAGTGAAAATTGGAGTAGCGCTTGAAGCTCATATCGAAGGCTTAGATTTAGAAACAGCTAAAAAATATGTAGACCTAGCCCATTCATACTGCCCGTATTCAAAAGCAATCAGCGGCAACGTAGACGTAACGGTAGAAGTAGTTTAATTGCTTTAAAAAGCCCTGCTAAGCATGTAAAGCTTAGCAGGGCTTTTTATTTGAATTTTCTCTATTCATTTGTAAGGAGTACTAGTATAATGAGAAAGAAAATGAATCATTCGCACAGTTTAGGTGCTCTTACATAGCGTAAGAGGTAACAGGGAATCGAGTGCAAATCTCGAGCGGTCCAGCCACTGTAAGCAGGGAGTTTTCTATCTTATCGTCACTCAAAACGGGGAAGGCGGTAGAAAATGATGATCTCAAGCCAGGAGACCTACCTATTCTGTACACTTGACTCTTCTAGGAAAGAGGCGGTGTATCAAGGTACGCAGTGAGCAATTGCTGTTTATTTTCATATGCCGACACATCCTCAATTTCTATAGAATTGAGGCTTTTTTACGTTTTATTTTAAAAAAAGGAGTGTAGGAAATGGAAGGTTTATCAGTTTTTTTACTTGTCTTTTTATTAGGAATCAGGCACGGATTGGATGCAGATCACTTAGCTTTTATTGACGGCCAGACCCGATATAATTGGAGAATGGGCAGCCGCTTTGCCCCGTGGGTCGGAACGCTGTTTTCACTAGGTCATGGAGGAATGGTGGCCGTCACGGCCGGGGTGCTGGGCGTGGTGATGAAGAATTTTACGTTTCCATCATATTTCGATCATTTTGCATCTTGGGTATCCATTATCTCTCTCTTTCTGATTGGGACATTAAACACATATCATTTGCTTCGAACTAAAAATAAAGAAGAAGAGTTTCAGCTGAGCGGATTAAAAGGGAAGTTTATTCCGAAAATCGCAAAAGGAACAACGAATCCTTTTTTAATTATTCTTGTAGGTGCATTGTTCGCTTTAGCAGCCGAAACGGTCAGCCAAACGGCCGTGTGGTCTCTAGCTGTAGGGAATGCAGGCAAGTATACGCCGCTTTTATTAGGACTAATATTTATGTTTGGTATGATGCTCACAGATACAATCGATTCAATGATTGTACATAAAATGGTGAATGAATCGAGTAAGTTTGGGCAATCTGCTTCCCGCTTGATGGGCTGGGTTATTGTTGTCCTCGCGTATGGTGTGTCGTTCTATTTAGCATTCACTTTCTTTAACCCATGGGCCGAAGTAAACTTTGAAATGGTTGGCGTTATTCTGTTTATTTTCTTAGTGTCTATGTTTGTTTTTGTGAGTGTGAAGTCAAAAGGGAAAAATATTAAAATAAATGTCAATTAGTCAAACGAAAGCTTTAATCTGTTGAAGATTGAAGCTTTTTTGTATGAATTTGTTGAAGTTTATGGCTATTTTCGGTCGGTTATGAATAAGTTAAAGTATTATCTGTATTTAAAGGATGGAAAATTGTCTGAAAACCATTATAATTAAGGATAATTTAAGGTCGTTATGTGAAACGTAGAACATAGTTATACGTACGATAAATAAAAGCATTTAATGCAAGCAGCAGGGGTTTTCTAGAGGAGGAATTGATTTGAGTCAGGTAATGGTAGAACAAAGCGTGTTTAGTTATTTAAAAGAACACGAACAAGAGATGCTCGAAGATTTAGTGGGATTTGTGAAAAAAGAATCACCGTCCTACAGTAAAGAGTTAGTAGATCAGTGTGGAAAGTATTTAACGCAGCTGTTTCAAAAGCGTTTAGGGGTAGGGTACGAAATCATAGAAGAAAAAGAAGTAGGAAACCACTTGAAATTTACGATTGGAGAAGGAGAAAAGCAGCTTTTAATCATCGGTCACTTTGACACGGTGTGGGAAAAGGGAAGGCTGAGTCTAAGAACAGAGGGAAACAAGCTGTACGGTCCGGGAATTTTAGACATGAAAGGCGGCATTGTACAATCTATATGGGCGATTAAAGCGATTCAAGAGCTTGGCTTACCGCTGGATAAAAAAATTGTGTTTTTCTGCAATTCGGATGAAGAGATTGGGTCAATTTCTTCTAAAAAATACATTGAAGAAGAAGCGCAAAGAAGTGAAGCAGTGCTAGTAGCGGAACCGGCGGTGGCGGGTTCAGGTGCGTTAAAAACGTCGCGCAAAGGAGCGGGAATTTTCACCGTAAAAGCATGGGGACGAGCAGCACACGCGGGTAATCACCACAAAGAAGGAATCAATGCGATTGAAGAGCTGGCGCGCCAAGTGATTTTCTTGCAGGGGTTAACAGATTATGAAAAAGGTACAACGGTGAACGTTGGGACATTTACGGGAGGAAGCGGTACAAATGTAGTGCCGGAATATGCAGAAGCGCACGTGGATTTACGTGTTTCTACAGAAGAAGAAGCAAAACGCATGACGGATATTATTTTGAATTTAACCCCCATTCTAAAAGGGATTAAGCTCGAAGTAACGGGAGGCATGAATCGTCCTCCGATGGTCAAGTCTAAACAAACGGAAGAGCTATTTGAATGTGCTCAATCAATCGCGGCCAAACTGGGTATGAAATTGGAAGAAGCAGCTGTGGGCGGCGGAAGTGATGGCAATTTTACAGCGGCCATTGGTGTTCCCACGTTGGATGGATTGGGAGCATGCGGAAAAGGAATACATGCGGAATATGAACATATTCAAATTGATACGTTGTCCGAGCGTTCTTCTTTATTTGCGAATTTGCTGCTGCAAATATAAAAAAAGCCCGCCTCAAACGGCGGGGACTAATCTGAAAGCTTATATTGGGAGAGTATAAGCTTTCTTTTTTTTATTTACTGCTTTCTTCTTGAAGAGAAAAGGCAGTTTCTTTCTTTTTGAATACCACTGCATCAAGAGCAAGGAACTGGCTTCCTGCAAGAAATAAGTGAGCAGACATGGCAATCAAGGCAATATCAAACTCAAACCCGCCAACAAATCCGCTTTTAAGCTTGGCTGTAAAAATGGCGCCAAGCATAACTGCCACAAATAAAGCAGCTACGACTCTTGTTGCTAGGCCAAGAATAATAAGAATCCCACCTACAAGTTCAATGGTTGCAACAATATATGCCATGAAACCAGGAATTCCTAAGCTATCGAAGAACCCTACTGTATTTTCAATCCCGCCTTGCCATTTTTGAAAGCCGTGTACTAAAAATGTAAAACCTAATACTAAACGAATAATAAGTGAACCAATTTCGACGTTTTTATTCACTTTACTTCCTCCTTTAAATGTATTTGAAAAACACTACGTTATGTAGTGTAAAAGCCCGAAAAAATAAATGTAGCAATTAAATCAGAAAGTTTTTCCGATTTGGATAATTTTACAACATTATCAACATCACACTACACATTGTAGTGTGATGTTTGTCCCCAGTCAAGTGAAAATATAAAATTAGACCATTTGGCATACGAAAATTTTCTGAAGGGCACTTGAAAAATCCTTTAATTATGTACAAGTTAGTCCCTTATTTTCAATCTTATTCTCCAACATGCTATACTGATGGCGGAGGTGTTACGATGCGCTTAGAAAATAAAAGAGTTATTGCGCTTGTTAGTGCAGACTTTGAAGATCTAGAACTATGGTATCCAGTGATGCGTCTTCGAGAAGAAGGAGCAGAAGTACATTTAGTTGGAGAAAAAGCAAACGAAACGTACATGGGGAAATACGGTGTTCCAGCCGTATCGGACTACGCGTTTAAAGATGTTGATCCAGCTGAATATGACGCTATTTTAGTACCTGGAGGCTGGGCGCCGGATAAACTGCGCCGCTACCCTGAAGTAATTGAAATGGTTCGTCATATGGACGAACAGCAAAAGCCAATCGGCCAAATCTGCCATGCAGGATGGGTATTAATTTCTGCAAAAATCTTAGATGGCCGAAACGTAACAAGTACGCCAGGAATCAAAGATGATATGGAAAACGCGGGAGCTATTTGGCATGATGAAGCAGTCGTAATCGACGGCCACATCATTTCAAGCCGCCGTCCGCCAGACCTTCCACCTTATGCAAAAGCATTTGCGGATGTACTAGCAGAGCAATAAGAAAAAAGCCGAAACCATATTGGTTTCGGCTTTTTTGTGTAAGGTGTTTCCAATTTAGAGGGTGTTGGGTATATGAGACTAAAGGTTATGCAAAAAATTACATTGATTTAAACGAATCATATACAAATGGTGTAAAAGACCGTAGGGATGACCTATTTATTGGTAAAGAATAGGTCGTGTATGATGGAAGGTGGGTCAATTTATGAGGCAGTAGCTTCAAATAAAGGGAGAAATTAATGTATTAAAAAAGCGAGCAGATGCATCTGCTCGCTTTTGTTCGTGTTTCTTATCAGTAACTTGCTTTCTGCAAGTGTAAAAACAAAATGATTACTTTCTTTATAAAATCCATGATTACGGTTTTTGTATGTTTCGTTGTTGTTAGGGCACAATTAGCATTGATTGTGCTTGCATGGATTTCATCCATTGCCGCGGTTTGTTTTTCCACATGATCGATTAACCTAAACGACGCAAGCCCTACCTCTCTTGCATCCTTACGGCTCCGAAGCCGATCCAGTGTGAATAAGTTTTGTTCAAAGACATGTGTCGAATGCCAGTATTTTTACCTTGCATTGTACGATACATCCTTTCAAGTTACTTTCACTATGTCCAGCTCTTAAAGAAAAGCCAGAAATCTAAATATAACACCTCAGTTGATCTATGTCAAATAGAAAATTTGATTTTTTCACGTGAAACAATTATAGCTAAAACATGGTTAAATAAAGGGATATCTTTTTTATATGGAAGAGTTTTTTGATACGATAAGCTAGAGGAATCCTAGAGGAGGATGAAAAATGAATAAAAATGAACAGTTTCGAAATGATGTATTGAGCAGTGTAGAATCATTAACATATGAACAATTAAATCAACAGCCAGCATCTAATACATGGAGCGTTATGCAGGTATTAGAACATTTATATTTGATGGAGCGCATGATTGTTTCACGTGTAAAGGATCAGTTAGAAAACGGTGTGGATCAGCCAACTGAAGATAAGCCGTTTCATTTAGCGGTAGACCGTTCACGAAAAGTAGATGCACCGGCTCAAGTTACGCCTTCTAATGAAAAGCAGACATTAGAAGAAATGAAGAGTAAGCTGGCAGAATCAAGAGCGGCTTTAATAGAGCTAGAAGAAACAGCAAGTGAAGACAAGCTAAAGCAAAAATCATTTCCACACCCTGTGTTTGGGTTAATGGATTTAAAGCAGTGGATTGATTTTATTGGCTATCATGAAAAGCGTCATCAAGAACAAATAGAAGAAATCAAAACAGCAATTGGTGCATAAAAAAAACAGGCAGTCCGCCTGTTTTTTTATTTTTGGACCAAAATAGGATAGTCCGACATCATCCAAATACCAACACTATATGTTTGGGGATTATGGTTCCCTACGGTAGAGCCTGTTTGAATGGTAAACGAGAGTTGCAGAGGATCTTGATCGTAATAAATTGTTTGCTTGGTGGAAGGGGAATAAAGGCGCTTCGGAGGGATTTTAGGAACCGTATCCGTCGTATTAACAAAACAGCGGCTATTTGAAACAAGATTTGTGTATGTTTGAACGAATTGAGGATCACCTACTCGAGGAGCTCCGTAGTTGTACATTGTAACTTCTGGAAAAGATGCGTTTGTGGCGACATCTAAGGCATGAAGAGCAGCAAGTGCACCACCTAGGCTATGCCCTGTTATATAAAGTGGCTTGGGGGTAAGGGACTGATACGTTTCAAAAATTTCATCACGGCATGATTCGTAAACGGCTAAAAAACCTTCGTGAACGAGACCAGCTTGTTGATTGTATGGATAAGGGCGTTGCCTAATGCGAGCATCAGCAATCCAGTCTGCCTCAGATTGAGTTCCTCGAAAGGCAATTACGATAGAGTCATCAGATTCTAAAATAAAACCAAACCATTCTTGCACCCCTACGGCAGAAGCTTTAAACGATTTAATAAGCCGGTAGCCTTCAGGTACATCAAATGTGCCTCCCTGTGCGTATTGCTTATAAGCTAAGACGCACGCATAAAGAAGGTCTAGAGCTAAAGGACGATAAAATAAAGGCTCTATTCTCATCATTGTTTTTCACACCTTCTAATAGAAAATAACTCCTATAGCCTATGTGTTCCTGAGAAGAAAGGTGCAGATATCTCTCTTTTGAAAGCGATAATTATGGAATGTAAACGGTTTATCATTGGATGTTTTTGAGGATTTTATAAGTTTTTTTGTGTATTTTAACTAAAAACGAGTTTTAATTTAGAGTTTTATTGTTAAAATTTATAATTTAACTTATAATTTAAAATAGTCTGAATGAAAAAATAAGGGGGTTATCGTTTGGAGCAATTTGTAACGAGTTTGAATAATGTGCTATGGAGCACACCTGTTATTTATGGGTGTCTTGCGATTGGCCTGTTTTTCTCAATTTTAACGAGGTTTTTGCAGGTACGACACTTAAAAGACATGGTTATGCTGATGTTTCAGGGTAAAAGCTCAGAAGCAGGAGTTTCTTCCTTCCAGGCACTGTCTTTAGCGCTGTCGGGACGAGTTGGAACAGGAAACATTGCTGGAGTTGCAACAGCTATCGCTTTTGGAGGTCCAGGAGCTGTATTTTGGATGTGGGCAGTTGCTTTTATTGGTGCTTCTAGTGCATTCATCGAATCAACACTTGCTCAAATTTATAAAGTTAAACAAGATGGCCAATATCGAGGTGGTCCAGCGTACTACATTGAAAAAGGAACAGGGATGAAATGGTATGGCATTTTATTTGCTATTGCAGCACTTGTTGCGATGAGTATCTTAATGCCGGGCGTTCAGTCTAACTCCATCGCGCTTGGCATCGACAACGCATTCGGCGTTAGTCCAACGGTTACAGCAGTAGGATTAGTTATTATTCTTGCTTTTATTATCTTTGGAGGCGTTAAGCGTATTGCAGGAGTGGCCCAATTCGTTGTACCTTTTATGGCACTTGGGTATATTATTTTAGCTCTTATTATTATTGCCATGAACATTTCCGAGTTGCCGGGAGTTATCGCTCTTATTTTTAAAAGTGCTTTTGCATTAGATTCTGCTTTTGGAGGAATCGTTGGTTTAGCTGTTTCTTGGGGAGTTAAGCGCGGCATTTATTCAAACGAAGCAGGACAAGGAACAGGACCTCACGCAGCAGCTGCAGCAGAAGTTTCACATCCGGCGAAACAAGGCCTTGTACAAGCTTTTTCGGTTTATATTGATACACTGTTCGTTTGTTCAGCAACAGCGTTTATGATTTTATTCACAGGCATGTACAACACGGAAGGACCAGGCGGTTCATTTATTATTTCAAATTTACCAGGTGTAGAAGCAGGGCCTGGATTTACACAAGCTGCTATTGAAACAGTGTTGCCAGGGTTCGGAGCTGGCTTCGTGGCAGTAGCCCTATTCTTTTTCGCGTTTACAACGATCATGGCTTATTATTACATTGCTGAAACAAATATTGCTTACCTAACTCGCGGCAAGAACGGAAAGTGGGCTATGTTTGCATTAAAGCTTGTCCTTCTAGGAGCTACGTTCTACGGGTCAGTTAAACAAGCATCACTAGCTTGGGCGTTAGGTGATGCTGGACTTGGTATCATGGTATGGCTAAATTTAATTGCTATCTTAATTTTAGCTAAGCCTGCGTTAGTTGCATTAAAAGACTATGAAGCTCAGAAAAAACAAGGGGTAGACCCTGTGTTTGATCCTGTTAAGCTAGGAATTAAAAATGCAGACTACTGGGAGAAAGAATATAAGAAAGATGAGTCACAGGTTTCGTAAACAAGAAAATCCTCACATATGTGAGGATTTTTTTATGAAGAAAGTGAGACAGATGAGTTATTTAAGTTATATCGATCCTTCAAACAATGAATACGGTGCAGTTCTTCAAGCAGATGGTGAATTGCAAGCAGTTCGTACAGCATTGTTGTTTCTGTTGAAAAAGGCTGATCCGCTCTGTTTTCCTCCTGCTTATGTGCCCAAAACCTTTGTTTTAAAGTCAAAACAAGCATTTGATGCTGCAAAGAGCTTTTATATTGTTCATTTTGTAAGACGTTATGAAAGGAAGTGAAAGTATCCCATATTACTTGATGTCTTGCACTTTGCAGCTGATGAGCAGGCAAATAAATTAAATTACCAATATGGTAGAGAAGCTGTCTCATAAGAGAAAGTTTCTTATATTCATAGTGAAATTTTCTCATAGCTGTACGAGTGAAATGGTGAAACTTCCATTCTTTGCGCTGATACTCACAAAGCGTCTCAATTTTTTCAATTTCAGCAGAAAGCTGCTGAAATTGAAGCTTTGTTTGTTTATGACAAGCGTGTACTTGGGAAAGCTCACTGCCTCTTTGCTGTAAGACGCCGCCCATTTGTTTTGAGAGATTTTGAATTTTCCTCGTAATAATCGGTGTATAATTAGGAGGAAGAACGATGATATTCACAAGTGAAGAAGTGAGCAGCCCAATACTGGTGGTCGCTAAGCGAATTAAAAACGAGATAAAATAATGGTCATGCACAATCGTCAGCATAGCCACTCCTGTTAGCGTAGCAACGAGTGTTCCCGCATGCAAACGCAATTTAGAACAGGATATAATAGTAGAAATGGCAACAAGCATATAGGTAAGCGGCGTTACCCCTAATAGAAATGTGTAAAGCATGGCAAAAGCAGCTCCGATTGCTGAAGCAGGAAAGCGGATGAATGCTTTTTTGATAGAATCGGCAGCGGTTGGTTCAATCGTAACAATAGCTGTAATAACAGCGAGCATATAAGGCCAGCCAATGGCCTGACAAATGAGCGCAGTTAAAAAAACGGCAATGCCTGTTTTAATAATACGACCGCCTAAAAAATTGAATTTTTTTACGTTAATCATTATGCATACCTTCTTTAAAACAGTTAGTAATTTAATTATAAGGCATATTAAGGTGATAGGAAAACCCGTCTTAAAAACTAGCTTTCAAAAAACGAATAAATATACTATAATTTGTTTAAATATTTAAAAGAGGAGTACAACTAATGAAACAATTAATAAATGAAACAATCAATAAATTACAGGATACATTTTATGATGTAAGCAAATATATTGGGCAAAACCCTGAGCTTGGTCACGAAGAATTCAAAGCTTGCAAAGCATTAACGGATGTTTTAAAAGAACAAGGCTTCACAGTTGAAATTGGTACATGTGACTTACCAACGGCCTTTACCGCTGTTTATGACAGTCAAAAGCCAGGTCCGTCGATTGGGTTTATGGCTGAGTACGATGCTTTGCCGGATCTCGGACATGCATGCGGACATAACTTAATTGGAACCATGTCCATTGCAGCTGGTATTGGTCTTAGTAAAGCAGTTGCAGAAACAGGGGGCAAAGTATACGTATACGGCACGCCTGCAGAGGAAACACGAGGCGGCAAGGTGACGATGGCCGAGCAAGGTATTTTTAATCATTTAGACGTAGCTATGATGGTACATCCTTATTACTGCCACCAAAAAAGCGGACGTTCTCTTGCGATGGATGCCATTCAGTTTGAGTTCTTCGGAAAATCCGCGCACGCAGCTGCTGCTCCTCATGAAGGAATCAATGCGTTAGACGGCGTATTACAAACGTTCAACAGTATTAATGCGCTTCGCCAGCATGTGAAGCCGGATGTACGAATTCATGGAGTGATTACAGAGGGAGGCAAAGCGGCCAACGTTGTGCCTGATTATGCAGTAGCGCAATTTTATGTCCGTGCTTCAACTCGTGCATATGTAGATAGAGTGACAGAAAAAGTAAAGGCATGTGCAAATGGTGCTGCTTTAGCCACGGGAACAAAATTAAAAATCTCAAGCTATGAGTTTTCTTATGATGATATGCAAACGAATCAAACATTATCCGATGTCTATACAAATAATCTCATCTCATTAGGCGTAAGTGAACAAAGCATTACAGAAGACCAAGGCGATCATGGATCTTTAGATATGGGGAATGTAAGCCAAGTTGTTCCGGCTATTCATCCGTATATTCAAATTTGTGATGATTATTTTGTTTGTCATACGCACGAATTTAGAGAAGCGGCTTTAAGTGAGCAAGGAAGAGAAGCAATGATACTCGGGGCACAAACAATGGCATTAACAGGGTATGACGTATTAACAAATCAAGCGTTGCTCCAAAAAATCAAAGAAGAATTTAATGCTACAAAGTAAGAGATAATGATAAAACCATACTAAATAATACGCTTGCGACTGCAAGCGTATTATTTAGTATGAGAAGTGGGACTGAAGGGTTCGGAAAATTTGACCGTGGCGCTGTTCATCGCTCGCAGCTCGAACAATGCGGCTTTGAATTCGAGCATTTGTGATTCTTCTAGCGATTGATTGATAAAATGGAACGGTTTCCACTTCATCTTTAATGGATTCAGAGACCCCTTCTTGAAAAGTATTTGGCAGTTTTATGTTTAATGAAATCTGTGGGTAGCTGCCTGATAAATCATAATAGGCTTTAGAAAACCAGTCAAAGTGTTTAATTTCATCCTGCCGAATACCTGATATAGCTTGTTGAAATTGATTATTAGGAGCCAGCTCTGCTAGGCGTGTATAGTAGTGAATAGCGGAAAACTCATCGTTTACAGCTTTGTTTATATCTCTTAGAAGCTGTTCATCTAGTCTTGTATCATCTTCCCAATATTCTTCATGCCGGGAGTAAAATTCATACATATGGATATACCTCCTCACCGTTTTTTTCTCTTGTCGTCACCATCATCGTATGTGTAGACAAGAAAAGACGTACATTAAAAGAAAAAGAAAAAAGTTTAACAAAATGGTAAAAAGGGTATGTGCAGAGAATAGTATCAAAAAAGACAGAGGTTATCTTATGATTAAAATTGTAGCTAAAACCAAAGAAGGAGCTATTAAAGAAATAGAAATGAATGAGATTCGTTCAAGCCATGACTTTCAATGGTATTGGGTTGATTTTTACAATCCCACCGAGGAAGAAAAAAAGCAGCTTGAACAATTTAATTTTCATCCTTTAGCAGTTGAGGACTGTTTAAATCAAGGTCAGCGGGCTAAATTTGAGTTGTATGATGAGCATTATTTTTTAGTCTATTATGCCCTTCATAAAGAAGAGCTTGAGCACTTAGAAGTATCTGCGTTTGTAGGAGATAACTTTTTAGTCACTTACCATATGGATAAGCTAACGAGCGTGGCTAGGGTGTGGGAGCTTATCAAAAAAGACCCTGAGGCTACCGAAGATGGAACATGGGATATCATGTATGAACTCTTAGATCATACCGTTGACGAATACTTCCCTGTGCTTTATAAATTTGAAGATCACATAGACGACATTGAAGACAATGCAAAAGACGAACCTATGGATGAATTAATGAGGCAGCTTTATGACATCCGAAGTGATTTGTCACGAATGCGCCGTATTTTAAACCCTATGAGAGATTTAATGTATCGTATTATGTCAACGAATGCGTTAAAAGCAAAAGAGCAGGTTCGCTATTTTAATGATATTTATGACCACCTATTAAATATGATTGAAATTATGCAAGCAAGCAGGGATTTGTCAAATGACATCCGAGAAAGCTTTATGTCCATTAACTCGGATCGTATGAACTCGATCATGTTTACGCTCACGCTTATGTCAGCTATTTTCTTACCGTTGACGTTTATTGCTGGCCTCTATGGCATGAACTTTTCATATATGCCGGAACTGACGGGGAAATATAATTATTTTATTGTACTTGGCATTATGATTGGGCTTGTAGGCGTAATGGTCTTTGCCTTTTATAAAATGGGATGGTTCAAATATCGAAAAGGACCTAAACTATAAAGTAGATTGTAAACCTTCCTGTATAAATGTTAATCAACTCAGTAAAAATGAAATTAAATAAGCGAAGATCTTATCTGACTCTAGATAAGATCTTTTTCTTGTGCTATAAACAAGAAAAGCAGGGAAGCGAGGGAAGAATGTGAAACACGGAAGAATGGGGCTGCGCAGCATCACGGTGCTGCTTGTATGCATGGTGGTGATTCTATCGCTATTGTTAACGGATTTATTAGTTAGCAGTTCAATTGGAAAAAATATTCGGGATCAACAGGCTGAAAAAGCTCGGACTATTGCTACGATTATTTCAGAATCAACGAACGTGAAAGAAGGACTAGAGACAAAAACACCTCAGTCAATTCAAGAATTTACTAAACGAATTCGTGAAAAATCAAGCGTCTTGTTTATCGTTGTTATGGATATGAATGGAATTCGCCAATCTCACCCAGATCCTGAAAAGATAGGAAAGAGGTTTGCCGGAGGCGATGAGCAAAAATCATTGCACGGGAAATCTTATGTATCTGTATCAAAAGGAACGCTTGATAAATCTCTGCGTGCTTTTGCACCTATTTATAATGAGAAAAATCAGCAAATTGGCGCAGTAGCCGTGGGGATTTCTTTGAATAATGTAAATGAAGCAATTAGAGATGGGCATCGTCGAATTGTTTTAGGTTCATTAATTGGTTTACTTGTAGGCGTTCTTGGTGCTATTTTATTAGCGAATTACATAAAGAAAATTTTATTTGGCTTGGAACCTTCTGAAATTGCTAAAATTCTAGAAGAGAGAAGCACCATGCTGCAGTCGGTTCGTGAAGGAGTGATAGCTGTTGATAAAGAAGGTAATATTACACTTGCTAATCGTTCTGCACGCCGCTTATTTGTTAAAGCTGGGTTAGCACCAGAGCCAATCGGTTTGTCTATTCGAGAATATATGCCCACCTCCAGGTTGGACGACGTTTTGTCTACAGGGGAATCTCATTATGATGAAGAGCAAGTCATAAATGGAGTAGCCATTGTGGTTAATAGGGTTCCGCTAGTAGTAAACGAAGAGATTGTAGGGGCACTTTCTACGTTTCGGGATAAAACAGAAGTTAATATCTTAGCAGAGCAGCTAACAGGTGTTAAAATGTATGTGGAAGCGCTTCGAGCACAATCGCATGAATTTATGAATAAACTTCATGTGATTTTAGGAATGGTGCAGATGAATTATTATGATGAGCTAAAAACGTATATTCATCAGCTTGTTAATCACCGTGTCGATGAATCTAGTTCAGTGACTAAAACTATTAAAGATCATGCGTTGGCAGGGTTCCTTATGGGCAAAATGAGTTATGCTAGAGAGGAAAGCGTAGAACTGACGTTTTCCGCTGATGAAGTTATTCCAGAACCTTCAGATCCACACGTTACTCATCATCTCATTACCATTATTGGAAATTTAATTGATAATGCAATTGATTCAGTTTGTCATCAAGCCTCTAAAAAAGTGTCCGTTATGCTTGTGTATAAAAACAATAAACTTACGATTCAAGTCACGGATACAGGCTGCGGCATTCCTTCCGATACAATGAATCAGATTTTCAAGAAAGGCTTTTCTACAAAAGGAACGAGCAGAGGGTTTGGGCTGCATTTAGTAAAGCAAACGATTGATGAACTAGGTGGCCAAATCGTCATTGACTCATTTATAAATAGCGGTACCACATTCTATATTGATATTCCGTACGAAACAAGGAGAGATCAAGTTGATTAAAGTATTAATTGTTGAAGATGACCCCATGGTTGCTCAGTTTAATCAAAAGTACATTGAAGAGATAGAGGGGTTTACAGTAGTCGCTGTTGCTCATTCGGGTCATGAAGCCTTGGTGAAGGTAAATGAATATCAAGTTGATTTAGTGCTGCTTGATATCTTTATGCCTGGGCAAAATGGTTTGAGAGTTTTACAAGAGATTCGAACAAAACAAGAGGAAATAGATGTCATTTTTATCACCGCTGCTTCAGATGCCCAAACGATTCAGCAAGCTTTACGCTACGGAGCGATTGATTATTTGATTAAGCCTTTTACATTTGAACGCTTTTATCAAGCACTTTCGGCTTACAAACAAACATTTCGTACGTTAAAACAGCAACCTCAGCTTAATCAACAGGAATTGGACGGGCTGCTGTCTAATAAAAAAATAAAAGAAGCTCCTGTAGAGCCGTTGCCTAAGGGTTTAACGACAGGAACATTAGAAGTTATCGTAGAAGCCATTGAGCATCTTAAAGATCACCCTTTTTCGACCGATGATGTAGCTGAAAAAACGGGAATTTCAAGAGTGTCTATTCGGAAATATTTAAAATTTCTAACAGATATAGGTCTTCTTGGAGAAAGAATGACTTACGGCACAATAGGACGTCCTGTGTATGCGTACTTATACAATGAACAAAACCGTCACTTGCTGCATCACTACCTCGTTGATTTTGAAAAATAAAGAGATTGACCTGTGAGAGACGTCCGGTGCTATTTTGTCGGTGTGAGAATATTTTACTGTAGAGTGCCGGTGAGTTAAGTGGTATGGTTGATAATAACAAAGGAAAAAAACAAGTCGTTTGACTCAAAAAAGAGGTGGTTTCTTGATTGGAAGCATAGAACGCTTGACTGAATTACTGTTATCAGGGAATCAAGATGAAGCTTGGAATATTGTGTGGAAAAAAAGACAGCAGGGTTTCGATACATTTTATATTTTTCAGCAATTCATTTCAGTGTCAATGGCTCAAATCGGTATGATGTGGGAAGAAGATGAAATTTCAGTGGCTGATGAACATTTAGCTACTACTACCTGTGACTATGTTTTGTCACGCTATCAATTGTGTATAAGACAAGAAGTTATTAAAAATGAAAAAAAAGGTCTGTTTTTGTGTATAGAAAATGAGCAGCATTTTTTAGGGTTAAAAATGATTTCCATTCTCTTTGAAGAGCACGGATGGCAGACGAAACTTTTAGGAGCAGATTCTCCGCTTTTACATGCAACGCACGCTGTTGAACAATGGAAACCTGATTTAGTAGGAATCTCGTTCAGTTTAACTCATCATATAGAAAAAGCAAACGAATATATAGAAGGCTTACAAAAGACAAAACATCAGCCGCTTATTTTAGTTGGAGGCCGAGTAGTTTCAAACTATAAGTTTCCTCTTGTTCAAACAAATCAAGTTCGATTTATTGCACAGTTAGAGGAGTTGAAAGAGTTTTTTCATTATCAATCAATTAGGGGGATTAAGGTTGTCGACTATTAAATATGCTCCGCTTCCTGTTTTTATTATGGATGAGGAAATGAATATTCTAGCGCAATCTGATGAAGCAGCCGCTTTATTCGGAGAGGTTCAACATTTTTTAGAAATTGTTGACGAAGATAGTCAGATCAAAGCTAGAAAACGATTAGGGCAGAAGAAAAAAATAAAAACAGAATTAGTCATGCATTCGCGCAAAGCTAAGATGTCTCTTTATACCGTGAATTGCAAATGGGAGCAAGATAAGGCGCATGTAATATGTGTAGAGGAAGATTCTCAAATTAGAATTCTTTCAGAAAAAATCCAACAACATACAGCGCGTTTATCTGAAACAGACTTAGAACTGCTGTTGCAAAAAGAACGATTAGAAAAAGCAATGAACCGAGTTATAGAACTGTCAGGACCGTTTATTCATTTATCGAACAACATGGTGCTTATACCTCTGTTTGGCGATTTATTTGAGGAAGTCATCATGAAAAATGAACATCGGCTGCTCAGACAAATAGATGAGGAAACGGTTGATCGAGTTATCATTGACTTTAATGGAATAGGTCAAATTGATGAACGAGGTGTTGCAGCCCTAGAACATTTAATATGGGAATTTCAGCTAATGGGTGTACAGATTTATTTAACAGGTGTGACACCCGATCATAGTCAATGGCTTCACCAGTATCATTTTCAAGCAAATGTAAAATCTATTAGTAACTTAGGTCAGGCCATTCATCAATTTTTTACAACGGCATGAAATGGCTACAAAAAGTGAACACTTCATATAAAGACAATAAGACAGGGGATCAATATTGATAAACAGGTGATTAAAATTTGGTGAAACACGCGCGTAAAGTAGCTTTAAGAATTTCAATTATATATATCATTATTGGCGCTGTATGGATCTTGATATCTGATAATATATCTAGAACATTAGCGCAAGGTCGTTTTGAAGTATATATTTTTTTTCAACAATACAAAGGTTGGTTTTTTATTTTAGCTACGGGTATTATTTTGTATGGGTTGGTATATAGGAGAGCTTATAAACTAGTGGAGTCCCAGCAAGAGCTCGTAGTGAAAGAACACGAACTTCAAACGAGCAACCAGCATTATCAATCTTTATTCAAACATAATCCCGATGGCGTTTTTGAAATAAGTAAAACGGGTGAAGTTCTTCTTGCTAATCCTGAAGGTGAAGCAATCGTTGGATACTCCAGTGAAGAATTGCAAAAGATGAAACCTTCAGCTCTTATCGCAGCTGAAGAGTTTGATATGTGTAAAGAGTATTTTAAAGAAGTGCTGAATGGAAAAGGTGCTAAGTTCGAAATGAATGTGATCAATAGAAAGAGAGAAAGACGGTTGCTGAGGTGTTCTTTGCTTCCCATTATCGTTCATAAGCAGGTAGTAGGTGTATTTATGATTGCACGCGATATTACTACATACCGTCAAGATGAAGAGCTTATGATAACCTCGGAAAAAATGTCGGTTATTGGACAAATGGCAGGTGCCGTCGCACATGAAATTAGAAACCCGCTTACTTCTTTAAAAGGTTTTGTACAGGTTATGCAAGCCTCTAAGGAAACAAATGACACATATTTAGATATCATGATGTCTGAAATCGACCGCATCAACTTAATCTCCAGTGAAATGCTCATTCTTGGAAAAAAGCAGCATGTATCTTTTGAAAAGACCAATTTATGCGAGATTTTAAAACAAGTTATTACCCTAATGGAAGCGCAGGCCAATTTAAATAATGTTTCTATTTTATTGAAAGAAACAACAAAAAGGCCTATTTATGTTTCGGCTGATGCAAATCAGTTGAAACAAGTGTTCATCAATGTGATCAAAAACGGTGTAGAAGCTATTATGGAGAAAGGTCATATTACAATAACAGTTGAAGAAAAAGATACACGAGCATTGATTCACTTTGAAGACAATGGAATTGGAATGAGTCAAGAGAGGATTGAACAAGTAGGAACGCCGTTTTATTCTACAAAAGAAGCTGGCACTGGCTTAGGGCTGGCCGTGTGTTACAAAATCATGGAGCGTCATCAAGGTACCATGCATTTCAAAAGCGGTAAAGGAAAAGGGACAACGGTTACTATTGATATGCCAATTATAGAACGAAACAGCCGCCTCTCGTAGTTCAGAGAGGCGGCTGTTTTCATGAAAAAGAGAAAGTAAGCAGCTGAGCCCTTTGCGTCTGGATCCATATAGGACATAAAACCTCCTTCTTATACAAGTTTTCGTCCATAATAAAGAGGATCATATTGTTTTCTATAGAAGCAATAGTGTATCATAGTTGAAGCTATGTTTATTGATGTAGAAAAGTTAAGGTAACAACCGATTTTTCTACTGACGGATTGACAGGGTCCCTTGGGATAAGAAAGGTTTATTTATAAATAGAAATTAAGGTCAGTATTAACGCACATGACCACTGATACATTCGTTTAATTGAAATGAAAAAAATCGTTTATAATATCGAGAAAAGCATGGAAAAGGAGATAGATATGAGTCAGTTTATAGAGACTTTACAGCCTTTTTTACAAGAGGCGTGGAAAAAAGCAGGATTCAATGAGCCTACTGCCATTCAAACGAAAGCTATTTCAGAGATTTTAGCTAATAAAGATGTAATAGGAGAATCCCCAACGGGAACAGGAAAGACGCTGGCATATTTGTTGCCTGTCTTACATCGCATTCAGCCGGGACCATCTCATATTCAAGCAGTTATTTTAGCATCTTCCCATGAATTAGTTATGCAAATTCACGGTGAAATTCAAACTTGGTCCCAGGGCAGCGGTATTTCAAGCGCTGCGTTTATTGGCGGAGCAAATATGAAACGGCAATTAGAAAAACTCAAAAAACGTCCTAATATTATTGTTGGTACCCCAGGACGTTTGAACGAGCTAATTAAAATGAAGAAATTAAAAATGCACGAAGTCAAAACAATTGTGATTGATGAAGCGGATCAGTTGTTTGTACCTGAGCATGTTCAAACGGTTCAACAGATTGTGAAAATGGCGTTAAGTGATCGTCAAATCCTAGTCTTCTCAGCTACTGTATCAGAACGTACCAAATCGCTAGCGAAAGATATGATGAACCACCCTCTTGAAATAGAGGTAGGAAGAGATGAACTACCGGCTTCGAAGGTAGAGCATGTATACATCAAAAGTGAAGCTAGAGATAAAGTGGACGTGCTTAGAAAACTAGTTCGTCAAGAACAAATGAAAGCTTTAGCCTTTTTTAAAGGAATTGATACTCTAATCGAGTTTGAAGAAAAATTAACATTTAAGCGTGTAGAGGCAGGCTCTTTACACAGTGAAACGAAAAAAGAAGATCGTGCTACGACGATTAAAGGGTTTCGAAAAGGAGATTTCCCTGTCTTATTAGCAACGGATGTCGCAGCTAGAGGATTAGACATTAAGGGATTGACGCATGTCATTCACATCGATGTTCCTCAAGATGCAGATCAATACGTACATCGCTCAGGTAGAACAGGCAGATCGGGAGCAGAAGGTACAGTCATTTCTCTTGTGACTGAACGTGAAGAGCGAAATTTAAAACAAATCGCCCGTGAACTTAAACTTTCATTAGTGAAAAAAGAGCTTTATATGGGTGAAATCGTGGATGAAGGAACAAAAGAGCAGTCCCGTACAGCTAAAAAACCTTCAAAAAAGCCATTTAACAAGAAAAAGAAACAAAAAGGTCGAATGTAAACTAGGTATTCTTCCTTTTTATAACAGCAGTGTCACAACCTAAAAAACAACGTCTACTGCTTTATTACAGCAGCCTGGCGTTGTTTATTTTCTCTATTTTCCCTGTATAAATAAGTAAAAAAAGAGAAATGTAGATATTTTTTCCTAGGTATGAAAATAGTTTGAATGATGGATTTTGTTTTTTGTAACCTTATTTTAACATTACTTTAAGAGACTTCTAATAAAAGAGGAAGAAGGACGTGGGGACATTTTATGGATGCAATTGATGATCTCTTTGACGACATAGAGCGAAGAAGAAAAAGTAAAGAATATAGTCGAGATGCAGATCAATTAGAATCATATTTACATGAAGTTCAACGTATCATGGAATTTCTTGAAGAGGGTATCTATCTGTTTCAAAATTCGCACCAACAATATGCGTCAGATTGGTCAGGGCGTTCTAAGAGCTCATATGAGGATATTTATAATGATATTACGCAATCTACTTTTCATCTGTACGACGTAAGGGATGAATTGTTTCAAACTTTACGCTTAGAAATTTCACGACTAAGAGAGTTAGCATCGGCGTAATAAATAACATTATCGACTCACTCCTTTAGAAAGTGAGTCTTTCCGTATAGGCTTAAAAAATGTTTAGATGATGACTGAAGGCTTACAAGAGATAGGGGGACGGACATACATGGAGATAAAAGTAAATCCAGAGGTGCTGCAGACATTTGCAGAGCGAATTCAGCAGTCTCATTCACAGACGGCTGATGCACTTCAAAAACTAAGCTGGGAAGCTACAAATCTACATTTCTTGTCTGTTGCAGATATTGATAAAGTGCTGGACTTGCAGGAAGAGTTACAGCATATGATTCGCAAACTTGATTCGCTGACGGAAAACGCACATTTATTAGTAAAAGATACTGCAGAACAAATGAGAAAAGCAGATGGAGAGCTAGAAGGCTCTTCAGGCTGGACGGAGTTTTGGTCGAGCGTATGGAGCGATGGGAGCACCCATTCACAAGATACGTGGAATGATATAAAGAACTTAAAAGAATGGAATACGTATGACAATATGCATAGAACGATTGAAAAACCTTTAGGTACTCTTAATGTTATGTGGAATTCGCTTTCTATGTCTTGGGAAGAAAAAGTAGTGAATGGTTCTACATGCAGTCGAACGGAATTTTTTACTTATGGCGTTATTCAAATGGGGTTGGGCATTTTAAGTCAGGAAATGAATCCTTCAAACATTATGTTTAGTGACAGCACAGAGGAAGTGAAGAGAGAATGAATGAAGTATATGATGGCGCTGGAAGTGAAATGGTACAGTTCCTTACAGGGTTGTCTCGGCAATGAAATATACATTTAACTTATTAGAAAAATCATTAATTGAAGCAATGAAAGATAATAAGAAAATTGCTCAATTTTATAAAACTTTAATGAATAGCAATTTATGGCTAGTTGTTAGTTCAGAGCATGGAGCATCAGATATATTGATTGCAGAGCACTACGTTCAGACGATGAAAAGCGCAGCGTACCGATATTTACCTGTTTTTTCGTCAAAATATCCGATTGAACAGATGCTGAAAGATGAAAAGACCGTATGCGTATCATTTAAGGATATGCTGCCTGTATTAAATGAAGAAATAGCGATATTGCTTAACCCTGACACGCCTCTCTCAAAATTATTCATCCCCGAAGAAATAAGGATGTTAAAAGAAGATCAAAATTATTTTAAGCAGTAGCCCAAAAATAAAAAGCGCATGTGCTTTTTCCAAGCATGTCTGAATCTTAAATAAATATAAGATATATAAAGAGGCAGGGCCTTAAATAGGCTGCTGCTTTTTTATTACTAGTAAATAGTTCTATAGATAATGAACAAAAATGTAATTTAATAGTCTTATAGTTTTTATTTTCCTTTAAATAGGTACCTATAGATCAGATGGAAAAGGTTTAAATGAGAACAAAATCTTGGTTGTTTAGGTTTTATTTGCATTTTTCAGGGGTATTTGTAGATACATATTCTCATTTTTGGAGGCTTTTGCAAGTAACCTTTGACCTTATCACTAGAGTTTCTTACAATAATAGTAAATATATAAACCGAAGGAGAGATATGTATGTCAGGAATTATTCGCGTAACACCAGCAGAGCTTCGCGACATGTCAGGTCGCTACACTAACGAAAGCGGTCAAGTTCAAGAATTAGTAAGCCGTCTTGATACAATGAAAAATCAACTTCAAGATATGTGGGAAGGTGCTTCAAGCGAAGCGTTTGCTGCTCAATACGAAGAACTAAAGCCTTCTTTCGTTGAAATGTCTAACCTACTTACAAAAATTGCTAAGCAATTAGACGACTCTGCAAACGTTCTTGAAGATACAGATAACCAAATCGCTAGCCAAATCCGCGGTTAACTTCATCTAATAATCTAAGTGAAGTAATAAAAGGAGCGCCCTATTCTCAAAAGATGAAGGCGCTTTTTCTATGTTTTGAGGTGATGAAACCCTATGTATATAGAAGTAACAGTAGACTTAAAGCACTATACAGGTGATCGGTTCGATTTGCGACTATCAAACTATCATTCACTCAAAAAAGTAGTCGAGATCGTTTGGCAAGCTAAAAAGATTACTCAATCACCAAAGGACGGTGCGTGGATACGTGTTTCAAATAAAAATCTTATTTTCTCGGGAAATGAGACGATGATTAACTGCGGAATTACCACAGGTGATTGTATCGAAATTCTCTAAAGGAGTCTATTAGAATGTCAGAGAAGAAACCGACTTACTTAGAAGAACAGCTCGAAGCTGTAATGACACGTCATAATAATGAATATACATTTGTTTTTCAAAAAGAAAAAATTCGACTTAATCGTTCTGTTGAAATTGAAATGTTAAAGGATGTAAATACGGCTTTTCAAAAAGAAATCATGATGAGCGATGATGAACTTAAAATAACAATTAAGCCTACCTCTGAATTTCAACCTTTTACGGCATTAAGAGGAAAAGAAGAACAGCAAAAGTGGCTGTTTGCAGATCAGCTTATCAAACAGGTAAAGCAGCATTCTTTTTCAAGGCTGCATTTGTTGATTTGTCCAGAAAATATCATTTTTGATAAAAGTTTAAGTCCGGCTTTTTTACACTATGGAGTGAAAGAAAGTTTACCTCCTTATGAGTCTAACGAGGAACAAAGCTTTCAAGAGTTAAAGGCTACGATAGCAGCGGCCGTTGACTCATCACATACATTTGAACAGTATTTTAAGTTATATGAGACCTTGCAATTAAAAGAAGACGCTAAAAAAATAATGCATATCAGCAATGAGGAAGAGTTGAGTCAATTTGTTCAGCATAAGCTAACTCAAATTGAAAAGCATCAAAAGACACTCGTTCAACTTCCTCAAAAACGCTGGACCATTTTTAAGTTTTCATCTGTGGGTATACTTGTCTTATTAATTCCAGCTCTTATTTATACTTTTTACTCTTACTTTTTTGCTCAGCCGAAACAAGAAGCATTTGTAGAAAGCAACGAATACTTTCTTGAAAAAAACTACAGCAAAGTAGTCGACACACTTGAAGATTATGACATTGAAAGCATGCCTAAAATTGTGCAATACGAAATAGCAACTTCCTATCTTGTTAATGAAAAGTTAGGGGAGGAGCAAAAAGCAAATGCTTTAAAGACTATTACGCTTCAGTCAGATCCTCAGTATTTTGCCTATTGGTTTTACATTGGCCGAGGAGACAACAAAAAAGCGCTAGAAGTCAGCAGGTTGTTAGAAGAACGTTCGTTAATTATCTATGCACTAATGAAATACGAAGGTCAGCTAAAGACAGACAACGATTTAGCGGCTGATAAAAAGCAAGAGGAGCTTGATAAAGTAGCGAACGAACTTGAAGAATTTAAGAAAGAAAATGATCAGCAAGAAGCGGAAGCAGCCAAGCAGCAAGAAGAGAAACAAACTGAGGAAGCACAGGCGGCCAAGCAGCAGGAAGAAGAACAGAAAGCTGCAGAAGCCGAGAAAAAGAAACAAGAAGAGCAGAAAAAACAGCAGGAAGATCAATCGAAGTAGGGAGGTAGTTGTATGAATATGCTTTGGGTAGTTAGTGGGCAAACGTATCAGCAGCTGCCTGTAGATTTTAAAACCTTTCGCCAAGCAACGGTAGGAAACACTCAGCATCAAACTTTTACGTTTTCCTATCCGTTTGAGAAAGGGCAAATCACGCTGTCATCTGAAAAGAACGGACGGCTCTTGATTTCCTACGGAGAAGAAAGGATAGCAGAGCTATCTGTTTCTGAGTCGTTTGTATGGCGAGAACAAGGACATGCTTTAACCTTTGTCCTTACAGAGAAGGCTGTTAAAGAAGCTGTCTATTATATTGATTACGGATCAGAAGTCTCGTTTTCCACAAGTGATGAAGCAGCTGATGTGTATCAGCAGAAAGAAAAGTGTGTAATAGAGCCAAAAGAAGGATTTTACTTATCAAAGATACACGGGAAGTGGAAGGTCTTTTATAACCAAGAACCGCTTTATCTTAACGGACACCGACTAGAAGAGAATACGAACCTTCAGCCTGGAGATCTTATTTTATGGTCTTCTATGACGATTCAATTGATCGAAAAAGATTTGCTGAAGATTCAAAGCTGCTATGATTATGCATCTAAGCTTCCAGCTACGGCACAGCCTATTTCTGAAATGAAAAAGAAGTACCCGGTTTATAGACGGACACCGCGCATGATATATGATTTGCCTAATGATAAGGTGAGCTTGTCCTTTCCTTCGCAAGACAATGATGAAAATAACCGAAGCTTATGGCTTACTATTTTACCGCCATTAGTCATGCTTTTAGTCATGGGTACGGTCTCGATTATTCAGCCTAGGGGAATTTTTATTATTATATCTGTCATGATGTTTACGACCACGCTGATTGTATCTACTGTTCAATATTTTAAAGATAAAAAACAGCGCAAGAAGCGGCAGGAGCGTCGTCGTCGAATTTATACAAAGTATTTAGAGAACAAGCGCGAGGAATTACAAGAACTAGTATCAGTTCAACGAGATGTATTATCTTATCATTTTCCGACGTTTGAACGAATGAAATATTTAACAGAACAGATTTCTGATCGAATTTGGGAACGAACTGTAGAAAGCAGTGATTTTTTACAGGTGCGCCTTGGAACAGGAACAGTTCCTGGAAGCTACCAAATTTCTTTGAATAGCGGAGATATGGCTAATCGAGAAATTGATGATTTGCTTGAGCAGTCTCAGCACATGGAAAAGGTCTATCGAGAAGTGAAAAATGCCCCTGTTACTGCTCATTTAGGTTTAGGCTCTATCGGTCTGGTAGGAAAGATGAAAACGGTGAAGAATGAACTGCATCAGCTTGTAGGACAGCTGGCATTTTCCCACAGTTATCATGACGTAAGATTCGTATTCATTTTTGATGAAGAAGAATATAAGGAGTGGGAATGGATGAAATGGCTTCCTCATTTTCAGCTTCCCCATTCTTTTGCGAAAGGTTTCATTTATAATGAACAAACGAGAGATCAGCTTTTATCTTCTATTTATGAAATGCTGAGAGAACGCGATTTAGATGAAGCAAAAGGAGAAGGGGTTTTCTTGCCTCACTTTGTTTTTATTATTACGAATCAGCAGTTAATTGCAGATCACGTTATCTTAGAGTATTTAGAAGGATATCACCCTCACCTCGGGTTTTCTACGATATTTGCGGCAGAGACAAAGGAAAGCTTAACGGAGCATGTTCACACACTCGTTCGTTATATTAACGAATCCGAGGGAGATATATTAATTCAAAAGCAAAAAGCTGTGAATATTCCATTTCAGCTTGATAAACACACGCTTGATTATAATGAAAAATTTTCAAGGATGCTGCGGACATTGGATCACCAAGTTGGCATGACCAACTCAATTCCAAATAGCGTTTCATTCTTAGAATTATTTAAAGCAAGAGAAATTGGTGAGTTGGATATCGTACAAAGGTGGCAAAGCAATGAATCAGCTAAGTCGCTAGCAGTTCCTATTGGGTTAAAAGGAAAAGAAGATATTGTTGAACTAAATCTTCACGAAAAAGCTCACGGCCCTCATGGATTACTTGCAGGTACGACGGGGTCAGGGAAAAGTGAATTCTTACAAACGTATATTCTTTCGCTAGCGGTTAATTTCCACCCACATGAAGTCGCGTTTTTATTGATTGACTATAAGGGCGGAGGAATGGCTCAGCCGTTTAAAAACATGCCTCATCTGCTTGGAACCATTACAAACATTGAAGGAAGTAAGAATTTTAGTACAAGAGCCTTAGCTTCTATTAAAAGTGAATTAAAGCGACGCCAACGCTTGTTTGATAGATATGAAGTCAATCATATTAATGATTATACAGATTTATATAAGCAAGGTATGGCAGAAGAACCTCTCCCTCACTTATTCTTAATCTCGGATGAATTTGCTGAGTTAAAAAGTGAAGAACCAGAGTTCATTCGCGAATTAGTCAGCGCGGCGCGCATTGGACGTAGTCTAGGCGTTCATTTAATTTTAGCAACACAAAAGCCAGGCGGTGTTATTGACGATCAAATTTGGAGTAATGCGCGCTTTAAAGTAGCTTTAAAAGTCCAAGATGCCGCTGACAGTAAAGAAATCTTAAAAAATGCGGACGCTGCTTCTATTACGGTGACGGGTCGAGGCTATCTGCAGGTTGGAAATAATGAAGTGTATGAACTGTTTCAGTCAGCTTGGAGCGGCGCGCCGTACATGGAAGATACGTATGGGGCTGAAGATGAAGTCGCCATTGTCACAGATCTCGGGTTGATTCCTTTATCTGATGTATCTACTCAGCAGACGTCATCTAAACAAGCGGAAGCAGAAATTGATGTTGTGGTGCAAAAAATTGAAAAAACGCAGCAGGAATTAGGTATCAAAAAATTAAATAGTCCATGGCTGCCGCCTCTTAAAGAGAGATTGCTTCGCAGTGAGTACAAAGAGAAGCGAGACGGCGTATTCCCAATTGGCTTGATTGATGAACCAGAAAAGCAAAGTCAAACGGTATACAATTATCAGCTGATGGATGATGGAAACATTGGTATATTTGGTTCGTCAGGATACGGTAAATCGTTTACAGTCATGATGTTGCTTCTTAGTCTAGCTGAAAGACAGAGCCCGGAGCAGCTTCATTATTACATTTTTGACTTTGGAAACGGCACGCTGCTGCCGCTTCGTCAGCTGCCTCATACGGCGGATTATTTCTTAATGGATCAAATGCGTAAAATTGAAAAATTCATGACGATTATCAAACAAGAAATCGCAAGGCGGAAGCAGTTATTTCAACAGCAGGAAGTTAGCAATATCAAAATGTATAATGCTCTAAGTTCAGAAGAGCTTCCTCTAATTTTTATCACGATTGATAATTTTGATCTGGTCAAAGAAGAAATGCAAGATCTAGAAATGCAGTTCACACAGCTTGTGCGTGACGGCCAGTCTTTAGGAATTTATATGATCTTTACCGCGACGCGCGTGAATTCTATTCGTCAGTCACTTATGAATAACCTGAAAACGAAAGTGGTTCATTATTTAATGGATCATTCAGAAGCGTATTCTATTTTAGGACGTACGCCGTATGCGCTAGAGTCTATTCCAGGCCGGGCTATTATCAAAACGGATCAACCTTATTTTGCGCAGCTGTTTTTACCTGCGGAAGGAAAAGATGATTTTGAAATTTTTGATGCAGTTAAGCTGCAAATTCAACGATTAAAGAATCAATATGCTGATGCTATTCTTCCGGAGCCGGTGCCAATGCTGTCATCGAAACTTGTGCTTGCCGAGTTTATGACGGACAGAAGAGTTATTCGGGAAAAAGGAGTTATTCCTCTTGGGTTGGATGAAGAGTTTGTTCGACCGGTGCATATGAACTTTACGAAAAATAAGCATTGTATCGTCATGGGGCAGACGCAAAAAGGAAAGACAAATGTAGTGAAAGTCATACTGCAAACAGCGCTTGAACAAGGCGTGAAGCAAATCGGACTATTTGATTCGGTTGACCGCGGTTTATCAAGCTATGCAGCTGAAGATGAAGTTGTTTACATGGAAACAAAAGAACAGATTATCGACTGGCTTGATTTAACTGAAGAACGGTTGCAGCGACGTGAAAATAAGTATTTGGAAGCAGTGCAGGCAGGAACGGTACACAGTCTTTCATTTGCCCCGATCATGCTTGTAGTAGACGGATTTGTACGATTCCAGCAAAACTTAGACAGCGTCCTGCAGGATCGTATTACAAAATTGATGAAAAATTATAGCCACCTGGGCTTTAACTTGATTGTTGCTGGGAACAACAATGAGTTTTCAAAAGGATTTGACGCGTTAACAACAGAAGTGAAGCAAATTGGCCAAGCCGTGCTGCTGATGAAGAAAACAGAGCAAAGCTTATTTACACTTCCTTATGACCGAAAAGAAGCCGACGTTAATCCTGGCTTCGGTTATTATATTAAAAGTGGAAAAGAAACAAGAATTCAAATCCCGCTATGTGTAAGTGAAAGGAAGATCTTAACATGACCGAACAGCGTAAGTATACACTTAAAGTCATATTAGCTGTTGTTTTAATTTTGGCTCTTCCTTCTTTCTTTTTCCAGTATATTGGAGACAACCCGCTGCAAGTCACAGAAAACTCAACAAGAACGATTGCGGTTGTTAACGAAGATAATGGAGTAAAAGAAAATAGTGAAAAAGCGATAGAATTTGGAGAAAAAGTGACTCCTCTTTTACAGGAGGGGTCGGATTATCAATGGACCGTGCTTGGACGAAGCGCAGCTACAAGCGGTTTACAGAATGGAAAATATGATGCGGTTATCTATATTCCCTCGACTTTCTCACAAAATATTTTATCGTATCAGGAAAAAAAGCCAGAAAAAGCTACTTTGGAATACAAAGTTCAAAGTCAGCTTAACGCAGTTAATAAGGAAAAAGTAGTAGGGGAATTAGAAGATGCTACTACAAAGGTTAATAATGAAATGTCCTCTTTGTACTGGAGTTATGTATCACAGGAAGTGGATAAGGTACGCGGACAGTTCGATAAAATTCTAAATAAAGAAATCGCCTTTCAAAAAACAATGGTCGCTTTTTATAAACCGAATTCAAAAGATTTAGCAGGTGAATTAAATGATCAAAAGAAAATTCTTCAGCAAATCCAAGATAATGTAAATAAAGCGGAAAAAGGTTCTAGCGACAGACAAGGTGACGTAGAACAGGTTGAAAAGAATTTAAACAGCTTCATTGAATATGTAAATCAATATCAAACATATCAAGAAACACAGAAACAAATGCTTGAAAAAACGCAGGCTCAAAGCGTCGCTGCGATTCAACAAGGGTTGTCTTCCCTTGAATCTAATCAGCCAAGCGCTAAGCAAAATTTTAATGAACAGGCCAATCAAGTGTTTAGTGGCTTATCTTCCATTCAACAGCAGCTGGATCAAAACCAAAAAGCCGTTGGAGAACTTGGAGACCAACAAGCAGATAACGTCAGTGAACAAGAAAAAGCTCTGCAAGATTTGAACGGCCAAATAGTCAGTTCATATAAACAGCAGTCTGAGCAAACAACCCTAAATCAAATTGAAAGTAAGCTAAAGCCGCTTCGTGCGCAGCTAGAGACAGCTTCATCAAATGAAGGTGGCGGAGGCTCAACGGATCCAGGGGAAAGTGATGGAACTCAGCCAGACCCTAATCAAGGCGGAGAGACGCCAACGGACCCTGGAGAAGGTGGCGGAACTCAGCCAGATCCGAATCAAGGTGGAGAGACGCCGACGGATCCTGGAGAAGATGATGGAACTCAGCCAGATGCTGGTCAAGGCGAAGAAACCTCAGAACCAATTCAAGTGGATTTATCTCAGCAAACAGCAAAGCTTGATGATATATCAAAAGGGCTTGAAGACTTAGAACAGCAGCTCCAAGGAATGGTGAACGAAACACCTGAAGCACCTGAAGTACCTGAGACATCTGAGGGAACGGAAACGACTGAAACACCGGACACACCGGACACATCAGGTACATCCGATGCTGTGAAAAGTGCGCTTGAAAAAGTGGCTAATCTGAAAACACAGGTACAAGCAGTCAAAGATGAGCTGCAAAATGTAACAGTTCAGCCGAAAGCTTCAGGAGAAAATACGGATGAGCTGAAGCAGAAAATTGCGAGTTTGGAAGCAGACGTTAAGTCTTTGACAGCACAGAAAAACAAAGCAGAGAAAGACTTAGAAGAAGCGACCAAGTCGTCGAGCAGTCAAATTGCTAAGCTTCAAGAAGAAAATGAACGATTAAAAAAAGAGAATGAAAAGTTGAAAGAAGACGGCAAAAAGCCTTCTAAAGGTAGTGTGAATGTAGACAATCTCATTACGATGATTACAAACAAAGAAGATAAAATTTTATCTTCTCCAAACCTTTCAGCTTCTCGCAAGGAAAAGTTGAGCAATACATTTTCAGGTAAGATTCAAAGCAGCAGTGCAGAAGATCTGCTAAAGTACTACGGTGATTTATCGCAGTATGATTTGACTTTAGCTCAGGTAGGAAATACAGACATACAGAACAGCGTCCTTAACAATGACTCTATTAAAGGAAGTTTGCAGCAGGCATTAGCTGGCACCGTCTCTTCTCAAGATGCACGTAAGCAAATCCAACAAAACCTGTCTCTAACAAAAGAAGAGTTAGCACAGTTCCAAAGTTCAGTGCAAGATTTTGCTGATCAATATGGACAAACAGTTGATGCTGAACAAGCATCTATTATGGAAGAGCTATCAGCTATTCAAGAAAAAGCAAATGCAATGAATCAAGAGCTTCAATCTAGCGCAGGTGAAGATCAAGCATTAGAAAAGAAAGAAGCTCCGGACGTCACGGGCTTAATGACGCTTCAGCAAAGCATGGGTCAAGAGTTGAAGGGAATGAACGAACTCATTTCATCTTTAGGTGAAAGACAAGCAAATGTTGTCACATACACAGATGAATTGCAGAAGCGTGTAAATGAAGTCCAGGATAAAGCTGACACGCTTAACAGCAAGTGGGCCCAAAACGTGGATTCGACGAAGTTGGTTCGCGGCCAGGTATACCGTTTGTTAAATAATACATTAGTAGATGGACAGAATAATGATTACGTTTATCATTATTTAGCCAATCCTCTTCAAGTAAGCGGTGAAGTGCCGGCTGAAAAAGTAAAAGAGGTTCCACCAGTTGTCATTTTGGTTATTATCTTAATCAGCAGCTTACTAATTGGCTATTTCAGTCAATACTACCGACATGCACCTATGCTTGTGAAAGGTACGCTGTTTGGGTTATTGAATTTAATTGTAGGGTTAATGGTAAGTATCTTTAGCCTTAATATTTATTCGTTATCGGGAGACCGGGCAATGGAATGGTCAATCTTTACGATTGTCTTATTGCTTGCTACATCTACACTCGTACGTATTGCTTTCTTATTAGGGAGCTTCGCTGGATGGGTGACGACAGTAGGGTTGATTTTATTTTATATTACCCCGCTTCTTAACTTATCTATGCCAAACTTTAATTATGAAGATCCAGTATCTAAAGTATATATGTCAATTCAATATGATACGCAGTCTCTGTTTGGACAGGCGCTTATTGTATTACTGGGAATGACTGCCGTTTTAAGTGTTCTGCCATCTATTATTCGTGCTTTAAAGACGACTAAAGAGGTTGAAAATGATGAAACCTATAGTGCTTAATAAGAAGATTGGAAGTATTGTTCTTATTTTTTCACTTCTTTGTTTCCCTATAGCAGCAGCGGCTGAAGCTGATGACGGAAACGTTGAAGAGATTAAACCAAATGTATATAAGGATGATCCGATTAACTTGGACCCCGAATCTTTGCTAGAAAATAAAAAAGAAGTAGGAAATATTCCGGAGGAAATAAAGGATCTTACATTTGAAAAAGAGGAAGATGCAGAGAAAGAGAGCTTAAAAGAAAGTCTTTTTGCGAACGCATCAGCTGAAGATAATACGATTTCTGCGAAAGCAAAAGAATATAACTTGTTTTCTTCTAAAAACACTTCCTACAAGAAAGATCGAACAGAACAAACTGCTTCTGAAAAGTCATCAGACCTACAATGGTTTTATTTATTATTGATTGGTGTGGGGGTTGTTGTATTATTTGTGGTTTTAATACCGCGCATTAGCCCTCAGCCTTCTGTGAAAAAATGAAAAAACCTCGCTGTTAATCAACAGCGAGGTTTTTGCGTATAGAAGCAAGCTTATAGGCGGCGGAAGCCCTCTTCAAACAAATAATCTTCGGCTTCTTCGTAAGATAGAAATGCTGCCTCTAAATTCAAGCCAGAATAAACATTCCACAGATCATCTTCATGAACAAGTAAAAGCGTTGCATTGTCTGGGCCGTTCCAGCGCTGTTCATTTCCATTCCCTACAATAGCTTCTTCTCTAGCTGTATCAGGAAGGGTAGACAAAGATTCAATAGAAGCTTCAATAATTGAGCGAAGCTCTTCTTCTGTATAATCACGGATGTTTACAAGACCTTTGTCATTTGTTTCATATCCTTTTAAAAACCCTGCATATACAAATCCATTTCCGTTAGGGTGCAGATGATGCACAACAACCGTTTTATCGTACACGCTCTCTTCATAATGAAAGTTCACGCGTCCTAAAGATACATCTTTTCGATGCAGCTCTGGAAACGATGAAATAATAGCTAATTTTTCGTCAAAACTAAGCATAGACAATCCTCATTTCTATTTAAATCATTTCATTTTCTGAAATGGTATAAGCTCTTTTACGATTCGGTTGATTATACCATATATAAAGAAAGACACATAATGCTTTTTCCAATGTGGACTTTTGAAAATATAACCCTTCGCATAAAGTGGCTGTCACTGTAAAGAAGAATACATCTTTTTCACTATAAAACTTAACAAAAAATAGGCAGGGAATTCACAGTGAAAAAATAATATAAAGAGGTGGAAGAAAACTAGTTTTCAAACCTATCATAAGGAGGAATAAAAAAGTGAAATTATACGCTCTGTGTAAAAAAACATGGGCACTATCCCTGCTTGTTTTTGTTCTTTTAGTAAGCTTAACTCCTGTTAGTCAAGCAGCCGCATTTTTATCTGTTGCACAAGCTCTTGAGAATCAAAACAATAGTGTACAAACGGTTAAAGGATATGTAGTAGGTCAACCTACAGGCACATCTACGGTTATTACGAGCAATTACCCAAACGATTATGCACTTGCTCTTGCTGATAGTGCAAATGAAACCAATACAGACGAGATGGTGTACGTTCAAATTCCTTCAAATTTGCGAAGTACATTTGGACTTCAAAGTCACTCGGAGTTAAAAGGGAAAAGTCTTACTGTTAAGGGCACACTCACTCCTTATTTTTCACACCCAGGAATAAAATCAGTTACTTCTATCAGTACAGAAACAGGAGGAACTGATCCGACTCCAGATCCCACAGAGCCAACCGTTCCAGTAGAAGACTATTATCGTACCGCAGCTGGAAAAACAGGAAATACCTTAAAGACAGAGCTTCATAACATTATTGATCATCACACAGAACTGTCGTATTCAGCCGTATGGGAAGCTTTAAAGAAAACGGATGAAGATCCAGCTAACGCAAATAACGTTATTTTGCTCTATACGGGGCGTTCACAGGCTAAGAGTACAAATGGAGGCGGAGTGGACGATTGGAATCGTGAGCACGTCTGGGCAAAGTCTCACGGGGATTTTGGAACAGCTATGGGACCTGGA
Source organism: Priestia sp. SRI_019 (assembly GCF_057586255.1). NCBI lineage: Bacteria > Bacillati > Bacillota > Bacilli > Caryophanales > Bacillaceae > Priestia > Priestia sp. SRI_019. Next base: position 85,202 of record NZ_JBYCZN010000005.1, on the reverse strand, counting down.
ACAGATCTTCATCACTTACGTCCAACCGATGTGTCTGTAAACAGTACGAGAGGAAACTTAGATTTTGATAACGGAGGGACGGAACATAGCGAAGCACTCCGAAATTATTTTGACAGTGATTCTTGGGAACCTCGAGATGAAGTAAAAGGCGACGTGGCTCGTATGTTGTTTTATATGGCCGTGCGCTATGAAGGCGATATAAGTGATGAACCTGATTTAGAACTTAATAACACAGTAAATAATGGCACTGCTCCTTATCACGGGAAATTATCTGTGCTTCTTCAATGGAACGCCCAAGATCCAGTAGATGATCGAGAACGACGTAGAAATGACATTATTTATTCAGACTATCAGCATAATCGCAACCCGTTTATTGACCATCCTGAATGGGTGAATGAGATTTGGAACTAATGAAGGAGGCGTCCTGACAGGGCGTCTTTTTTTTATAAAAGAAAAAGGAAAAAACTAAAATCCGCCGAATACCTATAGGTGATTTTGAAAAAATGGAGGGAAGCTATGAAACAGCTATGTAAAAAAGGATTGGCTTTTATTTTAGTGCTTATTTTTGTTAACGCTTTCATTTTGAATCCACTTAACGGAGCGGCTGCCGTAGATGGAAAATCAATGAATCCAGGTTACAAAACCTATTTAATGGCGCCTTTAAAAAAGGTAACAGACTATACGACATGGGAAGCGTTTGAGAACGATTTACGCAAAGCGAAACAAAATGGATTTTATGCAGTGACAGTAGACTTCTGGTGGGGAGATATGGAGAAAAACGGCGATCAGCAGTTCGATTTTTCTTATGCTCAGCGCTTTGCTCAAGCAGCTCGTAACGCGGGTATAAAGATCGTTCCAATTATTTCTACTCATCAGTGCGGCGGCAATGTAGGAGATGATTGTAACGTTCCGCTTCCATCTTGGGTATGGAACTTAAAAAGCGATGATAGCCTTTACTTTAAATCTGAAACGGGAACGATAAATAAAGAAACGCTAAGCCCGCTTGCAACAGACGTTATTTCTAAGCAATACGGAGAGCTCTATACGGCATTTGCGCAAGCGTTAGCACCTTATAAAGACGTGATTGCTAAAATCTATTTATCAGGAGGCCCTGCAGGTGAAATTCGTTATCCGTCTTATACAGCAGCAGACGGAACCGGCTATCCGTCTAGAGGGAAATTTCAAGTGTATACGAACTTCGCCAAAAGCAAGTTTCAATCATATGCTTTGACTAAATACGGTTCACTCGCCGGTATTAATCAAGCATGGGGAACCAATTTAACGTCTGCATCACAAATTTTACCGCCATCAGATGGCTATCAGTTCTTAAAAGATGGTTATTCAACAGCTTATGGAAAAGATTTCTTAGCATGGTATCAAGGAGCTTTGGAAGATCACACAAAACGTATTGGACAGTTAGCTCATCAGGCTTTTGATTCCACCTTTAACGTACCAATCGGTGCAAAAGTGGCGGGAATTCATTGGCAGTATAACAATCCTATGATTCCTCATGCTGCAGAAAAACCTGCTGGATATAATGATTACAACGCGCTTTTAGATGCGTTTAAAACAGCTAAATTAGATATAACGTTTACGTGCTTAGAAATGACGGACAGCGGAAGTTATCCAGAATATTCTATGCCAAAGACACTTGTACGCCAGGTAGCAGGTATTGCGAATGCAAAAGGAGTTGTTTTAAACGGGGAAAATGCTTTAACTATAGGCAGTGAAGATCAATATAAAAAAGCAGCTGAAATGGCCTTTAACTATAATTTTGCAGGATTTACTTTGCTTCGTTTCTACGATGTTATTAACAATGATACGCTGATGGGGCAATTTAAAAATACGTTGGGCGTTACACCAGTTGCGCAAACGGTTGTAGTAAAAAATGCGCCAACCGCATTAGGAGAAACGGTTTATATCGTTGGAGACAGAGCTGAGCTAGGTCAGTGGGATACGTCCATTTATCCAATTAAATTAACATACAATTCATCTACAGCTGATTGGAGAGGCACTGTCTATTTTCCTGCGAGTCAAAATGTTCAATTTAAAGCAATTGTGAAGAGAGCTGATGGATCGTTAAAAGCATGGCAGCCTTCGCAGCAATATTGGAGCGTACCGTCAACAACAACGACTTATACAGATAATTGGTAAAACAAAGCCGCATAGCACTTGCTATGCGGCTTTGTTTGGAACACAAGAATTATTTCCAGTTCGCTTGAATAAATTCATCTCGACCGGACTTAGCTCGGTCTTCTTTATAATGCTTTGGATTTTTCTTATGGAAATCTTGGTGATACTCTTCGGCTTCATAAAACGTAGAGGCAGGAAGAATGCTTGTCACGATTGGTTTTTTAAAACGTCCGCTTTCTGCGACCTCTAGCTTCGTCTCTTCAGCTGCTTGTTTTTGGCTGTCGTTATGGTAAAAAATTGCTGTTCGATACTGCGAGCCGCGATCTTGGAATTGACCTCCATCATCTGTTGGATCAATTTGCGGCCAATAAAGATCTAATAAACGTTTATACGGAAACACTTTAGGATCAAATGTGATTTGAACCACTTCGTAATAACCGCTTGTCCCAGATTTTACTTGCTCATAAGTAGGGTTATCCACAGTTCCCCCCATATATCCTGATACAATGCCGTGAATACCTTCTAGCTCTTCAAAAGGTGTAACCATACACCAGAAACATCCACCTGCAAATGTAGCTTTTTCCATACGTAATCCCTCACTTAATCCGTTGTTATGAAGGGTATTATAACAAATTTATATTGAAACAGCTAGAAAAGGGTTTGTAGTCTGTGTAAAAGCTGTGGATATTTATCTTTATCCACAGCTTTTACACAATAAACTCGACTGTTTTGAAGATTGAAAAATGAAGGAGAGAATAAAGAAAAAATGATAGAATAGATAAGATGTATAGATCGATTTAGAAGAAATTGCACAGCAGAAGTACAATCTACGGACTAGACTTTGGTGTACTGATGGCATCTAGATAAATAAAGTTAGTACGTTAGTAACAAGAGGTAAGAAACAGCATATTCGCGCTGTTGAATAAATATACAAAGATAATAGGAGAGTTGAATATGTTACAAGATAATCTCATCCTAGAGCACTATGGATTAAACGAATTAAATTTTGATACGATCAAAAGCTACCGGGATCGGTTTGCTGAAGTAAAACCAGCTCATCCTTGGAATGCACTTGAAACAAAGGAGTTTTTATACAAAGTAGGAGCTTGGGGAAAGGTTAGAGATACCCATAAAGAAGGAGTCACACTCGCAGGCCTGCTTTTATTCAGTGAAGAACGGATTATCACAGAAGTTTTACCACAATACTTTTTAGAATACCGGGAAAGTAAAGGGAACGAAGAATGGACAGAGCGCTTTACCTCTCAAGACGGGACGTGGTCAGGAAATATTTTTGATTTTTATTTTCATATTCATGAAATTGTTCGTAATAGCGAACCTCAGCCGTCAATCGCTTCCTCTTTAACAGAAGTTTTGATTAATATGCTTATTCATGCAGATTATAATGGCGAGGGCGGCGTTATTTTAGAAAAGCAACCTTCTCATTACGTTTTTTCTAATCCAGGTCTTTTGTTAGTACCTACAGATTCAGTTTTTAGCAATACCGTTAGTCAGCTTCGAAACCCAAATATCGTTAAGCTATTTAGTTTACTAGGGCTATGTGAACGTTCGGGCTCTGGTTTGAAAAAAGTAAAGCAAAATTGGAACCTGCATCATTATAAAACGCCGGTTATTGATCAAGATGTTTCTATGCATCGTACAGTGGTTATGTTATCTCTGTCCACTCAAGAAAGACAGGTAAGTTCTTCTGAAAAAGACACTTATAACACGTCTATAGATGATTCGGGAAATAATTTTAAAGATGTCGAAAAATATCAAAATACACCTAAAAACGATGTCGAAACAGACTCCTATAATAAAAACGATTACTCCTATAATAAAGAATTAATAGAGGAGTTAAAGTCATATAATAACGATGTTTACTCCTTTAATAAGGAAGATAACTCCTATAATAACGATGTTAACTCCTATAATAAAAATTATAACTCCTGTAATAATGAACAAGGAGAGAATTCTTCTAATTTGGTAAATGCAGAGAATATTGATACGAAGCTATGGGATATTGCAGCGCTGGCTCGTGAAAAAAAACGGCTTTCGCCGAATCAGATGGAACATATTATTCTGGAGTTATGTAAAGAAAAACCGCTCATGCTTAAAGAGTTTGCTTATTTACTAGAAAGAACGCCGGATGGAGTACGTAATAATTATTTAACAAAGCTATTACGAAAAGGACAATTACAGTTGAAATATCCAAATCAGCCAAACCATCCAAAACAGGCATATTTATTTAATAAGAAAGATATAGAGAAATAAATCAAGCAACCGATAGAACATATAGAGATTAAGCTGCAAAAAAATGATAAGGAGGACCTTGCTAAAAGCTACAGATTTAAGGGGGAAATTCACCATAAAGTTGTGCCAAGCTGTCAGACTCTCTTTATATGAGTTCTGGCTCGTATAAAGGAGGAAAAAGAGTGTGAAAAGCAAGTGCGTTCTTATTTTTCTGGTGGTTGTATGGCTGTTTAATATGGGGAAAGGAATAGGATGTGGATCAAAGGTGAATGCAGAGATGAATATATCGCTGTCGACGTGGGTGTGGGATACAAAGAAATGGATGCTGAACCAAGAAGCTATCCTCGAAAAGCTTCAAGAAAAAAAGGTGACAAACGTTTATTTACAAATTGATACTCATCTTTTACCTTCCGTATATAGACATTTTATCCAACAAGCACAAGCCAAGGGCATAAGTGTTTACGCACTTGACGGCGCTCCTTATTGGATAGGGTCTTCTGGTATAGAAGAGCAGGAAGCATTTTTTAATTGGATAACAGCTTACCAAGCAGAAGCAGACGAGCAACAGCAATTTTCAGGGGTTCATTTGGATGTAGAGCCTTATTTGTATAAAAGTTGGGAAAGTAATCGCGCGAAAAGTATTCTGCAGTATCAATATGTTATTTCTCAAGCCGCTGTACACTCTCATGAGTTACACTTGCCGCTTGCTGTAGATATACCGTTTTGGTTTGACGAAGTTCCATTCAAAAATAGCAATGGTTCCGGTTCGCTGGGGCAGTGGGTTATTCAGTACGCTGATGAAGTCACAATTATGGCGTACCGAAACCACGCGGATAAAGAAAATGGCATTGCTGACATAACAGAAAATGAACGCAAGTGGGGACGTGTACTATCCACTCCGATTGAAATAGGGGTAGAAACGATGGCTTCGGATGAAGGAGAATACATTTCTTTCTCTGCTAAAGGAGAAGAAAAGATGATGCAAGAGCTGGGTATGTTGCTTACGGAGTGTCAAGCTCAAAATCCTCCAAGCAGTATAGCTGTTCATCATTTTGATAGCTGGCTACAGATGAAGCCATGACAATGAAAAGACCGCTGCATCGCTGCAGCGGTCTTTTTGGGTTTAGGGAGTATAGATACAATATAGCCATTTTATTAAAGGACTATACATAAAAAAAGTAACCATTTAAAAAATGGCTACTCACACAAAGGGGGGGAACTTAATCTTATCATTCCCACTTTTTCTAAAAGATATGCCTCTTTTAACCCGTTTTTTTAAAATAATTTAGTCGTCCAAGATTCGCAGTTCCACACGTCTGTGACAACATCTTGATAAAATTCAGGTTCGTGGCAAATAATTAAGATACTTCCTTTGTATTCTTTTAAGGCTCGTTTTAATTCATCTTTTGCATCTACATCTAAGTGGTTTGTAGGCTCATCCAGTACAAGAATGTTGGTTTCGTTGTTAATCAGCTTACATAGACGAACTTTTGCTTTTTCTCCACCGCTTAGAACTTCTACTTTACTTTCAATATGTTTTGTTGTTAAGCCGCATTTAGCTAGAGCTGCACGAATCTCGTATTGGGTAAAGTGAGGAAACTCATTCCATACTTCTTCAATACACGTATTGTAATTAGCCGTTTTGATTTCTTGTTCAAAATAGCCAATATGCTGGTAATCTCCTTTTTCTACAGAGCCTGAAATCGGTTTGATTTCTCCTAAAATACTTTTTAAAAGAGTTGTTTTCCCAATTCCATTTGCTCCTACAAGGGCAATCTTTTGACCTCGCTCCATTTTTAAATTCAGTGGCTTAGAAAGCGGCTCTTCATATCCAATGACTAAATCAGATGTTTCAAAAATTAATTTGCTTGAAGTACGAGCACCCTTAAAGTTAAACTCTGGTTTTGGACGCTCCTGAGCTAGTTCAATTACTTCCATTTTATCGAGCTTTTTTTGACGGGACATGGCCATATTTCGTGTCGACACACGGGCTTTGTTTCTCGCTACGAAATCTTTTAAATCTGCCATTTCTTGCTGTTGTTTTTTATAAGCTGCTTCAAGCTGCTGTTTTTTCATCTCATATACTTTCATAAAATCGTCGTAGTCTCCTACATAGCGATTTAACTCTTGGTTTTCCATATGATAAATTAAATTGATCACGCTATTTAAAAATGGAAGATCGTGAGAAATTAAAATAAAGGCATTTTCATATTCTTGCAAGTAGCGTCGCAGCCACTCAATATGCTGTTCATCCAAGTAGTTTGTAGGCTCATCAAGTAAAAGAATTTCTGGTTTTTCAAGCAGCAGTTTAGCTAATAATACTTTCGTACGCTGTCCGCCGCTTAAATCCTGTACATCGCGATCTAAGCCGATATCTTCTAATCCTAATCCGCGTGCAATTTCTTCGACTTTCGCATCGATAACGTAAAAGTCATTGTTTGTTAAGAGGTCTTGAAGCGTACCGACTTCTTCTAATAGTTTTTCGAGTTCTTCTGGTGATACCTCCGCCATTTTCTCATAGAGGCCATTCATTTGAGCTTCTAAATCAAATAAGTATTGAAAAGCACTTTTTAGTACATCACGAATAGAAAGGCCGCGCTCTAATGCTGTGTGCTGATCTAAATAGCCAACGCGCACTTTTTTAGACCATTCTACTTTTCCAGCATCCGGTTCTAGCTTGCCTGTAATGATGTTCATAAATGTTGATTTACCTTCGCCGTTTGCTCCAATTAAGCCGACGTGTTCACCTTTTAACAATCGAAATGATACATCGTTAAAAATCGCACGGTCACCAAAACCATGGCTTAGATTTTTTACGTTTAATACACTCATGCTGACACACCTTTTCTTTTAAAATATCTATCGTACGTTTCGTTATAAACAAATTGATTCATAACGATTATAGCGAACTTATATACATAAATCCATATGAGTTTTCCAGCCTTGAAAGTCATATAAAATTCACTCGCGTCTTCCTTTCACTTCATTCATACTATATATATCAATGTAGAAAATCCTTCATGACGAAGGGACGGTTATGTCGAATCATTCAAATAGAGTATATAAAAGAATAAAAAGGCAGGGGGAAAAGAAATGAACATTCATACGATACTAGTGGCAGGAAGAATGCATAAAGAGCTGGAGGAGATAATCAAACAAAAGCAGCTGTCTCAGACGTTTCGATTTATGGAAGAGCAAGACGTTACAATGGAAGATTTAAACTGGGCTGACGCGCTTTTATCCTTCGGTCCAACGAACTGCTTTGAAGATCATAGCTTTAAATGGATTCATTCTCTCGGCGCAGGAGTCGATCGGTTCTTAGAAAGTGGGAACTGGAAAAAGAGTGTGATGTTAACACGTACGGTTTGTTCATTCGGTCAGCGAATCAGTGAATATTGTCTTAGCTATATGCTAGCTGAGCTTCAATACCACGCAGAGTTTCAGCATCAGCAAAAACAAAAGCAGTGGAAAGTGGTAGAGCCTAAGCAGCTTTCTACTCAAACGGTCATAATTTACGGAACAGGTGAAATCGGCGGGCGTCTTGCAGCCGTTTTAAAATCTTTTGGTGTACGAGTAATGGGTGTATCTAAAAGTGGAAATGAAAAGCCGTCATTTGATCAAGTGGTCTTGATTTCGAAGGAAAAAGAATTGCTAAAAGAAGCCGATTGGATTATTAGTACAATGCCTCTAACACATGAAACAAAAAGCTACTTTGATTCAAAATGGATGAATGTAGTTGAAAATGCATACTTTATAAATGTCGGACGAGGAGCAACTGTAGATGAACATGCGTTAGTAGCGGCTGTTGAGCAAAAGCGTATTCGAAAAGCATACATAGACGTATTTGAGCATGAGCCGTTAACGAAAGAATCTGCTTGGTGGGATCATTCAAACATCATCATAACACCTCATATTTCAGCGGTGACTACGCCTGAAGAAGCCGTCGAGTGCTTTGTTGAAACGCTGCAAAAAGTTGAGCAAGGCGAATTGCCTTCTAACTTGGTTAATATTGAAAGAGGCTATTAAAGCATTATGATGCGCGTTTCCGCTATGAGAATGGTATACTGAAACTTGCTTTTCTTGAACGAAAAGAATGAAATCTGTTCTTCTAGGGGGGAACAAACGTTGAAGCAAGAAGAATTATTTGAACAAGCACGTGTATTTATAGAGACGTGTTACGCTGAACTTGAAAAAAGCGAAGCGGATAAAAACAAGCGGTTAAAAGAAATCCATCAGCAAATTATGTCACTCGGACATTATGATCATACATTTGAAGAGTTAGAGCACGGAGCTCGTATGGCTTGGAGAAACAGCAATAAATGTATTGGACGATTATTTTGGCACTCGCTCAATGTATTTGATAAGCGAGATGCAAGCACAGTTGAAGAGGTAAGAGACGCCCTGTTTCACCATATTGAATATGCAACAAATGACGGGAAAATCCGGCCTACTATTACGGTGTTTAAACCGAAAATGAAAGAAAAAGAGCCGGTTAGAATATGGAATCACCAGCTAATCCGCTATGCAGGGTATGAGACGGAATACGGTACGGCAGGAGATCCTGATTCTGTTGCGTTCACGGAGGTTTGCCGAAATTTGGGGTGGGAAGGTGAGAAAACGCATTTTGATGTCCTTCCTCTGGTACTGCAAGTGAATGAAGAGTCGCCTCGATATTTTGAGATTCCAAAACATTTAGTGAAAGAAGTAGCTATTACGCATCCAGAACTTCCTGAATTTGAAGACTTACAGTTAAAATGGTACGCTGTCCCGATGATTTCAGATATGAAGCTAGAAATTGGAGGGATTGATTACGTCGCAGCACCGTTTAATGGATGGTACATGGGGACTGAGATTGGGGCGCGAAATTTAGCGGATACGTATCGATATAATCAACTTCCAAAAATAGCTTCTATGATGGGATTGAACATGGATTACAACGCGACGCTTTGGAAGGACAAAGCTCTTGTTGAATTAAACGTTGCGGTGCTTTCTTCTTTTAAACGAGAAGGCGTTAGCATTGTAGACCATCACACTGCTGCTCAGCAATTTCACTTGTTTGAAGAAAGAGAGCAAAAAAATGGCCGCGAAGTGACTGGGAACTGGACGTGGTTGATTCCACCGGTTTCGCCAGCTACCACGCATATTTTTCATAAGCCTTATAAAAATAAAGTATTATCACCAAATTATTTTTATCAAGACGCTGCTTATTAAATGAACAAAAAAGAGAGTACGCATTTGTACTCTCTTATTACACGTTAATTAATTTTTGTGTTTATCAAGTAAGTTAGCAAGTACATATGTTTTGTACTTTTCTACTTTGCGGCCTTCGTGGTTGCGAACTCCTCGTTTTTTAAGTTCCTCAACATACCAACCTTTGCTTCCTACGTGCATACTCAAACACCCTTTCGTCATTTTTTTAGGATGAACAGAATGAGGTTCATTGTCTGCTCGAATGGAGACATCTTGTCTTTCCAATACGTGCCTCATTGTAACATCTTTTATTTTATGATGAAAGGGAAAAAGGTTAAAAAAACGAGAATGATTTCAAGTGAATGTTAGTTTACTCATTCCTCGTTTTTTTGAGATAGAAGGAGGAGGTTTAATTCATCTTTATTTTGAATTAGATCTTCTAGCGTATATTGATCTAACACCTTAATGAAGGCTTGCATGGCTTCATGTAAAACACTTTTTAACTTGCAGACGGGGCTAATAATGCAGAAGTTTCCTTCACGATCAAAACATTCAACGATATGAAAATCTTCTTCTGTTTGACGTACCACTTTTCCAATATTAATGTCTTTTGGAAGCTGAGCTAAACGAATACCGCCGTTTCGTCCTCGGATCGTTTCAATTAAGCCAAGTTTTCCAAGCTCGTGAATGATTTTCATAAGATGGTTTTTTGAAATATTATACGCTTCAGCAATTTCTTTTATATTGCTTAGTTTATTATTATCGCGAACACCTAAATATAATAAAACTCGCAGTGAGTAATCTGTATATTGTGTGAGCCTCATCTTTTTACCTCTTCTCTTATCAGCAGCTGATATATCTATAATAGCATGTCTATATCTAAGAAATACAGAAAGAATGCTCACATTTTTGACGAGGTGAATTTGTGAACATTTCTTTAAATATGTATATAAAATATATCTTTTTAAGTAGGATATGAGTATTATAAAGATGTATTAAAAATATATCTTTTAAAAATGAATCTTTCGGAGGCGAAAGTTATGAAACAAACAACTATTTCTATTGTAAAAAGTACAGTTCCTGTTTTAGAACAGCATGGTCAAGCAATTACAACTCGTTTTTATGAGATGCTTTTTGAACAGTATCCTTCTTTAAAAAATGTATTCAACCAAACAAATCAAAAAACAGGCCGTCAGCAAATGGCGTTAGCTAATACAGTTTATGCCGCTGCGCAGTACATCGATCGTCTTGAAACGCTGCTTCCAGTTGTAAAGCAAATCGCTCATAAACACCGCAGTATCGGCGTAAAAGCAGAGCACTATCCAATTGTCGGAGAGTTCTTATTAAAAGCAATTAAAGATGTTTTAAAAGAAGCTGCGACCGATGAGATTATGGAAGCTTGGAAAGAAGCATACGGTGCCATTGCGGACGTATTCATAAGTGTGGAGAAAGAATTATATGAAGAAGCCGAAGAAAAAGGATGGAAAGATTATAAAAAACTAATGGTCCATAAAAAAGTAAAAGAAGCAGAAGACGTGTACTCGTTTTATTTAGTATCACCTGATCAAAAAGCGCTGCCTGCTTTCCTGCCAGGTCAGTATGTGAGTGTACGAATTCCTGGTCAAGAGTATTTATCCATTCGTCAGTACAGCTTATCTGGCTATCCAAACCAACCATACTATAAAATTACGGTGAAAAAAGAAAAGCAAATGGAAGACGGGGTCGTGTCAACTTATTTACATGACCAATTGAAAGAAGGAGACTTGCTTGAAGTCAGCGTTCCAGCAGGAGATTTTGTCTTAAAAGAAAATAGTAAATCAGTATTTATCAGCGGAGGTGTAGGAATTACTCCAATGATGTCAATGCTTCATCAAGCACTAGAAAACAATCAAGAAGTAACATTTATTCACAGTGCTAAAAATGAGCAGTTTCATGCAATGAAACGAGAGCTTCAATCGTTGTCAGAGACATATACGTTTGAACAACACGTTTTCTATAGTCAAGCGCAAACAGCTCAGCATGATGAACATATAACGTATGGTCGCTTAACTAAAAAAGAGCTAGCTAAATATGCAGGCGATAAACATGCATATTATTATGTTTGTGGATCTTCTTCATTTACGCAAATGGTGTTAGAAGGCCTAGCTGAAATGGGTATTTCCCAAGAAAATATCATGTATGAATCGTTTGGCCCGAAAATGAGTATGACTCCTTCCGCATAAATGTATGGAAAAAGGGTAAAAAGCTAACAGTAGACAATACTGTTAGCTTTTTTTATGAAAGGGAGTTTAAAGATGACAAATACGCAGTATGACATGGTGGGAATAGGAATAGGACCTTTTAATTTAGGCTTAGCGGCCCTTGCTGAGCCTCTTGATGAAATTGATGCCATCTTCTTTGATAAAGAAGAGAAATTTGAATGGCATCCGGGCATGTTAATTGACGGCACGGACTTGCAGATTCCGTTTCTAGCAGACTTAGTTACATTTGCGAATCCAACAAGCCCCTATTCTTTTCTAAATTACATTCACAAGCAAAAACGCTTGTATCCGTTCTTTTTCTTTAATCGTTTTGACATTCCGCGTCAAGAATACAACGAGTACGCAAAATGGGTAGCGGAGCAGCTATCTTCCTGTCACTTTTCTTCAAAAGTTGTGGACGTGATACCGAAAAATGAAGAAGAGTATTATGAAGTAAAGGTAGAAACACCTGAGGGAATTCAAACGGTAAATGCTAAACACGTTGTAATGGGAACAGGAAGCATTCCACTTGTACCTCCGGCTTTTGAAGAAAAGCTGAATGAGCATATTTTACACAGCAGCGGCTATTTACATAAAAAAGAAGAGATTCAAAAAGGAAAGCATGTAACGATCGTTGGTTCAGGGCAAAGCGCTGCAGAGATTTTTCTTGATTTACTAGAAGAACAGACTGAACATCATTACCACCTTACATGGTTTACAAGATCCTCTAATTTTTTTCAGCTTGATCAATCCAAGCTTGCTCAAGAGTTATTTTCGCCAGACTATGTAGATTATTTTCATTCGCTAGCTTTTGAGGAACGTACAAGCACGGTAGAAGATTTAAATCCTTTACGTCACGGAATTGAATCTTCTACCTTAACGAAAATCTATGATTTACTTTATCATCGTTCACTTAAAGGAAAAGTACCCGTTACGATTCAAGCTTCGACTGAAGTAAGTGATATTCATAAAAAAGGAAGTGGATATGAGCTGGAGTGCAAACAATTAAAAGCTGAACGCTCTTTTCAATACGAAGCGGATCGTTTGATATTGTCCACGGGCTATAAGCCAAAAATTTCGCCGTTCATCGAACGAATAAAAGATGATATCGAATGGGAAGATGACAAGCGTTTTAAAGTCACAAAAGATTACCGGCTTGTCTTTAAACAACCTCGTAACCACCACTTTTTTACGTTAACCAATATTGAACATTCACATGGATCTGGCGCAACAAATCTTGGTTTATCCGTTCAGCGCAATCAGCGTATTCTGAACGTGATTGCAGGGAGAGACGTGTACCCAGTTCCAGAAGAGACGACGTTCCAGAAATTTAATTTGTTTTGAATTTCTTCTTTATAAAAATCTTCAATGTGGTTTTTGATTATTGTAGAAAAGTTTTTTACCTATAAACTATGTTTAAAAGAATAGTGTACGGGTATTTTATTTATAGAACATTAGTACACAAATCAATTAAGGAGTTGCTTAGAATGAGTAAGAAAATTGCAGTATTAGTAACAGATTTATTTGAAGATGTGGAATATACAGATCCAGCCAAAGCCTTTGAAGAAGAAGGCCATACGCTAACAAAAATCGATGTTAAAACAGGTGAAGTAACAGGTAAACAAGGCGAAACAACATTAACAATTGATAAAGCAATTGCGGATGTAAAACCAGAAGAGTTTGACGCATTGTTTTTACCGGGAGGTTTCTCACCAGATATCTTACGTGCGGACGATCAAGTCGTAGCTTTCACAAAATCATTTATGGATGAAGGCAAACCGGTTATGGCTATCTGTCACGGACCACAGCTGCTAATCAATGCTGAAACATTAAAAGGACGTGACGTAACTGGTTTCAAATCAATTGCAATTGATTTGAAAAATGCAGGTGCAAACTTCCATGACAAAGAAGTGGTGGTATGCGGTAATCAACTAGTTACAAGCCGTACACCAGACGATATGGAAGCATTCGTACGTGAATCAGTAAATGTCTTAAAATGAGTAAATAATATTAGTAAAACTTTCTGTAAAAGGCGATAACAGGGTGGTTTACCACTCTGCTGTCGCCTTTTTTGTATGTAACGATTTTGACGAGGAATTTACAGTTATATTACTGCATTGGATGAAGCGGTTTCTAAAAGAATATGAAAACCTTTTACTATCAATAGATGAAAGCCACGTAACACAATCGAAACATTTTTTACATAAATGAAAGTATAATTTTGGTAGCTTAAAAGACGTTGCGAGTTTCATAGTTTTCATGCAACAATGAGGGTGCATCACGAGATTGGCTTGCTACAAGCTTAGATGCGTTGCGGTTTTACAAAAAAACTTTATTATCACATAGGAGGATTTCAAACATGAAGAAAAGGTTTCGTATTGCCACTGTCGCAGGTGCCGTATCATTAGGATTACTAACAGCAGGACAAGCAAATGCAGCAGCTCCTGATTGCAACACTCCAAAACAAATTAACATCAAAGATGCTCAAGCAGCACAAAACATAAATGTAGATGAGCTATTAAAGAAATTTAACGCTCAAGGACAATCTGCTCAAGCAGCAGCTCCACAACAAGAAACAAAAGCACCAGAGCAAGCTGAAGCAGCCCCACAGGAACAAGCACAAGCACCAGAGCAAAGTGAAGAAGCAAAAGCTCCAGAGCAAACACAGCAAAACACAAAAGCTCAACAATCAGAAAATACTGATAAAGCAGAACAAACAAAAGATGCTAGTCAATTCGAACAAAAGGTCGTAGATTTAGTGAACCAAGAGCGTGAAAAACAAGGTTTAAAACCTCTAACACTTAACAAAAAATTAAGTGACGTTGCACGCACTAAATCAAAAGATATGATGGACAAAGGGTACTTTGACCACAATTCACCAACATATGGTTCACCATTTGATATGATGAAACAATTCGGCATTGAATATACAACTGCAGGTGAAAACATTGCAAAAGGTCAGCAATCTCCTGAAGATGTAATGAATGCTTGGATGAACAGTGACGGTCACCGCAAAAACATTCTAAACCCTGATTTCACTGAAATTGGTGTTGGATACGTAAAAGGTGATACTACGTACTGGACTCAACAATTTATCGGTAAGTAATACAAAAAGAGCAGGATATACCTGCTCTTTTTTGCGTTTTTAGCTGTCCAATTTGGGTATAGTAAAGTAAGAACACGTAAAGGAGTGCCTTAAATTGGGACGTATATTTAAAAAAATTCTAGTCGCTGTTTTTCCTATCCTTTTAAAAGAAGGATATCGTCATTATAAAAATCGTAAAACTCGAACTGCGCCGTCTAAAGGATATAAATAAAAGGACTCGAAAGAGTCCTTTTTATTTTATGCTTGAACGGTGATATGCTTAAATTCTTTTACGTTAAACAATCCTTTGTCGGTTAATTTTAGACATGGGATAACAGGCAAGCTTAAGAAAGATAATGTCAGCAGCGGGTTGAATTTCTTTGAAATATCAAGCTCATGAAGAGCCCCGTGAAGCTGCTTAAGTAAGCTGTTTACTTCATTGTAAGGGTGAGGTGACATTAATCCTCCAATGGAAAGAGGGAGGGAGCCAATCACTTCACTGCCTTTTACAATAACAATACCTCCGCCGATTTCTTCAATTGCCGCAATTGCTTTTGCTAAATCTTCATCATTTGTTCCTACGGCTACGATATTATGTGAATCGTGAGCAATCGTGGTAGCAATCGCTCCGTCTTTTAACTGAAAACCTTTTACAATTCCAAGACCAATATTCCCTGTTAGATGATGACGCTCAACAACAGCCATTTTCAGCTGATCGTTTTCTACAGAAGACTGAAATTCGTTTTGCTTCACTTGAACTTCTTCTACAATATGATTTGTAATCAGGCTGTTTGGATTAATTTCAATAATATTAGCGCGATTGTGCTGAAGTGGTATCGTAAGTCTGTTAATAGAGAACTCTTTCAAATGAACAGAATTCATTAGTTCTGTTGGAAGATCAATTTGTTCTTCTTGAACAGAAAGCATCTCTCCATTTTTAGCAATAAGCTCTCCGTTTTGATAGACATGTGCTGCAGATATATCGGTTAAGTCGTCTAATAGAATAAAATCCGCTTTGTAACCAGGAGCAACCGCACCTCTATCTTTTAACCCGTAGCATTCAGCGGCATTTAACGAAGCCATTTGAATCGCAATTAACGGATCCAGCCCGAGTTCAATAGCAAAACGAACATTATAATCAATAGAACCTTCCGTTAATAAATCATCTAGGTGTTTGTCATCTGTACAGAATAAAAATCTGCGCGCGTTGCGTTCATTTACAGCAGGTAATAATTGTTTTAAATCTTTAGCGACAGAACCTTGGCGGATCAGAACATACATCCCGCGCTGAATACGTTCAATTGCTTCTTCTGCTGTTACGCATTCATGGTCTGTTGAAATGTTAGCGGTACGATAAATATTAACGCCCGTGGCATCTAGCCCTGAGCCGTGCCCATCAATTACGCCGTTTGCATCGTTAGCTGCTTGTAATTTATCGAGCATATCGTCATCTCCATCTCGAACAGCAGGGAAATCCATCACTTCTGCTAATCCAAGCACGCGAGGGTGAGAGAAAAATGGCGCTAAGTCAACTGCTTTTAAGACGGCTCCAGAGCTTTCAAAAGGAGTTGCTGGCACGCTTGAAGGTAAGTTTACAAATACGTCTAAAGGAATGGAATCCGAGTTTTGAAGCATAAATTCAATGCCAGATTTCCCTGAAACATTCGCAATTTCATGAGGGTCCGTTACGACAGTTGTGACGCCTCTAGGTACAAGAAGTTTTGAGAACTCTTTAGGTGTAACCATTGATGATTCAATGTGAACGTGTCCATCAATGAATGTAGGAGAAATGTATTTTCCTTTTGCATCCACAACGTTATTCCCATCGTATTGACCTATTCCAACGATCACTCCATCAGCAATCGCAATATCAGCTTCAATGATGGAAAGCGTAAAGACATCGATAATTTTCCCGTTTTTCACTACAAGATCTGCAGGTATTTTTTTATTGGCAACAGCAAGCTGTTTTTTTAAGGTTGTTTTTGTATTTGACATGAATGTGACTCCTCTCATTGTATAACTGAATAACAATGAAGGACTATGTAAGGGAGAACATAAAGAAGAATAAAAATGCAGCATGAATGATGTTCAACCCTCGTAGTCCAACTATTTACGGTAGTTCGGTAGAAACTCTTGGACCCTATTTCCAAGACTATACGAGCTTTAGGTATTTCGATACATTCTATAGACAAATAATAAAAACGTCAATTCCTAATAAAAAAGAAAGATTTTTGGGAATATTTCATCTATGTGTATGTAAACGATTTAACTCTTATTTGCTCGCTAAAAGGCGCAGCATTCATGTGTAGAAAAAAATGTAGAAAAAACCGTCAATGGCTATTAGTCATCGACGGAGTTGTCATTAAGCTTGTTTACGCAGTGTACCTAATTCTTCTGCGATCGCTTGCATTTCACTTGGGCTAAAAGAATCTTTTCTCATTACCATATCGTATAAGTACTTTAAGTCTTCATACATTTCTTCGTCAAAAGCTTCAGCTTTAATTGCTCCGATATTTAGCATGCGCAGTTTTTCACTAATGCTATCGACCATATGTTTAATATTCTCTGGAGATTTTACTGATAAATCCACTTTGTTCATCCTTCCAGTTGCGTTTTTTTTATTGTAACATGTTTTTATCGTGTGAACACTTTTATGTCAGGTTCTTATCCACAGAAGAGTGGAAACGATATAAATAAAAGAAAACTATTTTTTAGTTTAAAAATGATTGTATATAATGTTTGTAATAAGGGAAAGGAGTCGAGACTATGATTAACGTATTATTCGTTTGTTTAGGAAATATTTGTCGTTCACCCATGGCAGAAGCGGTCTTTAAAGATATGGTGAAGAAAAAAGGGCTGGAAGGAAAAATTCACGTAGATTCTGCAGGCACAGGAGGCTGGCACAAAGGCAATCCTCCTCATGAAGGGACGCAATCTATTTTAACGAAAAACAACATTGATTTTAAAGGGCAAACAGCAAGACAAGTGATTCAAGAGGATGTAGCTAAATTTCATTATATTATTGGAATGGATGTCGAAAATGTAGGAAATCTGAGAAGGATGGCTGGACATACTAAAACAGGTTATATTGCAAGGCTTTTGGATTTTGTGCCCGATTTACATATTGAAGATGTGCCTGATCCTTATTTCACGGGAAATTTTGACGAAGTATATGACTTAGTTCAAGAAGGATGCAAGGCTCTTTTAGACGAAATTATAGAGAAGCATTTCTCGGAATAAGCGATACTTAAAAAATAAAAAACGGAGGAGAAACGACAAATGGGTAAACGCAATAAGCTAGTAGAAGGTATTGTCATTGGAGCAATTATAGGAGGAGCTGTTTCTTTATTTGATAAAGAAACAAGAAGATCCGTCATTCAAGGAAGTAAAAAACTGAAAGACAAAACAACAAATCTTATTCAGCACCCTGAACTTGTAACGGATACTGTCAAAGAGAAATACGAAACCATTCGCACGACCATTGAGCAAGTTTCTGAAGATGTATCATTTGTAGCAGGAAAAGTAGAAAAGTTAAAAGAAACAACGCCTCAGGTGATGGAAATTGTAAACGATACAAAAGAAGCATTTGTGGAGAAGTATGGTGATGAACAAAAATAAATAAGGAGGCACATATGGCTGGAATGTACATAAATAACATCGTAAGGTTTGGCAAAGAACTGATGGGCCGCATTCATCGAGATGAGCTGCCCAGTTTATCAGCTGAATTGGCTTATTATTTGCTGCTCTCGCTATTTCCTTTTTTAATTTTCTTAATTACACTGATTGGATTTTTGCCATTGGAATCAACAGACCTGCTTGACTTGGTCGAAAATGTAGCGCCACAGCAAACGCTGCACATGATTGAAAGCAACGTTTCCCATATCATTGGTTCTCATAATGAAAAGCTATTGTCCTTTGGTATCATTGCGACGATGTGGTCTGCTTCAAATGGAATTAATGCGATTGTAAGAGCATTTAACCGAGCGTATCACGTACAAGAAAATCGGCCTTTTTTAGTGGCGAGAGGTATGGCAGTTCTCCTTACTTTTGCGATGATATTTGTTATTATTGTAGCGCTTTTACTTCCTGTTTTCGGTCATATGATTGGTCTTTATTTATCGTCTACGTTTGGGTTTTCAGAAACCTTTCTCGCTTTATGGTCTGCTTCCCGCTGGATTATCAGCGGTCTCATTTTGTTTACTGTTTTTACGGGGTTATATTACTTTGCTCCTAATAAAAAGCTGCTGATTCGAAATGTGGTAAAAGGAGCGGCTTTTGCTACGGTCGGATGGACAGTGGTATCGATGCTGTTTGCATATTACGTAAATCATTTCAATAACTATACAGCTACATATGGAAGCTTGGGCGGAATTATTATCCTGCTTATTTGGCTGTACCTATCGGGGATGATTATCGTTATTGGAGGAGAAATTAACGCTATTTTCTACGACCGTCGGTTTAAATCTTCATAGTCACAAATTGGGATGAAATCATTCGCAAGATATGAGCATACTAACAAAGTGAAAGGGAGGTTTTACATCATGACAAAGCATACAAAAAAAGACGGAAGCAATACAAAGCAAAATAAAAAGAGCCAGCCAAAGCATAAAACAAGCAACAGCCAAAATGGACAAAACGGTTACCATTAAGGCATTGATTTCCATAATAAAAAGCCTAACAAATACGTTAGGCTTTTTTTTCGTTAAGATTTTAGCAAGCGAAGGCCGTTTAAGATAACTAAAATGGTGCTGCCTTCGTGACCTATAACACCAAATGGCATATCAAGCACTTGGAAAAAATTTGAACAAATTAATAAAAAGATGACGGCAATAGAAAAAATAACGTTTTGCTTCACAATTGAGTTCATTCTTCTGGAAAGAGCTACTGCATCCGAAATTTTTGATAGATCATTTTTCATTAAAACGATATCCGCTGTTTCAAGTGCCACATCCGTTCCTTCTCCCATGGCTACTCCAACGTTAGCAGTAGCAAGAGCAGGTGCATCGTTAATGCCATCTCCTACCATTGAAACGGTAGGGAATTTTTCTTTTAACGCTTTAATTTTATCTACTTTCGCTTCAGGCAAACATTCTGCAATGTATTCATCAACTGCACATTCTTTTGAAATGGCTTCGGCTGTTTTTTCGCTGTCTCCTGTAATCATGACGGTATGAATACCCTGCTCTTTAAGAGATTTAACAGCATCTACAGCTTCTGTTCGTACAACGTCTTTTAGCGCAAGCAATCCCACAATACCATGCTGGTCTTTTGCGTACACAATCGTTTTTCCTTCACTGGCAAGCGCAGATGAAATCCCATTTTCAAATTCACCTGCATCTTCTTTACCTACAAAATCTGCTTTTCCTATCTTCCACGTATTTCCTTGAAGAGACCCAATGACACCATATCCAGGAACGTCTTCAAGCGAATCTGGCTGAACGAGGATCAATTCCTGCTTGTTTTTCACAAAGTCAACAATGGATTGAGCAAGGGGATGATTGGACTGACGTTCAATTGATGCGATTTTAACAAGAAATTCCTGTTCGTTCATATCAGAACGGACAATGACATTTGTCACTTCTGGCTTTCCTTTTGTTAACGTTCCTGTTTTATCAAAAGCGATTGCGCTTAAATGGCTTAACCTTTCCAAATGAACGCCGCCTTTGAACAAAATTCCTTTTTTTGCTCCGTTTGAAATAGCAGACAGCGAAGCAGGAGTGATAGATGCAACCAGAGCGCAAGGAGACGCTACAACTAAGAGAATCATTGCACGGTAAAATGTCTCGGTCCAGCTCCATCCAAGCACATAGTGTGGGAGAAATAGCATAACTGCCACAACCGATAGAACAATTTTTACGTATGTGCCTTCAAATCGTTCAATAAACAATTGAGAAGGCGACTTTTCACTTTGAGCCGTTTGAACAAGTTGAATGATCTTTTGAAACAGCGTCTCAGCACTTGGCTTTGTCATTTTAATGGTAATGGCGCCTTTCACATTCACCGTGCCCGCGAATACTTCATCATCGAGCTGTTTTAGTACAGGAACAGATTCCCCTGTAATAGCAGCCTGATCAATCGTTGTTTGACCTGAGACAACAATACCATCGGATGGCACTCGTTCACCCGGCTTAACTAACAGCAAGTCACCGATTTGTAAATCTGAAATGGATACAATTTCTTCTTGATCTCCAATCAAACGCGTTGCTTCTTGCGGCTGTAAATTCATCAAGGCGCTAATTTCTCGATTGCTTTTATTCATGGTGTACGTTTCTAATGCACCGCTTAATGCAAAAATGAAAATAAGCATAGCGCCTTCTGTCCAGTAGCCAATTACAGCCGCTCCAATGGCTGCAATAATCATTAACATTTCGACATTCAATTCTTTATTTTCAATCGTTTCTTCAATGCCTTCTTTTGCTTTAGCAAATCCGCCTATCACGTAAGCTAATACAAAGAGCGTAATAGATAGAGCAGTATCCTGCTGTTTTGACAGCAGCCAGCCGGCTAAAATTAGCACGCTGCTTAACAATGCAGCAATGAGTTCACCATGTGTTTTTAATACATTGACAGCAGAAGATGTTTGCCGCGCTTGTTCTTGTTTTTTAGGTAACACATTTTCCATACAAATCCTCCTTGAACGATAATTGAGAAGAATAATCACAATCATTACCCCTAAAAAAGCACGAAAGCTGCCATCTCAGCGATAGCAGCACATTTCTTTCATTTATTGTCTTTTAAATTGGGATATTTAGTATAGTATAGCACGGAACAAGCAAGGAGGTAACGACTAACGCCTAAAAAATAAAAACAGAATGCAGCTGGACGTCTGCATTCTGTAAAAAACGTACTACATATCTAAATGTTCTTCATAATATCTATAAGCGGAAGTGTAAATGTGCTCGATATCGGCATCCGTCATGTACATTAAGGTTTCACGGTCAATCCCCTTCATTGTTTCAATAAATGTAATCATGTTTTTGCGTTCTTGTCTGCTCATTTATTATTCTCCTCTCCATCTGTTTTAATACAGTTTATTATATTTAATTGTATTATATAACAGAAAAAGTATTTTGTGTGGATTTTTTTTTAAAATAGGCAAAAAAATTTAGAAAGACGTAAATAATTGACTATATAGAAAAAGGTGTTTTATAATTTATATATGAACATATGCTCATATACTTGCATATAATGAACGGAGAGATGTTATGAAAAAAGATGAACATTCGTTTTTATCGCCTCAAACAGTAGAAGAAGCGTCAAGAATACTAAAAGCTATTTCAGATCCTACGAGAATGAAAATTCTTTATTTGCTATTTCAAGAAGAGTGTTCAGTCGGTCATATGGTTGAAGTGCTTGGTGTTTCACAATCAGCTATTTCACATCAGTTAACTCACTTGCGTCATTTACGTTTAGTAAAATATCGCCGTGAAGGGAATACGTATTTCTATACGTACGATGATGAACACGTGGTTGGAATACTGCATCAAGTAATTCAGCACGTAGAATGCGCACATAACGAATAAAAGGAGGGGCTTTGCATGAGTCATGATCATCACCACCATCATGGTCACCATCACGGTCACCATCACCATTTTGATACACAGCGTGAAGGCAACAAAAAAGGTCTGTTAATTGCACTCATTATCACAGCGGGTATTATGGTTCTTGAGTTTGTTGGAGGGCTTTTTACAAATAGTTTAGCGTTATTATCCGATAGCGGACACATGCTTTCTGATACAAGCTCACTTGCTCTTAGCCTTGTAGCGATATGGTTTGCTAATCGAGCTGCATCGGCTAAAAAAACGTACGGTTATTATCGTTTTGAAATATTAGCGGCTCTTTTTAACGGAGTGGCACTGTTTGTAATAGCAGGATTTATCATCTATGAAGCCTATCAGCGCGTATTAGAGCCGCAGTCTGTAGCAAGCGGCAGCATGATGCTGATTGCTACTGTTGGTTTACTCGCTAATTTAATCAGCGCATGGTCACTTATGAGACAAGGCGATGTAAAAGGAAACGTAAATTTACGCAGCGCTTACTTACACGTATTGGGAGATGCTTTAGGATCTATTGGAGCTATTGTAGCTGGACTTCTTATGATGCTCTTTGGATGGTATATTGCTGACCCTATTATTTCTGTAGTTGTGTCTGTATTAATTTTAAAAAGCGCTTGGGGCGTGCTTGCTCATAGCGTTCATATTTTGATGGAAGGCTCTCCTGAAGGGGTAGACCACAGTGAAATAAAAAACCTTCTTGAAAACATTGAAGGAGTCAAAGATGTGCATGATTTACACATTTGGACCATTACTTCAGGACTGGACTCATTGAGCTGTCATATGCGCGTAGAAGATGAAAAAGATTGTCAGCAAATTTTGCAAAAAGCCATCGATTTAGTACATGATCACTGCGGCATTGAGCATACCACGATACAAATTGAAAAATCAGCTCTTCAGCATCGAACGCTAAAAGTTTAAAAAACAAGCGAGAACCTATAGGTTCTCGCTTGTTTTTTGTTGCATAGGCATCTTTTGTCCGAATACAAAAAGAATAATAAAAATAAAGCCAAGCATCCCGCTAATAATATTAAAAAAGCTGATATGGTGAAAGAACTGAATAAACGTGCCGCCTATGTAAGGGCCGGCAAGGCTTCCGATACTAAAAGCAATGCCGCATAGTAAATTACCTGTAGGCAGTAGACGAGCAGGAATCAAATCCGTCATATAGCTGATTCCTAAACTAAACGTCGAGCCTACAACCATGCCAGCTATAAATAAACAAGCTACCAATGGAATAGCGGTCTCTTCCAAGAGGCTTGCTGTAAAAAACGTAACGGCTCCAATGGATAAAATCCATCCTAATACCAATTTTCGTCCAAGTTTATCGCTCAGTATTCCGAGAGGAAGCTGAAATACAATAGCTCCAACTGCAAAGGAAGTCAAGAGGAGGGAAATAAACTCTACTTGCAAACCAATTCGTAAGCCATATACAGGAAAGCTTCCGTTCAGTGATGATTCTAAAAATCCATATCCAAAAGGCGGCAAAAAAGCAATCCAACCATACTTAGCCGCCTTAGAAAATCGCTTAGCCGTTTCTTTTAATGAATTAACCTCCACTTCCTGTAGGGGAAATTCATTTTTTATCAAAAATAAAAACACCCATGTTATGAGGCAGAGAGCTGAAGAAATCATAAAAGGAAGCGCTTGATTAATTTCAATTAACGGCGTCATTAAAGGGCCAACCGCAAAACCAATACCGAAAAAGAGCCCGTACAATGAAATGTTTCGACCTCGTTTATCAGCAGGTGAAGACGATGTAATCCACGTTTGAGTACCAAAGTGCAGCGCGTGATCTCCTATTCCAATAAATAAACGGAGCACAAACCAAAAAACAACAGATTTCCACAGGGGAAACAAAGCTAAAGATACAATAACTAAAAGTCCGCCTGCTGCGATAATTGGTTTATATCCGTATCTGCGAAGCGGCCCTTCCATGAAAGGAGAAATAAATAAAATACCTAGATACAATCCAGTTGCGTTTAATCCGTTTATAGTAGAAGAAAGACCATCTTTCTCAAAAATAATAGCAATTAAAGGCAGCAGCATACCTTGGCTGAATCCAGAAATGGCGACAAGGCTAACTAAAATCCAGAAACGTTGTTTATGAGTAGCACTCACAGCATTCAACCTCTTTTTATCTATATTTTGTCAATCTAACTGTTTAATCGTACAAGGAAAACGCTTTATTGACAAGGATGTAGACGTGCTGTGCTGTTAATTTGACATCTTTTTATAAGGGAAGTAGAATAAAACATGTAAATAGTTACATGTTTTTATTTACAAATAAAAAGTGATCGCTAGGATACAAACAGTGCTTAAGAAAATAGCGACATTCACAATCAATGTCGGTACAGCGATTGTCATTGGTCATACAGGAAATGTGAAATACAAACGCTTACAAAACTGCGTTTTTCTAGGCACTGCTGTGAGACGCTTAGATCGGATCGCGTTGTGTCAGATATATACGAAGTGTTATAAATCAAAGGAGCGATATAAAAATGGGAAAATTTATTGGAAATCATATGATTTACACATACGAAAACGGATGGGAATATGAAATTTATATCAAAAACGAAAATACAATCGATTATCGTATTCATAGCGGAATGGTGGCAGGACGATGGGTTCGCGACCAAAAAGTAGATATTGTGAAATTAACAGAAGGTGTATATAAAGTATCGTGGACTGAGCCGACTGGAACAGATGTATCTTTGAACTTTATGCCTGATGAAAAACGGATGCACGGCATTATTTTCTTCCCAAAATGGGTACATGAACATCCTGAAATTACCGTGTGCTATCAAAATGATCATCTTGATTTAATGCATGAATCCCGTGAAAAATACGAAACATATCCGAAATATGTTGTACCCGAATTTGCTGACATTACATTTATCAAAAATGTCGGAGCGAACAATGAGGAAGTTATCGCTCAAGCGCCTTACGAAGGAATGACAAATGATATTCGCGCCGGAAAATTAATTTAACACAGAGTCATAAAAAAGGCTGAGACAAAAGTAGTTTAGTTGAAGGAAGATCCGAACGATAAATCGAGATTCTTGATGGGGAATCAAATTCGTTCGGATTTTTTTATGGTGACGGTGTAACAAGTATCCGTATTGAGAGTAGTTGGTTATATAAAAAGCGGTTTATAATGAAGTAAAGGAGTGAAGGAAATGGAATTTAACATGAAAAAAGAGGCGGGATTTACAACAAATCTTCCTTATGGAGAGCTACATATCGCCGGAGATGAAGAGTATGGCTTTCGTCCGTATCAGCTCATGGTATCGTCCATTGCTGTTTGCAGCGGAGGCGTGTTAAGAAAGATTCTAGAGAAAAAAAGGATTGCTTTTTCCGATTTACGCATCCAAGCTGATGTGACGCGAAATGATGAAAAAGCGGGGCGAATCGAAAAAATTCATTTGCACTATATCATCACAGGAGAAGACCTTCCATTAGAAAAAATTGAAAAATCAATTGAGCTAGCACGAAAAAATTGTTCGATGCTACAGTCGGTTATTGACAGTATTGAAGTGACAGAAACCTTCGAAATTAAATGAGGTTGGGACAAAAATATTTTAGTTGAAGAAGATCCGAACGATGAATCAAACTCGTTCGGATTTTTATGGTGTTGTTACAAGCGGTTCAGCTCCTTGCTCCCATTTGTTCGTCTTCAGATGGAATGGACTTAGCTACGTCTCAATCTCATATTTCCTTCGGTTTGCTGCCGGCTTTATCAAAATAGCGCATGCGTTCAGGAGTCAGCTGAAGAAGCAAATAATTTGGATCATCTGGACTTTTAATCCACTCTTTTAACTTTTCATTCCAAAATTTCTTTTTTAACTCTTCGTTTGTTTCTACATTTACTTTGGCTTCTACCTCTACATACGGATCACTCCAACCCTGCCCATCATAGCCTAACAAAATATGAACGTAAGGGTTTTTTTCTAGTTCTTCGACTTTATGGGTATCTTTATTGGTGGCGGTGTAGAGCACAAGGTCTTCATGAAAAAACATCATAAAGCGTGAATAAGGTTTTCCATCTTGAATTGTAGCTAACGTCCCAATTGTATAGTCATCCAGTACGGATAAAATTTGATTTTTCACATCATTATTGCTCATTTTTTCACTCCTTATTATATCTTTTTACCCTTGGTAGTTTGGCTGATTTTTAACTATCTTAATCAAAAATCAATTAAGGGTTTATCTTTTATAAAAATAGGTTAAAAATACTAACATTGACGGTGAGTCTATACAAATTCCATTAATTTGATATGATTGATTTTGTTGTCAAAAAATGAATAAGGTAGGTGTACATATCGATGATCAATCGAATTTTTCTTATAGCGGTTATTCTTGGGGTGCCGCTATCTGTTATTGGGCACATGATGCACTGGTCAGATGTTCTTATGTTTATTATTTACTGTTTAACAATCATTGCCCTCGCAGCTTTTATGGGGAGAGCAACAGAGAGCTTAGCTGTTGTAGCTGGTCCTCGAATAGGCGGTCTATTAAATGCTACGTTTGGTAACGCTGTAGAATTAATTATTTCTATTTTTGCTCTAAAAGAAGGCCTTACAGCGGTGGTGCTTGCATCGTTAACCGGTTCTGTATTAGGAAATCTCCTTCTTGTAGGCGGTCTTTCATTCTTCATCGGGGGATTAAAATTTAAGCGCCAAGAATTTAATGTCTATGATGCAAGACATAATTCTGGATTATTGATCTTTGCCGTTATCGTTGCGTTTGTTATTCCTGAAGTGTTTGCTAGCGAAATGGACGAAGCGAAGACCATGTCCCTGAGTGTCGGAATATCCATTATTCTCATCATCTTGTACTTAGCGGCGTTATTTTTTAAGCTGGTAACGCACCGAGGCGTGTATCAGCATAAAAGTGAAGAAGTGGAAGAACATGAAGAGCCAGAATGGTCAATGTGGAAAGCGATTACTGTTCTCTTTTTGTCTACGTTAGCTGTAGCTTACGTATCCGAAAGCTTGGTTAGTACAATCGAAATTGTATCCGAAAGTTTTGGGTGGAGTGAGCTGTTCATCGGGGTCATCATTGTAGCGATTGTTGGAAACGCAGCAGAGCACGCTTCCGCTATTATTATGGCTGTTAAAAACCGCATGGGTGTAGCTGTTGAAATTGCTGTTGGATCCACTTTACAAGTCGCGATGTTTGTAGCACCAATATTAGTGTTAGTTTCGCTGATGTTCGAAAATCAAATGTCTCTTGTCTTTACTTGGCCTGAGTTGATTGCGATGGTAACGGCCGTATTTTTAACTATTGCTATTTCTAATGACGGAGATACAAACTGGTTCGAAGGTGCAACTCTTTTAGGTGCTTATATTATTATGGGAATTGGTTTTTATCTTATTTAAAAAAGAAGAGGCTGGGACAAACATGTTTTAGTTGAAGGAAGAATCCGAACGATTAATCGTTCGGATTCTTTTTGTGTAAGTAAATAGAAGAATTTCCCTTTTGGTATTCAGGATAAAACAGGAGATGTTTGAAAAAACTATGGTTGCATTCATTAACGATGTTGAAAGGAGTTTCTAGATGTTACGTAAATTGCTTTTATTTGTGTTTACCATCATTATTTCATTTTCATGTTCAACGAAGATCGCCATTGCGAAAACAGCTCAGCCTACCATCAACGTGCCTTCTTCAGCTTTAAATATTTCAAAAGAAAATACGTATCCAAATGCTAGTCAAGATACGCCATATTTGCAGCCGAGTGAGTTTACAAAAGAGCTCATTGAAACATCAAATGTGAAAATTGAAAACCCTGATTTAATTCGTATATTAAATGAATCAAACATTTCTAAAACTCCATGGGCAATTGGTTTTAGAGCAACTATCTTTTTAGGACAGTGGCCATTAAATTACGAATCAACAGAAACAAACGTTAACTGGCAGCACCAGCGAATCAATACAAATCATTATGATAACAGAGCAGGAAAAACTCAGTACAAAATGATGTACAGCCAGGAAAATCAAAGCCATATAAAAGGCGGATTAACAGCAAAAGTACCTCAGCCTGATCATGTGAAACAAATGATGCTAATTGAAGCAGCTAAAAAAACAAAGCTCACTTTATCATTTCAAACGTTTGTAGGTGCCGGAACGAAAAAAGACCAGGTCTATAACGTAGCTCCTAAAAAAGTAGGTTATCTGTATGCGTATACGCCTGCTGTAAGTGAAAAAGGAAAAGTAACATATGGAGAAGTGTATGTAACGGTAAAAGGAAGCAAGCGTTCAATTGTAGTGAGAAATGTAACGTCTCAAGGAATTGGAGCATGGATTCCAGTACAAGATTATGTTTCCTTAAGCTTTGGGGCTTACGATCAGCCGAGATAACAAAAAAGAGATTCCAGTGGTGGAATCTCTTTTTGTTATTTTGTGATATTCGCTTGGAGTTTGCTAAAATCAGTATCTTGATAATAGCTGTTTTTCACCAAAATATTAGGTCCCAAACAAGACACTGCTGAACAATGACAGCTAAGTTCTTTAGAAATCGTGCTTTGCTGCCACGTATCAAAAGCGTCTGTAAGCTTTGTATCTTGAATGTTGCCAAGAGGAGGCGTATCCCCAAAATCGGTTACGATAATATCTCCGTCAAAAATATTTACATTTAGGCGAGAGCGCCCGTCTGGATCGTTTCGAACGGTTACATTTTTACTGCTATATAAGCGCTGTAAGAGCGTTAAGTCTTCCTCATTATTGCTGCATGCATAAAACGGCAGCGTGCCGAATAGCATCCACACATTTTCATCTCGAATATCAAGAAGGTGATGAATAGCTTGACGCATTTCAGGAAGAGATAATGTTTCTAGAGTGCTGGCAAAGTCACTTGGATACATAGGGTGTACTTCGTGACGCTGACAAAGCATTTCATCAACAATTTGACGATGAATCTTTTCCATATGAGGAAGCGTACGTTTATTTAACATCGTTTCAGCTGATACGGTTACACCTGCTTTTACAAGCGCGCGGCTGTTTTCAATCATACGGTCGAAATATTTGGCGCGCTGCTCATAAGTAGGCTTTCGCTCCATCATTGCAAAGCCAGCTTCCACAAAGTCATCCATCGTTCCCCAGTTGTGAGAAATATGTAAAACATCTAAATAAGGAATGATTTGTTCGTAACGAGCAAGATCTAATGTTAAATTTGAATTAATCTGTGTACGGACACCTCGTTCATGTGCATACTTTAATAAAGGCACCACATAATTTTTCACAGAAGATAGAGACATCATCGGCTCTCCGCCCGTAATGCTTAACGCTCGAAGAGTTGGAATTTCATCGAGACGTTTTAAAATTAAATCAAGCGGCAGTGCGTTTGGGTCTTTTGGCTGCAGCGTATATCCAACTGCGCAGTGCTCACATCGCATATTACAAAGCGTCGTTGTGGTAAATTCAACGTTTGTAAGCGTGGGTTTGCCATATTGTTTCATATCTAAATACGCTTCCCACGGATCGAACTCCGGGGTAATTCGTTGTAAAGTGGCCATAAAAAAACTCCTTTTATTTTTCCGTAAAGTGAAATGATGATGAAAACATCTCACGGTCCGTCCTGCTAGAATAAATTATACGTCTCATTCAAAACGGACACCAGTGACTATTATGGATTTTATTGCTTTTAGTTGTCAAATATGAAAGTATTCGTTAGGATATAAAGAAATACGAATGAAAAGCTATATCAGGAGGGTTTAAAATGGGAAACGCCGTTCGAGATAAAGATTCACAAGTACGTTATTTAAAAGATCGTTTAAATATGTTTGTACACGTATTAGACTCTATGGAGCCTGAAAACACAGACCTAGAAGACATTGACCGTTTGATTACAATGATTGATGACCTCGAAGCAAAATGTGAGCAGTTTAAAAAAGATAAAGAATGAACAAAGGAAAAAGCGCTAGAAAAACTAGCGCTTTTTTGCTTGAAGTGGAAATCCTCCTATAAAGGTCTTTCGAAACAATTTTTGAAGGAGTATAATAAATTTTGAAAGTTGTACGACAGATAGATAAATACATACATTAGCGGGATATGGGAGGAATTAAGTGATGATTGAAGCTTTAAAACAAAGCATGTACGATTTAATTGTTGAAACATCTACAAAATTGCCAAAAGACGTTCGACGTGCTATCGCAAAGGCAAAAGCGCGTGAAAATGCAGGAACGCGTGCAGCAATGTCTTTAGCGACCATTACCAATAATATTAAAATGGCGGATGATAATTTATCACCAATTTGTCAAGATACAGGTATGCCAACATTTAAAATTAAAACCCCTGTAGGAGTGAATCAGCTTCAAATTAAAGAAGCGATTTATTGGGCAATTGAAGAAGCAACAAAGCACGGAAAGCTTCGCCCTAACTCCGTAGATTCGTTAACGGGAGAAAACAGCGGTAATAATTTAGGCGGCGGCACGCCGGTTATTAAGTTTGAACAGTGGGAAAATGACTATATTGATGCGCGTCTTATTTTAAAAGGCGGCGGCTGTGAAAATAAAAACATTCAGTACAGCCTGCCTTGTGAAGTAGAAGGTTTAGGTAGAGCTGGCCGTGATTTAGACGGAATTCGTAAATGTGTGATGCACTCTGTGTATCAAGCACAAGGTCAAGGCTGTAGTGCCGGCGTCATTGGTGTTGGAATCGGTGGCGACCGTACAACAGGCTATGAATTAGCAAAAGAGCAGCTGTTCCGAAACTTAGATGACGAAAATCCAAATGCTCAGCTGAAAGAATTAGAAGAGTATGTAATGGAAAATGCCAATAAGTTAGGAATTGGTACAATGGGCTTTGGCGGAGAAACGACATTACTTGGCTGTAAAGTCGGCGTTATTAATCGTATTCCTGCTAGCTTCTATGTGTCAGTTGCGTATAACTGCTGGGCTTACCGCCGTTTGGGCGTTAAAATCAATGCCGATACAGGAAGCGTTCAAGAGTGGCTGTATCAAGAAGGCGAAGAAGTAGATTTTAATAAAAATGCAGGTGCAGAAGAGAAACAAAATGCGGATGAAACAAAAGAAGTTGTATTACAAGCACCTATTACAGAAGAGCAAATTCGTGAATTAAAAGTTGGCGACGTGGTGCGTATCAACGGTATGATGTACACAGGACGCGACGCTATTCATAAGCATTTAACAGATCACGATGCGCCAATTGATTTAAATGGACAAATCATTTATCACTGTGGTCCGGTTATGTTAAAAGATGAAGATGAAAAATGGCACGTAACCGCTGCAGGACCAACAACAAGTATCCGTGAAGAACCGTACCAAGGAGATATTATGAAGAAATTTGGTATTCGCGCGGTTATCGGTAAAGGCGGTATGGGTCCTAAAACACTTGCTGCTCTTCAAGAGCACGGCGGCGTATATTTAAATGCGATCGGCGGAGCTGCACAGTACTATGCTGACTGTATCAAGAGTGTAGAAGGCGTTGATTTGATGCAGTTCGGTATTCCTGAAGCAATGTGGCATTTAAAAGTAGAAGGCTTTACAGCTGTAGTGACGATGGATTCACACGGAAACAGCTTGCATGCAGATGTAGACAAGTCTTCATTTGAAAAGCTTGAGCAATTTAAAGAACCGGTATTTAAATAAACATACGTCCGGAGCTTATGGTAAAAAGTAACGTTCATGAACGAGAAAATTGAGTGGATACTAAGCGTAAAATGACTTCCGAAAGGAGCTTCTTATGCGCCGGTTCACCTTTTTTCTCGTTTTTTTATTTGTGATGTCAACAGGCATATCATCTGTTGAAGCACAAATGTATCCAAACACTCCGATTAGCTGGGGATTTCAAAAAAGCAAAAATCACAAGCCCGCATCCGCAGGTACAGCTTATGAACAAATTCTTGCTAAGTATGATGCTTTTTACCTCGGAGATACAACTAAAAAAAATATTTATTTAACATTTGATAACGGTTATGAAAATGGCTATACACCGCAGGTATTAGACGTCCTCAAAAAAAGAAAGGTTCCTGCGACGTTCTTTGTAACAGGACATTATTTAAAAGAAGAGCCTGAGCTAATTAAGCGAATGGTAAAAGAAGGGCATATTGTCGGCAATCATTCATGGCATCACCCTGACTTAACTCAAGTGGATGACAAACGTTTTAAAGAAGAACTGCAAAAAGTAAAAGATGAATACAAGAACATTACGGGTCGTGATGAAATGAAGTATCTTCGCTCACCTAGAGGCGTATTTAGTGAACGAACGCTAGCTCTTTCAAAGCAAGAGGGCTATACGAACGTATTTTGGTCACTTGCATTTGTTGACTGGAAAGTGAATGAACAAAAAGGCTGGCGCTACTCATACGACAATATGATGGCTCAAATACATCCAGGTGCGATCATGCTTTTGCATACTGTTTCAAAGGATAACGCAGATGCATTAGATCAAGCGATTGTAGATTTAAAAAAGCAGGGCTATACGTTTAAAAGCATTGATGATTTAATGAACGAACGCAAACAAATGAAGAAAAGTTCTTCTAAAACGAAATAACGATAAAAACCGATGGGAATGTTTCTCCTGTCGGTTTTTTGCTGTTGAAGTGTTATAATATGCGTTGATGTCTTTTTTAAAGCGATACGGTCTACTAGGTTTTAAGCAGCTAAGGACCGTTAATAACTATATAAAGAATTTAAACTAATCGGAGTTGGTCTCATGAATAAACCAAAAACTGAAATGAAAGTTCAAAAAGGACAAACGTTTCCGTTAACGATAAAAAGACTCGGTATTAATGGAGAAGGCGTAGGATATTTTAAGCGCCAAGTCGTCTTTGTACCGGGAGCACTGCCAAATGAAGAAGTGGTTGTAGAAGCAACAAACGTTCAGCGTAATTTTGCTGAGGGAAAAATCAAGCGAATTCGCAAAAAATCTCCTCATCGCGTAGAAGCACCCTGTCCTATTTACGAACAGTGCGGAGGCTGTCAGCTTCAGCACTTATCGTATGAAGGTCAGCTAGAATCCAAGCGCGATATCGTTTTGCAAGCGTTCGAACGTCACAGCTCATTAAAAAAAGTAGAAGAAAAAACACGCCAAACGATTGGTATGGAAGATCCTTGGCGCTATCGTAATAAATCCCAGTTTCAAGTCGGTGTGGACAAACAAAAAGTCATCGCTGGTTTGTACGGACTGAATTCTCACCGCTTGATTGATATTGAAAACTGTCCCATTCAGCATAAAGCTACAAATCACGTGACAAAAGAAATAAAACGAATTTTACAAGACCTTCAAATTCCTATCTACAATGAGCGCAAACGCCGTGGTATTGTACGTACCATCGTATCTCGAGTAGGATTTGAAACGGGTGAAGTGCAAATTGTCTTGATTACGGCTAAACAAGATATTCCGAAAAAAGAGCTGCTGATTAAAGAAATTCAGCGTCGCCTACCGGAAGTGAAATCGCTCGTACAAAACGTAAACGGCCAAAAAACATCGCTTGTTTTTGGAGACGAAACGTTTACTCTTGCTGGAAAGTCAGTGATTCAAGAAACGTTAGGAGACATTTCATTCGAACTTTCAGCTCGTGCATTCTTCCAGCTGAATCCTCTTCAAACCGTGAAGCTATATGATGAAGTAAAAAAAGCAGCTGCGCTAACGGGCAATGAAAAAATTGTAGATGCTTACTGCGGAGTAGGGACAATTGGCTTATGGCTTGCTAAAGATGCCAAAGAAATTCGCGGAATGGATACGATTGAAGAATCGATTGTAGATGCGAGAAAAAATGCCAAAGATCATGGATTTGAACATGCCACATATGTGACGGGTCCAGCTGAAAAGTGGATGCCAAAATGGGTAAAAGAAGGCTGGAAGCCAGAAGTTATCGTCGTTGACCCGCCGCGAACAGGCTGTGATGACCAGCTTCTAAAAACGATTTTACAAGTGAAGCCAAAGAAAGTGGTTTACGTTTCTTGTAATCCATCCACATTAGCCAAAGATGTGCAGCAGCTGTCGAAGGCTTATCATGTTGATTATATTCAGCCTGTGGATATGTTCCCTCATACGGCGCACGTGGAATGTGTCTCGCAACTCACTTTAAAATAAGGCAACTAGCCCCTTCGGGGGAAGTTGTCTTTTATTTGTCCTGAAAAGGATTTATAAAGGTATAGTGAATATCAATATCGCCGTCTATGCTAACGGTTATTTTTTCTACCAAGGAATGTAACAATTTAGAATCAAGGTCTTTAAGTGGAAAGAAATTCTTTAATTTATTACCTAACTCTATAGCGTAATTTTCATTTGTACATTCTTCGAGATTTTGATGAATTTGAGCTTTAATTATATCTAGTTCTTTAAGTTTTTTGTCTGTTAGCTCTCTATATTCAATTAACTCCTGTTTGGTTATTACCTGTTCAGTATATAAGTTAAGATATTCAAGCCTTTTTAAACGTAAATCTTGAATTTGATTGTCTACATTAGACATTTCTTTTTGAAATTCTTGCTGTTTTTGCTCAAGCTTTTTCATTAGGCTTTTCATCATAGAGTCATCTTGAAAGGCCTGAAATAGCTCTTTTAAGTAAGCAAGAACTATCTTCTTCAATTTGAGCTCTTTAACAGCTTTTTTGTTTAAACAATAAAAATCGCCATACTTAAGGTTTCCACCACACCTATATCCTTTTTGGTTAACTTTATACCACATACCTCGTCCACATTCTTTACAATATAATACATTTGTGAAGAGATGCTTTTTAGGTGCTTTGCCTATTCGAGTTCTGCTTTGTAACATTCTCTGTACAGCTTCAAAAGTCTCTCTTGAAATAATGGGCTCGTGCATATCTCGGTGAACAATAAGGCTTTCTTCATCGAGAGTACGTCGCTTCGTAGTAGTTACTGAGATACTTTCTGTTTTATGTTGAACTAAATCACCACAGTAGTGTCGATTCTTTAAGATGTTTTTAATGGTAGAAGCGTGCCATAAAGTAGATGCGTTTGTTTTTTTAGCTACTTGAGAAGGGGTCGGAACGCCTTCAGCTATTAAAGTTTTAGCGATAGTGTCCATTCCCGTCCCTTCCAAATAATAGTTAAATATCCGACGGACGATATCAGGCGATTGATCTTGACGAATTTTTAATTTGCCGCCATCGTTATAGTATCCATACGTAGGGTTAGATCCTGTGAACTCGCCTCTAACAGCTTTTGTACGCTTGGATGCTTTATTTCTTCGACTATTATTTAAAGATTCGTTTTCATAAAGCCAAGCAAATAATCCAAAGTTCTGTACATCGCCAGTAAGAGTGTTAATGGAGTTATCAAGGCAAACAATGTGAATGTTATTTAACTGACAAATATCTCTTAATTCATAAGATAAACGACCATTTCGAGCTAATCGAGAAAGTTCTTTAGCTAAAATTACATCAAATAATTTAGCTTTTCCATCGGCAACTAAGGATTTTAAACCCGGTCTGTTAACTTTTGTTCCAGATGTTTTATCAGTGTAAATCTTAACGATTTCCCAGTTGTTTTCGTTAGCATAGTTACGAAATAAATCAATTTGATTATCAATAGATGTTTTTTGTGAATCAAGCTCTTTTGAAACACGAGCATAGATAGCGCATCTCATATACAATCACCACCAATAGTAATTTTGTATTGAGATGTTAGCGGGTTCCAGACTTAGTATTGACCATTTTTTTTATTCTTAAATTATTAGGTATATAAATGTTTTGAATACAACATAAACTACTACTTATAAATTGGATAAAAAAGAAGCTGCTTATTAGAGCAGCTTCTTTTTTCTATGTTTATACGCCATTATAATATCTTTTCTTTAATTCTCTATAAAGTCATTCGAAAAGTTGTAGTGAATTTGAATAGTTCCTTCAGTTGTACAAGTAATCTTCTTCACTAAAGAATGTAAGGTTTGTGGAGCAAGATCTTTTACTAAGAAAGCAGCCTTTAATTTTTTGAGTAAATCAGCAGTATAACTCTCATCTTGCCCTTCAGTAAGGTTTTGAACAAGCTGAGTTCTATTAATATCCAGTTCTTTAAGTTCTTGATCAACTAACTCTTTGTATTCAATTAGTTCTTCTTTTGTTATTACTTGTTCTGTATATAAATTAACATAATTTAGTTTTCGCTTACGTAGTTCTTTAATTTTATGTTCGATATTAATTAGTTCTTGTTGCATTTGCTCGTGCTTCCTATTAGCTTTGCTCGATAAGTTTTCTATAAGAGAATCGTTGTGGAAAGACTGAAATAGCTCCTGCAAATCGCTAAGAATGACGTTCTTGAGTTCTTTCTCTCGAACAACTTTTCTATTCAAGCAATAACTGTCTCCATACTTAAGATTTCCGCCACACCGGTATGCTTTTTGATTAGCTTTATACCACAGCCCTCTTTTGCAGTCTTCACAATATAGCATATTTGTAAAAAAGTGTTTCTTAGGAGCTGTAGAAGTGCGAGTTCTACTTTGTAACATCTTCTGTACAGTTTGGAAAACATCCCTTGAGATAATAGGTTCGTGTGTATCTTGTTGAATGATTAGACCATCTTCATCAAGAGTACGGCGTTTGGTTGTTGTTACTGCAATAGTTTCCGTTCTGTTTTGAACTAAATCACCACAGTAATGTCGATTCTTTAAGATGTTTTTAATGGTAGAAGCGTGCCATAAATTAGAGGCGTTAGACTTTTTAGCTATTTGAGAAGGAGTAGGCACTTTTTCAGCTGTTAAAGATTTAGCAATAGAGTCCATTCCGGTTCCTTCTAAATAACAATTAAATATACGACGAACTACATTGGGAGTTTCATCTTCACGGACTTTTAGTACGCCATTTTCACTATAATAACCGTAAAGAGGAGTAGAACCAACAAATAGACCTCTGCGAGCCTTTGCTTGTTTAGCTTGTTTGTTTCGTCTGCTAGTATTAGCGGCTTCTGTTTCATACATCCAAACATATAATCCGAACTTGTCCATATCACCCTTAGTAGTATCAATAGAGTCGTCAAGACACACTATATCAATATTATTTAGTATGCAAGTATCTCGCAGTTCATAAGATAGGCGACCATTACGTGCGAAGCGGGCAAGTTCTTTGGCTACAATTACATCAAATAGACCCGCTTTTGCGTCTTCTATGAGATTTTTTAAACCACTCCCACTTTTTTTCGTAACTGATTGTACATCTGTATAAATCTTTGTAACTTCCCAATTATTTTGGGCAGCATAGTGACGAAAGAAATCAATCTGGTTGTCGATAGAGGTCTTTTGAGAATCATATTTAGTTGAAACACGAGCGTATATAGCACATCTCATACTAAGTTACCTCCAAGATCAAATTGAGATAAAAAAGAAGCAGAAGTCTCAAAGGTAGTGTAGAACGCTGTTTTAACTCTTAAAGAAATATATGGTAAATTAATGTGTATTGGCATAAAATCTCTCCTTGGTATAGTAATCAGCCTATGTATAAATTTCGGTGATTTGTCCATACTGATAATACTTTTCGGGATTATGTCCAAATTGGTATACCAGTTTGGACGCATTATCGAACAAGCCCTAGATAAAATCCCTTATAACAAGGGATTTCTGAAGTTGATGTTAAACAATTAAATCTCTAATAAATTGTGTTCGGTTTTTCAACCAATCAATTTGTTTTAATTTCGGTAGTGCATCCATTACTCATTGCAAGCAGGTTGTAAGAAATCAAAGATGTTAGTCTTATACTGAATATGCGGCTTTTGGTCAGTTGATATTAGGATGAAATCAACAAAGTATAAGATAATCAGTCTTTTTTCTGAAGTGTCTAATTGATGCTCCAAAATTTCGTTGAATCTTGGAAAAAAGTGATTTGATTCAACTGCTCGATAATAGTTATCTAAGGCATTTAACACCTTTTCATATTCTAATAACGAATTTTGATTTTGATTTAGCATAGCTAATATTTGTAGCTCTAACTCGCGATCGGTTATTTTTTGTGCTTGTTTTAACTTTTTGTAGAGAGTGTTGATTGTAACGTTTATTTCAAGAACTACCTTTTCAAATTTAGCTTTCATTTGTTTAAGTAGCTCTAAAGTTAATTTTTTGTTTTGTTCTGATAATGAAAGTTGTTGAATATGCTCAAAAATCATTGGAACTAAACTTTTATGAACGTCGTTAATACACACTTTATATTGGCAATGCTTGCAAACATAATAATGATATTGATACGTAGTTCCATTACGTTTAGTGGAACCATTTTGAGTGACCATAGCCTGATGGCAGTGATGGCATCTAAGCTTGTTAAGAAACAGAAAAGGCGTATCTAGACGACCGTACGTTGCTTGAACTTTTTTATTGTATTGGTGTAAATGAAGGTGAAAATCACTTACTATAGGTTCGTGTGAATCTTTAAAAATAAAAACATTTTCTTCATCTTTTATCTTGGTAATATTCCAAGTGAGATTACCTGTGTAAACAGAGTTTTTGAGTATGTTTTCTATGGTACTTGAACGCCATTGTTTGCCTTTAGGAGAAGGTACACCAGCTTCATTTAAGAGAAAAGCAATCTTCTTTAGTGACTTTCCCCAACTGTAAAGAAAGGAAATAAACGAAACTATTTCAGCGTCTTTGTTTGGTACAAGCTGTTTATCTATTTGTGTGTATCCATAAGGTATAGTTGAACCAGGACGAACAGGTCGTTCTTGTTGAAGTTCAGCTTTCAAGTTACTCAATGCACGCTCCGATTTTACCTCTGATTCGTGTTGGAATAATAGGAAGTTCATCTTTAAATTCATACTATCTGGATCAATAGGTTCATTTGACTGTGTTGTGTATACCTCAAGGTTAGGTAAACTTTCTAATAGTGGGCGATAAAAATCAATTGTGAAAGAATACCCTGTCCTATCCATACGAGAAACCTCGTGAAAAATAACGATTGGAACATTCATCTCAATCATTTTCTCCCGTAGTTTCATTAGCTCTTTTCTCTGATTTGCTCGCTTGGAAAATGCACTTGTAACATCTTCAATAACAATAAAATCATCTGGTACATTTAATTGATTTCTTTTAGCGAATTCTTGAATATGTTGTTTTTGAATTTCCACGCTGTTATTTTCCTGTTGTTTGTAAGAAGATCTTCGAATATACCCAAATGCTAACCTCATACGAGTTCACCTTCATCAAAAATGTATTGGCTTTGAAAATCTGCAAGATAGTCAAATTTGCTAATCTCAATGTTTATCTCCTGAGGATAAACATCTAGACGTTTAATGAGCATAGACATAAGAAAGAAAAGGTTCGTCTTTTTGCAGTTATTTAAATATTCTTTTGTTAATTTAGTTAAATACTTATTTTCTAACAATAACTCTTCCTTCGTGTTAATTTCGTTGAGAAATAGCTGCTGATTATCTTCTAACTTAGATAGTTCAATATAAGAAGGGTGCTCTCTCCAATTTGTTAGCTCATCATTTTCTATAATGATTTTTTGTAGTATTCGGTTCTTCTTCTTAGAAATCGATGTTAACTCTTCATCGATAGGTTTGCGGATATATTGAAGGTAAGCACGAGAATCTTTAACTATTTTTTCTGTGTCAAGCTGCCCAAGAGCTTTATCTAAAGTTGTATTAATAATGCAAATCAAATCTTTAGTTGATAGAACAATGTTTGAATGGCGTGATTTACTTGAGCAATGGTACCAAGCTTTATTTTCTAAGACATTAAATTGAAATTTCATTAGTTTTTTGCATTTCCCGCAATATGGTTGAAAAATATCTTCGGCTATCAGCTGTGCTTTTTTCTCTACGTATTTTGAAACAATCACATTTTTTGTTTGTAAATCTTTGAACTGTGCTAACGATAAATAAGGTTCAACGTGTGAAAGTTTATTTTCACCATTACTTAAATCATATCCAGCATAGAAAGGATCAGTTGCAAATTTAAGAAGCTTATCTGGTGTCTTTTTTAGGATCTTTTTATAGCGTTGTAATACTGCCTCTAACTCATTAACTGTTTTGATTTTTGATACATCGTTGAAAAATTCTACAATAGCGCTTTTCTTTATGGAATCTTTGACGTATTTTTTTGTTTCCTTTTTTTTGATGTAGCCGAATTTTTTAGCCGGGTATCTTTTTCGTGCTTCTGCGCTTCTTCGGGCAATGTTTTTCCCTTCGATATCTCCCACAATGTTCATTACTCCTTCAATCAATGTACTATCTGTCGCATCTTGATGACCGCTTGATGTGAAAACAATTTGAACATTATATTTTTTGCATAGCCATACAAAATAGTTTGATTCATAAAAATCACGGAATAGACGAGAACGATCAAAAGCATAAACGGTCTCAACCTGGCTATTTTGAATCATTACGATTAATTTTTTCATTTCAGGTCGACGTTCAATACTCAATTTATTTGCTGAAACTCCATACTCGTTAATCATTAAAATTTCACTCGGAATATACCTTTGACGGTATAGAGCATCTGCTGACTCCTGCATACTGAGATCTTGTCCAACTGTACTAACACGTCTGAAAAAAACTTTATATTTATTTTGCTGTAGATTATTCATTTTTTATTTCTTTCCCTTCTCTAACTTTTGATGAAGTAATTTCGCTTGTAGTCTATGAGGAATCTCTAATTGTTCAACGATAATACGTTGAATCAGGTGTTGAATCCATAAGTCTGTAACAGTGTTTACTTCTGATTCTGTTCGTAATTGAACTTTTCTTCGCATAAATACACCTCCGCTTACCATCTTTGACGGAAGTAGGTGCATTTTATACAAAGGCGACTTTGGTTACTTACATAATTCAGTCTTCAAATTTCAATTCAAGTTGTAACTGAATAGGTTCTTTATTATCTGCACAATTAATAAAAACTTTGATTGTTCCTCTTTTTTGACCAGGAAATAATTCAATCTTGTCTTGTTTCATAATGGTCCCTCCGTCTTTGTGAGTTAAGAAAGCTTTCTAAGAGGAAGGGAGATAAGTAACCCTTCCTCTGAAGCTCTTCTAATTGCTGAATAAATTTCTTGTTAGGGATTGTTTTATTTTTATATGTAATAGAGTTCAAGCGCAGTCACTATCCGGGCTGTTGCTTTCATTTGACAAATCCTCTTTTAATTGCGAATTCATTATCTTATCTAACTCAGTAACTAATAAGTCTTGAATAATATTCTTTACATTAACTGCTTCTTCTGGTGTAGCGTAGCGGCGAATTACTTTCAAATGTACTCTCTCCTTTTACCTCTATTAAATTTTTCATCGGGATTATATTCTTTAACTTTTTTAGAAAACAAGGGTCTAGAGAAAAAATCAAAAATATTTTTTATAGCCAATTATTATTTTTAAATACTGTTATAAATAGGTCATTAGAAGGTGTCGTTAAGTCTTTAGAATGGATTTAGTCATTATAGTTCTAGTGAGGAATGCTGTATAATGTAAGTTACATATGAACTTATATGACTTTTATTTTTGAGGTGTAATAATGATTACTGGAGAATTAAAAAACAAAATAGATAAAGTTTGGGAAACATTCTGG
This sequence comes from Priestia sp. SRI_019, assembly GCF_057586255.1. Classification (NCBI taxonomy): domain Bacteria; kingdom Bacillati; phylum Bacillota; class Bacilli; order Caryophanales; family Bacillaceae; genus Priestia; species Priestia sp. SRI_019. The sequence goes on along the minus strand of NZ_JBYCZN010000005.1, from coordinate 43,286 downwards.
ACAGGCGGTATTACAAATCCACTTACTGTGATTGAGCAGTTTACTTATCTGCTTTATATAAAAGGTTTAGATGATAATGAGAAAAAAAAGGAAGCAGATGCTGAACTATTAGGCTTAGAATTTGAAGGAGTTTTTCCTAAAGATAAACCTCAATTGCGTTGGTCTATCTTCTCTAATATGGGTGCAGAAGAAATGTTTGAGGTGGTAACTCAAGAAGTTTTTCCATTTATTAAAGATTTAGGCGGTAAAGAATCGATTTACTCTAAATTTATGAAGGATGCTATTTTTGTTATTCCAACTCCATCCTTACTAGCAAGAGTTGTTGCTGGAATTAATGGATTATTACAAGTTAGTAATGCGGAAGGAAAGAAAGATACTTTAGGAGATCTATATGAGTATCTATTATCTAAACTTTCTACTGCTGGAACGAATGGTCAATTTAGAACGCCTAGACATATTATTGATATGATTGTCCGCCTAATGAAGCCAACACCAGAAGATATAATTGTTGATCCATCAGCTGGTTCAGCTGGATTTCTTGTGGGTGCAGGAGAGTACTTAAAAGAAAACCATAGTGATATGTTCCTTATTCAAGGATTAAGAGAACATTTTAATCAGAATATGTTCCACGGATTTGAAATGGATGGTACGATGCTTCGAATTGGCGCAATGAATATGATGCTTCACGGTGTAGATAATCCTAATATTGCATATCGTGATAGTTTGTCGGAACAAAATAAGGATGTAGAGCAGTATACATTAATTCTTGCCAACCCACCTTTCAAAGGCTCATTGGATTATGATTCTGTTTCGAATGATTTGTTGAAAGTAACAAAAACAAAGAAAACAGAACTTCTTTTCTTAGCTTTGTTCCTAAGAATGCTAAAAAAAGGAGGCCGATGTGCATCGGTTGTTCCAGATGGTGTTTTATTTGGAAGTTCAAATGCTCACAAGTCTATTCGTAAAGAAATAGTGGATAATCATAAACTAGAGGCAATTATTTCAATGCCATCAGGAGTATTTAAGCCTTATGCAGGAGTTTCAACAGCTATAATGATTTTTACAAAAACAGACGCAGGCGGAACGGATAACGTTTGGTTCTATGATATGAAAGCGGATGGTTACTCCTTAGATGACAAACGTAATCTAATTGAAGAAAATGATATCCCTGATATTTTAGCTAGATTTAATGACTTAGCAAGTGAAGAGGACCGAAACCGTAAAGATACATCTTTTTTAGTGTCAGTTAATGAAATTCGTGACAATGGATATGATTTATCAATTAATAAATACAAAGAAGTTGACTACGAAGAAATTGAGTATGAAAAACCGGAAGCAATATTATCTAAAATTAATAATCTTGAGAAAGAAATAATGTTAGATTTAGTTGAATTAACAAAGACAATAAAAGGACATCAAGTAAAATGAGATATGAAAAGCTATCTAATTATTATAAGATTACATCAGGTGGTACACCTTCCAGAAAAAATTCTGAGTTTTATTCAGAAGGAAAAATTCCTTGGGCTAAAACTGGTGATCTAAAAAGTATGTATTTAGAAAAAGTAAAAGAGTCTATTACAGAAGAAGGATTAGAAAAATCTTCTGCCAAATTGTTTCCTAAAGGTACAGTTCTGGTTGCAATGTATGGGGCAACTATTGGCAATAGTTCTATTCTGTCTATAGAAGCTGCTACTAACCAAGCTTGTGCAGCATTTTTACCAACTGAAGATATTATACCTGAATATCTTTATTATTTTTTTCGAAATATTAAAAGTGAACTAATCTCTAAGGGTGTAGGAGGAGCGCAACCGAATATATCTATTTCAATCCTTAGGGATATTAAAATCCCTTATTGCTCAATCGATAAACAAAAAAAAATAGTAGCTATGCTTAATCTATGTAGAAGTCTTATCGATAAACGAAAATCTCAAATTATAGCACTATCATCCCTGAAGCAAAGCGTATTTTTAGATATGTTTAGCGATCAAACTTCTTTGAAAAGAGTGAAAATAGTAGATCTAGTTGACTCATTAGAAGCTGGATTAAGTACGGGCGGAGAAGCTAGAGAAAAAAGAGATGGTGAGTATGGTGTATTAACTGTTGGTTCGGTTACTAAAGGAACATTTAACGCTAAAGCTTATAAAGTTCCAACTAAAGAAATTAAAAATCCTAAAAAAATAATACATCCTACTAAACACTCCATATTGTTTAGTAGAGCAAATACGAGGGAATTGGTCGGGGCTTCTTGTATAATCGAGAATGATTATGAAGATTTGTTCATTCCAGATAAAATTTGGAAAATTAATTTGAAGTTAGATTGTATTAATCCATACTACTTTATTACTTTTATACAGCAAGAATCTTTTCGAAAAAATCTTTCTAAAGAAGCAACTGGGACAAGCGGTTCAATGCTAAATATATCTCAAAAAAAATTCATAGATATGGAAATTTTATTACCTTCTATGGAGCAGCAAAATAGTTTTGCTGATATAGTTAATGAAATTTCTGAAAATAAGTTAAAACTTGAAAACAGTCTTAGAGAATTAGAAAATAATTTTAACTCTCTGATACAACAGGCGTTTAAAGGAGAAGTGTTTAACAATTAACTTAATGAATTTAACATAACTTGATAATTTTTATGGGGGAATTTATTTGTTAACCAACTTTGAATTTTTGAGGGAGAAGACTCAGTTTAATAGTTTTACAAATGCTTGCTTGGAGGCAGAGAAAAGCCTTCAAGTAAGCCCTACTACTTGTGCAATTTTGACACGACGCGCGTTAGAGCTATCAGTTAAATGGTTGTATGCTTCAGATAGTGAATTAAAAGTTCCATATCAGGATAATTTATCAAGCTTAATTCACGAACGTACCTTTATGTCTATTATTGACGAAGATCTTTTTCCTTTAATGAAATATATTATTAAATTAGGCAATGTAGCAGTTCATACGAATTCTTTAATTACAAGAGATGAAGCTGTATTGGCATTACATAATCTACACCAATTTATTGATTGGTTAGATTATTGCTACTCTGAAGAGTATTCAGAATCAGAATTTAAAGAAGAAATTCTTTTTACGGGGAAAGAGTCAAGAAAAAGACCAGAAGAATATAAAGAGCTATATGAAAAATTGAGTTCAAAAGATCGTAAACTTGAAGATTTAATGAAAGAAAACGCAAAGTTACGTGAAGATTTAACTGAAAAAAGAATTGAAAATACAGAGCAATACGATTTTCAAGTGGACAAGCTTTCTGAATTTAATACCCGAAAGATTTATATTGATATTGAACTGAAATTAGCGGGCTGGGAGTTTGGTAGGGACATTCTTGAGGAATATCAAGTAACTGGAATGCCGAACAATCAAGGTATTGGTTTTGTAGATTATGTATTATTGGGTGATAACGGTAAACCAATAGCGGTGATTGAAGCCAAGAAAACTTCTTATGATGCAAATAAAGGAAAGCAACAGGCAAAGCTGTATGCTGATTGTATTGAGCAAATGCACGGACAGCGGCCTATAATCTTTTATACAAATGGATTTGATATTCGTCTTTGGGACGATACTAATTATCCAGAACGAAAAGTGTCTGGGTTTTATACGAAAGCCAACCTGCAATTATTGATTAATAGACGTACAATCCAGCGGCCATTAACTAATATTGAGATTAAAGATGAGATTTCCAACCGTTATTATCAAAAAGAAGCTATCCTTTCTGTATGTGAAACGATTCAAGCAAAGCAGAGAAAATCGCTTTTAGTTATGGCAACCGGTAGCGGTAAAACGAGAACGGCTATTTCACTTGTGGATGTTCTAGTCCGACATAATTGGGTAAAGAATGTTCTGTTTTTAGCTGATCGGAAAACACTTGTATCTCAAGCAAAGAAAAACTTCAATAATCTCCTTCCTAGTATGACATTATGTAATTTATTGGACAACCAAGATAATCCAGAATTAAGCCGAATGGTATTTTCTACTTATCCAACAATGATGAATGCCATTGATGATACAAAACGAAAAGACGGAAATAAATTGTTTACTGTTGGTCATTTTGACTTAATTATCGTTGATGAAAGTCACCGAAGTATATACAAAAAATACCGAACAATTTTTGAATATTTTGATAGTATTACATTAGGGTTAACAGCTACACCAAAGGATGAAATCGATAAAAATACGTATGATATCTTTGGCTTGGAAACTGGTGCACCGACATACGCATATGAATTAGAACAAGCAGTTAAAGATGGCTATCTTGTGGAATATCGTACAATTGAATCTACTTCAAAAATTCTAGACGATGGGGTTCGCTATGATGAGTTATCAGATGAAGAGAGAGAACAATACGAAGACACTTTTGGCGAAGAGCAAGGCCAAGAGATTAGCAATTCTGCCGTAAATCAGTGGCTGTTTAATCATAGTACGATTGATCAAGTACTTAACGATTTAATGGAAAAAGGTATTAAAGTAGAAGGTGGAGATAAATTAGGGAAGACTATTATCTTTGCTAATAATTCAAAGCACGCTAAACATATAGTAGACCGCTTTAACCATATCTATCCCCACTATAATGGGAAATTTGCTGCCCAGGTCGATTATCAGGTAGATTATGTTGAAAGTATCATTGAAGACTTTTCAACTAAAGATAAGCTGCCTCAAATCGCAGTGTCTGTAGATATGTTAGATACAGGAGTTGACATACCTGAGATCGTCAATTTGGTATTCTTCAAAAAAGTTCGTTCAAAATCAAAGTTTTGGCAAATGATTGGCCGAGGCACGCGTCTTTGTCCAAACCTTTTGGGGATAGGACAAAATAAGGAACACTTTCTAATCTTTGACTACCTTCGAAATTTTGAGTTTTTCAGGGAAAATCAAAAAGGCATTGAAGGAAAAGTTTCAGTTGGGTTAACTGAACGAATATTTAATATGAAAGTAGATATTATTAAAGAACTTCAAGGATTGGATTTCCAAGAAGAGGCTTATATTAATCACAGAAAAGAATTAATTGAAGATGTTTACCAAGAAATTAGCCGTTTAAACGATGAAAATTTTCAAGTGAGAATGCATTTGCAATTTGTGCATAAGTATAAAAATCGTTCCAACTGGCAAGCTCTTTCCGTTACGAATGTGAGTGAAATTCAAGAGCATATTTCTCCTTTAATTCTTTCAATTGTAGACGATGAATTAGCCAAACGTTTTGATAATATTATGTATTCAATTGAATTAGCTAAATTAACGGCTAAAAGCGCAGGAAAACCAATAAAAAGTGTGGTCCAAACGGCTGAAGAGTTATCAAAACTTAGTACTATCCCTCAAATCAATGCTAAACGAGATATATTAATAAAAGTACAATCTGAAGAATTCTGGGAAGAAGCGAATATCTTTGAATTAGAAGAAGTTCGTGAAGCTATTCGTGAACTGGTGAAATTTTTAGAAAAAGAAAGTCAAAAAGATTATTATACTAACTTTAGTGATATGTTTACGATTATCAATAAAGAAGAAGAGGCTTTCTATGGTTCTAATGATTTACAGAATTACCGTAAAAAAGTGAACCGATACCTAAAGGATCATCAAGATCAAACGGCTATTTATAAACTTCGTCAAAACAAACCGTTAACAAAACAGGATATACAGACTCTAGAAGAAATCTTATGGACTGAGTTAGGTACAGAAGATGATTATAAAAAAGAGTTTGGCGATACTCCTATAACAAAGTTAGTAAGGCAAATTGTAGGTTTAGATCAACAGGCGGCTAACGAAGCCTTTTCCGAATTCCTTAATGAAGAAAAGCTGAATGTTAATCAAATAAAATTTGTTAAACTTATTATTGATTATGTGGTGAAAAACGGTACTTTAGAGAAGAAAGTATTGCAGGAAGATCCGTTTCGTAGTTTGGGTAGTGTGACGGAGTTGTTTAGAGATAATATTGATGATGTTCGTGGAATTATTGGAGTGATTGACAATATTAATCGCAATACTGAGGAGTTTGAAGGAGCTTAATAAGTCATAAGTACAAGTTGAAAAGATAATTTCAATTTGTACTTATTTATTTCTATTTAATATAAGGAATAAGAAGGTGTGAGTACTAATAAAGATTTTAGATAATCTAAAAATACGAGGAATCACAGAATTACCTTCTTATTTATTACTATATATCTATCAAACATTATTGAAGATAAGCAAGGCATTAAAGGAGGTTAAAAGAACCTATGGAACATATTAAAGATTATGTAGACAAAGCAAATTCTTTTGGGGAGTACTATAAGCAGAATGTATATAACCATTTGAAAGACATAACAATTGAAATCACAAGAGAGTTTAAAGAGATATTTGAATTATACGCTCGAGATGCTGAATTAGTGATTAGTAATTCTGTATATGAAAATATATACCTGTTTGAATTTACAGATAGGGTCAAAGAACCGATAAGTCTAGTTGAAAAGTTAAAAAATAAAAATATTATTTTTGACCTTTCTGAGCGCTTCAATACAAATAGTCTAGAAGAAGATCAAAAAATGGAATTAAATAAATTCTTTTATGAAATCGATGACATCATTGGAGTAAAAATACTTACGAGTCTCAATAATGACTGTGAAAATGTATTAAAACTTATTAAGGAAAAGATGTCTAATGAAACAAACGGTATAGAGTTGGATTTAGAAGGTGATATACCAACTACTATGAGTAACGGAAGAAAGATTTTTAAAATAAAAGGACGATATAAAAATACATACTCATTTGAACTGCAAGTGAAAAGCAAGATAGACTCCACTTGGGGAGATTTAGAACATAATCTTTTCTATAAAGATTATGATTTTAACTATGTTAAAAATAACAATAAAGAAATAATGCTTGGAATTGGCTCCTTACTAGAGCAAACGGAAAATCTAATGTTGTCCATCAGACAAAGTAAAAATGAATTTAATAGCGAATATAAAAAATATAGCTTTTATCAATCTATAAGTGAAGGTTTTAAAGAATTCGTCCAAGCACATTACAATTCTAAATATGTATTAGAGAAAAATATGGATAGAATATATGGTGTGTATGAATATTGTTTTGGAAAGTATTCTGTAGATCATCAAGTGAAAGTTGAGAATATAAAGTTACCTGAACAATTATCGCTGGAAAATGAACTGATTGAAAATTTCAAGGTTTTGAAAATGAATAATTTTGATATTGCACTATTAGAAGCAATTCACTTTAATTGGATTCAACTCAAACAAGCTGATAATATTCCAGAAGCACAAGAACGAATTGAAAGTTTAATTAAAGGTCTTTTGTATCATTCATTTGATGACGTGGCCGATTTGCTGACAATGAAATTGCTATCAGATCAATATATCAATACTATTGTGAATATTATGAAGGAACGTAATTTTGAATGTTTCAGAGAGAATTTACTTATTAATACCAAGGCATTAGCTCAGTTTGTTATGATAAATAACGCAATTGACGATGTTGGAAATAATTCTCAAGAAGAGGAATTTTCTGATTTTGAAGATCTCGAACTTGAAGAGTTTGAAAACTTCATTGAGGAACTTAAATTCTTACTATTTAAACATTTATTTATTCAAGACGTGAGATTAAACAGTGAAGATGATAGAGATAAGAAGATATTTATAAGTAAAATGGTGGAATCTTTGAATAAGATTAAGTCGCCTGATGAGGCAAAGACGGAAATAATTAATGGAACCATAAGTTTATTAAATGTTATTTTAGGAGGACGTTATGAATAAATTCAATGCTCTAAGATATTTACAGGTTGATCAAGAATATTTCATTACAGTATTACCCTTTAATATTCTTAATAAAATCACCACAACTTTAGTCTACGGAGATGACGAACCTTATGGCTATCAAAGAAATTTAAATCCATCTCATTTTAAAAAGATATTTAGAAGTATTAATAAATCAAATGAATTAATTTCTCCCACATCTATCGTATTGGGGATTAATAGATCAGATTTTAATAATTTAAAGACAGAGAATATCAGCGACAATATTTATAGTTTATTTATTCATATACCTGAAGAAGGAGAAGAGCGCCCTTACAGAATAATTGATGGCCAACATAGGCTGAAAGGATTAGAATTAGCTGCAAAATCAAATGAAAAATTATTAGACTATGAGCTTAGTGTAATTATTATGATAATTGAAGACGATAAAAGAAGAAGGGAAGTCAAAGTATTTAATAATATAAATTCTAAAGCCAAACCTTTAAAAATGGATCTCACTATACTTGCGTTATACAAGTATGATCTTTTAGAGATGGTGAAAAAATTTGATGTGAAAGAACATATAGCAATAAAAGTAGCTCATATATTAAATGAAGATAAGGGATCTGTTTGGAAAAATGCAATTAAACTTGATATAAATAATTCAAACTCTATCGGAATTATTGGGTTCAAAACTTTTTATGAATCGATTAGGCCTATTTGTGAACATTTCATTGGAAGTGAACCTGATTTTGAAGATTTACCTTTTGAAGATAAATTGGCTTATGTTAACAAACAGGCTGAAATTATTTCAAAAGAATTATTAATCCCTTGTTGGAATGTTATTCACAAAAAATGGAGTAGCTGTTTTGAAGAGGTTATAGGGTTTAACAATCTAGAAGAAGTTAATACATTGTATAACAAAAATTACTATCTACAAAAGACGATGGGAGCAAAGTCAATTAACGGACTTATAGGGTTAATTTTAAATGTTACAGAAGGTGAGATTTCGACTACTCTAGCGCTTTTTAGTAATAAAATTAATAGTAGTAATTTAACAAGTGAATCTTGGAAAGTAGGAGGAGAATTCTCAGGTTTAAGCTCAGAAGCAGGATTTAAAAAAATTAGAGAATTAATATAAGATGTAATAGGGATATTTTTATTCTTATCCTCCTTTATATTTATCTAATGAGCTTATAAGCGGTGAATGGTGAATATATAAAAATAATTAATGTTACATTAGATATTTTTTGCTTCTCGGATTTATTAACTAATTCTCAAAAATATACTTATTTCGAAAAAAGGACCAAAAAGGTCCTTTTTTATAGTTCTAATTAACTATGAAATGTTTTGGGTTTTTAGTTATGTAACTTTATATTGTTAGGTAAAACTATTTACACAATTTTAATTAAATCTAATATTATAATTAAGATCAAATTTTTAAACCTTTTTCATAAAAACTGTCTAATGACATATAATTAGTTTAAGTTATTCTTTAAAAAAAGGTTTTATATGGATAAATTATTGGTTATTATATATAATATTAATAAATATTAGAAAAAGGAATAAGGAAACGATTAGTCGTATATAATAGTAAGTTGGTTTTTTTGATAATTTGAGGATTTTATAGGATAATTTTATTAATTAGAGACACTTAAAGTTTGTAATTACATATAAATATAATAAGTGGAAATTCTTTATAAGGAGGAACTTTGATGTCCTACAATGTTTGGGAATTCATTGGGGTTCAAAGATCTGAAGAAACTCAGGCAGATCTAATATTAAAAAATATATTTACTAAAGCATTTACTTCAGTTTGCGAACAACTTAATTTAAATATTAATGAATTTACTTCCGTGAAGCAGCTAATAGCAAATCAACTTGAAGAAGAAACTTCTTACTTTTTTGAATGGTTAAATGAAGAAGGTATAAATTCTATTAGAAAGACTGAATCAATAAATTTGAATGATAATGAGGAAACTTTGCACTTTTTAGAGTATAGAGAAATGCTTCTTGAGATGGATATAGAAAATAATATTATTGAAAGTCTTCTTACATCGATTGCCGAAACAATTACTTCAATTGATGAATTTATGGAAAGTTATTTAGAGCAAGCAGCTACTATAATGACAGATCAGAATTTAACTGTATCTGAGAAGCAGCTTCTAAGTAACTTCTCAAAATATGAAGGTTTTGAAAGTTTTATATGGAATAATGAAACAAATCCTGCTGATACCCAGCAGGATTTTTGGTATTATAGACTATGAGGTGATAGGTAAATGGACACAAAAAAAGCTTTTAACATTTATAAATTAGCTAAGACAAATATTTATCTTGAAAGTGCAGAAATAGAATCAATTCAAGTGAAAAAAGAAACTCCAGAGCTTGAGGGAGAGTATTTGAAAGAAATTAGTTTTGGAAACAAAGTGGAAGAGATAAATGAAAAAGAAATCTATGGTTACTTAAAAGTAGATGTTGTATGCAAGAAGTTGGACTCAAAAGAAGTAGGTTTACATATAACTACTATACACAGAGGTCGTTTTGTAAGCGAGAATCCAATTGACAGTGCTTCGTTAGAAGAGTGGACTCAAATACAAACAACTCCCCAGCTTCTTCCTTATGCAAGAAGTTTAATAAGTAGCATTACTTCTCAGATGTCAATACCACCTATTGTTTTACCAACTATGGATATATTAGAGTCTATAAAGAGTAATAGAAAAGAGGATTTGGAAGGTGAGAAATAATGTCACTTGATCAAGTTACTTTTACAAAGCTAGATTATGATTATCCTTCATTGGAAGCAGTTGCTAATAAAATTGCTGATTTTTTATATAGGCACAGAAGTAAGGTTAAGGACTTTGCGGAGTTTATGAGAGTAAGTGGAACTTGGAATATGTCCAATTATAAGAGTAACCTCGATCGTTGGTCCCCTAGATATATTGGAAAAAAGAACAAAGCAGCCTCAGATACCCTAGAACTGGCCGCTTTAGTAACTGAATTTTTTCGAGTTTGTCAAGATAATGATGAAATAAAAAAGATTAGAGGGCTAGTACCAGAAAAGCTTTTTGAAAAGATATTTGAGGAAAGACATAATGGAACAAGATGTCAAAAGGGTTATGGTGCGAGAGTAGATATAAGTGGATCTCCGGTTATATATACAGTTAATAATCCTGTCTATACGCCTGAGGACAGTGACAGGACTAGAAAAACTGTAGATGCTGGATATTGGGATGGAAATATGGGAGAGTTTGTAGAGATAAAGTTTAGTCCTGAAGCTTTTCATACCAAGGATATAAATTATCTAAGGCTTTTAAGTAGCAAATTAGAAACAGAAAGTTTGCAACATACTGTATATCTAATTTGTTTAGATCATTTTAGTATGATAAAAAGGAAATTACAAAAATTGAATTTATGGGGAGAGGATAATGAATTTGTTCTTATAGGACGAGAACAACTTTTTGAATTTTGTGAAATTATATAAAGTTTATATAATTGTTATATGTAAACACCTCATAAGGAATTTACATAACATTCTAATAAGAAAATTTTAACTATCGTTTCCAGTTTTAAGAGCCAAAATTCCTTTTAGAGGGTTTTGGTTCTTGAATTATTTTTCCGAATATAGCTATTCAGTTTTAAATTTTACTGTTAGTTTTAAGGTTTTTGTCTTCGCCTATCCTTACATCTCCGTAATTCTCTATTCAACAATACAAAAATTCTATTTTAAGCTTCAAACTATATCAGTCTTGTAAAAAATAAATTTCATTTTTTTATTAAGATACGCAGTGTATCTGCTCACTTCTATATAAGAGTTTAATTATAAATTAAATCATTAATGAAGGGTAAAGAATGATCAATATGTACTTTATTATTGAACATCACTTTCTATGTAATATTATAATTATCCGCTCGAGAAATATTTAAGTTTTTAGTTTTTATTTATTGGAGGATGTGTATGATAACAATTAATAAAGTTTTGAAATGTGCTGGCTTGGATATATCAAAAAGAATTAAAATTGCAAGACATATGGATACTAGGGGAGTGGATGTACACGAATTATATGTCACTGAATACTTTGAACTATATCAATCTTATCAAGAAAAAAATACGTTTAAAGATTGTGATTATCTTGTTTCTTGCCTTGGGCTTGAAAATAATCAGGCGCTATTTATAGGTGTTTACAAAATAGTAAACATAGCTAAGGTAGAGGGGTTTCCGGATAATGTAGACGTTCCATTTAGAGGGAATGCAAAAGTTAACAGCAAATACAGATATAAATTAGAAAAATTGAGTGGATTTGAAGAATTAGAAGGGAGACTAGTAATTAAGTGGCAAAACATAGCACAAGCCTGGTGTATGAAATTTGATACCAATGAAAAGGAGGTCGTTCAATTATTACCCAAAGGGTATGTAAGAGATTTCCCTGGTTACTTAGAAATCAATTTGTCTTTTATGGAACTCCAAAGGGTTATTACAGATCCGATTGCTAATAGCATTTGGCATAAAATGCTATCTTTAGTAGGAGGTATATACTTAATTTTAGATACTAAAGATGGTTTGCAATATATTGGTTCTGCTTCTGGAAAAGAAGGAATTCTTGGTCGTTGGAAAGAGTACGCTAAGAATGGGCACGGTGAAAACAAAAAGTTGAAAGAAATTATAGAATTGGATCCACACAGAATCCAGAAATTTAAATTTTCCATTCTTCAAACTTTGCCAAAGACGTTAACTAGAAATGAAATATTGATTGAAGAAATGAAATATAAAAATAAACTTGGTTCGCGAGCATATGGTTTAAATTTAAATTGAAGTTTTGTAGCTTAAATTTAATAATATTAACTTAAAGTTTATTTATTAGTTTAACTATTAACTATTTTGAATAATCACAAAGTATACATAGAATCTATGCTATTTTGCTTATCGGAAGCAATTTTTGGAGGGAAGTATATAACTGTGGCTAATAATAGAAGAAGCAATGGTGAAGAAACACGGTATCGGTTAGTAGATTGGGTTGGGGGTCAGACTCCAGCAGAGAGACTTTCTAGTCATATTTTAAATATGGAAGGTTATAAGTCTATTGATCCGTCTCATCCACTTGGAGGCAGAGATGGAACCAAAGATATGTTATGTGAAAAAGATGGAGATATATGGGTGGGTGCTTGTTATTTTCCTCGAAAGAAAAAAACATTTGGGAAAATAAAGAAAAAATTTCTGGAAGATCTTGATGGTGTTTTCAAAAATCAAGCCAGTGGATTGGCTTTTGTTACGAATCAAGAAATTACTATATCTAAACGAAAAGAATTAATAAATTTAACAAATATTAATGTTGATATTTTTCATCTGGATAGGATTGTAAATATACTAAACTCCCCACATAGTTATGGAGCGAGACAGGATTTTCTCGATATAAATATGACTAAGGAAGAAGAAATCTCTGCTTCTGCTGTTTTGAATAACCAATTGGAAGAACTAATAAATCAGTTGATGGATATCCAACCAAATGAAAATGTATACAACTCATATGAATTTGATTCCACTGCGGGATCTGCTGGACTTTTATTACATAGCGCTAATTTTATATCTGCTTTTCAAGAGGTAGAGAATTATGATACTTATAAAAGTGCAGAATCTAATGGGCTTTCTAAGGTGTTTAGCGATATCGCTCATCCCAATATAAATCTTAAAAGTGGATTAGCAGAATCTAACGGGTATAATCAATATGATGTTATAATAACGGACCCTATAATTACGTTAAGTGAGAGTCTAGAGATAGATCTATCAAAAGGGTATCAGCTTACAACTGACAATCAATTAAATATTCTCCATCAAACTATAATATCTTTAAAGCCTAATGACAAGTCAAGAGCAGCAATTGTATTAAGCGACGGAGCTTTAAGAGAGAAGGTTGGAAAGGAAACCAGACGTAAGCTTATAGAAGATTGTGATCTAGATATGATTCTAAGATTGCCTCAAGGTTTCTACAAAGAAGAAAAAGAGGAAGTAAATGTGTTGTTTTTTAGAAAAAATGCTAAGGGAAAAGCAAATTGCAAAAAGGTATGGATTTACAACCTTAGAAACTTTTCATTGGAAAATAAAAAATCAATAAAAAGTTTATTTGAGGACTTCAAGGAATCATATAAGAAACGGCATTCTCATAGTGATAATTGGCTTTTGATTTCTCTAGAAGAAATTAGAGCATCAAACTATAATTTAGACTTCAGTTCTCAATTATAAAATAATCTTTACTTAATCGAATTGTAATTATAATTTATTTTTTGAGAAAATTATAAAAAAAGAAAAGTTCCCAATTCATACAGGGAATCTTTAATGGGAACTTTTCTTTTTAATAAGCCTTGCTATGTTCTTCATAGCCTTTATATCTTGAAACAGAAAAGGTATATGAAATCACTTCATAAACAATTTAAAAATAAAGAATTTAATATTTCATACCTGTGCCATTCTTAATGAAATATAAAAGATATGGGTTTGTATTATAAAGATACTATTTATCTTTTAGTAATTGCTCATCGTATAAATCCATCTCCCACATTCTTATATCATATAGGCCTTGATCAATTTTTTCTTTCTCTTGTTTCAGGTATTCGATTAATTGATTAGGATAATGTCTAGTGTTGTAATCCACTTGGACTTTATCATTAGGACTGTAAAGTCTTATACTAAACATAGCTCCCCTCAAATAATCCATACCTACACAATAAAGCATAGAGATATCACGGGTCCTAAAAACAAACATTAAACGATATTTTTCTTCCATAAAATACTCCTATTCATAAAATTTTATTTTTTATGGTCTTTAAATAAAATTAAACTTAACTAGCTAATTGCTACGAAGAAACCCGCTAACATCTCTTGTGTTGCCAGTTACAAACCGCACATGTGGAGAATGTAGTGAGTTTGACGTTAAAAAAATGAATAGAAAAAGAGTAAAGGGCAGATTAGATTCTGCTCTTTTTTCTTTGAGCTGTACTTTTATTAATGGGGGGAATTATTAAAATTAAACATCTGTTCTTTAATATAAAAATATCTTAGTATAGTGAAGTGGAATTCCTATAAAATCTATTATTGTAAATTTTTACATCGATAAAGAGAAGTTAAATCAGAGAATTAATGTCTTTAAAATATAACTATAATGGCGTATTTTATAAAAATAATAAACGCAAATTCTATCCCAAAACCCAAACCTTTAACCACATCAAGAATATTATATTAATAAAACTACTAAAAAGTATGTACAGAGGTGGCAGAGGTCAAATGGACCCAATATTTTTAAAAGGGCTTACGGGAGAAGTGATAACGCCAAAAGACCCCATTTATGAGGAAGCTCGTCAGGAATGGAATCGCGCTATTGATAAATTTCCGCTTGTGATTGTGTACTGTGAAAAAAAGCAGGATGTTGTGAATGCGATCCGCTGGGCGCGCAAGCATCGTATTGAGATTCGCATTCGATCTGGCGGTCATCATTATGAAGGATATTCTACGGGTGACTGTGTATTAGTCATTGATATTAGTCGATTAAATGGGTTGGAATTAGACAAAAAACGGAACATTTTAAAGATGGAAGCAGGAGCGAAAAATACGGAAGTGTATGATTTCATCGGTTCGAACGGATATGTTTTTCCAGGAGGAACCTGTCCGACTGTTGGCGTGTCTGGCTTTACGCTCGGAGGAGGTTGGGGACTTTCGAGCAGACTTTACGGGTTAGGATGCGACAGCTTGATAGAGCTAGAGTTAGTCAATTATGAAGGAAAGCTCATTAAAGCAAATAAATCGTGTAACGCTGATCTTTTTTGGGCATGCCGCGGTGCCGGTGGCGGTAACTTTGGCGTTGTAGTAAGCATGACGTTTCAGCTTCCAAAGCCAACGAACAGCTCGGTGACGCTCGTTCGATTCTTTTATGTAGGTACTACGAGAGAAAAGCAGGCGCAAGTGATGAATATATGGCAAAACTGGCTTCCCGAACTGGACAAACGTATGACGCTAGTTGCAAGCTTTTATAATGCTGAAGGAGAAGGGGTAGGCATATTTGCAAACGGCTTTTTTTACGGCTCCCCAGAAAGAGCTCGTAAGGTTTTGCAGCCTTTTGCAGAAGTAGAAGGGTTTCGAGTCGAATTAGAGTCATTATCTTTTCTTGAAGCGGTAAAAAAAATAGAGGCAACCTATCCTCCGCCTGAAAAATTTAAGTCAACGGGAAGATTTGTGCAAAGAACATATTCACGTGGTGAGCTTGAAAATCTTACAGATCTCATACAGCGTCCAGCAGAAGGTTCCGTTTATGCGGCGATTTCTTTTTATGCACTAGGAGGAGAAATCCGCAGTGTTGGTAAAAGAGAGACAGCCTTTTTCTACAGAAATGCTAGATATATTATGGGGTTTCAGTCTGTATGGACAGACGATGCATATGCAAGAGTCAACAGAGAGTGGCTTTATAAGCGATTTCAAGATATTAAAAGTATAACGGTAGGTTCCTACGTGAACTTTCCTATCAGCAACCTTAGAAACTACGAGCGTGAGTATTTTGGAGACAACGCAGAGAGATTAGAGAGAGTGAATAAGAAGTACGATCCGTTTAATGTGTTCAGGTTTCCTCAGGGACTAAGATAGCGTGCGGAAAAGGATACTAAGTTGACAATTGAACCTGTGCAATCATCTTTTTTCAAAGAAGGTAAATAAATGAAAATAATCTTTCTTGTTGACAAAGCATTAAACTGGTATTAAAATAAACAACTATTCGACAGTCATTATCTTGATCGGAAAAATTTAATACGTAGAAAGCTATGATTGCTATGGATCACACTATAGCAGGAGCAGCTTCTGGAGAGATCGCGAGAGTTTCGCGACGCCGAAGGGTTCACAATCTCAGGCAAAAGGACAGGAGAGTACCGGATATTTATTTGGCGTGTTACTAATTGGTAACATGTATCTTAATATTTGTTATTCTTATGACCATGAGATTGGAGCGCATCCAATCTCTTTTTTTATTGGACTTTATTTGTAGTCCGCACGTTTGCATCAAAGGTTTTATTGTTAGGAGGAGTTAGAGTTGGAACAACGAGAATTAAAGAGGGATTTATCCAATCGTCATGTTCAGCTAATCGCGATTGGAGGAACCATTGGGACGGGCTTGTTTTTAGGTTCTGGTAAAGCCATACAGCTTGCGGGTCCCTCTATCATCTTTGCTTATTTAATTGTTGGTATTGCGCTTTTCTTTGTGATGAGAGCGTTAGGAGAACTACTGCTTTCTAAAGCAGGTTATCAATCACTAACAGATATTGCTGAAGAGTATCTTGGACCGTGGGCTTCATTTGTCACCGGATGGACGTACTGGTTTTGCTGGATCATGACAGCTATGGCTGATGTGATTGCAGTTGGCGTATATGTGAAATATTGGTTCAATATTCCTCAGTGGATTCCTGCACTTATTTGTGTAATCATTTTATTAGGGCTTAACTTATTAACCGTAAAATTATTTGGAGAATTAGAGTTTTGGTTTGCTTTAATAAAGGTTATTACGATTCTTGCGTTAATTATTATTGGCGTTATTTTGCTGGTAATGGGATTTAAAACAGACGCGGGATCCGTTACTGTTCAAAACCTTTGGAATCACGGAGGACTGTTTCCAAATGGAGTTTCAGGTTTCTTACTTTCATTCCAAATGGTTATATTCGCATACGTCGGGGTTGAGTTGGTAGGGGTATCGGCAGCAGAAACATCAAATCCCCAAAAAAATATTCCATCGGCCATTAATAAAATTCCGCTGCGAATCTTATTTTTCTATGTTGGAGCGCTTATCGTCCTCTTATTTATTAACCCGTGGATGGAATTAAATGCAGCAGAAAGCCCATTTGTTAAAACCTTTAGTTTAGTCGGAATTCCGCTTGCTGCTGGAATTATTAATTTTGTTGTATTAACTTCAGCCGCTTCTGCTTGTAATAGCGGGATGTTTTCAACAAGCCGTATCTTATATAATTTAAGTAAAAATGACCAAGGGCCATCCAAGTTTGCAAAACTGAATAAAAATCACGTACCAAGTAACGGATTATTTGTATCTACGCTGGTCATCTCAGCGGGAGCTCTTTTAAGCAAGCTTATACCAGACCAAGCTTTTGGCATCGTAACGACCATTAGCGCTATTTGTTTTATTTGGGTGTGGAGTATCATTCTTATTTGCCATCTAAGGTATAAAAAGACGCGTCCGCAGCTGCATGCAGCATCAGCATTCAAAGCACCGTTAACACCATTTATAAACTATGTTGTGTTAGCTTTGTTTGCGGTGATTCTTGTTATTATGCTGTTTTCTGACGCGACGCGCCCAGCCTTATTGTTGACGCCCGTTTGGTTTATTCTCTTATTTATTTTTTACTGGACTAGAAGGGGAAAATAAATAAATCTTTAAAGGCTAAAAAATCAGCAGGGAACAACCATAATTTTTTATAAAAAAATATAGTAAACTTCTGACCTCATCACTCCGTGATGAGGTCTTTTTAGTGGAGGATAAATAATTGATTTCTACTGCATGAATAAAATGCAGGAAGCAAAGTTTATAGAAGAAAACTAAAAAGTTGTTCTAACAGAAAACATAGGGAGAAAGCTCATAGTTTTCTGATAGGAATATAGAACAAATTGCTTTTCTTCTATGTCTAAAGATGGAATTCCGTCATTTATATGGAAAAGTCTTCATTTTGGAGTACAATGAAGGTAGACTTCATTAGATTAAGGTGAACAAACATGAAATGGTTTAAATCTCATACGTTTTGGAAAATCTTCACGATTAACGTGCTTCTTATTTGTACCATATTAACGCTAATGTTTATTGTTTCAAGAGTGATGCTGCCTAATATTTCTCAAGATCAATATCGACAGGTAACTGATAAAACCGTCAAGAGAATGAAAGAGCAAATTAACGTCGTCATTAAAGATATTTGGAGCCTAGGCGACGAGGTACAGCAAGATCCTATTTTTTTATCGGATGATGAACAGGAAATAGACAAAGAATTGCAGAAAATAGTTAATATTTCACCGTATATCGATAGCGGAACCATTTTTAATGTAAAAGGGTATGTTGAGCATTATTACCCGAATGATTTAAAAAATATGAAACATGTGAACTTAAGTAAAAGAAAATATTTTCAAGAAGCGCTGCGAACCAAAAAAATATATTTAAGCGATGTCGTTTCAGCAGATACAAAGCACTACATTGTGGTGATGGCGATTCCTATTTTGGATGGGCAGCAAAATGTAAAAAAAGTCGTAAATTTAGCGCTGCGAATTGAAGAAAATAAAAGTTTTCAATCCATCTTTCAAACGTTTGATATAGGAGAGAACGGCTATACATTTATTGTAGACCGCAATGGTAGAATTATTTCCCACCCAGAGAAACAGAGAATCGGTGAAAATGCCAAGAAAAATGAAATCGTTCAGAAAACGATGAATCATAAATCAGGATATCAGCGCGTTGTGAACACCGAAGGCAAGTATTTCTTTGCGTCTTTCGAATATATTCCTGTTTTGGATTGGGGAATTGTCGCTGAATTACCCGTTGAAGAAATTTACAGGCCCTATGAAATGTTTGAAAAAACGCTTTGGATCGTTTCAGGCGTTACGATTTTACTGCTTTCTTTTTTTACTGCGTTATATGCAAGGCAAATTGTGAATCCAATTCATAAACTATATGAATTGGCGGGACAAGTAGCGCGCGGGAATTTTCATCAAAAAATTCCGGAACGAGAAATTGAGCGGGGCGAAATCGGTATTTTATCTAAACAGTTTAATGAAATGATTAGCTATATACGCCATTCTAAAGCGAATTTACAGCAAAAAGAAAATCAGCTGCAGGAACAAAAAACGTTTTTAAGACAAGTTATTGACATTAATCCAAGCTATATTTATGCTATCAATCAAAAAAGGGAATTCATTCTCGTTAATGAATCTTTTGCGATGCTCTTAGGTGAAAAATCTGATGACTTAATTGGACAATCAATTGATAAATATCAGTTCAACCTTCAATCAGATCTTTTATATAAAGGGGCGTTTTCAAACTGTACCCAAAAAGGGATGGTATTAGAAGAACAGTTTAAAGATTCGAAAGGAAACCGGCGCTGGGTCGAAACAGCAAAACTTCCTATTATGAATGAAAAACAGGAAGTGATTCAAATGCTGTGCGTATCGACAGATATTACGGAGCGTAAAAGAGCAGAAGAGAAGCTTAGAACTTCTGAGAAGCTTGCCGTTGTAGGAGAACTTGCAGCTGGAGTTGCCCATGAGATCAAAAATCCTCTAACTTCTTTAAAAGGCTTTGTTCACTTATTAAAAGAACAAAATCCTAAAGATGCTTTGTATATAGATATCATGGAAACTGAATTAGAACGAATGAATGGAATCGTAGAAGAATTTTTGATGTTAGGAAAACCTCAGGTAATGAATGTTGAACCCTTGAATATGCAAGCGCTTGTTCAAGAAGTGTGCTCGCTTCTTGAACCTGAAGCAGTAGAAAAAAAGGTAGCTTTCATATTTGAAAGAGACGACCAGTTACCACAGGTATATGGAGATAAAAATCAGTTAAAACAAGTATTTATTAATATTATTAAAAACTCTATCGAAGCAATGCCTGAAGGAGGCGGTATCCATATTACGATTAAAGCAAAAGAAAACCACCTTTGGCTGCAGCTTGCTGATGAAGGGCAAGGTATTCCTCCTGAACGGTTAGCGAAGATAGGCGAGCCTTTTTATAGTACAAAAGAAAAAGGTACAGGTTTAGGACTGATGGTCAGCTATCGGATTATTAAAGCTCACCGTGCGCAGATGACATTTTCGAGTCGGTTAAATCAAGGAACAAGTGTGGATATATTGTTTCCAATCATAAAAAAGTAGGGGAAGCTCCCCTACTTTTTATTATTATACTTATAATATATCAAAAGCTTTCATGCTGCTAAAACAAACGAAAGTGCTAAAGAAGATATCCACAGGTTAACAAGAAGTTAACTGCTGAATTATATAGGATATTCACAACTTTATCCACACTATTCACATTTTTTCAGAAAATTTACATAAAAATTACCCGCTGTCATTTCAAGTTATGAAAGCGGTAATATACATATTCGATAAAGTTATGCACATTATCCACATAATTGTGGGTAAACTTTGTGGATATAGTAGAGTGTTAAAAAAACGTAAATCATACGCATAAAATCTTCGTGTTATTATTTTTACATAATATAAAAACGTCCTTCCGATACAAACTGTACAGAAAGGACGTTGGGATGATCAAGCGTTGGATAGAGATGTTTTGCCTCACTTATTTTTTCGTGTAGCCGCCTGCACGGTCTGCTTTTTTAAACTCGCGGCCGTAATAGATTTCTTGAGCGCTACTTAACGTATTTTTTGCGTTTTCTTTTCGTTTTTTTTCAGACATAAAAAACCCTCCAATTAACGTTTTTCGATCATGCTACTTATTTTTTCCAGAATCTCTCGTTTTTAATCATAAAAAAAACTCTCCGTTATACGGAGAGACTCTTACGCTTCTTTAAGCTGGTGATCTTCTTGAACGTCTTGTTCGTGACGCAAGTAGTATAATGTATACAAGTCTTTTGGAATTTCGTATAAATCATATACGTCTTCATGTTGATTAATTTCATCGTATAAAGCTTTATGTGTTTCATTTGCAAGTACTGCGTAAGGCAGTTTTTCTGCAGCCTTAATAGACCTGATATTGATTTTACGAATTCGCATAAAAATTCGTTCTATATTTAACTCAAAGAACAGTTCATTAAAGAACGCTTCTTTTGCAATTTGATTATATCCTTTTCCATGAAACGGTTTGCCAAGCCAAGTGCCTAAAAAACCAGCTTGGTCCTGTACATCAAATAAATTAATGGTGCCGATAGGGTTACCCCATTCGTCTAAAATCGTGCGAGAAATGATTTCTCCATGATCTTCTGCTTCCATCGTTTGTTTAGTCACAAATAAAAATTCTTCATAGGAATGGGCTTTATGACGAACAAAAGGGAAGACATCAGGATGTACCATGAGTTCGTATAGAGATTGACAGTCATTTAGGTCACGTTTTTTTAACATAACTTTTCCCTCCTGATCGAGGGTATATACAGACTCCAATCAAGTCCCCACCCTCGAAATTTTTTAATAATTAAAAAAATTTCGGGGTGGGAATCGAACCCACTAGAACCAGTTACCTGGTGGCGCACCATTTGCCTTCCCATTACAAGTCAACAAACATAAAAAGTCAACGTGTGATGTTTATGCTTTTGTGAAATTCACATGCTTCTAAACGTATCATACTAAAAAAAATTAAAAAAGAAAATAGGTAAAATGTTAATTTTTTTTAAATAATATTTTACCATCTATCATGGTGAAAATAGGCTTTGCAAGGTAGTGAAAGGGATGATGGCTCCATAGCACTAAATCAGCGTCTTTTCCTGCTTCGATACTGCCGATTCGATGATCAATACGGAGATTTCGAGCAGCAGTAATCGTGATGCCTTCTAATGCTTTTTGCTCTTCTAGGCCTTCACGTACGGCAATGGATGCACAAATATTTAAATACTGAATAGGCGTATAAGGATGGTCTGTTGTAATGGAAACTTCTACTCCTTCATTGCAAAGAGCTTGATAGGTTTTCCACGTTTTATTCTTAAGTTCAACCTTTGAGCGGCGTGTTAAAGTTGGACCTACGCTCACTTTTAAATTTCTTCCACCCAGCTCTTTAGCAATTAAATGGCCTTCTGTACAGTGCTCAATACGGACGTCTAAATTAAATTCATCTGCTAAGCGCAGAGCTGATAGAATATCATCGGCTCGGTGAGCATGAATTCGAACTGGAATTTCTCTATTCAGTGCTTGAGTGAGAGGTTTGATGCGTAAATCATCTTTGTTGTCACTGCTTTTTGCGTGATAAAAGGCTTCTCGCAGCATCCCCATAATACCCATTCGCGTAATCGATTCTTTATTGCCGTGGCTGTGAATTCGTTTTGGATTTTCTCCTAGCGCAATCTTAAGTCCAGCTGTCTCTTGAATTAACATTTGAGAAATGCTTGTTCCAGCTGTTTTAATAACGGACGTTGTACCTCCAATCACATTTGCACTTCCTGGCATAATGTGTACAGACGTAATACCCGCTTCAATGGCATCTTTAAACCCAGGATCTAAAGGATGTACGCTGTCAAAAGCCCGGATATGTGGAGTCATGGGTTCAATGGTTTCGTTAGCATCATTCCCGGCCCAGCCGGTTCCTTCATCATATAATCCTAGATGTGTATGAACATCAATAAATCCAGGGAATAAATAACGCTGTTTGCAGTCAATAACTTCTACTTGAAGAGGTGGCTGCAAGTTTGGCCCAATTAAAACAATTTTTCCATCTTGAATGAGCACATCACTATTATAAATAGGTTTTGACGTAATAGGATAGAGCGTTGCATTTTTCAAGAGAATGGTTTTCATAAAGTTACTCCTATCTATAGGCAGCTTAGTCACCTGTTTTAGGGAAATAACAGAAAATAACTAGAGTAAATCTCGCAATGCATCTTCTAATACAGTATATGTAAAAATGTAATTCTGTTGAATCAATTTTTCAGGTAAAACGCGCTGTCCTTTCAAAATAATCATACTCATTTCTCCCATCAGCAGCTGAAGGCCAAAGCTAGGTACGGGCATCCAGTGAGGGCGATTCAATACTTTTCCAATCGTCTTTCCAAACTCTTTCATTTGAACGGGATTGGGAGCAGTTACATTAACAGGTCCTTCTATTTGTTCGGTATGAATGCAATAATCAATAATTTTGACGACGTCTTGAAGATGCACCCAAGACATCCACTGCTCTCCCGAACCAACTGTCCCTCCTGCAAATAATTTATAAGGAAGGGCAGTAGAAGGGAGTGCCCCGCCATCTTTGCCTAATATAACGCCGAACCTTGTTAAAACAGTACGAATATTGAGTTCCATCGCTTTTAACGCTTCATTTTCCCATTTTTTTACCGTTTCAGCTAAAAAGTCTGTGCCGATGGATGGAGAAGCTTCTGTGAACGTTTCTGTAGTCGATGTCCCGTAATAACCAACCGCACTTGCATTTACATAAAGGGACGGTTTTTCGGGTAAGGCAGCCATAATACGAAGGATTTCTTGAGTAGAAGAAAGGCGACTTTCCACAATGGCTTTTTTGCGCTCGTCCGTCCAGCGGCCGCTGTTAAGTGAAACGCCAGCTAAATTGATAAAAACGTCTGCTCCTTCTACATGCTCTTCAGGTTGGCTGTTTTCTTGCATCCACTCTACATATTTAAGTTTCGGATCTCTTGCAGCTTTATCTGCATTGCGTGTTAAAATATATACATAATGTTTTTGTGTTAAAAAATGTTTTGTTAAAGCTTTACCTACGAATCCAGTTCCTCCAGCAATAACAATTTTCATACGAACTTCCTCCTTTGTTGAGATAAATAAAAATGTGTATGATACGTTTGGCGGTTCTTCAGCCATCAATTTAATAAGAAATATGAGGTGAAGGTGTATGCCTGTTGTCACAAAGATCACAACGCAAAAGAATAGCGGTGAACGTTATAATGTGTATTTAGATTACGGTAAAGGTGAAGAGTTTGGCTTTGGTGTTGACGAAAATGTCCTTATCAAATATGACTTGAAAAAAGGTCGTGAGCTTGATGAATTTGAATTAACGGAAATTCAGTACGCAGATGATGAGAAGAAAGCTTATAATTTAGCGATCACTTACTTATCTTATCGAATGCGCTCTGAAAAAGAGGTACATGATTATTTAAAGAAAAAAGAAATTAACTCTACTATTATTCAACAAGTTATTCAGAAATTAGTCAGCCAACGTTATTTAAATGATGAAGAGTTTGCCACAGCATTTGTGTTAACTCAGATGAACACGACATCAAAAGGACCAAATGTGATTCAAAGAGAATTAAAAGAGAAGGGAATTTCTGATTCCATTATTACCCTTAGTTTATGTGAATACCCCGAAGAACAGCAAATTCAAACTGCTGTGAAGTTAATTGAAAAGTTAAAAGGAAAATATAAAAAATTATCTCAGGTAATGATGAAACAAAAAATGGAACAAGCATTGGCAGTGAATGGTTATTCATTTTCTATTATTCAAGAAGCATTTCAGCGCACGAATACAGAAAAAGAAAGCGATGAGGCATGGGAAGCTCTGCAATACCAAGGAATGAAAGCGCATCGTCGTTTTTCAAAGTATGAAGGCTGGGAATATCAGCAAAAAATGAAGCAAGCTCTTTATAGAAAAGGATTCTCTATTGACCAAATTCAATCATTTCTAGATTCTATTGAAGAGGAATAAAGGCGGGACAAAAGTATGTTAGTTGAAGGGAAATCCGAACGATGAATCGAGATTCTTGATGGAGAATCCAACTCGTTCGGATTTTTTTATTGTGATGGCAAACGTAAACTTCATGTGTTTATCTTTAGATTAGATTAATGCAGTTATGTTTCACTCTTTTTAAAACAAAATATCTTCTGAGTCATTCTGCTGTTTATAAATAATCTCAGCAATTTCTGAAGCCGAGCGCAATCGGCTTTTATCTTTAATGTGGTTGTTGTGATCCCAAAAAGGGGTATTCATGCCTCCCATGTAAGCTGCAATCACATGAAGGCTGGTATCTTGGTATTCCACTTTTAAACTTTCTGTAAATCCCCTTACGCCAAACTTACTGGCCACATAGACGCTTTCATTAGCTTTCCCGCGAAGTCCTGCAGTTGAAATGATATTCATAACTTTAGGCTCAGGTCTCGTCAAGAGATGAGGAATAAGCGCTTGTGTTAAAAAAATAGTTCCTTTTACATTTGTATCGATGACTTCATCGATGGCTTGTTTTGTATAATCGGTCAAAGGACCAAAATGTCCAATGCCTGCATTGTTGATAAGGATATCTACTGAATGCTGCATCAGCAGTTTTTCTACAGATTTTCCTACTTCTTCATACTTTGTAATATCTACAGACATCGTATATACGTTGTCTCCTAGCTCATGCTGCGCCTCTTTTAATTTATGGTGATTGCGTCCAGCTAGAATGACGTTGTAGTCTTTTGCGTAAAGTTTAGCGAGTTCTCTTCCAAGACCGGTCGCACCGCCCGTGATTAGCACTGTTTTCATTCCCAAAACTCCCTTTTCATAGTCTCCCTTTAGTTATACCTTTTGTTATAATAAAATGAAAGCAAACAAGGGGGAAAACAGCATGTCTGAAAAACGTTACAGTGATATGACGACGTATGAACTTCAACAAGAAATTGGGTCTCTTCAAGAAAAAGCACGAAAAGCTGAACAGCTTGGCATGGTCAATGAGTATGCAGTATTAGAAAGAAAAGTAACGATGGCTAGGTCATATTTATTGGATCCCGAAACGTTTAAAGCAGGGGAAGTATATGAAATTCAAGGAGATCCGGGTTCATATTTTAAAATTGATTATATGAACGGAGTTTTTGCGTGGGGATTTAGGCTTGGCTCACCGCAAAACGAAGAGGCACTGCCTATTTCTATGTTGAAAAAATAAAGGGATGAACAAGCAGCACGAAGTGTGGTGTGCTGCTTGTTTGATTTCTATATTTACTCTATTTTTAAACGTAAAGCAAGCGGTTATTCTTCGCGCTCATTAGAAGCATGCATACGTTCTTGAGGATGCGTGTTAATAGTTCCATTTGCACGTTTTGAAGCGTACTCAGCTTTTGCTCGAGGTTCGCCTTCAAGCTTAGTATGATGTTGGTTTGTAAAATCTTTTGCTTTATTGCGCATCGATACCTCTCCTTTTACAACAGAAAGCGTTGCGGTTATGATATAGTACATGAGGGAGTGAATAACTCCGCATTTATAGTGTAAGTTAAAAGTGCAAACATACTCATAAAGAATTTTGGTAATCGAGGTGTTCTTATGAACGATATATTTGAAAGATTAACGAATCAGCTCTTAAATAAAAACAGTTCGCTCTCATATGCTCAAGCACGCACGTGGGTCGAGCTTTTCTGGGAAGATTTTGAGTCATCTTACGCAAAAGCCGGGTATGATTATAAAGGGAAAGAAGCGACGGAAAAGGTTGTTACGATGTATATTAACAGCTACGGAGACAAACTTCATGAAATCGCGGTTAAAAACCCTAAATATCAGCATTTATTGAATAACGATGACTATTTAAAACATTAAATAAAAACGAACCGTCTTGAGCAGACGGTTCGTTTTTGGGTTTCATATTTGTTCTTGTTATGATTAGTGCGGGAGATAATCAAGCTTTTTACGCAATTTTTTCTCACTGAAAATCCAACCTGTGTACGAACAAATGATATTTAAATTATAATCAAGCTGGACCACGGCTACAAATGGATAGTAGTCCTTGCTGCGGTAGCGTAAATCAATAAAGCGCACTTCAATGTGGTCGTTATATTCATCCAGTTCCCATCTATAAATAGGTGAAAATGAAAGAAAAGCAGATAAATTTTCATCTTTTTTCGCTACTTCAATTACGGCTGATTCGGGAATTGGAACTTTATCAAACGTATCATAAATAAAAATTTCTTCTCCGATTGCTCTTCCTACATGAAAATACTTTTCGGTCGTCACAGCTAAGTGCCAGTGAGTGAAACGCATTGTAGGAGAGATATTGAGCTTGATAACATCAGGAAACTGTTTTCGAAGCTTCTTGGCAATTTGGTGGCGCATATAAAAGCGCAGTCCATAGTAAAACGCCAATAACACATACAGCGTAATAAATGTTGGTCCTGGCTCTGCTCCAATAAACCAGATTAAAATCGCGAGTACGTGAGCTGAGAAAATCACGTAATCAAACGTGTTGATTACGCCAAGCGCAATCCATTTATTTGTGAAAGGCCGTAAAGCTTGCGTGCCATAAGCGTTAAAGATATCAACAAAAACGTGAATAATGACGCCTGCAAAGGTCCACATCCAGAGATGCAGCAAGTTAGCTCCTGGCAGCAGAAGCGAAAGAATGAGCACGATAAGCAAAGGCCATAAAATAACAGCCGGGATAGAATGTGTAATTCCACGGTGATTGCGGATATACTGTGCATTGTTTCGCAACTTTAAAACAGTGTCTAAATCAGGTGCTAATGACCCGGCCATTACGCCAATCATTACAGCATCCATTGTGGCTGTATTCGCAGATACAGTGGGGTCTAATGTTGCAAGGCCGCCTAAAGCGATTCCCATTGCAATGTGTGTACCAGTATCCAGAGCGAACTCCTCCTTTGTAAAATGACAATCTTAGAGTATCCTAATTCAGCATGGAAGCTTAATTTAGGGCGAAAAATCTCGCCTTATTACTAACGCAGCAAATTAGCTGTTTTTATTCATTATTTGAACAATTCATTTTACTATTCATATTTGTAGTTGTTATAAGGTTATCATAAAGTTACTAAGATTCAAAAAGCAACACATTGTATATGTATAGTTAATACCTCGGAGGCTATGACGTGAAACAAAGTAAAGATATTGTACAAAATTTCGATATTCGAGCATTTCAAGATGATTTAATCTCTTGGTTTGAGCAGGAACAGCGCATTTTACCTTGGCGTCAAGATCAGGACCCTTATAAAGTGTGGGTATCTGAAATTATGCTTCAACAAACGAGAGTAGATACGGTCATTCCGTATTTTAATAATTTTATTAGCAAATTTCCCACTATCAAAGATTTAGCTTATGCGAATGAAGATGATGTGTTAAAAGCGTGGGAAGGATTAGGCTATTATTCCCGTGCCCGTAATTTACAAACCGCCGTTCGAGAAGTTCACGAACAATACGGGGGAGAAGTTCCAAATACGCCAGCAGAAATCTCTAAACTAAAAGGAGTAGGCCCTTATACAACAGGAGCCATTTTAAGTATTGCATACGGAGTGCCGCAGCCTGCTGTAGATGGAAATGTCATGCGTGTGCTATCGCGCATTTTATCCGTTTGGGATGATATTGCAAAACCGAAAACAAGAAAGCTGTTTGAAGATATCGTGCATGAAATTATTTCAAAAGATAATCCTTCCTATTTCAATCAGGGCATGATGGAACTTGGTGCCATTGTCTGTACACCAACTTCTCCTTCCTGTTTGTTATGTCCAGTTCGCGAACACTGCCGCGCGTTTGAAGAAGGAGTGCAGAATGAGCTTCCTGTTAAATCAAAGAAAAAAGCGCCGCGTGCTCTTCAGCTTGCTGCAGCGGTGATTAGAGACGAGGACGGAAATTATCTGATTCATAAACGTCCAAGCAAAGGACTTTTAGCTAACCTATGGGAATTTCCAAATATAGAAGTAGATCTTAGTATAGCGCCAGATCATCAGCAGCTTCAGGCATTTATTCAAAATGAGTACGGAGCCGATATTAAAATTCATGCGCCGTTTACCACAATTCAGCACGTATTTTCTCACATCGTCTGGAACATCACAGTATATGAAGCAGAGCTTGCAAGTGATATCAGTGCATTAAAAAATTTGAAAGTGGTTTCTGAAAAAGATTTAGAACAATATGCATTTCCTGTTTCCCATCAAAAAATCTTAAAAGAATATTTACTTGTTAAATAAAAGAAGCGTGGATAAACTCCGCGCTTCTTTTATTTAATCATATGATACATGCGTACCGTGTGTGTAATCTGCTTCGTGGCGCTGTAACCCGCCCCGTGCTTCAATTTCTTTAATAATTTGCTGATGAATACTTTGTCCTTCAGCATTTAAATACGGCGTCATTTGCTGTAAAGAGTGATGGAAAAACGCAAGCTCGCTGTCTTTCCACTCGCTTTTAGAAATCATTGAAAGAGCCGTCATGTCTCTACCTACATACATTCTATTCACCTCGTTCATTTCATCAAGTTTTATCTATTTTCCCTATATTACTTGTTTCTTATGCGATAAAATCAGTACAATGTAAAGATAATACGATACATAAGGGAGATGACATCATGTCACAAAAGGTAGCACTAGTTACGGGAAGCAGCAGAGGTATTGGTAAAGAAATTGCCTTACGTCTGGCTAAAGAAGGATACGATATTGTATTAAACTATGCACGAAGCAAAAGTGCAGCGCAGGAAGTAGCAGAAGAAATCAAAGCATTAGGCAGAGAAGCATTAGTTGTTAAAGCAAACGTAGGAAAAGTAGAAAAAATTAAAGAAATGTTTGAGCAAATTGATGAAGTATTCGGTCGCTTAGACGTATTTGTAAGTAATGCAGCGTCAGGAGTCTTACGTCCTATTATGGAATTGGAAGAAACTCACTGGAACTGGACAATGGATATTAACAGCAAAGGATATTTATTCTGTGCACAAGAAGCGGCTAAACGTATGGAAAAAGTAGGCGGAGGAAAGATTGTTACCATCAGTTCGCTTGGTTCTATTCGCTATTTAGAAAATTATACAACAGTAGGCGTGTCAAAAGCTGCTGTAGAAGCGTTGACCCGCTATTTAGCAGTGGAGCTGGCTCCAAAGAATATTGTGGTAAATGCTGTATCTGGAGGAGCTGTTGATACAGGAGCATTAAAGCATTTCCCAAATCGCGATGAGCTTCTAGATGATGCACGCAAGCATACTCCAGCTGGTCGTATGGTGGAGCCAAAAGACATGGTGGATGCAGTTATGTTCTTAGTGTCCGATCAAGCAAATATGATTTGCGGTCAAACGCTTATTATTGACGGAGGGCGTTCACTTTTAATGTAAGGTAAATGTGTTTTGTGCTTGTGCCTTAAAATACTGAAAAAAGTTTGCATATCCTATTTACCTCCCGGGCATATTAATTTTCGTGGAGGTGATTACAATGGCAAAACAAACAAACAAAACAGCATCTGGTACAAGCACACAACACGTGAAACAACAAAATGCTCAGGCATCTAAAAACAACTTCGGTACTGAATTTGGTAGCGAAACAAATGTACAAGAAGTGAAACAACAAAATGCTCAAGCAGCGGCAAACAAAAGCCAAAATGCTCAAGCATCTAAAAACAACTTCGGTACTGAATTTGCTAGCGAAACAAGTGCTCAAGAAGTGAGACAACAAAACGCACAAGCTGAAGCAAAGAAAAACCAAAACTCTGGTAAATACCAAGGTTAATATCAAAAGCGAACTTAACGTCTTTCATACGGCGATGTTAAGTTCGCTTTTTCTTATATAAAAAGCAACAAAGTACGACAAAACTTCTTGAAACTTTACACAACTCGTCAAAGGAATCTGGATCACCTAAACAGAATGTTAACAGAAGTGCCGCGTGTATGGTTAAAGCAAATAGAGAGGAGCTATCGTATGAAAAAATTTGATCAGCTAGTGACTCAACAATTGGAGACCATGGATCAACTTCTGTTTTTGCAGTCTGAGATTGAGCGCTGTCAGGAAATCGAAGGTGAACTAATAAAACTTCATGAAGAAGCAAAACTTCATTCTGTGCAAGATGAAATTAGTGAAATGAAGCTAAAATTAAAAGAGATTCAATTGACGTTTGAAGCACAAACCGAAGACATTATTCGTACATATAAAAGTGAAGGGGCTTGCTCTACACTTGCTTAATGAACATTGATGTGTCACTTCCTCTCTTTTTTAAGGCTGCCAAGCAAAGGAAAAGTAGGGGGAGTGGCTTTTTTGAACTCAAGAAGGTTAGCGCATTTGTGTTAAAATGAGAGAGAAACCGTTATAATAAACATAAGACAAATGGAGACGTTATATGAATTTTTTTAAGTGCTAAAATGAAAGTAGGTATTGGAGATGGGAATTCCGGTGGAAGGAGAAACAATTCAAATACACAGCTACAAGCATAATGGACATATTCATCGCGTGTGGGATCGGACAACCGTATTAAAAGCAACCAATAACTTAGTGATTGGAGGAAATGATCGTACGGTCGTTACAGAATCAGATGGACGAACATGGGTCACAAGAGAGCCTGCAATTTGTTATTTTCATGCTCAGCAGTGGTTTAATGTCATTGGGATGATCCGTGAAGATGGAATTTATTATTACTGCAATATCAGTTCGCCGTTCATTTATGATGACAATGAAGCGCTCAAATATATTGATTATGATTTAGATATCAAAGTCTATCCAGATATGACATACACCCTTCTTGATGAAGATGAATATGAGAAGCATCGAAAAGAAATGAATTATCCAGAAGTGATTGACCGTATTTTACATAATCACGTCGAGGAGTTAAAAGGTTGGATTCGACAGCGAAAAGGCCCGTTTGCTCCAGATTTCATTGACATTTGGTATGAGCGTTTTTTAACATATCGGCATTCTTGATGAATGATCTAGAGAACATTATGTTAGGCCGTCTAAAGCTGACTGTTTGATATAATGTTCTTTTTGGCGTTATGCTCACCATCTTTTAGAAGAGATAAAAGCACTAAAAAATCGACGCGTGTACATATACTAAGAAAGCTTGCCCTCATAGATAGAAAGGGGAGATTTTATGGGAAGTATAAGACGCTACATGAAGTTTGTACAGCCATACAAATGGCAAATTGTCGGCACTGTATTAATTGGTATTATTAAATTTGCTATTCCTTTATTAATTCCGCTGCTTTTGAAATATGTTTTGGACGATATCGTAAATGGCCATGGCATGTCTTCCTCTGAAAAAGTTCATAAAATGGTGACGATTATGGGGATTTCGTTTGTTATATTTTTAGTGTTAAGACCCCCTATTGAATATTACAGGCAGTATTATGCTCAGTGGGTATCGAGTAAAGTACTATATGATATACGGGATCAGCTGTTTAGCCACATTCAAAAGCTTAGCTTACGTTATTATGCAAATACGCGAGCGGGTGAAGTGATTTCACGAGTCATTAATGATGTAGAGCAAACAAAAAACTTTGTTATCACAGGCTTAATGAATGTATGGCTTGATATGATGACGATTGTAATAGCCATTGTGATTATGTTTACGATGAATGTACCTTTAACACTGGTATCGATTATTTTGCTGCCGGTTTATGCGTTCTCTGTAAAATATTTTTACAGTCGTCTTCGCCATTTAACAAGAGTCCGTTCGCAGGCTTTAGCGGAAGTGCAGGGTCACTTGCATGAAAGGGTTCAAGGGATCTCTGTTATTCGCAGCTTTGCTATTGAGCCTCATGAGCAGAAACAATTTGATAAGCAAAATTCAAATTTTCTACAAAAAGCAATTAATCATACGAATTGGAATGCAAAAACATTTGCAGTAGTGAATACCATTACCGATTTGGCACCTTTAATCGTGATTACATTTGCCGGATATCAAGTCATCACAGAAAGTCTTAGCGTAGGAACGATGGTAGCATTTGTGGCCTATATTGACCGCTTGTATAATCCGCTTCGCCGCTTGGTCAATTCATCGACTACGCTCACGCAGTCTGTTGCATCTATGGACCGGGTGTTTGAGTTCATTGATGAAGAATACGATATTACAGACAAGAAAGATGCAAAAGAATGTACTGAGCTTCATGGAAAGGTGCAGTTTGAGCACGTTTCATTTGCTTATGAAGAAGAAGAAAAACCTGTGATTCATGATATTAATTTAGATGTAGAAAAAGGAAAATCCGTTGCGTTTGTTGGAATGAGCGGAGGAGGGAAATCCACGCTTATCAGCTTAATTCCGCGCTTTTATGATGTGACAGAGGGTAAAATTCTCATTGATGACATTGATATCAAAACCTATAAGGTACGCAGCCTGCGAGATAAGATTGGAATCGTCCTGCAGGATACGGTGTTGTTTAGTGACACGGTTAAAAACAATATACTGCTTGGAAAGCCAGGAGCGACAGATGAAGAAGTAATTGCTGCGGCAAAAGCCGCAAATGCCCACGATTTTATTATGAATTTGCCCGAAGGATATGATACAAAAGTGGGAGAGCGGGGAATGAAGCTATCAGGGGGACAGAAGCAGCGTATTTCTATTTCGCGCGTATTTTTGAAAAATCCAGCTATTCTTATTTTTGATGAAGCCACTTCAGCTCTAGATTTGGAAAGTGAGCACTATATTCAAGAAGCATTAGCTGAACTAGCAAAAGACCGTACGACTTTCATTGTAGCCCATCGTTTATCTACAATTACTCATGTTGATGAAATTGTACTTTTAGAAAATGGAAGAGTAGTCGAACGAGGTTCTCATGAGGAGTTAATTAAGAAAAAAGGTCATTACTATCAGCTCTTTAACGTTCAGCAGCTTGATACAATTTAAAAACACCACCTATTGTCTAACAATAGGTGGTGTTTTTAATCTTCTTGTCGCTGATGATTAATATCAAATGAGTTAGCATCTTTGTGATAGTTTTGGAACGTATCAATCAGCTTATCAAGATGCTCTAACTCTTCACTATACTCAATGATGACAGAAATTAAAGGGAAGATATGATAAATAACCTTATTCTCTTCATCATTATCGTATATTTTGTACTGCATAAATTTATCGATTAAAGCTCGTTTTCCAACGCAGGCTTCGTTTGGTACAGTAGTGGTTGGCTGTACGCGTAATTTCCCAATGAATTTTAATAATACTTGCTCATGATACATTAACAGGCACTCAACTTCAGATTTGATTAAATCTTGAAATTGCTGCGGCATGACTTGAAGATCATTTTCTACTCGGTGAAGTAGTTTCAAGGTTGTAAGAGCTCGTGTTGTTACGGTAATCATTTGACGAAATAAAACGAGCTTGCGTGACTTAACAAAACGTTTTTTGGTTGAATAAGTGCGTTCTTCTTTGTAAAAATCAAAGATTTGATTCATTTTAGCCACATTGTCTTTCATTTTTTCAATGTCTTCTTTTAACAATGTGTGCTCAGATGCGTGATAAAGATTCATGCGAATCCATTTAATAATTTCTTCCGTTGTGCTTACAATTTTATAATACAATCTTGTTTCATACTTTGGCGGAATAAAAATAAGATTGACAATAAATGCTGAGAATACCCCAAGTAACACTGTACCAAAGCGTATAAGTGCATATTCAACGAAATTATCTCCTGGATTTTCCATAATTGCAATTACTGTCACAAGCGCAAGCCCAATTGTATTATTAATACGTAATTTTAAGTTGACTGCGATGACAACAACAGCGGTAAAACCAATAATGATGGGATGGGTACCAAAAATAAGTCCAAAACAAACTGCAGAAGCAGCTCCAATCACATTCGCCTGTATTTGCTCCAATATTGTTAAATAAGATCTGTAAATAGACGGTTGAATTGCAAAAACTGCCGCAATTGCCGCAAATATTGGAGATGGTAAACTTAGAAATTCACCTAATAACAATGAAAGTGTAATGGCAATTCCCGTTTTTAAGATGCGGGCACCAAGTTTCATGTGCGTTCGTAGTTCCTTTCTGTAAAAAAGTTTTTTCGTTATGAAGAATGTTCCCCAAAACAAATGATAAATTGCAAAAATCAATCCTTCTTTATTACATAACCTGTTGGAAATAATATAAACAATAACATACTATACAAGGTTTAAGAATGGATATCAAGAGAAAACAAGCAGAAAAATAAGGGTATTTCTCGGGATTTTTCGACAGGCTGACAAAAAGGAGATGACGCGTAAGAAATGGTTATGAAAGGTGGAAATGTTCTATAAGGAAACCCAAAGGTAAAACGAAAAAGAGGTTGAGATATAACGAAGTAAATGCAATCTAAAGATGAATAAATAGGATACATGGGCTGAATCGCTTGTGACACAGTAGTTGATTTCTGCAGAAGTCTTCGACTTGCCCTCCAATCAGCTGCTAGAAAGACCTGCATACATGAAACCTACGTTTACCCTAACAAAAAAAACGAACCACTAATCAAACATCTTGATCAATGGTTCGTTTTCCACTTCGTCTAAAATCCTTTTATCTCAGCCTCTTTAGAATAAGAATTAGCGTTCTTCACTTAATTGTTTAAATGCTTTTTCGACTGCTTCTAATGTGTCGGTAATATCTTGTTCTGTATGAGCTGTAGTAAGGAACCATGCTTCATACTTCGAAGGAGCTAAGTTGACACCTTGGTGGAGCATTAGTTTAAAGAAGCGTGCAAATAATTCGCCGTCTGTATTTTCTGCTTGTTCATAGTTTTTGACCGTTTCTGTTGTAAAGTAGACAGTAAGAGCGCCTTTCAATCGATTGATAGTGATAGGCATGTTATATGTACGAGCATGTTTTAAAATACCTTCTTCGAGCATCGCCCCTAGCTTATCCAACTGTTCATAAACACCTTCTTGCTTTAGTACTTCCAGGCAAGCAATCCCAGAAAGAATAGAAGCTGGGTTTCCTGCCATTGTACCTGCTTGATAAGCGGGTCCAAGCGGTGCCACTTTTTCCATGATTTCTTTTTTACCGCCGTAGGCTCCGATCGGAAGACCGCCGCCGATGATTTTTCCAAATGCAGTCAGATCAGGTTTTACACCAAGTAAATCTTGAGCTCCGCCATACATAAAGCGAAACGCTGTAATAACTTCGTCGTAAATAACAAGTGCTCCAGCTTCGTGAGTTAATTCATTAACTTGTTCTAAAAAGCCAGGTTCCGGCTCAACAATTCCGAAGTTTCCAACGATTGGTTCTACTAAAACAGCCGCAATTTGATCGCCCCATTTTTCTAATGCTTCCTTGTAAGGCTCGATGTCGTTAAAAGGAACTGTGATGACTTCGTTAGCGATACTTTTTGGTACACCAGCAGAGTCAGGAGTGCCGAGTGTAGAAGGACCAGATCCAGCTGCTACTAACACAAGGTCAGAATGGCCGTGGTAGCAACCTGCAAATTTAATAATTTTATCGCGTCCAGTATAAGCGCGTGCTACACGAATCGTTGTCATAACGGCTTCTGTTCCAGAGTTGACGAAGCGCACTTTATCTAATGCGGGCATCGCTTCTTTGAGCATTTTAGCAAATGTGACTTCATGAGCAGTTGGAGTACCGTAAAGAACACCCGTTTCAGCTGCTTTTGTAATAGCTTTCGTGATATGAGGATGAGCGTGTCCTGTAATAATAGGACCATAAGCTGCTAAATAGTCAATATATTTATTTCCATCAACGTCCCAGAAATAAGCTCCGCTTGCCTTCTCCATTGCAACAGGCGCTCCGCCTCCTACGGCTTTATATGAACGTGAAGGGCTGTTAACGCCGCCTACAATATGTTCGAGCGCTTCAGCGTGTAATTGTTCTGATTTTGTGAATTGCATAGTATGCCTCCTAATGAAAAGTTCAACTTCTTTATTCTATCAAACTTATTTGTTTCTTGAAAAACATTCGAGAACGTGTATGATAGAAATTTGTGAGCTAACTGCTAGAAAATAGTTCCTCGTCTCTTGGAGGAGTTGCTAGCAAGGGCGCCGGAAACAATAAAAGAAACCACTAATACGTCGACGTAACGGAGGGAATACAATGAAAAATGCTATTGAGGTGAATCAACTTCGGAAAGAATTTAAAGCCTATTCTAGCCGCTCTGGCCTTAAAGGGGCATTCCGGGATTTATTTACCCGTAATTATAGAGTCATGAAAGCTGTGAACGATATTTCGTTTACCGTAAAACAAGGGGAAATGGTAGGGTATATAGGAGAAAACGGAGCGGGGAAATCAACCACAATCAAAATGCTAACAGGGATCTTAACTCCAACTGCAGGCGACATTACCGTAAATGGAATGAACCCTCATAAAGAAAGAGAAAAGTTTGCCCAAACGATTGGGGTAGTTTTTGGTCAACGCTCTCAGCTATGGTGGGATATTGCCGTACAAGAATCTTTTCGCCTGTTAAAAAAAGTATACAAAGTGTCAGATGAAGATTATAACGCTCATATGGAGCACGTTATTCAAACGTTAGATATCGGGCCGCTGCTAGATAAGCCGGTGCGAAAGCTTTCTTTAGGTCAAAGAATGCGCTGTGAGCTGGCTGCTGCTCTCATTCATAATCCGCCGCTTCTATTTTTAGATGAACCGACGATTGGTTTAGATGTACTAGTTAAATTAAAAATCCGCCAATTTTTAAAAGAAATTAATGAAAAATACAACACGACGATTTTGCTTACAACACATGATTTAGCAGATATTGAAGCTTTATGTGAACGCGTTGTAATGCTGGATGAAGGCAGTATTATTTATGATGGATCGCTGCAAAAGCTGCGTTCGAACTGGGGCGACCTTAAGCAGATTACGTTTGAATTTGGGACTGCGCCAAATAAAGAGCAGTTGAAGCTATTGACGCAAGGAATGCCTGTTAACTGGATTGAAGGTGATCAAAAATATTTGTGGACAGCGCAGCTTCAAAATAAAGGAGACTTAATGTCGCAGCTGATTGCTAAAGTGGTGGCAAAGCATGAAATCAGCGATATTAACATTGAAGAAATTTCAACGGAAGAAATTATCCGCAACATTTATGAAGAAGGTGTTGTGAATGGATAAATATATAGAGATGATACGCATTCGCTTTTTAATGATGCTGGCGTATCGGACGAATTATTACAGCGGAATATTGATTTATGCAATTAATATTGGTGCTTACTATTTTTTATGGTCGGCTATTTATGGAGGAAAAGAGAATATTCAAGGTTTATCCATTACTCAAATGACAACGTATGTAGCCGTTTCATGGATGGCCAGAGCCTTTTACTTTAATAACATTGACCGTGAAATGGCAACGGAAATTAAAGATGGCAAAGTGGCTGTAGAGTTAATTAAACCATACAGCTACCTTGGTATGAAAACGATGCAAGGACTGGGAGAAGGGATTTTTCGAGTGCTGTTTTTCTCAGTGCCCGGCATGATTATTGTCGCGTTTTTATTTCCAGTACAGTTCTCAGCAAATGCAGCAACATGGCTTTATTTTGGACTGTCTTTAATTTTTAGTTTCATTATCAATACACAAATTAATTTATTAACGGGTATTACGACTTTCTTTCTCTTTAACAATGATGGACTCATTCGAGCGAAGCGCGTTGTTATTGATTTGTTTTCAGGACTTCTTCTGCCCATCAGTTTCTATCCTTTCTGGGCGCAACATATTATGAGCTATTTCCCTTTTCAAGCCATTAGTTATATTCCGAGCATGATTTTCACAAATGGATTTAAAGGGCAGGAAGTAATAAATGCTCTTATCACACAAGCAGTTTGGTCAGGACTTCTATTTATCCCTATTGCATGTTTGTGGAACATAGCGAAGAAAAAAATGGTTATTCAAGGAGGGTAGTCTATGAAAATGTTTTATTTTTCGATTTTCTTTCAGTACATTGGTCAATATATGAAAACAAGGCTTCAGTATCGTACCGACATGGTAGTTGAAATCATATCGGACTTATTATTTCAAGCGGTTAACTTAATTTTTATTTTAGTTGTATTTGGTCATACTCAGTCGCTGCACGGATGGTCACGAGAGGAAATTATCTTTATTTATGGTTTCTTTTTAGTTCCTTTTGCTATTTTTTCGTCTTTCTTTAACATTTGGGATTTCAATGAGCGCTACATTGTTAAAGGAGAAATGGACCGAATTTTAACGCGGCCGATTCATAGTTTGTTTCAAGTTATTTTGGAGCGAATGGAGCTAGAATCATTGTTTGGTGGTGTCACAGGGATTGCCGTAATGGCTTACGCTGCGTCTTCTTTACATCTTCATTTCCAGTGGTATGATGTTTTTGTTTTTCTATTATTTATTTTGGGAGGAGCGCTTGTATACGCAGGAATTTTCATCGCCTTAGCAAGCATAGGCTTCTGGTCGGATGCCAGAACCTCTATTATGCCCACTATTTATAATATTGGAAACTACGGAAGGTATCCTGTAGATATTTACAATAATGTCATCCGCTATGTTTTAACGTGGATTCTTCCTTTTGCATTTGTAGGCGTATATCCAGCTGCTTATTTCCTAGGAAGAGCTGAATGGTACGGATATGCATTTTTAACTCCAGTAATGGGAATCATCTTTTTTACGATCTCTATCTTCTTATGGAATACAGGTGTCAAAAAATACAGAGGAGCAGGCAATTAAATGCCTGCTCTTTTTCGTGGCTTCAGAGTAGTAATGAATGGACAAGAACGCGCGTATAGTGGTAATAGAGTATAAATTAAAGGAGTAGAATGATGGTTATTTTTCTAATCCTCGTTATCGTTGTTTTTGTAATTGGTAGTATGAAGTTTCTCTTTGAAAAAGAACTTGGAGAATTTCATTTTTTCTCAATTGGTCACTTCTTTGTCTTGTTTTATTCATATATTACAGTTTTATTGGGATTTAGCCTTATTTATACAGTGTGTGAGATGGGGAGTATTCCAGTGTTAAGCGGAGGGTTTGAACATGAAGGTCATTATTTTTATACGCTGTTTAACAGCATGTATTTCAGCGCAGCAACGTTATTTTCAGTAGGATACGGAGATATGTATCCGGTTGGAATTGGGAAATTATTTGCAACTTTTGAAGCGTTTATCGGCTATATTATGCCTGCAATCTTTGTGATGCGAACTGTTACCCGCACTTAAACTTGTCATCTTATCTAATATTGGGTACGCTATTCAAAGAAAATGAAAAGCGTAAAGGAGAAGATAAATATGACAGCTGTAGTTGGAGAAAAAGCACCCGATTTTGTATTGATGTCTACAAATGGAGAGCAAGTATCACTAGCGTCGATGAAAGGAAAAAACGTTGTGCTGTATTTTTATCCGAAAGATATGACGCCAGGCTGTACAACAGAAGCCTGTGATTTCAGAGATCAGCATGAAAATTTTGAAGAGCTAGATGCGGTGATTTTAGGAGTGAGCCCGGATCCGATCGACAAACACCATAAGTTTATTGATAAGCACGGCCTTCCATTCTTACTTTTAGCTGATGAAGATCACAGCGTAGCTGAAGAGTATGGAGTATGGACACTGAAAAAAAACTTTGGAAAAGAATATATGGGCATTGAACGCTCCACTTTTATCATTAATAAAGAAGGAATGCTCGTAAAAGAGTATCGCAAGGTACGGGTAAAAGGCCATGTGGAAGAAGCTTTATCGTTTATTAAAGAAAAAATGGCATAAAAACAGGCAGATAACTAGAGCAGTTTTTGTCTTTGCACATACAATATCAGTGTAGGGCATACCTCCTCAGATGTTAATATATTTAAAAGTGTGGATTAATTTCCACACTTCTTTTTTTGCACAGAATACGTAAATAATGATGATGTATTACATAAAATAGGAATAGGCATCAAGTTGACAAAACGTGGGTAAAACATGTAGACTAATTATAAGAATTATAAAGTAATAATACTTACAGAAGAGGGGTGCATGGCGTGTCAAATCATTTACAAGAAGCCCTTGAAACGTTAAAAGGTACTGGCGTTCGTATTACACCACAACGTCATGCTATTTTAGAGTATTTAATCAATTCCATGACACATCCAACAGCAGATGATATTTATAAAGCGCTGGAAGGTAAGTTTCCAAATATGAGTGTAGCAACCGTGTACAATAATTTAAGAGTATTTCGCGAAGTTGGTATTGTAAAGGAACTAACATACGGTGATGCATCAAGCCGGTTTGATTATGTTACAACAGAGCATTATCATGTGATTTGCGAAAGCTGCGGAAAAATTGTGGATTTTCATTATCCTGGTTTAGACGAAGTAGAAAAGCTGGCTGCTCATATTACTGACTTTGATATTAGTCACCACCGAATGGAAATTTACGGAACGTGTCCTGATTGTACGGCTAAAAAAGCGCATTAATAAGCTGATAGTAGTGATACTATCAGCTTTCTTTTTGTTTTTTTCTATTATACTTTTCATCAAATTGTTTTCCTTCAAGAGACCGGTCAAGCGTAAGCGGCTCGTTGCAATACATACACATATCTACGCGCCCTAGCATTTTTGTTTGCTTTTGACATGTAGGGCAGGTTACTTGAACCGCTTTTGTAGAAAGCATGCCAATCCAGAAATAAACGCCGGTACTGGCTACGATGCACAGCAACCCCAAAAGCATAAAAATAGTCATTAGCCAGACTGAAGACCGAAAGAAAATTCCCCCATACATAACAATGAAACCAACAAAGATCAGACTGAGTGCAAACGTGCGAATCTTGTTAATTTTATTTGAATACTTTATCCCCATCAGTATCCCCCCTGTTACCAATATATCATAGAGTGAGACAGTGAATGATGATAAAAATTGAATCTTCGGAAAATTATCGTTGGTTTTTGAGCTTTCTGAATGATTTCCATAATTCTGAGTGGGATATCCGTTATACATCGTATATAATAAAAAAAGAAATCTTAGTCCATAGCCTTTAAAATTTTGAAAAATATTTGTTTATTACAGTTAGGAGAGCTCAAAATGGAAGATGTTTTACGGCCAATATATCAAGAAAGAGCTAGCAATAAAGACACACTAGGTATCTTACTGATTGAAAAAAAGAAATCAGAATCTCCAGTGACGGATAATTTGGATGCTATCTTATTTATTGTGACCAAAACTACAGAAACTTCTCTTTTTATTAAACAATACGAATATGAAAATGAGCGTGCGGCACTTTATATGGCTTCTGAACAGCAAATGAGTGAATGGATTATGAATGGGACGAACCGCCGTATTATTGATTGGATCTTAAATGGTAAAGTGCTATTTGATCGAAACGAATATATGGAAAACTTAAAGAAACGCTTAATTGATTTTCCTAGAGAAGATCGGACAAAGAGAATAGGTGTCGAGTTTGCTAAATTGATTCGCCGATTTAAAGAAGGAAAAGACTTTTATGCGTCTAATCATTATTTAGATGCATTCAATCATGTCATTCATGCTCTTCATCATTTAGCACGACTGTCTGTGTTAGAAAATGGATTTCACCCAGAAGTGACAGTATGGAACCAAGTGAAAAAAATAGAACCTGAAATTCATCGTCTTTACGAAGAGCTAATTATTAGCCAAGAAGAGGTTAGCAAGCGTTTAGAGCTGCTTTTTTTAGCGAGTGAATTTCTAGTAAATAAAAAAACTGAATTGGGTGCCAAGCATCTTGTTCATATTATGAAAAGTGAAAAGCAGGA
This sequence comes from Priestia sp. SRI_019, assembly GCF_057586255.1. Classification (NCBI taxonomy): domain Bacteria; kingdom Bacillati; phylum Bacillota; class Bacilli; order Caryophanales; family Bacillaceae; genus Priestia; species Priestia sp. SRI_019. The sequence continues at coordinate 584 of NZ_JBYCZN010000005.1, read as the reverse complement.
ATGGACGTTTAATGAACTGGTTCATCATCCCGAAATACGCCCTTATGCTATTGATTTAGGAATACTTCTTGAGTTTTTAATTGAAAAAGATATCATTATGGTAAAAAAAGTAGAAACCAAAGGAAAGAGTTTGTACCATAGACACTATGTGGCGAAATGATAGAGAGGATAAAGGGTATCTGATACGGTGCGGTTATGACGTGTAGATACCCTGACATATGACTTTATAGCCTGGATAAAAGGTTTTTCTAAAAAAACACGATTTATTTTAAAAAATCTATTGACGCTTTAAAATATCCGTGGTAAATTTATATACGTCGCCAATGAGCGATACTAAATTTATCAAAAACTTGAAAAAACTTCTTAAAAAAGTTGTTGACAAGAAAGAGATAAACTGGTAAGATTAAAAAGTCGCTTAAGAGCGGCGATTGAACTTTGAAAACTGAACAAAGCGACAAACGTCAACGTTAAATTTTATTTTTTAAATGAGCAAGTCAAATATTTCTTCGGAGAGTTTGATCCTGGCTCAGGATGAACGCTGGCGGCGTGCCTAATACATGCAAGTCGAGCGAACTGATTAGAAA
>NZ_JBYCZN010000004.1:0-370684 GCF_057586255.1 Priestia sp. SRI_019 | reverse complement strand
TAAAGCGACTCCTATATAATAACACTTTATAAGAATCGTTGTCAACACTTTTATATAACTTTTTTAAAACTACTAAAAACTTATATGTATTTTGCTGACTTTTTATATATTACCAAAATGAAAAGCCTATGGCAAGGTTTTTTTACATAAAAAAAGCCCCTGATTTTTCAGGGGCTCTTTTTATTCTTCCGTTTCTTCAGCTTCAATTATTATATCTGTCTCTTCATGTTCATCTAATTCATCTAATACTTCGTCTTCATCTTCTGAAGTTTGTACTTTTGCAACCGTTGAAACAAACTCTTCGTCTCCTAAACGGATGACTTTGACACCTTGTGTGTTACGGCCCATCTGTGAAATATCTGAAACAGAAACACGGATAAGAACGCCGCTTACTGTGATAAGCATAATATCTTCTTCTTGAGATACGCATTTCAGTGCGACAACATCACCATTTTTATCAGTGATATTACATGTTCTTAAACCTTTACCGCCTCTTGTTTGTACACGATATTCTTCAATCGGCGTACGTTTTCCGTAGCCATTTTTCGTAATGATCAAGACATCTGATTGTTCTTCGAGAATCTCCATACCGATTACTTCATCTTCTGAATCGAGAGTGATCCCTTTAACTCCAGTAGCCGTACGTCCCATTGAACGAACATCATTTTCATTAAAACGAATTAACATACCCTTCTTCGTTCCAATAACCATATCGCGCTTACCATCTGTCAATTTAACAGAAATCAATTCATCTTCTTCTCTTAAATTCAAGGCGATAAGTCCACTATTTCGAATGTTCTCAAAAGAAGATAAAGGTGTACGCTTAGAAATTCCTTGTTTTGTAGTAAAGAATAGATACCAATCGTCTACAAATTCATCGACGCGAATGATGGCATTTACCCACTCACCTTTGTCTACTTCTAACAAGTTAATAATAGGTATCCCTTTAGCCGTTCTTCCGTACTCTGGAATTTCGTATCCTTTTGTCCGATAGACTTTTCCCTTATTTGTAAAGAAGAGAATCGTATCATGAGTAGAAGTTGTTAGAAGATGTTCAACGAAATCATCTTCGTTTGTATTCATTCCTTGAATACCTCTTCCGCCTCTTCGCTGACTCTTATACGTAGAAACAGGCAAACGTTTAATATAGCCGTTGTGCGTTAAGCTAATAACAATATCTTGGCGAGGAATCAGATCCTCGTCTTCGATAATTTCCGCTCCTCCGCTTACGATTTCTGTTCGACGTCCGTCATTGAATCTTTCTTTTACTTCTATTAGTTCTTCTCTAATAATTTCTAATACTTTTTCTTCATCTGCTAAAATAGCTTTTAATTCAGCAATTAGCGCTAATAAAGATTGGTATTCCGCTTCAATCTTCTCTCGCTCTAATCCTGTTAAACGCTGTAGTCGCATATCCAAAATAGCTTGCGCTTGTTTTTCAGATAATGAAAACTGAGTCATTAATCCTTCACGTGCAATATCTGTTGTTTGAGAACCTCTAATTAAAGCAATAACGGCATCTAAATTATCAAGAGCAATCTTTAAACCTTCTAAAATATGCGCACGTGCTTCTGCTTTTCGAAGTTCAAATTCAGTACGACGGCGAATAACCACTACCTGATGGTCTAAGTAGTACTGTAGACATTGCTTCAAGTTCAATACTTTTGGCTGTCCATCTACTAACGCAAGGGTGTTAATGCCAAAACTTGTTTGAAGAGATGTCTGCTTATATAAGTTGTTTAATAAAACATTTGCATTTGCATCACGTCTTACTTCAATAACAATACGCATACCCGAACGGTCAGACTCATCTCGTAAATCCGTAATTCCATCAATCTTCTTATCACGAGCTAGCTCGGCAATTTTTTCAATTAGCTTTGCTTTATTTACTTGGTATGGTAGTTCATGAACAATAATAGTTTGTTTACCATTGCTTTGTTCTTCAATTTCTACTTTTGCGCGAACAATAATAGAACCTTTTCCAGTTTCATAAGCTTTACGAATTCCGCTGCGGCCAAGAATTTGTCCTGCAGTTGGGAAATCCGGTCCTGGAATAATCTCCATTAACTCTGCAATTGTGATATCAGGGTCTTGACTTACAGCTAAAACGCCGTCAATGACTTCCCCTAACTGATGCGGAGGAATATTTGTCGCCATACCTACCGCAATTCCGGCTGAACCGTTTACAAGTAAATTTGGAAATCTAGCAGGTAATACAATTGGTTCACGTTCAGAACCATCATAGTTATCTTGGTAATCAATTGTATCTTTATTGATGTCACGTAAAAGTTCCATCGAAACTTTTGACATTCTTGCTTCTGTATAACGCATAGCTGCTGCTGCATCTCCATCAACAGATCCAAAGTTTCCATGACCGTCAATTAGCATATAACGATAGCTAAAATCTTGTGCCATACGAACCATGGTTTCATATACAGCTGAGTCACCGTGTGGGTGATACTTACCAATTACTTCTCCTACGATACGAGCTGATTTTTTATATGGCTTATCCGATCCCATACCTAAATCATTCATTGCATATAAAATACGACGGTGCACGGGCTTAAGTCCGTCTCTTACATCTGGTAAAGCACGCGATACAATTACGCTCATTGCATAATCTAAAAAGGATGCGCGCATTTCTTGACTAATATTTACTTCTCTTATTTGAGAGTTTGGTTTATCTGACATCGATAAGAACCTCCTTCGCGAAGTTCAGTATAGTAATTCATATATATGTAAACGCAGGATAGAACCTATCTCTATCCTGACGTTTATATACCCTTTGTAAAAAATATAAAGGGTATTACCGTTCATTTAAATATCGAGATTTTTTACGTACTGAGCATTTTCTTCAATGAAATTACGGCGTGGTTCTACTTTGTCGCCCATTAAAATTTCAAATGTCTCATCAGCTTCAATTGCATCTTGCAAGTTCACCTGAAGAAGGGTACGGAATTCTGGATCCATTGTTGTTTCCCATAGTTGTTCAGGATTCATCTCTCCTAAACCTTTGTAACGCTGAAGGTTTGGTTTTGCGCCTTCAGGGAAAGAAGCTAATACCTCTTCTAATTGACGATCGTTGTACGCGTACTCCACTTTTTTACCTTGTGAAACTTTGTAAAGAGGCGGCTGGGCAATGTACACATATCCGTGCTCAATAATCTGTCTCATATAGCGATAGAAGAACGTTAGAAGAAGCGTACGAATATGCGCACCGTCTACGTCTGCATCTGTCATAATCACAATTTTATGGTAGCGGGCTTTCGAAATATCAAAATCGTCACCAATACCCGTTCCTAGAGCGGTAATGATTGTACGAATTTCGTTATTAGATAAAATTTTATCTAAACGCGCTTTCTCTACGTTGATAATTTTACCACGCAAAGGCAAAATAGCTTGAAAATGACGGCTTCTTCCCTGCTTAGCTGAACCTCCGGCAGAGTCACCCTCTACTACATACAGTTCGCTAATAGAAGGATCTTTTGATGAACAATCTGCTAATTTACCCGGTAAGTTTGAAATTTCAAGCGCGCTTTTACGTCTTGTAAGCTCACGAGCTTTTTTAGCTGCCATTCTTGCTCTTGCAGCCATTAAACCTTTTTCAATTACCTTTTTCGCCACAATAGGGTTCTCTAGCAAGTAAGTTTCTAAGTGTTCTGCAAATACGGAGTCAGTAATTGTTCTTGCTTCACTATTTCCCAGCTTTGTTTTTGTTTGTCCTTCGAACTGCGGATCTGGATGCTTAATAGAGATGATAGCTGTAATTCCTTCACGAACATCTTCACCCGTTAAATTGGCGTCACTGTCTTTAAATACGCTGTTTTTACGTGCATAGTCGTTAATTACACGCGTTAACGCTGTTTTAAATCCTGCTTCGTGCGTTCCACCTTCATATGTGTGAATGTTGTTTGCAAAAGAATATAAATTACTTGTATAGCTATCGTTATATTGAATAGCAATTTCTACAGAAATGTTGTCTCGATTACCTTCAATATAGATCGGCTCTTCGTGAATCACTTCTTTCGAACGGTTTAAGTGTTCAACGTAAGACTTAATTCCGCCTTCATAGTGATATTCACGTCTTTTATCTTCTTCACGTTTGTCTTCAATCGTAATTTTAATGCCTCGATTTAAGAAAGCTAACTCACGCAGACGATTAGCTAACGTATCAAAATCGTATTCAAGCGTTTCTGTAAAAATTTCACCGTCTGGATGGAATTGAATAACAGTACCTGTTTTATCTGTTTCTCCGACTACTTTTAAGTCAGCAGCTGGTACACCTCGTTCATATTTTTGATAATGAACTTTACCGTCACGATGTACGTGTACTTCCAAAGAGGTAGAAAGTGCGTTAACAACTGAGGCACCTACACCGTGTAATCCACCGGATACTTTATAGCCGCCGCCGCCAAATTTACCTCCGGCATGAAGAACCGTTAAGATAACTTCAACGGCAGGTCTGCCCATTTTTTCTTGAATACCAACCGGAATTCCACGACCGTTATCTTTGACTGTAATACTATTATCCTTTTCGATAATAACATTAATTTCATCGCAATAGCCGGCCAGCGCTTCATCAATACTATTATCTACAATTTCCCATACAAGATGATGTAAACCCTTTGCGCTCGTCGATCCAATATACATCCCCGGACGTTTACGAACAGCTTCTAATCCTTCTAATACTTGTATCTGATCAGCTTCATATGCTTGTACTTCTTTTTGTTCCATCGTCAAATGTATCACCTACACTTTTTTTTAACAGCAAACTGCTGTATTTATCATTTTGTATTATGTTTTTCGAATATTATGTGGAAATAATACGGAGCCTTTAATGTATTTGCCATTTGTTTACTTATGCACAAAATTTTCATAATCGAGGGTACGAGTTGAACTATATAGACTTAAAACTATAATGATATCATATTTCAGTTAGATTGCCTTGCGAAAAGTTTTTAGACAGATCAATTGCTATTTGACCTTTTGAATTTGGCCAGCTTCTACGTGATATGTAGCGGCTTTTTCTAAGGTCTCGTGATGAATTCCTTCAATGCTCGTTGTCGTTACAAACGTCTGAACTTTTCCTTGAATGGTATTTAGCAAGTGTGATTGACGAAAATCATCTAATTCAGACAATACGTCGTCTAAAAGCAAGATTGGATATTCACCTACTTCTTGATGAATTAACTCAATTTCAGCAAGCTTTAACGATAAAGCAGTCGTCCGCTGTTGCCCTTGTGAACCAAATGTTTGAACGTCTTTTTCATTAACGTAGAAAAGAAGATCATCACGGTGTGGTCCTGCTAAGGTGACACCTCTATCAATTTCTCTACTTTTTATTTTATCAAACTTTTGATGATATGCTTCTAACATTTTCGACAAATCTGCATCTTCTGATACATCAATTGAATTCTTATACTCAATTTTTAATGTTTCTAAGCCTCGACTGATCCCTTTATGAATAGGCTCTGCCCACTGTTGGAGTAACTGTAAAAACTCAAAACGTTTTTTTAAGATTTTCGCCGCCATTTCACTTAACTGTAACGTAAGTACGTCTAAAAGTGAAAGATCCGTTTGTTTTTTTGTCTGCAGCTGCTTCAAATATTGATTTCTTTGCTGCAAAATCTTTTGATACCTGCTTAAATCATGCATGTACACAGGCGAAACTTGACCAATTTCCATATCGATAAATTTGCGCCTTACTTGCGGACTCCCTTTAACTAGGTTCAAATCCTCCGGAGCAAACATGACAGTGTTAATTGATCCTATATATTGACTGAGTTTTTTCTGCTCAATGTGATTATATTTTGCTTTTTTCCCTTTTGTTGAGATGACTAAATCCAGTGTAACAGGCCCTCTATGCTTTTCTACAATGCCCGATAGCTTTGCATACTCACAGTCCCATTTAATTAATTCTTTATCGTTGGATGTACGATGAGATTTAGCCATAGATAATACGAAGATCGATTCCATCACGTTTGTTTTACCCTGTGCGTTTTCACCCAAAATGACGTTTACTTTATTTTCAAAAGGAATCGTTGTCTTCGTATAGTTTCGGTAATTTGTTAAAGTAATTTCTTTAATATACAAACGTTTCACCAACTTTAAGTAATAACAACAAATGATCCTGCAGCCGGTATATCCACTTCGTCATTTGCATATAATTTACGTCCGCGGCGCTCTTCTAGCTCCCCGTTCACATATACTTCGTGCTCACTTAAAAACCATTTTACCATTCCACCTGTTTGAATGACGTCTGCTAGTTTTAAAAACTGGCCAAGCGTAATGTATTCAGTTGAAATTTTAACCTTTGTTTTCATGCGACTCTCTCACTTTCTAATGATGTATCTCTATTTTACTAAATAATTCTCCTTGAGAAAAGAAAGCTACTAGTACGGCATGCTAGTAGCTTTCTGAGATTTAATATGTTCGCACTGGTAAAATCAGCTGCAGCATTGAATCATCCTCTAATGTTCGAATGACAAATGGACGCATCGCACCAGTGAAGTTAATTTTGATATCTGTTCCTTCGAGCGCTTTTAATGCGTCTAACATATATTTTGCGCTAAAAGAAATTTTTAATTCTTCTCCTGAGATAGACTGACTTTGTACCTCTTCAATTACTTTTCCGATTTCAGGAGAGTTAGAAGAAATTTCAACAATCCCTTCATCCAGCGTAGATAGTTTTACTACGTTGTTTCTTCCTTCACGAGCTAATAAAGAAGCGCGGTCAATCGATTGTAAGAATTCTTTTACGTTCAATATAACATCCGTTTTACTATCGGCTGGGATCAATCTTGAAGTATCAGGATAATTTCCGTCCAATAATCTTGAGAAGAACAGTAAGTGTTTTGTTTTGAATAATACTTGATTTTCCGTGATAACAATGTCTACTAATTCATGAGAATCATCAAGGATCTTACTGAATTCACTTAAACTTTTACCTGGAATAACCACATTATACGTTGCTTCATTTCCAGTTTCAATGGTCGCTTTTCGCAAAGCTAGACGGTGACTGTCAGTGGCAATACACGTTAATTCCTTGCCATCGACTTTCCAGTTTACACCTGTCAAGATAGGTCGTGTTTCTGAGGTGGACACTGCAAAGACAGTTTGTCGAATCATGTTTTTTAATAAGTCCGTCGGTAATCTAAACATGTTGTTTTCTTCGATCTGTGGCAAATGAGGATACTCTTCTGCATCTAAACCATTTAAGTTAAATTCAGCTTTTCCTGAACGAATGATTGTTAAAAAGTGACTTTGGACGTCTAATTCTACAATGTCTTTAGGAAGCTTTTTGACGATTTCACTAAAGAAACGAGCTGGGAGAACAACGCTTCCAGGTTTGTGGATATCAACAATCTCTTTTCCTTCTTCTTCGTTTGGAATAAACGATTCAATTGAAATATCCGAATCACTTCCGGTTAAGGTAACACCTTCTTCAGTCGCTACAATTTTAATCCCCGTTAAAATTGGAATTGTTGTTCTAGAAGATACAGCTTTCATAACATCTTGAACGCTTTGAACTAGATAGTCTTTCTGTATGATAAATTTCATAATAATTAATCCTCCTTAAAAGTAGGTTTAAAAGCTTATTATTTATTATATTTTAAGATAGTAGTAGTAATAGGGGCTGTGGAAATGTGGATAACCCCCAAAAACGTGAGAACACAGCCTATCCACATGTGGACAGACTGTGTACAATCCTAACTCACTTATACACAAAATACAAGTAAAAAAAGCCTATATTTTTAGTGATTCACTTATTTCTTTAATTTGTTTTTGTAGGTCAGTATCTGTTTGAACAAGTTTTGAGATTTTTTCATGCGCATGGATGACAGTAGTATGGTCTCGCCCGCCAAACTCTTCTCCAATTTTAGGCAGCGAAAAATCCGTTAATTCGCGAGAAAGGTACATGGCAATTTGTCTAGGAAACGCTACTGACTTTGTACGTTTCTTCGCTTTGAAATCATCTAATTTTATATTAAATTCTTGTCCAACAATCTGTTGGATGTCTTGAATCGTAATAACCCTAGGTTTTGAACTAGGAATGATATCTTTTAATGCTTCTGCTGCTAAATCAGCGTTTATATCTTTATTAATTAGTGAAGAATAAGCTACTACACGAATAAGTGCTCCTTCTAATTCTCTAATATTTGAATCAATCTGATTGGCGATATAAAGCATAACTTCATTTGGAATAACTAAGCCGTCCGCTTTGGCTTTTTTTCGCAAAATAGCAATTCGTGTTTCTAAATCTGGTGGTGTGATGTCTGTAATAAGGCCCCATTCAAAGCGAGAGCGAAGTCGGTCTTCAAGTGTAGGAATTTCTTTCGGCGGTCGGTCACTTGAGATGACAATCTGCTTGCTTTCTTCGTGAAGCGTATTAAACGTATGGAAAAATTCTTCTTGTGTTTGCTCTTTACCTGCTAAGAATTGAATATCATCAATTAGTAAAACATCTACATTACGGTATTTGTTACGGAATTCTACTGCTTTATTATCACGAATAGAGTTAATAAACTCATTTGTGAATTTTTCAGATGATAAGTACACGACTTTAGCGGCAGGATTATGATCTAACACATAGTGGCCTATGGCGTGCATTAAGTGTGTTTTGCCTAATCCTACTCCCCCGTAAATAAAAAGCGGATTATAGGCTTTAGCCGGCGCTTCTGCTACTGCTAAAGAAGCTGCATGCGCAAATCGATTTCCAGATCCGATAACAAATGTATCAAAGGTATACTTCGAATTTAGCATGCTTTGAGGAAATTCTGATCCTTCGTCTTTATTGACTTTCTTTTTAGGAGTTTGAATATCGAATTCTTCCTCGGCCTGGTTAGGAGGAATAATAAATTTCACATCTAACTCTTCCCCCGTAAGATCGTAAAGTGTTTCAGCAATTAAATTAGAATACCTAGATTCTAACCAGTCCCGTGCAAAATCATTAGGCGCAGTAATAATGAGCGTGTCTCCCTGTAAAGCATGAGCTTTTGTCGATTTGAGCCAGGTTTCAAAACTAGGTTTGCTTAATTTTTTTTCAATTTGATCTAAAGCTCTATTCCATAAATCATGAATGTTTTCCAACGAGCAATCCCTCCTTTTTCTAGCTTTTATGCGCTTTGTACAACTCTTGTACAACCTGTACAAAACCTTATGCATAAAAAATTTATATTTATACAATTTCTATTATGTGGGTAAATATATATTATAGAAGAAAGCCGACTATTCGACAGATTCCACATGGTGTGGATAACTTTATACAGTGATAGTGGAAATGATGTCCACAAGTTTTCCACAGTCTGTGGATAAAAACCAACTGTGGAAAAGTAATTAAGAGTGAAAACAAAAATATAATATCAAAGAATTCGGCATGATGCAATGAATTTTCGAAACTTATCCACAATCACTACACCTTGTGGAGAAAAGTTTTCCACAACACAAGATAGTGTGCATGAGTTGTCGATAAGGAATGGAAAAGTAGAAAAATGTCGAAAAAACTTATCCACAAAGGTTTAAGAGCAGAATTTGAATAAAAAAGAGGCTTTTTATAACATTTGTTGTTGTAGTTTTGTTCAGTAACGATGCGATCGCATCTGCTAGAGAAAGAAAAAGTGATAAAAAGGAAAATTTTTTTCTTTAATAAATCAATGAATTTTATTGATTAGGTATAGACAATTGGGTTATAAAGATATTAGAATGAAGAAGATTGAGTAAAACAGATAATGAAACCAAGAGATTGAAAATTTTATTTTTTAAATAACATTGACATCTTCTTAGTCTTTTCATTATAATTGCAAGGACTGTCTTTTTCAGTTATTCCTCGAGGAGGTGTTTATAGATGAAAAGAACTTACCAACCAAACAAACGTAAGCACAGTAAAGTACACGGTTTCCGCGCTCGTATGAGCTCAGCGAATGGACGTAAAGTTTTAGCTCGTCGTCGTCGTAAAGGAAGAAAAGTATTATCAGCATAATAGACCACTGACGCCAGTGGTCTTTTTTCGCTTTATAAGACTAAAATCACCTCTGTTCCTGTAGGGACTACATAAGAGCATGACCTGAAAAAGGGCAGGAGTTGTTAAAAATGAAAAAAAGATATCGTATAAAAAAGAATGATGAATTTCAAACAGTTTTTAAAAAGGGCAAGTCCGTAGCAAATCGCCAATTTGTCTTGTATGTTCTAGACAAACCGGATCAAGAACATTTCCGCGTAGGATTCTCTGTGGGCAAAAAGATTGGAAATGCCGTGACTCGTAATCGAGTTAAGCGCCTTGCTAAACAAATTATGTTTGAATTCACACCGTATTTAAAGCAAGACAAAGATTATATTGTAATTGCAAGGCAGCCTGCTGCAACAATGAGCTATGAAGAAATTAAAAGCAGCTTGCAGCATGTCTTTAAGCGTGGCAAATTACTTACACATAGACAAAACGATTAATAAACAATAGAAGAAAACCCTTTAATAGCTGTTGTTTTTCTACCGCATCCTTATATAATGGATTTTGACGCACTTTCAGAATTGAAAGGTGAACATGTAGAAGGAGGAAAAACAGGTGAAGAAGAAGTTGTTTTTAGGAATAACGCTTATCTTTCTATTAACTGTTTTAGCGGGTTGTACGGAAATTAACCAACCTATTACAGATGATAGTAAAGGTTTTTGGAATGAGTATGTTGTGTATCCGCTGTCATTAGTCATTACGTATCTGGCGGAGGTATTTAAAAGCTATGGAGTTGCGATTATCGTTGTCACAATCCTGATTCGCTTACTTATTCTACCGCTTATGATTAAACAGATGAGAAACACGAAAGCAATGCAGACGCTTCAGCCGGAAATGCAGAAGTTAAAGGAGAAGTACAGTTCAAAAGATGCCCAGACGCAGCAGCAATTGCAGAAAGAAACGATGGCATTATTTCAAACTTACGGAGTAAATCCTTTAGCTGGGTGCTTTCCAATTCTAATTCAAATGCCCATTCTTATTGGGATTTTCCACGCGATTACACGAACGTCGGAAATCGCAAACAACAGCTTTTTATGGTTTGATTTAGGTGCGCGTGACCCGCTATTTATCTTACCAATTGTCGCAGGAATCACAACGTTTATTCAGCAAAAGATGATGATGGCCGGGAATGCAAGTCAAAATCCTCAAATGGCTATGATGCTTTGGGTTATGCCGATCATGATTGTAGTTTTTGCAATCAATTTTCCAGCCGCCTTATCTCTTTATTGGGTAGTGGGAAATCTATTTATGATTATTCAAACCTACTTCATTAAAGGGCCAGACTTAAAACAAGCGAATATTGAAGGGGTTAAAAAATGAACGAAATCACAATTACGGCCCAGACGATTGAAGCTGCTGTTCAAGAAGCATTAGATGCTTTAGAAGTAGAGCGAAATCAAACAAATGTAGAAATAATTGAACCAGGCAAAAAAGGATTTTTAGGAATCTTTAAGGGAAAACCTGCAGTTGTAAAAGTTACAAAAATAGTTGACCCTGTAGAGGAAGCGGTTCATTTTATTACAAATGTTAGCCGTGAAATGGGGATTTCGATTCATACGAACGTCAAAAAAACCTCGAGAAACTGCATAATTGAGATTAGTAGCGATTCTGCGGGAATGTTGATTGGAAAACATGGACAAACCCTTAATGCGCTCCAGCTTCTCACACAACTGGTAGCTAATCGATACAGTCAGCAATTTTTAAATGTTGTATTAAACCCAGAAGGCTACCGAGAAAAACGAAAAGAAATGGTCGAAAAACTGGCATTAAAAATAGCGAATCAGGCGATTAAAACGAATCGATCTGTTCAACTAGAACCAATGCCTTCGCATGAAAGAAAAATGATTCACCAAGTGTTAGCTAAAAATTCTTTAGTTGAGACACACTCTGTCGGAAAAGAACCGAAAAGAAGTATTTTGGTTCAGCCCGTCGGAAAAAAGCACTAGCAAAATGCGCTAGTGCTTTTTTATGTTTACTTTTATCAAGCTAGCGTTCAAAAAATCAAGTTACATACGTTGTTATTCACATGTGGATAAGTTAAAATAGTACATACTGCCTGTTTTCCTTACTGTGTATAACAGAAGAACGTTAGAGATGTTCCAAATCGGTGAATTGTGGTATTCTATTTATTTGGTTCATACAAATTACGGGCCTTAAAATAGATGTTTTTGTTCGTGGAAAATTGTTAACGATGATAGTATATAACATCGTTTAAAATAAAAGGTTTATAAAATGAAATGAGGTGAAGTTGGTGTTAGATTTTGATACAATTGCGGCCATTTCTACACCAATGGGAGAGGGAGCTATTGCCATCGTCCGCCTGAGTGGTGAAGAAGCCATTACGATTGCAGATCGTATCTTTAAAAGCGTTTCGAACAAACGATTAACAGACGTAGCTTCTCATACTATTCACTACGGTCATATCGTAGATCCCAAGACAGAGCAAGTCGTCGAAGAAGTGATGCTTTCCATTATGAAAGGTCCCAAGACATTTACTAGAGAAGACATTATTGAAATTAACTGTCACGGAGGAATCGTATCCGTTAATCGTGTACTGCAGTTAGTTATTGCAAATGGTGCCCGTTTAGCTGAGCCGGGTGAGTTTACAAAACGAGCATTTTTAAATGGTCGAGTAGACTTATCACAAGCAGAAGCTGTCATGGATTTAATTCGTGCCAAAACAGATAAAGCGATGAATATGGCGATTGGCCAAATGGAAGGGCGTTTGTCCAAACTAGTACGTCATTTACGACAGGAAATTCTGGAAACACTTGCCCACGTAGAAGTAAACATTGACTACCCAGAATATGACGATGTAGAGGAAATGACTCACCAAGTATTGATTGAAAAAGCTTCAAATGTACGCCAAGAAATTGATAAGCTTCTTCAAACCTCTCATCAAGGGAAAATTTTAAGAGAAGGATTGGCGACGGTTATTATTGGACGTCCTAATGTAGGGAAATCTTCTCTTCTAAATAGTTTAGTGCAAGATGCAAAGGCCATTGTCACAGACATTCCCGGAACGACGCGAGATGTAATCGAAGAGTACGTCAACGTGCGAGGAGTTCCTCTGCGATTAGTTGATACAGCTGGAATTCGTGAAACAGAAGATATTGTAGAACGAATTGGTGTGGAACGCTCTCGTCAGTATTTGAAAGAAGCAGATTTAATTTTGCTTGTGTTGAATTTTAATGAAGAACTAACGGACGAAGATAAAAAGCTATTTGAAGCTGTAAAAGGCATGGACGTTATCGTGATTGTGAATAAAACAGATCTTGAGCAAAAAATTAATCTAGAGGAAGTGCAGCAATTTGCTGGTGATCATCCAATAGTGACGACTTCGCTTCTTCAAGAACAAGGAGTAGATCAGCTTGAAGAAGCAATCGCAGCTCTTTTCTTTGGAGGGACAATTGAATCTCAAGATTTAACATATTTATCTAATACGAGACATATTGCGCTTTTAACGCAAGCAAGAGGAGCTATCGATGAGGCCATCACAGGCATTGAAAGTGGTGTTCCAATCGATATCGTCCAAATTGATTTAACAAGAACGTGGGAACTATTAGGTGAAATTATTGGTGATGCTGTTCACGAAAGCTTAATTGATCAGTTGTTCTCTCAATTCTGTTTAGGAAAATAGATTATTAAAGGAGGCTACTATTATGCAATATGAAGGTGGACAATATGATGTTATTGTCATTGGAGCAGGTCATGCAGGTTGTGAAGCGGCACTTGCTTCTGCGCGTATGGGTGCTAAAACGTTAACCTTGACCATTAACTTAGACATGGTGGCGTTTATGCCCTGCAACCCTTCTGTAGGCGGTCCTGCAAAAGGTATTGTAGTACGTGAAATTGATGCTCTTGGCGGAGAAATGGGTAGAAATATCGATAAAACTCATATTCAAATGAGAATGTTAAACACAGGAAAAGGTCCAGCCGTTCGAGCACTTAGAGCTCAAGCAGATAAATTTGCTTATCAGCATGAAATGAAAAAAACATTAGAAAATGAAGAAAATCTAACGCTTATGCAAGGCATGGTAGAAAAGTTAATCGTAGAAGACGGTGTATGTACGGGCGTTGTCACTCAAACGGGAGCTGTGTATAAAGCTAAAACAGTTGTTATTACGACAGGGACATTCTTACGCGGGGAAATTATTTTAGGTGAACTAAAATATTCAAGCGGTCCTAATAATCAACAACCAGCTATTAAGCTTTCTGAACACTTAGAGGAGTTAGGACTGGATATGGTCCGTTTTAAAACAGGAACTCCACCTCGTGTTAATAGCTCAACTATTGATTACAGCAAAACGGAGATTCAGCCTGGGGATGATGTGCCTCGTGCTTTCTCATACGAAACAACACAGTACATTACAGATCAACTGCCTTGCTGGTTAACATATACAAGTGAACAAACTCATCAAATTATTGATGACAACCTCCACTTATCTCCTATGTATTCTGGGATGATCAAAGGTACTGGACCACGCTACTGTCCATCTATTGAAGATAAGGTTGTGCGATTTAATGATAAACCGCGTCACCAAATTTTCTTAGAGCCAGAAGGACGAAATACGCAAGAAGTATATGTTCAAGGCCTATCAACGAGCCTTCCTGAGCATGTACAGCGTCAAATGCTTGCGACAATTCCTGGTCTTGAAAAAGTCCAAATGATGCGTGCGGGCTATGCTATTGAATATGATGCAATTGTTCCGACTCAGTTATGGCCAACGCTTGAAACGAAGAAAATTAAAAATCTTTATACGGCTGGACAAATTAACGGAACATCTGGTTATGAAGAAGCTGCAGGCCAAGGTCTTCTTGCTGGAATTAACGCGGGAAGAAGAGCGCTGGAACAAGAAGAAGTCATCTTAGGACGTTCTGATGCTTATATCGGTGTATTGGTGGATGATTTAGTAACAAAAGGAACAAATGAACCGTATCGTCTACTAACGTCTCGTGCAGAATATCGTTTATTGCTTCGTCACGATAACGCTGATTTACGTCTTACTGAAATTGGTCGTGAACTAGGATTAATCAGCGATGAGCGCTATGCTAAATTTGAACAAAAGAAAGCGGAAATCGAGCAAGAGAAGAAACGTCTTTTCTCCTTTATTATTAAACCGAATGAAGCTGTTCAACAACTGATTAAAGAAGCTGGCGGAAGTGAATTAAAAGATGGCATTCGTGCGACAGATTTACTTCGCCGCCCTGAAATGACATATACTCATATTCATCAATTAGCACCAGCTGACGAGACGGTAGATCCTGAAGTAGCTGAACAAGTAGAAATTCAGGTGAAATACGAAGGATATATTCAGAAATCACTTCAGCAAGTTGAACGCTTGAAGAAGTTAGAAAACAAAAAGATTCCTGATTATATCGATTATGATGCAATTAACGGTTTAGCTACAGAAGCACGTCAAAAATTAAACCAAGTGCGTCCACTAACGGTAGCGCAAGCTTCACGTATTTCTGGAGTCAACCCAGCTGATATTTCAATCTTGCTTGTTTATATTGAACAAGGGCGCATCGCTAAAGTATCAAATGATTAAAACTCTTAGGCGCGAAGAAAGGGAAACTCAATGAATATTCAACAGTTTCAACAGCTATTAGAAGAAAAGGGAATTTCTCTTTCTTCTAAACAGCTGAATCAATTTGAAAAGTATTATCAAGTTTTAGTGGAATGGAACGAAAAAATGAATTTAACTGCGATAACTGATCACGGTGAAGTGTATGAAAAGCATTTTTACGATTCTATTTCAGCTGCTTTTTTTCAAGACTTTACAGAAATTGAATCCATGTGTGATGTAGGTGCAGGAGCAGGATTTCCAAGTATTCCGATCAAAATTTGCTTCCCGCATTTGCATGTAACAATCGTTGATTCGTTACAAAAGCGTATTACGTTTTTAACGCATCTTGTAAATGAGCTTGAACTAGACAATGTCACACTATGTCATGATCGAGCTGAAACATTTGGTAAAAAAGAAAGTATTCGCGAGTCATTCGATCTTGTAACGGCAAGAGCCGTGGCACGTATTTCGGTTCTTAATGAATTTTGCTTGCCGCTTGTTAAAGAACAAGGCCGCTTTTTAGCAATGAAAGGTGCTTCTGCCCCTGAAGAATTAAAAAATGGAGAAAAATCTTTCCAAGTATTAGGTGGAAAAGTGAAGTCGATTGAACATTTCCAATTGCCTTTGGAGCAAAGTGAACGTTACATTATTTTAATAGACAAAATAAAGAAAACGCCTAAAAAATATCCTAGAAAACCTGGTACCCCAGTTAAGCTTCCACTAGAGTAGGCATTAAATAGATAGAGAAGAGAATGTTTCATATGAAACATTTTCTTCTCTATATTTTCTGTTTAGAAAGCAGGATATGATTAAAAAACATCGAATTAGTTTAAGGCGGGATTTTCCTGAAGGTGGTGTGGGACTATGAAATCTGCTTTTTCACGTTTCTTTAATTTAAAAGAAAAAGATGAGGATATTCATGTAGAGATTGAAACTGTCCAAGATGAAAATGTCGAAAAAGTTTTAAGAGATGAAGTAAAACAAATTAGGGTTTCAAGTATTATTCCGAATCGTTATCAGCCGCGTACTGTGTTTAATGAAGCAAAAATTGAAGAGCTAGCTCTTACTATTCATACACACGGTATTATTCAACCTATTGTGGTTCGACCGACTGAGGGCGAAGAATACGAATTAATTGCTGGAGAACGCCGGTGGAGAGCTGTACAAAGCTTAGGATGGGATACGGTTCCTGCAATTGTGAAACATTTTAACGATACAGAAACGGCCTCTGTGGCTTTAATAGAAAACTTACAACGTGAAGAGCTAACGGCTGTCGAAGAAGCACTAGCCTACGCAAAGTTAATTGAGTTACATAATCTTACCCAAGAGGCATTAGCTCAACGTTTAGGAAAAGGCCAATCCACAATTGCAAACAAGCTTCGTTTGTTAAAGCTTCCTGTTGAAATACAAGAAGCAATCAAACAAAAATTGATTACAGAGCGACATGCAAGAGCGCTCATTCCCCTCAAAAATCAAGAAAAACAACTTCAAGTATTAGCTGAGATTATTGAAAAACAATTAAATGTAAAACAAACGGAAGATCGAGTAGTTAAATTGTTAGAAACGCAGGTTAAAAAGCCAAAAGCAAAAAGAAAAGCGTTTAGTAAAGATACGCGTATCGCAATGAATACAATTCGTCAATCCTTGACAATGGTTAGTGACAGCGGTATTTCATTAAACACGGAAGAAGAAGAGTTTGATGAATATTTTCAGTTTACTATTAAGATTCCGAAAAAATAAAGAAATAGCCCTCATCTTTTTTTGATGAGGCTTTTTTATCAAAGTTTTTCGTCAGAAAATTCAATGAACAATTAAACTGTCTGGACAAATGGGATGGAAATGAAAGTAGGTGACAACATGGGGAAAATTGTGGCAGTTGCGAATCAAAAAGGCGGAGTTGGAAAAACAACAACCGCTGTTAATTTAGGAGCTTGTTTAGCTGAACAAGGAAAAAAGGTTCTACTTGTAGACGGAGACCCCCAGGGTAACGCTACGAGTGGAGTTGGCATAGATAAAGCAGATGTAGATGAATGTATTTATAATGTAATCGTGGAAGATATGGAAGCTAAGAACGTTGTTCGTTCAACAGCCGTCGAAAATTTATCAATCATTCCCGCGACCATTCAATTAGCTGGTGCAGAAATTGAATTAGTGTCGACTATTTCACGTGAAGTTCGACTTAAGAGAGCTTTAGAAACGGTGAAAGATCACTTTGATTATGTTATTATTGATTGTCCCCCTTCTCTTGGTTTACTGACATTAAATGCGTTAACGGCAGCTGATTCTGTTTTAATACCTGTACAGTGTGAATATTATGCGCTTGAAGGATTAAGTCAATTGCTAAATACCGTTAGATTAGTCCAAAAACATTTGAATAATCAACTGCGTATCGAAGGTGTATTGCTGACTATGCTTGACGCACGCACAAATTTAGGACTGCAGGTAACAGCAGAAGTGAAGAAGTACTTTCAGGATCGCGTTTATCAAACGATTATTCCTCGAAATGTTCGTTTGAGCGAAGCACCTAGTCATGGTGAACCAATTATCTTATATGATGCAAGATCTAGAGGGGCCGCAGTTTATACGGAACTTGCAAAGGAAGTGATTTATAATGGCGAAAGGATTAGGGAAAGGAATTAATGCCTTATTTTCAGGCTTAGATGCACAGGCTGATGATTCAATTCAGGAAGTTGCTATTCACGAACTCAGACCCAACCCCTATCAACCACGTAAAACGTTTAATAAAGAAGCAATTAATGAGTTAAAGCAATCTATTTTACATCATGGCATCTTACAGCCTATTGTAGCTCGCAAAAGCATTAAAGGCTATGAAATCTTAGCGGGTGAAAGAAGATTTAGAGCTGCTAAAGAAGCCGACCTTGCTACTGTTCCTGTCATTATAAAAGACTTTTCAGAAAAGCAAATGATGGAACTAGCTTTGTTAGAGAATTTACAGCGTGAAGATTTGACGCCAATTGAAGAAGCAACCGCTTATCAATTGCTTATGGATAAGCTCGATATGACACAGGAGCAACTTGCTACACGACTGGGAAAAAGCCGACCTCATATTGCTAACTATGTTCGCCTCTTGCAACTGCCTGAGGAAATTCAAACCCTTATTTCTACTAATGAATTGTCTATGGGCCATGGGCGTACGCTAGTCGGTTTGAAAAATAAAGCGCTTCTACCTAAAGTCGTTGAAAAAATACGCAAGGAACAATTAAATGTCAGACAGTTAGAGGCTTATATTGCCCACTTAAATAAAGCCGTTCCACGTGAAACATCAAAAACTAAAAAAGATAAAGATTTATTTATAAAACAAAGTGAAACACAGCTTCGTGAACGTTTTGGTACCTCCGTTCACATTACACAAAGTAAGAAAAAAGGAAAAATTGAAATCGAATTTTTCTCTAAAGAAGATTTAAACCGTCTTCTTGAATTATTTAACGATCTTTCTCAGACTAACAAATCTTCTGTATAAAAAAGGTTGTCCTAGTTTTAGGACAACCTTTTTTATTGTTTATATTGTCTTACCGTTTGGTAAATTGAAGAATTATTAAATTCTTTCTCTCGTTCGTTGTGCGCAGTCTCAATACTTTTCGCAATTAAATCGGCAATGCACATAACGAGGTGAAGCCTCGTATTTTGCAAGACGAAAAACTCCATAAATCCGCTCACGTTGACAACCCCTGTTATATGAATATCTCCGACTGGTGGCAATTCTTTATTAACACCTGCTCCAGGCTTGACGGGCCCAACGCCAAGTGATGCAGAGCCTACACTTTTCATACGGCCTAAGCAAGCATCAATTCCAATAATAAAAGGATTTGGAAAAAGCTTTTGAATATGTTTTAACGTTTCTTTCAAATTAACCGCATGAACAGGCTCTTCTAACGTTCCAAAAATATGAAAAGATGAAACTTTTTTTTCATTCAGTTTTGTTCCGACTAATGGACCCAATGAGTCCCCAGTTGAACGGTCCGTTCCAATACATACAAAAACAATTGGTCTGTCTTTCTGTGCTGGAAGTAAAGATAGTAACTGTGTACTCAGCTTCTTTGTAGCAGATTCCTCATCATGAAATACGCGGGTTGAATGTTGTGTCTTCTCAAAGAAGGGAGATTTTAAATTCATAGGGTCCACTCCTTATACATAATAGTAACAGTATACGAAGATTTTGAAGATTCTATACATATATTTCGTTGATTGGGGGAAAATCGATGTGGAGAGCCGGGTGTAAATGGATATTCTTAATTATGGGAACGATGATAGGTGCTGGATATGCTTCTGGAAGAGAACTATGGCAGTTTTTTGGTGAAGAAAGCGGACTTGCTATTTTTCTATTTTCTATTATTTTTGCGATTTCTTGCAATGTGATTATGCAAATCAGCTATCGCTATCGAACCAATCAATTTTACCCAGTACTAATTGAATTAATAGGAAAGAGATGGGCTGCAGCCTACGACGTTTTAATCGTTTTTTATTTGTTTACGACGACGGTGATTATGATTGCGGGCGGCGGGGCGACATTGGAAATGTGGCATGTTCCTTACTGGTGGGGAATTGGTGCTCTTAGTGTGTTTATCGTCTTTGTTTTTTCAAGAGGATTAAGTGGACTGCTTTCTATCAATTCTTTCGTTATGCCAATCTTAATGATTGGACTAGCTGGCGTACTTCTTACATTTGTTTTACGTCATCCTGGAGTAACTAATTGGCATCTTCAGCATAATTGGCCTGCTGCTTTTACCTTTACGGCTTTGAATATTCTTCCTCTTGTCGCGGTATTATCTACAATTGGAAAAGAAATTAAAAGCAAAAAAGAGATTTATATTGCAAGTGTTGGCAGTGGTTTTTTATTAGGAGGCCTCTCTTTTATTTATAATGAATCACTTATTCAAGTTTCAGGGCTTCTTTCCTCTTATGAAATTCCATTATTCGCTATTCTTAAAGATTTTCCTTATATGATGACGTTTTTAATGAGCATTGTTTTGCTTATCGCAATTTATACGACAGCCGTTTCGGGAATTTTAGGATTGACCGCTCGTTTTCATACTGAAAAGGTGCAATCTCTTTGGAAACTGGCAGCCTGCTGGCTGCTTTTAATGATTCCCTTTACAAAGGTAGGGTTTTCTACTTTGATTGCCGTTTTGTATCCAATGTATGGAATCGTCAATTTATTTCTAGTAACAGCCGTTCTGTTGTATCCATTTCGAAATCGCTACAAAAGTTCGTAGAAACTTGCTACAATAGGTTAAAACTTTCTCGTATGCAGATTATGTTACGTTAGGAGCTAAATGTAGTATGAATTCGTTGAAGTCGGTTTTTAAGAACGTGTTTGAGCCATTTTTTCAAGAAGAAACGTGGGCACATATTGGAGAGGGATTTATAAAAATTCTGTTGATTCTACTTATTTCTATGTTTTTAATTCGAATTGGAAAGAAAGCGTTAAATAAATTCGTAGAGGTTCGCACAAATAGCCCTCTGCGTATTTCTGAGCGACGAGAAGCTACGATGGTCCGTTTGCTTCAAAATATTTTTTCTTATGCCATTTATTTCGTTGCGGGAGTTATGATTTTAGAAACGTTATCGGTAGATGTCCGTGGATTGCTAGCGGGGGCTGGAATCGTAGGGCTCGCAGTAGGGTTTGGTGCTCAAAACTTAGTGAAAGATATCATCACGGGATTTTTTATTATCTTTGAAGATCAGTTCTCCGTTGGGGATTATGTTCGAGTAGGAACATTTGAGGGGACTGTAGAAGAAATCGGTTTGAGAACTACAAAGATTAAGAGTTGGACAGGCGAAATTAATATTTTGCCCAATGGCAGTATTGTGGAGGTCACTAATTTTTCGTTACATAACAGCGTAGCTTTCGTTGATGTAAGCATTTCTTATGAAGAAAACATACAAAAAGCAGAACAAGTGATTTTAGACCTGTTAGAAGAATTGCCAAGTCGCTATGAAGATATGGTTAAAACGCCTGAATTGCTGGGGGTTCAAAATATCCATGCAACTGAAGTCACAATGAGGATTACAAGTGAAGTAAAACCAATGAGACATTTCCATATTTCTCGTATGATTCGTAAAGAAGTGCGTACAAGGCTAAATGAACATGGTATTGAAGTTCCATTTCCTCGTATGGTTATGTATAATCGTACAGAAGAAGCACAGCATTCGTCGACGTTGAAAGGGACATAAGGAGGAGAGAGCTGATGACGGAAAAAGAATTTGGTTTAAATGACGTTGTGGAAATGAAAAAACCTCATCCTTGCGGTACAAATGAATGGAAAATCATTCGAATGGGAATGGATATCCGGATCAAATGTGAAGGCTGCGGCCATAGCGTAATGATTCCAAGACGTGATTTTGCACGTAAAATGAAAAAAATTCTTGTAAAGCATGAGGAATAACCTCATGCATTTTCTATGTTTATGCCTTATACTGTAAGGTGGGACAAAATGAGGCACCTTAACCCCATGCGGTTAAAGGTTCTTTATCAAACTTGTATTTCAAAAGTTGACTCACTATAATTGTGACAGGTTAACTTGTTTCGGATATATAAAGAGGAGTGAATAAATATATGGCTTTAACAGCTGGAATTGTTGGTCTTCCTAACGTTGGAAAATCAACATTATTTAATGCAATTACACAAGCGGGCGCAGAATCTGCGAACTACCCTTTCTGTACGATTGATCCTAACGTAGGTATTGTAGAAGTACCTGATCACCGTCTTCAAAAACTTACAGAGCTTGTAAAACCTAAAAAAACAATTCCAACAGCATTTGAATTCACAGATATCGCTGGAATCGTAAAAGGTGCTAGTAAAGGTGAAGGATTGGGAAATAAATTCTTATCTCATATTCGAGAAGTAGATGCGATTTGTCACGTCGTGCGTTGTTTTGAAGATGAAAACATCACGCACGTTTCAGGAAAAGTAGATCCTATCTCAGATATTGAAACAATTAATTTAGAGTTAATTTTAGCAGATTTAGAAACGGTAGAGAAACGTATTGGCCGTGTTCAAAAAATGGCTAAACAAAAAGACAAAGAAGCAATGTATGAATACGAAATCCTAGAGAAACTAAAGAACGCATTTGAAAGTGATCAGCCAGCTCGTGCTGTATCGTTTACAGAAGAACAAATGAAATTAGTAAAACAATTTCATTTGCTAACGATTAAACCTATTCTTTATGTAGCAAACGTTGCTGAAGATGAAGTAGCCGATGCATCTGCTAACGAATATGTAGCAAAAGTGCGCGAATATGCGGCAAGTGAAGGTGCAGAAGTAATTGTTGTTTGCGCACGCATTGAATCTGAAATTGCTGAACTTGAAGGAGAAGAAAAAGCAATGTTCCTTGAAGAACTAGGCATTGAACAGTCAGGTCTAGATCAGCTTGTACGTGCAGCGTACGATTTACTTGGATTAGCTACGTACTTTACAGCTGGTGAGCAAGAAGTACGCGCATGGACGTTTACACAAGGTATGAAAGCTCCTGAGTGTGCAGGTATTATTCATACAGACTTTGAACGTGGATTTATTCGTGCAGAAACGGTGTCATACGAGGATTTATTAGCTGCCAAAACAATGGGAGCAGCTCGTGAAGCTGGAAAAGTACGTTTAGAAGGAAAAGAATACATCGTAAAAGACGGAGACGTTATGCATTTCCGCTTTAACGTATAAGATTAAAAGCCGAAAGAAGATATCTTCTTTCGGCTTTTGTCGTTGGCGAAAATATTAGCATATATTTACGAAACAGCCCGCAATGCGTATTGCTTTGCCTATGGTAGTGTGCTATAATTTTAATTCGTGAGTAATATTTTATTGCTCCTTGCCCGTTTCGGGCCGTTAGACCAAAAGGAGGTGACAGTGATGAGAAAGTATGAAGTAATGTACATCATCCGTCCAAGCATTGATGACGAAGCAAAGAAAGCATTAGTTGAGCGCTTTAACGGCGTATTAACTGATAATGGTGCTGAAATCGCAAATGTTAAAGAATGGGGTAAACGTCGTTTAGCATACGAAATCAATGATTTCCGTGACGGTTACTACATGATTCTTGACGTGGCGGCTACTTCAGAAGCAGTTTCTGAATTTGATCGTCTTGCGAAAATCAACGAAGACATTATCCGTCATATCGTTGTTAAACAAGAAGCATAATTAAACGTTTAAATAAATTGGGTTTTATTTCCTTAAGGAGTGGTTCTGATGATGAATCGCGTAATTCTCGTAGGACGCTTAACCAAAGATCCTGAATTACGTTATACCCCGAGTGGAGCAGCGGTTGCAACATTCACTTTAGCGGTAAACCGCACATTTACAAATCAGCAAGGTGAACGTGAAGCTGACTTCATCAACTGTGTTGTATGGCGTCGTCAGGCTGAAAATGCAGCCAATTTCCTTAAAAAAGGAAGTTTAGCTGGTGTTGATGGTCGACTACAATCTCGCAGTTACGAAGGACAAGACGGTCGTCGCGTATACGTAACGGAAGTTGTAGCGGAAAGTGTGCAATTTTTAGAGCCGAAAAGTGGCGGTGGGGATACGCAACGCAGTAACTTTGCTAACACTGGAGGATCTGGACAAGGCTCTCCATTTGGAGATAATCAGAACCGTAACTCAGGTAATCAAGGTTATACTCGCGTTGATGATGATCCATTTGCAAATAATGGCGAGACAATTGACATTTCAGATGACGATTTACCGTTTTAATTCGCAGTAGATTATCCGGAGTATAAAATTTTATAGAAACTTTTAAGCGGAAGGAGGCGTATCAAAATGGCAGGTGGACGTAAAGGTGGACGCAACAGACGTCGTAAAGTTTGTTTCTTCACAGCAAACGGCATCACTCACATCGATTACAAAGATGTAGATATGCTTAAAAAATTCGTTTCAGAGCGTGGTAAAATTTTACCTCGTCGTGTAACTGGAACAAGCGCTAAATACCAACGTAAATTAACGATCGCTATCAAACGCGCTCGTCAAATGGCATTATTACCATATGTTTCTGGTGAATAATGAACGGTATAAAAAGAGGCAGTAAGGGAATCCTTACTGCCTCTTTTTACATTACATAGGTGCTCTTTTGTCAAATAGTTGCTTCTTATGAATTGAATCGATAAAATAAATAATAGTCTATATCAACGAGGTGAAGTTGTGAAAGGAATTCGATATATTACAGAAGGAGCAGGTCTTTTAGCGCTGTTTGTGGCGCTGTTGCTTTTTTCACTATACATACCTGTTGTGGGAACCATTTTTCAACTAGCGCTGGCTGTTCCATTTATTGTGTATACCGTTCGTCATGGGTGGAAAAAGGCAATATTATTTTTAGTAGTAGGGTTGTTATTGACTTTGTTATTTGGAAATGTGTTGACTCTTCCTTTTACATTTGTATTTGGTATTGGTGGATTAGCAATAGGAATGCTTTACCGACAAAAACAAAAAAGGTATACCATTTTACTAGGCGGAACGGTTGCATTTAGTTTAGGTTTACTTTTATTGTTTGTAGGAGCAAATGTCATTTTTAATGTTAATTTAATGGAGCAAATAAATAATGCTTTAGATCAATCAATTAATCAAAGTATTGAAATGATGAAAAGTTTAGGGCAAGACGTTAAGGAATCTCAAATTGACCAAATGAGAGATGCATTTGATATGTTTAAAAATCTATTGCCTCTATTAATTGTTATAGGTGGAGTTATTCTGGCCTTTTTCTCTCAGCTTATTGCTACGCCTATTCTTAAAAGAACAGGTTATGAGGTGCAAGCATTCCCGCCTTTTCGTGAATTCAAACTTCCTAAAAGTATTCTATGGTATTATTTGATTGCATTAATCTTATCCTTCCCATCTTTTAATATTGAACAAGGTACATTTATGTACGTAGCCATTATCAACATCGTGATGGGACTGCAAATGCTAGTCGTGTTACAAGGGATCTCTTTTATTTTCTATTTCTCACATCAAAAAGGGTATGCCAAAGCAATTCCAATTGTTGTAACAATTTTAGCATTAATTATTCCAATTATCCTTCAAATTGTGCGCATCTTAGGTATAATTGATTTAGGATTTAATTTAAGAAAACAATTAGACACAAAAAAGTAGATATTGTGGAACTTAAAAAAGTAGGAGCTGAAATGGATGCCTGTCTTTACAAAAAAGAACGTTATTCGCTATCCATTTTACTCATTGTATAGTATAGCTCTGATTTTAGTAGGTATCGTGACCTATCATAATTGGATCATAGGAATGATAGGCTTTATATTACTATTAGCCTGTCTTTTTCTATACATGAGAATGGAGCGAATGCTGTCCGATGAGTTTGAAACCTATATTTCAATGCTGTCTCATCGGCTGAAAAAAGTAGGCGAAGAGGCATTAATGGAAATGCCGATTGGGATTATGCTGTTTAATGATGAATATCAAATTGAATGGACCAATCCTTTTCTAGCATCTTGTCTCGGTGAAGACACACTAGTGGGAAGATCATTATACGATGTAGCCGAAAGTATTATTCCACTCATCAAACAAGAAGTGGAAACAGAAGTTGTCACGTTGCATGATCGGAAATTTAAAGTGGTGATTAAACGAGACGAGCGCTTACTGTACTTCTTTGATATTACAGAGCAAATAGAAATCGAAAAATTGTATGAAGAAGAACGAACAAGTTTAGGTATTATCTTTTTAGATAATTATGATGAACTAACGCAAGGAATGGATGATCAAGTTAAAAGTAACTTGAATAGCCAAGTAACCTCTATGTTAAATAGTTGGGCTCAAGAATATGGTATTTTTATTAAACGTACGTCTTCCGAGAAATTTATTGCGATTATGAATGAACAAATCTTAATTCATTTAGAGAGAAGCAAATTTTCTATCTTAGACCAAGTTCGAGAAGAGACGTCTAAACAAAATATACCGCTTACATTGAGCATTGGTATCGGAGCTGGTGCTGCTGATTTACCTGAGCTGGGTGCTTTAGCTCAATCTAGCTTGGATTTGGCCTTAGGTCGAGGCGGAGATCAAGTAGCGATTAAACAGCCGAATGGAAAAGTGAAATTCTTTGGGGGCAAGACAAACCCAATGGAAAAACGGACGCGCGTGCGTGCAAGAGTTATTTCTCACGCGTTAAAAGAGCTCATTACAGAGAGTGGAAAAGTGATTATCATGGGTCATAAGTATCCAGATATGGATGCTGTAGGAGCTGCTATTGGGATATTAAAAGTAGCCCAAGTAAATCAGAAAGACGGTTTTATCGTATTAGATCCTGATCATATCGATACAGGTGTTCAGCGAATGCTAGAAGAGATTAAAAAGAAAGAAGGCCTGTGGGAGCGATTTATTACGCCTGAAGAAGCCTTAAATCTTGTAAGTGATGATACTCTTTTAGTAGTAGTGGATACGCACAAGCCGTCCATGGTTATTGAAGAAAGATTATTACATCGTATTGAAAATGTCGTGGTCATTGATCACCATAGACGTGGAGAAGACTTTATTGAAGATCCTCTTCTTGTCTATATGGAGCCATATGCTTCCTCGACAGCAGAGCTCGTTACTGAGCTTCTTGAATACCAGCCAAAACGATTTAAAATTGATATGCTAGAAGCAACGGCACTTTTAGCCGGTATTATTGTCGATACAAAAAGCTTTACATTACGCACGGGATCTCGTACGTTTGATGCAGCGTCCTTTTTACGTTCTCAAGGCGCAGATACGGTTCTTGTTCAAAAGTTTTTAAAAGAAGATATCACGCAATATGTACAGCGAGCACGCTTTATTGAACATGCAGAGATTTATACAGCAGGTATTGCCATTTCACGAGCTGAACCAAACAAAATGTATGATCAAGTGTTAATTGCGCAGGCTGCAGATACGCTGCTTTCAATCAACGGAGTAGTTGCTTCGTTTGTTATTTCTAAGCGACGGGATAATCTAATTGGTATTAGTGCTAGATCGCTTGGAGATATCAATGTACAAGTTATTATGGAAAGTCTCCAAGGCGGAGGCCATTTAACGAATGCTGCTACTCAGCTTCAAGACATTAGTTTGGATGAAGCTGAAGAACGGCTTAAACAAGCAATTGATGAGTACTTAGATGGAGGTAAAAAATCATGAAAGTAATTTTCTTAAAAGATGTAAAAGGAAAAGGCAAAAAAGGTGAAGTGAAAAATGTTTCAGACGGTTATGCACATAACTTCTTATTAAAAAATGGTTATGCTGTTGAAGCTACAGGCGGTAATGTGAAAGTATTAGAAGCACAAAAAAATAGAGAGCAAAAAGATGCAGCTGCAGAACTTCAA
The DNA here is from genome assembly GCF_057586255.1 of Priestia sp. SRI_019. NCBI lineage: Bacteria > Bacillati > Bacillota > Bacilli > Caryophanales > Bacillaceae > Priestia > Priestia sp. SRI_019. The sequence goes on along the minus strand of NZ_JBYCZN010000004.1, from coordinate 342,823 downwards.
GCAAACAAAGAGTTAAAAGCAACTCTTGAAGAACTAACAGTGGAATTAACAGCAAAATCTGGTGAAGGCGGCCGTTTATTCGGTTCTATCACAAGCAAACAAATTGCTGAAGAATTAAAGAAAAAGCACAAAATTAAAGTAGATAAGCGTAAAATTGAATTAAATGATGCAATTCGCGCATTAGGCTACACAAATGTACCGGTTAAATTACATCCGGAAGTAACGGCTACGGTAAAGGTACACGTGACTGAACAAAAATAAACGTACGATTGAAAAATAGGTAAATAATATAAAGGGTTGGCGCGGACTTGTATTTGTTCGCGCCAACATTTATGATGAAAGAAAATACTGAAAGAATATAAGAGGGGCATAGAAATATGAGTGATCTTTTTGCTGATCGTCTTCCGCCTCAGAATATTGAAGCAGAGCAAGCGCTATTAGGGGCCATTTTCTTAGAGCCTTCTTCTTTAACCTTAGCATCTGAACTGCTAATACCTGAAGATTTTTACCGGGCATCGCACCAGAAAATCTTTACATGTATGCTGAAACTTTCTGACCAAGGTGAACCGGTTGATTTGGTAACGGTAACGTCTGAATTAGCCGACCAAAAAATCCTAGAAGAAGTTGGCGGCGTATCGTATTTAAGTGATTTAGCTAACTCTGTTCCAACGGCTGCAAACGTAGAGTATTACGGTAAAATCGTAGAAGAAAAGTCGATTTTACGCCGTTTAATTCGTACTGCAACGCATATTGCTTCAGAAGGATATGCAAGGGAAGACGAAGTGGAAGTTTTATTAAATGAAGCGGAAAAAAACATTTTAGAAGTAGCACAGCGTAAAAACAGCGGTGTGTTTCAAAATATTAAAGATGTACTTGTACAAACGTACGATGATATCGAAGTTCTTCACAATCGAAAAGGTGACATTACAGGTATTCCAACCGGGTTTAGTGATTTAGATAGAATGACAGCAGGGTTCCAGCGAAATGATTTAATTATTGTAGCGGCCCGACCATCGGTAGGTAAAACGGCTTTTGCCTTAAATATTGCGCAAAACGTTGCAACGAAAACGGATGAGAACGTAGCCATCTTCAGTTTAGAGATGGGTGCTCAGCAGCTTGTTATGAGGATGCTTTGTGCGGAAGGAAATATTGATGCACAAAGGCTGCGTACAGGTTCGCTTACAGCGGATGACTGGGGAAAGCTCACTATGGCAATGGGATCTTTGTCCAATGCAGGGATTTATATCGATGATACACCGGGTATTCGTGTAGGTGAAATTCGTTCTAAGTGCCGTCGCTTGAAACAAGAAGGCGGGCTTGGGATGATTTTAATTGACTACTTACAGCTCATTCAAGGAAATGGACGAAGCGGAGAAAACCGACAGCAGGAAGTATCTGAAATTTCTCGTGCGTTAAAAGGTTTAGCTCGTGAATTAGAAGTTCCTGTTATCGCCTTATCACAGCTTTCCCGTGGAGTAGAGCAAAGACAAGATAAGCGGCCAATGATGTCTGATATCCGTGAATCCGGAAGTATTGAGCAGGATGCCGATATCGTAGCTTTCTTATATCGTGAAGACTATTATGAAAAAGATACAGAAAATCAAAATATTATCGAGATTATTATAGCCAAGCAGCGTAACGGTCCAGTTGGAACCGTACAGCTTGCCTTCGTAAAAGAGTACAATAAATTCGTTAATCTCGAGCGGCGCTTCGACGACGCAGGAGTGCCGCCTGGTGCATAAAACCTCTCATATTGAGAGGTTTTATTTTATTGTTATCGCATTCGTTCCGCAAAATACGATATATTTGTAATAACTTTTGTTAAATCGTTCGGATTTAATTGACTTTAGCGTGATAAATTGATACACTTATCCATGGTTAAATTATGTCGTAGTGAGCTGTTGCTTACTAAGCGGAGGTGCTTAAGATATGTCTTCAGTCGTTGTAGTAGGAACACAATGGGGAGATGAAGGAAAAGGGAAGATTACAGACTTCCTATCAGAAAATGCAGAAGTGATTGCACGTTACCAAGGTGGGAACAATGCAGGTCACACAATTAAGTTTAATGGTGAAACTTATAAGTTACATTTAATTCCTTCAGGTATTTTTTATAATGACAAAACATGTGTAATTGGAAACGGTATGGTTGTCGATCCAAAAGCGCTTGTTCAAGAATTAAAATACTTACATGATCGCGGTGTAACAACAGAAAACTTACGTATTAGTAACCGAGCTCATGTGATTCTTCCATATCATTTAAAATTAGATGAAGTTGAAGAAGAACGTAAAGGTGAAAATAAGATTGGTACAACGAAAAAAGGTATTGGACCAGCTTATATGGATAAAGCAGCACGTGTTGGTATTCGAATTGCCGATTTACTAGACCGTGAAGTATTTGAAGCAAAATTAACACAAAACTTAGCTGAAAAGAACCGCCTTCTTGAAAAAATGTATGAAGTAGAAGGCTTTACATTAGAAGAAATTTTAGATGAGTACTATGATTATGGTCAACAAGTTGCAAAATATGTTGTTGATACATCAGTAGTATTAAATGATGCGTTAGACGAAGGACGTCGTGTACTATTTGAAGGCGCACAAGGTGTTATGTTAGATATCGACCAAGGAACATATCCATTTGTTACATCTTCAAACCCAGTAGCGGGTGGAGTAACAATTGGCTCTGGTGTAGGTCCATCTAAAATCAAACACGTTGTAGGTGTATCAAAAGCGTATACAACTCGTGTTGGTGACGGTCCTTTCCCAACTGAATTAACAAACGAAATCGGTGATCAAATCCGTGAAGTAGGACGTGAATATGGTACAACAACTGGTCGTCCTCGCCGTGTAGGTTGGTTCGACAGTGTAGTTGTACGTCATGCTCGTCGCGTTAGCGGAATCACAGATTTATCTTTAAACTCAATTGATGTATTAACGGGAATTGAGACATTAAAGATTTGCGTAGCTTACCGTTATAAAGGGGAAGTTATGGAAGAATTCCCTGCTAGCTTAAAAACACTTGCAGAATGTGAACCTGTATATGAAGAGCTTCCAGGTTGGACAGAAGATATTACGGGTGTGAAAACATTAGATGAATTACCTGATAACGCTCGCCATTACTTAGAGCGCGTGTCTCAATTAACAGGTATTCCTTTATCTATTTTCTCTGTAGGTCCAGATCGTACACAAACAAATGTATTACGTGGTGTATATAGCTAAATAAAAAAGGTTAGCTCCTCGTGAGCTAACCTTTTTTATTTGTAATTGGTGCTTTGTTAACAAGATTTTTTAAAAAAGGTCAATAATAAAAAGAAAGTTTTAAAAAAACTATTGCATTCATAGGAAATATCATGTTATTATAATAAACGTCGCTAAGAGATATAACATGAGCCATTAGCTCAGTTGGTAGAGCATCTGACTTTTAATCAGAGGGTCGAAGGTTCGAGTCCTTCATGGCTCACTTTTGTTACAACGTGGCCCGTTGGTCAAGCGGTTAAGACACCGCCCTTTCACGGCGGTAACACGGGTTCGAATCCCGTACGGGTCATTTTTAATATTTTTAATATATAGCATATAGACTGAGGTCCCGTGGTGTAGCGGTTAACATGCCTGCCTGTCACGCAGGAGATCGCGGGTTCGATTCCCGTCGGGACCGCCATTTTGGCTCGGTAGCTCAGTTGGTAGAGCAAAGGACTGAAAATCCTTGTGTCGGCGGTTCGATTCCGTCCCGAGCCATCAAAAAGCATGACTTTATTTAAAGTCATGCTTTTTTCTTTTATTTACATTTAAAAGAAAACGTTATTTGCTTTGTATCTCTTTTGTGGTAATATATTACTTTTGTATTTAGAGATGGTTGAAAATCATATATCTTCATGTATAGTAGAGGATGAACTTGTGACGTTTCAAGGGTTATCAAGTATAATAAAACTACGGTATTCAAACAGTATGAATACTATCTTTTATATTTTGCTTCAACTAATAAAGGAGAACGATGATCATGGATAAACGTATTTTAGTCGTAGATGATGAAAAGCCGATTGCAGATATTTTAAAGTTTAATTTGCAAAAAGAAGGTTATGAAGTATTTTGTGCTTATGATGGCGTAGAAGCACTTGAAAAAGTGGAAGAAGTACAGCCTGAAATGATTTTATTAGATATTATGCTTCCTCAGAAAGATGGAATGGAAGTTTGCCGAGAAGTGCGCAAAAAATATGATATGCCAATTATCATGTTAACAGCAAAAGACTCTGAAATTGACAAAGTTTTAGGTCTAGAATTAGGTGCAGATGATTATGTAACTAAGCCGTTTAGCACGCGTGAATTATTAGCACGTGTAAAAGCTAATTTACGTAGACATCAGCAGGTAGCTGTTCCAACGGAAGAAAGCGAAACGAATGAAATAACGATTGGAGCACTTGTTATTCACCCAGATGCTTATATCGTGTCTAAGCGCGGAGAAACGATTGAACTGACTCACCGTGAATTTGAGCTGCTGCATTATTTAGCGAAGCACATTGGGCAAGTCATGACGCGTGAACACTTGCTTCAAACTGTATGGGGTTATGACTATTTTGGTGATGTGCGTACGGTAGATGTAACAGTTCGAAGGTTACGTGAAAAAATTGAAGATAATCCAAGCCATCCAATGTGGATTGTAACAAGACGTGGAGTAGGCTATTATTTACGCAGCCCAGAGCAGGAGTAATTTTAGATGAAGAAAGTAAGGCTCCTGCAATCTATTCATTTAAAGTTTGTATTGATTTATGTGCTGCTCATTTTAATTGCGATGCAAATTATTGGGGTCTATTTTGCACGACAATTAGAAAAAGAATTAGTTAACAACTTTCGAACGTCTCTTCAAGAGCGGACAGACTTGCTGACGTATAACATTGGACAAGAAATGGTGAAAAATCGTGATGATGATTCACCCACTCTTGAGGAAGACTTAAAGACTATTTTACGAGATTTTGCTTCAAGACCCAATTTAGCTTCAAATGATATGAATGACATCTCTGAAGTAAGAGTCATTGACCAAAATAGAAGAATCATTGCTACATCGAACTCAAATCCTCAACAGATCATAGGTAAAAAGACTAATGATTTAGCGATTACAAATGCGTTGTTAGCAGGAACGAACTCTGATAATGTATTTGTTGATCAAAGCGGACAGCGAATTAGAGTTATGATACAGCCCATTCGTTTACAGGATAAAGTAGGTGCCAGTCAATCAAATTCAACTAATAAAAATGGAAAAGTTCAGTCTAGCGAAGAAATCTTAGGGGCTATTTACTTAACAGCTTCCATGGAGCCTGTTTACGATCAAATGAGTAATATCAATCAGATCTTTAAGGCAGGTACGGTGATTGCTCTTTTTATTACAGCTATTTTAGGCGTGTTTTTAGCTCAGACGATTACTCGTCCAATGTCTGAAATGAGAAAACAAGCACTTGAGATGGCCAAAGGGAATTTTACGAGAAAAGCTAAAGTATACGGGTATGATGAGATTGGTCAGCTAGCTCTCACATTCAACAACTTAACAAGAAAGCTTCAAGAAGCACAGGCAACTACAGAAGGGGAGCGCCGTAAGCTTAGCTCGGTATTAGCTCATATGACGGACGGCGTTATTGCGACGGATCGAAAAGGAAGAGTAATTTTAATTAATGATCCAGCTGCAGCTATGCTAAATGTTTCACGTGAAACGGTTTTGTCTGACCCAGTTGTTTCCCTATTAGATCTTGAAGAAACGCATACGTTTGAAAGCTTGCTTGCTAATCAAGAGTCATTAATTTTAGACTTTAGTACAAAATCCGATCCCTTTATTTTAAGAGCTACCATTTCCGCTATTCAAAAAGAGACCGGTTTTATTAACGGGATTATCATTGTCTTGCATGATATTACAGAGCAGGAGAAAATTGATCAAGATCGCCGAGAATTTGTAGCGAATGTTTCACATGAATTGCGTACGCCGTTAACAACGATGCGCAGTTATTTAGATGCGCTTGCAGAAGGAGCATGGCAAGATAAGGACTTAGCTCCAACATTTTTAAATGTAACGCAAACAGAAACAGAACGAATGATTCGTCTCGTTAACGACTTGCTTCAATTATCTAAGCTAGATAGCCAAGACTACCGATTTAGTCGTGACCCAATCAATTTTGTGAAGTTCTATCATTACATCATTGATCGCTTTGAAATGACAATAGAACAAGGTATTTCGTTCGTGCGCGACTTGCCAAATGAAGCAATCTATGTCGCTATCGATCAAGATAAAATTACACAAGTATTAGATAACATTATTTCCAATGCAATAAAATATTCGCCTGAAGGTGGAACCATTACGTTTTCAATTGCTCAGCATACGCATGAAATTGTTGTGAGCATTAAAGACCAAGGTATGGGAATTCCAAAATCAAATTTAGCTAAAATTTTCGAACGCTTCTATCGTGTAGATAAAGCACGAACGCGTAAATTAGGCGGAACAGGATTAGGGCTTGCTATTGCCAAGGAAATTATTGAAGCACATGATGGACGCATTTGGGCAGATAGTCAGGAAGGAAAAGGAACAACGATTTACTTTACTCTTCCGATTGAAAGTGAGAATGATGACGAATGGGAATGAGATATGAACATATCAAAACGGCCATCTTAGTTGTTCTCGTCGCTTCCAGTTTAATTATGACTTATCATATATGGACGTATCAGCCTTCTTATAAGGTCATTTCAAAGAATCAACATTTACAGGAAGTTGAAGTGAGTTCAAAAAGTAAAATAGAAGATCATATTCTTCCAACAGAAGTTCTCTATCATCGAAACGATAATCACTACATGTCTCACGACGAAGATGATGTAAACAAATGGGTAAATGAAATGAAAAAGTGGAAATTTTCGAATGTGACGGACGTTTCGGATGCCATTTCTCCTGATGGATTTTTAAATTATGTCCATGGAAGTAATTCTATTGAAGTGCTGTATCCAGACGCGCTGCCTTTGAAAACATTTCAACAGCTTTTTTCATTTTCTCAAACGTCTTTGCCTAATCAAACATTTGACCGTGTACTCATTAAAATTAAGCGTACACCTTCCTTTTTCGTGAGCGTGTATCTTGTGAATTATGAGCAAAAAAAGATTTATTCGGTTACAGTCAAGAATTTGGCCAAAGATGATATCAAAGAATTAGAAGACAAAATGAAACGTACGTATGCCCCGAGCTTTGTATATAAAGAAAACAAAAATCGGTATATCTTCCTTCCGGAAAACAATATCACGATGAATAGTGAAGTCTACTATACTAGCATGAGGCATTTAGATATTGAGAAATATAAGGAAGCGCTTTTTAACAACCCAGACTATGCACGGAAAGAAACGTCTACAAACCGAGATGTCTACACCGAAGGTACAAAAGTGATTAATGTTAATACGAAGACAGATGTGATGGAATATGTGAATCTTGTAAATTCCACGACCGAGGTAATGGAAGATTATAATTTAATAAATCGCAGCTTTAGCTTCGTTAATGACCACGGCGGCTGGACGGAATCTAATTACAGGTTCAACAGCTGGAATCGTATTACAAAAGAAATTAGCTATCGTTATTATAAAGATAACTATCCCGTGTACAGCAATCAGGGAATGACTGAAATATATCAGAGATGGGGAAATGCGGAGATTTTAAATTACCGTCGTCCTCTTTATCGTTTTGTAAGAGTACAGGATTCCAGTATAGAAAAGCTGCAGTCATCTCAAAAAGTGATTCAATTAATTGAAAAACACCAAAACTTTGACTCGAATCTGTTAAAAGACATTTCAATAGGCTATCAGCTAGAAGAAGTCTCACAGCAGCCGAAAACCGGTGAAAAGACGGTTGAGTTTAATTCTAATTCTGTCAAACTCGTTCCTTCTTGGTTCTATTATTATAATAGCAAGTGGTATCGAATTGCACCGCCGACCGAAGGAGGCGATAACGATGGATTGGAATAGAACAAAAACCATCTTTATTTTCACTTTCTTGATTCTTAATATTTACTTAGGCTATCAGATTTTTAAAACTCATCAAGAAGATCAGTACTCTCTATTTGTAGAGTCGAGCGTTGAAGAACAATTGACGAGTGAAGGCATTGAGTATAAACATTTACCTGTAGATGTGAAGGAAGCTTCGTCGTTAAATGCTAAAAGTAAGTTATTTAAAGAAGAAGATTTAAAAAAGTTAAAAGAACAAAAAGCAACGCTGCTTGAGGAAAAAACAATTCGAAGCGTATTAGACAAACCTTTTTCAGTACCTGAAAAAAGTCCCGAAGCAAAGCTAAGTCAATTTCTAAAACGGTATGTGATCTCAGGTAAGGATTATGAGCTATGGAATGTTGACAAAGAGAAAAAAACAGTTACATTCTTTCAAAAATATAAGAAGCATAAAATCTTTGATAATGAAAATGGCATGATTATTGCTCATTTAAATGATAAAGGTGAAATTATTTCTTATGAACAAACAATGCTAGGTTCTGTGAAAACGTTAGATGATGAGCAGGATGTTTTAACGCCTTTAAAAGCATTAGAAAATTTGTTTTTGAAGGGTGAATTGAAAAAGAAAGATTCTGTAACAAAAGTAGAGTTTGGGTACTATACGTTTGATCTGCCGCTATTAAATTCTCAAGTTTTAGCACCAACTTGGCACATTGTTGTAAATGGAGATACGAGTTATTTTGTAAATGCCTTTGAAGGGCAGATTATTAAAAAAGGAAATAAATAAGTATTTGGAGTGAGATAAATGAGCCTGCATTTCAGCGTGCTAGCGAGTGGGAGCACAGGAAATGCGATTTTAGTAAGTGATGGAGAACATTCCTTACTAGTTGATGCAGGGCTGAGCGGAAAACAAATGGAAGCTCTATTTCAACAAGTAAATCGCAATATCCCGGATTTATCAGGAATTTTAGTGACTCACGAACATAGTGACCATATTAAAGGACTAGGTGTTCTGGCACGTAAATATAAGCTCCCTATTTTTGCAAATGAAAAAACGTGGAACGCAATGGATGGCTTAATCGGCAACATTGATACGGAACAGAAGTTTCACTTTGAAATTGGCCAAACGAAATCGTTTGGTCAATTGGAAGTGGAGTCTTTTGGCGTTTCGCATGATGCTGCAGAGCCTATGTTTTATGTCTTTCATCAAGGGTCTAAAAAATTAACCCTTATTACGGATACCGGCTATGTAAGTGACCGCATGAAAGGTACGATTAAAAATAGCGATATGTACGTATTTGAAAGCAATCATGACGTTGAAATGCTGAGAATGGGGCGCTACCCTTGGAGCATTAAAAGACGAATTTTAAGCGACGTCGGACACGTATCAAATGAAGATGCGGCTCTTGCAATGGCAGATGTGATTGGAGATCAAACCAAACGCATTTACTTAGCGCATTTGAGTCAAGACAATAACATGAAGGAAATTGCTCGCATGTCTGTTGCGCAAGTGTTACAACAAAAAGACATCAATGTAGAGGACAATATTCTCCTATGTGATACAGATCCAAAAAGACCAACTGATATTGTTTATGTATAGTCTCTAGAAAGGAAGCGAAAAATAACTTCATTTAGTACGTGAATGCAGACATTCACGATGATAAATGAAGGGTTCGGTGATAGTGTGGAACATTATGATGAAGGCCAAGAGCCAAATAGTCGGCCGCCTAAACGCCGCAGAGGATATTTCGCTTCTGCTCTGATTGGAGCTATTATAGGTGCACTTATTGTACTGCTTCTTATGCCAGCCTTGGTGAGGAATGGGATTTTGCCATACGGATGGATGGATGATGAAAATGGAGATGAACAAACAGGGTCGACCATTCAAAAATCAGTATCTCTTGACGTCACCACGGCCGTCACAAAAGCCGTTTCTGAAGCCAATGCAGCAGTTGTAGGAGTTGTAAACATCCAGAACTCTGAAAGCTTTTGGAATGATGAACGAACTGATGCCGGGACGGGCTCAGGTGTTATTTACAAAAAGCAAGGCAATAAAGCTTATATTGTGACAAACTATCATGTCATTAAAGGCGCTAACGAAATTGAAGTGAGCTTCAGTAACGGTACAAGGGTATCGGCTAAAATTCTTGGCAGCGATGATTTAATGGACTTAGCAGTTCTTGAAATTGACGCAGGCCACGTGACAAAAGTGGCTACCTTCGGAAATTCTGATAAGCTTAAAGCTGGTGAACCAGTGATTGCTATCGGAAACCCGCTGGGCCTTCAATTTTCCGGCTCCGTTACACAAGGAGTTGTCTCAGGGGTTAACCGTGTCATTCCTCAAGATTTGAATGGCGATGGAAATCCTGATTGGCAATCAGAAGTTATTCAAACAGATGCCGCCATTAACCCTGGTAATAGCGGGGGTGCTCTTGTTAATATTGATGGTGAATTAATCGGTATTAATTCCATGAAAATTGCTCAAGAAGCAGTAGAAGGCATTGGTCTTGCGATTCCAATTAACATGGCTAGACCCATTATTAATGACTTAGAACGATATGGTGAAGTCAGACGTCCGTATCTTGGAGTTAGTACACTATCATTAAGTGAGGTATCAGGATATCATTTAAAAGAAACCCTTAAGTTACCGCATGATGTAGTAAACGGAGTCGCTGTTCTAAAAGTCGAGCAAGGTTCGCCAGCTGCTAAAGCTGGATTAAAGGAATATGATGTGATTGTTGAGTTAGATCACAGCAAAGTAAGGGACATTGCGACACTTCGCAAACACCTCTACATTGAAAAAGAAATTGGCGATAAAATGAACGTAACGTTCTATCGGGACGGCAAAAAGAAATCCACAGAAGTAAAATTAACACGTCAAATGAAGTAAAAGAAAAGTTATCCACAGGGGATAAACTCCTGTGGTTTTTTACTGAAAAGAATAGAGAAAGGAAGATAAATACATGAAGATATATTGCTGTTTAGAACATACAGAACTAGCGCTGGATGTAATGGTAGATGAGATTGAGCTAGCACCGGTTTTTGAAAAAATAGAAAATTCTACCGACAAAAAAAGCTGTGAATATTGTGACAATGAAGCTGTATATGTAGTAGGGAACTAATATTCTTATACAAAATGTGGATATAGCATGTGGATATGTGGATAATATCTGTGGATAAGAGATAAAGGAGAGGAGAATAGCCTGTGAATATCTCTATTATAACCATTGGAAAGCTAAAAGAAAAATACTTAAAACAAGGCATTCAAGAATATTTAAAGCGTTTATCAAGCTATGCAAAAGTAGAAATTATTGAGCTTGCAGATGAAAAAGCGCCAGAAAACTTAAGTGAATCTGAAATGGAACAGGTGAAACAAAAAGAAGGAGAGCGCATCTTAGCGAAAATCTCAGACGATACTCACGTGATCGCATTAGCTATTAACGGAAAACAAAAATCTTCCGAGGAACTCGCAAAAGAAATTGATTCATTAGCTACCTACGGAAAAAGCAAAATAGCGTTTGTTATCGGTGGGTCGCTTGGTTTAAGCAGCGAAGTAATGAAACGCTCAAACGCAGCCCTTTCTTTTTCAAAGATGACGTTTCCTCATCAGCTTATGCGCCTAGTATTAGTAGAACAGATTTACCGAGCTTTTCGTATTATTCGAAATGAACCTTATCATAAATAGAACGTGTGGATATTTTTTTATTAAAAGCTGAGGCAGAAGGAAATGTAAAACCTTCTGCCTCAGCTTTTATCATATGTGGATAAATAGCACACCTCTATAAAAAAGAACAAGAAGTTCTTCTCTCCGATAAAATGGTAGAACAATTGAGTTTAAGCAAGCGAGATCTTATTTAAGAAACAGAAAAACCTTCGTCTTCTTTCACTCCAGCTCTGTCTTTAAACTCATCAAGCAACGCACGCACTTCGTCAGTTGTTTCCGTGCTCATGAGTAGATTTCTTAATTCACTTGCACCGCGGAATCCGCGAACGTAAATTTTGAAAAAGCGTCGAAGCGGTTTGAAAGGGCGCGGCTCTAACTCTTCAGAATACTTATCATGAAGATCTAACTGCAGGCGAAGAAGTTCTAATAGCTCTTCGCTTGTGTGCTCTTTCTTTTCTTTTTCAAACGCAAACGGATTATGGAAAATTCCGCGTCCAATCATGATTCCATCAATGCCGTACTTCTCCGCAAGTTCAAGACCTTTCTGGCGGTCAGGAATATCCCCGTTAATTGTTAGTAGCGTATGAGGGGCAATTTCGTCACGAAGCTTCTTGATCTCCGGAATTAACTCCCAGTGCGCGTCAACATCGCTCATTTCTTTTTTTGTACGAAGGTGAATAGAAAGGTTCACGATATCCTGTTCTAAAATATGCTTCAGCCAGTCGTACCACTCATCAACTTGCGTATAGCCAAGACGAGTCTTTACGCTTACTGGAAGTCCTCCAGCTTTAGCTGCCTGGATAATCTCAGCCGCAGTATCTGGACGGCGAATCAGACCAGAACCTTTTCCGTTTCCTGCAACATTCTGTACAGGACAGCCCATATTAATATCAATGCCGCGAAAACCCATTTCGGCCATGCCGATACTCATTTGACGGAAGTATTCAGGCTTGTCTCCCCAAATGTGCGCAACGATTGGCTGTTCATCATCTGTAAACGTCAAACGTCCTTTTACGCTATCTTTCCCTTTCGGATGGCAGTAGCTTTCCGTATTCGTAAACTCTGTAAAAAATACGTCAGGTCGTGCTGCTTCGGTCACAACATGGCGAAAAACGACATCCGTCACAGCTTCCATCGGTGCCAAAATAAAAAACGGACGCGGCAACTCATGCCAAAAATTATCTTTCATCTTATATCTAAACCCTTTCTTTTAGAGAAAACGTATTCCCAAAATTAAAAAGTGTAATTTCTTTTATCAGGTTGAATGTCAGTATAAACTTCAACCAATATATACTTTAATGGTATGGGAGGAAAAGTGCAAGGGAACGAGTGATTTTGTTTTGCTGGAAATACCTATTGAAACAAATTTTATATCTAATATTAGTGGAGTGTAAGCAATTAAAAGCGAGCCTGAAGGCATGTAACGGATACCTGCGAATAAATATCCTAAAGTATTTGGTTTGTGTGTAGGCACTTTCTCCAAGGATATTATAAAGTATTCACCATAATTATGATTACGATAAACGATTTTATAAATAACTTCGACTATATAAAAAACCACGTCTGTAACTGTACAACAGACGTGGCTTCATTACGTATTAATGCTTTTTGTAAGGAGCACCGTCCTTAGAAGGCAGTCCAGAAATGTATCTATCCTACACCACCTGTTTCTTGAATGCCAATGCTTTCTTTCAGTGCATTAGCTAGCTCTTCTTTATCAACAGCGGTAATATTTTTGTCGCTGATGTCCTCGCCCGGGTGCTGATAGTTGCTTAATACGTAGCGAGAGTTTTTAATGTTTTCTACTGCACGAAGTCCTGTTGCTTCTGCTCCCACTGGAACTGAAAGGATGCGTGATAATTTTTTAGTTTTTACATGATAAGCCCATACGAAGTTGTTTGTATGCAGTGAGCTGTCTTCTCCGATAAACAGTGTATTTAAGTCATTTGAATACGTAAGGTTATCAGGGTTGGCAATTTTATTTGGGTCGGCTGTATTACCGTATGCATCTGCTTTTTCTAGGTCTTGTCCAATCAGTAGCCCTTCCATGCTTGCAGGAACGTAGCGGCTGTTAATCTTGCCGTTTGCTTGGTCTTTTTGATGCGATCCTAAGTTCAGCTGGTAGGTCACACCAGACTCTAATTTTGGAAGCTGGATATCATCTTGTACAGCGCCAGATTCTTTTAGCATGGCACTATTTTGGTAAGAAATAGCCATATACGCTTTTTTGTCTTTTTTGTTAACCGTTAGTCCTTCCATCTTGTTGAATTCAGATGTTGCACCTAAAATTGCACCGTATCGGCGTGATTCTAAAAAGGCAGCTGCTTTTTCCATGCCAGGCTTTACTCTTAGGTATTCAACTTTGTTACTTGCAGCGGTTTTCACAGCTGTAAATCCTTTTGTAGGCTGGTCAGCTGTTTCAAAAATATCACTAAATTTTGTGCCTTTGTCGATTATTGTTTTCACTTCATTGTCTGTTGCATGACCAAGCTTAATCCACTGAAGGTCGCCTTTACCTCCATTTTCTGTGCTCGTTTGTTTAAACTTTGCCGCATAAAGAGTTCCTGCTGAGAAGTCTTTCTCCTTATCGGCTACATACATAAACATCATGGTATTAGACCCATCGTCTCCAAAAAGAGCGGTTTTGTTATCTGGAAGTACCTGCATCATTTCGTGTGAAAAACGGCCTGTGCTGTAATGTTTTACGACGGATGCATGGCCGCTTTCATCCACTGAAATTTCTGGAATCCAGCCGTAGTAGTAAGGATTTGCTTTTGACGTGTCGCCGAAATAAAGCTTAGCGAAGTTCGTGACGTCTTTATAAGAGCTGGATGAAGGATCTTCAAAAGCACGTGCATCAGGCTCGTATTCTTCTGACCCAAGGTGAGTACCCCAATCCGTTGTAGAGCCATTACACGGCGTCCACAAACCATTTACATTAGAAAAATCAATTTTTTTAGCATGGTTGACGGTTAGTTTTCCTGTTTTATCATCTCGGTCAACTTGTGTAAGCGTCATTGAAGCAGGAAGACCGGAAATCTCTTTTCCAGCATTATTAACAGATTCATATTCATAATGTGAAATAATATAAGACTTACCGTTGATGGTGATAAAGCTGTTTGAATCCGGTGCATCTGATACGTAAGGTGATGGCTTATCAGGAACGCTTCGGTCAATAATCGGATCCCCGTTTGCATCGATCGGTGTACCTGCGGCGATTAATTCCCCTTTATTATCGACAATTTTATCTTTTGAAAGAAAGAGCTGGTTATAGTTAAGCGGCGTTTTTTCAACGCTTCCATCTTTATACGTTACTTTTACAGATGCCTCTGTATACGTTTTAATCATATTTTCAATCGTAGTAGGTGCTTTCATTGGCTGAAACTCGACGCTTTTGATTTGTTTTGGATGTTGAATTGGATGATGCTCTGCTGCAAAAGCAGAAGCGGCGCTAGAAGCTAAGAGGGTGAGAGATAGTCCAAAAGATACTCGTTTTTTCATGGTTGATAACCTCCGAATCGTATTCATACACTTATTAAATCATTTGGTTGTTGAGGAAATATAAAGAGAAGAGCTGGATTTGTTGAGCTGTTGTTAAGAACGTTGAACATTTATATGACAAGTTTAACTAGAAGTTATTCAGCTATCTTTTAGAATTTGTTCAGATAGTATTCAGCTGGGCTTCACAGTGAATTCATGTTCCGCTCTTACAATAAACACATAGCTAAAGGCGACAAAAAGCACTTTGGCTCGTACAGCAAAAGTGAAAGGTATTTTAGCAGAAAAAAATGTCACTCAGTTCAATGCTTATACGGGATAAGAGTGCTCATAATTTTTTATCTTAATACATTTCATTTTTCATTCATATCAAGCAGAGGGTGCTTCAAGGCATCTTCTGCTTTTCTATTTATAACTAGAAACGGAGCTGTTTATCTATGTTAAGATAAATGTAGATTATTGTTGTAAAATGGATAGAACTAGAATGAAATAAATTAAATAGATAGGGTGTACACATGAGAAAAGAAGTACAAGTTATAGCCAAAGAAGCTTTTATTAAAAAAGTGAACAAGGGTTATCCACTCATTGAAAAAGATGCGCTTGTTGATGGTCATAAACTGCAAGAAGAAGGCGTTATTATTAACTTATTCACTCCGAAGAATCAATTTTTAGCCAAAGGCTATTATGGAAAGCAAAATAAAGGCTATGGATGGATTCTTTCGAAAAAGAAAAATGAGCAAATTGACGCGGCGTTTTTTGCCAGAAAAATTCAGCAAGCTATTTCATCACGTCATGATTTTTATGCGTCTGAAGACACAACTGCTTTTCGCGTATTTAATAGTGAAGGTGACGGAATCGGCGGCTTAATTATTGATTATTATGACGGATATTACGTCATGAGTTGGTATAGTGAAGGAATTTATCGATTTAAAGAATACGTCATTGAAGCCTTAAAGTCTGCGCCTAATTTTAAAGGGCTGTACCAGAAAAAACGTTTTAACGTAAAAGGGCAATATATTGAAGAAGATGATTTTGTAGCAGGGGATAAAGGTGAGTTCCCTCTTATTGTAAAAGAAAATGGTATTCGTTTTGCCGTTTACTTAAATGACGGAGCGATGGTGGGAGTCTTTTTAGATCAGCGAGACGTCCGTAAAACGATTCGAGATAAATATGCAAAAGGAAAGACCGTGCTAAATATGTTTTCGTATACAGGTGCATTTTCAGTGGCGGCCGCTCTTGGAGGAGCTGCGAAAACAACAAGTGTCGATTTAGCCAATCGCAGCTTGGCAAAAACAATTGAGCAATTTAGTGTAAATGGAATTGATCACGAAGCACAGGACATTATCGTAGAAGATGTTTTCAAGTATTTTAAATATGCGGTCAAAAAGAACATGACCTTCGATCTTGTGGTGCTAGATCCGCCGAGCTTTGCCAAGTCGAAAAAGCATACGTTCAGCGCGGCAAAAGACTACAAAGATTTATTAAAAGAAGCTATTGCTCTTACAAAGCCAAACGGTGTCATTGTGGCATCTACGAATGCAAGCAATTTTGATATGAAAAAATTCCATTCGTTTATTGAAAAAGCTTTTAATGAAAAAGGTGAACGTTACAAAATGATGGAGCAGTTCGCTCTTCCAGCTGATTTTAAAACAATAAAAGAATTTAAGTCAGGTAATTATTTAAAAGTGGTGTTTATTCAAAAAGTAAATCACTAAATGCAAGGCTGCATGATGAACTCATGCAGTTTATTTATTTTTGATAAAATAACGCTTACAAGCTATTTTGAAGGGAATAAAATGAAGGTAAGAGATAAATATTGTCAATATATATGATAAAATAATAAAGGAATTATGCTCAACACTTCACAATTTTACAATATCATCCTTACGAAACGTATTTTTACAATTATTTTATTTTAAATGGGATAAGTATTGGGTGTGAAGTAGAAAGAGCATACTACTATTATTAAAAAACATGAAAGGAGAAAGATTATGGCTGAAACAACAAAAAAGCCTGCCGGCGAAGTGAAATTTATTCCTTTATTAATTTGTCTGGCAATCGGACTTGTTTTATGGTTTATTACACCTCCGCCCGGACTTGATTTGAAGGCTTGGCACTTATTCGCTATTTTTGTGGCTACTATCGTAGGGCTTATCATTAAACCATTGCCATTAGGCAGTGTAGCTATTTTATCTTTAACCATTATTGTATTAACTAATACATTAACACTTGAACAATCGCTCAGCGGTTTTCAAAATACGACGATTTGGTTAATCGTTATTGCATTCTTTATTTCTAGAGGTTTTATTAAGACTGGTCTAGGAACAAGGGTTGCCTATATCTTCGTTCGTTTGTTCGGTAAAAAGACGTTGGGACTATCGTATTCTCTTATCGTAAGTGACTTGCTTTTATCACCTGCAATGCCGTCTAATACAGCACGAGCTGGAGGAATTATTCTTCCCATCATTCGTTCTTTATCCGAAACATACGGATCGAGAACTGGAGACGGTACGGAGCGCAGAGTCGGCGCTTTCTTAACAAAAGTATCGTTTCAAGGAGATATGATCACATCCGCTATGTTCGTAACAGCAATGGCGGCCAATCCTCTTGCTGTTAAAATGACGGAACAAATTACAGGCAAGACTATTTCATGGGTTGGCTGGGCAGCGGCTGCAATCGTACCTGGAATTATTAGTTTAATTGTTATTCCACTCGTTATTTATAAGCTGTATCCGCCAGAATTAAAAGAAACGCCGGAAGCATCTGAAATTGCAGCAAAAAAACTAAATGAAATGGGTCCGCTAAAGAAAGAAGAATGGTACATGATTGGCGTATTTTTACTTCTTCTTGTGCTGTGGATTTTTGGCGCTAATTTAAATATTAATGCAACAACAACTGCTTTTATTGGTCTATGTGCGCTTCTTTTAACGCAAGTGTTAAGCTGGTCGGACATCAAAAAAGAACAGGGAGCATGGGATACATTAGTCTGGTTTGCTGTTTTGGTTATGATGGCAACTTTCTTAAATGATCTAGGCATGATTCCTTGGTTCAGTGATCTGATGAAAGGCACTGTTAGCCATATGTCTTGGATGACGGCGTTGATTGTACTAGCTATTGCGTATTTTTATTCTCACTACTTTTTTGCAAGTAACACGGCTCACGTCAGCGCTATGTACGCAGCATTTTTATCTGTCATCGTGGCCGCTGGTGCGCCTCCGTTACTGTCAGCATTAATTTTAGCGTTCTTTAGCAATTTATTTGGCTGTTTAACTCACTACGGAAGTGGACCGGCACCGGTGTTCTTCGGTAGTGGATATGTAACGCAGCAAAAATGGTGGTCGCTCGGCTTTTTAATTTCAATTATTCATATTATCATTTGGATTGGAATTGGCGGCTTGTGGTGGAAACTGCTAGGTCTATGGTAAAAAAACAGTGGCGCAGGCCACTGTTTTTTTATGCTTCAGCCCAAACGGATACAGAGCCGCCATTTACAGGGAACTGTCCGTAGCCATCTTCTTCAATCACGATTTGGTCCTCTCGGTTGTTTGTGAAGTCAATCCACGTTTGTCCACTTCGGTGTTCGCCGACGAACATTCTCTTTTCGCCATCTTCGCCGTTTGACATCACCACAGCGCATCCAGACTTCTCAAATTCCTCTACACCATGCCTTACCCATCCAATGGTATTCGGGTGATCGAAATAATCGTCTTGCTGGCCGTATGCTTTGTCATAGCGTACATGCAAGAGAGCGGAAATATCTTTT
Source organism: Priestia sp. SRI_019 (assembly GCF_057586255.1). NCBI lineage: Bacteria > Bacillati > Bacillota > Bacilli > Caryophanales > Bacillaceae > Priestia > Priestia sp. SRI_019. The sequence continues at coordinate 323,945 of NZ_JBYCZN010000004.1, read as the reverse complement.
TCTTTTCCCTCAATTGGGTGCTCTCCGCCTATTCCAAAATAGTCTCCGTAAAACACACAAGGATAGCCGTCTTCACGAAGTAAAATTAGAGCGTAAGCACTTTGTTTGAACCAATCTTCTACCCAAGATTCTAAAGATTCATTTGGCTGAGAGTCATGGTTATCTACAAATGTGACAACATTCAACGGGTGAGTCTTGACTAATGTATCATCAAAAATCGTGGTTAAATCAAAATCTCTTCCTTGCTGAGAGGCTTCATGCAGTTTATAGTGCAGCGATACGTCAAACAAATCGATTTGATAATCAATCACGTCTAGGAATTCCTGACAGGCTGTTAACTCTGGATTCCAAAACTCTCCCACAAAATAAAAGGGCTTTTCTTGAGAAGAGGACAATTCGTGGGCAAATTCTTTAATAAAATCGTGGTTAATATGTTTAATGGCGTCTAATCGATAACCGTCGCACTGCAGGGTGTCTGCTAACCATTTTCCCCATTTGATCATTTCTTCTCGAACTTCAGGATGATCGTAATCAATATTCGCAAACATTAAATAATCGTAGTTGCCAAACTCTTGATCCACATTTTCGTTCCAGCTTTTGTTCTCCCCGGCAATACGAAAAACGCCTTCTTTTCCATTTTTATCATCGTAATCAGTGCCGTTAAAATGATTAAAGTTCCATTTGAAAGAAGAATATTGATCGCCGCGCCCTTCAAATGTAAACTTTGTCCACCCTTCAATTTCAAAAGGTTCAGAAATTTCTTCTGTTCGGTTCATGGGGTCCACTTCAATGACGTGGAACGTTTCTTTTTCATCTGCTGCAGCTTTATGGTTCATTACAATATCCACATAGACATTAATTCCATGATTATGACAGGCATCAATCGCTTCATGCAGCTCTTGCTTGGTTCCATACTTTGTACGAACGGTTCCTTTTTGATCAAATTCGCCAAGATCATATAAGTCGTAAACGCCGTAGCCGTTATCCTCTGATGAAACACCTTTTGTAACCGGGGGAATCCACACGGAATCAATTCCTTGTTCTTTTAGTTGAGGAGCGAGCTCTTTAAGGCGTTGCCAATGCTCGCCATCAGCCGGCACATGCCATTCGAAAAATTGCATAATTGTATGATTCCGTTCCAAGTTAAATCATCCTCCTTTTAAATAAAAAGATATAATCGCTCACGGATAGTTCTTTAGAATCAAATGAGGAATTGATTATATTTTTTCTTTTAACGTTCCTGTTATCCCTATTCTTTAAACCTTTTTCAACATATGAAGCTTAAGAAAATCTTAAGATTTCCCCTTCCTTTTTCTTAAGAAATGCAGTTTACAATAAAATCCATAGACGAAATGACCCATGATATACTTTTGAAAGGAGTGTGAGAAATTAATGAACGAATATGTGGTTTTAGTCGTAGACGATGAGCAAGAAATCCGTAAGGGCATTGCTATTTATTTGAAAAATGAAGGCATTAAAGTCTTTACGGCCAAAGATGGAATCGAAGCCATAGAGATACTAAATAAAGAAAAAGTTCACTTAATTATTCTTGATATTATGATGCCAAGGCAAGACGGCATTTCAACGACGTTTAAAATCCGAGAACAGAAAAATATCCCGATTATTATGCTGAGCGCTAAAAGCGAAGATGCAGATAAAGTACTCGGTCTGCAGGTAGGAGCAGATGATTATGTGACAAAGCCTTTTAATCCATTAGAACTGATAGCGAGAGTTAAATCACAGTTAAGAAGATATGTGACATTAGGTACATATGAGGAAACAAAGACGATTGATATCCGAGGTCTCGTACTTGATATTGAGGCTAAGTCCGTCACTCTTGACGGGGTATTCATTAAGCTGACTCCCATTGAGTATAAAATTGTAGAGTTATTAATGAAAAATGCAGGGAGAGTTTTTTCCATACATGATATTTATGAACGCGTATGGAATGAACCAGGCTACAACGCAGAAAATACAGTAGCGGTACACATTAGAAAAATAAGAGAAAAAATTGAGATTGAACCAAAAAATCCGAGATATGTAAAGGTTGTGTGGGGACTTGGATACAAAATGGAAAAGTAGCGTCATTTCAGCTATAGGGATTATCTTGTTTTTATTTGGTTTAGGAGCAACTATTTCTTCAATTAGTAACGTGCATAATCTATTAAAAACAAACTATTTACAAAAAAGCAGCTATGTAAAATCAGAAGACTTCAAAAAGCAAATAAGTCGTTTTACAAATGATCTCTACCTTTTAGAATTGACACAAAAAGATAAGAATACCGTTAATGCAAATAAGATAACAGAAGAAGAGATTGAGTCGTATCGATATACGGAAGGAACATTAACAGAATAAATAAAAAACGTGCACGATAAATATGAAGAAAAAATAGAAGACGCTAAGCAGGCAAAGAGCAAAAACGTTGAAGCTGCCTATGTAAAGCAGCAGGATCTAGAAGTTAAAAACATTCAAAAAAAGTTTCAAGATGATCAATTCGTTCGAGAAGAAATAATGAAAAACAAAAAACTCGAAATGAAGAAACTATATGATGAAGCTTTTTATCGACAAAAAATATTATCTCAATATAAAAAAGACATCATGTATTATTTAAAAGATAGGAACACAAACAAAATATATACGAACATCCAAAACGCAGGCAAAGAAGATGTTAATCAATTAGTAAAACAGAAAAATATATTGTATAAACATACTTATTCAGCTCAATCACCACTGGTGTTCCAAGCAGATGAATATAAAAATTCATCGTTAAGCAGTGAGGTAGACTCAGAGATCCCAACCCGGTATTTAAAGCAGAAGTTTACGGGTATAATTGCTGTTCCTGAAAAAGAAACCTTCATTAGTCCTTTATTTGATGAATATAACTATTATCATCATCAAAATGTAGCGTTTCTCGTGTATGCATTTTCAGGGATACTAGCTCTGTTAATAGGTTACTTTATTTATAAAAAAACAATAACTGGACATTTAAAAGAAATAACAAGACAAACTGCAGTACAGAGGGTTTATAAAAAAATACCTTTAGATATTTGTATAATTGTTTTTCTTTTATACTCATTTTTTACATTAAGTCTAGTTCTGAACGGCTATCCTGCTTCTTTATTAGAATCATATAAGCATGTTGCTACGTTCTTCTTTTATATGATAGCAATATCTATAGCTATTTCCCTATGGGCACTTCAAGTATTTCTACTGTTTCAGCGTATGCGCACAATAGATGATATAAAAGAAGAATATAAAAGAGCGTGTGTTTATCAAGTAATTTATTTTCTTCAATCTATTTTTATTATCAGACATATTGGCATGCATATAATGGTTGTAGTGCTGCTTTTAGTGTTTGCCGTGTTTGCTGTTGCAACTCTATTGACTAGTGGATCTATGTTTGCAGAACAAGTATCCATACTGTACTTAGCTATAGGCAGTGTTGTAGGAGTGGTTACTTTGATACTGCTTATGCTACGAGTTAATTATTTGAATAAAATTATTATCTCAATTGATCAAATTGCCACAGCCGAGTGGAAAGAGCCGTTACCTATCAAAGGAAAATCAGCTTTGACTCAAGCAGCGCTAAACATAAATCATATCCAGCAGCAGATTCAAACATCTCAGCATGTTCAAGTGAAAAGTGAACGCTTGAAAACAGAGTTAATTACCAACGTCAGTCACGATTTAAGAACACCATTGACTTCTATTATGACATATACAGCGTTGCTAAAGTCGCAAGATCTTACTTCGGACGAACAACATGCTTACGTTGAAATTATTGACCGTAAATCAAAACGTTTACAGACACTTATTGATGATTTATTTGAAGTGTCAAAAATGGCAAGTGGAAATGTAGAATTGCATAAAGACAAAATTGATATTAACCAGCTTCTTCATCAGGCTTTAGCTGAATATAATGAAGCAATTGAAGATTCAACTCTGCAATTTCGTATTCAATCTCTCGAAAAGCCGATATTTGCTACTGTAGATGGTCAAAAATTATGGAGAGTATTTGACAATTTGATAGAGAATATATTGAAATATTCACTTGAACAAACGCGTGTCTATATTTCTGTTCAAGAAATAAACGAACAAGTGAAACTAACATTTAAAAATGTAAGTAAATATGAATTAAATGAGCAGGCAGATGAGCTGTTTGAACGATTTAAAAGAGGGGATACTTCAAGACAAACCGATGGCTCCGGACTTGGGTTAGCTATTGCTAAGTCAATTATTGATTTGCACGGAGGAGAACTGAATATTGAAATTGACGGAGATTTATTTAAAGTAACGATTACTCTTTAATGTGAGTGAATATAAACAGCATATCTAGTAAAAAAAGAGAAGCAACCTCATTATGCTGGTTGCTTCTCTTTTTTTAGCGTTCGTAATTTTATTCCGCAACCGCAAAGCGTACTGTGCTTTAGTACTTTTATTTCTCTATCACACTGATTACATCTTATTTCTGGTCCAATCATTTCTTCATCCCTTCCTCTTTTTACAAGAATTTAAATAAGTATCCATAAAATATGGATACTTATTTAGTGATAAAATGTTAAACTAATTGATAATAAACGATAATCTACAATGAGAAAAACACCTTTATTTTTCTCATTTAGAAAACGGATAAATTTATTTTACTTGCTGCGGAACAGATAATCCTAAACCATCTGCAACGCGTGTTCCATACTCTGGATCCGCTTTGTAGAAGTGCTGAATTTGACGCAGTTTAATCTCTTCTTTTTCTACAGGCTTCATAGCTTCAACGATGTTTGCAACGAGTCGCGTACGCTCGTCTTCGCTTAGAAGGCGGTATAAGTCACCTGCTTGCGTGTAATGGTCGTTATGATCATATGCAACACTATCGGCAACGCCTGAAACAGGGTATGCTGCTTGTTTGTTTTCCTGTGATTCTGTTGGGCCGCCAAAGCTGTTTGGCTCATAATAAACAGAACGGCCGCCGTTATCGTCAAAGCGCATTTGGCCGTCACGCTGATAGTTATTTACTTCATTGCGCGGACGGTTAATCGGTAGCGCCTGATGGTTAGCACCCACGCGGTAGCGATGTGCATCGCTGTATGCAAATAGTCGGCCTTGCAGCATTTTATCAGGCGATACGTCAATTCCCGGCACAAGCGTTCCAGGTGAGAATGTAGCTTGCTCCACTTCGGCAAAATAATTTTCTGGATTGCGGTCCAAGACCATGCGACCTACTTCAATTAACGGGTAGTCTTTTTGTGACCAAACCTTTGTTACGTCAAACGGATCAAAGCGATACGTATCAGCATCTTCTAATGGCATAATCTGAACGTACAGCTTCCATGAAGGGAAATCGCCTTTTTCAATGGCATTAAATAAATCTTCAGTATGATAATCTGGATTTTCACCAGCTAACTTTGCAGCTACGTCTGGAGACAGATTTTTTACACCTTGCTCTGTTTTAAAGTGATATTTTACCCAAACGCCATCTCCTTCGGCATTAACCCATTTAAATGTGTGGCTGCCAAATCCATGCATATGGCGTAAAGTTGCGGGGATACCGCGGTCAGACATTAAAATAGAAACTTGATGCAAAGATTCAGGAGATAAAGACCAGAAATCCCAAACGGCCGTCGGGTTTTTTAAATGTGTGCGTGGATCGCGTTTTTGTGTATGAATAAAGTCAGGAAATTTAATCGCATCTCGGATGAAAAATACAGGTGTATTATTTCCGACTAAGTCGTAGTTTCCTTCTTCTGTATAAAATTTAACAGCAAATCCGCGAGGGTCGCGAACGGTATCTGCTGAGCCGTTTTCACCAGCTACTGTTGAAAAGCGAGCAAATAGAGGTGTTCGTTTTCCTACTTCAGAAAGGAAAGCTGCTTTTGTATAGCCTGAAACATCATTTGTCACTTCAAAATAGCCGTGGGCACCGGCGCCTTTTGCGTGTACGACGCGTTCAGGAACTCGTTCTCGGTTAAAATGGGCTAATTTCTCTAAAAGGTGAACATCTTGAATTAAAGTAGGTCCGCGTGAACCAGCGGTCATTGAATTTTGATTATCTCCAACCGGAGCTCCCCAACTAGTCGTTAGGTTATTCTTGTTTGTTGTCATCTTAGAACCACCTCTTATTTGAATTTTATTATGTTAGAAATAATAATAACATTTTTAAATAAAAAATCAATACTAAATTATAATTATTATAATTTGAAGTGTTGATTTTGAGATGTAGTCAATGGGGTATATAACATGTGAAGTGTACGAACTATTTAAAAAATTTTCTGTATAGTATATTTAGTTTAATAATAAAAATGCCTGGTGTGCAATTATTTTGACCGGCTATTACCATATCAAAAACACGCTTGCTTATATAAGCAAGCGTGTTCTTTTTATATATTTTGTGATAAGTTTGCTTTCGCTGCCAGTTCAGCCTGAGGCGTGCGCCAAAGCTGCGTCCATTTTTGGATCGCAGCAATCATAATAATGAGACCGAGTATAAGCATGATGATTGAAAGAGTCGCATTTAATATGCTGTAACCTGCCGCAGCTTCATTTAAATAGACATTCTTAACCATCCAATAACCTGCGTAGTTAACCGTTACGTAAAGGTAGGCTAGTGGAATAAGGCAAGTAAGCATATAGGAGCGTTTATCTGCAATTCTAAGAATAACGGTTGCTCCAATAATTAAACCAATAGAGGCCATTAACTGATTCGATACGCCGAACAGCGCCCAAACTGAGCCAATATCTCCTGAGAACAATAAGTACCCCCACATAAAACAGGCTAGGGCGCTTGCAAAAATGGACCCCGGAAGCCAGTCTACTCGCTTCAATGGCTTATAAAATTCACCGAAAAAGTCTTGAATTAAATAACGGGAAACGCGTGTACCCGCGTCGATAGCAGTTAAAATAAACACTGCTTCAAACATAATGACGAATTGGAAAAAGTAAGAAGACAGGTGGCTGAACCAAGGAATTTCTGTGAAGATATATGTCATTCCTACGGCCAGTGTAACAGCGCCGCCTGTACGGCCTTCTAAGTTTAGACCAATCTCTTGGCTAAGCTGAGGAAGAGCTGTCACGTTCATGCCGAGCGTTTTGAACACTTCAGGTGTAGAGTTGATTGCAAAATAGTCTCCAGGATGTAAAGCTGTTGCGGCAATTAACGCCATAATTCCTACTAAGCATTCGACTAACATCGCGCCGAAGCCTACAACTTTAATGTCACTCCAACGGTCGATCATCTTAGGAGTTGTTCCTGAACCAACAAATGCATGGAAGCCGGAAATAGCACCGCAGGCGATCGTAATGGAAATGAACGGCCACACAGGTCCTGCTAAAATAGGGCCGCCTCCGTGAATAAATTCAGTAACTGCAGGAAATGGAATTGCTGGGTTTACGAAAAACACGCCTACGATCAGTGCGATAAAGACACCAATTTTCATAAAGCTGCTTAAATAATCTCGAGGTGCTAAAAGCAGCCAAACGGGCAAGGCCGCTGCGAAAAATGCATAAACGGGAAGAATAATTGAAAGTGTTTTAATATCTAACGTTAAAAAATCTCCTAAAGCTGTTCCTTGAATATAAGGACCGCTAAATACGGCGATTAAAATTAAAATGAAGCCGACGGTAGAAGCCGCTTTTAAATTACCGGTTTTTTTGTGGTAAATACCCACACCCATTGCGATCGGAATCGTAATTCCAACAGCGAATGTACCCCAAGGATTTTTCTCAAGTGCATGTAGCACGACCATAGATAAACCGGCCATTGTGATGGTAATGATAAAAAGCATAGCTAAACCTGTACAAAAACCAGCGACGGGTCCTAGCTCTTTTTTAGCCACTTCGGAAAGCGACTGGCCTTTTTGGCGCATAGATGCAAATAACACAACTGCATCGTGAACGGCTCCTCCGATTACAGCTCCTATTAAAAGCCAGAGCAGGCCGGGCAAATAGCCAAACTGAGCTGCTAAAATAGGTCCAACAAGCGGACCTGCAGCTGCAATAGCTGCAAAGTGATGACCAAATGTTACCCATCGGTTGGTTGGCACATAATCTTTCCCATCTTCAAGTTCATGTGCTGGCGTTTTTTGCGAATCGTTTAGTTTCAAGACCTTAACAGCCATGAATGTTCCATATAGCCGATACGCAATCATTAAAATACAGATAGATCCAATAACAATCGTAACCGCATTCATTACAAATCCCCCTATCCCTTAGTTGTCTGATGTTTGTACTACTACACAACGTTATGTAATTGTGTGTTCCCCTTACAACTTTCATTATAAAAGAAGAAAGCGCTTTTATCACCAGTTTTTCCCTTAATTATTTAAAAAATTAGAAAGTTCAAATTCCCTTTGAAAAACTATAAGACTTTTCGCATAATCTCTGCTATAATTTTTAAAAAAATTAGTACGCATTTAGGTGTTTTTAGTTAGGGAGATGAAAAGAGTGAACCATCGTCAAGAGTTACAAAATAGCAAGCGTATCGTAGTCAAAGTAGGGACATCTACGTTGACCTATGATAACGGAGATATTAACTTAGCACGCATTGAAAAACTAGCACGTGTGTTATCTGATTTAATGAATGCAGGAAAAGAAGTTGTGCTTGTTACATCAGGTGCTGTTCAAGTAGGAGTAAAAAAACTAAAGTTAAAAGAAAAGCCAACTTCTATTCGAGAAAAACAAGCAGCAGCCTCTGTCGGGCAGTGTGAGCTTATGCATATCTATAGTAAATTCTTTGGTGAGTACAGCCACATCGTCGGTCAAGTACTGTTAACGAAGGATGTAATCGAAGATGAACATGTGCGCAATAACGTTGTAAACACGTTTGAAAAATTAATTGAAGATAAAGTGATTCCTATTGTGAATGAAAACGATACGGTTGCCATCGATGAGATTGAAAACATCGTGCGCTTCGGCGATAACGATAATTTATCTGCCATTGTTTCGGTTTTGATTCACGCAGACTTACTCGTTATTTTATCTGACATTGACGGTTTCTTTGATTCAGACCCCACAAAAAACCCTAACTCTAAGTTAATGAAAGTAATAGATGGCATCACACCGGAGCTTGAGAATTTTGCTGGAGATAGCGGAACGGATGTTGGAACAGGCGGAATGGTCACAAAGCTTACCGCTGCTAAAACAGCTACAAGTGCAGGCGTAAGCTTAATCCTAGCAAATGGTAAAGAACCAAGTATTTTGCGAGATATTATTGAAGGCCAAGAAATTGGAACGTTATTCTTAAAACAAGCTGAAGGAGTAATGAAATGAGTGAATTGCAGTTTAAAGGAAAGCAGGCAAAAGAAGCCTCTTATTTCTTAGGAAATGTAACGAGCGAACAAAAACAGCAGGCACTTTATAAAATGGCGGCTGCTTTATTGGATCAACAAGAAGCGATTTTAAAAGCAAATGAATTAGACGTAGAAAAAGCCGTTCAAAAAGGCACGTCAAAAGCGATGTTAGATCGCCTATCTTTAAATGAAGAGCGAATTCACGGAATGGCAGACGGCCTGCGCCAAGTAGCTGCGCTTTCGGATCCAGTCGGAGAAGTGCTGTCTATGGCGAAGCGACCAAATGGCTTACAAATTGGACAGCAGCGTGTACCTATTGGTGTCATAGGAATTATTTATGAAGCGCGTCCAAACGTTACGTGTGATGCAGCAGGCTTATGCTTAAAAGCAGGAAATGCAGTTATTTTGCGCGGAGGCAGCGAGGCGTTTTATTCGAATCAAGCGATTGTTTCTGTATTATCTCAAGCTGCGGCAAGTGCAGGATTGCCTGAGCATAGCGTACAGCTTATCGAAGATACGTCGAGAGAAACAGCACTGGAGTTAATGAAACTAAATGAATATATCGATGTGTTAATTCCTCGAGGCGGTGCTGGTTTAATTGAAGCGGTGGTAAAAAATGCAACCGTTCCTGTTATTGAGACAGGAACCGGGAACTGCCACATTTATGTTGATGAAGAATATGACCGTGACATGGCGGCCAATATTGTCATTAATGCAAAAACATCTCGTCCAGCCGTGTGTAACTCAGCCGAAAAGCTGATTATTCATGAACGAGCGGCTCATGAATTTTTGCCGATTATTGTTCAAGCGCTACGAGAGAAAGATGTAGAAGTACGAGGTGATGAACGTGCGCTAACAATCGTTCCAGATCTTGTTCCAGCAGCGAATGAGGATTGGAAGAAAGAATATCTGGATTTCATCATGGCGGTTAAAATCGTAGATGATATCGATGAAGCGATTTCCCATATTAATGTTCACAGTTCACATCACTCTGAAGCGATTGTAACAACAAATTATGCTCATGCTCAGTGTTTTTTACAGCGCGTTAATTCAGCCGCTGTTTATGTAAATGCTTCAACGAGGTTTACGGACGGAGAAGAGTTTGGTTTCGGGGCAGAAATCGGAATTAGTACACAAAAGCTTCATGCGCGTGGACCGATGGGATTAAAAGAATTAACAACGCTAAAATATATTATTTACGGAGATGGACAAATTCGATAAAAAAGAAGAGGCTGGGACGAAAGTATTTTAGACAAAGTAAAAACGAACCATTGATCAAAATTTTTGATTAGTGGTTCGTTTTTTGTTAGGGTGAACATAGTTTTCATCTATTTAAATTCTTCTAGTAGTTGATGGGAGGGCGAGACGAAGAATCCTGCGGGAAAAGCGGAACAGATGAGACCCCGCAGGAGCGAAAGCGACGAGGAGGCTCAGCGGCCGTCCGCGGAAAGCGAAGTCTTGCACGGAAATCAACTACGGTGTCATAAGCCGTTTAGCTCATGAATCCCATTTGTTCGTCTTTAGATGGGATTCATTTGGTTATATCCCAACCTCTTCTTTTACTTCCACATATGTTCAATTTCTTCAAGTGACTTTCCTTTTGTTTCCGGAACCCACTTCCATATAAACAAAAATGAAGCGAGACACATAACCATAAAGAATAAAAATGTAAAAGATCCTCCAGCTTTGTTCCAAAGGATAGGGAAAAACTGAGATACAAACCAATTAGCTATCCACAAGAAAAACGTAGAAATAGACATTGCATAGCCTCTCGCGTGATTAGGAAAAATTTCAGAAATCACAACCCATACAACCGGTCCCATAGAAATATTAAAAAGAAATAAATAAAAAACAATAAGTAAACTAGTAGTCAACCCTTCAGTACCTTGAGAATGAAACCCAAAGGAAACGAGAAGCTGCGTAACGGCCATACCAGCCGTGCCAATAAGCAATAAAGCTTTGCGGCCAATCCGGTCGATAAGCCACATGGAACAAAGAACGCCTAAAAAGGCAGCCACACCAATCATAGACGTAACAAGGAGCGATAAATCTCCTCTAGCTCCAGCTGCTTCAAAAACTTGCGGGGCGTAATAAATAATGGCATTAATTCCGACAAGCTGTTGAAAGGCTGCAAGTAGAATACCAATAAGCAGCGCTTTTCGAAGACAGGCCTCTTTAAAAAGCGAAAGAGAAGCCGGTTGATTTTCTTTTAACGATTGCTCAATATGATACAGCTCTTGGCGTGCAATGTGTGTACCATTGATTTTAATTAAAATGTCCATAGCTTCTAAAGTGCGGTTTGCTTTTACCAGCCACCTCGGACTTTCAGGAACAGGAGAAAGAATAAGAAGAAATAAAAGAGCTGGAATGCCAGAAGCACCGATAATGTAGCGCCATCCCGTGGAATTCTGCCAAGCGTCTTCCCCAATAGATAAAATGTAGTCATTTACAAAATAGACAGAAACAATCCCAACGGCAACAGCAAATTGGTATAGAGAGCCTAAGCGGCCACGCATGTGCGGAGGGGCTATTTCAGAAATATAGGTAATAGAAAGAACAGAAGCCATACCAATGCCTAGTCCTCCAATAATTCGAGAAATAATCACAAAAGAGATGGATGAAGATAGCGCTTGCATAATTGCGGACACGACAAATAAAGAAGCTGCTAAAAGTAAGATGCTTTTTCTACCGAATCGATCACTCAGTTTTCCCGAAGCAAGTACCCCAACGGCACCACCGAGCAGCAGACTAGATACAACAAAACCTACCATCGTTGGACTGAGATTAAAATGTACTTTCATCAACCCAATAGCTCCTGAAATGACGGCTGTGTCATAGCCGTAAAGCAACCCTCCAAAAGCAGCTGCACATGAAATGAAAATCACGAAAAATAGATCTCCTTTTTGCTCCTTATACTCGTCAGAAGTTACTTTTACTATCCCCATATAAATTCCTCCTTTGAATCACCGTCACTATTTCAATTAAAAAAACGTTATACGTAAAACGTTTTCATAAAAGATGTTTTTATGTTAAACTAAAAATTATAAATAATCAAACTATTTTTCAACTTTTATATGAATTATGTACGTTTTGTTATCAACCAATAGGGAAGAAAAAATAGGGGGAAGAGAAATATGGCGTTTATGCAATGTGATTTTTTTTCAGAAGTATTGCAAATAAGTACTTCAATGAACGTTTTGATACCGCAGCAAACAAAATCTCAAATTGGTTTACAAACCAATACAAGAAGTGAGAAGCACCCTACGCTCTATTTATTACACGGTCTTTCTGATGATCATACGATATGGATGAGAAGAACATCGATTGAACGCTACGCATCAGAATTAGGACTTGCAGTTGTAATGCCAAATGTAGATCGCAGCTTTTATAGAGATATGGCTTATGGAAAGAAGTATTGGACGTTTGTAACAGAAGAACTTCCTCAATTGGCTAGATCATTCTTTCCGTTATCGGAAAAAAGAGAAGATAATTTTGTAGCTGGCCTTTCTATGGGAGGATACGGCGCTTTAAAATGGGCGTTTCGCAAACCACATCAATTTTCTGCAGCTGCCAGTTTATCAGGAGTGATGGACGTTGAAGGGCTTGGAGGACGTGAAGAAGTGCAGTTCTTAGATTATCCTTTGATTTTTGGCATGCCGCCTGTTATTAGACCTGAGGATGATCTTTTCTGGCTGCTTGAAAATCGCCGGCGATATGGAGAAGTGACTCCGCGTATTTATCAATGCTGTGGAACAGAAGATTTTTTATATCAGGAAAATAAACGTTTTTCCGAGCGCTGTAAGCAAGAGCCTATTTGTTTTACATATGAAGAAGGAAAAGGAAGTCACGACTGGGCATATTGGGATCAAAAAATTCAAGATGTGTTAAAGTGGCTGTTTAGTGAAAAGTAGGGAAGGTAGTTTTCAGTGGTGCCGGCTTCTAGTAGTATAATAAAGAAAAATGTTTACTTGGTCGATAGACTAAAAGGAAATGGGAGTCGGTACGAATGGGGAGAAAAAAAGTCACGATTACAGAAGTAGCAAAAGAAGCGGGTGTTTCATTAGCTACGGTATCAAGAATCTTCAATAATAAAGACGGTAAAATTAAAATTAGTGAAACAACTAAACAAAAAGTACTAAAAGCAGCAGCTCATTTAGGGTATCAGACGAATCCATTTGCGGCAGCTCTGCGGGCCCAAAAAACAGGGATTATCGGCATATTGATTAGAGATTTAAAAGATCCGTTTCTAATTGAACTATTAAAAAAGGTACAGCAACAAGTCCAAAGTCGAGGGATGGACGTTCTTATTGGACACACGGATTACGAAGAAACAACGGCTGAGCGTCAATTAAATGTTATGATGAATCATTGGTTTGATGGGGTCATTTTATTAGACTATGTAGCTGCTCAGCATCCGTTTGTAGATGTATTAAAACAATATCAAACGCCTTACGTTTCTCTTACAGGTGACGCCTCTTCTGCACTTTGGCCGATTGTACATGTAGATGATGCGGTGGGAATGCAATTAGCTGTTGCTCACTTAACGGACCTTGGTCATAAGAATATAGGGTTCGTTGGAAAAGCTGTAAGCGGAGTCGAGCACCGTCTGTCTCTTTTTTATCAGTATGTACCGTCAGCAAACGCAAAGTTTGTGAAAGAAGATATGAATGACTCAGATGAACTATATCAGTTTATAAATGAGCTAGCTCATCATCCAGATCCTCCAACTGCGCTTATTTGTGCTACGGATTACATCGCTCTGAAAGTGATACACTGTGCGTGGCAAAACGGGCTTCACGTTCCAGCAGATTTGTCTGTTATAGGGTTTGATGATATTACAGAAGCTAGTGAAGCGCATCCTCCACTAACAACTATCCGTCAACCGATGGAAAAAATGGCTGAAAAAGCAGTAAACCTCTTACTTCAGCAAATTCAGGATCAGCAAGAAATAGATCAGATACAGTATAAAATGGCACCTGTATTAGTAGAGCGTGAGACCACAAAACGTATGAATTGATAAGGAATGTATATACTATTCCTGAAAGTGTGAGACAAAAAGTCCACACTTTTTTGCATTAACCATTGCGTCCACTTCCCTCTTTCTTATACACTGTATGCTGTAGGGGAAAAAACCAAGCTTTAATATGTTTGGAGCGATTTGATGACACAACAAAAATTAGATAAATATGAAATTATGGACGTTAGCTTACTAGCAGGTAAAATTATGTTAGAAAGCGGAGCAGAAACATATCGAGTAGAAGACACAATGATGCGGATTGCAGCGTCTTACGGTATAAAAAAATCCCACAGCTATGTGACGCCAACAGGGATTATGTTTTCACTTGAAACGAAAGAACCGACGAAAACGAAGTTAATTCGTATTTCCGAACGAACGACCGATTTAAAAAAAGTAACCATGGTAAATAGCGTCTCAAGAACAATCAGTCAAGGAAACATTTCCTTGGAGGAAGCGTATGAAATGCTACAAGAAATTGAAGCAACGAACGTAGCTTTTCCACTATGGGTTCAACTTGCAGCTGCATCCATTTCTAGCGGATGCTTTTTAATCATGTTTCAAGGTTTATGGACGGACTTTATTCCAGCCATGTTTTCAGGAGGTCTCGGATTTTTAACCGTGGTGTATTTCCACCGTCTTATTCCGATTCGCTTTTTTGCTGAGTTTACCGCTTCGTTAGTTATTGGACTTTTATCAGCTCTCTTAGTCGCTTCAGGACTAGGCACGCAAATTGATAAAATTATTATTGGATCCGTTATGCCTCTCGTTCCTGGCTTATCCATTACCAATGCAGTGCGAGATTTAATGGCGGGACATTTACTGTCTGGATTATCAAAAGGAGCAGAAGCGTTTCTGACGGCATTCGCTATCGGTGCAGGTATTGCCATTGTATTTACGCTTCTATAGAAGGGAGGCATCATATGCATATCGTAGAGCAGATAATTACAAGTTTTATTGCTTCAGCAGCATTTGGGATCATTTTTAATGTTCCACGTGAATCATTATTAAAAAGTGGCTTTGTCGGAATGATTGGCTGGCTCATTTACTATTTGCTAACGTTCTATGGCGTAGATGAAATTCCAAGCACAGTTGCATCGGCCTTCTTTATTGCTATTATTAGTCAAATTTACGCAAAAATTTACCGAACGCCGATCATTATTTTCACCGTAGCAGGTATTATTCCGCTAGTTCCAGGAGGAACAGCATACGATGCCATGCGTAACTTTGTAGAAAATAATTATAATGAAGCGATTAGTCTTGCAGCGAAAGCCTTTATGATTTCAGGTTCAATTGCCATTGGTATTGTGTTTTCTGAAGTCATCAACCAAATCATTCGTCAATCTAAATTAAATGCCAAAGCAAAATATCGACCGTAGAGAAGCAAGCTCAAATCAGAGCGTGCTTTTTTTATGAAAAAAATAAACAGAACCTTCACTTTTTTTGTCACAAGAAAGTCACGTTTTAGTCTAAAAACGTTCAAAAAATGTACGTGCACAGCTAAAAAAATAGACTATACTATGTAAATAGAAAGAGAGATATTACATATGTATGTGAAACACTGAGCATATCTCTCGAATTATTATGCTCAATATTTCACAATGTAAGTAAAAGATACTCAGAAATGAGCAAAGTATCTATGGAAATGATGAATGTTCTTATATATGAAAGGAGAAAGAAGATGGATACAGTTATACTATCGCGTATTCAATTTGCATCAACGACGCTGTTTCATTTTATCTTTGTACCGCTATCTATCGGTCTTGTCTTTTTAGTAGCGATCATGGAAACGATGTACGTAGTAAAAAAAGATGAACAGTATAAAAAGATGGCAAAGTTTTGGGGACACTTATTCCTGATTAACTTTGCTGTCGGAGTCGTAACAGGTATTTTACAAGAATTTCAGTTTGGCATGAACTGGTCAGAGTACTCACGGTTTGTAGGAGATGTATTCGGTGCGCCGCTTGCTATTGAAGCACTGCTAGCGTTTTTTATGGAGTCCACTTTCCTTGGACTGTGGATTTTCGGGTGGGATCGTTTGCCTAAATGGCTGCACTGTCTATGTATTTGGCTTGTTAGTCTAGGTACTATTTTTTCAGCGTTCTTTATTTTAACGGCTAATTCTTTTATGCAGCATCCGGTTGGAATGGAGCTGAATAATGGACGTTTAGAAATGAATGACTTCTTTAAATTGTTAACAAACGGTCAGCTGTGGGTTGAATTCCCTCATACCATTTTAGGTTCGTTTGCAACAGGCGCCTTTTTTATCACGGGTGTCAGCGCCATTATGCTCTTAAAGAAAAAACATTTGGCTTTTGCCAAAAAATCATTTCAAGTTGCCATTATTGTAGGGTTAGTTTCAGGTGTAGGAATTGCGTTATCTGGTCATGAACAGGCTGGATACTTAGTTAAAACACAGCCCATGAAAATGGCCGCAAGTGAAGGATTATGGGAAAACAGCGGAAGTCCAGGCGCTTGGACGGTAACAGCAAATATTCACCCCGATGAAAAGAAAAATACGGGCGAAATCAAAATACCTTATTTATTAAGCTTCTTATCATACGGGAAATTTTCAGGTTCCGTTCCTGGGATGAATGAGCTGCAGGAGCAGTATACGGCGAAATATGGAGCAGGGAATTATATTCCACCCGTTCGGACAACATTTTGGAGTTTCCGCATTATGGCTGGTCTAGGTGGCGTATTATGTGCATTAGGCATTTGGGGCACGTACTTGCTTTCTCGTAAAAAACTTCAAGAAAGCAAACTATTTTTACGTATTATGACGATTGCCATTGCCTTTCCGTTCCTTGGAAGCTCAGCAGGTTGGATTATGACAGAGATTGGCCGTCAGCCTTGGGTTGTATTTGGCTATATGAAAACGGAAGATGCCGTGTCTCCTGGTGTAACAGCAGGTGAATTGCTGTTTTCTATTATCTCGTTTTCGTTCTTTTATTTAATTTTAGCTGTGATTATGGTGTTCTTGTTCGTTAAAGAAATTAAAAAAGGTCCAGATCACGATCATGAAGCACATACAAAAGTAACATCAACTGATCCGTTTACAAAGGAGGGATACAATGTTTTCTCTTAATGAATTCTGGTATTTACTAGTATCCATTCTGTTTGTTGGTTTTATCTTTTTAGAAGGCTTTGATTTTGGGATTGGAATGGTGTCTCGTTTTTTAGGAAGAAACGACTTAGAGCGACGAGCTTTTATTAATACAATCGGTCCTTTTTGGGATGCAAATGAAGTTTGGCTAATTTCAGCAATCGGTGCTATGTTTGCCGCTTTTCCAAACTGGTATGCAACGCTATTAAGCGGGTCATATGTTCTTTTTGTTCTTCTTTTGCTTTCGCTTATTGGCCGCGGTGTAGCATTTGAATTTCGAGGGAAAGTTGAAAAACAAGCGTGGAAAAATGCATGGGATTGGGTTATCTTCTTTGGAAGTCTTTTTCCACCGCTCATTTTTGGTATCTTATTTTCAGCGCTAATGAAAGGACTGCCTGTTGAGCGCAACATGCAAATGAATGCCGGCTTTTCGGATATTGTTAATCTATATACCATCACAGGCGGCGTTACGTTAACAATGCTTTGCTTATGGCACGGACTTATTTTTGCCACGATCCGTACGATGGACGATATTAGAGATCGTTCACGTAAGGTCGCTATGAAGCTTTTGCCTATAAATGCCTTATTACTTCTTATCTTTTCAGGCATGACGTTTTTTGAAACAGATTTATTCAGTAATCATAGCCGCTTGATGCTATATACATTTTTCATCGGTATTTTCGTGTATTTACTAGCAGGATTTTTCCTTACACGTAAAAAAGATGGATGGGCATTTGCTATGTCTGGCTTAATTTTAATTCTATCAATTTCCTCTATATTTGCAGGATTGTTTCCAACCGTTTTGGTTAGTTCAATCAATGAAAGCTATAGTTTAACGATTCATAATGCAGCATCAGGGAATTATTCCTTAAAAATTATGTCTTACGCTGCTATTGCATTACTGCCTTTTGTGTTAGGTTATCAAATTTGGAGCTACTACGTTTTCAGAAAACGTGTAGATCATAAGGAGCATATGGAGTATTAATGGGTAGAAATTTAATGGTTTACAACGGAATAAAAATGGTTCTTGCCGTGTTAATAGGGCTTATTACTATTCAAAGTGTAGCCATTATTTTTCAAGCTAAGTGGCTCGCCGAAGTAATTACCGCTCTTTTTCATGGTGAAAGTTTAACTTCGCAGACAAAAGCAATCGGATTGTTTTTGTCTGCCTTTATGATTCGTCAGATCGTAAGTTTTATAGTAAAAAAAACAGCATATCAATTTGGAGTCAAAACGACGCAGGAACTTCGTTTGATAGTCATGCAAAGCATTTTTTCATTAGGACCGCGTTTTACCAAAGATGAAGGAACAGGAAACTTGGTGACGCTCATCACCACAGGCCTACAGAAGCTTCGCGCTTATCTCGAGCTGTTTTTGCCTAAATTGGCCGCCATTAGCGTTACACCTTGGCTAGTGCTTGCTTTCGTCTGGTACCATGATCGGCTTTCAGGCATTATTTTACTTGTGACCATGCCAATTTTAATTTTATTTATGATTTTGCTTGGATTGGCTGCACAAAAAAAAATAGATAGCCAATGGGAGACATATCACGTGTTGTCCAACCACTTTGTAGATTCGCTTCGAGGGTTAGAAACTTTAACATTTCTCGGGAAAAGTAAGAAACATGCTGAAACGATTGAAAGAGTCAGTGACCGTTATCGAAAAGCGACAATGGGAACGCTCCGAATTGCTTTTTTATCTACGTTTGCTTTAGATTTCTTTACGATGTTATCTGTAGCCATCGTGGCTGTTATGCTTGGTTTGCGGCTGGTGAACGGGTCTATGACATTAGAACCTGCACTTATGATTTTATTGCTGGCGCCTGAATATTTCCTGCCGATACGAGAAGTCGGAAACGATTACCATGCAACATTAGACGGAAAAGAATCCGGAGATGCATTACTTAAGATTGTGAAGCGGGCTGAAAAACCGTCTGCTAAAAAAGAAGCTGTTCCTAGTTGGACTGAAAGCAGTGAACTTCAATTACGTCATATTACTGTCAAATATGACAAAGAGCAGCCGCCTTCTCTTGAAGATGTGTCACTGCATGTTAAAGGAATAAAGAAAATTGGAATCATCGGAAAAAGCGGAGCTGGAAAATCGACGCTTATTGATATACTCAGCGGCTTTGTACAATCTACAGAAGGTTCTGCTGAAGTAAACGGCGTGCCAATTGATTTACGCTCAGATGCTTGGCAAAAGCAGATTACGTATATTCCTCAGCACCCATTTATTTTTAATGGAACAGTAAAAGAAAATATTGAATTTTATCAAGACAGAGGCGGCTCATATGATTATCAAGATGCTTTAACGAAAGCAGGACTTTTATCAACGGTTCAACAGATGCCTAAGAAGGAAAATGAAATGATAGGGGATGGGGGACGGCAGCTTAGCGGCGGCCAAGCTCAAAGGATTGCTCTAGCAAGGGCATTTCTAAGCGACCGTCCTATTGTTATGCTTGACGAACCAACGGCACAAGTCGATATTGAAACGGAATATGAATTAAAGCAAGATATTTTAACGATGTTCCAAGAGAAGTTATTTATTTTAGCTACGCACCGTCTGCATTGGATGAAAGACATGGATCTCATTGTTGTAATAGAGGACGGAAAGGTTGCAGAAATCGGTAATCATCAAGAACTGATTCAAAAAAAAGGAGCTTACTATCAATTTTTACATGAAGAGGAGGAGATATGATGAAATATAAAAGTTGGATATGGCCCTACTTTAAAACATATAAATATCGTATCTTTTCTATCTTATTACTAAGCATGTTAACGATTGGTTCTGCTTGCGCGCTAATGTTCACGTCAGGTTATTTGATTTCAGCTTCTTCCTTACGGCCAGAAACGATTTTATTGGTGTATGTTCCAATTGTACTTGTGCGTACATTTGGTTTAAGCCGAGCCTCATTCCGTTATGCGGAGCGTCTTGTCAGTCACGATTTTATTCTTCGTATTTTGGCTAAAATGCGTACACGTCTTTATCGTTTGATTGAACCGTTAATTGCTACATCTCGCTATCAAACAGGAGATGTTTTAGGCGTTCTCGCGGAAGATATTGAAAGTTTACAAGGCTTGTTCTTGCGTACCATTCTTCCAACAATTTCAGCTGTTATTTTATATGTTATTTCGATTGTAGCTTTAGGATTCTTTAGCCTAAAGTTTGCATGTTTGATTGCCATCTATTTATTTTTATTAGTAGTAGTGATGCCGCTTTTTTCCCTTTGGCATATGAAGGCAGCCAATCAGCGATATAAATCAAGCAAAGCACAGTTATATGCCAAGGTCACAGACGGCTTTTTAGGAGTGGCTGATTGGGTGTTAAGCGGTCAGCAGCAGTCATTTTTTCATTCGTATAACAAAACAGAAAATGAGTTAGACGGCATGGATCGCAAGCTTAAACTATGGACGTATTACCGAGAATTGTTTGGACAACTTATTGTAGCAGGTTTAATTGTCACAATGATTTGGTTTGGGGCTTCTCTTTTTGCAGATAAAGAGCTTGCAGGTGTGTTTATTGCTGCTTTTATTTTAGTAGTATTTCCTTTATCTGAAGCGCTGCTGCCAGTAGCTAATGCGGTAGAAAAGATTCCTCAGTTTGAAGAATCATTAAATAGAGTACAGGCAATGGAAAAGAACTGGGAAGATGTGAATGAAAAGAAAAAACATACTCTTTCTCTACCTTATGAAGGTTCATGGAATTCGGTTAGATTAAAAGTTGAGCATGTAAGTTTTCGCTATAGTAATGAGGAGGAGTCAGTAATTCATGATCTTTCATTTCAAGTCGAGCAAGGGAAAAAAATTGCGATTCTTGGCAAGAGTGGAGCTGGAAAATCGACTCTATTAAAGTTGCTGCAAGGCTCCTTAGCACCTACAGAAGGCACAGTTCAACTAAACGGTCAGTCTGTTGCTGAAGTTCGTGAAGATGTACCAAAACTCATCTCTGTATTAAATCAAAATCCTTATTTATTTAATACAAGCGTAGCCAACAATTTATTACTAGCTAATGAAGAGGCCACAAAAGAAGAAGTAATTGAGGCCATGAAGCAAGTGAATATGCACTCCCTTGTGGAAGGTTTGCACCAAGGATATCAAACGCCGATGCTCGAAACAGGTCAGCGCTTCTCGGGAGGAGAACGTCAGCGGATTGCGTTAGCACGCGTTCTGCTTCAGCATACGCCAATTGTTATGCTAGATGAGCCAACTGCAGGGTTGGATGCTATGACTGAAAAGCGCTTGTTATCCACTATCTTTGAAACTCTTCAAGACAAAACCTTAATATGGGTTACGCATAATTTAGTTGGGATGGAAAAAATGGATGAAATCTTATTTTTGCAAGATGGTAAGATAGCCATTCGAGGAACGCATGACGAATTGCTTGCGACGAACAGTCACTATCAAAAGCTATATGAATTGGATCATCCGGCAAAAAGCCTTTAGCAGAAGCTAAAGGCTTTTTATTATTTGATAATAAAGTGAAATTCGACAAACATGAGTAAAATATGTGTCGAATGAAAGAAAACAGCTTGGATTCAAAGAAAAGAGTATGCGTTTAGCATTTTTGAAAAAGTGGTAAAACAAGGTAGTGTTTGTTTCTTCCTGTATAACATCGGTTTATTTTAGGGAAAATATATACACATTATGCGAACGAGAGAAGGAAGATACAATGGAACCTATGCTTATACATATCACGCTCGTAGTGGGACTAGGCGTTCTATCTCAGTGGCTGGCTTGGAGATTTAAGTTACCAGCAATTGTCGTGATGTCAATTATCGGACTGCTAACAGGCCCTATTTTAGGTTTAATTGATCCTAAAGCACAGTTTGCCCAGCTTTTTGATCCTTTTGTGTCGATTGCTGTAGCTGTTATTTTATTTGAAGGCAGCTTGAATTTAGACATGAGAGAGGTAAGGGGAATCGAAAAGCCCGTGTTTCGCATTGTGACGCTCGGAGCCATGCTAGCTTGGATTTTAGGCTCTTTAGCTGCTCATTACATAGCGGATTTATCATGGGCGGTGGCAATTGTTATCGGAGGGCTTTTTATTGTGACGGGTCCAACCGTGATTTTACCTCTTTTACGACAAGCTAAATTAAAACCAAAACCAGCAGCGATTTTAAAATGGGAAGGTATTATTGTTGATCCATTTGGTGCACTGCTGGCCGTTTTTTCGTTTGAAATTGTTCAATTTTTAGTGCTGAGAGAAGTGAGTGGAAAAACAATTCTCTTTTTCTTTGCAGCTTCTATCATTGCTGTTTTAATAGGGTGGCTTCTTGGCCGCGGAATAGGATGGATGTTTCAAAAGGGGCATATTCCAGAGTATTTAAAATCTCCGGTCGTATTTATTGTTGTTATTGCCTGCTTTACGATAGCTGATGAAATTAAGCATGAAACGGGTCTTCTAGCAGTAACAGCGATGGGAATTACCCTTGCTAATATGCATATTTCATCTATTAGTGATATGCGACATTTTAAAGAGAATATTTCGGTTCTATTGACTTCTACTATTTTTATCATGTTAACGGCTGGACTGACGATGAAGACCATTACTGAAATTTTTCATTGGAATATTATTTTGTTTGTTTTACTTATGCTGTTTATTGTCAGACCTGTCTCCATCTTTTTATCAACGGTAGGGACAGATTTATCTATAAAAGAAAAAATACTGATTGGCTGGATTGCCCCGCGTGGCATTGTAGCGTTAACGGTCTCAAGCTACTTTGCGAAAGTACTAATTGATGAAGGATTTAAAGATGCTTCCATTCTAACAACGCTGACATTTGCTTTAGTGTTTGCTACGGTTTGTGCACACGGTTTTTCCCTTTCATGGCTAGCTAAGAAGCTTGATTTATCAATTGGGGAAGAACCTGGTATTTTGCTTGTAGGAAGCAATGATTTTACGGTTGCCTTTGCTTCCAAGTTAAAACAGCTGGGCTATCCAGTGTTAGTTGCTGATTCTTCGTGGGAGCGCTTAAGAGTTGCGCGCAGAGCGGAAGTAGATGTGTATCACGGAGAAGTTCTAGCTGAGCAAACGGAATATCATCTAGATTTAACTCCTTATGAATACGTGATTGCTGCAACTGAGTTAGATGCATATAATGCGCTTGTTTGTACTGCTTTTCTTCAAGATATGGGGCGAAACAATGTTTTTCAATTGAGTATTCGTGACCAAGAAGATTCAAGAGAAGATGTCGATGAAATTATGCACACAGTAAGAGGACGCATGCTTTTTAAGAAAGGAATTACGTGGGAGTTTCTGCATCATAAAATGGAGCATGGATATACGATTTACAATACAAAAATTACGGATGAATATACGTATGAAACATATCTTGAGGAGAAAAGCGATGATTCTCTTTTACTAGCAGTGAGCAAGCAAGGAAAGGCACTGAGCTTTTTTGCTCATGATCAAGAAATAAACGTTAATGCGGGTGATACGGTGTTAAGCCTTCAGCCATTAAAAAGATAAAAAAACAGGCCTTCAATGGCCTGTTTTTTATGCTTGTCTTTGTTTAAAATGAATGACGAACAGATAAGCAGCAGCTGCTGCAAAATAGATAGTAACGGCTGGTGCCGTGAAGACATGCCCAGCTACAAAAGCAATTCCAAGAGCTAATACAATTGCTGTACTGTACATCATAAAGCTTTCATCAAGAAGCTGTGATGGTTCTTTAAATAATCGAAGCAACACGGTTAAACCAACTACTATAAGTGGAAGAACCCATAGTAAAAATCCGATAATACCTAAAGAGAAAAACAGATCATAAAAATCCATTTCAATCATCTTTGGCGGAAGCTGTTTTGTATAGTCACCAGAAAAGCCCATACCTATCATTTTTCGTGCAATAGGTGCTTTTGCATACTCTTCCTTATGATGAGCTAAAAATTGCTCACGGCTGCTTAGAATCAGATTTTGAATATCTTTGTCATCTAAATTTGATTTCTTTTGTTTTTTCTTTTTAGCCGGCTTTTCTTTTTCTTTCTTTTCCGGCTTCTCTTGCTTTGTTTTCTCTTTTTTAGCCTCTAACATATCGATGTGCGTATATGTGTTTTTATAAGCTGGAGAAATCGGAGTGGTTGCTCCGGTTACAATTAAAAGCAGAATTGAGATTACTAAGTTGGCTTTAATTAAGCTGCGTTTATTCGTAAATAATTTTGCAAATAAGACAACTGTTGCTACAACTAAAGAAAGAATAACGGCACCTAAGCCTACTTTCGTTCCAAGCATGATGGATGAAACGGCTAACAAGATAAAAGGAATCCAGTAATAAGCTTTTGAAAACGAACGTACTTTATCTAAAGCTAAAAGCAGTGTGAGAGGAAGCAAAATAGCAATGGTTGCCCCTAGCTCATTCGCTGCATAAAACCAGCCTTTGAATCCAATTTTATTATACTGATAACTCTCTAGTGCTGTACCTGTTAGCATTGTACCGATAAAAACAATACTGATGATGAGTGAAGCAGTCAATAAGTTTTTGCTCAGTATTCTTTTTACATCCAAAGACGATCGATAATGTGAAAACATCACAATCATTCCAAGTAATGTAACGTTCATATAAACAACCTTATTGAAAAATTTAATTTCTTGCCCAATATAATAAGGATCTTTCCATTGATGATTTAAGTAGATATTGAGTCCAAGAAAGAGTGCAAAAACAATAAGGTAGATAATCGAATATCTAGCCCATTTTGATTGTTTGGCAAACACTAAAAGTAGGACACCTGCAAAAATCATATATAGAAAGCGAATAACAACCCCAATTGAGAGACCACTATCCATGTTCAAAACCATGTACGTCGTTAGCATATCAATAATTGGCTGAATTGAAATAAAACCAACGAACAGAAAAAATAACCAGTATGTGTTCTTCATATAGTACTCTCCTGTTTTACGTGAATTAACGTTTTCTTTTAACTAAAAGCATAACACCTTCTACTCTGCATAATAGCGTCGACATTAAGTATACTAAACCACCTGCAAGACAGACAATACCAAATCGTAAGATAACATGTAATGAATTCAAAAATGCGATGTCCTTCAAGAAGAACATGAGGATAGCAACAGGTACGGAAGCTAAAAGAATTTTTCCTGTTTCTTTCACTAGATATCCGTAATGGAAGTGATTGATTTGTTTTGCCAGCATAACGAATACGATGGCCGTATAGAAAAAGGCAACCACTGACATGGAAAGTGCTAATCCTTGGTATCCCATAAATTTAGTGAAAATCATGTTAAAGATGATGTTTAACACAATGGATAATAAGCCTGCTCTCATAATAAGATAACCTTTTTGAAGAGAATAAAATCCTTTTGCAAGAACAGCTTGCAGCGAATAGAAAAACACTGAACCTAGGTAATAATAAGATACATCTGTTGTTTTTAACGTCGAATTTGCGTCAAATGCACCGCGCTGATAAGCAATCATTACAATGTCTTTCATATAAAAGATCATAATAACAATCGTCGGAATCAGCAGCATCAGCATAAACGTAATCCCTTTTTCAATTCCTGATTTAAAGCGTTCTTCATCTTTTTCAGAAATGGCTCTTGCAATCAGCGGATAAATAATAGTTGCGACCGTAACCCCGAATATTGCCTGGGGAATACTTACAAGTCTGAAGGCGTAATTTAAATATGAAATAACACCTTCACCAAAGGAGCCAGCAAAGAAGAAGTTTACAGTTAAATTAATTTGACCGACCATAATGGTCACACCGACAGGGATGAATACTTTATAAAAAGCCACTACTTCATCACGGTCAATTTTTTGCTTCCATAACAGCAGATGCTGCGGTTTAAAATAGACAACTTTAATTAAGAAAGAAGCAATTGTTCCTATAAAATAGCCAAGAGCAATTGCATAGCCGCCCATGATTGAATGTAATAGGATTGTACTTAAAATCGTAAATAGTACAACAACCGTTTGAGAAAACACGGAGAAAGAATATTGACTTCGTGCATCAAATACACCTTCGTATACGGCATTCACTCCAACTAGTGAAAGAGATAAAAAGTACATAACGCCCGTATAAATTCCTAGTTCAATTGCTGCTTTGGAAAAATTAGAGTACGAAGCGGGAAAGTAAAAGAAAGCGGCAATTGATCCGAGAACCGAAATAATGAAACAAATAAGAAAGGTTGATTTAACAATATTAGTCAAATGAACCTTTCCTTTATTTTCTTTTTCATAACGTAAATAACTAGGAATAAACGCATCCTTCATCCCCGTTAACATAAATAAAATAAAAGCGTTTGGAATGATCATTGCTGCGTTGTATGAATCGACAATATAACTTGTACCGAAATAGTTAGCAATAACTAAATCACGAATCATACTAGAAAATTTCAAAAATAATGTTGATATGAGCAGTAAAATGCTCGCGAATTTTAAGTTTTTCATGCGAAACTCCTACCTTTTCAAGTTATCTCATCAACTATTAGCAATAAAGAAGCATCCGACAATTAAAAGAATACAGCCGATAACTTGTTTTGTTGTAACTTTTTCTTTAATTAAAAAGTAACCGAATGTTAATGTCCAAATATACGTAATAGACGTGAGCGGAAATACAATAGAATAAGGTAACAGCGTTAAAACATACACATTAAGCAAAGCTGCCGCCCCGTAAAAAAGGCCGCCACCTACAAAGCAAATAAGCGCTAGCTTTATCTTTTTTTCATTTAAATACGTAGAAATATACTTGAAAAAGACAGCTCCAACTGAACCTAAAAGAGTCATAATAAGTAAAAGCGGGATACTATTCATCTTGACCACCTACTAAAATTACACCTACGATAATAATAAGAGTACCGACCAGCTTCATAGGGCTAATGGTTTCATTTAATAGAAAGAAACCAAGAGCAATGCTGATTACGTATCCTAAGCTTAAAAATGGATGAAGTAAGGAAACTCTTTCAAATTTAAAAGCGGCAATCATAAAAACCGCTCCTAATCCATAAAGAAAAAAACCAATAATTAAATTTAAGTTAAATGAAGCTTCGGACAACTTCCAAAAAAGTTGTCCAACAGCTGTAAACAGGGAAGCCACGATAATGAGTGTGATTCCTAGCTTTTTGTTGTAATTGCTCTCCATCAGGAGGTCACATCCCTTTCTTTCTGATCAAATCGGATAAAAGGAAGACCAATAAAGAAGAAAGACACAAATACGCTTGCTAATAAATATCGGAAATCTTGAGCCGGCAATGCTGCAAGAACAGAAAGCGTGTTAAGAGCCCACGGAATGACGATAATGAGTGACGTAATTCCTCTTCGAATCACTAGCATTAATGAAAATAATAAAATGACACAGTGATAAAAAGCTGGTTTCCATAAGAATGTAAAAACAGGGTGCTTAAAAATAGCTAAGTAAGCATTAGCAGTATGTGTAATAAACGGCTCGATTACTTTATTTTTAAGACCTAAATCATTGCCGTAATAAATGTTGGTTACATACGTATCCGTGTAGCCATCTTTAAAAGGGTTGATTTGCCATACTAAAGCCGTTTGTTTGAGAAAGCCTTCCGTTGCGAGATAAGGATTTTTGATAACAATGCTAGCATAGTTCTTAAAGTAAAGACCTAAATCATTAAAAATAAATTCGCGGTCGTAGTATTTCCACGTGAATTTAATTGGATCACTTTTGTATGGATTATACTTTTCTTTCCACAATTCAATAGGAAGCACTTTATTAAAATATTCGCGCTCTTCTTTTGACATTTCCCCATCATTTGAAATGATATTTGCAATTTGTTGAGTTGGAATAGACAAAGCTTCATTTGGATCTGAAGGTTTTACATCAAGCCACGTGAACACAGGGCCTGTAACAATCTTTTGTAAAATAAAGACGACTAAGAAAATCGTGACAAGAGGTTTCCAATTTTTTCTGAACAAGACGATCATTAAAAGGAAAGTCAAAACAAATACAGGAAAACCATTATGTCTAAAGAAAGCTACTCCAAATGCCGAAAGTAAAAGTAAGAAAAAGCTCGCTTTACTTTTAACCCAAGCACCTTTTGACAGATAAATTTTTGCAATGTTCACCGTAAAAAACAGCAGAAAAGCACTGTATAAAATGTCTTTCCAAATAATAATTGAAAAGATTAAAAAGCTTGGAATAATGACAATAATAGCTGTTAAAAGTCCAATCATAACAGGATGTGCTTTGCGTTTAATGAAAAAGTCAAACGTATAGGCGTATATGCTCACTACAACAACAATTTGTGTGAACGCTACAATGCCTGGATTATCCCATATTTTTGTCAGCAGCATAATGAGCCACGTAATCATAATAGGGTGCCAATCGTTAAATTCTCCGTTATGTGCCTGTCTCCACTGTGCTAATGAATCGGGAGTCATGGCCGCTGGGAAAAAGGCGAACCAGTAGTATAGACTAACAGCTAAAATAAGAATCGCAACAATTCCTAGGTAACGCTTTGGGTATGCAAATGTATAGTGAAAATCGTTTATCTGTTTGATAGCGCTGAGTACAGCGGCCGTCAGCAGCATTGCTAATAAAGTACGGCTGATGGCATACAAAACGAGTGAAAAAATAGTTGAGCTCGTCATATGTAAGTTATCTAAAAATGAAAACTGTACGATAAACGAAAAAACAATCAGCAATAGCCATTCTAGCGGTTTAAATGAAGCATAAGCTCTATTTTTATAAATAAAAATAGAGCTTATGATGGTAAATACAAGTGCAGCAAAAAGGGAAAGATAGTGAACACCGTCTGGATTACCAATACTTAAACCGATAAGAATAATTAAAGCCGTTACTGTAAGCAGTAAAATACTTTTTTTATTCTTCATCATTGTTATTCTCCTACTTGTTCAATCTGTTCAATTTTTTTATTTAGTTCTAATTCATATTGCTTGCGATTTAATGAAGCAATTGTATCTAGAATTAATCCACAGACGAAAGATAAAACACCTAACACCATCAATCCAGTTGCTAAGATAGATGACGGTACTTTGGTAATAAAGCCTGTATCAAAAAATTCATAAAGTACCGGAGCACCAACAGCTAATCCTGCGACAATAAACAACACTGTCCAAATGGAGAAGAACTGAAGCGGCTTGTACTCTTTAAATAACGTAAAAATCATTCGTAACACTTTAAATCCATCAGAGAACGTATTAAGTTTCGATTCGCTGCCTTCAGGTCGATCGCGATAATCGATCGCGATTTCTTTGAGGCGGAAGCGTTTATCTAACGCGTGAAGACTCATCTCTGTTTCAATTTCAAATCCTGGGCTCATCACCGGTATTGATTTTACAAATAATTTATCGTAAGCACGATAACCTGTCATGATATCTTTAATGTTACTTTTGTACAGGCCATTAATTAAAGAACGTACCAAGTTGTTACCAAAATTATGGAAAGCACGTTTGTTTTCTTCGAGATACGTTCCGTTTGATAAACGATCTCCAATGACCATGTTAGCTTCTCGATTTCTAATAGGCTCAATTAATTGATGAACAAATTCTGCAGGATACGTATCATCCCCATCTACCATGACATAACAATCTGCATCAATTTCTTGAAACATCGAACGTACAACGTTTCCTTTTCCTTGCTTGAATTCTTTTTTGACGATTGCCCCGTGCTCAAGTGCAATTTCACTTGTGCGATCTTTTGAGTTGTTATCGTACACATAAATATCTGCACTAGGCAGTTCGCGTTTGAAATCGTCAATTACTTTTCCAATTGTTACTTCCTCGTTATAACAAGGAATTAAAACTGCGACTTTCATTTTTCCACCTCATCAAAAAAAATTGTTGGGAGTTGTTCAGCAATTACATCTACTGTGTAGCGGTTTGCTGTTTGTAACGCCTGTTGAGACATTTGCTGTTTCACATCTTCAGGAAGATTAATAAAAGCCTGTAGCTGTGAAGCTAGTTCGTCTACATTTTTAGGCTCAAAGAATAGACCATTCTTTCCGTCTATAATGTAATCTTTTAGACCACCAATCTGACTCCCAATTACGGGTGCTCCGCAAGCCATAGCTTCGAGGCCGACTAAGCCCAAACTTTCTCCTTTTCTTACGGTCGGAAACACGAATGCTTCAATCGCATTATATACGTAAGCAAGAGAGGACTGAGGAAGGAGAGGGAAATGGATGACTTTTTCCTCTAGGCCCAGAGTCTTGATCATTTCCTTAAATGCCGCTTCATCTTTTCCGCTTCCAACGTATAGGTATTTGTAAGAAGTGGGCATTTGTTGTTCAGCTTTTGCAATTGCTTGCAGGTAGTATTCCCATCCTTTACCCACATCAATGCGGCTTACACATCCAAGATAACGGATAGTAGGGTCCAAGTTTAGTTCTTGATAAGCTTTGCTTTTATCTGCATAAGGGTGAAACAGATCTTTATTCACTCCTCCGCTTGGAAAAATATAGATTGGGTTATGAACCTTATATTTCTCTTCAACGAGCCCTTTATAATAAGGAGAAGGAGTAATAATTTTAGTAGAATGTTGCAATAAGTCATTTACTCTAGGCTGATACTTTTCCTGTGAAGGTACTTCAGGTACAACGTCTGAACCATGAACGTTTGTCACAATCCTCACATTCTTCTTTAGCTTTTTAAGAATCAGCAGCGGAAGAGCATTATGAGATGCATAATGTACGTAAAGGTAGTCGTAGTTTTTTGTCAAGCCCGTCAAGACGACATTAGCATAATGAGAAGCATAGCTAAAAAGCTTGCTTAATTTGCTTGTCTTTTTTTGCATGACAATTTTATCAACTTGAATACCATGTTGAACTAAAATTTTTTCAGTGTTTTGAACAAATACACCATAGCTCGGGAATTGTTCCGAAGGATACATATTTGAAATCAACAAAATTTTCATGATTGTTTCACACCTATTTTTCTTTATTAGTTTATGATAATGACAACGGGTGTTCATTTAAATAGAGCTTACATGTATCATCTTACTATTAAGTTGAGCGATTTCATTGATAAACATGCAAAAATGGGTTGCATATCGCCAACATCACAATATTATAGCACACCTACTTTTTAAAATGCGAAAGTTTATCGGACACTTCTAAAACGATAGATAAAGCAGTAAAGAAGATGGTTTCCACATCATCATAATCACACGAAAAAAAGCGAACGCTATTCGTTCGCTTTATGTCACTTATTTCACTTCAACGCTTACCCCAAAATGGTCGGAAACAACAGGATAATGTATGCCGTTAAACACCACAGTTGATGACTGAATATCCTGCGCATGACTCGATAGAATTAAATCAAGGCGCAGTGCCCGTTCATTATCATCCCATCCAGCAATGTTACCTTTAACTGTAATACCGCTATCTTTTTTATTCGATAGAGTATACGTATCATAGAGGCCTTGGCTCAACAGGTAGTCGTAACCTTCATTTCGGCTATGAGCGTCATTATTAAAGTCTCCAAGTAGGAAAAATGGGTTATCTTTGTGTACATGAGCTAGCAGTGTATCAACTTGCTGCTTGAACGGCTCTTCCTCGTCATCCCACCAGCCAAGATGACAAGAATAAAACGTAAGAAGCTCTTTTTCATATTCGATTGTGGCTCCAACAATTCTTCTCGTTTTCCAGTAGTCAATATTTGACGTTTGTGACACGAAAAATGAATGCTCTTCAATAATCGGGTGTTTCGTTAAAATGGCAATTCCTTCTTCATACACTTCATAGCCTATATGAGATAAATCCCATAACAATTGATAGTCTTCACCTTGCTTACCCAGTTCTTTTGCTAAAAGCCAAGCGTAATTATCGCTGCGAATGTAGTCATATACATAAGGTGCGTCTACTTTTTGGCTTACTTCCTGTAAAGCAATGACATCATATTTTTCTTTTTTAATTACTTCAGCTAGACAAGATAACTTGTCTAGCTGATTTTCCTCTTGCCAAGAGTGGCAATTTAACGTTAATAGCTTCATTATGTTAAGCTCCTAACAAATCTTGAATGTCGGATTTCAAAACATCCGCTTTAGGTCCATAAATAGCTTGTACCCCTTTATCTTTCAAGATTAAACCAAGGGCTCCGTTTTGTTTCCACTCACTTTCTCCTGCAACGGCATGTATATCTTTTACCGTTACACGTAAGCGAGTCATACAAGCATCAACATCTTCAATATTGTTTTCTCCGCCAAGCAGTCCAATAATGACTGGTGCAAGCGAATCATTTTTCACCTGCTTGCTGCTTGTTGCAGTTGTTTCTTCATCAATATAGTTTCCGTTACGTCCCGGCGTTGGGAAGTTAAAACGTTTAATTAAGAAGTTTGCCACTCCAAAATTTAAGCCAAAGAATACAAGGCAGGCAATGACAAAGTTCATTAAGTCAGCCCATAGTCCGGCTTTAATAATCATTGGTGTACGTGTTAATAGTTCAATTACGCCAAATGAGTGTACGCGAACATGAACAACATCAACAATGGCAAAAGCCAGTCCCGTCATAATTGCATATACGGCATATAAAAGAGGTGCTGCGAACATGAACATAAATTCGATTGGTTCTGTTACGCCCGTTAAGAAAACAGCTAGTCCAGCTGAAAGGAACATTGAACGATATTTTGAACGTTTGTCAGGATCTACGTTACGATACATTGCTAAAGCGATTCCAATTAGCGACGCACAAGACAAAATCATCTGTCCTACTTTAAAGCGTGCAGGTGTAACGTCATGTAATAACTGCTTGTAGCTTTCCATATCTCCTGCAGCGCGGAAGTTATTTAAATCTGCAATCCAAGCAAGCCATAAAGGATCTTGACCGGCAACCGTGGAACCTGCCCCAGAACCTGTTAAAATTTTGTACGTTCCGCCTAGCTCCGTGTAGTTCATAGGAACTGTCAGCATATGATGAAGACCAAATGGAAGAAGCAGACGTTCTAATGCTCCGAAAATAAATGGTGCTAGAATAGGAGCTGTGTCTCTAGATGTTGCAATCCACTGTCCGAAGCTGTTTAATGAACCTTGGATAAACGGCCATACAATGGATAAAAGCAGTGCCGTTACAACTGAACCACCGATGACAACAAATGGTACGAAGCGCTTACCGTTAAAAAACGAAAGGGCTTCAGGCAATTTATCATAGTTGTAATATTTATTGAATAAATTCGCTCCTAAAAACCCGGCGATAATTCCTACGAACACTCCCATGTTAAGAGCGGGAGATCCTAAAATAGATGTGAAGTAGTCTTTTACAACTAATTCTTGTCCAAATAGTGAGTGAACCGTTGCTTTTGAATCTGAGAGCATTTCTGCTTTAACTCCGAAAATGGCGCCTGTAATTCGATTAATAAGAATGAATGCGATGAGTGCAGCAAATGCACCTCCAGCACGTTCTTTTGCCCAAGAGCCCCCGATGGCAACAGCGAACAAAATGTGAAGATTTGTGATGATACCCCAGCCTATGTCTTCCATCACGCGTGCAATTGTTTGTACAGCAGTGATGTCTCCCCCAGTCATTGCAACTAGTTTTCCAAGTGAAATCATAATACCAGCTGCGGGCATAACCGCTACTACTACTAATAAAGCCTTACCAAATTTCTGCCAAAAATCAAATGAAAAGAACTTCTTCATAGTTTTTCCCCTTCCCCTATGTATGGGTTTTCATTTTATTTTTTGATAAACTATATTTAAAAGATAGTGCAACCGTTTGCATAACCCTATTGTAATAAAAGGGCTTTCATAATGCAAGACTGTAATTTCTCTTTTTTGAAAAATTTATTCATGAATTATAAATGATGAAAAAATTTTTATGATAAAGTGAACAATATCAACGGTATTTTAACACGATAGAATGTAATCAAAGCATTCAAGTAATAGCATAAAGACAAGTGCAGAGGAGGATAATATGAAAAAAGAAGATCTACAAGCGATTATTTTTGATTTAGACGGTGTTATTGCAGATACGGTACATTTATATTATAGAGCAAATAAAAAAGTAGCAGATCAACTTAACGTTTCATTTTCTGAAGAACTGAATCAGCAGCTGCAGGGGATCAGCCGAGTGAAAACTGTAGAGCTCATTGCTGCACAAGGCAACGTGCGTCTCACAGTGGAAAAAAAAGAACAGCTTGCTGATGAAAAGAATAAGTATTATCAAGCATTAATAAAGGAAATGACAAAGAATCACTTACTTCCAGGAATACAATTGTTGTTAGAGGATTGTAAAAAACAAGGTATTAAAATGGCGATTGCTTCTTCTAGTTCAAATGCAAATACTGTAGTGGATGCGTTAGGAATACGTTCTTTTTTTGATTGCATTGTGGATGTGAGAAAAATAAAGAAGGGAAAACCAGATCCAGAAATATTTTTGACAGCTGCCGATCAATTACAAGTAAAACCCTATGCATGTGTGGCCATAGAAGATGGAGAGGCCGGTATAAAAGCTATTAATCAAACAGATATGGTTTCTATCGGCGTTGGTAAGCATCTGAAGGAAAAGGATGTGAATTTTCACGTATATTCCACAGCTGATTTGCATTTAAAGACGATTAAAGAGGCTTTCGAAAAAGCAAGAAAAGGAACAGATTATAACAGCGCGTATACAAAAAATTAGTAAATCTTTTACATGCAAGTAGCAAAGCGTAAAAAAACATATGCTAAAATAAAATAAGAGAGCAAAGATACATAGGAAGGGGTACATCATGATTAAATGTATTGCGATCGATATGGATGGAACTTTAGTAAATAGTGAACAAGTTGTAAGTAAAGAAAATGCCCAAGCGATTAAGACAGCTCAAAAGGCAGGGGTGGAAGTTGTTGTTGCTACGGGACGTTCTTATGAAGAGGCCCGTTATGTTTTAGAAGAAGCAGGACTTCATACATATTTAATTTGTGCAAACGGAGCAGAGCTTCGGAACCCACAAGGGGAAAAACAATATTCAGTAGGCATGACGATGGAATCTATTCGCGAAGTAGAGGATATTTTTAAGAAGTTTCAGTTGTACTTTGAAGTCTATACAAGTGAAGGTACGTATTCAAATGACTATGAAAAAGCTTTGTCGGTATTAATGGATATTTATTTAAGCGCCAGCTTAAAAGATAATTATGAAAAATCGTTAGAAGCGGCAAAAGAGCGTTTCAATAGCGGCAGAGTAAAACTTATTGAAGAGTATGAAGGGTTGTTTCAAGATCCAAATAAGGACATTTATAAGCTGCTTGCTTTCTCTTTTGACGAAGAAAAGTTAGAACAGGCAAAAATAGAACTTGTGAAGTTAGATTCTATTGCAGTCAGTGCATCTGGTAAAGAAAATATTGAAATAAATGATGAAAATGCTCAAAAAGGAATTGCAGTTACATCATTTGTTCAAGAACGCCATATTTCTTTAGAAGAAACGATGGCCATTGGAGACAATTATAACGACGTGTCGATGTTTCAGCGAGTTGGACGTGCCGTAGCGATGGGGAATGCCCCTCAAGAAATTAAAGAGTTTGCCCATATCGTAACAGGGACAAATGACGAGCACGGCGTAGCTCAGGCTATTTTAAATGCGCTTGAAACAGTCAAACAATAAGCAAACTAAAAAGCATGCCTAAAGGCCATGCTTTTAGTTTGTTACTTTTTCTTTTGCACGACGGTATGCACCGTGATTTGTTGGTCCGACATATTGATTTAAAGCAAATGAATGGCGAATTGCTTCTGTAATAAATTCTTTTGCTGTATAAATAGCTTGTTTGACGTCACTGCCTTTTGCCAATTCAGCAGCAATCGCAGCTGAGTATGTGCATCCAGCACCGTGTGTGAATGTCGTTTCAATACGTTCAGACTCTAAGATCTCAAATGTCTTTCCATCATAAAGCAAATCGATTGCTTTTTCATGCGCTAATTTACTTCCACCTTTAATCAATACATATTTGGCACCAAGTTCAGAAATTTTCACGGCTGCTTCTTTCATTTGATCAACCGTTTTGATAGGGCCAAGTCCGCTTAATTGACTAGCTTCAAATAAGTTAGGCGTTACGACTGTTGCTTTTGGAACTAGTACATCGCGCAAGCTGACAGTTGTTTCCGGGTGAAGCGCTTCGTCTTCTCCTTTACATACCATCACAGGATCGACTACAACATTTTTTAAATCGTATTCTTCAATTGTTTTTGCGGCTAGTTCAATAATTTCCACTGAGCCAAGCATACCCGTTTTTAGAGCTTGTACGCCTACGCCTTTTACGATTGTTTTCAGCTGCTGTTCAACAGTTGAAACTTCTTGTGGAAATACGTTATGAGACCAGCCGTTATCGGGATCCATTGTTACAATTGTTGTTAAAGCTGTCATTCCGTAAACACCAAGTTCTTGGAATGTTTTTAAATCCGCTTGAATGCCAGCTCCGCCGCTGCTGTCAGAACCCGCAATGGTTAATGCTTTATTCATTGTCATAAAAAATCCTCCCGTATTTTAAGTTCATAGAGAAAATAGAGTAAAACTTCCACCGGTCGGTTTTTAGCTGCCCAATGTGTTTTAGATAAATTTCTTCCATTCACTTTTCACTTTTTCTTTTATTTTATCGCTTTTAATGTAGATATTCAATTTCTAAAAACTGTATGAATCCTAAGTGTATACTTTTGTCTTAGCCTCTTTTACCTTATGGTACAAGCACTCTTTCTTTTCATGAATAAAATAAAGAGAAACTTAAGAAAGGGTGATTCACATAAAAAAACATTCTAATCATGACAGTTATAAAGACGATTCGTATGCTTTCAATAAATCACAACCTCGCAAAAAAAACCACAAAGATTATTATATGAATTCAAATTTAACAAATGATCACTTCAGAACTGTTAAGGCAGGCACTTTAAATGTTTGTATAATTGTATTACCAGGAGCTAAAGTTGATCGAAACTCCACAGATAATCAGTCTATAGTTCCCAATCGTGTAAAAAGAGACATAGCCGCTGCTAATAAAATATGGAAACAATATGAGAAAAACCGATTAATCCAAGGTGTTACATTTACTATTACACGTTCAGTTGTTTTTTTGGAAAACATCAGTGGCATTGTTAGTAATGCGGAAAATTTTCCAATTGGAGGGGCTAGTCATCTTACAATGGTACAAGCAATGCTTAAAACTGGCCGAAAGGTTTGTCAAAATGCTAATGTGTATGTATTTTACATGAATGGAAATAGATTTGGGCCTGTTAATTTTGACTATTCATCTACTCTCGCTGTAACTTATAACTCTTTTCCGCTTATTATTATGACAAATGCAAGTACAGATGAGTATCTTCTCGCACATGAATTGGGTCATTTTATGTTTATTACGAATCGATTTAACGAGACGGATGATCCAGAACCTTTTCATGAACTAGATGGAAATCATAATAAAACGCCTAGTAACCTTATGTTTCCTACTCCTGAATTCTGGCCAATAGTACCGGAGATTACCAGTGAACAGATACACAAAGCTTTAAATAGTCGTGTTTTTTACCGCTGATTGTTGTTCATTCAAAATAAAAACGCCCTTAACAGCGGGTTAAGGACGTTTTTCACTATTTATTAGATAGAAGCTAATTCTTTTTCAAGAGCTACGTCTACTGATACATAATCATAACCTAAATCATGTGCAACTGCTTCGTACGTAATGGCTCCGTTTGCAACGTTCACTCCTAATTTTAACGCTTCGTTTTGAGCGATTGCTTTGTGAACACCTTTAGAAGCAATTTGAAGTGCGTAAGGTACGGTTACATTTGTTAAAGCAATTGTTGATGTGCGAGGAACTGCTCCCGGCATGTTTGCAACCGCATAGTGTACAACCCCGTGCTTTTCATAAGTCGGCTGATCGTGTGTTGTAATGTGGTCGATTGTTTCAACAATACCACCTTGGTCGATTGCTACGTCAACAATAACAGAACCTGGCTTCATTGTTTTTACCATTTCTTCCGTTACTAGTTTTGGAGCTTTTGCACCTGGGATTAATACTGCGCCAATCACTAAATCTGACTCTGCTACTGCATCCGCAATATTGTAAGGGTTTGACACTAGCGTATTGATTTGGTTGCCAAAGATATCGTCTAATTGACGTAATCGTTCAGGACTTAAATCAATAATTGTTACATCAGCACCGAGACCGATTGCGATTTTTGCAGCATTTGTACCAACACCGCCGCCTCCGATAATCGTTACTTTTCCGCGGCTAACTCCAGGAACACCCGCTAATAAAATTCCTTTTCCACCGTTTGATTTTTGAAGGAATTGTGCACCGATTTGAGCAGCCATACGTCCTGCTACTTCGCTCATAGGTGTTAATAGAGGCAATGTACGATTTACTGCTACTGTTTCATAAGCAATGGCTGTTACGCCGCTATCTTTTAATGCTTTTGCTAGTGCTGGTTCAGCTGCTAAGTGAAGGTATGTGAATAAGATAAGACCTGGTCTAAAATAGCCGTATTCACTGGCTAGTGGTTCTTTTACTTTCATAACCATTTCAGCTTGTGCCCAAACGTCAGCTGCTGTCTCAGCAATTTCAGCTCCAGCTTTTACATAATCTTCGTTTGTGAAGTTACTTCCAATACCCGCTTCATTTTCAATTAATACACGATGACCTGTACCAACAAATGATGCTACGCCTGCTGGTGTAATCGCTACTCGGTTTTCGTTGTTTTTGATTTCTTTTGGTACGCCAATAATCATGATTAATTTCCCCCTTGGTCGTTTGTGTACCTTTAGTATAAAGAAAGTTTTGTGAAATTTCTTTGTCTAGAAAGAAGAATCGAAGAAGTGGTTTTTGTTTAAACACACAAATGTAAACGCTTACTTATCAGAATTTTTAATTTTTATGTAAGGTAATCTAACATCATAAAGAAATAAAAAGTGAAAAAAAAGAGCTATTCGTTTATTAGAAAATAAATGAATAGCTCAATGTTAAAAAAAGTCACATTATCTGTTATTTTTTATATTTCATT
This sequence comes from Priestia sp. SRI_019, assembly GCF_057586255.1. NCBI lineage: Bacteria > Bacillati > Bacillota > Bacilli > Caryophanales > Bacillaceae > Priestia > Priestia sp. SRI_019. Next base: position 284,660 of record NZ_JBYCZN010000004.1, on the reverse strand, counting down.
AACTTAATATCAATATAAAGAGTCATTTTTTGATTAACGTCCTTTAAGTTAATATCACCAATCTCTGAAATTCGCTTTAATCGATAGCTAAGGGTATTCATATGCACATTTAATTCTTTTGCTGCTTCGTTAATGTTATTATCATTATTTAAAAATACTTCGAGAGTCTCCACCAAGTTGCTATTATGACGAAGATCGTAATCAGTTAGCTTCTTTAAAGAATGGTTTTCAAATTGATCTTGCACGCGCTTTTCTAAAATAACATCAAGAAATTGATAAATACCTAATTCCTGATAGTTAATAATCTCTTTCGTTTCTTCTGGAAACTTACTTTTCATATCTAATACGTTCAAGGCTTCTTTATAACTTTTTTCGATATGATCGTGCGATGAATAAATACTGCTGCAGCTGGCTTTAATTTGAGTAACATCAAAGCGTTCATACATGTTGCCTCTAAAATAGTCTACAAAATCTCGCTGTTCATCAAGAGGGTTTTCAACCGCATCCAAAGAAAGCAGTAAGATTAAGTCATTGCAATCAATCGTATAAAGAACGATTTTTAAGCGATGCATCGTTTTTAGCATATACGAGATTTGACGTTCAGCTTCAGGCGTAATATCTTCTTGGAAGCGGAAGATAGCAATGGAAAACGTTGATGGAGCTGTAATTTGAGCGTCATAAAACGCTTCTGAAATTTCTTGGCGAGACTTAATGTGACCAGTTAATAGTTTCCAGAAAAATTCCTGTGAACGTTCCTCTCGTTTATACTTTCGAATTTGAAGCTGTAGCAATTTATTTTTTAATACATTCGCAGCTTTTTTTAATAGCTCTACTTCTTCGTCGCCTAAGGCTTTCTCAATTTCAACAGCCCAGATGAATCCTAGAACTTCTTCATTTTTCCAGATGGAAATAGCTATACGATCTCCAAGCCCAATTTCATTTATATTTTTCACACGCACAGGTTCACTTGTCTCAAGCAGTTTAGGAATAATGCCTTCTTTCCATAAGTTGTTGATGACCTTTTCCGGAACTCTTCTTCCAATAATCGTGGCAATACGCGCCTGGTCCGTTCTTTCGTCATGGGTGCTATAAGCTAATAAGCGATGATTAGCATCTTCAATGGTAATAGGACAGTTCAATACTTCGCTAATGCGATCAGCGAATTCTTCAAGCGTATCAAAATTTTCCTTGAACGGATCTTTGATTGGTTTCGTCATATATAAAATCCCTCTTCATAAAACAAAATAAGTACTAGTACAGCTTTTTTAGCTGCAATAAATATAGTAAAACGGTAACAACCGTGTTGATCATCAATTCATTGAAATGATTAACTGCTTAATATTTTAACAAAAGTACTTGTTTAAGAAAATGTTAAAATGCGTCTAAAGGTAGTTAAGAATGTACGGATGATTAGTAACTGCGTTCATTTCGCTTATTTTATCGAAATTTTCTTCAAAATAATCAATGTTCGGTGAGCATGATTCTTTTCAAATGTGTATAATAAAACGTATGATTATGGTTATATCAAACTTGAATCTGTAACTTTCTTTATGATATGTTCAGTTACGATTAGGTTGACCAATTCATATTACACATGAAGGGAAGAATTTAACATGGCAAAACAACAAATCGGTGTTATCGGTTTAGCGGTTATGGGGAAAAACTTGGCGCTAAACATTGAGAGCAGAGGCTATTCTGTTTCAGTTTATAACCGCTCTCCTGAAAAGACAGAAGAGTTCCTAAAAACAGAAGCAGAAGGTAAAAATTTTGCAGGTACATACAGTGTGGAAGAGTTTATTAATTCTCTTGAAAAACCGCGTAAAATTTTATTAATGGTTAAAGCTGGTGCTGCTACAGATGCAACAATTGATTCGTTAAAACCATACTTAGAAAAAGGCGACATTTTAATCGATGGCGGAAATACATTCTTCCAGGATACAATTCGTCGTAACAAAGAGCTAGAAGAATTAGGTATCCATTTCATCGGTACAGGCGTATCCGGCGGAGAAGAAGGCGCATTAAAAGGACCTTCAATCATGCCTGGCGGACAAAAAGAAGCATATGAACTTGTAAAACCAATCTTAACAGCTATTTCAGCGAAAGTTGAAGGCGATGATTGCTGCACATACATTGGACCAAATGGTGCAGGTCACTACGTAAAAATGGTTCATAACGGCATCGAGTACGGCGATATGCAGTTAATTTGTGAAGCATACTTCATTATGAAAAACGTATTAGGTTTAGAAACAGATGAACTACATGAAGTATTTGCTGAATGGAATAAAGGCGAGCTAGATAGCTACTTAATTGAAATCACAGCGGATATCTTTACGAAAAAAGATGAAGAAACAGGTAAAGCACTTGTAGACGTTATTTTAGACACTGCAGGTCAAAAGGGTACAGGTAAATGGACAAGCCAAAGTGCGCTTGACTTAGGTGTACCACTACCAATCATTACGGAATCTGTATTTGCGCGCTTTATTTCAGCTATGAAAGAAGAACGTGTAAAAGCAAGCAAAGTATTGAGCGGTCCAAATGCAGCTGCATTTGAAGGCGATAAAACTGAATTAGTAGAAGCAATCCGTAAAGCATTGTACATGAGTAAAATTTGTTCATATGCGCAAGGGTTTGCTCAAATGAAAGCAGCTTCTGAAGAATATGACTGGAATTTACAGTACGGTGATATTGCAATGATCTTCCGTGGTGGTTGTATCATCCGTGCACAATTCTTACAAAAAATTAAAGAAGCTTACGATCGCGATGCAGATCTAACAAACTTATTATTAGACCCATACTTCAAGGATATCGTAGAAGGCTATCAGTCGGCTCTTCGTGAAGTTATTTCAATTGCGGTTAAACAAGGTATTCCTGTACCAAGTTTCTCAAGTGCATTAGCTTACTATGACAGCTACCGTACAGAAACGTTACCAGCGAACCTTTTACAAGCGCAACGTGACTACTTCGGAGCTCACACATATCAACGTGTTGATAAAGAGGGCGTATTCCATACTGAGTGGTTAAAATAAAAAACAAGAAAAGCAGCTGTATACTACAGCTGCTTTTTTTATTTACTCTTTAGGGGAGAAGTTGTCTTCTCCGACTGGCCACCAGTGAAAACCGTCTTCAGCAAGCAATGCGTCTGATTCTTTTGGTCCCATGGAACCTGATTCGTAGTTCGGGAAGTTTTGTGCTTTTGTGCTTTCCCATGCTTCTGAAATGGTATCAACAAACTTCCAAGAAAGGGCTACTTCATCCCAGTGAGTAAAGTTCGTTGCATCTCCAAGCATGCAATCGTAAATAAGGCGCTCATAAGCTTCCGGTGTATTCATTTTATCTCCACAGTTATTGCAATAGTTCAAGTTAATTGGTGTGGATGATGTGGCACCTGGCGTTTTACGCGCGTTTAAGTGAAGCGTAATGCCTTCTTCCGGTTGGATATGAATGACAAGCAAGTTTGGATGAATTTCTTTATCTTTATTGAAGTACAGGTTCATTGGTAAGTCTTTGAACTGTACAACAATTGTCGTTGCTTTTTCTTTCATGCGTTTACCTGTACGGATATAAATTGGTACGCCAGCCCATCTGAAGTTATCAATCATAAGCTTACCAGATACAAATGTAGCGGTATTAGACTCAGGATCAACGGAGTTTCCTTCGCGGTAGCCGATCACTTCTTCTCCTTCAAGTACACCTTTGCCATATTGGCCTCGTACAAAATAATCATCTACTTCATCTACTGATAAAGAGCGAAGAGCACGCAATACTTTTACTTTTTCACTGCGAATTTCTTCCGGTGTTAATTTAATTGGCGGTTCCATTGCGAGTAATGCCACCATTTGAAGCATGTGGTTTTGTACCATGTCTCGAAGGGCACCTGAAGACTCATAGTAACGGCCACGGTCTTCTACACCAAGCGTCTCGCTAGACGTAATTTGGATGTTTGAAATGTATTGATTGTTCCACATTGGTTCAAATAGAGCATTTGCAAATCGGATAACTTCGATATTTTGCACCATTTCTTTACCGAGATAGTGGTCGATACGATAAATTTGATCTTCCTTAAATGCATGGCGAATTTGTTCATTTAGTTCTTTAGCAGAAGGATAATCATGGCCAAACGGCTTTTCAATGACTAGGCGACTCCAACCGTCTGTTTGTGTTAAACCTTCATTTTTTAAATTTGAAGCAATTGTTCCGAAAAATTCAGGTGCCATTGCTAGATAGAAAATACGATTTCCAGGCACGTTGTATTGCTCATCAAGGCTTTCTGTTAGGCTTTTTAATTCTTGATAAGAAGCGACATCTGTTACGTCAAACGGTTGGTAATAAAAATGTGAAGCAAACTTTTCAATGTCAGCGTCACTGTTTTTGAAACTGCTCACTGATTTTTTTACATTTTCGCGTAATTCGTCATTAGTCCAAGGTCTTCTTGCGACACCAACAACAGCGAAATCTTCCGATAGTTTGTTCGCTTTATATAAGCGGAAAATAGAGGGGAATAACTTACGTTTTGCTAAATCACCTGTAGCGCCAAAAATTACGATAATGGATTTTGGTTGTACATTTGTCATTACTTCTAGGACCTCACTTTGTCGTAGTTACGTTCAATTTTTTTCCGCTTTAACAGACAACACTAAAATGAAATCTGGGGATTCATTGCCCGTTAAACTCGGCCTTTATAAACAAACGAATGATTGCTTGTTTACCTTTTCCTTTATGTATAGAACTACTAATAAATTGTAACGATTTTAAAGGGTTAACGCAAATAGATTAAAACAATTTGTAGTTATTATTCCATGTTTTTAACAAGTTTAAAAGTATTTTGTTTCGAATACGGAGAAAAAGCTACCGTTATTTTAACAGTAGCTTTTCTCATTTATTTATATTGATACAGGGAACCGATAGATTTTTTTGTTGAAAATGGCAAGTCAGGGCTATCGGCGATGATAAAAATAGGACAGTGCATTAAAAGTGGATGTTTTTCGAAAAAAGAAGCATCAGCGTGATAGATGGACGATAGAATAACAGGGAGCTGTTCTAAAAAGTGAAGGTAGCGTGTAATGGTTTCATCTGTTGATGTATGCGCACCGATGTAATAATACACAGTAAGGAAATAAAAGCCTTTATCAAAGACGAAGGATGCTAAATATTCGTTCCGCTCTTTTTGCATATGATCGTAGGCAAATTCAATGCCGATTTGAATGGAAGGAACAGAAGTGTGTTGACCTGGGAAAACGGTGTATTTTCTTGGTATCATCGGTTCAATGGGTGTAACACCCAGGCTGTAGGTTACATCTATTTGGTGGGGATTGCTAATGATCATATGGAATCCCTCCTTTAATATAAAAATACACTCTTTATAAGTGTATACAAAGTTTCATTGAACATGACAATATTAAAATATGCCCAGGCTCTTAGCATATTTAAAGCAGGCAACGTTTGAGCAGGGGGCAGAGTTTACGATAAAATAACAAAAAAGATTATTATGAGGTGATAAGCGATGAGTATTTTAAAAAATGACTGGGCTCCTTTATTAGAAGAAGAATTTCAAAAAGACTATTACATACAGCTTCGAGAATTTTTAGTGGATGAATATAATCACCACACCATTTACCCTGATAAATATGATATTTTTAATGCCTTACACTATACGGATTATAAAAATGTAAAAGTGGTCATATTGGGACAAGATCCTTATCATGGACCAAATCAAGCGCATGGACTGAGCTTCTCTGTTCAACCAGGAGTAAAAACACCGCCTTCTTTAGTGAATATTTACAAAGAGCTGAAAAATGAAATGGATTATCATATTCCGAATAACGGTTATTTAGTCAAATGGGCAGAACAAGGTGTTCTTTTGCTTAATACTGTTTTAACAGTTAGAAGAGGAGAAGCGAACTCTCACAAAGGAAAAGGGTGGGAACAGCTGACGGACCGCATTATTGAATTAGTGGCACAAAAAGAGGAGCCAGTCGTGTTTTTGCTGTGGGGCAAGCATGCACAAGCTAAAAAAGAGCTTATTCATCATTCGCACCATTTAATTTTGGAAAGCCCGCACCCTAGCCCATTTTCTGCTAATCGAGGCTTTTTTGGCAATAATCACTTTCAACGAGCAAATGAGTTTTTGCTCCAACAAGGACGTCGATCTGTTGATTGGCAAATTGACGATGTGTAAAAGTGAGCATTTCATGAAGATTAGCTTCAGACATAGCCTCCTATTTCATCTTTTGATAAAATAGCTGTATAAAGTCATATTGAATGTAAGATGAGGTGTCTACATGGATATAAAAATGACGCAGCTCCTTGATAAAATTAGTGCAGAAGTACAAAAAGCAAAGCACCATTCGAATAGTGCGAACGTTCGAGATCAATTGGTTGCCATAAAAGCACTGTGTGAGCTTGCATTAGATCAAAATGGAGAGGTTTCAGTATCGAAACCTGTCTCGGTTTCAAAACCTGTTGTAATGTCTTCACCGGAAATTATGCAATCGCCTGAGATTATGCAGCAACAGATTATTCAGTCATCCAAACCTAATTTTGAAGGAACGAAATTGAAATCAGATGATGCAAACGGCGATAGTCTGTTTGATTTCTAAAGTGAGGAGAAAAACATGAAACTATTTTTAATAATCGGTGCAATCAATGCAATGTTAGCGGTTGCTCTTGGTGCTTTTGGAGCGCATGGGTTAGAAGGGAAAATCTCAGAGAAGTATTTAGAGGTATGGAAAACGGGAGTGCAGTACCAAATGTTCCATGCAATGGGGCTGTTTGTCATTGCGTTTCTATTAAGCAAATTTCCTCAATCTTCTTTGTTAACAGCTTCGGGCTGGATTATGTTCGCGGGGATTGTGCTGTTTTCGGGCAGTCTCTATGTATTAAGTACGTCCGGTATTAAAGTTCTCGGCGCGATTACTCCGCTAGGTGGAGTTGCATTTATTGTGGCTTGGATTTTAATTGTTGTTGCAGCTGTAAAATGGCTATAAAAAAACCCCTGAAAAGGGGTTTTTTTAACGCGGAGAATAATTGCTCAACTGCTGGCCTCCACCGCTAAACGGATAGTTATATTTGATTGGACCCTCAAAAGTGATGTAATCGAGATAAACCATAAGTAGTAAATAACGAGTGCCAGTTTGTGGATCACTTAAAATGATATGATCGCGTCCGGCTGCTTCAATTTCCCCTCTAAAGACTTTAGCGTTCCACTGCGTGTTATTTTCAAACGTCATATATACAGTCGCTATTTTCCCTCGATTTAAGCGTAAAATATTTTCAATATATGATTCTTCAATGGGCAGTTGATTCGGGTCTTGCGGGGCACCGCTTCCTCCAGAAGAGGTAGGGGGCGGACCTCCTTGTGTTTGCCCTTGAACCTGCTGGCTGCCTGGCTGGGGCTGCTGCGGCTGAGGCATATAATAAGGATAGTTTGGACTCATATACGGATTTTGCATATATTGCTGTTGCGGTTGATTAGACTTTGGTTTTTTCATAGGAACCTCCTTCAAACAAAAAGAAATTAGTAAACTCCTGGACAATCAGCTTGAGTTGGTGCAAAGAAACAGTGAGATTTAAATCGTCCTGTGTTATTTTGGTTATACCATTGAGCAGGACAGTCGCCGCTGGGCTTGAAAAACCACAGTGAGTTTTCTGCGGGGTTAAAACGTTCCCCTCTTAATACACGTCGTGCAAGTGTAATTTCAGACTGGCGGGCACGCTGATAAAAGTAGCCTTTTTGAGTTGCTTCAAATCCGCCTGGGTTTTGAAACACCATCTGACGAATGGTTCTTATATTTCTAAAATCTAAACAGGGAGCTTTAGCGCGGTTCACGCCTACATTTCCTACCAGTAACATCCCTTGTTTTCCTTCACTTTCAGCTTCAGCTCGAATGAGTCTGGCTAGGAGCTTAACATCTTCTTCGTTGTGTGCAACGACTGCCATTATCCCACCTCGCTTACTTGTGACACTGTTGTATATATATGGTCCTGTAAGTGCGAATATGCCATGGCTAGAAAATAAAAAACCTGTTTTCACTTGGAAACAGGTTTTTTAGATAAAGCTCATTGATATTTATTGCTCTAGGCGTTACAAAAGCGATGAGCGCTTTTGCGGCTTAGTTTAAACGTGTAAAAAGCGTGCAATAGCTTCTTCTTTTAATAAATTTCCGACAAAGAAGCTGCCAAATTCCCCGTAGCGAGCACTTACTTCGTCAAAACGCATTTCGTATACTAATTTTTTAAATTGAAGTACGTCATCTGCAAAAAGAGTGACGCCCCACTCGTAATCATCAAAACCAACAGAACCCGTAATGATTTGCTTTACTTTTCCAGCGTATTGACGTCCAATCATTCCATGACTGCGCATTAAGCTGCGTCGCTCTTCCATAGGAAGCATGTACCAATTGTCATTTCCTTGACGACGTTTATCCATTGGATAAAAGCAAACATGACTAGCTTTTGGTAAAGTTGGATATAGTCTAGCTTGGATTTGAGGATTTTCATAAGGATCCTCCCCAGCAGGTAAGTAGTTGCTTAATTCAACTACTGATACGTATGAATAAGTAGGAATGGTAAACTCAGCAAGCTTTGTTTTATTAAATTCTGTTTCAATTTCATTTAGTTCTTCCATAGTAGGACGAACAAGCATTAGCATAAAGTCTGCTTTTTGGCCGATAATGGTATATAAAGCATGACTGCCTTTCTTCTCAGCTTCAGTTCCTTTCCATTTCTCAATCAACCCTAAAAATTCATGGATAGCCGCTTGGCGATCGTCGCTTGATAACTGCTTCCAAGCGCCCCAATCGATTGAACGGAAATCATGAAGTGCATACCAACCGTCTAATGTTTGTGCTGCTTCTGCCATTTCGTTTCACTCCTATTGTCCGATTATGATAAATTCCAATTCTACTATATCATAGTTTGTCCGAAGAACTGGAATGAAAAACCTGTGATTTTGTGACTAAACTTTAAACAATTGTCGCAAAGTAAAAACAGGTTTCATTTTAGGTGTTAGCGGAAAATTAAGAATTAAAAGACTTTTTCGCAATCATGGATTCTTGAAGGACATGCCTTTGATTTTTAAAAAAAGTGGAGTATCCTATTATGAGAAAAGTTTTTTACATATCGAGGAGGATTTACTTTGAGTGATTTATTTACAGGTTTAAAACAAAAAGTATCAGCTAGCGATGTATCAATCGTATTCCCAGAGGGATTAGATGAGCGCGTATTAGGCGCTGTTTCTCGTTTAGCTGCCGACAATATCTTAAAGCCTATCGTTGTTGGAAACAAAGACGCTGTAGCATCAAAAGCAGCAGAACTAAACGTAAAATTAGACGGTGTTGAGGTTTTAGATCCTCAAAGCTACTCTGAATTTGATGAAATGGTAGCAGCGTTTGTTGAGCGTCGTAAAGGTAAGGCAACAGAAGAAGATGCTCGCAAAATTTTATTAGATGAAAACTATTTTGGCACAATGCTTGTTCATATGAACAAAGCTGACGGTCTTGTAAGCGGAGCTGCTCATTCTACAGCAGACACAGTACGTCCGGCTCTACAAATTATCAAAACAAGACAAGGTGTTAAGAAAACATCTGGCGTATTTATTATGGTTCGCGGCGATCAAAAATACGTATTTGCTGACTGTGCAATCAACATCTCACCTGACAGCCAAGATTTAGCTGAAATTGCTATCGAAAGTGCTCGTACAGCTGAAATGTTCGATATCGATCCTCGTGTTGCTATGCTAAGCTTCTCAACAAAAGGATCAGCAAAATCTCCGGAAACAGAAAAGGTAGCAAACGCAGTAGAAATTGCAAAAGAATTAGCACCAAGCGTAACATTAGACGGCGAATTCCAATTCGACGCAGCATTTGTTCCTTCTGTAGCTGAAAAGAAAGCACCAGGTTCAGTGATTAAAGGAGATGCAAATGTATTTGTATTCCCAAGCCTTGAAGCAGGTAACATTGGTTACAAAATTGCACAGCGCCTAGGAAACTTCGAAGCAGTAGGTCCAATCTTACAAGGTCTAAACAAACCGGTAAATGATCTATCTCGCGGTTGTAACGAAGAAGATGTGTACAAGCTTGCTTTAATCACAGCAGCTCAAGCATTGTAATAAAAAAAACTCCGTCCTAGGGCGGAGTTTTTTTTATTTGGCTAATGAACCTAATGCTTTTTCGTTGCGGTCATACATGCGCTGCAGCTGCGTCTCAAACAGCTCTTGTTCGGTAGCATTTAAGGGCATATTCACAAGAGAAGAGCTCATACTATTCAGTGTTTGCAATAAAAGCAGCATGACATCAGATACGGTTAACTCAATCTGTAATAGTTCAGATAGAGAAGCCATTGTGTGAGGCTCGATATTTGGGTATGAAAATTTAGTTTCCGTGTTTTGGAGACCTTTTTTGTAAAACTCTTGAATGAGAGAAGCACGTTTAGAACCGCTTCCTTTAACGCATAAGTAAATTTGTACAGCCACTCCGCCGCGAACGCGTCGCTGTGAAATGCCTGCAAACTTTTGATTGCGAATGCTTAGATCAAAGCTGCCGGGACAATAAGATCCCACGATTTCCTTCGCTTCAATTGCTGTCCCGTAAGATGCAAACATGACCTTAATCAAATCAAACATGGCTTCATATCCACGATCAATATCAATTCCTTTTTCTGCATCAGGAAAAATTAAAGAAATGTTTAGAACATCCTGATCAAGTACGACAGCGAGGCCGCCTGAATTGCGGACGATTGTTTTATATCCTTGTTCGTGTAAATAAGCTGCACCTTCAGCTAAATGAGGGAGCTTTGTATCTTGGATCCCTAATACAATCGTATCGTGATGCACCCAAGAGCGCATGACAGCTGGAGATTCACCTCTTCCAACGGTTGTACAAAGCGTGTCATCGATGGCAAAAGAATGACGGGCATCAAAATGAGGACCTAGACTGGATTGATCAATAATACGCCAAGCGGGCTGTGCTAAAAGCTTTAAACTATTCTGCTGCATATCTCAAACCCCTTTATAAACAGTAAACGAACATATTATAGCATAAAGGCGTCGTGTCATTGGCTGTAAAATAGAAAAAGAAGAAAGAAGAGCCAAGTTTGACATCCCTCTTTCTTCGTTCATGTAGCTTATTCAGCCATTTTCTCAAGATTTCCGTTACGATCCATCTTAAACGTAGTAGAAGAACGTTCTTCTTCATCGAATAGAGCTAACTTTCGCGCACGGTTCATGATTTGCATTAATGTTTCATAGTCTTCTTGAATAGTAGTAGCATTTGCCTCGAGATGTTTGATTTGTTTCTCCAACTCTGTGTTTTTCTTAGCTAATTCTGTATTTTCTTGCATCAAGCGTTTGTTTTCGCTTTGCAATGCCTGTAAATTGCTCGCTTGATTTGGCATTGTTTGCAAAAAGCGAATAACGTCAGCCATTGAAAGCTCTTCACTGCTGCTTGTTTCTACTTGTGTTTCAGATAAGCTATATGTTGCTGTAGGTGCAGACATCATTTGTTCCACATGCTCTACAGATGCTGGTGGCGTATATAATAATTTCTTTTTGCCTTGCTCTTGTCCAAGTGCACGCATGCGCTGTTTTCGCTGTTTTTTTGCTAGCTGAAGTGCTTTTTCATACTGATGGCGTACGACAGCATTCCATCTGAATCCACATGCTGCTGAAGTGCGGTTTAATTCATCTCCAACTTCTTCAAACGCATTCAGCTGCGTACTTCCTTCGCGGACATGGCGCAATACTGTTTCAGCTAATAATAAGTCGTTTTCTTCTGTCCAAGCATCTTGTCTATCTTTCACTTTGTTCACTCCTCTATTTTCCATGACTCATAGTAATCATGTTTTGTAGTATCATCATGTACAAAAAATCCATACTTTATACCATTTCTTCTAGGAGTATGATAGATTTTGCTTCCTTCTTTAACTTGCATCGGACTTCAAATAGGGGTAAAATACCCCTTAGACAAAATGATGAACCAATTTTGAAAGGATTGTGTCAACATGGCAAATGAATTTAGAATTTGTGATGATTGTCAGGCAACAAACGTCAAAACGTTGTTACCTCGACTTAAAAAAATAGATGAACAAGCTGAAGTACAAATCGGCTGCCAGTCTTACTGTGGACCCGGACGTAAAAAGTCATTTGCATTTGTAAACAACCGTCCTGTAGCAGCGCCAACAGAGGATGAATTAATCGAGAAGATTGAGAAAAAAGTAAAAAAATAGATAGTGAAACAATAAATAGCTGCTTTTCTGCTACTTATTTGTCGAACGAGCTTCTTACAAACAGAATCGCCTTGTTTGTTAGGTAAATCACCTTGGTTGCTTGACAAGGTGATTTTTTATTCTGAATAGGAAAATAGGAAGTGAGTGTCGAAAAATTATAGCAACAACAAAGTGAAGATAGAGAGGTATGTAAATGACATATCCTAATGAAAAACTCAGTGAAGAAAAAGTATTTAAAGATCCTGTTCACCGCTATATCCATGTAAGAGATCGTGTTATTTGGGAGCTAATTGGGACAGCCGAATTTCAAAGGCTGCGTCGTATTAGACAGCTAGGAACGACATACTTAACGTTTCATGGGGCTGAGCACAGCCGTTTTAGTCATTCCTTGGGTGTTTATGAAATTGTGCGCCGTATTATTGATGACGGTTTTCAAGGACGCCCTGAATGGAATGAAGATGAGCGTCTTCTTTGTCTTTGTGCTGCTTTACTGCACGATTTAGGTCACGGTCCGTTTTCACATTCGTTTGAGAAGGTTTTCCACTTAGACCATGAAGAATTTACACAAGCCATTATCGTAGGTGACACAGAGGTAAATCAAGTGTTAACCAAAGTAGGAAAGGATTTTCCTAAAAAAGTAGCTGAAGTAATCGCGAAAACATATGAAAATAAGCTTGTCGTTAGTTTGATTTCCAGTCAAATTGATGCAGATCGCATGGATTATTTACAGCGTGATGCGTATTACACAGGAGTAAGCTACGGTCACTTTGATATGGAACGAATTCTGCGCGTTATGCGTCCTAGGGAAGACCAAGCCGTGATTAAACACAGCGGTATGCATGCAGTGGAAGATTATATTATGAGCCGCTATCAAATGTACTGGCAAGTGTATTTTCATCCTGTTACGAGAAGTGCTGAAGTGATTTTGACAAAAATTTTACATCGTGCAAAAGAGCTCCATCATCATTACTATGAGTTCAAGCAGGAGCCAACTCATTTTTATTCGATTTTTGAAGAAGAGATATCGCTAAAAGAGTATTTGAAATTAGATGAATCTGTGATTTTATTTTATTTTCAAGCGTGGGAAGAAGAAGAGGATGAAATTTTATCTGATCTATGCCGAAGATTTATGAATCGTCAGCTTTTTAAATACATTGAGTTTAATCCGAATTCACAAATGAAGATGTGGATGGAGCTTACAACATTATTTAAAAAAGCGGGTATTAACCCAGATTATTATTTAGTCGTCGATTCTTCAAGCGACTTACCATACGATTTTTATCGACCGGGTGAAGAGGAAGAACGCTTGCCGATTCATCTGTTGATGCCAAATAATGAAGTGCGTGAATTATCACGTCAGTCGGAGATTGTTGAAGCAATTTCAGGGAAAAAGAGAACCGATCATAAATTATATTTTCCACAAGATCTCATTGATCAATTGTCGTCTAAGCGAAAAGTTAAAGATCAGATTATAAACTTACTAAAAGGAGATCAGAGTTAAATAGTATAGGAGTTGAAGGGGCTGTGTTAAACGATCACGCAAAGATTGTGAAAGTATTTTCCGCGGCGGGAGAAGTTGTTGGCAGAAAAAAGTTACAAAAGATGATATTTATCGGAAAAAAGCTGAAGTTTCCTTTTTATGAAAAGTATAATTTTCACTTTTTTGGACCTTATTCTGAGGAATTAACGCTTCGAATTGAAGAGCTGTGTAACTTAGGCTTTTTAAGTGAAATTAAAGAGAAAAAAGGCGGGTATATGCAGTATCGCTACGTATTAACAGAAGCGGGGGAAGGATTTCTAAGCCACTATGATTTAGAACTTCCTCACTTGCAGGAATGTATGAAGGATATGAACGAACAAAGCTCGAAATTTTTGGAGCTTGTCTCTACGATTTTATATTTCGATAATTTACCGAAAGAAGAAGTAAAAGAAAAAGTGTTTACGCTAAAGCGTAAGCAAAATTATACAGAAGAAGACATTTCAGAAGCATACAAATATATTGAAAAACTTCAGGCAACGCTGTCTATCCATTAAAAAAATGCCATAGGTTCACTCCTATGGCATCTTTTTTATGTAGGCGTTATTGATCGCTCATGCGCTTGCCCGCTACAGCGTAATGGTTTTTAGACATTTCTTCAATGATAATAGATACTTTTTCAGGTGCTGCACCTGTTGTTTCCACAACAGCATCCGTTACTTTTTCAACAAGAGCTCTTTTTTGATCATCTGTACGGCCCTCAAGCATTTTAACAGTTACAACTGGCATAATGTGTACACTCCTTTTTGATCATTATATGATTAGTGTACCCGTTTTCTGAATAAAATGACAGTATGAGATAGTGATGGAGGACATAATCTGTAGTATACTTTTATAATAACATCGATATAAAAAACTAGGTGTGCCCAAAGGAACCTTATCGCTGGTTTTTGAGAACTTTTAGGGCATATTTGAAGAAACCTTGTATCCTTCTTACCGCAAAAAAAGATTCATTTAGTAGATGTGATAGATTGAAATTACTTTAAAATAAAGGAGATAAAGAGTGGAACATTTTTTAGCTTTTTCATTGCAAGACCTTCCTTACGTGGTAATGACGCTTATTGTTGCATTCACGCTGCATGAGTTTGCACATGCGTATGTAGCTTATTTATTTGGAGACCACACAGCTAAAAAGCAAGGAAGGCTAACGCTTTCTCCGCTGGCTCATTTAGATCCATTTGGAACGCTTTTGTTAATTATCGCAGGTTTTGGGTGGGCGAAGCCGGTTCCTGTTAATCGCTATTTCTTTAAAAAGCCTCGTTTAGCTGGTATTCTAGTATCGATAGCGGGACCGTTTAGCAACTTGGTGTTGGCATTTATCGGCTTGCTTATTTACTATTTGATGAATAACGCCGCAGTGGACAACGATGCGCTTTATCGTTTTGTTACATTATTTATTCAAATAAACCTAACACTAGGTGTATTTAACTTGTTGCCTTTTCCGCCTTTAGACGGCTACCGCGTGATTGAAGATCTCGTTCCGCCGTCCACGCGAGCTAAAATGACGCAGTATGAGTCTTGGGGCATTTTTGTATTTTTAATTCTTGTGATTACACCTCTGGATCGCATTGTGATCTGGCCGCTTTTAAACGGAGCAGCAACGTTTGTTATGAATATCTTTCAGCAGATATTAGCACCACTGATTTAATGAATAGAGGAGGCTTACTATGACTCAGCCAAAAAAGAAAAGTATAGGATTTAATATCATAAAAGACGATTCAACCGACGGCCACGGCGGTTACGGGGTTGGAGCGTTAAGTTTAGAAAACATTTCACCCGTTTTTGTTTGTCCGAGCGACGAAGAAGTATTTGTGGATATCGGTGCGATGCATGCAAGAAGTGTAGTGGAAAAAGGAATTAAGTTCTTACCGAATAAAGACGAGGTGCCAAACGGCAAGTTATATTGGCTTGTGTGGGTAACGATTGATCGCAAGCAAGAAGGACCTTACTACGCAGGTATGACAGCATGTGAAATGACCGTTGATCGTGAAATTCGCCGCGGCTATAAGTCACTTCCTGAACACGTAAATAAAATGGATAAATCCTTAAAACGACGCATTATGGTAGAAGAAATGGATAACAAGTCTAAGGATTTGCTTCGTGAGTTTTTGAAGTCTCATAATGAAGAAGTTTGGACGTTATCTAATGATGACTTAAAAGAAGCGCTTCAAACATCGTAATGCTAAAAAAAGCTTAAGGCCTTGGGGACTGACCCCTTGGCCTTAAGCTTTTTTTTAATCAAACCATTTGGGTAACCAGTGAAACTTTTTATCTTCTGTTTCACGCTCTTTTTTCTTTGTTTTTGCTGCATGATCGATGTGATCAGTACAATATGTTTTTGGCTGTGTTCCAGTTAAATAATAAGCTTTATATTGAACAGGGCATGATTTGGATGCTAACTTTCCATTTTGAGGATTAATGTTTACGCTCATTAATCCGTTTGGTGCTTTAAACTTTTCTTTTTTCTTCCCTTTTAAAGCATCTTCCATAAATAATGCCCACATTTTTTTGGCGTATCCTTTTTCAGCTACATCATCCATTGTCCTTCCTTGATCATATCCAACCCAAACGCCTGAAACGAGCTGAGGAGAGTAGCCAATCATCCAGCTGTCTGTGGAGGTTGTGCCGGATTTTCCTGCATAAGGACGAGATACATATTTAGAAATAGGCTTTCCTGTGACGGTTGTATAGCCATTTAGCTTTTGATTAAACATGCCTGTCATTAAATGAGTAGTAAGAAAAGCATAGCGCTTATCAATGACTTGTTTCCGTTCCGAAGGAGCTTGATAAACAACTTCTCCGTCATGGGTTTCAATTCGTTTAATAAATGTTGGACGAATTTCTTTTCCGCCATTAGCAAAGATGCCGTACGCATTAACCATATCAATGACTTTGACAGGTGAAGTTCCAAGAGCTAAAGATGGAACTTTCTTTAAAGGTGATGATATTCCAAGTGTTTTAGCGGTTTCAATCAAGCGGTTTTCCCCAATAAACAAATGCGTTTTTACGGCATAAATATTGTCTGAAAGTGCGATGGCTTGAGCCATTGTAATAGGAGCATCTGCATAATAATTGTGATAGTTACTAGGCGTGTATGTCGAAACGCCATCTTCCAATTTGAACGTCGTTTCTTCACTTTTCATTGGAGTAGATTCAGTAAAACCGTCTTTTAACGCCGCATAGTATAAAAATGGCTTCATCGTTGAGCCAGGCTGTCTTATTGCTTGAGTCGCGCGATTAAACGGGCTCTTTTCATAATCTCTTCCACCAATAAGAGCTTTCACTTGTCCATTTTTAGGATTCATCGCAACAAATGCACTTTGTACGTCTGAAGAGCTGCTGATAACATCCTTCATTTTTTCTTCTGCCGTTCGCTGCATCTTTTCATCCAGCGTTGTATAAACGCGAAGTCCATTTGTATAAATCATGGTTTCATCAATGCCTAAATCTTGCTTTAATTCTGCTAGCGCTGCATCCATAAAGTAAGAAGCATCTTCTTTATTAGGATCTTTTTCAGCAGGCTTTGCGAATGCTAGAGGTGTTACAAGCGCTTTTGTTGCTTGCTTAGCTGTAATAATTCCATCCTCTTTCATGAGAGATAAAATGATATTTTGTCGTTTTTTTGCATTTTCTTGATGAATAAGAGGAGAGTAGTAGCTAGGGCCTTTTGGAATACCTGCTAACATACTCGCTTCACTTAACGTCAAATTTTTGGCATGCTTATCAAAATACAGCCTAGCTGCCGCTTCAATTCCATAAGCTCCATGGCCGTAGTAAATCGTATTCATGTAGCCTTCTAGAATTTCATCTTTGCTATAATTCATTTCTAACCGAATTGTGTACAGAGCTTCTTGAAGCTTTCGAGTCCACGTTTTGTCGTGCTCTAGAAACAAGTTTCGTGCATACTGCTGAGTAATGGTACTCGCACCCTGTACTTTTCCCATAGCTTTTATATCAGCTACAATTGCTCCGGCGATTCGATGCATATCAAAGCCGTGATGCTCATAGAAGCGCTTATCTTCAACCGCTAAAGTCGCATCTTTTACGTAAGGTGAAATTTGATTAAGTGAAACCCAGTAGCGCTTTTGTCCATTGTGAACTTCATCAAGAACTTTACCGTTTGCTGAGTAGAAAACAGCTGTTTGAGAAACGTTTAGCGGAGGGGGGCCAGAGATTTTGGCGTAGAGAAAGATGCTTATGTAGGCAAACAACAATAAAGCCCCCGCTAATATACCAAGGACGAGAAGAATTCGGAAGATGCGTCTTGCCTTTTTTAAATGTTCGGTTAATACCGTTTCCATTTCTATTCACCACCAATATGTGTCACTATGCACCATACATGTTGTTTTCAATACAACAAAATTCTATTAAAAGAGCGGTGCAAGTAGATTCTAAAGCTTGTATCTATCATCAGTATGAAATAGAAAAGGAGGTTTTAAACCTCCATTGCTAAAAATTTTACTTGCTTTTTTGCTGAATTCATCTATACTTTTTTCATGTTTGTATAAATTATGTTAGGGTAATCTATGCATAGGTTAATTCTCAAAATAGAAGGGAAGAGTTTGAAATGGAATTATGGTTCACAGAAAAGCAAACAAAGAACTTTGGTATTACAGCTAAAATTAATCGCACTTTACATACAGAGCAAACGGAGTTTCAAAAATTAGACATGGTTGAAACAGAAGAGTTTGGTAACATGCTCCTACTTGACGGTATGGTTATGACAACGGAAAAAGATGAGTTCGTTTATCATGAAATGGTTGCGCATGTACCGTTATTTACGCATCCAAATCCAGAAAACGTACTAGTTGTAGGTGGAGGAGATGGAGGCGTAATCCGTGAAATCTTAAAACACCCAAGCGTAAAAAAAGCGACGTTAGTTGATATCGATGGAAAAGTTATTGAGTACTCAAAAAAATTCTTACCTTCAATTGCGGGCAAACTAGAAGATCCTCGTGTTGATGTACAAGTAGATGACGGATTTATGCACATCGCTAAAAGCGAGAACGAATACGATGTCATTTTAGTGGATTCAACAGAGCCAGTAGGTCCAGCTGTGAATTTATTTACAAAAGGATTCTATGCAGGTATCTCAAAAGCACTTAAAGAAGATGGTATCTTTGTTGCTCAATCGGACAACCCTTGGTTTACGCCAGAACTTATCTCAAATGTTCAGCGTGACGTAAGAGAAATCTTCCCGATTACACGTCTATACGTAGCAAATATTCCAACGTATCCAAGCGGTTTATGGACATTTACAATGGGTTCAAAGAAACATGATCCATTAGAAGTAAGTGAAGATCGTTTCTTCGATATTGATACAAAGTATTACACAAAAGAATTGCATAAAGCCGCATTTGCTTTACCAAAATTTGTGCAAGATCTTATTAAATAAGTTATCACATACAAGTGAGGTGCCAGAGGTTTAAGGCTGGCATCTTTTCTATGAACAATGAAGGAGGAACAAAATATGCGTTTTGATGAAGCTTATTCAGGTAATGTATTTATCGGCAGTCACCCTGTTTTTGAAGAAAGTGAAGCGGTTCTTTATGGAATGCCAATGGACTGGACAGTTAGCTATCGTCCAGGTTCACGATTTGGCCCAACTCGTATTCGTGAAGTATCAATTGGATTAGAAGAATACAGCCCGTATTTAGATCGAGAGCTAGAGGAAGTAAAATATTTTGATGCAGGAGATATTCCACTTCCATTTGGGAATCCTCAGCGCAGCTTAAATATGATTGAAGAGTATATCGACCAGCTTTTAGCAGCAGACAAGTTCCCATTAGGTATGGGCGGAGAGCATTTGGTTTCTTGGCCTGTTATGAAAGCTATGTATAAAAAATACCCGGATTTGGCCATTATCCATATGGATGC
This sequence comes from Priestia sp. SRI_019, assembly GCF_057586255.1. Lineage (NCBI taxonomy): Bacteria > Bacillati > Bacillota > Bacilli > Caryophanales > Bacillaceae > Priestia > Priestia sp. SRI_019. Next base: position 265,027 of record NZ_JBYCZN010000004.1, on the reverse strand, counting down.
TCATACAGACCTTCGTGAAGAGTATGAAGGAGAACCACTTTCTCATTCCACTCCAATTCGTAAAGTTGCAGAACTAATCGGACCAGAGAATGTTTATTCATTTGGTATTCGTTCAGGAATGAAAGAAGAATTTCAATGGGCAAAAGAAAACGGCATGCACATTTCAAAATTTGAAGTTCTAGAGCCGTTAAAAGAGATTCTACCAACACTTGCAGGTCGTCCTGTTTATGTAACAATTGATATCGATGTATTAGATCCAGCGCACGCTCCTGGTACAGGAACAGTAGATGCAGGCGGTATCACATCAAAAGAGCTTTTAGCTTCTATTCACGCAATTGCTAAATCAGATCTTCGCATTGTCGGAGGAGATTTAGTAGAAGTAGCTCCAATTTATGATCCCTCTGAACAAACCGCTAATACAGCAAGCAAGCTTATTCGCGAAATGATCTTAGGCTGGGTACAAAAGAAATAAATAAAGTAAAAGGCGGCCGCTGTGGCTGCCTTTTTTATTTGGAATATGTGAATGCGTCACGTACTGTCAAAAGGTGAATTCTCGGCGTATCTATCATATTTCCTTTGAAGTATTATTGAATTCTTTCTTTAGAATGTTTATACTATTTAAGTTATAACGTATTCATTTTAATAAGGAAGTGTCTTTTGTGAGTAACGCTTCAGAAGTCAAGAAACCCATTGAAGTTAAAATTGTGACGGATATCCGCGATGGTCACCGAAAAGAGACAACATCGGTAAATGCAAAAGGTATGTATTATGAAAAAGGATCGAAAATTTATCTTACATACACAGAGCGCCAAGAGGAAATCGGAGATATTAGAACAGTGGTGAAAATTAGCGAAGATGAAGTATCAATTAATCGAACCGGTGCTGTTCAAATGAAGCAATCGTTTCGTAAAAAGGTACAGATCGAAGGAACTTATATAAGCCCTTATGGACGTATGGATTTACTAACATTCGCTCATAACATTGAATATAAACAAATGACTCAAAAGGGTCGATTATTTTTAACGTATGATCTAGAAGTACAGGGTCAGCCTACCGGGAAATATGCGTTAACCATTACATTCAAGGAGGAGAAAAAATGAACATCGTCGAACAAGTGCAGCAAAAATTAAAAGCTGAAATTCAAGATGCTGTGGTCAAAGCAGGACTTGCTGAAAAAGCAGAACTTCCAGAAGTTCTATTAGAAACCCCAAAAGATAAAACACATGGTGATTATTCTACCAATATGGCTATGCAGCTAGCTCGTATTGCCAAAAAAGCCCCGCGTGTTATCGCTGAAGAGCTTGTAGCAAACTTCGATAAATCAAAAGCATCTATCGAGAAAATTGACATTGCAGGCCCTGGATTCATCAACTTTTATATGAATAACTCTTATTTAACAGAGCTTATTCCAACGATTGTAAAAGCTGGTGAAGCGTATGGTCAAACAAACGTAGGGAACGGACAAAAAGTACAGGTTGAGTTTGTTTCAGCTAATCCGACAGGGGATTTACATTTAGGACATGCCCGCGGTGCTGCAGTTGGAGATTCATTATGTAATGTTCTTGAAAAAGCAGGTTACGATGTGTCACGTGAATACTATATCAATGATGCTGGTAACCAAATTAATAACCTGGCTTACTCAGTAGAAGCACGCTACATGCAGGCTCTTGGTTTAGAGAAAGAAATGCCTGCAGACGGCTATCATGGTGCTGACATTATAAACATCGGAAAAGAGCTAGCAAAAGAGCACGGAGACAAGTATGTAAATGCCTCTGAAGAAGAGCGTTTTGAATTCTTCCGTCAATACGGGTTAGATTACGAGTTAGCTAAATTAAAGCGTGATCTTGAACAGTTCCGTGTGAAATTTGACGTATGGTATTCTGAAACGTCTCTTTATAAAAATGATAAAATCTCAGTCGCACTTGAAACGCTGAAAAAACAAGGCCATGTATATGAAGAAGAAGGTGCTACGTGGTTCCGTTCTACGACATTTGGTGATGATAAAGACCGTGTGTTAATTAAAAATGATGGTTCATTTACGTACTTAACACCAGATATTGCGTATCACCAAGACAAAATTCAACGCGGATTTGATAAGCTAATTAACATTTGGGGAGCCGACCACCATGGCTATATTCCTCGTATGAAAGCGGCGATTCAAGCGCTTGGTTATGAAAAAGATACGCTTGAAGTAGAAATCATTCAAATGGTTCAACTGTATCAAAATGGTGAAAAAATGAAGATGAGCAAACGTACAGGTAAAGCAGTAACAATGCGTGATCTAGTAGAAGAGGTAGGCCTTGATGCAACTCGCTACTTCTTTGCGATGAGAAGTGCGGATACACATTTAGACTTTGATTTAGATTTAGCTGTTTCTCAATCTAATGAAAATCCTGTATACTACGCGCAATATGCTCATGCCCGTATTTGCAGTATTCTTCGTCAAGGTGAAGAGATGGGGATTCAATCAACATCTGGCGCTGACCTTTCATTAATTAGTGCAGAAAAAGAAATGGAACTGCTGAAGAAAATCGGAGAGTTCCCTCAGGCCGTAGCGGAAGCAGCAACAAAACGTATTCCGCACCGCATTACAAACTATGTATTTGATCTTGCTTCTACGTTCCATAGCTTCTATAATGCAGAAAAAGTATTAGACAGCGATAATGTAGAAACAAGTAAAGCGCGTATTGAACTAGTGAAAGCTGTTCAAGTAACGCTTCAAAACTCCTTAAAACTAATTGGTGTTTCAGCACCTGAAAAAATGTAACAAAAAAAAAGAGCCTCTTGGCTCTTTTTTATTTAAAAAACAAGCGTGGCACCTCCTGTACGCTTTACTCCTCTCATTGATGCTAAATCTTCCACTAATTTTAGCAGCGCTTTATCTTTTAACTTTGCTTCTATCATTACGTCAAAATCTTGTCCAATATCTTTAGCCATTTGCAAAAAAGGTGCGATAAAATCAGTTGAGACATAATCAGAGTGACTTCTAAATTCTTTTTCAGATTTAGGAGAAGAGATATGTACTTTTGGTTTTAACCCGATATGTTTCCATGTGTCAAAGATACGAGGGAGCAATAATGCAAGAGGTTCTTCTCCTTCATTTGCTTTGTGGTGGTGATAATCAAAGAGAAGAGGGACTTTCTCTTTTTCGCATACAGCTAATGTTTCTTCAGTTGTGTATGTTTTATCATCATTTTCAAGAGTCATGCGCTTTTTAATGACAGGTGGCAGCGTTTGAATATTTTCATGAAATCGACCGATCGCTTTTTCTTTATTGCCATAGGCTCCACCTACGTGAATATTAATAAGAGCTTGATCGGCCACTCCCATCGCTTCAAGCATTCTATAGTGATAATTCATATCTTTTACCGCATTTTCTGTAATATGTTTTTTGTCGCTTGTAAATAATGTGAACTGATTGGGATGAAAACTCACGCGCAGCTGATGATTCCGAATCAATTCTCCTATCTCTGACCAATCGTCTTGGAACGCATCAATGTAATTCCAATCTACTTCAGGATGAGTAGCTAAAGGGACAAGAGAAGATGATAATCGATACAGCATAATTTCATGGGCAATATTAAAATGTAAAGCGCGCTTAGTATGATTTAAATTTTGTTTTGTGACGTAATGAAGCTTATCCAGCCTCTCATTTTTTTTCATTTTTTCCCATCTGGTAAACGTGAGGGTTTTCGCAGGTGAGCAGTCCCAAAGCGACAGGGCATGTGATACATAGCCAAATCTAATTTTCATTGTAAATTTTCCTCTTTTCGTTCATTAAAGCAACGGAGAAATAAAGGTTGCAAATCCTTGCTTTAGTTTTTCACTCCATTTTCGGTTTTTGACATCTTCTAAAGACAAAATGGGGCATTCCCCCATACAAGCTTTAAAGCTGTTCTTTACCTCTTCAATGTATGTGGCATCGTAGATTAAACAGTTGATTTCAGCGTTTAAGAACAAGCTTCTTTTATCAAAATTAGCCGTTCCTACATCGCAGATAACATTGTCTGCAATTAATACTTTTGCGTGGTAAAAACCGTAATAATATTGATAAATCATACAGCCTGCTTGAAGTAATGTAGGAAGATAGGCAAATGCAGCATGATGAACAAGCGGTTGATCTGCACGCATTGGAATTAAAATATGAACTTTTACTCCCCTTGCGCGAGCTTGCAGTAAAGCATTCATCAAAGGTTCACTTGGAATAAAATAAGGAGTACCTATGTACAGTTCCCTATTGGCTTGGTTGATAATCGATAAAAAGCTTTCTTCAAGTGAAAAACCTTCAGTCGACTTTAGCTGAATAACATAGTCTCCTTCAGAGGCTGGTGGAAAGTACCTTTCCACTTTACGCAGGTCTAAGCCGGTAGCAGCATACCAGTCGCTCAACAGCTGTATTTGAAGATCTTGGATACCTTCACCTTCCATACGCAGGTGGTAATCTTTCCACACCCCAAGCTTGGCGTCGAGTCCTAAATATTCTCTTCCGATATTAAAACCGCCAATGTAGCCAACTTTCCCATCAATAACGGCCATTTTACGGTGATTGCGTGCGTTGAGTGTATAAAACAAATAAGGCCACCGTAGCGTTCGACTGTAAGCAAAATGAACGCCTTGTTTCTTTAAGAATGCAATTTTGTTTTTCTTGATTTTATAGCTTCCCACACGGTCTACCAATAACCGGACTTCAATATTTTGCTGTGCTTTTTGGACTAGTAAATCTAAAAAATCTTGGCTAATTTCATCATTTTGTACGATGTAAAACGATAAATGGATAAATGAAGAGGCATTTTCTATTTCATGAAATAAATCTTTATACAAGACATTCCCGTCTGCGAACAAAAAAAGAGAAGCACGGCGCTTTGGAAATGTATTTTCAGCCTGAGAAAATACTTTCTTTCCAACGCCAAGGTCAATTGCAAGCCAAGCAATAAAAATAATAAAAAGTAAAATTACAACCATGCCGCTCATCATGTCACCTCTTTTCTCGATGTCAATACATTTTATGTTGTTCTTAGTGTCACCTTGTTTAAATAGAATATGAACAAAAGAACGAAAAGATATTGACTGAATGCTCATTCATTATATACAATGAAAGCAGATATATTATCAGAAAATTTAGTCGTCAGGAGGAAAGAAAGGTAACAAATTATTCAAGGAGGGGACGAGATGACAGTATTGCTGTGGGTGAATTTTCTCTTTTTTATTATTGTAACCGCTTACGCTGTTTCTTTGTTTGTATATTTGATTCGCACACGCATTGAGTATATTCAATTAGGGAAAAAAGTAGAATTTGATCAGCGGTTAAAAGAAAGACTGCAAAAAATTTGGGTGAACGTGTTTGGACAAAAGAAGCTGTTAAAAGATAAAAAAAGTGGAATTATGCACGTCATGTTTTTTTATGGGTTTATTTTAGTTCAGTTCGGCGCGTTAGACTTCATTATAAAAGGTTTGCTTCCAGGTAAACATTTGCCGCTTGGACCTTTATATCCCGGCTTTACATTTTTTCAAGAAATTGTGACGCTTTTGATTTTAGTAGCAGTGGTCTGGGCTTTTCACCGCCGCTACGTCGAAAAGCTTGTGCGTTTAAAAAGAGGGTTTAAATCTGGTTTAGTACTGATTTTTATTGGAGCACTTATGCTGTCAGTGCTTGTTGGAAACGGTATGTCAATCATCTGGCATAATCATGAACCGTCATGGACAGAACCGATTGCGTCATCGATTGCCATCTTGTTTAAGGGAATCAATGACGTTGCCGCTATCTCCATTTTTTATGTTTCATGGTGGATTCACTTAGCCGTGTTATTGACGTTTTTAGTATATGTTCCTCAATCAAAACATGCTCATTTACTGGCTGGACCGGCCAATGTATTTTTTAACCGTGTTTCTAAGCCAGGTAAGCTTGAAAAGATTGATTTTGAAGACGAGACGCAGGAGACGTTTGGGGTTGGAAAGATTGAAGAATTCACGCAGCACCAGCTTATTGATTTATATGCCTGTGTGGAATGCGGTCGATGTACGAATATGTGTCCAGCAACGGGTACAGGGAAAATTTTATCTCCAATGGATTTAATTTTAAAGATGCGCGATCACTTAACAGAAAAAGGAGCGGTTGTGACATCTAAGGCTCCTTGGGTTCCTACGTATGCATTCTCCAAAACAAAAGGAAATCAGCTGGCGATGATGGCGGCCAGCCAAGGCGGAGAAGAAGCCGCAGCAACAGCGGAATATAATCCCGCTTTAATTGGAGATGTCATTACGGAAGAAGAAATTTGGGCATGTACAACGTGCCGAAACTGTGAAGATCAATGTCCCGTAATGAACGAGCACGTAGATAAAATCATAGATTTACGACGTTTTTTAGTATTAACTGAAGGAAAGATGGACGCGGATGCTCAGCGTGCCATGACGAATATTGAGCGTCAAGGAAACCCTTGGGGATTAAACCGAAAAGAGCGTGAAGAATGGCGACATATAAGAGAAGATGTTTACATTCCGACTGTTAAAGAAGTAAGTAAAGCCGGCGAAACGTTTGAGTATTTGTTCTGGGTAGGTTCGATGGGATCTTATGATAACCGCAGCCAAAAAATCGCTCTATCGTTTGCAAAGCTTCTCAATGAAGCGGGTGTTTCATTTGCGATTTTAGGAAATAAAGAAAAAAATTCTGGTGACACGCCGCGCAGGTTGGGCAATGAATTTTTATTCCAAGAGTTAGCTTCTAAAAATATCGCTGAATTTGAAAAAAATGAAATCAAAAAAATTGTTACGATTGATCCACATGCTTACAATATTTTTAAAAATGAATATCGAGATTTCGGTTTTGAAGGAGAAGTGTATCATCACACAGAATTACTAGCTATGTTGGTGGAAGAAGGTAAGCTGTCACCAAAACACGCGGTTAATGAAAAAATCACCTTCCATGATTCCTGTTATTTAGGAAGATATAACGAAGTATACAGTCCACCAAGAGAAATTTTGAAAGCGATTCCAGGTGTTCGTTTGATTGAAATGGATCGCAACCGTGAAAATGGTATGTGCTGTGGAGCAGGAGGAGGGTTAATGTGGACGGAAGAAACAACCGGCCAGCGCATTAATGTAGCGCGCACCGAACAGGCCTTAGCCGTTAACCCAAGCATTATCAGTTCAGGTTGCCCGTACTGCTTAACGATGCTAAGTGACGGAACAAAAGCAAAAGAAGTAGAAGAACAGGTTCATACGTATGACGTAGCAGAACTGCTTGAAAAGTCAATTTATGGCGACGTGCAAGAACAGGTTTCATAAAGGAGAAGTAGAGATGGTCTTCATCTCTACTTTTTACAGAAAGGAAATTGAGCAAGCGTTCAATCGGCGAGGACAAAGAGGAAGAAAAAGGAGGAAACAACAGTGGGGAAAACAGTTATTGTGAGTGCAGTTCGAACACCTTTTGGAAAATTAGGTGGCAGCGTAAGTGGACTAAAAGCAGCAGAACTAGGCGGGAAAGCGATTCAAGCAGCATCAAAGGGATGTACAGAAATTGATTCCGTTATTATGGGATGCGTGCTGCAAGGGGGCCAAGGACAGCTGCCTTCTAGGCAAGCCATGCATTATGCAGGTTTACCGTGGCAAGTAGAGACGGAAACCATTAATAAAGTCTGTGCATCGGGTATGCGCAGCATTACAACTGCTGATCAGCTGATTCGATTAGGAGAAGCAAAAACAATCATTGCAGGTGGAATGGAATCGATGAGTAACACACCGTATCTTCTTCCAAAAGCAAGGTGGGGGTTCCGTATGGGAGATAGCGTTGTGACGGATTTGATGGTTCATGACGGTTTGACATGCAGCTTTACAGGGGTCCAAATGGGTACGTATGGAAATGAAATAGCTTCTGAAATGGATATTTCCCGAGAAAAGCAGGATGAATGGGCCCTTCGCAGTCATCAATTAGCGGTAGAGTCAGAAGAGAAAGGGAGATGGACCGCAGAAAGAATTTCAGTTGATATTCCGTCTAAAAAAGGAACGATAACGGTTCAAAAAGATGAAGGACCAAGAAAAGACACGTCGTTAGAAAAACTTTCTTCTCTTCGGCCTGTATTTGGTCACAGCGGAACCATTACAGCAGGAAATGCACCTAGCGTGAATGATGGAGCAGCTGCGATCATGCTAATGGATGAAGATGTGGCAAAAGCAAATGGCTATGAGCCGTTGGCTACGATTGTAAACCATACTTCTCTTGCGATGCAGCCAAGGGAATTTCCGAAAACGCCTGGGTTTGCTATTAACAAGCTATTGCAAAAAACAAATAAGACAGCAGACGATATTGCGCTGTTTGAAATCAATGAAGCTTTTTCAGCAGTAGCGTTGATGAGTATGGAAATTGCAGGGCTTCCGGCTGAAAAAGTAAATGTGAACGGCGGGGCTGTAGCACTTGGACATCCGATTGGAGCAAGCGGCGCCCGTATTGTTGTAACGCTCATTCATGAATTAAGACGACGAGGCGGCGGACTAGGCATTGCTTCTATTTGCAGCGGCGGCGGCCAAGGTGATGCCATTATGGTAGAAGTGTAAAAGGGGGATACCAACTTGAATATTGAAACAGTTATGGTTATTGGAGCAGGTCAGATGGGAGCAGGAATTGCGCAAGTATTTGCTGCGAGCGGATACCAAGTTTCTTTGTATGACGTTGATCAAAAAAATATACAAAAAGGAATAGAAGGTATTGATAAACGTCTGAAAAAGCAGGTGGGAAAAGGTTCTCTCTCAGCTAAGGAACATGAAGGGATTATGGAGCGCATTCAGCTGGCAAATGAAATAACGGCAGCACAAAAAGCAGATTTAATCGTCGAAGCGGTTGTGGAAAAAATGGAAGTCAAACAAGCCATTTTTGCGGAGTTGGATTCGTTAGCCCCGAGTCATACTATTTTAGCAACCAACACGTCTTCGCTTCCTATTACTGAAATTGCAGCTGTGACCACTCGACCTGAAAAAGTAATTGGCATGCACTTTATGAATCCTGTTCCGGTGATGAAGCTCGTTGAAATTATTAGAGGGCTGGCTACTACCGATGAAGTGTATCAAGCAGTCTATGAAACAACGAAAAAGTTAAATAAAACCCCGGTGGAAGTTCATGATTTTCCCGGTTTTGTTTCAAATCGAATTTTAATGCCAATGATTAACGAAGCTGTGTTTACGCTCTATGAAGGTGTAGCAAACGAAGAGGATATTGATCAAGTCATGAAACTAGGAATGAACCATCCAATGGGACCTTTGACATTAGCAGATTTCATCGGCCTCGATACATGTTTGTTTATTATGGAAACGCTTCATAAAGGGTTTGGTGATGACAAATATCGTCCTTGTCCATTGCTTAGGAAATATGTAAAGGCAGGGTGGCTTGGTCGAAAAACAGGAAAAGGGTTTTTTACGTACGAAACATAAAGGAGTGGCGAAATGATCTTTTTTACGTCTGAACAACACATGATTAAAAAGATGGTAGCTGATTTTAGTGAAAAAGAAGTCGCTGCGGCTGTGCCAAACATGGAAAAGGGTGAATTTCCTCGAGGTTTATTAAAGCAGATGGCTGATCTTGGCCTGATGGGCATTCCCGTTCCTCAAATTTACGGAGGGGGCGGACTGGACTTTGTGTCGTACATGATTGCCATCCACGAAATATCAAAAGTAAGTCCAGCCCTCGGCGTCATTCTCTCTGTTCATACTTCTGTAGGTACGAATCCTATTGTCGTATTTGGGACGGAAGATCAAAAACAAAAGTATGTAAAAAAACTGGCGACAGGTGAATATTTAGGTGCTTTTTGTTTAACAGAACCTAGTGCAGGGTCTGATGCTGCAAGCTTAAAAACAAAGGCAGAACGAAAAGGAGACCACTATCTTTTAAATGGCTCAAAGCTTTTCATTACAAACGGTGGCGAAGCAGATACGTATATTGTATTTGCTAAAACGAATCCCGAACGCGGGTCGAGAGGGATGAGCGCTTTTATCGTTGAAAAGACGATGGAGGGATTTTCAGTAGGAAAAGATGAACATAAGATGGGCCTTCACGGTTCTCGAACGGTTCAACTTCACTTTGAAAATATCCAGGTGCCTGTAGAAAATCGTCTCGGAGAAGAAGGTGAAGGCTTTCGAATTGCGATGGCTAATTTAAATGCCGGAAGAATTGGTATTGCTGCTCAGGCGGTAGGAATTGCTGAGGGTGCGTTAACGGCAGCTAAAAACTATGCCAATGAACGATATCAATTCGGAAAACCGATTTTATCTCAGCAGGGTATTGCCTTTAAGCTGGCTGATATGGAAACGGCTGTTGAATCAGCGAAGCTTTTAATGTATAAAGCCGCTTTTTTATATGATCAAAAACTTCCTTGTAAAAAAGAAGCCTCAATGGCGAAATTATTTGCTTCCCAAACGGCCATGAATGTAGCAATCGATGCGGTTCAAGTTTTGGGAGGCTATGGTTATATGAAAGATTATCCAGTAGAGAGGTATTTTCGCGATGCCAAAGTATGCGAAATCTACGAAGGTACAAGCGAAATTCAGCGCATCGTCATTAGCAGTCAATTATAGGGGGAATAATCATGTTTTTTAAACTTTCAGAAGAACACGAAATGATTCGAAAAATGGTGCGGGACTTTGCCAAAAACGAAGTGGCTCCGACAGCTGCACAACGAGATGAAGAAGAGCGTTTTGACAGAGGAATCTTTACGCAAATGGCTGATCTAGGATTAACAGGTATTCCATGGCCGGAGCAATACGGAGGAATTGGCAGTGACTATCTAGCTTATTGCATTGCCGTTGAAGAACTGTCTAGAGTATGTGCATCAACAGGCGTTACTTTGTCGGCTCATACTTCTCTTGCCGGCTGGCCAATCTATACATTCGGAACAGAAGAACAAAAACAAAAATACCTGAAACCTATGGCAACGGGTGAGAAAATAGGTGCTTATGGGTTAACCGAACCGAGCGCTGGATCAGACGCAGGAGGAATGAGAACGCTCGCTGTAAAAGACGGAGAAGATTATATTTTAAATGGTTCTAAAATCTTCATTACAAACGGCGGCGAAGCGGATATTTACGTCGTATTTGCTCGCATCGACCCCAATGAAAAACGCACGAGCGCTTTTATTATTGAAAAAGATATGCCTGGATTTTCAGTTGGTAAAAAAGAAAAGAAACTGGGCATTCGCTCTTCACCTACCACAGAAATTATTTTCGAGGACTGCCGTGTTCCAAAAGAAAATTTGCTGGGAAATGAAGGAGAAGGATTTAAAGTTGCGATGATGACACTAGATGGCGGCCGAAATGGCATTGCAGCGCAGGCTGTAGGAATTGCTCAAGGGGCGTTAGATGCGGCTGTAGCTTATGCCAAGGAACGTCAGCAATTTGGTAAGCCAATTATTTCTCAGCAAGGAATTGCGTTTAAGTTAGCTGACATGGCCACGAGTATAGAAGCTGCAAGACTGTTAACCTATCAAGCTGCTTGGCTGGAGTCCCAAGGGCTGCCATATGGCAAAGAATCAGCCATGTCAAAATTATATGCCGGGGATACAGCAATGAAAGTAACGACAGAAGCTGTTCAAGTATTTGGAGGGTACGGTTATACAAAAGATTATCCAGTAGAACGTTTTATGAGAGATGCAAAAATCACGCAAATTTATGAAGGCACACAAGAAATTCAGCGTCTCGTCATTTCTAGGTATCTTGCTAAATAAAACACTTGTTGTAGGAGAGGTGAAAAAATGAAAAAGAGAGAAGTTCTCACATCCATTAAAGATGAAAAGCTGATTGTAGAGCGTCGTAATCAAATGATTAAAGGGGCCGTCACGCTATTTAAGGAAAAAGGTTTTCACCGAACAACAACAAGGGAAATTGCCAAAGCCGCTGGGTTCAGTATCGGTACACTTTACGAATATATTCACTCTAAAGAAGATGTTTTATATCTTGTATGTGACAATATTTACGATGAAGTGAGAGAGCGATTAGAAGAGATGGTGGTGGACCGTTATACAATCGCTGAGCTTCAACAAGCGATTCAGCACTATTTTAAAGTTGTGGATGAGCTTCAAGATGAAGTATTAGTCATGTACCAAGAAGCGAAATCACTGTCTAAAGATGCGCTTCCATATGTATTAAAAAAAGAGCTGGATATGGTTGAGATGTTTAAGGTTATTATCGAAGGCTGCGTAGAAAACAATCAATTTGCACTTACGGATAAAGAAATTTCGCTGTTTGCTCATCATTTATTTGTTCAAGGTCAGATGTGGGCATTTCGCAGATGGTGGCTGCAAAAGCATTATTCATTAGAAGAATATACAAATATGCAGTTAGATTTTTTACTTAAAAATTTTTCATTTCAACAACTGTGTGAGGGGGAGACAGTTTGAATACAAGCAAAAGACCGCTTCGTTTTTTAACCGCTTCTAGCCTGTTTGACGGCCACGACGCGTCCATTAATATTATGAGACGAATTCTTCAAGCCAAGGGGGTAGAAGTCATTCACCTGGGGCATAACCGATCTGTCGAAGAAATTGTTAACGCTTCCATACAAGAGGATGTTCAGGGGATTGCCATTTCTTCTTATCAAGGCGGCCATGTAGAATATTTTAAGTATATGTACGATTTACTCCACGAACAACAGGCTTCTCATATTAAAATTTATGGCGGAGGAGGAGGGGTAATTATTCCAAGTGAGATTCAAGAGCTTCATGATTACGGCATTTCTAAAATCTTTTCTCCGGAAGATGGACGAAAAATGGGGTTAGAAGGCATGATTCAATTCATGATTGATGATTGTTATTACACAAATCCACCTGCACTGCCGAAGGATCGAACCTTAACGCCAGCTAATGACCGTTTAATTGCCCAGCTTATTACATGCGCTGAAAATGAAGCCTATGAATACACAAAAGAGCACGCAGCTGCTCTTGAAGAAATCCGAGAAAGTGTAATCGAAAGCGAGACGGATCAAAAAATACCGGTTATTGGAATCACAGGAACAGGAGGAGCGGGGAAAAGTTCGCTTACGGATGAATTAGTAAGAAGGTTTATTGAACATATTCCAGATATTCATGTAGCTGTTTTATCCGTCGATCCAACTAAACAAAAAACCGGAGGAGCGCTTCTTGGGGATCGAATTCGCATGAACATCGCAGCGTCTCCTCGTGTGTATATGAGAAGTTTGGCCACACGTTCATCTGGACATGAGCTATCGGCGGCCATTCGAGATGGAATTGCCGTCGTGAAAAAAGCGGGTTTCGACATTATCATCGTCGAAACAAGCGGCATCGGGCAAGCTGATGCTCAAGTCAAAGATATTGCAAACGTCTCTCTTTATGTAATGACAAGCGAATTTGGCGCGCCGTCGCAGTTAGAAAAGATTGAAATGATTGATTACGCAGACTTTATTGTAATCAATAAATTTGAAAAAAAAGGTTCCGAAGACGCAAAAAAACAAGTGCAGCGTCAATATCAGCGTAATCATCAGCTGTTTGAAAATAATCTCTCTACCATGCCAATTTACGGAACAATTGCGAGTCAGTTCAACGACGGGGGAACAAATATTTTATTCGAAGATCTTGTAAATCATCTGCATCAAACATGCCGTACGTCTTGGCACGTAGAAAAATCATCAGAGCGCGTAAGTGAAAAGAAATATACCATCATTCCTAATGACCAACAGCAATATTTACAGGAGATTGTAAACAGCGTTCACTCTTATCACCGCAATTCGGATGTTCAAGTGCAAACAGCGCGTAAATTTTATCAGCTAGAGGGTGCTCTGGAGGAAGTGGAAACAGAAACAGCCAAGCAAGAGCTCACTCACCTAAAGGAGAAATATCAAAAACAGCTAACGGCTGAATCAATTGAAAAGCTGGAAAACTGGCCGAAATTAAAAAGTCAGTATGGGCAAGAAGAACTTATTACAAAGATAAGAAATAAAGAAATTAAAACCTCTCTGCAAGTTGATACCCTATCAGGACTGCGTATTCCGCGCGTGGCCCTTCCAAAAGTTAAAGAATACGGGGAAGTTCTTCGTTTTCTTTATAAAGAAAATGTGCCAGGAGCGTTTCCTTATACAGCAGGTGTTTTTCCGTTCAAACGAAAAGGTGAAGATCCTAAGCGTCAATTCGCAGGCGAAGGAACACCAGAACGAACAAATCGCCGCTTTCACTATTTGTCAAAAGATGATGAGGCTAAACGTTTAAGTACAGCGTTTGATTCTGTAACGCTTTATGGAGAAAATCCAGATCCAAGGCCGGATATCTTCGGGAAAATTGGCGAAAGCGGCGTAAATGTCTGTACGCTTGATGATATGAAACTCCTGTATAAAGGATTTGATCTTTGCCATCCGTCGACTTCCGTTTCGATGACGATCAATGGGCCAGCTCCAATATTACTAGCTATGTTTATGAATACCGCTATCAGTCAGCAGGTGGAAAAGAAGGAAGAGGAGCTGAAGCGTCCTTTAACAGAAGAGGAATACGAGGACGTAAAATCGGGTACGTTGCAACAAGTGAGAGGAACTGTTCAAGCGGATATTTTAAAAGAAGACCAAGGGCAAAATACGTGTATTTTTTCCACGGAATTTGCATTAAAAATGATGGGAGATATTCAGCAGTACTTTATTGACGAGAAAGTGCGCAACTATTATTCTGTTTCTATTTCAGGCTATCATATAGCTGAAGCAGGGGCTAACCCGATTTCTCAGCTAGCTTTTACATTGGCCAACGGCTTTACGTACGTGGAATATTACTTGAGTCGAGGCATGCACATTGATGATTTTGCTCCTAATTTATCATTTTTCTTTAGTAATGGACTTGACCCTGAATACACGGTTATTGGACGTGTAGCGAGAAGAATCTGGGCAATTGTGATGCGTGATAAATACGGCGCGAATGAACGCAGTCAAAAGCTTAAGTATCATATTCAAACATCCGGCCGATCGCTTCATGCACAGGAAATTAATTTTAATGATATACGTACCACGCTGCAAGCCTTAATGGCCCTTCATGACAACTGCAACTCCCTTCATACCAATGCGTATGATGAAGCAATTACAACACCGACAGAGGAATCTGTACGAAGAGCGATGGCCATTCAATTAATCATTACAAAAGAGCATGGATTAACTAAAAATGAAAATCCGCTACAGGGTTCTTTTATTATTGATGAACTAACAGACTTGGTAGAAGAGGCGGTACTGGCTGAGTTCCAACGCTTAAATGATCGAGGCGGCGTTTTAGGTGCGATGGAAATGCAGTATCAGCGAGGTAAGATTCAAGATGAATCGATGGAATATGAGATGCAAAAACATACGGGAGATTTACCTATTATAGGAGTAAATACGTATATTAATCCAAATGAAGAGGAAAATTCCTCAGGTGATGACATGCAGTTAGCCCGCGCATCAAAAGAAGAAAAAAATCATCAAATTAATCAGCTTCAGAAGTTTCAGCAGCAGCATGAAGAAAAAAGAGAAGATGCGCTGAAAAGGTTAAAGAAAGCTGCAACAGAAGGAGAGAACATTTTCAAAGAGTTAATGGAGACCGTTAAAGTAGCCAGCTTAGGAGAAATTACGCGAGCTTTATATGAATGCGGTGGGCAATATCGCCGAAATATGTAATAATGTATCGTTAGTATATAGTGATATATTAAAAGCCGAGATGACTGTTTGTGGGTCATCTCGGCTTTTATAGACTTAACCCTAGCTGAGTCAGAATAACTGATGGTGAATTCCTTTTGATTAAAGGATGCTGTTGGCTTATTAAGTAGAATGTATTATAGTGATAAAATGTCTATTTTTTCGTTGTTTTATGCGAAATTCTCGAGAATTTTAGAAACGAGGCTAGCATAAATGTATTGAATTTGTTTATAATGAATGGTATGTATTTATTCGTTTCCATCATTTACACATATGATGAATTGATTTAATAGATTTTCGATATACATAGCCATAGAAAGGATGTGCCAGATTTGAGTTTAGCACAGTACTCAAAAACGGATTTAAAAGAAATGTCGATGATTGAGATTGCTTATGCGCTTCTAGAAGAAAAAACAGATCGTCAAGCAATGTCATTCCAAGAAATTATTGCTGAAATTAAAGCAGCAGCTGAAATGTCAGATCAAGAATTAAAAACGAGATTAGCTCAGTTTTATACAGATATTAATATTGATGGTCGCTTTTTAACAGTAGGGGACAACCATTGGGGTCTTCGTGGATGGTATCCTTTTGACCAAGCTGAAGAAGAAGTTATTCCGGTTGCAAAACCTAAAAAGAAAAAAGCGAAAAAAGCTGTTGTTGAAGAAGTTGAAGATTTTGATGATTTAGAAGAAGATTTGGATTATGAAGACGTTGATGATCTAGAGGAAGAAGATTTTGAAGACATTGACGAGCTAGAAGAAGATGAAGATGATCTTGCAGAAGACGATTTTGACGATTTAGAAGATGATCTAGACGATGATGATGAAGAGGAAGAAGAAGATTATGAGGACGACAAAGAAAAATAATCCTTCTTGACTTTTTCAAGCGAAGTAGGTAGAATCTTTTTTGGGCTCTTTAAACAAGCATTTAAAAAGTTTTTATTTAAAATAGACTATTGCTCCCAATCCAGTTTTGGTATTGGGAGCAATTTTTTTATTTTATCTATCCATGTTTTACACCCCGATATGTTCTTATAAATCCTTGATAGAAACTTTCTTTTGGTTCTTGAACGTTTCACATTCATAAGGTTTCTTATAATTTCGCATGCACAATGAATGAATTGTGATTGTTTATGTGAAAACTTTTAATATTGTACAGTTCAAATTATTTAGAGGGGGAAGTATAGATGACAAAGTATATTTTCGTAACAGGCGGTGTTGTATCATCTCTAGGAAAAGGGATTACAGCAGCTTCTTTAGGCCGTTTATTAAAAAACCGTGGGTTGAACGTAACGATTCAAAAGTTTGATCCATACATTAACGTAGACCCAGGAACAATGAGTCCATACCAACACGGTGAGGTATTCGTAACGGATGATGGCGCGGAAACAGACTTAGACTTAGGTCACTATGAGCGTTTTATCGATATCAACTTAAATCGCTACAGCAACGTAACAACAGGTAAAGTATATTCAACAGTATTGAAAAAAGAGCGTCGCGGTGATTATTTAGGCGGAACAGTTCAGGTTATTCCGCACATCACAAATGAAATTAAAGAACGCGTTTTCCGTGCAGGTAAAGAAACAAATGCGGACGTTGTTATTACTGAAATCGGCGGAACGGTAGGAGATATTGAATCACTTCCTTTCCTAGAGGCTATTCGTCAAATCAAAAGTGATATTGGCCGTGACAATGTTATGTACATCCACTGTACACTTGTGCCATATTTAAAAGCTGCTGGTGAAATGAAAACAAAACCAACACAGCATAGTGTAAAAGAATTACGTAGCTTAGGCATTCAGCCAAATGTTATCGTTGTTCGTACAGAAATGCCAATTTCTGAAGATATGAAAGACAAGCTAGCTTTATTCTGCGACATTGATCCAAAAGCGGTTATTGAGTGTGCAGACGCTGAAACATTATATGAAATTCCACTATCTCTACAAGAGCAGCACCTAGATCAAATCACATGCGATCACTTGAAATTAGATTGCCAAGAAGCAGAAATGACTGAGTGGAAAGCACTGGTTGAGAAAGTAAAAGGACTTTCAAATACAACAAAAATTGCATTGGTTGGTAAGTATGTAGAGCTTCAAGATGCTTATATTTCTGTCGTAGAAGCAATGAAACATGCTGGATATGCATTCGATGCAGATGTAAACATCAAGTGGGTAAACTCGGAATTTGTAACAAAAGAAAATGTTCAAGATTTACTTGGTGATGTAGACGGTATCTTAGTTCCAGGTGGATTTGGTGATCGTGGAATTGAAGGTAAAATTGTAGCAACACAATATGCACGTGAGCAAAAAGTCCCATTCTTAGGTATTTGTTTAGGTATGCAGCTGGCATCAGTTGAGTTTGCGCGTAATGTATTAGGCTTAGAAGGCGCACATTCAGCAGAAATTGCACCTGAAACAAACTATCCAATTATCGACTTATTACCAGAACAAAAAGACGTAGAAGACCTAGGTGGTACACTGCGCTTAGGACTATACCCTTGTAAATTGTCTGAAGATACGCTTGCATATAAAGCATATCAAGATGAAGTGGTATATGAGCGTCATCGTCACCGTTATGAATTCAATAACGAATACCGTCAACAAATGGAAGAGAAAGGCTTTATCTTCTCTGGTACAAGCCCAGACGGCCGTTTAATTGAAATTGTAGAGCTAAAAGACCACCCATGGTTCTTGGCTTCACAATTCCACCCAGAGTTTACTTCTCGTCCAACTAGACCGCAACCATTGTTCAAAGAATTTATTCGCGCATCAATGGAATCAAGTCAAAACAAATAAGTGAAATAAAAAACACGCTGTCTTTAGACAGCGTGTTTTTTATTCATATTCTTCTACGATTTCTTTTAATGTGAAAGTTAAACCGTAGTACGCGTATAAAGCGACCATCATTGCTGGAAAACCAAATCTTGAGCCGTCTTCTCCAGGAATAAGCGGCTTTAACAATTTTGTATCAATATGCGCATCTGCGAGTGCTGTTAAAGAAGGCTCGGTTATCTTTTTAGGAACAGCAGCAATGCTAACAAATGGAATATCGTGTTTCTTTAAACTTTCAGCTATTTCCACTGCTTTATTATCTGTTGAAAATCGAGAGACAAGCAGTACGCGATCAACGCTAGTCAGCTGATCTAATTCATGTAAAGGCAAAGCTTTTGCCTGACTTAAAGGTTCTGCACTGCTTAGTGCTTCAAGCGTAATGGCGTGCATTTCTTCTACGCCATAAATATAAATAAATCCTTCTCCGACAGAGGCTTGTGCTAAAATACGCGCGGCATCTTCAAATTGGAATTCTTCTTGTTCTTCAATTCGTTTAAAAAAACCTGAAAGTTGAGTTGTGAAAATTTTAAGCATAGAATCTCCCTTCGATTTAAGCGGCTAAAGCCGTCTATCTACACATTATAACGAAAAAAGCTATCTGTATTCTATCTTGAAATGAGCTACAATGAAAGTAAAGTGCAATGAAGTTGGATAGATGACAAAAAAAGCTATGTTTTGTAACAATTTCTCTAATTAGCAGGGATTTTTGTTTTAAAGGCGAAATACATATGTTAGTTTTGTCTGTAGAAGAGGAATATAAAAGGTGGGATTATATTGGCAGAGAAAATTTTAATTGTTGATGATCAGTATGGTATACGTATTTTATTAACGGAAGTGCTGCAAAAAGAAGGCTATACAACATTTCAAGCGGCGAACGGCTTCCAGGCGATTGATATTACAAAAGAGCAAGCACCGGATCTTGTCTTATTAGATATGAAAATTCCAGGAATGGATGGAATTGAAATTTTAAAAAGGTTAAAGCAGCACGATGAAACGATTAAAGTCATCATTATGACCGCTTATGGTGAATTGGATATGATTCAAGAAGCAAAAGATTTAGGAGCATTAACACACTTTGCAAAACCGTTTGATATTGATGAAATCCGAAAAGTTGTTAGGGAATATATACCAGTAAAGTCGAATTAAGGTTTTGGTAGGGTTTTCATCCTAACAAATTTTGAATATCAGCCTAAAAATGTTGCTGTTTTCATTGTTAGTTGGTATCCTAATTACTGTATTCATAATTCGACAATCTATTATGTAAAGATGCGCGTTGTTTCTACATGAAACACTCAATTCAAGAGCATACTATTTGAGTGTGCCTTTTGGTTAGCATCTAATCTAAGGTTGATTTTAAGGAGGATTTCAATATGCCTTTAGTATCAATGAAAGAAATGCTTATTACAGCAAAAGAACAAGGCTATGCAGTAGGTCAATTTAACTTAAATAACTTAGAGTTTACTCAAGCTATTCTTCAAGCAGCAAAAGAAGAAAACTCTCCAGTTATTCTTGGTGTATCTGAAGGTGCAGCACGCTACATGGGCGGTTTCAAAACTGTTGTAGCAATGGTTGAAGCTCTAATCGAAGATTACGACGTTCAAGTACCAGTTGCAATTCACTTAGACCACGGTTCAAGCTTTGAATCATGTGCAAAAGCAATCCATGCTGGATTCACTTCTGTAATGATCGATGCTTCTCACCACCCATTTGAAGAAAACATTGCAATTACTTCTAAAGTAGTTGAACTAGCTCACTTCCACGGAGTATCTGTAGAAGCAGAACTAGGAACTGTTGGTGGACAAGAAGACGACGTTATTGCTGAGGGCGTTATCTATGCAGATGCTAACGAGTGTGAAGAACTTGTTAACCGTACAGGTATCGATTGCTTAGCTCCAGCATTAGGATCAGTTCACGGACCATACAAAGGTGAACCAAACCTAGGTTTTGCTGAAATGAAAGAAATCGGAGATCGTACAGGTTTACCATTAGTTTTACACGGTGGAACTGGTATTCCAACAAAAGATATCCAAAAATCAGTTTCTTTAGGTACTGCTAAAATCAACGTAAACACTGAAAACCAAATTGCTTCAGCTAAAGCTGTTCGTGAAGTATTAGCTGCGCAACCTGAACAATATGATCCACGTAAATACTTAGGACCTGCTCGCGAAGCAATCAAAGAAACGGTTCAAGGTAAAATGCGTGAATTCGGTTCTTCTAACAAAGCATAATTTGAAATCTTCGGATTGCCTGTTTGCAATTAGTTGAGTCTGAAAAATAAAACCGTCTTATTTTTATTGTAAGGCGGTTTTATTTTTACTATAATTTTCTTATCATTCTGAATACATAACACAGGGGGATGGCATTCATGAAGTTTTTTATTGATACGGCTAACTTAGACGAAATTAAGGAAGCGCATTCATTAGGTTTGTTAGCGGGGGTTACAACAAATCCTAGTTTAGTAGCTAAAGAGAACATCACGTTTGAAGATCGTCTTCGTGAAATTACAGAATTTGTTGAAGGGTCTGTAAGTGCAGAAGTGATTGCGCTTGATGCAGAAGGCATGATTCGCGAAGGAAAAGAGCTTGCCGCGATTGCGCCGAATATTACAATCAAGGTACCGATGACTCCAGATGGCTTAAAAGCAGTAAAAGAATTTACTAGTTTAGGTATTAAGACAAACGTTACGCTTATTTTCTCAGCTAACCAAGCGTTAATGGCAGCAAGAGCAGGTGCTACTTACGTATCGCCTTTCTTAGGAAGATTAGACGATATTGGTTTTAATGGTCTCGATTTAATCTCAGATATCGCCGATATTTTTGCGATTCATGACATTCCATCAGAAATTATTGCAGCATCTATTCGTCATCCGATGCACGTAACAGAAGCTGCAAAAAATGGAGCACATATTGCGACAATTCCTTACAAAGTTTTAATGCAATTGTTCAAACATCCGTTAACAAACGCAGGAATTGACCAATTTTTGGCAGATTGGGAAAAACGAAATGTCTAAACATGTATAAATTTGTGTGGCGTTTACCATCCTGACAGGTGAATGCCATATTTTTCTTTTATCTTGTCGAAACTATACATGATTTTTTCATTTTCGTGTACACTAGTAGGTAATAGGAAAAATAACCATTCTTTTAGGTATTCTTTGTACCAAAATTTTCCTCAATTACTAGGTGAGAAACTTTCTTTCACTAGAAGGGAGCTATAAATGGAAAAGTTAAAAATACAAGGTGGCTTTACCTTAAGTGGATCCGTCCGCGTCAGTGGTGCTAAAAATAGTGCCGTTGCGCTTATTCCAGCAACAATTTTAGCCGAGTCACCTGTTACAATTGAAGGTCTGCCCGATATTTCAGACGTGCAGTTATTAGGGGATTTAGTTGAAGAAATTGGTGGGAAAGTAACCATTGATAACGACGAATTAACAGTAGATCCATCCGGAATGGTTGCAATGCCTTTACCGAACGGAAAAGTAAAAAAATTACGCGCTTCTTATTATTTAATGGGGGCGATGTTGGGACGCTTTAAAAAAGCGGTAGTTGGGCTTCCAGGAGGCTGTTACCTTGGTCCTAGACCAATCGATCAGCACATTAAAGGCTTTGAAGCTCTTGGCGCGAAAGTAACAAATGAGCAAGGAGCTATTTACATTCGAGCTGAGGAATTGATTGGTGCTCGAATTTATTTAGACGTTGTTAGCGTAGGAGCAACAATCAATATTATGCTTGCTGCTGTAAGAGCAAAAGGGCGTACCGTTATTGAGAATGCTGCTAAAGAGCCTGAAATTATTGATGTAGCTACGTTACTGACAAGTATGGGTGCCCGTATTAAAGGTGCAGGTACGGATGTTATTCGAATTGATGGAGTAGATCAATTAAAAGGATGCCGTCATTCCATCATTCCAGACCGAATTGAAGCAGGCACGTATATGATCATGGGAGCGAGTATGGGAAAAGAAGTTGTTGTTGACAACGTTATCCCTCAGCACTTGGAGTCATTAACGGCTAAAATGCGTGAGATGGGTATTCATATCGAAACAAGCTCAGATCAGATTCTTGTAGCGACTCGTCAGCTATTGAAGCCTGTAGATATTAAGACGCTAGTATATCCAGGTTTCCCAACTGATTTACAGCAGCCATTTACGACGCTTCTAACAAGAGCGTCTGGTACAAGCGTTGTGACGGATACAATTTACGGTGCAAGGTTTAAGCATATTGATGAGCTGAGACGAATGAATGCATCTGTTAAGGTAGAAGGACGTTCTGCTATTATTAATGGCCCTATTCACTTACAAGGTGCGCGTGTGAAAGCGTCTGACTTACGAGCAGGAGCAGCTCTCGTAACCGCTGGCTTAATGGCCAAAGGGATTACAGAGGTAACGGGTTTAGAGCACATTGACCGTGGTTACAGTCATTTAGTAGACAAGCTATCGGATTTAGGGGCAATGATTTGGCGTGAAGAGATGACTCAAGAGGAAATTGAGCAATTTCAAAATTCATAAAGGCAAATCGGTGCCACAGTCATGAAAGCAAAGTTTAGAAATGAGCTTTTTAATAAGCTACACAGGCGTAGGAGCGTTCTTCTATGTCTGTGTAGCTTATATATTTATGAATAGGGTAAATAGATAAAAAGGGAAGCTAAAAGATAAATTTCCTTTCTTATTTTAACGTCCAGTTTATTTCCTTTAATGTGAAATTATGAAAAGGTTTTCCTCGCTTCTCGTAAGCTATTAAATTTCCTTTTTTTTATTCATCTTCTAAAGTAAAAAAAGATTGATTAAAAAGATAGAAAAAGGTTAGAATATAAATTGCTACGTTAAATTTATCAAGATAATATAAATGGTTTTATGTCGGAATTATTCTTCTAAAAGTGTATAGTTAATCAATTGATTCTACTTATTATACTTCAAAGGTTATATTCTCCATTTTCACAGATTTATTCCATCCATATCATCTCTCAATTTTATATTTGAATTTAATATGGGAGGAACGGTTAAAAATTATTCATTATAAAGCGTGGTGTCCTAATGAACTTAACATTATCCAGTTTAGAAAATATGAAATTAAAAGAGCTATATGAACATGCTCGTGAGTATAAAGTTTCGTACTATAGTAAATTAACGAAAAAAGAACTTGTCTTTGCTATTTTAAAGGCTCAAGCTGAACAAGATGGGCTTTTATTTATGGAAGGCGTTCTTGAAATTATTCAGTCAGAAGGATTCGGTTTCTTACGACCAATTAACTATTCACCGAGTTCAGAAGATATTTATATCTCAGCTTCACAAATTCGTCGCTTCGATCTGCGTAATGGAGACAAGGTATCGGGAAAAGTTCGTCCTCCAAAAGAAAATGAGCGCTACTACGGATTATTACATGTAGAAGCAGTAAACGGAGAAGATCCGGAAACGTCAAAAGATCGCGTGCATTTTCCAGCGCTAACGCCGATTTACCCAAATGAGCAAATGCTGCTAGAAACTCAGCCAAGAAGTTTCTCTACGCGTATTATTGACTTGATTTCACCAATTGGATTCGGGCAAAGGGGACTAATTGTCGCGCCGCCAAAAGCAGGTAAAACGATGCTGTTAAAAGAAATTGCCAATAGCATTACAACGAATCATCCTGATGCAGAATTGATTGTCCTTCTTATTGATGAGCGTCCTGAGGAAGTGACGGACATTGAGCGTTCGGTTGACGGTGATGTTGTCAGTTCTACATTTGACGAAGTGCCAGAAAACCACATTAAAGTAGCGGAACTTGTCCTTGAACGTGCGATGAGATTAGTCGAACATAAGAAAGATGTTGTCATTTTGATGGATAGCATCACAAGACTTGCTCGTGCTTATAACTTAGTTATTCCACCGAGCGGTCGTACACTATCAGGGGGTATTGACCCGGCTGCTTTTCACCGTCCAAAACGATTCTTTGGAGCTGCTCGTAACATTGAAGATGGAGGCAGCTTAACCATTCTAGCAACAGCCTTAATTGATACAGGCTCTCGTATGGATGATGTTATTTATGAAGAATTTAAAGGTACAGGTAACATGGAACTGCATCTAGATCGTTCACTAGCTGAAAAACGTATCTTCCCTGCGATTGACATTCGTCGCTCAGGCACACGTAAAGAAGAGCTGTTAATTCCAAAAGAGCATTTAGACCACTTATGGGCAATTCGTAAATCAATGGCAGATGCTCCTGATTTTGCAGAAAAATTCTTAAAACGTTTACGTCAAACAAAGACAAATGAAGAGTTCTTTTCGATGTTAACGGAAGAGAAAAAAACGCTTCTAGCAAATAAACGATAAGTTATAAAACATGTGGTTGCAAAAGCATACAACCCTTGTTATAATTTCATCATGTGTGTTGATAAAGTACACAGTGAAATAGTTACTATTTCATCACTATCTTTATCAATAAACTCTGTTTCAGAATGATTCAGGGCGGAAGGAGATGAAACGAATGAAAACAGGAATTCATCCAAACTATAAAACAGTTATGGTTAAATGTACTTGCGGAAACGAATTTGAAAGTGGTTCTGTAAAAGAAGAGATCCGCGTTGAGACTTGTTCTGAATGTCACCCATTCTACACTGGTCGTCAAAAATTCGCTGAAGCTGGTGGCCGTGTTGATCGCTTCAACAAAAAATACGGTCTTAAATAATCACATTGTCGAAACAAACAGGCAAGTAGCTTAACTTCTTGCCTGTTTTTTTGCTTATAAAAGTAGAAAAACAGTGTCTGCTTGATAAAAAAGTGGGTACTTTATCATAGGAATAAGATCTACATAGAAGACGTAGATTAAGTTAGTAGCGGTTCGCTCAGAAACGGAACGAGAAGAAGGGAGAGTCCCGCAGTGGTGTACGTAATGAAACAAAGCGGTTGGATAGAAGTAATTTGTGGCAGTATGTTTTCAGGGAAATCAGAAGAGTTAATTCGACGTGTGCGCCGTACGCAGTTTGCTAAACAAAAAGCACAAGTGTTCAAGCCTGCAATTGATAATCGATATAGCGAAGAAGCGGTCGTTTCACATAATGGTACATCTGTTATGGCTTATTCAATCTCGGCATCGCGCGATATTTTAAAGCGAGTAGATGAAGAGACAGACGTAGTAGCGATAGATGAAGTACAGTTTTTTGACACAGATATTTTAGAAATTGTTCAATCTTTAGCAGATCAAGGCTTTCGTGTGATTGTAGCGGGGTTAGATCAAGACTTCAAAGGTGAACCTTTTGGACAAATGCCGCAGTTAATGGCTATTGCAGAATCTGTAACAAAGCTACAGGCCGTGTGCGCTTCATGTGGCTCTCCTGCGAGCCGTACGCAGCGTTTGATTAACGGTGAGCCTGCTTCTTATGACGACCCTATTATTTTAGTCGGTGCGTCTGAATCGTACGAACCAAGATGTCGTCATTGCCACGTTGTGCAAAAGTCTAAAGGACAAGCTGTGTCTGTGGACTCAAGCGAAATGGTCGAAAAATAAAGCAAGAATTTTATGATGATAAAAACAGAACGCGCAGTTCTGTTTTTTTGTTCATATACGTGTATTAACAAGGTTTTGACTCTATTTTAAAGCTATACTATAATTACAATGTTATGGATAAAGAATGAGGTGAATGACGTGTTTGATCGTTTAGAAGCGGTAGAGGCGCGCTATGAGAAGTTAAACGAACTTCTGAGTGACCCTGAGATCGTAAACAACCCCTCTAAGTTGAGAGAATATTCGAAGGAACAATCAGATATACAACAAACGGTAGCTGCTTATCAGGAATACAAAGATGTAAAAGAGCAGTTATCAGAAGCGAAAACGATGCTTGAAGATAAGCTTGATGCAGATATGCGTGACATGGTAAAAGAAGAAATTGCCGAGTTAGAAACGCAGCAAGAAGAGCTAGTTGAAAAGCTACGTATTTTATTAATTCCAAAAGATCCAAACGATGATAAAAACGTAATCATGGAGGTTCGTGGAGCTGCTGGCGGAGATGAAGCAGCATTATTTGCAGCTAATTTGTACCGGATGTATTCGCGCTTTGCTGAATCACAAGGCTGGAAAACAGAAGTAATGGAAGCAACGACTACTGGAGTAGGCGGTTATAAAGAAATTATCTTTATGATTAACGGTAAAGGTGCTTACTCAAAGATGAAATTTGAAAACGGCGCACACCGTGTTCAACGAGTTCCTGAAACAGAATCAGGCGGTCGTATTCATACATCTACAGCAACGGTAGCATGTCTTCCTGAAGCAGAAGAAGTCGAAGTGGACATTCATGAAAAAGACATCCGTGTAGATACATTTGCTTCAAGTGGACCTGGTGGCCAAAGTGTTAATACGACGATGTCAGCCGTTCGTTTAACGCATTTACCAACAAATACAGTGGTATCATGTCAAGATGAAAAGTCTCAGATTAAAAATAAAGAAAAAGCCATGAAAGTATTGCGTGCTCGCGTGTACGATAAGTTTCAGCGAGAAGCACAAGCAGAGTACGATGCAACGCGCAAACAAGCAGTTGGATCAGGAGATCGCTCCGAGCGTATCCGTACGTATAACTTCCCGCAAAATCGCGTAACGGACCACCGTATTGGTCTGACGATTCAAAAGCTAGATCAAATCTTAGAAGGCAAGCTTGATGAAATTATCGATGCATTAGTCATGGAAGACCAAGCGCGCCGAATGGAAGATTCGAACTAATGAAAGTATTTGAAGCCCTTAAGTGGGCTTCTTCTTTTTTGAAAGAGGCAAAGCGAGATGAAAACGCGGGAGAACTCTTGCTTCGCCATCACTTGCAGATGACGAGAACTCATTTGCTAGGTGCTCTGCAGGAAGAACTAGAAGAAGAAAGTCTAAAAAGATTTGAACAAGATGTCCATGCTCATAAAGCAGGTATGCCTGTACAATATCTAATCGGGACAGAAGAATTTTACGGGCGTTCATTTATTGTAAACGAACATGTATTAATTCCAAGACCCGAAACGGAAGAGCTGGTATACGGAATGATTTCTCGAATAAAAAAAGAATTTCAACACCAGCCTATTGAGCTTGTAGATATTGGAACGGGAAGTGGAGCAATTGCTATCACTTTAGCTTTGGAGCTTGACAGAGTGGAAGTTACAGCAACCGATATAGCTATAGAATCTTTAAGCGTAGCCAAAGAAAATGCTCAAAACCTGGAGGCTGCTGTCACGTTTATACAGGGAGATCTATTACAACCATTTCTATTATCAAATCAGAAATTTGATGTGATTGTGTCTAATCCGCCTTATATTCCAGCAGATGATGAGTTGTCCACAGTGGTAAAAGATCACGAGCCAAACCGAGCTCTTTTTGGTGGAAAAGATGGCCTGGATTTTTATCGACGTTTCATGGAAGAGCTGCCATATGTGACGAAGTCAAATAGTATTATTGGATTTGAAGTCGGGGCCGGACAGACAAAAGATGTAGCTGAGATGCTGGAAAAAACGTTTCCGACAGCTTTTGTAGAATGTGTATATGATATTAATGGAAAAGATCGAATGGTTTTTGCACAACTTCGTGAGAACTAAAAAAATCAGAGGGAAGGATTTTCCCTTTGGTTTTTGAAAATCATGCATTTTTTTACTAAATTACTAGTTTAAGATATCTTGCTTTCGGCCATACTGTTCCTATGAAAGGGCGGTGGCCGAAATGAAGAAATATGCTATCATTTATTTTATTTTATTAATTATTGGAGCAAATGCTCAACTTATATATACACATAACCAAGTGCAGGCAGATCAGCCTGCGGTCATTCCAGACGAGGCGATTCGACTGCGCATTTTAGCAAACAGCGATGGTGAAAAAGACCAGTACGTAAAACGTCTGATTCGTGACCGGGTGAACGAACAAATTACAGAATGGGTAAAAGATTTAACATCTGTAACTGTAGCTCGAAAAACGATTAAAGAAAATTTGCCGGCGCTTGAAACAATTGCGAAAGAAGTGTTAAAAGAAGAAGGCGTAAATGAATCTGTTCATGTTAAATTCGGAAAAGTAGAGTTTCCTACTAAGTTGTACGGTCAGTTCTTATATCCAGCAGGGGAGTATGAAGCCGTGCTTATTACTCTTGGCAAAGGAGAGGGAGCAAACTGGTGGTGTGTACTATTTCCTCCTTTATGCTTCTTAGATTTCTCAAACGGTGAAGCGGTAAAAGCGCCGGAGCCATCTGAAGAAGAGCCAACGGAAGAAAAAGAGAAACCAGCAGTTTCTGAATCAAAATCTGCAGACAAAACAGATGACAAATCGGCTGAAAGTAAAGAGCCTGCAGTGAAAACAGAAATTCAATCTGCAACTATTACATCGGATTCTATTGAGCAGAAAGCTGAGGAATCTTCTCAACCAACAGTATCTTCTAAAGAAGCAACTGCAAAAGATACAAGCAGCACAGTAAAGGAAGAGACAAGTGCTAAGGCTGAAAAAAAGGAAAGTAAAGAAGCTGAAAAGTCTGTTTCATCTAAGAAAAAAGCTGATTCTAAATCAAAAGAAGATTCTGTAGAAGTTAAGTTTTTTGTAGTAGAATGGGTATCGTCAGTATTTAATTAATAGAATCATTAAAAATAAAATTCAGTTCTACTTTTTTTAATCACCTCATAGATTTGTTACTAGAAAACAAGTTGAGGTGATTAAAATGAGAGAACAATTAAAAATTGCTAGTGAAAATGATTATATTCGAATTCAGCAGTTCTTGCAAAAAGCGGGCATCAGCACAGCAGGTGTGAAAGAGCATATTCATCAATTTGTCATAATGGAAAATGAAGAAGGCGAGCTGCTAGCAACAGTTGGGTTTGAAAAAGAAGGTGTGGATGGAATTCTCCGCTCCCTTGTCGTGTCTCCTTCTTTAATGCAATCTGATATTTTGCTGCTATTTAAAAGCATCGTCCAGCTGGCTCAAAAGCATGGCGTGAAGCAACTATATTTACTAACAAATAAGGCATCTTCTCTACATTTTTTTCAAATGATGAATTTTCAGCAAACATCTTACAGTGCACTGCCTGAGTTGTTAAAAGAACATTCTTATTTAAAAAAGTTACCAAACCCTCAGGATGTCTATGTGATGTTTTATGCAGCTAGTTAAAAGGAAATGTGGATAAATCATTTTAATGGGGTATCCACAATGTTATTCACAAAAACATAAGCTTTATCCACATTTTGTGGATAAAGCTTGTTTGTTGATATAATGAAAGCATGTATTTTACTACTTTTAATACATATTGTACTTTTAAAGTAAAAAAAACCTAGATATAGAAAGAAAAAGGAGTTGAAGAAGATGGAAACTAAGTTATGGGTTGTGGATAATTTTACGAACGAAAAAGATATTTATCCACAGATAGAAGAAGCAGCAGATTTGCTGCGCAATCACGAAGTAGTTGCTTTTCCTACAGAGACGGTGTATGGATTAGGAGGAGACGCAACATCGGATAAAGCTGTGGATAAAATTTTTGCAGCGAAAGGACGTCCTAGTGATAACCCTCTTATTGTTCATATTGGAGATAAAGAGCAGCTTCATACATTTGTAGAGTCGATTCCTTCAAAAGCAGAGAAAGTGATCGATGCTTTTTGGCCGGGTCCTCTTACAGTCATATTACCCAAAAAAGATCGAGTTTCAGATAAAGTTACGGCTGGTTTAAACAGCATTGCAGTGAGAATGCCCTCACATCCGGTAGCCCTCGCATTATTAAAAAAAGTTGCTTTGCCTATCGCAGCTCCTAGTGCAAACCTTTCCGGCAAGCCAAGTCCCACTCTAGCTCATCATGTGATGAATGATTTAGAAGGGCGTATTAGCGGAGTTGTAGATGGAGGAGCAACAGGGGTAGGAGTAGAATCGACGGTCCTTGATTGTACAGAAGAGATTCCTATCATTTTACGGCCGGGCGGCATTACTCAGAAAGAGTTGGAAAATGTCATTGGTCCCGTAAAAGTAGATCAAGCGTTACTAAGTGATAAAGAAGCGCCAAAATCTCCAGGTATGAAATACACGCATTACGCACCTGATGCACCGCTTGTCATCGTTGACGGCAGTTCAGATTTTTTCCAGTCTATTATTGATCGCTATAAAGATCAGGGTAAGCGAGTGGGGGTATTAACGACATCTGAACATGAAGATGCGTATAAAGCGGATGCGGTTATCACATGTGGATCTCGTTCAAATTTAGAGACGGTTGCTAGCCACTTATACGAGTCGCTTCGTTCATTTAATGAGTGCGACGTAGATGTTATCGTTAGTGAAAGTTTTTCTGAAGAAGGAGTCGGTCATGCCGTTATGAACCGATTAATGAAAGCTGCAGGACATCACGTGATTAAGCAATAAAATTCATCTTCTAAACCTTTTCGAATGTGCATATTTTGAAATAGGAGCACGTCCGAGGAGGGTAAAGATGAATGTATCTCAGTTAATTAGTGAAATGATCACGTTAGTCATTATGGCGTTTGCCTTAGGAATGGATGCTTTCTCAGTTGGTTTGGGAATGGGATTAATTCGTTTACGCTTTCGCCAAATTTTCTACATTGGTGTTGTTATCGGTGTATTTCATATTTGGATGCCGCTGTTAGGTATGTTTATTGGACGACTTTTGTCTGATAAACTTGGAATGTTTGCTACCTATGGCGGTGGAATTTTATTGCTGATTCTTGGGGCGCAGATGATTTATTCCTCCTTTAAGCATGACGATACGCCGTTTATCAAACCAGTTGGCTTTGGACTGTTATTTTTTGCGCTCAGCGTGAGTCTAGATAGTTTTTCTGTTGGACTTAGCTTAGGTATTTTTGGAGCAAGAACGTTTTTGACCATTATTGTTTTTGGCGTAGTAAGTATGCTATTAACTTGGTTAGGACTGCTGCTAGGCAGAAGAGTACAAGGCTGGCTTGGTTCATATAGTGAGGCACTGGGCGGAAGCATTTTATTAGCTTTTGGAATCAAATTGTTACTACCTTTTTAACTATATAAATAGGTAAAGGATCATGACCATTCAGGTTATGGTCTTTTTTTGCTTCTTTTGGATTGCATCGATAAAAGGAGGAAAGCGAAGTCGTTTTTTCGAGATGGATGAAGCGGTAATGGATAAAAAATACCCGGAAAAGCTAACTGGATTTATGCAAGCAATAGAGATACAATAGGGTGGAATATCAACATAGTCGAACATAGTGAAAGCAAGGGAGGATGTATCTTGAAAAACATCTTATTTGTATGTACAGGAAACACGTGCCGCAGCCCTATGGCAGAAGCGTTACTCAAAGCTAAAAAGATACATGGAATAAACGTGAAGTCTGCAGGTGTATTCGCTTCAAATGGAAGTGAAGCTTCTGTTCATGCACAAGTTGCCCTTCACCAGAAAGGCATAGCTTGTTCTCATGCTTCGGCAGCATTAACGGAAGAACAATTGATGTGGGCTACTTATATTTTTACGATGACGGAGCAGCATAAAATGCTGATTTTGAACCAAGCCCCATACGTAAGTGATAAATTATTTACGCTAAAAGAATTTGCCGACGAGCAAGGTGAAGTATCTGATCCGTTTGGCGGATCATTACAGACGTACGAACAGACTTTAGAAGAGTTAGAGCGTATGATTAACAAAATAGTCGACAAATTATAAAAGGTCCCATAAATGTTTGCTGACTTAAAATGAACAGAAATTTAATATAAGACGAAGGTATGTATGAGGAGGAAACAAAGATGAAAGTAGCTATTGCATCTGACCACGGCGGTATAAATTTGCGACAGGAAATTATCTCTTTAATGGAAGAATTAAATATTGAATATGTGGATTTAGGGTGTGAATGCACAGCGTCTGTAGACTATCCGGATTATGCACTTCCCGTTGCTCAAAAAGTGGCGAGCCAAGAAGTAAGTCGAGGCATTCTTATTTGTGGAACAGGCATCGGTATGAGTATAGCAGCTAATAAAGTAAAAGGAATTCGCTGCGCTCTAGTGCATGATACGTTCAGTGCAAAAGCAACAAGAGAACATAATGACAGCAACATTTTGGCAATGGGTGAACGTGTCATTGGGCCGGGACTTGCACGTGAAATTGCGAAAATTTGGTTAATGACAGAATTTGAAGGCGGCCGACATGAAAATCGCGTGAATAAAATCAAACAGTATGAGCAGCAAAGCGATGAAACAGTAACTGTATAATGTGAACGTATTCAATGAAAGAAAGGAAGAAAAATGTGTCTGAACTTACGAAATGGAAAGAGCAGTTGGAAACAGTTTTATCTGATTTTTTAGCACAAGTGCAGTTGTCTTCAGAACATACACTTGTCATTGGATGCAGTACAAGCGAGGTAATTGGTGAAAAAATAGGAACCGCAGGCGCAATGGAAGTCGCAGAAATGATTTTTGATACACTAGCAGATTTTCGAAAAAAAACGGGTGTCCACTTAGCATTTCAATGCTGTGAACATCTCAATCGAGCACTGGTAGTAGAAAGAGAATTAGCTCGCAAAGAGCGTTTAGAAATCGTTAGTGTTGTTCCTATCCATAAAGCAGGCGGAGCGATGGCTACACAGGCCTATGGCCAGCTTAAAGAGCCTGTTTTGGTAGAGTTTATTAAAGCTGATGCCGGTATTGATATTGGAGATACATTCATTGGTATGCATTTAAAGCATGTCGCAGTACCCGTTCGTTGTACGTTAAACGCAGTTGGACACGCTCATGTTACTATAGCAAAGACGCGTCCAAAACTAATTGGTGGAATGAGAGCGTTTTACGAACTTTCGTAATTAAATATATTAAAATAATACACATTTTTTCTTTTTTATTCTAAATAAATCATGTTACAATGTAGTTGAATCAACAAATAACGAACATTGCGAATACGAAATGAGGAGAGGATTTTGATGGAGAAACAACTAATGCAACAAGATCCAGCAGTTTATAATGCGATCAAGGATGAATTACAAAGACAACGTACTAAGATTGAGCTAATTGCTTCAGAAAACTTTGTAACAACAGCGGTAATGGAAGCACAAGGTTCAGTTTTAACAAATAAATATGCTGAAGGCTATCCAGCTAAACGTTACTACGGCGGCTGTGAACACGTAGACGTAGTAGAAGACTTAGCTCGTGATCGTGCAAAAGAAATTTTCGGAGCAGAGCATGTGAATGTTCAACCTCACTCAGGTGCACAAGCAAACATGGCTGTATACTTCACTGTTTTAGAAGCTGGAGACACAGTACTTGGTATGAATTTATCGCACGGCGGTCACTTAACGCACGGAAGTCCTGTTAACTTTAGTGGTGTTCAGTACAATTTCATCGAATATGGCGTAGATCGTGAAACACATCGTATTAATTACGATGATGTATTAGAAAAAGCTCGTACACATAAACCAAAATTAATTGTGGCTGGTGCAAGCGCATATCCACGCGCAATCGACTTCAAGCGTTTCCGTGAAATCGCTGATGAAGTAGGCGCTTATTTAATGGTAGACATGGCTCATATTGCTGGTCTAGTAGCTGCAGGACTTCATCAAAATCCTGTGCCACATGCTCATTTCGTTACAACTACAACACATAAAACACTGCGCGGACCACGCGGCGGTATGATTTTATGTAAAGAAGAATTTGCGAAAAAGATTGATAAGTCAATCTTCCCTGGTATTCAAGGTGGCCCATTGATGCACGTTATCGCTGCAAAAGCAGTAGCATTTGGTGAAGCGTTACAAGATGAATTTAAGCACTATGCTCAAAATATCATCGACAATGCTAATCGTTTGGCAGAGGGATTAAAGAAAGAAGGATTTGCTCTTGTATCTGAAGGAACAGACAATCACCTTGTGTTAATCGACGTAAGCTCAATGAATTTGACAGGTAAAGTAGCTGAAAAAGCACTTGATGATGTAGGTATTACAACAAACAAAAATACAATTCCTTACGATGAGCAAAGCCCATTTGTAACAAGCGGTATCCGTATTGGTACAGCTGCGGTTACAACTCGCGGATTTGGCTTAGAAGAGATGGACGAAATTGCTTCTATCATCGGATTAACGCTTAAAAATATTGAAGATGAAGAAAAGCTAGCTGAAGCTAAAACACGCGTTGAAGCTTTAACAAGCAAGTTTGAAATGTATAAATCACTTTAAGAGAGACAGGCCTTTGTGCCTGTTTTTTTATGGAGAAAGTGGTAGCAATTCAATCATTTTTTGAATAATGCTTGAACTCAAAAACTTTTTTCTGTAAAATGAATGCAATGTATAAATTTAATTAGCAAGAGATATGTTTTTACTAGTACGTACCATTCAATTCGTTGAATGGTATTTTAATGTGTACATCTTTATATATAAGGAGAGATATCAATGGGCAAAGTATACGTATTTGATCACCCGCTTATTCAACACAAATTAACTTACATACGCGATGTAAAAACGGGAACGAAAGAGTTTCGTGAATTAGTTGATGAAGTGGCAAGCTTAATGGCTTTTGAAGCGACACGTGATTTACCGCTAGAAGACGTTGAAATTGAAACACCGGTTTGCAAAACAAAGTCAAAAGTTATTGCAGGGAAAAAGCTTGGTATCGTTCCAATTCTTCGTGCTGGTATCGGCATGGTAGATGGATTTTTAAAACTAATGCCAGCTGCTAAAGTTGGACACGTTGGCTTATATCGTGATCCAGAAACATTACAGCCTGTTGAATATTATGTAAAGCTGCCTAATGATGTAGAAGAGCGTGACTTTATTGTAGTAGATCCTATGCTTGCAACAGGAGGGTCAGCTGTAGAAGCAATCAACTCTCTTAAAAAAAGAGGCGCTAAAAACATTAAATTTATGTGTTTAATTGCTGCTCCTGAAGGCGTGGAAATCGTAAAAGAAGCACACCCTGACGTAGATATTTACATTGCGGCATTAGATGAAAAATTAAATGACCATGGATATATTGTTCCAGGTTTAGGAGATGCAGGGGATCGTTTATTCGGTACAAAATAATTTGTAGATTCGGGTGATGAACATGAAGCAGCCAATTAAAGTAATGACGATATTCGGGACAAGACCAGAAGCAATTAAAATGGCCCCTCTAGTGCTAGAGCTTAAAAAGCGACCGGAGGAGTTCGAAGCGATTGTTACGGTAACGGCTCAGCACCGTGAAATGTTAGACCAAGTATTGAGCATTTTTGACATTCAGCCTGACTATGACCTTAACATTATGAAAGATCGCCAAACTCTTATGGACGTAACGACCAGAGGATTAGAAGGTTTGGATGACGTAATGAAAAAAGTGAAGCCGGACATCGTACTTGTACACGGCGATACAACTACGACGTTTATTGCCGGACTAGCAGCTTTTTATAATCAAATTCAGGTGGGACATGTTGAAGCAGGTTTGCGCACATGGAATAAATATTCTCCATATCCGGAAGAAATGAACCGTCAGCTTACAGGCGTTCTCGCTGATTTGCACTTTGCTCCAACCGATAAGTCTGCAGCTAATTTGCAAGCAGAGAATAAAAAAGAAGAGCGAATCTTTGTGACTGGAAACACAGCTATCGATGCGTTAAAAACGACAGTAAAAGAGACATATGAGCATGAAGTGTTAACGAAATTGGGAGATGATCGTCTTATTTTATTAACGGCGCATCGCCGCGAAAATTTAGGCGAACCAATGAAAAACATGTTCCGTGCTGTTAAACGTATTGTGGATGAACATGAAGATGTGCAAGTTGTGTATCCTGTTCATTTGAATCCGGTAGTTAGAGAAACAGCAAACGATATCTTAGGAAATGACCCACGCATTCATTTAATTGAACCGTTAGATGTAATTGACTTCCATAACTTCGCTGAGCGCGCTCATATTATTTTGACAGATTCGGGCGGTGTTCAAGAAGAAGCTCCTTCATTAGGCGTACCTGTATTGGTACTTCGTGATACAACAGAGCGACCGGAAGGAATTGAAGCAGGGACGCTCAAACTAGCAGGAACGGAAGAAGAAACAATTTATACGCTAGCAAAAGAGCTGTTAATAGATGAAGACGTATATAAGCAAATGTCACAAGCATCGAATCCTTACGGAGACGGCTTAGCTTCTAAACGTATTTGTGATGCTATTAGCTACTATTTCAACCGCCGTGAAAACAGACCGGAAGCTTTTAATCCGCTTTCGTAAGATTTCTAAACACCTTTCACATGAAAAGTGTCTCTTTGAGACACGATAGTGTGAGAGGTGTTTTTTATGTGGATTAAATGGTTAATGATTAGCTTTATATTAGGAAGCGGGGGAGGACAAATGTCACTCAATCCGACATTTCCTTCTATAAAACAAGAAATGAATCATCAGGAAAAATCAATAATTGTCATGATTGAAAAAGAAAAATTCGCAAAATTTAAAAGTCAGCTACAAAAAAATTATCCTAATATAAAGATTAAGAACGAATTTCATACAGTGTTTACCGGACTTTCATTAAACGGCTCCATCTCGGATTTGGAAAAACTATCTCATAATCCTTCTATTATTGGTTCACATTCTGTTAAAAACTACCAGG
The DNA here is from genome assembly GCF_057586255.1 of Priestia sp. SRI_019. Classification (NCBI taxonomy): domain Bacteria; kingdom Bacillati; phylum Bacillota; class Bacilli; order Caryophanales; family Bacillaceae; genus Priestia; species Priestia sp. SRI_019. The sequence continues at coordinate 228,082 of NZ_JBYCZN010000004.1, read as the reverse complement.
TTGCAGAAGAAAATAGCGTAACCTTCATTGGCTCAGAACAGGTAAGGGGCTTATTTGATACTTATAATCAGCGCTTAACAGGAAAAGGAATCAAAGTAGGCGTCATCGATACGGGTGTTGATTATTCTCATCCCGATTTAAAACAAACCTACAGGGGAGGGTATGATGTAATAGATAAAGATTATGAGCCGATGGAAACCACTCGCGAGCAAGGAGAGCCTACTCTGCATGGCACTCATGTAGCTGGTATTATTGCAGCAAATGGAAATATTAAAGGTGTAGCACCTCAAGCGGAGATCTACGCATACCGAGCTCTTGGACCTGGTGGAGCTGGAACGTCTGAAAGTGTTATTCTAGCTATCGAAAAAGCAATTCAAGATGATGTAGATATTATTAATTTATCATTAGGAAATGATGTGAATGGCCCTGATTTACCAACAAGCTTAGCGTTAGATCGAGCTGTTGAAAAAGGAATTGTAACGGTTACATCCAGCGGCAATTCAGGTCCAGGTTTATGGACCGTGGGCTCTCCAGGTACAGCGGGAAAAGCTATTTCTGTTGGCGCTTCTGTTTCCCCGACAACAGTTCAATTTCTAACAATCGGATTTAATAAAGACAAGATTATGATGGCGCCAGTAGAAGGGTCGCGCCCGTGGACGTTTAATCAAACGCTCCGTGTAATAAATGAACAATACTCCAAAGAGCAAAAGCATGCATTGGGTAACGTCATTTTGCTAAAAGCAGAAGGAAATGCCGTTGAAAAAAAGATCAAACAAGCTGAACAGGCAGGCGCAAAAGCCGTTATTTTATATAGTCCGACTGAAAAAAGCATAATCGGTAAACTAAAAGAGTCAGTAAATATTCCAGTGATATGGGTAAGTAAAAAAAGCGGTGATACCATTAATCAACACATTCAGTCTCAACAACCATATTTACGCACTGGCAAGCAAGTGGTGCAAGACTTGCTTACATCTTTCAGTTCAAGAGGGCCTGTAACGACTACTTGGGGAATCAAGCCGGACGTCGTCGCACCTGGTTACTTCATTAATAGTACAGTTCCCGGCGGATATGAACGCATGCATGGCACAAGTATGGCTGCGCCCCATGTAGCTGGAGCGTGCGCTCTTATTTTACAAGCTCACCCGAACTGGTCTCCTGAACAAGTCAAAGCTTCATTGATGAACACAAGTAAAGTAATGCACCAGCTAAACGGTCAAACGTATCGCGTATATGAACAAGGAGCCGGGAGAATTCAACTAGCAAAAGCTGTCACAGCAGACTCTTTATTTTATCCATCTTCTTTATCTTTCGGTATTTTTACGCGCCCATCAAAAAAAGTCTTATCATTTAAAATTGATAACCAGTCTGATAAAGCAAAAACGTATCGCTTAAACGTTCCGAAAAGGGATGAAGGAGTGAACTGGGATATTCCATTACCCGTCACGGTGCAGCCCCATCAGACAAAAGAAATAGCTGTCACTTTATCGGTGCAGCCCCGTTTTAAAAATAAAGGTATATATGACGGATATTTGGAAATAAATGATTCACGTGAAACATTTTCGCTTCCTTATATGTACATGGTTAGCATTCCAGATTATCCTCGTGTCATGGGATTGCAAGTAGCAGCGGAAAAAGAGAAAAATACGTATAGCTATGAACTGTTTTTGCCTGAAGGAGCAGATGAGTTAGGCGTTGCTCTTTTTGATAAGCAGTCTTTACAGTTTATATCGTATTTAGATGTTGACGTTGATGTAGAAAGAGGCATGAGAAAACGAGAAATAACGATTGATGAATCGCTTGTACCGGGGGCGTACCAAATATTTGCATTTGTGAAAAAGCATAGACAAGAGCAGGTTGTACACAGTACAATAACGATTGAATGAACCTCTTTAAATGTTTTCATTTGAAGAGGTTTTATGTGTGGCAGAAATGTGAACAATAAGAAGAGATTGTGAAGTTTTTAGCTTAAACACATTGACATTAAATATACGCTATTGTATGCTTACAGGGAATATAAATGATAAGGTTTTCAACCTGTGAAAACCGTTGATATTTCTGCGTATTTTATTAGCTGTTTTTACCTTTTTTAGCAATTTTTTTTGCCTTTCTATCATATATTGAGCTATAACAACGATAGAGAATTCGGAAAAAAGAAAATTTTGCAAAAGGGGTATGAGCTTATGAAAGATCGCAACCGTCATCCTTTGCAAGCGATGGCATTAGTGTCAATCATTCTATCACAGTTAGCAGGTTCAGTCTTAATTGGCTTATTCTCTGGGAGATGGGCTGATCAATGGCTTGATACCGAACCACTATTTTTGATTTTAGGCCTTCTTTCAGGGCTAGCAGCAGGTGTTTTTATGATGCTGCGGACAGTCCACCATTTTTTTTCAGGAGATTAATAATTCATGCAGGATTTGCAGCACGTTTTTCCAAGACTTCGTTCATACATATTGTATTTGTTAGCATTATACGTTCTCGGCTGGGGATTTACAAGTTATAAGGCTGTTTTTGCAGGTTTAATTTTAGGAACCGCCCTGAGTTTGTATAATTTGTGGAACTTGGTAAGAAAGTTTGAGCAGTTTGGACAGGCGTTGGATGAGGGGAAAAAGCCCCGTTCAATTGGGACTGTTGTAAGATTTGCAACAGCTGCTCTCGCAGTTGTGATTACCATCTCTTATCCAAAAACCTTTCATATTATTAGTGTAGTTGTGGGATTAATGACGTATTATGTTGTCATTATCATAGATTTAGTTGTTCAAAATATGCGTAGAAGATAGAAAGAGAGGTGAACACAGTTGGGTCATGAATCACCAACTATAGAGTTTCTAGGCCTTACTTTTAGTCAAAGTAACTTGCTTATGGTTACCGTAGCTTCTGTTATTGTATTCTTAATTGCAGTTTTATGTACTCGTACTCTTGCTATGAAGCCAAGCGGTGCACAAAACTTTATTGAATGGGTCTTAGATTTTGTTAAAGGACTCGTTAATAGCAATATGGATTGGAAAACAGGTGGCCGCTTTTTGACGCTAGGTGTAACTTTACTTATGTACATTTTTGTGTCAAATATGTTGGGTCTTCCATTTGCCATCGTGATTGACCATAACTTATGGTGGAAATCGCCAACCGCTGATCCAGCAATTACGCTGACGTTAGCCGTTATGGTAGTTGTACTATCACATTATTATGGTATTAAAATGCGAGGTTTCTCTGCATACACGAAAGATTACTTCAAGCCAATGGCATTTTTATTCCCGCTTAAGATTATCGAGGAGTTTGCCAATACGTTAACGCTTGGCCTTCGTCTTTACGGTAATATTTATGCTGGGGAAATTTTGTTAAGCTTGCTAGCTGGTTTAGCAACAACAGGCTTCTTAGGTACAATTGGAGCTGCTATTCCAATGCTTTTATGGCAAGGATTTAGTATTTTTGTAGGCGCAATTCAGGCCTTCATTTTCACAATGTTAACGATGGTTTATTTATCTCACAAAGTGAGTAGCGACCATTAATTTATAAAGCTTTGTTCAAGTAATACCCAATTTGGACAAAACAAAACTTAGTTAAACAAAATCATATATATTAAGGGAGGACTTTATAAAATGGGTTTAATAGCATCTGCAATTGCGATTGGTTTAGCGGCACTAGGTGCTGGTATTGGTAACGGTCTTATCGTTTCTAAGACGATTGAAGGCACAGCTCGCCAACCAGAAGCACGTGGTACATTAACTTCAATGATGTTCGTTGGGGTTGCCTTAGTTGAGGCGCTTCCAATTATCGCCGTAGTTATTGCATTCATGGTACAAGGTAAATAATAATGTGTTACATGTGGCGAAGATCATTCAAAAGAACCTTCGCCATTACTTTATGTCTTTAATAAGTAAATTATATATGTGGAGTCTCTGAAGGGAGTGAACATGGCCGTGTCGAACATGTTTGTGTTAGGAGCAGCAGGCATTAATGGTGGAGATATTCTTTTCCAATTAGTGATGTTCCTTATCCTACTTGCGTTACTTCAAAAATTCGCGTTTGGTCCTGTAATGGGAATCATGAAAAAACGTGAAGAGCATATTGCCGGTGAGATTGATGAAGCAGAAAAGCAAAATGAGGAAGCGAAGAAGCTTGTTGAAGAGCAGCGTGAAATCTTAAAGCAATCTCGTCAAGAAGTGCAAGTAATGATGGAAAACGCTAGAAAGTCTGCAGAAGATAAAAAAGAAGAAATCATTGCGGCAGCACGCGAAGAGTCTGAGCGTCTAAAAGCTGCAGCAAAACAAGAAATCGAACAGCAAAAAGATCAAGCAGTTGCTGCGTTACGTGAGCAAGTTGCTTCATTATCTGTTTTAATTGCGTCGAAAGTTATTGAAAAAGAACTTTCTGAACAAGATCAAGAGAAGTTAATTCATGAATATATCCAAGAAGTAGGGGATGTACGATGAGTCAACCAGCTGTAGCCAAGCGCTATGCACTAGCTCTTTTTCAATTAGCAACAGAAAAACAGATGATCGATGAAATGCAAGACCAGCTACAAATCGTTGAAGAGGTGTTTGCTAAAACACCTGAATTAATGGATGTATTAACTCATCCAAAAATTACAATTGAGCGAAAAAAACAGTTTGTAAGTGAGGCATTTGCTGAACTTTCATCAACTGTTCAACATACGGTTCTTCTATTATTAGAGCGTCACCGCATTCAAATTGTTAGCGAAATGGTACAAGAGTATCGTTTCCTAGCGAACGAAGTACGTGGCGTGGCAGATGCAACTGTTTATTCTGTCAAACCTTTAAGTGCAGATGAGAAAAGAGCAATCTCGCAATCATTTGCTTCTAAAGTTGGAAAACATACGTTAAATATTTCAAATATAGTAGATAAAAGCCTAATCGGCGGCGTGAAGCTTCGCATTGGTAATCGTATCTATGATGGCAGCATTAGCAGCAAATTAGAAACGATCCAACGAGGACTTCTTGCACACAGATCGTAGATAGGGGTGAAATTCATGAGCATCAAAGCTGAAGAAATTAGTGCGCTGATCAAGCAGCAAATTGAAAACTATCAGTCTGAGATTAAAGTGAGTGATGTAGGTACTGTTATCCAAGTTGGGGACGGTATCGCACGTGCTCATGGCCTCGACAATGTCATGGCTGGAGAACTGGTTGAATTTTCAAATGGTGTCATGGGAATGGCACAAAACTTAGAAGAAAACAATGTAGGTATCATTATTTTAGGACCATATACGGAAATTCGTGAAGGTGACGAAGTTCGCCGTACAGGACGCATCATGGAAGTTCCAGTAGGGGAGCAGTTAATCGGTCGTGTTGTTAACTCATTAGGTCAGCCAGTAGACGGATTAGGCCCAGTAGAAACAACAAAAACACGTCCAATTGAAGGTGCTGCACCTGGCGTTATGGATCGTAAATCAGTACATGAGCCGCTTCAAACAGGTATCAAGGCGATTGACGCACTTGTGCCGATCGGTCGTGGACAGCGTGAGTTAATTATCGGTGACCGTCAAACGGGTAAAACATCGGTAGCAATCGATACAATCTTAAACCAAAAAGATCAAGATATGGTATGTATCTATGTAGCGATTGGCCAAAAAGAATCAACAGTTCGTAACGTAGTAGAGACATTACGTAAACACGGTGCTCTAGATTACACAATCGTTGTAACAGCATCAGCTTCACAACCAGCTCCACTATTATTCTTAGCGCCATACGCTGGGGTAACAATGGGTGAAGAGTTTATGTATAACGGTAAGCACGTACTTGTTATTTACGATGACTTAACAAAACAAGCATCAGCTTATCGTGAACTTTCATTACTATTACGCCGTCCTCCAGGTCGTGAAGCGTATCCAGGGGATGTATTCTACCTGCACTCTCGTTTATTAGAGCGTGCGGCAAAGTTATCGGACGCAAAAGGTGGAGGTTCATTAACAGCTCTTCCATTTATTGAAACGCAAGCAGGAGACGTATCTGCTTATATCCCAACGAACGTAATTTCGATTACAGACGGACAAATTTTCTTACAGTCAGATCTATTCTTCTCAGGCGTACGTCCTGCGATTAATGCTGGTCTTTCTGTATCACGTGTAGGGGGATCTGCACAAATTAAAGCGATGAAAAAGGTAGCAGGTACACTGCGTCTAGACCTTGCATCTTATCGTGAGCTTGAATCGTTTGCTCAGTTCGGTTCTGATCTTGACCAAGCAACTCAAGCAAAATTAAATCGAGGAGCGCGTACAGTTGAAATCTTAAAACAAGGTTTACACAAACCGCTTCGCGTAGAAAAGCAAGTAGCTGTGCTTTACGCATTAACAAAAGGTTTCTTAGATGATGTTCCAGTATCAGATATTACACGCTTTGAAGACGAGTACTTAACATGGTTAGAATCAAACCGTAAAGAAGTACTTGAATCAATCCGTACAACTGGTGGCCTTCCTGAAGCTGGCGTATTCGAATCAGCACTTGAAGAATTCAAGAAAACATTTATTGCATCTGAATAATATATTGTCAGCATGGTATGTTAAGACAATCTTTCAATAAGGTGAAGGTGAACATTTGTTCACCTTTCATACCACGTGATCTTCTAAAACAAGGTGGTGAAACCTTTGGCATCATTACGTGATATACAAACTCGAATCACATCGACGAAAAAAACGAGCCAGATTACGAAAGCAATGGAAATGGTTTCAGCTGCAAAGCTGAATAGAGCGGAACAAAATGCAAAATCGTTTGTTCCATACATGGAAAAAATTCAAGAGGTAGTCTCAAGCGTAGCCCTAGGCAGCAGAGGCGCTTCACATCCAATGTTAACTGCGCGCAGCGTGAAGAAGACTGGTTATATCGTAATCACTTCAGATCGCGGTCTAGCAGGAGCATATAACAGTAATATTTTGCGAAAAGTATCTCAAGCTATTGAAGAACGCCATCAATCACCTGATGAATACGGTGTGATTGCAATTGGACGAGTAGGGAGAGATTTCTTCGTAAAACGCGGTATTCCGGTTTTGCTTGAAATCACAGGCCTAGCAGATCAGCCAGCTTTTGCTGACATTCAAGGAATCGCTTCACAAACAGTTCAAATGTTTGCGGACGGTACGTTTGATGAACTTTACTTATACTACAATCACTTTATCAATACGATTTCACAAGAAGTGACGGAGAAGAAGCTATTGCCTCTAACAGATCTTCAACCTTCTGGTAAACTTGTTGGTTATGAATTTGAACCATCACAAGAAGAGATTTTAGAAGTATTACTTCCTCAGTATGCAGAGAGTTTAATTTACGGCGGCCTGCTTGATGGAAAAGCAAGTGAGCATGCTGCTCGTATGACAGCGATGAAAAGTGCAACAGACAACGCAAAAGATCTTATCAACAATCTTACATTGTCATATAACCGTGCACGTCAAGCGGCAATTACCCAGGAAATTACGGAAATTGTTGGCGGAGCGGCAGCGTTAGAATAGAAAGTTTAATGGAAAAGCAAGTTAGGAGGGAACACGATGACAAAAGGACGCGTTACTCAAATCATGGGTCCGGTTGTAGACGTAAAGTTTGACAACGGACACCTTCCGGCAATTTATAACGCCCTTAAAATTTCACATAAACCGAGCAGTGCAAGTGAAGTTGCAATCGAATTAACATTAGAAGTTGCGATTCACTTAGGTGATAACACAGTTCGTACAGTAGCAATGTCATCCACTGACGGCTTAGTTCGTGGATTAGAAGTAGAAGATACAGGTGCAGCAATCTCAGTACCAGTTGGTGACGTTACGTTAGGTCGTGTATTTAACGTATTAGGTGAAAAAATCGACTTAGACGCCCCAATCGATGCAGGTGCACGTCGTGATCCAATCCACCGTCAAGCACCAAAGTTCGAAAATCTATCTACACAAGCTGAAATTCTTGAAACAGGTATTAAAGTAGTAGACTTATTAGCTCCTTACATTAAAGGTGGAAAAATCGGTCTATTCGGTGGTGCCGGTGTAGGTAAAACAGTATTAATTCAAGAATTAATCAATAACATTGCTCAAGAGCACGGCGGTATTTCAGTATTCGCTGGTGTAGGTGAGCGTACGCGTGAAGGTAATGACTTATACCATGAAATGACAGATTCTGGTGTTATTAAGAAGACGGCTATGGTATTTGGACAAATGAATGAGCCACCTGGTGCACGTCAACGTGTTGCATTAACAGGATTAACAATGGCAGAATACTTCCGTGACGAACAAGGTCAAGACGTATTATTCTTTATTGATAATATCTTCCGTTTCACACAAGCGGGTTCAGAAGTATCAGCATTACTTGGCCGTATGCCATCAGCAGTAGGTTATCAGCCAACATTAGCGACAGAAATGGGTCAGCTTCAAGAGCGTATCACGTCAACAAGCGTAGGTTCTGTAACATCGATTCAAGCGATTTACGTACCAGCCGATGACTATACGGATCCAGCTCCAGCGACAACATTTGCTCACTTAGATGCAACAACAAACTTAGAGCGTAAATTATCAGAGATGGGTATTTACCCTGCGGTAGATCCATTAGCATCTACATCTCGCGCTTTATCTCCTGAAATTGTTGGAGAAGAGCACTATGCAATTGCGCGTCAAGTTCAACAAACGTTACAGCGTTATAAAGAGTTACAAGATATCATTGCAATCCTAGGTATGGATGAGTTATCTGATGAAGATAAACTTGTTGTACAACGTGCTCGTCGCGTTCAATTCTTCTTGTCTCAAAACTTCCACGTAGCAGAACAATTTACAGGTCAAAAAGGTTCTTATGTTCCTGTAAAAGAAACTGTTAAAGGATTTAAAGAGATATTGGAAGGTAAATACGATCATTTACCTGAAGATGCTTTCCGTTTAGTTGGTCGCATTGAAGAAGTTATTGAAAATGCGAAACGTATGGGAGTAGAAGTTTAATTTAAGGGACATAGGAGGTTTTTTAAATGAAGACAATCCATGTCAGTGTAGTGACTCCTGATGGCCCAGTTTACGAATCAGAAGTGGAAATGGTAAGTACCCGAGCACAGAGCGGTGAGCTTGGTATTTTACATGGCCATATTCCGATGGTTGCTCCTTTACAAATTGGAGCCGTCCGCTTGAAGAAAGCAAGCAGTACAGAACTTGTGGCTGTTAGCGGAGGATTTCTTGAAGTAAGACCTGACAAAGTAACAATTCTTGCACAGGCTGCTGAAACAGCTGAAGCGATTGACGTAGCTCGTGCAGAAGAAGCGAAAAAGCGCGCTGAAATGCGCCTTGATAGCAAACAAGACGACGTTGATGTTAAGCGTGCTGAAATTGCCTTAAAACGGGCAGTCAATCGTTTAGATATTAGTCAACGTAAGTTCTAAAAAAAGCCCTCTCAAACGAATGAGAGGGCTTTTTTGCTCTATTATACAAAAGAGGAAGAGCAAATAGCAGTCATCTATGATTATATATTCCATTCAACTAAGCGCATCCATCTTCTTTATTTTGCTCAATAGTGGAAAAGGATCTTAAAATAGGGAATAAAATAAATGTTTTTCATGTTACCGTTTACGAATTTGCATAAGTGTGCTTTAATATGAAAAGAAGAGACGATGATCGTCTCTTCTTTTCATATGGTGTTTAAAAGGAGTGCTTTTATTGTTTGGAGGAATTGAACAGCAAACGTTACTAACCATGATTTCACATTTGATTTTTATTGTGATTACTTGGTATGCTTTGCAAGGCTTTCAAATTGAAAAGCTGATGAAACCTAATCATGTGTTTCAAGCAAAATTAATGCTTATTTTATTGACCATTACGATTTCATCAACAGTAAGTAATTTCTTTTTGGATTATTTATTTTGGTCACAGCGCATTCCCTCATTTTTTCAATGATTGGCCAGCTATGAGTCTATGATAAAATAGACGTTCATTCATTGAAGATATACGAATTTATACGCTAATGTATGTCGCTATGTCTAAATATGACGACCCTTTTCATGTATGTATCATCGCCTTCTGGAAAGACTGGTGAGTACGGAGAGGGAGTGGCGAAATGTTTAAAAAAATTAGTGTCTTTTTGGCTATTTTCATTACTGGCTTATTCGTATATCATGGAAGTTATGTGAGCAATGCCCAAAACAATGAAACTACTATTGAGAAGATTGTTCACACCTTAAATAAGCAGCATGTTTCGTTAACTGAAGTATCGTTGTATGCAAGAGAAGAAGTAAAAGCTGTCACTGACCAAAAAACCTTTGATTCGCAAGCTAAAATTATTAAAAGTAATTTTAGAGGTTTTAAATGGGAAGTGAAGAGGGAAAGAGACCTATGGAAAGCAATAGGTACACGCAAAAGTGAAGATGTGAACGAAGTCATTCTGTTAACTTATGCGATCGATGAACACAGCAATGCGTACATATCGTATCATGTAACGGGACAAGGTTTAAAAGAAAAAAATATGACCCATTTTCAAAATGTATTTCAGACAAATTATGAAAAAATTTTCCTATCAGAACCCATAATTTTCTCTTGTGCAACAGGGGAAATCAATGATAAGATGGAAAGTGTTTTGTCTGTTGAAATTCAAGACCTATTACGAGCTTTCAATGCTAAACCAGTGGAATCTCTAGTGGAAGAGTCATTTACCTCTGTTTCAGCATATACTGGACTGTGGAAAGAAGCTCTTCAAACGAAAAAGCAGGAAATGAACTTACAAATTGCATTACGCAAGACAAGAATGGGCGGTCAAACAACCATAGTTGTTGGCACACCTATCATTACGTCTGAATATTAATATAGAGAAAATGGACGCGGAGGGGAATACCTTGGAAAAAATCATCGTCCGCGGTGGAAATAGATTAAGCGGTACAGTTAAAGTTGAAGGAGCAAAAAACGCCGTTTTACCTATTATCACTGCAACCTTATTAGCTAGTGAAGGAAAAACAATTCTAAATGATGTACCAGCTCTCTCCGATGTATTTACGATTGGCGAAGTTTTAAGACATCTGAATGCAGAAGTAGATTTTGAAACAAATCGTGTAGTTGTAGATGCATCAAGAGAGTTAAAAACAGATGCACCTTTTGAATATGTAAGAAAAATGCGCGCTTCAGTACTTGTAATGGGTCCTTTATTGGCGCGTACAGGTGAGGCTCGTGTAGCTTTACCTGGCGGATGTGCGATTGGATCAAGACCGATTGACCAGCATCTTAAAGGCTTTGAAGCAATGGGTGCTAAAGTTCAAGTAGGAAATGGTTTTATTGATGCAAAAGTTGAAGGAAGACTAAAAGGTGCTAAAATTTATTTAGACTTCCCAAGCGTAGGTGCCACAGAAAATATTATGATGGCAGCAGCATTAGCGGAAGGCACTACAATTATGGAAAACGTAGCAAAAGAACCTGAGATTGTCGACTTAGCAAACTTCTTAAACGCAATGGGCGCTAAAGTTCGCGGTGCAGGAACTGGTACGATCCGTATTGAAGGTGTTAATAAATTATATGGTGCAGAACATGCAATTATTCCAGATCGTATCGAAGCTGGAACATTCATGGTAGCAGCAGCTATTACAGGTGGAAACGTACTTGTACGCGGTGCAGTAGCAGAGCACATCAGTTCACTTGTTGCTAAAATGGAAGAAATGGGTGTTGAAATTACTGAAGAAGGCGACGGCTTACGTGTTGTAGGACCTGAAAAGCTAAAATCAGTAGATATTAAAACAATGCCTCATCCAGGGTTCCCTACGGATATGCAATCTCAAATGATGGCATTATTATTAGCAGCAGAAGGCACAAGTATGATTACAGAAACAGTTTTTGAAAACCGCTTTATGCACGTAGAAGAGTTTCGCCGCATGAACGCTGATATTAAAATTGAAGGGCGCTCTGTTATTATTAACGGACCTTCTCAACTACAAGGCGCTGAGGTAGCAGCAACAGATCTTCGTGCAGCAGCAGCGTTAACATTAGCAGGACTTGTAGCAGACGGCTATACGCGTGTAACGGAATTAAAACACCTTGATCGTGGTTATGTAAATTTCCACAATAAATTAGCCGCTTTAGGCGCTGATATTGAACGTGTAAATGACGAAACAAAGCAAGTAGAACAAACTCAACAGGCTTCAGACGTGAAGTAAATAGGTCACAAAAAAAGCATCTCATAGAGAGATGCTTTTTTTGTCGTTGGACGACCCTTATGGCCGGTTTGCTGTCATAAAAGGTTGTCCACCTCCATACATATGGAATATAGGGATATAGGTGTTCCTTGTCAAAATAATAGATATGGAGGCTAGGCGTTCATGAAACAAGCAAAGCCAATCGTCGTACTAGGAGTCATCTTTTTTTTCGTTGTGTTACTCATCCCAACACTTCTCGTTGTTCCTTTTACTGAAAAGACAGATGGAAAGCTACATGAAAATGTCAAACAGACCCCACAAACCGAAAAACTACAAAAAGTGACAGCGTCTCCTCTTGACGTCAGTGTTTATCGTACGGAAACGAAAAAAGTAGAAAAACTGCCGCTCGAAGACTATCTTGTAGGGGTAGTAGCAGCTGAAATGCCTGCTACTTTTGAGCTTGAAGCACTTAAGGCTCAAAGTTTGGCAGCCAGAACCTATATTGTGCAAACTATGATGAATGGAAATAGTCATCTTCCCCAAGGAGCGGATGTGACTGATACCGTAGAGTACCAAGTATATTTAAATAAAGATGAGCTAAGAAGCAGATGGAACAAAGACTATGATTGGAAAATCAAAAAAATTCAAGAAGCAGTGAAGGACACCCAAGGTCAAATTCTTACGTATAAAAATAAGCCAATTAATGCTACGTTCTTTTCTACCAGCAATGGTTACACTGAAAATTCAGAAGCGTATTGGAAGAATTCCATTCCTTATCTAAAAAGTGTAGCTAGTCCATGGGATAAAAAGTCCCCTGAATTTACAAATCAGAAAGTAATGTCTGTTGCTAGCTTTGAACAGAGGCTTGGAGTGAAATTAACAAACAGTGGATCAGTAGGTGAAATCGTCTCTAGAACGCCGGGGCAGCGAGTAGATTACGTAAAGATAAACGGTAAAGAACTGTCGGGGAAAGATGTTCGGGAAAAACTGGGTTTATCGTCAGCCGACTTTCATTGGACAAAAAAAGGTAATGAAATTGTCATCAATACAAAAGGATATGGACATGGTATTGGGATGAGTCAGTACGGAGCAAATGGTATGGCACTGGAAGGAAAAACGTATAAAGATATTGTTACTCATTATTATACAGGTGTTGCGATTACCCCTAACGATCAGTTTGTTGCACAATTGACAGCTAAACGCTAATTCAAAGACCCTTATAGCAGGGTCTTTTTTTATGGTTTTCACTTTTTTTAAATAAAATGTATATTTTAGATTCATCTGTTGAAAAATAATCGAAAAAAATTTTTTATCGCTGTGTATATATTCATTCAATTGTGTTCAGACTGATTGCTGAGGTGATGATATATGAGAGAGGAAGAAAAGAAACGTACTTCTCCAAAATCGAAAGTTCAAAAATTAGTTAGAAAGCGTTGGGTGTTCCCGGCTATCTATTTAGCGAGTGCAGCAATTATTCTTACAGCAGTCCTTTGGTTTCAAGCTAATGGAAACGATATTAGCAAAGAAGACAAAAGCGGCTATAGCCAAGACGGTACGGCTTATCGAGACGACGCTGTAGAGGTAAATGCTTCGCTTGAAAATTTAAAAATGCCAGTTGCTAGTGAAGCATTAGCTGTCGTGAAAAAGCCTTTCTACGACGATCAAGCATCTGAAAAACAGCAAGAAGAAGCACTAGTTTTCTACAACAATACGTATCATCCAAACACAGGTGTTGACTTAGCTGTTAAGGGAGATAAATCATTTGATGTTGTAGCAGCAGCTAGCGGTACAGTAACAAAAGCAACAAAAGATCCTTTACTAGGTTATGTAGTAGAAATTGATCACAAAGATGGTTTAGTAACACAGTATCAATCTCTTGAGAAAGCTGATGTAGAAGTAGGAGATATTGTTAAACAAGGCCAAACGATCGCAAAAGCTGGAAAAAGCTTATATAATCAAGAAGCAAAAACACATGTGCATTTTGAAGTTCGTAAAGATGGTGTAGCGATTAATCCAAGCAGTTATTTTGGAAAATCTGTTAGTTCTATCAAAGAAGTCAAAGCAGCTGAAGTGACAGAACCAAAAGACGACTCTTCTTCTGAAGAATCAAAGGATAGCGAAAAGTCATCTGATGAAAAGACTAAAGAAGATAAAGATTCAAAACAACCTTCAACAGATACGTCTAAACCAAATGCATAAGGCAAGACCATAAATACGAAAAGAAGCTGGATAAAATCGAGCTTCTTTTTTTATGAATTTTTCTAAAATGAGATGCATTATGTTAAAAAAGTAAATAAAAAACACTAAATTTTCAAAAAAATATAAGAAATCACTTGTCCTTACTGACTTTTCTAGCATATATCTGCACACAAGCTAATAAACTGTTACAAACCTATAAAGAGAATGTTAGAAAAGGGATAATATATACATTCCCTTGGATACTTCTCATATCCAATTTGGGGAGGGCGAGTAGTGTGCACGATTACATCAAAGAGAGAACTATCAAGATTGGAAAGTATATTGTAGAAACAAAGAAAACAGTTCGTGTAATTGCGAAAGAATTTGGCGTTTCGAAAAGTACTGTCCATAAAGATTTAACAGAGCGTCTACCAGAAATAAATCCTGAGTTAGCAAATGAAGTAAAAGAAATTCTTGATTACCATAAATCTATTCGGCATTTGCGTGGAGGAGAAGCAACAAAATTAAAGTACAAAAAGGAAGAAGAAACTGTAAAATGAAAAAATGCCCAATATTGCCTTTTTTATAGAGGTAGTATAGGGCATTTTATTTTTTGGATAAAATAGGTATATAATAAATATTTTTGCTAATAACAACATACATATACAAATTGTGATAAAATAGTAAATTAGGAAAAAAGAATGGTTATCATGCAAAGATATGTAAATAGAAGGAGGATTTAAGGTATGTTAGCAAAAGACATTGGTATCGATTTAGGTACAGCTAACGTCTTAATTCACGTTAAAGGCAAAGGAATTGTGTTAAATGAACCGTCTGTTGTGGCGATTGATAAAAATACAAATAGAGTGCTAGCAGTAGGGGAAGAAGCGAGACGTATGGTAGGAAGAACGCCCAGTAATATTATTGCCATTCGTCCCTTAAAAGATGGTGTTATCGCTGACTTCGAAATAACAGAGTCTATGCTCAAACACTTTATTAACAAATTAAATGTAAAAGGTTTTTTATCCAAGCCTCGCATTTTAATTTGTTGTCCAACAAATATTACTTCTGTTGAACAAAAAGCAATTCGCGAAGCTGCTGAAAAGAGCGGTGGGAAAACCATTTATTTGGAAGAAGAACCAAAAGTCGCGGCTATTGGCGCTGGAATGGATATCTTTCAGCCGAGCGGAAATATGGTCGTAGATATTGGTGGAGGTACAACCGATGTGGCCGTCCTTTCAATGGGCGATATCGTAACAGCAGCTTCTATTAAGATGGCTGGTGATCGTTTTGATGCCGAAATTTTGCAGTACATTAAGCAAAAATATAAGCTCTTAATTGGAGAGCGTACAGCAGAAGAAATTAAAGTGAAAATTGGTACGGTGTTTCCTAAAGCGCGTAATGAAGAGCTAGACATTCGAGGGCGAGACATGGTTTCAGGCCTACCACGTACGGTTACTGTTTATTCTGAAGAAGTAGAGGAGGCACTTAGAGAGTCTGTCAGCGTCATTGTACAAGCTTCGAAAAGTGTATTAGAGCGTACACCTCCCGAACTTTCTGCCGATATTATAGACAGAGGCGTTATTTTAACTGGCGGTGGAGCATTGCTTCACGGTATGGATCAGCTGTTAGCGGAAGAATTAAAGGTGCCTGTGCTAATTGCAGAAAATCCAATGGGTTGTGTAGCTGTTGGAACAGGTATTATGCTCGATAATATTGATAAACTATCTCGTCGCAATATTGTTTAAATAAATGAAGACTCCTCTATTGGCTCGTTTCATACAGAGGAGTCTCTTCTTTTATCTATTATACTCTGTGAACTAGCTCTAACGAACAACGTTTACTTGTAAGGAGGATGAAGTATGTTTAAAGGGTTTTACACGGCAGCAGCCGGTATGCTGTCTCAACAGCGTCAAACTGACTTATTAACGAATAACATAGCAAATGCTAATACGCCAGGATTTAAAGCAGATCAAGGTACGTTAAAGGCATTTCCTGATATGTTGCTGCAGCGAATGGAATCTGAAGATTTACCTACTGAACGTAGCATCTCTGTTCAGAACAAAAAAGACATAGGTGCGATTAATACAGGCGTGTATATGCAAGAAACAGTTCCAAATTTTACACAAGGTGATCTTCAGCAAACATCTCAATCAACTGATATTGCATTGATGGAGCAAAATATGCCTACAAAAGAGGGCGGACTATTTTTTGTGGTACAAAGCCCTGATAATACGCCTCAATACACAAGAAACAGTAATTTTACATTAGATCAGGAAGGTTTTTTAACTACGTCTACCGGAGCTTATGTATTAAATACAAATAATCAACCGATTCAACTAAAAAGTGAAAACTTTACAGTTGATTCACAAGGTAACGTAACAGAAAATAATCAGCAGGTTGCACAAATCGATATTGCTTATGCTAGTGATTTACAAACGATTAAAAAGACAGGGAATGGATTGTATGAAACGCTGAACAATCAGTCTTTGCCTTCAGCAAGGAATAACCCAGGCATTTCTTATCAGTTAAAGCAAGGATTTGTTGAACGTTCCAATGTAGATGCTGCTCAAAGTATGACTGATTTACTAACGGCTTACAGAGCTTTTGAGGCAAATCAAAAAATAATGCAAGCTTACGATAGGAGCATGGATAAAGCGGCAAATGAAATTGGGCGTGTGCGCTAAAAGTAACAGGGGAGATGAGAAGGATGAACCGTACAATGATAACAGCGGCCAATACGATGGGACAGCTGCAGCAGCAGCTTGATGTCATTGGTCATAATCTATCTAATACAAATACGACAGGATATAAAGCGAGAGATGCTTCATTTAATGATATGCTGTATCAACAAGTAAACAATCAAGAAGACAAGGGAACAGAAAAGCGGCTTACGCCAGCCGGAATTCGGCAAGGCACAGGAGCTTATTTAGATCAAACGAGCCTGAATATGACGCAGGGTGCTTTTCAGAATACAGATAAACTATTAGATGTAGCTGCATCTAATCCAAACGTTTATTTTCAAGTTGCCGTAAAAGATTCCCAACAGCCTGTACAATATACGCGAGATGGTTCTTTTCATCTTAGCCCCGAAGGCCCGAACAATGTTAAATTAGTAAACGGTTCTGGTCAGGATGTGCTGGGGGAAAATGGTCAAGCTATTATTTTCAGTAACGCGCTCAAAGATATACAAATTGATGGAAGTGGAACGATAACGGTTACTACGAATACGGGCGTTGACCAGTTTACCCTTGGGTTAACAAATGTCCAAAAACCGCAGGTGCTAGAAGCTAAAGGAGAAAATCTATTTGCCTTTCCAGCAGGGATGAACCAACCGAATATGTTTACAGATTTGACTGGAAAACCTCGAGAAACAGCAGGCGTAGAGCAAGGAAAACTGGAACAGTCAAATGTAGATTTGAGCAAAGAACTCACTGATATGTCCATTGCTCAACGTGCGTATCAATTTAATTCCCGCTCTATTTCAATTGCAGATCAAATGATGGGCTTGGTTAATGGAATCAGAGCTTAAGCAAGTAGTTGCTTCTCAATTGAGCATTCTGTATATTGATAATAGTATCGTATGTTACATGCGGTTTGAAAGGAGACTTATTTATGCTTGATATTGAACAAATTAAAGAAATTATTCCACACCGATATCCATTTTTATTGGTCGATCGTATTTTAGAAGTGGAAGAGGGAAAAAAAGCAGTTGGTTTAAAAAACGTATCTGCCAATGAAGAATTTTTTAACGGGCATTTCCCTGACTATCCTGTGATGCCAGGGGTTTTAATTGTAGAAGCTTTGGCTCAGGTAGGAGCAGTAGCTATGCTAAAAAAAGAAGAAAATCAAGGACGTTTAGCATTTTTTGCAGGCATTGACAACTGCCGTTTTAAAAAGCAAGTAAGACCTGGTGATCAACTGCGTTTAGAGGTTGAAATTGTACGTGCGCGTGGATCTATTGGCAAAGGAAAAGGTATCGCAACTGTAGATGGAGAGTTAGTCTGCGAAACAGATATTATGTTTGCTTTAGGCGATAAAAAAGAATAGTACATAAGAGCTGCTGATGCAGCTTTTTTTATTGGCGCTGCAAAGCAGAAAAAAGTTTCCTTAATAAAGGTATAATATCCGTTAGCAACTCTTTTTGAAGTGTTGGTGACAGAGATGAAAATTGTAAGAGCACATGTTTCAATAAGGGCTGTTTATCTATGAGGGTTAAAATGGTATCGTCTTGTGAATCCGATTCACATTTTCTTGTTAAGTAAAGAAGTTGGAAGTCATGTAAATGATCTTGTTTATAAGAGGAAGGCTCAATAAGTTGGTCCAGCGTAATTTGAAAACAATTACATAGAGATAAAAAATCAAAAATGGAAGGCGTTTGTTTCGAACATTCCCATTTTGAAATAGTTGTACGAGAAACATTCAACTGATTTGCTAATTCTTCTTGTGAAAATCCTCCTTTTAGTCTGAACTGTTTAATTCTTTCTCCAAAATCCTTCATATGCATCACCTGATTTCGTAAAGATAAATATATGTCTTATTGTTCGAATGTAGTTCATATTCTTTATAACATGCTGAATTCGCACAATATGAAACATATACACTTTACCTTCTGCAATAAAGGGAATAAAACCTGTTTTTATTTCTTTTTTTTCTCTAAAAAGATTCATTTTTCTGCATGGATATAAAAAAAAGAACAAAAATAAAGGTTTTTATAGTAAAAAAATCCTATTTTTTGTTCGGTATATTGAAAAAAATGGTTGAATAACGGGGAAAAATGCATTAATATACGAATTACAAAGAAAAAGGAGTGAAAAAATGACAAATTTTTATTTGAAAAGGCAAGGCGCTCGCATAAGAGATAATCGTTTCAAACGTTCTAGTTGTGCTCATTTATTTTTAGGAAAAAAAGAAAGGTACCTCTCCAGTGAGTTCTCTTTTCTTTACCCTTCTCATGGACCAACGAAAAAGACCGCAAACAATAATCCTCTCTTTTAAACCCAGACACCTTGAGATGACTTGACTTATTTTTTAGATGTACTTTTTATCGGTCTGTTTCGAAGCTGCAGTTTGAACTGTTGAAGTAAATCTTGACCTGATAACCCTTGGTTAATTAAATCCTCTAAGAGCATTTCAGCATAATGAAGTCTCCGTTCTTTTAAAACACCTTTCATCAACAAACTAATACGATTTTCACCAATTGAAGTAATGGAAGCCACGGTAGCTATAAAGGTAGCCGGATCATTTGTTTCTTTCGTAATTTTAGCTTCTACCGTCATTTTTTGTTTATCTTTCAACAAAACATGAAATTCATCGTACCATTTCTTATCGATAACTGCTTCTAAAATCCAGTTATTTTCGCCGTCTTCTTTATTAATAATAAGGCCATTAGTGAGTGAGACAGACTGACGCTTTTCTTGATCATCAACAAATTGAAATGACACAAGTTTAAATGTTTTCATTGATGTTTCCTCCTTTACGTAAATAGTAGGTTATCCATATTATAACATGAATGAGCTTAAAGATTCCCATTATTCAATCAGTTGGAGTGGTAGACTATGATTAACCATATTGTTCTTGTAGGAAGACTGACAAAAAAGCCTGAGCTTAGATATACCCATGAAGGGATTGCAGTATCTACTATTACTTTAGCAATTAATCGAACGTTTCGAAATGTTGAAGGTGAATATGATGCTGATTTTGTCAACATTACTCTGTGGAGAAAAAATGCAGAAAATACGGCTGCTTACTGTGATAAAGGAGCGGTTGTAGGTGTAGTGGGGCGTGTACAAACGCGCACATTTGAAAATAATCTTCAGCAACGAGTATATATGACCGACGTTGTGGCTGATGCTGTTAAGTTTTTAAGTGGAAAGCCATCCGATTCTTCTTCATTTGATTCAAATCAGCAAGAAGAATGAAGTTATCTAGCATGAAAGGGGGTGATTAGTTCGGCTAAGGTTCTAAGTCCTCTTATCTATCATAATAGAAGATAGATCCTCTTTAAGAGCAACAAGGCTCTTTCTATATTCTCAAGAGAGAAAATTAAAGTATTTACTATCCCCGAACTATTCCTCTATTTCAGCCGTTAAATCATTTAACGGTTTTTTTCTGTATATAAGAGATTGAGACGTAACTGAATCAATGCAATCTAAAGACAAACAAATGGGGTGAGCTAGTATAGGTCACTTGTTACACCACTGTTGATTTCCGTGCAAGACTTCGCTTTTCGCAGACGGCCGATGAGCCTCCTCGTCACTTGCGCACGGTCTCAGCTATTCTGCTTTTCTCGCAGGAGTCTTCGCTTTGCCCTCCACTCAACAGCTAGAAAACCTACGTCCACCCTACCAATGAAAAGATCCGAACGAGTTTGATTCTCCATCAAGAATCAAACTCGTTCGGATCTTCCTTTAACTAACATAATTTTGTTTCAGCTTTTATCAATTATTTAGAAAATCTTTTTGCACCTAAGTAGCGCTTGCTCCAGTAGCTGTTATCTAGGCTTGCAATGGTTACACCCGTAGAAGATCCAGCATGAATAAATTGACGATTACCAAGGTAAATGCCCATATGCGTAGGACCGCTAGAATATGTATTAAAAAATACTAAGTCTCCAGGCTGTGGATTACTGACAGATGTTGATACACTCCAATAACCAGCCGTCGTATAGCGCGTTGTAGAAATTTGTTGTTTCGTTACGTAATAAATGAATCCGCTGCAGTCAAAACCAGAAGGAGTCGTGCCACCCCATTTGTAAGGAACACCTATATAACGTTTTGCATCTGAAATCATTTGCGATACATTTAATTTTCCGTTAGAAGTTGAAGGTGTGGATGTACTTGTTTTTGTTGTTGTTGGCGTAGTTGTTTGGCTACTTTTTGATATCTTTAATTGTTGATTTACATAAATCGTATTAGACGTTAATCCGTTTATTTGTTTTAGCTCACTGACGCTTATGTGAAATGTCGAAGCTATTTTAGATAAGCTATCTCCACGCTGAACTTTGTAAGTTCCGTTTGCATCCTTAGAAGGAGTTTCTGCTGGTTTACTCGTAGTTGGAGTCGGTGCGCTATTGCTTCCATTTACTTTTAACGTTTGGTTAATATAAATAATGTTAGAAGAAAGAGCGTTTAAACGTTTTAATTCTTCTACGCTCATATTAAAACGAGTAGCAACTTTCCAAAGGGTATCGCCGCTTTGAACTTTATAGGTCGAACCAGTAGCAGGAGCTGAAGGCTTTTCTTCCTTATTAGATGGTTGAGAGGTTGAAGCAGAAGGAATCGATAACGTTTGTCCTATGTGAATTGTATTTGAAGATAACTTATTTACGCTTTTTAAAGCGTCTACCGTTGTATGGTATTTGGTAGATAATGACCAAAGTGTATCTCCAGCTTTCACTTGAACAGTTGAAGCAGATGCTTCAGCTGAAGCTTGATATAAGAATGTCCCGCCAACAATGGCGCCTAGAGATAAAGCGAGCTGCCTTTTTTTCATTAATAAATCCCCCTAATTATGTAAATGTTTCGTGTTTATTTTTCCAATATGTCTATTAAATTACAAAAATATTATATGTATAAATATGCTGGAATTTAAAGAGAAAGTAAAGGGTCTTTTTCGCTATAAAAATACCTTTTTATTCAAAAAACGCTATTTATTGCGCTTTTTGTATCTTTATCAGTAGCTGTAGAATGATTTACACTTATTTTTTTGTGTCGAATGATCTAATAAAAAAAGAGGACAAGTAAAAAAGTCCTCTTTTTAGTAACGCTGTAACACATTTTATAATTTTTCTTATTCATTTCTGTATGCAAGAAGCTCTTGTAGTTCGTTATTAGAAAGTTCTGTTACCCATTGATCTCCTTGGATGAGTTCATTGTTTAGATGTTGTTTTTGATTGATCACTTCATCAATTTTTTCTTCAATCGTTCCTCTTGTAATAAACTTATGAACATGAACAAATTTATTCTGCCCAATTCGATGGGCGCGATCGGTTGCTTGGTTTTCAACGGCTGGGTTCCACCATCGGTCAAAATGAATAACGTGATTTGCAGCTGTTAAATTCAATCCAGTTCCACCTGCGCGAAGAGAAAGGATAAAGATGGCTTTTTTCCTTGCTTGAAATTGAGCAACCATTTCATCTCTTTGTTCTTTCGACAAACTTCCGTGGAGGAATAAAACCGGCTCGTTGATTTCTTTTTCTAAGGTTCTTTGCAGCATGAGTCCTGTTTCAATATATTGAGTAAAGATTAAACAGCTTTCTTGCTGTGTGCGAATGCTCTCTACGAGTTCAATAATTTTTTCACTCTTATGAGATCGCCTTACCGTTTGTTTAGCTGGACTTTCCTTTAAGTACAAAGCTGGATGATTGCATAATAATTTTAGCTTATTTAGTGTTTGCAAAATCATGCCTTTTCGTTCAAATCCTGTTTTTTCCTCTGTTTCTTGAAGCATTCCTTGAACTAGCTCCTGGTAAAGTGAAGCTTGTTCCGCTGTGAGCGGGATATATTCTTTTTGTTCTTGTTTATCAGGCAGCGAGCGGGCAATGTTTTTATCTTGTTTTGTTCTTCTCAATAAGAAAGGTTGAATGAGTGCTTTAAGCTCAACAGTTCGTTCAGGTTTCTCGCCTTTTTCAATGCCTGCTACAAATCGGTTTTTAAATGAATTGATTGTTCCTAAGTAACCAGGATTGATGAATTCAAATAATGACCATAGTTCCAGCAGACGGTTTTCAATTGGAGTTCCAGTAAGCGCAATTTTGTGTCTTCCTTGCAGCTGACGGATGGCTCTCGCCTGTTTAGTCTGCGGGTTTTTAACATGTTGTGCTTCGTCTAAGGAAATGCTGTTCCACATAAATCCTTTCAGCAATTCGACATCCAAAAGAGCAACTTGATAAGTCGTGATCACAACGTCAGTACTTTCACATATTTTCTCAAATGCGTATCCGTTGGTTCTTTTCGGCCCGTAATGAACATGAACACGAAGAGAAGGGGCAAATTTCTGTAATTCTTTTTCCCAGTTTCCAATTAAAGAAGTTGGGCAAACGATAAGAGAAGGAGAGCTGTGTAACGGATGAATATTTGTTAAATAACTAATTAATTGAATAGTTTTACCTAGCCCCATGTCATCTGCTAGACATCCTCCTAAGTTAAACTTTCTTAGAAACATGAGCCAATTCAAACCTTGCTGCTGATAAGGTCTTAATGCACCTTTGAATTCAGAGGAAGGCAGCACTTCCGGCAGCCGTTCTAAATCCGTTAAGGATGTAATAAATGATTGAAAGGAAGCGGGGAGTTGGAACTCAACTTTTACCTCTTCTTCATCAGTTTTACTGTCTGCCATGTAGGTTAGCTTCGTTTTTAAAATTTCATGAATGGAGACGCCTTTTTTACTAGCTTCTTTAACAATTTTCTGCGCTTGTTTAATTAATCTAGAATCCAGTTGAATCCACTGTCCGTTAATAGATAATAATCGGCGTTTTTGTTCGACTAATTTCCGAAACTCTTCTTCTGAGAAAGTTTGATCACCAATAGAAAATGACCAGCGGAAGCTGCTGATAGCTTGTTTACCAAACAATGCAGATGAAGTATTTTCTATAGCGCCAGATACTTTGATGGTGGCTTTTTTTAATGATTCCCACCAGCTTGGCAAATGGATAGAGACACCTTGTTTAATCAATGCTGCACTATCTTGAGTTAGAAATTCCCATACTTCCTCGTCTGTTAGAACAGACTGAATAAACGCTCCTTTTTGGTATAAAGTAGGAGCCAATGCTTTCCATCGTTCGTGTTCGTAAGCGATATATGATTCGTAGTGGTTCCACTCTTTAGGAAGCGTTCTTCCCAGTACAAAAGGTTCTTTGGCTTCATCGTGGGGAATCACGAATGTTTCAGCTGTCCATACATCTCCATCGGTAGCTGGCTCTACAATACGCAATGAAAGGTCAAAGGGAGGATTATAGCTCTCGCCTTCTATGCTTATTAAAAAGTCCTTTCCTTCTTTTTTTAGTAGGCTCTCTTTAATTTGTGCTCGCCACTCTTGCTCATCAGCTTGTGAAAGCGATCCAGTCATTTGTTTTTTAAAAGGAAGAGAATGAAATTTCCCTTGGATAATCCTCTTTGTCATATCGACTGCAATTTGCTGATAAGCTTCCGCTGAAGCGGACAAAGCCGGTTTCAACACATGCTGTTGAATAGGTGATTGTATGAAAGTGAACATTTGCCATGCAGAAAGAAGAATTCCTTTTTTTCCATTAATCTCAACCTGTGTAGCTTCGCTTCCGTAATAGGTCTGTTCATGCCATAGAAACAGCGCATCTTTCCATGTATCAGGGAGCAAAATTTGGCCGCTAGGTGATACACAGTAGAGAAAAAAGTCACCGTGTACAGGTTCGACTTCAAGTGTTAAATGAAACAAATCAAACATTCAGTAAATCTCCTTTTTCTAATAGTTGTTGAAACGCGCGCTGTTTCTTCGTTTTTATCGCTAATTCTTCTATATAATGTTCCCATAGTAGAGAGCGATTCATTTGTAGATAAAGTCTCTTTAATTCTTGTAAGTATATATAGGCTTCTTGATAACTGCTTTTCTTTTTTTCATAAATTAGCTTTGAAATCATTTGATGGTAAAGAGGAATAACCAGCTTTTCATCTTTTTGTTTTAAGGCTTCTATCGTTTGCTCATCATATTTGATACTGTCATATTGAAGAAGCACCTGTAATTCAACCCACTTTTTCAATTGGTCAGAAGCATATAGAAAATCACTGTATTCAATAAAACTATAGGGAAGTAACGTTTGCAATGCTTCAGTATACAAAGTTTGATCGTTCGTTAAGTCTTTATAGTGCTGAAATAAATTTACAATCATGGAGACCATGTTTCGGCTTCCTTGATAAGTAGTCGGAACGGTGCGTACGTAATCTCCTATATAGACCATTATATAAGAGCCCCACTGAGCAAAGCGGCCAGTTTCTTTTTCGTGCAATAAATCATTTAACCAAGGAATAAGATAGGGAATCATTTGTAAGGTTTCATCGCTCAAACGTTCTTTTGCTTCGTCATCTTTTTCTTGAAGGAATAAAAGATAGGAAAGAGCTGTATTGTTTATAAAAGAACCGTGCTTGACTTTTAATTCGCGTTCCTCAGTTTTTCGCCACTTTTCTAACGTGAAGACTTTTTGCCAAATAACGCGATAAATCTCAATACGTTCATATTGTAAAGGCATATCTTTATGCAATAATTCTCGGATGTATGGAATGCTGTCCTCCATAATAGATAATGCATCTCCATCGTATTTCGTTTGCTTTAATGAATCAGCGGTAGCATAAATTTCATTTGTTATTTTGTAGACGTGACTATATACAAATGATTCCTCGATGTTAGTAGAAAGCTGATGTGCCTGTAATTGAGCTGATAGTTTATAGAATGTATGAACCGCTCCATACATACAAAATAAAGCATAAAGCAATGGGTGCTCAGGAGCCTTTTTCACTAAAGCACGGTAATAGTACTGATAATATTCATGATAAATGGAACGGTCATTTTCGTTCCGCCCCTGCATAAAAAGCGTATACTGCTCCTCAAAAGTTTGTCTCCACTCTTGAAAAGTTGTCTTCGGCTTTTTTAACACTTGTTTGGCAGATAGCATAGTCAAAGCTGCTTTTCCATGGTTTCGCCATTCTTTGAATAGGGGCGCAAGCGGTTCTATTAATGAATACATATAAAAAAACGCTGCAAAGCAGTGTTCACAAAATCCGTTATGCTGACAAGAACAGGTACTTTCAGGGAGCAACTGCTTGTTTAGTTCAACATAAAACGAATCAATTTTAATGTTTAATATCTGTTCGTCATTGTGCAAAATGAAGAATGAATGGGTACGGTAAAGGTCTAGTCCTGCTTGTGCATTCGTACGATAGCGTGCATCACTGTACGGGAAATGATGTATAAATTGGTGCTGTAAGTGATCTGAAAACGAACTCATAATCCCATTCCTTTCTATATATAAGTGGAGCATAAAATTATATTTATAAGTGATTAATTTTCTTTTCATTATAAATGATAAAAATAGAATTATACAAAATCTTTTGTTATGATAAAGCAGAATCCAACATGACTCTTTATAAAAAGAAATGGATTCCACATGACTTTGTGTACATACTCAATCGCAGACTTACTATACTATAACCAATAAGCACGATTGACATTGACAGGAGGAAAAGTAAGTGAAAATTCGTAAAGCTATTATTCCAGCAGCTGGATTAGGGACACGCTTTTTGCCGGCTACAAAAGCGCAGCCTAAAGAAATGCTGCCAATTGTAGATAAACCAACGATTCAATACATTGTGGAAGAAGCAGTAGCATCAGGTATTGAAGATATTTTAATTGTAAGCGGTCGCGGAAAACGAGCAATCGAAGACCATTTTGATAAATCATATGAGTTAGAAGAAACATTAGCCGCAAAGGAAAAGTGGGACATGCTCGAGGAAGTGCAGGGGATTTCGAATTTGGCTAATGTTCACTACATTCGTCAAAAGGAACCTAAAGGATTAGGTCATGCCATTCACTGTGCAAGAAGTTTTATCGGAGATGAACCTTTTGCTGTTATGCTAGGCGACGATGTAGTTCAATCAGAAACCCCTTGTTTGAAACAGTTAATGGACGTATACGAAAAATATGAATGCGCTGTAGTTGGTGTACAAGAGGTGCCTAGAAAAGAAACTTCAAAGTACGGAATTGTAGGTCCTAAAGGAGAGCCTCTTGAAAAAGGATTATTAGACGTAGAAACGCTCGTTGAAAAACCGAATCCAGAAGAGGCCCCTTCAGGCTATGCAATTATGGGACGCTATATTTTAACACCGGAAATTTTTGATATCTTAAGCAGAGAAGAGATTGGTGCAGGAGGAGAAATTCAATTAACAGATGCTATTTTACGCCTGAATGAATTTCAACGTGTTCTTGCTTATTATTTCGAAGGAAAACGTTATGATGTTGGAGATAAATTTGGGTTCATTAAAGCAACGATTGATTTAGCTCTGCAAAGAGAACCGCTGCGAGAAGAGTTAGTGAGCTATTTTAGAGAAATTGTCGAAAAAGAAGGGCATATGTAAAATATATTTACTGGGGGAACTATTGGGAATCAAGGAGATTTTCAATAGTTCTTTTGGGTTAGAGCTCTTTGTACAAAAGATGGTTATATCGTTTATTGATGAATTCTCATAAAATGTTACATAATAATAAGTAAAAGAAATTATTTCATGTTTTTATATAAATGCTATCATGAAATGACATTTTTCGATATAATATCAGATAGGTTTTATTTATTAAGCATGTCATATAAAGGAGATTTTCTGCAATGACAAAGAAATTGTGTGTAGTTGGTTTAGGATATATAGGTTTACCGACAGCTGTTATGTTTGCCAATCACGGCTTATATGTACATGGTGTCGACGTAAATGAAAAAGCAGTAGAATTAATTAAAAATAAGCAACTTCATATAGAAGAAAACGGCTTACAAGAACGTTTAGAATCAGCAGTTGACAACGGCCACTTTACGGTAGGCACAACAGCTGAAGAGGCGGATATTTTTATTATTGCTGTACCATCACCAATTAATGAAGATAAAACGGCAAACTTGAACTATGTTCGAGAAGCGACAAAATCGATTGTTCCTTACGTTCGTAAAGGAAATTTAGTAATTTTAGAATCCACAGTTCCTCCGCGTACAGTAGAAGACGTTATGCTACCTGTGCTAAAAGAAACTGGTTTAGAATTAGGCAGGGAGTTATTTGTTTCTCATTCACCTGAACGCGTTATTCCAGGAAAAGTATTTGAGGAACTAGTAAATAATGACCGTATTGTCGGTGGTATTAACGAAGAGTCTAGTCGTTTGACTGTTGAGCTTTATAAAACATTTGTAAAAGGAAATATTCACGTAACGGATGCTACTACAGCTGAAATGGTGAAAGTAATCGAAAACACATATCGTGATGTGAACATTGCGTTTGCAAATGAGCTGGCAAAAATCAGTGAAAAAATTGGTGTAAATGCGTGGGAAGCGATCAAGTTAGCGAACTATCATCCACGTGTAAACATTCATTTACCAGGTCCTGGTGTAGGCGGCCACTGTATTGCTGTTGACCCTTGGTTCTTAACGGAGCTTCAGCCAGAACTGGCAAAAATTATTTCTCTTTCTCGTCATACAAATGATTCAATGCCTGAATATACAGCATTGAAAACGAAAAGCCTACTAGATGAAAAGGGCATTCAGCATGGACGTGTAGCTGTTTTAGGTTTAGCTTTTAAAGGAAATATTGACGATATGCGTGAAAGTCCATCAACAGATGTACTTCATCATTTAGAAAAGCTGGGCGTCGATTACACAGCATTTGATCCTCATATCAAAGAGAATAAAATCGAACGTCAGACGCAAAGTTTGGATGAAGCTGTTGCACATGCGGATGTGATTCTTATTTTAACAGATCATAATGAGTTCAAAGAGCTTCTTCCATCAGCTGTTGAAAATCACATGCGTACAAAAGTTATTTTTGATACGAAAAACTGCATTCAGCGTGATCAATGGAAAGCAGCAGGCTTTGACGTAGTGTTACTTGGTGATTCAAAAGTTTCTACTTTATAAAAAGACGGGCTGAACAGCCTGTCTTTCGTTTGTAAAAAACTAAAAAATCAACATACGGGTGATTTAATGAAGGAAAACATCTTAGGAATAGACGTTTGTAGCGACACGTACGATGAGCTAGCGGTAAAGTTACTTCAGGATATAGATAAAGGCCGAAAATCATTTATTGTAGCAATCAACCCTGAAAAAATTATGAAAGCACAAGAAGACAGGGAATTAAAGTCACTATTAAATCAAGCGACTTATCAAATTCCAGATGGAATCGGTGTGATTTTAGCTTCAAAGCTCAAAAAGGGACGTATTCGTGAGCGTGTAACGGGTATTGATATGATGCTGAAGCTGTGTAAAGAAGCAACGAATAACGGTAAAAGAATTTTTTTATACGGAGCCAAGCCTGGAATTGCAGATGAAGCCAAAGCTAAGTTGGAAGAGATGTTTCCAGGGATTTTAATTGTTGGAACATTAAATGGCTATGAAAAAAATGAAGAAGTCATTGAACGTACGATTAATGATTCAGGAGCAGAAATTGTTTTTGTGGCTTTAGGCAGTCCAGCCCAAGAAAATTGGATTATTGCTCATAAAGAGAAACTTAATCCTTCTGTTTATCAAGGCGTAGGGGGCTCGTTCGATGTTATTTCAGGACGATTGAACCGAGCACCTGCTGTTTTTCAAAAGTTTGGTTTAGAGTGGCTTTATCGACTGTTAAAAGAACCATGGAGATGGAAGCGTCAGTTAGAATTACCTAGGTTTCTTCTTCGAGTGTTAAGAGGTTAAAAAAGCATGCGGATATAATCCGCATGCTTTTTATTTTTAGATATCTTCTTTCTTGTTTTGCTGCTTGATTTCATCCGTTAGTTCGTGCAAGCTTTGTCTCACATTTCCTTTTCCGGAAAAATTTTCAATCAATTCCTTCACATCTATACCTGAGGATGCTTTCAGCGATTCTTGAAGAGAAGACATTAAGTTTGTTGCATAGCCAGTCACTTTATTAGCTCCGCTGTTTTCACCGTTGCTTCCTGTATCCACAACTGTAATTTTGTCGATATTTGCTAAAGGACTTGCAACTTGTTTTGCATATTCAGGAAGCATCTTGATAATCATATCTAAAATAGCCGCTTGACCGAACTGCTCGAATGCTTCAGCTACTTTTTGTTTAGCTTCAGCTTCAGCTAAACCTTTTAAGCGGATAATCTCAGCTTCAGATTCACCTTGGGCACGCTGAGCTTCAGCCTTTGCTAAACCATCAATTCGAACGCGTTCAGCTTCAGCTTTAGCCATTGCTTCAATTCGATATTTGTTGGCGTCTGCTTCAGCAAGCTGTTTGGCTTTTTCAGCTTCTGCGGATTGCTCAACAGAGTAACGATCTGCATCTGCTTTCTTTTTTACTTCAGAATCGTATTGACGCTCACGACGAAGAATTTCTTTTTCTTCTAATTCAATTTGTTTCTGACGTTCAATGATGCGGATTTGCATTTCTTGTTCTGTTACATCTTGTTTCGCGCGAGCTGTTTCTAGATCATATGCTTGGTCAGCACGAGCTTTGGCAATATCTTGTTCGCGACGATATTCAGCGGTTTTTAACTGATTCATTTTTTCAGCTTCCGCGATTTCTGTATTTCGCTCAAGCTCCGCTTTTTGGGCATCTTTATGAGCCTCAGCACGCTTGATTCTTGTTTCTTTTTCAGCTTCCGCTGTTGCAATGTCAGCATCTCGCTTAACTTGAGCAATACGAGGTTTTCCTAGAGATTCTAGATAGCCGTTCTTATCCCGAACGTCTTTAATTGTAAACGATACAATAATTAATCCCATTTTAGCTAGATCTTGTGAAGCTACGCGCTGCACTTCTTGAGAGAATTTTTCACGGTTTTTATAAATTTCTTCTACCGTCATAGACCCAAGAATCGAGCGAAGGTGACCTTCTAAGACTTCTCTAGCTTCGGTTTCGCGATCTTCTTTTGCTTTGCCTAAAAACTGCTCAGCGGCCGTTGCAATTTCTGAAATAGAACCTCCAATTTTGATGATTGATACCCCATCAGCCATAACAGGAACACCTTGTTCTGTATATACTTCAGGTGTAGATACTTCCAGTTTGCTTGACAGTAAGCTCAGAGGCTCAGCCTGCTGAAAAACTGGCAGCACAAACGTACCGCCTCCGCGAACAATTTTAATGCGGTTTCCGGATTCGTCGACGTGCACGTTTTTACTTCCCAGATAGCTTCCTGTTACAATTAACGCTTCATCTGGACCTGCTGTACGGTATTTTGTAATAAATACGGCAATCAGCGCAATTAATAAAAAAACAACAATTCCAACGACAATTAATATAGGTGTTGAAAACATAAAACTCCCCCTAATACTATTTATAATGAGTGATTGGTCATAACTTCTTCATAAATCACAACGAGTGC
This sequence comes from Priestia sp. SRI_019, assembly GCF_057586255.1. Lineage (NCBI taxonomy): Bacteria > Bacillati > Bacillota > Bacilli > Caryophanales > Bacillaceae > Priestia > Priestia sp. SRI_019. The sequence goes on along the minus strand of NZ_JBYCZN010000004.1, from coordinate 196,786 downwards.
GTTGCCCCTTTGTATATCTACAACAATCACTTTGCTGCCTAAAGGTATAGCAGTGTTTTTAAAGCTGGCAGCGGGTTTGGAAATAGTGCCGCTAACCCCTTCGATAAATACTTCTCCATAACCATCTGCAGGAACGGAAGTAATAATGGTACCAAGTCTTCCTTTTAACGAATCTTCAGTAAAAGCAAGAGACTCTTCAGCCGATGATAAAGGAATCAATACAAAAACGTTGAGCAAAATAACGAGTAGAAGGGCAATAAGAGCGGAAATCGAAATAATCCAATAATTTTGCAATGACGTATAGGCGAACAAATATCCACTAGCACTAAAGAATGTTAAAAAAGAAAAAAGAAGAGTGGGGTTAAAAAAAGGTATCGCTTCAGATAATCCATCTAACAAATCGCTAAATAAAATGTATAAGAAGGTGAGACTTCCGCAGATAATTAATCCATACAAATACACTGTTTGAACAGATAGACCGAACATAGTTCATTCAACACCCCCTTTATGTAAGATGATTAATGCTGTTTCTACTATGTATTACGAACCGTATCGAAAAAAAGTTTCATTTTTTTTGATAAAATTCCTTTTTTTGTTTAATTTTATCTCTATCCATTTCACTATATTTTAACTTTTAAATGATATAAGATAAGGACAACGATTCAGTGAATGTGGTTTGAAGTAGTGGACATGCATAGGTCAAAAGTTTGTTCATATAATGAGTGGGGCCATGTGAAATAAAAATAAAGGTTTAAATATGCTTAATAAAAAGGAAAAAGAGTTAGAGATGACGAATAAATTAGACGAAAAGGGGGGAGTTCGTTTATATTTTAATAAAGTATAGTAAAGAAAATGTTCTACATAAAATAACCACATAAGAATAAAGTAAATCAGCTGTTTATACACCAAAAAATACAGTTCTTTTCTATTGATAGTTTGTAAATGTGCTAATTTTTGAGAATAAATTTCTATTTAAGTAGTAGAATCATTGTGATATAATCCATTTTGGGAATAAGTAAGTAATTATTGTTATACGCAATTTGAAATACTATCCAATTATATAAAGTTGGATACATTTTTTATGGTTTTGGTTAACATAAACCTGAGGAGGGTCTCCATGCTATATTTGACCTTGTTTATTTGTTTTATTACATCTATTCTGATCACTCCGCTGGTTAAGAAGCTGGCGTTTAAAATAGGTGCAACGGATAAACCAAATCAACGAAAAGTTCATCAAAAAATTATGCCTCGCCTTGGAGGTTTGGCGATATTTTTTAGTTTTCTTATTGGATACCTCGTTTTACAGCCTGACAGTAAATATGCGCTGCCGATTTTAATCGGAAGCATCATTATCATCATTACCGGTGTGTTAGATGATATGATTGAGCTATCCGCTAAAATCAAATTAGGCGGTCAGCTAGTAGCGACATTAATTGTTGTTGTATACGGTGGAGTCCAAATTGACTTCATTAACTTGCCGTTTGGCGGAAAATTAGAATTCGGAATGTTAAGTATTCCAATTACGGTATTATGGATTGTAGGAATTACCAATGCTATTAATTTAATTGATGGATTGGATGGATTAGCTGCCGGCGTTTCCTCTATTGTATTGATTACCATCTCGGGTATGGCTATTATGATGGGCAATGTGTTTGTGACAAGCATGGGTTTCATCGTATTGGGAAGTACGCTCGGATTTTTGTTTTACAACTTTCACCCCGCTAAGATTTTTATGGGGGATACAGGAGCATTATTTTTAGGCTATATGATTTCTGTATTGTCTCTGTTAGGATTTAAAAATGTAGCGGTTATTTCCTTCATTGTTCCAGTTATTATTTTAGGGGTACCAATTTCAGATACGTTCTTTGCTATTATTCGCCGAATCGTAAAAAATCAACCGCTATCGGCTCCTGATAAATCTCATTTGCATCATTGCTTGTTGCGCTTAGGGTACAGCCATAGACAAACGGTTTTAATTATTTACGGAATGAGTGCGATATTTGGTTTAGCGGCAGTTATCTTCTCAAAGGTACAAACAATGTGGGGGTCTTTTCTTGTACTAGCTATCCTCCTTGTAGCGATTGAAATTATCGTTGAAAAGATAGGACTAGTTGATAAGACATATAGGCCAATTCTCAACATGGTTCGTGGACTTCGTTTAAAAAATTAATTAAAAAGACCTCTTGGATATCCAAGAGGTCTCTTTAATTATTCTGTTGTATCTGAAGTTGATTCAATGCCTAAATGCTTGCGGAGCTTTTCACTTACTTTTTCCACTGAATCATTGTCTAGTTTAAAGTAGTACACGCCGTTAATTTTTTCATCGCTGCCGTCTAAGTTAATGGTTTCGATGTCTACTTTTTTCGAAGCATAATCATAAAACGAAAGCATTTCACCGAACATTAAATTCGTTTTCATATTATCGCCAACAGCTTCGATAAGATTGCCATATTTATTTAGTGATCCAATGGAAGCAGCTTTTTTAATCATGGCTTCAATCAACTGCTGTTGTCTTTTTCCTCGCTCAATATCGTTGTCTTGTTTTCGTGTTCGAGCAACAGCTAACGCTTCTTCGCCATTTAAATGTTGATTTCCTGGTTTTAAGACAATAGCATTATGACGATCTTTTGAGTCCTTTTCACTCATCGCATAAGGTACATCAAAATCGATTCCCCCAAGTGAGTCTACAATGTCTGTGAAAGCTTTAAAATTCACTTTAACATAGTAATCAACAGGGACATTAAACAGCTGTTCTACCGTTTCTACCGTTGCTTTTGGACCTCCGTACGCATGCGCATGAGTAATTTTATCTTTTTTGTTCACTTCAGGTATATAAACCCGCGAATCTCGAGGTATGCTTACAAGCTTTACGGTTTTATTTGTTTCGTTAAAGGTCGCCAAAATCAAAGCATCTGTACGGGCTGATTTTCCGAACTTCCTGGTTTCACTATCATCTACGCCCATAAATAAAATGGATATATCATCTTTTTTGGGATCGATTTTACGATCACGCATAGGAGAGTTATCCCGTTCTCCGAGTCCTTCATAAGAATCAGAAGCTACTGTTTTAGCTTTAACAAATAAATAAGAACCATAAGCGGTTGCAGAAAGCCCTAAAATAAGGATAGGTAACAGAAAAAATGTAAAAAGCCTTCGTTTTCTTTTCCGTTTGTTTACTCTTTTTTGAAAACGTCTATATTGAGCCATACGGTTTCTCCTTTTATTCGTATATTCGAACACTTATTGTGATACTTAGTATGTGTTATAAATTGGAATGTATGAATCAAACTCGTTAAAGCTATACGTCTTTACGAGGTTTTTACTCATTGACAAGTAGCGCAACCATCAGAATAGTTGCGCTATCTATCAATTGTACAATGTTTTTTAATAAGAGTAAATAATTCATTCTACATCTTCTTCTAAATAGGTCGTCTCACCTGCTCGGATATCTGCTTGGCCGTTTGTTAGCTCAGTCATCCATTCAGTAAATGCTTCTGTTTGAGCTTCTTCTACAAATGTTTCAATCTCTACCATGTCTGCGTAGTGGATTTCTTTTAATAGATAAACGGAACTGCGAAGCTCATTTTCTAATTTTCCAAGCCATGTATAGTCAACGGTTGTATGCATAACCGCCATGAGAGTTCGTTTGACTGTACCTAATTCATTTAACGCTTCGGAAACGGATTTTCCATACGCGCGCACCAAGCCACCTGCGCCCAATTTAATGCCTCCGAAATAGCGCGTAACGACGACCACCGTATCTTTTAAGCCTCTCTTTTTAAGCACTTCTAACATCGGTACGCCTGCTGTTCCACTTGGTTCTCCATCATCGTTTGCTTTTTGAAATTGATCTCGTTCTCCTATTAGGTAAGCTGAACAGTTATGAGTAGCATTCCAGTGCTGTTTTTTAATGTCTTGAATAAATTGCTGAGCTTCTTCCTCAGTTGTTACACGTTTCATATGACAAATGAATCTAGATTTTTGAATAGTGATTTCATGTGAACCTTCTTGTTTTACGGTATAATATTGTGATAACAATCAAAAAATCCTCCTTAGCGTTATAAATAGAAGAAAAACGGGTATTTACGTACTGTTTACTTGCTATTAGTATAAAATGTTTATGAAAAGACATCAATTAATCAAATTCAATATCACTTGAACAAGCTATACAGAATATACGTTATAATAAAAGAGTGTGCAGACTTGTATAGCTAAATAATGAAATGATTTAAACAGGCAGTTAGTCACTGTTGAAGAGTGAGCGTAAATGGTAATCTATTCAAATAACGCGAGTCAAGCGTCGATTGATGTCGAGTTTGAGGGTACTAAAAACAACCGTTACTTTTTGGATATAAAAAGTCAGATAGGGAGAAAATATGGATCTTATCCTCACAATTCAGATAGGTCATACGAATACTATATATAGCATGAACGTATAGACATTTCTCCGAATGTGAGTATAGTTTGGGGTGAGTAAATGTCGAAACATAAATTAACAAGCAAGGCACTTGATGAAATTTTTGAGAAGATTATTGGCACAGTGGGAGATAGTAAAAATGAAGTCTATCGCCTTTCTGAAGATGCCAGACAAGAATATCAGCAAATTAAAGAAGAGTTAGAAGTGTTAAAAGGAAAAGTTCTTGAGACGATAGAGCAAGGCGATAAATTAGAAACTCAGGCAAGGTTGGCTCGAAAGCGTTTGTCTGATGTGAGCCGACATTTTCAAATTTATTCAGAGCCTGAAGTAAAAGACGCTTATGAAAAAGCACACGAATTACAAACCAAGCTGCTGATGAATCAGCAAAGCGAATATCAGCTGCGTAATCGTCGAGATGAACTAGAAAGACGCTTGCTTACATTGGAAGAAACGATTAAACGTGCAGATCACCTAGTAGGTCAAATTTCCGTTGTGTTAAATTATTTAACAAGTGATTTAAAACAAGTAGGGGAAATAGTAGAAGATGCTATTCAAAAAGAGTATTTTGGCTTTCGGATTATTGAAGCTCAGGAAGAGGAACGAAAACGTTTGTCAAGAGAGATCCATGACGGCCCAGCTCAAATGCTTGCAAATGTTATGATGAGATCGGAATTAATTGACCGAATTTACCGGGAACGTAGTGCAAAAGAAGCGATGGAAGAAATTCGAGATTTACGAAAAATGGTTCGTTCTGCCCTATACGAAGTGCGTCGAATTATATATGATTTAAGACCGATGGCACTTGACGACTTAGGTCTAATTCCGACGCTGCGTAAATATCTTGATACAATCGAAGATTATAACGAAGGCAAGCCTCGGATTACGTTTATTTCCATTGGACAAGAGAAGCGAACTGCTTCAAAATTAGAAGTAGCGCTGTTTCGTCTAGTGCAAGAAGCTGTAACGAACGCATTAAAACATGCAGACGCGACGGAAATCCAAGTGAAGATAGAGTTCAACAATGAACACGCTATTTTGCTTGTCAAAGATGACGGCTGCGGTTTTAATCAAGAAGAGAAAAAAGAGAATTCGTTCGGCTTAATAGGAATGAAAGAGCGTGTTGATTTGTTAGATGGGACTATTTCTGTTCATTCGAAAATTAACCAAGGCACGCTTGTTATGATTAAAGTACCGATTATAGCCGCTTAAAAAGGCAGAGATATGTATATAAATAGGGGTCAGTATAGAGTAAAACATTTGTTGTTCGATTTGGGGAGGAATCAAACATGCAGACAAGAATTATCATAATCGACGATCACCAATTATTCCGTGAAGGAGTAAAAAGAATTTTAGATTTCGAAAAAGATTTTGAAGTAGTTGCAGAAGGTGACGACGGTAGCGAAGTTATTGACCTTGTAGAAGAACATCAACCTGATGTTGTAATCATGGATATTAACATGCCGGCTGTAAATGGTGTAGAAGCTACGAAAAAGCTTGTAGAAGTAAATCCGGACGCTAAAGTTATTATCTTATCTATCCATGATGATGAGACATATGTAACTCATGCCTTACAAACAGGTGCACGAGGCTATCTGCTAAAAGAAATGGATGCGGATGCGTTAATTGAGGCGGTGAAAGTAGTTGCAGAAGGTGGTTCATATTTACACCCTAAAGTAACACATAGTTTAGTAAAAGAGTACCGTCGACTAGCAGCTCAAGGACAATCGTCTTCTTATCCGCACGAACCAATTGAGATTCGCCGTCCACTACATTTGTTAACACGTCGTGAGTGCGAAGTGCTACAACTGTTAGCTGATGGTAAAAGTAACCGAGGAATCGGAGAAGCATTATATATTAGTGAAAAAACCGTTAAAAACCATGTAAGTAATATTTTACAAAAAATGAATGTAAATGATCGTACTCAAGCTGTTGTTGTGGCAATTAAAAACGGCTGGGTAGAAGTAAGGTAAGTCCAAAAGTCTGATATACCGCTAGGTATATCGGACTTTTTTTTTCTTTTTATAACTTTTTTTGAAATTGTGGGTAAAAAGTCATGTTTAATGAGAGAGGAAAACAACCGATAAGTTAAAGGTAGAAAATATCTTTTAGGAAGGCGAAGGGTGATACCTTTGTGCATTTACTTGTCCTTCAACTTCACTTAAGCAGAAAGGAAATCTTAAGGATCCTACAACCTTCGAAGAAAGCATCCATACCTCCAACCAACGTTCATCAAGTTGATGCATGCTCTTGTAAAAGAAGGTCTTTAATACATTCAGATACATATGAGGCCGTAGAAGAATTTATTCGAACCTCAACTGGTGTCCTTTAAAAATTTAAAAGCTAGCTTTTAGTGAAATAAATAGAAAACGGATTTAAAGAAGACAAGAAGGTGATGAAGCTGAATTTTATAACGGAAGAATTAATCTATCATAAATCTCCGCAAGAGCTAACAGCTATGATGTATGAAAAATTTATTCAAAATATTGATGAAGCTGTTATAGCAATTCAACACAGCGATTATTTTATAGCGAATGAAAAAATTAAACAGTGCAACGATATTTTATATCGGCTAGGAATTGGCTTAACATATCAAGCAGGTATCATTGCAGAGCAGTTAGCTACTCTTTACAACTATATGTCTGAGCGATTAATTATGGCTAATTTAAAAAAAGATACGTTTATTTTATGTGAAGTTCAACAAATGATGAAGAAGCTTTCTAACGTTTGGAATGAAGTATTAAAAGCAACGCCTAAAGTTACCTCTACGCCCCGAAAAATATGAACAGCATATAAGTATCACTCTTAGCTAGAGGATAATCATTATATCCACGCATCGGATGCCTCTCGAAACTTTCACCTAATCAAGCTGGCGCATCTAAAAGTCTAAATTGAATGAAGTGTATGCTAACAGAGAAAGGAGAGATACATAGTGGAGGTACAGCGAATTAACGGTCTTTCTTCTTCAGTGAATCTCATTAGAGAAAAAGAAGTAAGTGGTTCGGGTTCATTTACAGGAGTAATGGCCAAGAAACAAAAAGAACTAACCAATGAACATTTAACTCAAGTGATAAATAAAATTGAAGAACAGGGAAAGCAGTTAGTGAAAAATCAAACTATTGATTCTTTGCGGAAATACAAGACGCTTGTGAAGCAGTTTATGAACGAAGTCGTTAAAAATGGTTTTGAACTGCATGAAGAAAGAGGGTTTAATCATAGAGGAACGACTAAAGTATATAAATTAGTGAAAGAAGTGGATACAAAACTAGTTGACTTGACAAATGATATCCTTCAAAAAGAAAAAAACAGTTTAAATTTACTCAAGCGGGTTGGAGAAATTCAAGGTTTGTTAATTAATATGTATACGTGAGGGAACCTTTACTAAGAGGTAAACCTCTCGTTACATGCATTTTAATCCTAAATGTTGTAGAATAGAGTGAAATTATTTTATATAACAAAGGATGGATCCCTATCTTATGAAAACAGCAATTATTACAGATAGTACCGCCTATATATCAGAGGAAATTCGATCAAACTATCATATACATATGGTACCGCTAAGCGTTATTTTTGGTGAAGAAACATATCGTGAAGAAGTAGATATGACTGCCGATCAATATTTTGAAAAAATTAAAGAAGCAAAAAATCTTCCAACTACTTCTCAGCCTGCTATCGGAGAATTTGTAGAGTTGTTTGAACAGTTAAAACGAGATCAATTCGACGCTGCTATCGTTATTACGTTATCTAGTGGAATTAGCGGAACGTATCAGGGTGCTTTGACAGCAGGTAGCATGGTAGAAGACTTTGACGTGCACGTATTTGATTCGGAAATCAGCTGTATGGTTCAAGGCTTTTATGCGATTGAAGGAGCCGAGATGGTCCGATTAAATAAACATCCTGACGAAATCATTGCGCGTTTTGAAGAGATGAAACTATCAATGCGTGCGTATTTTATGGTAGATGATTTATCTCACTTGCAGCGTGGAGGTCGCCTAAATGCTGCTCAGGCTATTATCGGAAGTCTGCTTCAAGTAAAGCCCGTGCTCCATTTTGAATCTAAAAAAATTGTTCCGTTTGAAAAAATTCGTACGCGTAAGCGAGCGTTAAAACGAATCACGGAGCTTCTTGATGAGGATGCAAAAGAAAACGTACCTATGAAGGCTGTAGTTATTCATTCTAATCGTGAAAATGAAGCAAAAGAAATTCAACGAGAGTTAGAACAAGAATATCCTTATATTGAATGGAGCCTTTCTTATTTTGGGGCTGTCATTGGCACACATTTAGGTGAAGGTGCCATCGGTATAGGCTGGTATAAAAAGTAACCGAAAACCAAATCATTTGATTTGGTTTTTTTGCAGGAAAAAACATCTTTTTTTGCGTATATAGATGTGTACGATAAACATGGAAAGGAATGAAGATATGCTTTTTACTGTTAAACAAGAATTGCTAGATCCTGTTCAAGTACCTAGCCCATCTGCTTTTCCTCTCTCAAAAATCAATACGTGGAGAACTCCACCTTTAAATCCTTCATACCCTTACTCTTTAGGTCTTCAGCGCTCTCTAAGCGGAAAGCAGCTTCTACTAACTCAGACTCCCTATCCTTTATCTCTCATTCATGAACATTATCTAAACGGATATATTTCCTATCAAAAAGCACTTACCCAGAAAGAAAACGGATATAAATGCAACCGGTGTGGAAGTGATAGCCCCTTTTATTTTGCTTCATTTCCATGCAGTAGATGTCACCAGGAGTGCTACTATTGCCGAGCATGCATTGTAATGGGCAAAGTAAGTGAGTGCACACCCTTTATAAACTGGGAAGGCCCAGCAAGCAATGTCCTGCCAAAAAGCAGCGTGATGAATTGGAAAGGAACGCTGTCTAAAGCTCAAGAACGTGCTTCAAATGAACTCATTCAAGCTATAAAAAAGGATGAAGAGCTGTTAATTTGGGCTGTTTGCGGAGCAGGAAAAACGGAAATTTTATTTAAAGGTATTGAATCAGCGTTGAACAGCGGAAAGAAAGTCTGTATTGCTACTCCAAGAACAGATGTGGTTATTGAGTTAAAGCCAAGAATTCAATCGGCATTTCCGGATATATCTGTGCTGGCTATGTATGGAGGCAGCGAAGACCGTTTTCATGAATCCTCTCTTATTATTTCCACCACTCATCAACTTCTGCATTATTATCAAGCATTCGATGTGCTGATTATTGACGAAGTAGATGCATTCCCGTATTCGACAGAGCCTATGCTGCACTATGCTGTTGCAAAAGCAGCTAAACACGCTGCATCAAAGATTTATTTAACAGCGACTCCAAGTGAATCATTAAAAAAAGAAGTTGAGCAAGGAAAAAAACAAGTAGTTAAAATTCCAGCCCGCTATCACCGAATGCTTATTCCTATTCCTCGGTTTGAATGGTGTGGCAATTGGAAGAAAAAAATGAAAACAGATACTTTGCCTGCTAATGTTGAGAAATGGCTGAAAAAAAGAATAAATGAAGGGAAACAATGCTTTATCTTCGTCCCGCAAATTAAGTGGATTACTCCGATCACAGACATGATTCGAAAGCTGACCGAAAAGGTAGACGGTGTCCATGCTGAAGATTCCCAGCGAAAAGAAAAAGTAATGAAATTTAGAGAAGGACAGCTAGTTATTTTAGTAACGACAACAATATTAGAGCGAGGCGTAACGGTTCCCAACATAGATGTTGCAGTATTGGGAGCAGAAGAAACGATTTTTACTGAAAGTGCTCTGGTCCAAATTTCAGGAAGAGTAGGGAGGAGCGCTCAATTTCCAACAGGAGACGTGGTCTTTTTTCATTATGGGCAGTCTTTGTCTATGCGAAAAGCAAAAGAACATATTGAATATATGAATGCTCTAGCTTATAAGGAAGGGCTGATTGATCAATGACAATATGTCTGATTTGTTTTGAACCTCTTGTCTCTTCTTTCGATTGGAGGTCATTGTTAAAACCTTCTTCAACGGACAGGATTTGCGCTGTTTGCTTGCAAAGATGTCCCATCATCACCAGCAGCATTTGCAGGGGATGCGGCCGTTCTCTTGCAGACCTGGCTCCTTCTCATTATGAGCTAGACACATGTATGGACTGTCAGAAATGGAATGATGCTTCTTTTTTTAACCGTTCTCTTTATACGTACAATGATTTTATGCAAAGCATAATAGAACGTTTTAAATTTCAAGGAGATTATGAAATTATCCAAGCATTCAAAGAGCAGTGGTATAAGTTCTATAAAAAAGAATGTAATCCAAAAGCTATACTAGTTCCTATACCTTTAACGGACGAGAGATTATATGAGAGAGGGTTTAACCAATCTTTAGCGCTAGCTGAACTGATCAGTGACAACATAGAAATGCCTCTTGTTCGCTGTTCAGGAACAAAGCAATCAAAAAAAAATAGGCGAAGTCGGCTGGCAGAAAGGCTGGAATTTAAAGTAGTCGATTCCTCAATGGTTACGAATCAAGAATTTCTCTTGATTGATGACATTTATACAACAGGAGCAACCGTGCGCCAAGCGGCAAATTGCTTGCAGGAAGCTGGTGCACGTTCAGTTCGTTCGCTCACTTTAATTCGTGCATGAAGATGTATAATTTAAAACTTTGACCGATAGTAAAATAAAAAACAAATGAGGAGTTTCGAATATGGGAACGTTAGATAATTGCAGGGAATGCGGTCATTTATTTGTAAAAAATGGATCAATAAACATATGTAAATCGTGTTTTGATAAAGAAGAAGCTCTGTTTCAACGTGTTTCTTCATTCTTGAAGAAAAGAGCAAATCGTACAGCAACGACTCACGAAGTGATGAAAGAAACGGGCGTTTCAGATTCGTTAATTCATCAATTTATTCGACAAGGTCGCTTAGTGCTAACTAATTTTCCAAACATAAGCTATCCATGCATGCAATGCAATGCTCAGATTCGAGAAGGGAAACTTTGCTATTCATGCTCTCAAGAAATTAAACATGGGTTAGAAAAGCATAACCGTGAGATGATTCGTTCAAATGAAGAGCCGACGCGTCCCACCTATCGTTCTAACGAAAGGAAAAAAGAGTAAAAGTATGCTGAGTGTTTGCAGGTTCTCTATCTATAGACCTATGTTTAAGGAGGACTGTGAAAATGGTCTCAACTTCCTTGCCGATGCTAAAGGTTTAGATGGAAATTCCGATATAATGAATAGAGATAACGGATACAAATATAAAAAGAGGTGAGAGAGATGAAGATTAACCCATCGAACTTATTTGGAATAAATCCGTACAAAAAACAATCAGAAAAAACAGAACAGGTCTCTAAAAAGAATCCACAAGATCAGATTCATATTTCATCTGAGGCGAAGAAACTTCAGGGAAATGAACCATCTCCAGAAAGACTTGAAAAATTAGAGAAACTAAAACAGCAAATTAACAGCGGAACGTACGAAATTAACGGAAAAGAAATTGCTAAAAGTATTGTAGATTTCTATAAAAAATAAAAGGACTGACATTGATTGAACGTGCAAGAAATTCAAACGATACTAGAAAAACAAGTAACGCTTCACAAAAGTTTGTCTGTCATTGTTAAAGAGAAAACGAATTTCATTATTAACCAGGATGTAAAGGCATTGACGGCTTCTTTGCAAAAAGAGCAATCTCATATAGCTGCTATTTCTGCACTGGAAACAAAACGTATAGAAGTGATGGAAAAAAGCGGAAATGCTGCTCGCTCCATTGAAGAAATAGCAGGCTCATTCTCTGAATACTCCATCTTGATACCCTTTCAAAAACAACTAATAGATATAATTCAAGATATAAAGTATGCAAATGACTTGAACAATCAGCTGCTTACACAGTCTTTGCAGTTGATTCATACCGAACTAGACCTTCTTGTTCCATCGAAACGAGAGGATTCGTTCAATTACACAAAAACAAATAATAGATCGTTTCAGTCCAACTCTATTTTTAATTCGAAGGCATAAAGAACGGAGGAAAGCAGAATGAGTTCAACATTTCATGGTTTGCAGGTGGCTAAACGAGGAATGGATGCCCAACAAGCGGCTCTTTACACGATTGGCCATAACGTATCTAATGCAAATACGCCGGGCTATACGCGTCAGCGAGTAAGTTTAGAAACGTTCCCAGCTTATCCAGCCCCAGGGATGAATCAGACTGGAACTGCGGGTCAAATAGGAATGGGAGTAGAAGCCAGCACGGTAGAGCGAATACGGGATACATTTTTAGATACTCAGTATCGAGATGAAACCATTAAAGTGGGGTATTGGGATGCACGCGCTGGTGCTCTTGAAAAAATGGAGGAAATTATGAATGAACCTACTGAAGATGGACTTTCAGCTGTTTTTAATCAATTTTTTGAGTCCATTCAAGATGTAGCTTCACACCCTTCTGAAGCAGGAGCCAGGTCTGTTATGATTGAACGAGCTGAAGCAGTAGGCGATACCTTCTCTTATTTATCTACTTCTCTAAAAACGATTCAAGGCGATTTACAAAACGAGCGTGACGTAGCCGTAACACAAGTGAATTCTTTGCTAGAGCAAATAAATAACGTGAACCAACAAATACAAAAGGTAGAACCGAATGGCTATTTGCCTAATGATTTGTATGATGAAAGAGATCGGTTGCTAGATGAGATCTCTAAATTTATGCCGGTTTCTTTAGAGTATACAAAAAGCAGCGGGAACGCTTCTGCAACGTCAGAAGGAGTGGTAACAGTTCAGCTTCAAGCGTCTCAAGGGCCTATTACTCTTTTAGATGGGAAAACTCATCAAGTAAATGCCATCAGTTTGGCAACAAATCAAGATTCCTATGTGACGGAAATTCATATAGGGGATGAGATACGGAACCCTGAGTCATTTCCTCAAGGAAAACTTAAAGGGTTAATTGAGGCTTCTGGATATATAGATAATAGTGGTAATAAAACAGGTGTTTACGCTTCAATGATTGATGATTTAGATGAAATGGCATATGAGTTTGTGAACTGGTTTAATGATAAGCACCAACAAGGTGTCACGCTAGATGGTGAAACTGGTATGTCCTTTTTTAATGAGATTTCTCAGAGAGAAGGGGCTGCAACTGAAATTGTTATTGCTGATAAAATTAAACAAAACACAAACAATATTGCTGCTGCTTCGGCCTCCTCTGGAGATGATGGAACTGGCCGCAAAGGAGATGGACAAAATGCTCAGCTATTGTCTCAATTTCGTCAAAAGGTGCTTATTAATTCCGGGAATCAAGCTGTTTCCCTAGATGGCTTTTATCAATCTGTTATTGGCCAAATGTCAGTAGATGCCCAACAAGCCAACCGCTTAAAAAGTAATTCAGAAACCCTTCAGGGAGCTGTAGAGCAAAGGCGACAGTCTATCAGTGCAGTTTCATTAGATGAAGAGATGACCAATATGATTCAGTTTCAGCATGCTTATAACGCTAGTGCCCGTATGGTGACTATGATTGATGAAATGCTTGATAAAATTGTAAACGGTCTTGGAACTGGAGGAAGGTAAAGATGCGCGTCACACAAGGAATGTTAGCGGCTAATTCGTTAAAACAGATTAGCAATAGCTATAATAAGCTGGAAACACTTCAAAACCAATTATCAACGGGAAAGAAAATTACTCGTCCTTCCGATGACCCGGTAGTGGCTACTAAAGGAATGGCTTATCGTTCGAATCTTTCTGAAGTAAATCAATATAAACGTAATTTAACAGAGGCACAGTCTTGGTTTGATAGTTCAGAATCAGGACTTGAACAAGTCAACTCCATTCTTCAGCGCACTAAAGAGCTGGTCGTGCAAGGGTTAAACGGTACGAATGAAAGTGATGACCGCCAAGCGATTGCACGTGAAATTGAACAGTTAAAGCTGGATTATATGCAAGTAGGCAATACGCAGGTGGCAGGAAACTATATCTTTAACGGTGTAAATGTAGGAGCAGCGCCTATAAGTGAGAGTGCAAGCGGTATAATAGAATCGAACATTAACCTGGATCCTTTTTCAGTTGAAGTATCAAAAGGTATCCAGCTGAGAGTCAATATTCATCCTGAAAACATTTTTGGACAAGGTGCATTCGACTTAATGAACAATGTTCAAACAGCCTTTGAACAAAACGATGTCAACTCACTAAAAGATCTCTCTACACAGGTAGATACGCAGCTGTCTACGCTATTAGCAGAGCGATCTGAATTGGGAGCAAGGAGCAATCGGCTTGAGCTGATCGAAAACCGCCTTGATTCACAGGAAATTACAGCTACTAAGATGCTTTCAAATAATGAAGATGCAGATATTGAAAAAGTCATTACGGATTTAACCGTACAAGAAAGCGTGCATCGTGCTGCTTTAGGAGTAGGGGCTCAAATTATTCAGCCTACGCTGCTAGATTTCTTGCGTTAAAAAGTTCCTTCTAAACAGAAGGAGCTTTTTTACAATGAAAAAAGATAACAAGAAAAAATCAATTAGCAAAGGTGTGATGAGATGAAAATTTCAACAAGCTACCATGGAGATATAGAAATAGATAATCAGCAAACACTGACATTCAATCAAGGGATTCCAGGTTTTTTGGAAGAAACTGAATTCGTTATTTTACCACTTCCCGAAGCCGAAGCTTTCCAAGTTCTGCAGTCTATTCAAACCAAAGAATTAGCTTTTATTATCACGGATCCATTTCAGTTTTTTTTAGATTATGATTTTCAACTAGAACCTCAGGAAATCGAAAAGCTTCAATTACAACAAGCGGAAGATGCAGCTGTTTACGTATTGCTTACGATGTCAGATTCTGTGGAAAATATAACGGCTAATTTGCAGGCTCCTGTTATTATTAATACAAAGCAACAGCTTGCTAAGCAAGTGATTTTAATGAATACAGCTTACGAAACGAAGCACAGGTTATTTGAGTAAGAGGAATAGATAAGGAGTGAGTCCATGCTTGTTTTAACACGAAAGTTAAATGAAACAATCAAAATAGGTGATGAAATTGAAGTGACCGTCCTTGCAGTTAATGGTGATCAAGTAAAGTTAGGAATTCAAGCTCCAAAGTCTGTAGATATTCATAGACAAGAGATTTATGAAGAAATACGTAACGAAAATAAAAGTGCTTCTCAAATTACATTACATGCTATTGATATGCTAAAACAATTACCAAAAAAGAAATAAAACGATCAGTTAGAAAATAATCAAAAATATACGGTATAAATAATATCTAAATCGGGAAAGATAAACATATAGTATTCCCCACTATGTCTTAAGCCTTTCTCTTCAAGAGAAAGGCTTCTTTTTTATCAAAAAATTAAACTGAATTTCTGTTTTTTTCCTTTTTATCGTGTATCATTAAATTTATTAAGTATAATTCAAATAAATTTAACAAAAGAGGAGAAGAGTAAATGAGTGATGTTCAAGAGTATCATGATTTATTAAAAGAAGCAGAAGATGTGGTTGTCAGCGCTTTAGCTGATACGATGGATTTATATGGGGTCACACCTTCAGTAGGAAGGCTGTATGGCATGCTTTATTTTATGGATGAGCCGGTTACGTTAGATCAAATGAGTGAAGAATTGGGTATGAGTAAACCAACGATGAGTACATCCATTCGTTCACTGCAAAATATTGATATGGTCCACAAAGTGTGGAAAAAAGGTGTTCGAAAAGACTTATATGAAGCAGAAAAAGATTTTTCTAAGTCCTTTTTTTCATTTTTCTGTAAGAAGTGGCAAAGAGAAATTTCAGTTAATTTAGAGGCAATCGAAGAAGCGGAAAACAAGCTGCAGCTTCTCTTAAATGATGAAGATGTGCCTGAGGAGATCACAGTAAAAGCAAAGCGTAATTTAGCGCAGATTATAGAGTCCAAACATTATTATCATTTCTTGAAAAAAGTAGTGAAAGTTTTTGACGACCGAAGAATCATCGATATTTTAAATGAAGAATTAGCGAAAGAGTAAATAAAAAAGGCTGTTGAAAAATCAACAGCCTTTTTATCATTTTTATACGGTTAATGGTGTAGCTTCAAAACAGCGGTTATAAATCCATTCGTAACTTTTTACAGTTAAATCACGAGGGTTACCAACCGTTTGTGGATCATTAAATGCTTCTTGAGCTAAGCGAGAAACTGCTTCTCTTGGAACACCTTGTTCTTCTAGAGAAGGGATTTGTACATCTTTAACTAGTTGATATACTTCACGAACAGCTGCTTGAGCTGCTTCTTCAAGCGTTAATTCATGTGTATTAACTCCTAAAGCTTGAGCTATGCGCGCAAATTTTTCAGGCTCGCCCATCCAGTTATATTCCATTACAGGACCTAGCATAGCTGCTACGCAAGGGCCATGGGCAATTGGATAAATGCCTCCTAATGTTTGTGCCATCGCGTGAGCTGCTCCTGCAGATTCACTTCCATATGAAAGGCCAGCAAGCATAGCTGCATGCGCCATTCCATAGCGTGCTTCGATGTCCTGTCCATTTGCAACTGCACGTCGTAAGTATTTTCCAACGTACTCAATAGCCAATAAAGCAACAGAGTCTGTCATTGGTTGTGCAAAGTGACATGTATAACATTCAATTGCATGAGCTAATGCGTCAATTCCTGTACCGGCCGTAATATGTGAAGGCATAGATACGTGCAGTTCTGGATCAATAATTGTTAAGTGAGCAGCAATTAAAGGTCCACCTGTATTAAACTTAAACTCACGAACAGGATCTGTAATAACAGCCCATTGTGTGACTTCACTTCCTGTACCCGCAGTTGTAGGAATAGTTGTTAAAGGAGGGATACGTTTTGTTAAAGGTTTTTTTCCTTCAGCTGCTTCATAATCTAAGACGGGAGCATTATGAGCTACTTCTACACCAATAGCTTTTGCCGTATCCATTGAGCTTCCGCCTCCAACAGCTACTAGTCCGTTGCATTCATTTTCTTTGTACATTTTTGTGCCGTCTGCTACTACGTGAATAGAAGGGTTGGCTTCTACTTGGTCAAATAAAACAACGTCTACGTCCGCTTCTTTTAAACTAGCGATTACAGGGTCTGCTAAACCTACTTTTTTTACACCAGGATCTGTTACTAGTAAAACCTTAGATACACCTAGGTTTTTTACTTCTTCTCCAGTATGCTTAACAGCACCAATTCCATGTTTTACAACCGTTGGCATCTCAAAACTTTTTAAACGTTCCATTCTTTCAAATCGCATAAACATCTTTACATTCCCCCTTGAATTTTATTGAAACCAGCGCATTGGCTGTGGATTTGTATTCGTATAAATATGTTTAATTTCCGTATATTCTTCTAGCCCAATGTGGCTAAGCTCTCTTCCAATCCCAGATTGCTTATATCCTCCCCAAGGAGCCTGCGGGAAGTAGGGATGATAATCGTTAATCCAAGTTGTTCCCATACGGAGGGCTTTCACTACACGTTCAGCTCGATTCATATCACTTGTCCAAACAGCTCCAGCTAATCCATAGATTGTATCGTTAGCAAGTGCGACTGCTTCTTCTTCAGTGCTGAAGCGCTCAATTGTCATAATCGGACCGAATGACTCTTCTTGGACAACTTTCATATCTCCATGACAGTCTGTAAAAATAGTTGGTTCAATGAATAAACCTTTTTGTAAAGACTCTTGAGTTGGACGCTTGCCTCCTAAAACAAGAGAAGCACCTTCTTGTTTGCCAAGCTCAATATAATATTCCACTTTAGCTAGATGTTCTTTTGAGATAACGGGTCCCATTTGAGTGGCTTCGTGCATGCCGTCCCCTAGCTTAATTTTTTTTGCTTGTTCAATAACCGCTGAAACAAATTTATCGTGAATATCATCTTGAACGAGTAATCTCGCACCAGCTGAACAAACTTGACCAGCATGAAAGAAGACCGCATTTAATGCATAGTCAACCGCAGTGTCAAAGTCAGCGTCAGCAAAGACGATATTCGGATTTTTCCCACCGAGTTCAAGAGCGATTTTTTTGAAGTTGCCTGCGGCAGCCTGCATGACTTTACGTCCAGATACACCGCCACCTGTAAAGGAAACTAAATCTACTAAGTGACTTTCTGCCATTTCTTGTCCAACCGTCGCACCCGGGCCGAGTACAATGTTAATGACGCCTGCTGGAAAGCCAACTCTTTCAAAAATTTTCATCATATGAATAGTTGTTAAAGGGGTGATTTCGCTTGGTTTAATAACAATTGTATTCCCAGAAGCAAGTGCCGGAGCCAATTTCCAAGAGGCTTGCAATAAAGGGTAATTCCAAGGAGTAATTTGGCTGCATACACCTACAGGTTCGCGGACAACGCGGCTAACAGAATCGGGATTAGGTGACTCAATCATTTGTCCACCATCTTTATCTGCTAATCCAGCATAGTATTGAAAGACATCAGCAATCCCATCCATGTCTGCCAGGCTTTCAACGAGGGTTTTTCCAGTATTTAAGGTTTCAAGTTTAGCGAGTTCTTCACGATCATTACGAATTTCTTCCGCTACTTTAAATAGTAAAGAACCTCTTTGGGCCGCTGTAAATTTAGACCATTCACCTGCATCAAAAGCTTTTCTAGCTGCTTCAATAGCTTCTACAGTATCAGCACGATTTCCTTCTGTAACGACAGCGATAACCTCTTGATTAAAGGGGTTTATAATCTCTCTTTTTTCGCCGCTGCGTGCTTCAACCCATTGGCCGTTTATGTGCATTTTCTCAAGCGTAAGTGTTTGTTCCAATAGCATCGACCTCCAAATAATAGAATTTGTTAAATTTATATTTAACGTTCTTAACAATTCGAATTATAGCATCGGCTATTTAATTTAGTCAAATACAAAAAATTTAAATGTTCTGAATTTAAATTGATTTTCTTCTCTAATTAAGAACTTATTATTCGGATATTAAGAAAAAATTTAACAAAAAGTAATTAAAAAATACTGATTGCTATGCCCCTTGATACAAAAGGTTTTTTTATGTATGAGCTATGAGAATATTATTCTTTTTTTATATGAAAACACTTAAACTTTTTTGACAATATCCTAAACATTCAGATATATTAACCATAGTACGATATCTGCTTGCATACAAACCTTGAGAGACAAAGGATTTTGAATGTAGAAATTAAGAAAGAAGTTTAGAGAGAGGATGAAAACAATTATGATTTCTTAGCAAAATAATAAAAAAGGTCAATTTAAATTATTTTAATATAATTATATAAACGTAATTTCTCCCCTTCGTATTGGTATTTATAATCCAACTATTTATATTTTATTCTAAAAAAATCTATTTTTAGGTTTAATTGTATGCTGGTAGGAAAAAGGAATAGAGGACAATTATGTCTTTAGATTTCTTTATCAATTTAAAGGATGTGAGACGATGCAAAATGCTAAAAAGCCATTTCGTTCAGACACACAACAAGCCAGGCCTGAAAAGTCGAATGAGACTTCTGACTTTTCAGGGAAATCAAACAGGAACAACCGTCTACTAACCCCCTTATGGACAACTATTATAGGATTTTCCATCTTTATGGTTGTCGCATTTATCTATTCTCTCTATAATCCAGATCTCTATTGGCCAGGCCTCATTTTAATGTTCATTATGTATGGTGTTATTTATTTTATTGGTGCTCGAGCCGCTGCAAGTAAAAAAGGAAAATCAGATGATATGCTTGTTGCAGGAAGATCTATGCCGCTATGGATTTCAATGTTCACAATGACCGCTACTTGGGTAGGTGGAGGGTATATTGCTGGAACGGCCGAAACCGTTTATTCCTCAGGGCTGACTTGGACCCAAGCACCATGGTGTTATTCAATCAGCTTAATTTTAGGCGGTATCTTTTTTGCTAGAAAGATGAGAAGGTTTGAGTTTATGACAATGCTCGATCCTCTAGAATCTCGTTTCGGTAAGAAAATGGCTACGGTTCTTTATTTTCCAGCTATACTAGGAGAGCTGTTTTGGAGCGCAGCTATCTTAACTGCTTTAGGAACAACATTCGGTGTGATTTTAGGCCTCAGTTTTTCAATTTCCATCATTCTTTCCGCACTTATTGCCATTGCATACACCGTGATCGGCGGCTTGTGGGCAGTAGCACATACCGATATCTTACAGCTTTCTATTATGTTTTTAGGATTATTTCTGGTGCTTCCCTTTGCATTTTCGAATACGGGAGGGGTGGGAGCCGTTTTTTCTACTTATTCAGAAGGTATGACTGGTTCTCTTCATTTATTTCCTCCACTAAAAGGCTGGGAAGATCCAAAATGGGGAAATACATATTGGCAATGGTGGGATAGCACATTTTTACTTATTTTTGGTGGCATTCCATGGCAAATTTATTTTCAGCGCGTGTTATCTGCTAAAAATGAAAAAGCAGCAATGTGGCTATCTATTACAGCCGGCATCTTTTGCGCGTTAGCGGCCTTACCTCCAACTTTAATAGGGATGATAGGTTATAGTGCAGACTGGGCTTCATTTGGAGCGTCAAGCCCTGAGAGCGCGTCTATGATTTTAACATACGTATTTAAATATCTAACGCCTGATTTAGTAGGAGCGATTGCGCTTGGAGGACTAGCTGCTGCCGTCATGGCTGCAGTAGCGGCTTCGTTACTTTCAGCTTCGGGGATGGCAGCCTGGAACGTGTATCGTCCGATTGTAAAACCAAATGCGACACAGGCGCAGTTAGATAAAGTTATTAAACGTTCTATCATTATCATTGGCACGGGAGCAACTCTAATTGCTTTAAACTCTGAGAGTGTCTACTCTTTATGGTATTTATCAGGGGACCTCGTGTATTGCATACTTTTTCCGCAGTTGGTTTGTGCTTTATTCTTTAAAGGAGCTAACTGGTACGGATCTTTGGCTGGGTTTATTGTGTCTCTTGTTCTTCGAATCGGTGGAGGAGAACCGCTGCTTCATTTAAAAGCGCTGCTTCCATATCCGATGATTGAAGACGGAGTGGTCATGTTTCCGTTTCGTACATTTGCGATGATAGGCGGGTTGTTAACTATTTTTATCGTTTCTTACGCGACGCGACGTATTTGCCCTCCTCAGCCGCTTCGAAATCTTCATCGTGACATATCGGTTGAGAAATAATCAAAAGAGGCTGGGACAAAAGTATTTTCGTTATAAAAAGATCCGAACGATGAATCGAGATTCTTAATAGAGAATCCAAATCGTTCGGATTTTTTCATATTTATAGTGAATATAAGTTTCATGTATGTAGATGCTTCTAGCTGTTGATTGGAGGGCAAGGCGAAAACTTTTGCAGAAAGCGAGCCTTGCACAAAAATCGACAGCGGTGTAACAAGCAGTCCAGCTCATTGATCCCATTTGTTCGTCTTTAGAGTAGATTAATTTAGTTATGTCTTAATCTCTGTGTTATAAAAAACAAAATAAAAAAAGCCGCAGATGCGGCTTTTTTATTTTGCAATATTTTCTGACTCGGAAAATTGATCGTCAGGTCGCTTGTTGTTTGTTTTTTTGATGAACGAGTATGAAAGAAGAACCACAGCGGTTAATCCAAGGGTTAAGAAAAACTGTGAGCGCATCGAATCAATAAATGCCATTGATAAGAAGATCACGGTAATAACAGCAATTGTTACGTATGTTAAATACGGGAACAACCACATTTTCATCCCTTTAATTGGCTGGTTGGCTCGATTCATTTTCTTACGCAGGCGTAAGTGAGAAATAGCGATAGCTAAATATACAATAAGAGCAATGGCTCCTGATGCATTAACTAAGAATAAAAAGAGTTTATCCGGCGAAACGAAGCTAAAGATAGCACATACATATGCGGCAGCTGTGCTAATCCATACAGCTCTTGCCGGCACGCCTGATTTGCTTACTTTTGCTAAAGCGCGAGGAGCTTGTCCTTTTTCAGCTAATGATAAAATCATTCGTGAGTTCGTATACAAAGCAGAGTTCAAGCAAGACAAAACGGATACTAATACGACTAAATTCATAATTTGTGCAGCAGCTGGAATATTGACCATTTCTAACATTGTTACATATGGACTTTTTAGTAAATCAGCTGAGTTCCAAGGTAAAAGAGTTACTAAAATAGCAACTGAACCAATATAGAAAATTAAAATTCGCCATACGACACTGCGAATAGCAGTTGTGATAGCTTTTGCTGGATTTTCTGATTCACTAGCTGCAATAGCCGCAATTTCAGCTCCAAAATAAGAGAAAATAACGGTAATAACTCCTAAAAAGATAGAGTTCGTACCTTTTGGCATAAAGCCTCCGTGGCCCGTTAAATTAGCTAGGCCAGGTGAAGATGTACCTGGGATCAATCCGAAAATAATAGCTAAACCGATTCCCATAAAAGCAACGATTGCCACAATTTTAATCATAGCAAACCAATATTCAAATTCTCCAAATGATTTGACAGAGAACAAGTTTGTTAAAGTTAATGCAAAGGTTAAGATTAAGCTTAAAAGCCAAATTGGTACGGAAGGGAGCCATTCATGAACAATTGCTCCTCCTGCAGTGGCTTCAATCGCAATTACAATTAGCCAGAAAAACCAGTAAAGCCATCCAACAGCATAACCTGCCCACGCGCCAATTCCTTGCTGAGCATATGTTGCGAATGAGCCTTTATCTGGGTTTACCATAGCCATTTCACCGAGCATACGCATCAATAGAACGACTAGCAGTCCGGCTGCTGCATATGAAACTACTGCTGCTGGGCCTGTTGCGTTAATAACGGATCCGCTTCCTACAAACAAGCCGGCTCCGATAATACCTGCAATGGAAATCATGGAAACGTGACGTTGCTTTAACTTTCCGTGTGATTCTGTTTTGTTTCCCATCGTATTCACTCCTTTAAAATTATCGAAAGACTATTAGAAAATAAAGTAAATTCTGAAAATATAAATAGAAATTCCTCCCCTTACCTTTATAATAAGCAAGAAGTGTGCCAATTATCAAATT
Source organism: Priestia sp. SRI_019 (assembly GCF_057586255.1). NCBI lineage: Bacteria > Bacillati > Bacillota > Bacilli > Caryophanales > Bacillaceae > Priestia > Priestia sp. SRI_019. Next base: position 173,491 of record NZ_JBYCZN010000004.1, on the reverse strand, counting down.
CCTATAAAAATCGACTTTAAGTTACTAAAATTGACGTATTTTAAGTCAAAAAAGACTTGATTTATTCACCATAGACTTATTTTCCATTTGGGATGTCGGGTATATACGTACATTTTATACAAGTTTTCGACATACATCTTATTTATCTTATATGATAAAAGAGAAATCGGTATTATATTCCAAGAAGAATGTTTGAGAGGGTGCGTGTGTTTGAGAAAATTTATAGCTGTTATTTTTCTATTTATTATCCTTTTAGTTGGGGTGTATTTTTTCATTAGTCCAGTCAGAAATATTGAAAAACTTGATCAGACTGCTTCATTATCTTCACTGGCACAAGAAAAGTCCGCTCATGCGACGTCGCTAGAACTGAACGGAGGCTCTCCTGTTTTAGGATACCGATTAAGCGAGAGCGATGTTAATGATTATTTGCGCAGCTACCTTTACGAAAATGATAAAACGGTTGACGGAGCAGAAGCCGAGTTGCTTCCAGAACATATAAAATTTTATGTTAATAAACATGTAGTATCTTTTATGGAATCACAGTTTGTAGTTGACGTAACACCAAATGCCGAAAATGGAAAGCTTGTTTTAAAGGTGAATAGCGTGCATCTAGGAAGAATGCCGCTTCCGATGTCTCTTGTATGGGATCGCTTAAATATTGATAAGGCTTCTGATGTCACGGTCGATAAAGAAATGAATGAAATTACTCTGCTCAATAATTTGCCAGATTCCATTTCGTTTGAGCAAGCAGATACAACGGATGAATATATAAATTTATCTGCCTCTGTAACCATTGATTCGTTACGAGATATTATAAATCTAGCGCCGTACCTTATTCCTAAGGATATTCAAAGAAATTTATCCCAGAAACTGAACTTGTTTGGCCAATAATAAAAAGCTCACTTATTATAGAAAAATAAGTGAGCTTTTTCTATCTTGCACCATTTGACCTATGAAAAAAATGTTTGTTTTACCGATACAAAATAAAGAAGTGTTGAACCTATGAACGAATAAGAAAATCCGAAAAAATGTACTCATATTTTATGGCTAACAGTTGATGAATAGATGAATAAAAAACGGTGGTGATGCTAAGTGGTAAGAGTAAGTGGGTTAGCAAGCGGAATGGATATTGATCAAATCGTTAGTGATTTAATGAAGGCTGAACGAATGCCTATCGATAAAATGAAAAAACAAAAGCAAACGTTAGAGTGGCAGCGAGATGATTATCGCTCAATGAACTTGCTGTTATCAGACTTTAATAATCTCGCTTTTAATATGACCTTGCAGTCTTCTTATTCGTCTAAAACGGTATCTTCAGCAGATGAAACGAAAGTAAAAGCAGCAGCTACTTCCTCAGCAGCAAATGCTTCTTATACTCTTTCAAACGTGACAATGGCGACTGCTGCGCAGAGTATTAGCGTTAACAGTATTGCTTCTAGTATTGATCCGACGAAAAGCTTGTGGTCTCAACGGGATTCGATGGGAACAGGAGTGTGGACTAAAAAAACAATTGATCAAGCTGCTATAGCGTTAAGTGCTGATACTAGTACAGTAAAACTAGCCAAAGGGTCTCTTTCTGAAGGGAATACTCTGCAGTCTATCTCTGTTACCACCGGAGGTGTGACTAACAGTTATAGCGTGAGAATAGGAACTGAGGCAGGAACAGTAGATCCTAATGAAGTATTTATTAACGCAGACACAGGGGAAATGACGTTTGGTACCACGTTAACAAGCGGAAGCACAATTGAAGCGTTCTCGTATCAGCAAAATGTATTGAACTTTTCTATTACAACTTATGACAGCAATGGAAAAGCCACAGGAGACGGTCCAAACGGCAGCAGTGAATTTGAATTTGATGGTTCTACATCCTTAAACACGATTCTTACACAAATCAGCAATTCAAAAGTAGGCATTTCAGCCTTTTTCGATGAAGGAACGAATAAAGTTGTCATGACTCGTAAAGATACGGGAGATTTATCTTCGGCTGATAGTTTGGATGGTTCAAGTGGTTCAAACATGGTTTTTTCAGGAGGATTTTTGACGGGCTTTTTACAGCTCGCTGGTGATGCCAAAGGAACAGACGCAAAATTTACGCTGAACGGTCTAGAAACAACTCGTAAGTCCAATACATTTACAACGGGAGGCGTTACCTATACCCTTCAAAACAATTTCACAGGAGATGTGCGCGTTAACGTAAGCAATGATACGCAAAAAGTATTTGATACAATTAAAGATTTCGTGACCAAATACAATGAACTGATTGAGAAAATTAATGGAAAGATTACGGAAGAAAGAGACCGGAACTATCAGCCTTTGACTGATGAAGAAAGAGAAAAACTAACGGATAAACAAGCTGAGCAGTGGGATGATAAGGCGAAAAGCGGTTTGTTAAAAGGAGACTCAATTCTATCAAGCGGCCTAAACCAAATGCGTTCCAACTGGTATGCCTCTGTATCAGGAGTGAGCGGAGCATTTTCGCAGCTAACCGACATCGGTATTTCAACTAGTGCAAACTATAGCGATCGAGGCAAGCTAGTCATAGAAGGTGACGGAACTAAATTAAAAGAAGCAATTGAAAAAGATCCGCAGTCTGTCATGGATTTATTTATGAAAAGTGGAAGTACAACAAGTGAAAAAGGGATTGTACGACGTTTACGGGATACGATTACTCAAACCGTATCCAAAGTTGAGCAGCGCGCTGGCCGTTCAACATGGACAAGTGAACAATTTTTGCTTGGGCGGAATTTAAAAAGCGTAAACAGCCAAATTACTAGTTTTGAAAGCAGGCTCACACAGGTAGAGGACCGGTATTATCGGCAGTTTACAGCAATGGAAAAAGCCATTCAAAATGCAAATGCTCAAAGCGCGCAGTTATCGCAATATTTTAGTTAAGAAGGAGTGAACGTTTATGGCAGCAAATAATCCATATCAAGCGTATCAGCAAGGAGCTGTTCAGACTGCTTCTCCAGGAGAGTTAACGCTTATGCTGTATAACGGGTGTTTAAAATTTATCAAACTTGCACGAACAGGCATACAGGAAAAAAATATTGAGCTGAAAAATACGAATCTGTTAAAAGCACAAAATATTATTCAAGAATTAATGATTACCCTTGATACAAACGTGCAAGTTGCTAAGTCTATGATGGCTATGTATGACTATATTAACCAGTGTTTAATTGAAGCAAATACAAAAAATGACACAGCAAGCTTGGATGAAGCCGAACAATATGTAACAGAATTCCGCGATACGTGGAAGCAAGTTGTGCAGCTTCACCGCCAGCAAGTCCATGGAAGCGGCGGTCAAGCATAAATATGATTAACGACCTATATCAGCTAACGGATGAGATTTATCGGCTTATTCAAACATTTTGTGACAAAAATCGAGAAGAAGGCATTCAAAAGTTAGAGTATCTTCTATTAAAAAGACGTGACCTCATAGAGAAACTGCCGCCAAAAAATAGGGATAATGAATCGATGGGTAAGAAAATTGTCGAAATGAATAAGGAAATTGATCAAAAGCTCATCTTAATTCGGCATCAAATTATGGTAGATCTCCGTTTGCTAAAAGCGAAAAAAAAGCATAATAACAGCTATGTAAACCCTTACGAAACAAAAACGTTTGATGGGATGTTTTACGATAAAAAAAATTAATTCTGCGTAAAAAAATACAACCCTTCTTCTTATGGAGAAGGTCTATTTTTTTGGTTTTTTCATAAACTTTTCTCAGGTTCCATAAATTTTCACTAAATTTTCAAAAAAATTTAATAGTTTAGGAAGGGATTGTGTCGGGTATTGTAGAATTGTAGAGGTATAGCAATGGATTAAAGGAGGAGTTCGAACATGATGTATAACATTCGCGGTGAAAACATTGAGGTGACTCCAGCAATTAGGGAATACGTAGAGAAAAAGCTTGGTAAGTTAGAGCGTTATTTCGACGAAACACCAACTGCTGACGTAAATGTAAACTTAAAAGTCTACAATAACGATCAAAAAATAGAAGTCACAATCCCAATGAATGATCTCGTATTGAGAGCTGAAGAGACACACAGTGATTTATACGCAGCTGTCGATCTTGTCCTAGATAAATTAGAGCGTCAAATTCGTAAACATAAAACAAAAGTAAATCGAAAAATGCGTGAAAAAGGCGCTGAGAAGTATCTGTTCGCAGCATTAGAAAGCGAAGCGAACGTAGCTGTTGCAACTGAAGAAGATGAATTAGAGCTAGTTCGTACAAAACGATTTAATTTAAAACCAATGGATAGCGAAGAGGCTATTTTGCAAATGAATATGTTAGGGCATAGTTTCTTTGTATTTACAAACGCTGAGACCAACATTACAAACGTTGTATATCGAAGAAAAGATGGACGATATGGATTGATTGAACCAAACTAAGATTATAGGCTCTCTTAAACAAGAGCAGTAAAGTAAAAGCAGCGTGCCTCCGCACGCTGCTTTTTAGCTGCTTAAAAAAATAGTTCCATCACTACATAGCGCGTAGAAGATTTGGTGAATACACGCGTGGTTTCTTTCATGTTGAACACCTTATAAAAAGAGACTTTATTTTCTCGTGCGTTACACCAGATCTTTCTTACCCCAAGGTTCTTAGCTTTGAGAAAAACCTCCTCTAGTAGACGACTGCCATATCCTTTTCCTTGTTCATCTTTGAGAGTAGCAAATTTTCGAAATTGAGCTTCATCCCCTGTTATAAATAAAGAAACAACTGATTTTAACTCTCCTTCTTCAAACAGTCCATAGTGAATGCCTGATGGATCATCTTTCAGCTGAATATAACTGAAATCTTTATCAGGCCACATGACGGTATGTCGGACTTTCCAAGCTTGTTCTTTTGTAATCGATTGAACGTTCATTCTACATTCCCCTTTTTTATTGTAAGAGTGAGGAAGGGGAAATCACAATAGAAAATAACTCGTTAATAGAGTAGTACTCGTAAAGAGACAGACGAAAAAGGGTACAAGTTGCTACTTGTTTAGCTGCAATGTTACAATTTTACTCAGAATGTTTTATAATGAAAGATACAGATATGAATGAAAATAGTATAAAATGTACTGATTATAAATAGAGGAGCGTTTTAATATGCTTGGATTATTTAAAAAAGTGTTTGACGGCAATCAACGTCAAATCGGCCGTTTAGAAAAAATGGCGGACCAAATTGATGCGTTAGGTCCTGAAATTGCGTCTTTAACGGACGATCAGCTTCGTGAAAAAACAGCTGAATTTCAACAACGCTACCAAAATGGCGAATCGCTCGATAACCTATTAGATGAAGCTTTTGCGGTTGTACGTGAAGCAGCGAAACGTGTGTTAGGCATGTATCCGTACAAAGTTCAGTTAATGGGGGGTATTTCTCTGCATGAAGGGAATATCTCGGAAATGAAAACGGGTGAAGGTAAAACGTTGACAGCTACTATGCCTGTGTACTTAAACGCTATTACAGGAAAAGGTGTACATGTAGTAACAGTCAATGAATACTTAGCGAGCCGTGATGCTAGTGAAATGGGTCGTTTATACGAATTCTTAGGCTTGAAAGTAGGGTTGAATTTAAACCATTTAACGCGTGAAGAAAAGCAAGAAGCATATGCAGCTGATATTACGTATAGTACAAATAATGAACTCGGATTTGATTATTTACGTGATAACATGGTGCTTTACAAAGAACAAATGGTTCAACGTCCGCTTCATTTTGCCGTAATCGATGAAGTTGACTCTATCTTAATTGATGAAGCACGTACGCCGCTTATTATATCCGGCAGCGCGCAGAAATCAACTGCGCTTTATATTCAAGCTAATGCATTCGTTCGCACGCTTGATAAAGAAACCGATTTTACTTTTGATATCAAAACAAAAAGTGTTCAGCTAACCGAAGAAGGTATGTCAAAAGCCGAGCGGGCATTTGGCATTGAAAACTTATTTGATATTTCACACGTAGCACTAAACCATCACATCAATCAAGCGCTTAAAGCACATGTAACTATGCAAAATGATGTGGATTATGTAATTGATGAAGATCAAGTCGTAATCGTTGACCAATTTACTGGTCGTTTAATGAAAGGAAGACGTTTTAGCGACGGCTTACATCAAGCTATCGAAGCTAAAGAGAACGTTGAGATTCAAAATGAAAGCATGACGTTAGCTACAATTACATTCCAAAACTACTTCCGTATGTATGAAAAATTATCAGGTATGACGGGTACAGCTAAAACGGAAGAAGAAGAATTCCGTAATATCTACAACATGCACGTTGTTGTTATTCCGACAAACAAGCCAATTTCACGTGATGATAAAGCGGATTTAATTTATAAGTCAATGGAAGGCAAGTTTAATGCGGTAGTAGAAGATATTGCCGAGCGCCACGCAAAAGGACAGCCTGTTCTTGTTGGTACAGTTGCGATCGAAACATCTGAAATTTTATCAGCTTTATTAAAGAAAAAAGGCATTCGCCATCACGTGTTAAATGCAAAACAGCATGAGCGTGAAGCGGATATTATTGAAAATGCGGGTCACAAAGGCGCGGTAACAATCGCAACAAATATGGCCGGTCGTGGTACGGATATCAAACTAGGTGAAGGTGTCGTTGAAGCTGGCGGTCTTGCTGTAATTGGTACAGAGCGTCATGAATCACGCCGTATTGATAATCAGCTCCGCGGACGTGCTGGACGTCAAGGTGATCCAGGGGTATCTCAATTCTATCTATCCATGGAAGATGAATTAATGCGCCGATTTGGTTCAGATAATATGATGGCAATGATGGATCGCCTTGGTATGGATGACTCACAGCCAATTCAAAGTAAAATTGTAACAAGAGCTGTTGAATCCGCTCAAAAACGCGTTGAAGGTAATAACTTCGATGCGCGTAAACAATTGCTTCAATATGATGACGTGCTTCGTCAACAGCGTGAAGTTATTTACAAACAGCGCTTTGAAGTGCTTGATTCAGACAACCTTCGTGCGATTGTAGAACGTATGATTGAATCAACGCTACAGCGTGTGGTTGAAGTAAACACACCGCGTGAAGAATTAGAAGAAGAATGGAATTTACAAGCGATTATTGATTACGTAAATGCTAATGTTCTTGAGGAAGGTGAAGTCACAGAAGAAGATCTTCGCCGTAAAGAGCCTGAAGAAATGGTAGAACTGCTGGTAGATCATGCAAAAGCTCGTTATAATGAAAAAGAAGAGCAGCTCCCTGAAGAACAAATGCGTGAATTTGAAAAAGTTGTTGTTCTTAGAGCAGTTGATTCTAAATGGATGGATCATATTGATACGATGGACCAGCTTCGCCAAGGTATCCACCTTCGTGCGTACGGCCAAACAGATCCTCTTCGCGAATACCAAATGGAAGGTTTTGCGATGTTTGAAAATATGATTGCAACCATTGAAGAAGAAGTGACGAAGTATATCATGAAAGCAGAAATTAACAACAACCTTGAGCGTCAAGAAGTAGCACAAGGCCAGGCGGCTGTTCATCCAAAAGAAGGAGACGCGCCGGCTAAGAAGAAGCCAAAAGTAAATGCGATAGAAGTTGGCCGAAATGATCCTTGTATCTGCGGAAGTGGCAAAAAGTATAAAAACTGCTGCGGTAAAGAATCATAAAACAAGAGTCAATTAGTATAGAATGAACTAGTACAGGAAGGAAATGAGTCTTCTCATTTCCTTCCTGTGCGTCAAAAATAAAATAGAGGTGTTTAACTCATGGATTTAGTAGAAATTAAGCAAGAACTTGACAAAACAGCTAAGCGATTAGCGGACTTTAGGGGGTCTCTTTGACCTCGATACAAAACAAGCTCGTATCGATGAATTAGATGAGACTATGGCTGATCCAAATTTTTGGAATGACCAGCAGGCAGCTCAGACTGTTATTAATGAAGCCAATGGTTTAAAAGATGCAGTAAATCAATTTAACCACTTGGATGAAACATACGAAAATTTACAGATATCTCATGAACTTGTAAAAGAAGAATACGATGAAGATTTAGCAGAAGAACTAGTTAGTGAACTAAAAGAGCTTATTTCAGGCATGAACGACTTTGAATTACAGCTGCTTTTAAGCGAGCCGTATGATAAAAATAACGCCATTTTAGAACTGCACCCAGGTGCTGGTGGAACAGAATCACAGGATTGGGGTTCAATGTTACTACGTATGTATACGCGCTGGGCGGAGAAAAAAGGTTTCAAAGTAGAAACGCTTGATTACTTACCTGGAGATGAAGCTGGTATTAAAAGTGTAACGCTTTTAATTAAAGGTCATAATGCGTACGGGTATTTAAAAGCTGAAAAAGGCGTTCATCGTCTCGTTCGTATTTCTCCGTTTGATTCATCAGGCCGTCGTCATACGTCATTCGTATCGTGCGACATAATGCCGGAATTTAACGATGAAATTTCAATTGATATTCGTACGGAAGATTTGAAGGTTGATACGTATCGTGCAAGCGGTGCCGGAGGTCAGCATATCAATACAACAGATTCAGCTGTTCGTATTACTCACCTCCCAACTAATGTAGTCGTATCTTGTCAGACGGAACGTTCACAAATTAAAAACCGTGAGCAAGCAATGAAGATGTTAAAATCTAAGTTGTATCAATTAGAAATTGAAAAGCAGCAAGAACAGCTAGCTGAAATTCGCGGAGAACAAAAAGATATTGGGTGGGGAAGTCAAATTCGTTCGTACGTATTCCATCCGTACTCATTAGTAAAAGATCACCGCACAAATACGGAAGTCGGAAACACGCAAAGCGTAATGGATGGAGATCTAGATCCGTTTATCGATGCGTATTTACGTTCTCATATTTAATCAAAAGGCAGCATACTTAGGTATGCTGCCTTTTTTTAAATTGTTGGGACTTTGTAAAATTTGGATGAAGAAAAACGAGCGTAAAGAACTATTGTTAAAAAGAAAATCGAGAAAATACAGAAATTTAAAGGTTGCTGTCGTAAGTTCGCTTATTTTGTCAATGAAATAAAATGGTTAAAAATACCTGATTTGCGGCAAGTGCTTCTTTACAATCCTTTATACCCCTTTTACAAACAGGATTTATAATTTGAGTTAAATCATGAGGAAGGGGCATGTGCAGTGGAAAATAAATCATTAAACGAATTAATAGAGCAAGTGAAACAGAATAGCTTTTCTTCGAGTAAAGGGTTTGATAGACGGCGTTTTTTACAAGGAGCTGGAAAAGTAGCAGGAGTATCACTTGGCTTAACAATTGCTCAGTCTATTGGTTTAAATGCAGTAGAAGCTTCAGCTGCAGCGCCTAAATTTTCAAGTTATCCGTTCACTCTAGGTGTCGCATCAGGAGATCCTTTAGCAGATAGTATTGTTCTTTGGACAAGATTAGCACCAGACCCGTTGAATGGCGGGGGGATGCCTAATCAACCTATTCCAGTAAAATGGGAGCTTAGTGAAGATGAAGACTTTCATCGAATTGTCAAACGAGGAACAGAAGTGGCTAGACCTGAACTTGCTCATTCGGTTCACGTTGATGTAAAAGGATTAAAGCCGAGTCATATTTATTATTATCGATTTAAAAGCGGTCATGAGTTAAGCCCTGTTGGAAAAACAAAAACACTTCCTTCAGCAAATGCAGAAGTAGCCAGCATGACGTTTGCGTTCGCTTCGTGTCAGCAATATGAACATGGGTACTTTACAGCCTATGAGCATATGGTTAAAGAACAATTAGATTTTGTCGTTCATTTGGGTGATTACATCTATGAATATGGACCAAACGAGTACGTGGCTGCAAGCGGAAATGTTCGTACTCACAGCAGCGCAGAAATTCAAACGCTGCAAGACTATCGAAACAGGCATGCTCAGTACAGGTCAGATGCCAATTTGAAGTCTGCTCATGCTGCTTTTCCATGGATTGTGACGTGGGATGATCATGAAGTAGAAAACAATTATGCAAATGTAATTCCTGAAAAAGGCCAATCAGTAGAAGCATTTATCCAACGTCGCGCTGCAGCTTATCAAGCTTATTACGAACACATGCCTTTGCGCCAAACATCCTTGCCTCACGGAACGGATATGAGATTGTATCGTGATTTTTCATATGGCAAACTAGCTTCTTTTCAAGTGTTGGATACGCGTCAGTACAGAGATGATCAAGCAAACGGAGACGGAACAAAGCCGCAAACGCCAGAATCTCTTGATTCCAAACGTACGCTATTGGGGAATGAACAAGAAAAATGGCTGTTTACTAATCTTGAAAAGTCATCGTGTCACTGGAATGTGCTGGCTCAACAAATTTTCTTTGCACCAAGAAAATTTGGAACGGCTGCTAAGCCTACATACAGCATGGATGCATGGGATGGGTATACGGCGAATCGTCAGCGCGTCATGGATTTTATTGAACAGAAAAAGTTAGACAACGTCATTGTACTAACTGGAGATGTACACGCTAACTGGGCTTCTAACTTATACGCGGATTTTGCTAACCTTAATTCAAGAATTATTGGTGCAGAGTTCATCGGCACCTCCATCACTTCCGGAGGGAACGGAGCAGATAAAAGAGCAGACACGGATAAAATTTTAAGTCAAAATCCACACCTCACATTTTTTAATGATTATAGAGGATATGTAAGGTGTACGGTAACTCCTGATATATGGCAAGCCGATTATCGCGTTGTGCCTTTTGTAACAGAGCCTGGTGCAGAAATTTCAACTCGAGCTTCCTTTCAATATGAAAAAGATGGAAAAGGTATGAAGGAAGTTGAAGTAAATAACGTGCCGCGTGGACTAAAGATTTCTAAGGAAGTAGAGGAAGATCGTATGCGGGCACATGGGAAAGCACATGAAAAACAAGAGTTGAAAAAGAAAGAAAAAGTCCACCAGTAAACTGAGTAAGAAAAAGGAGGTCAAGTATGTTTTCTAATATTGGAATCCCTGGTTTGGTTATTATTTTAGTTATTGCGTTAATAATTTTTGGACCGTCTAAGCTGCCAGAAGTTGGAAGAGCGTTTGGACGAACATTAACTGAATTTAAAGGAGCAGCAAAAGGGCTTGTATCGGATGATGAAGGTGTTAAAGAAAAGCAGACCGCAACTGTTTCTGAACAAAAAGGGAATGAATCCACATCGTAAGTAAGGAAATAGACGAGGAAACTCGTCTATTTCTACTTGTCAGAAAGGAGAGAAAGACAATGGGAGAAATGAGCTTGATGGAGCACCTTGAAGAATTGCGTGTTCGTATTATTAAAACACTTTGTGCATTTGTAGTTTTACTTATTGTCAGTTTTGTATTTGTACAAGATATTTATCAGTGGCTAGTAAAAGGTTTGGACGGCAAGCTTGCGGTACTTGGACCAAGTGAAATCGTATGGATTTATATGGTGATTGCATTTGTTTTTGCGCTGGCCTTTACACTGCCAGTAGCTGCTTATCAAGTATTTCGGTTTGTTTCACCTGGTTTAAAAAAGGAAGAATATAAGGTTCTGATTACCTTCATTCCATTCTTTTTTCTTTTGTTTGTAAGCGGGCTGGGGTTCGGTTATTTTGTTCTGTTTCCAATGGTTTTAGCATTTTTAACGGGCTTGTCGAATGATCAGTTTTCACTGATGTTTACGGCGGAGCATTATTTCCGTTTTATGCTTAATCTGTGTTTACCGTTTGGGTTTTTATTTGAAATGCCTTTGGTTGTTCTATTCTTAACGCGCTTAGGGGTTCTAAACCCTTTAAGATTAGCTAAAGCAAGGAAGTTCTCTTATTTTGCTTTAATTGTGATATCTGTACTTATTACTCCTCCTGATTTTATTTCGGATATTTTAGTCATTGTCCCGCTTCTGCTTTTATATGAGCTCAGTGTCACAATTTCACGCGTAGTATACAAAAAACGTTTAGGAAACGAATCAATTGCTTAATCGTATACATAAGTGTGATGAGAGAATTCATGAAATTGAAACAAAGTCCTTGTAAACAGAGTGTTTTAAACATTCTGGAGTAGGTTATAATAGAGTGAAAACTCTACAGCAAGGGGGAGAAGGCTTGAAAAAAGTATTACTGACGTTAACAATCGGTCTAGCGCTTGTTTTGTCCGCGTGCGGCGGAGGAAGCTCTAAAAATGAATCTGCTGGTGAATCTTCAGCGAGTGCAGAAGACATTGTGAAGAAAAACTGTACAGGCTGTCACGGAGTAGATTTAGGAGGAGCGAATGGACCAAGCTTGCAGCATGTAGGCAGCAAGCACTCAGAAGCTGAAATTGAAAACATTATTAACAATGGTCAAGGCGGTATGCCAAAAGGACTAATTAATGAAGAAGATGCAAAAAAAGTTGCTGCTTGGCTGGCAAAGAAAAAATAAGACGGATATCCGTCTTATTTTTGTGTTAAAGCTGCTTTAATTCTTGGTTTAAAACAATGGCTTGCTTTTGAGCTTTGACATCTTTTGCTATGTCTCCAGGTGCATTGGCTTCTCCAATGATGTATCCACTAAAGGAAGAGCCAATAAAATCGACAATGTATTGAAATTGCATAATAAGAGGAAGAGCTTTTACAGATGCGCCTGTGCCCCCTACTACTAATACATACACGCGCTTATTTTTCATTTGTTCTTTAAAGTTGATTGTCGAATCTCTAAGACTTTCAGACCAACGATCCACAAAGTTCTTCATTAATCCGCTCATACCGTACCAGTAAAGAGGCGTAACAAATAAAATAGTGTCGCGCGCTGCCATCTTTTTCGCTATATCATAATAATCATCTTGTTGATTGGTAAACCCAAGTTCATCGTGACGCATATCAGTAATAGGGTTAATGGTATGCCGGCGCAAGTAAACTTCTTCCGTATTGATATCTTTTAAGACTGCTTTAGCTAATTCCTCCGTATTTCCGTTTTCTCGTGAACTTCCATAAATGGTGATCATGTTATCCCTCCTCATCGTTTTTCTTATTTATCATACCTTGTTTGTAAAAAAAGTAGACATGAATGTGCTTTGTCTAACGATATTCGTAAAAAATGAACAGCAAAAAACAACAGAATTAAAAATAAGGATAAATTCTCATACCCTGCTAAAAATATCCTACTTATGTCATATTTGAAATAAAAATGTAATATTTTTGGGGCTTATTTTCACGAAGAGTGATGTTATAATGAGAAAGCGCGTGAGAAGAGTCGAATTTTTGGTTTGGATTGTAGAGTTTTGTCGTATTTTGACAAGTTTTACATAGTATTAAAATAACACACTTGATTAGGTGATTACTTATGATTGAAATGCAAAATGTATATAAAACGTATCCGAACGGTGTAAAAGCAATCAATGGCATTAGCATCAAGATTAATCAAGGTGAGTTTGCTTATATCGTAGGACCAAGTGGAGCAGGAAAATCCACTTTTATTAAAATGATGTATCGTGAAGAAAAGCCTTCTTCAGGAAATATCATTGTAAACGGTGCAAATGTAGCAAAAATAAAAGATAGCAGAGTTCCTATCTTTAGACGTCATATTGGTGTAGTCTTTCAAGATTTCAAGCTGCTTCCAAAATTAACGGTCTATGAAAACATTGCTTTTGCACTAGAAGTAATTGAGCAAAGTCCCGAAGAAATTAAAAAGCGAGTGCTAGAGGTGCTAGAGCTTGTTAAGTTAAAGGGTAAAATGGATTCTTTCCCTGATGAACTATCTGGAGGCGAGCAGCAGCGTGTGTCTATTGCACGTTCAATTGTGAATAGTCCTAAGGTTGTCATCGCCGATGAACCGACAGGGAATCTTGATCCGGAGACTTCGTGGGAAATCATGGATATCTTTGAGGAGATTAATAAACGCGGTACGACTATTTTAATGGCAACGCATAACCGTGAAATTGTAAATACAATTCGAAAGCGTGTAATTGCGATTGAAAATGGAAATGTTGTGCGCGATGAAGTAAGAGGTGAATACGGATATGAAGGCTAGAACATTCGGGCGCCACTTACGTGAAGGATCTAAAAGTTTAGGAAGAAACGGCTGGATGACATTCGCATCTGCAAGTGCTGTTACCGTGACGCTCTTGCTTGTAGGCGTATTTTTTATGTTGATGATGAATTTAAACCACATTGCTAAATTGATTGAAAATGATGTGGAAATTCGTGTTCACGTTGATGCTGCAGCGACAGCAGATGATCGAAAAGCAATGAAAGAAAAGCTAGATGCAATTAAGCAAGTTGATACGGTGACGTTTTCTTCTAAAGATAAAGAGTTAAAAGATTTAATTAATAGTATGGGTGATGAAGGACAAGCTTTTGAACCGTTTGAACAGCAAAACCCATTAAATGATGTATTTGTTGTTAAAACAAAAGAGCCGACTGATGTCGCAAAAGTAGCTAAACAAATTGAGAAATATCCGTATGCAGCAAAAGTTCAATACGGACAAGATCAAGTTGAAAAGTTATTTAAAGTGCTGAAAGTAGCTCGTAATATTGGAGTAGTGCTGATTTTAGGGCTTCTATTTACAGCAATGTTCCTAATTTCAAATACAATTAAAATTACGATTGTAGCTCGCCGTGAAGAGATTGAAATTATGCGCTTAGTTGGAGCTACAAACTCCTTTATTCGCTGGCCGTTCTTTATTGAAGGTCTGTTTTTAGGAGTGCTTGGTTCTATTGTACCAATTGCAGTTATTATCGGTGTATACAGCGTTTTATATAATGAAGTTCAACCTAAGTTTGATGGATTCTTTGAACTTTTACCTGCCTTTCCATTCGTGCTTCAAGTGTCGCTATTATTAATAGTGATCGGCGGTCTAATTGGGATGTGGGGAAGTACATTATCCATCCGTAAGTTCTTACGAAAATAAGAATAGATTTTTAACATAATAGATTACAACAACCTCACATTTGATGTTTATCAAATGTGAGGTTGTTGTGTAATTACACATAAAAATAGAAAAAAGTGCTAATGGGGGTCTTGCTAATGCCCGTTTATACGGGGAAATATGTGCAGATGGGGAGAAACAAATGACACGTAAGACATTAGTAATGACAGCAGCAGTTTTAGTTGGACTAAGTGCGGCTTGGATAGGTAATGAAAAAATTGCTTATGCAGAAAGTGCCAGCACTACTAAACTCAGTGATTTAGAGAAAAAAAGTGATGATGTGAACCAAAATATTAATCAAAATAAAGAGAAATTAAAAGAGGTTCAAGAAAAGCAAAAAAACGAAGAAGCTGAGATTGCACGCTTGGATTCAGAGGTCGGACAAACGAATGCAGATATCCGCAGCCGTGAATCTGAAGTAGAAAAAGCAAAGCAAGACATCGAAAAGCTGAAAAGCGAGATTGACGTTGTAAAAAAACGAATTGAAAAACGAAATGAGCTATTAAAAAAACGTGCTCGTGCTTTACAAGAAAATGGCGGGTCTGTGGATTACATAGATGTACTGCTAGGCTCTGAAAGCTTCGGAGACTTTATTAGCAGAGTGAGTGCGGTTTCGACAATTGTAGGGGCTGACCGTGATTTGTTAATGCAGCATGAAGCCGATAAAAAGGCAAAAGAAGAGAAAGAAACAAAAGTTCAAAACAAGCTAACGGAAGTAAATCAAGCGCTTGAAGAACTTAAAAATCTTCGTGCGCAGCTGCAAAAACAAGTGGATGAAAAGAATCAGCTCATGCAAACGCTCAAAGATCAGGAAAAAGAATTTAATGAAGAAGCCGTTGGATTAGAAGAGCAAGCTTCTATTTTAGCTGATCAAAAAAATGCAGCACAAGCTCAACAGCAAGAAATTGAAACAGCCGGGGCAACAGAGGGGGCACCCCCTGTTACAAGCGGGTCGTTTATGAGGCCGGCAAAGGGCCCGGTAACATCTCATTTTGGGTATCGAGAAACGTTTGGAAGAGGACACTACGGTATTGATATTGGAAAGCGAGGAGAAAGTGTGCCAGTTGTAGCCGCAGCAAGCGGAAAGGTAATTAGAGCATATCATTCTTCTTCTTTTGGTAATGCCGTATTTATTCGTCACAATGTAGAAGGTCAGACGTGGGTTACAGTTTATGCTCATTTAGAGAGCTACAGCGTCTCAAGCGGTCAATCTATCAATAAAGGTCAACAATTAGGTTATATAGGGAACACAGGACGTTCGTTTGGTGCTCACCTGCATTTTGAATTGCATAAAGGCGATTGGAAAGGCAAAAGTTCCGCTGTAAACCCTGAAAGTTATATTAAATTTTAAGTTCCTAGCATACGTGGTACAAGCTCAACATATAGTTTAACAAAAAGGCATCGCACTTGATTTGTGTGATGCCTTTTGCTACAAATAACACATGCATCCTTTTTATTACATAGTTTTGGTTGTATCTATTATAATAAGAAGAGATGGCTTAAGGTTGAGGAGGATGAAAGAACTTGAATCGGAAAATCGTTGCACTATTAATGGCACTCTCCTTAGTTGTTGGAGCAGCAGGTACATATTTTGGCATTCAGTATGCAAATGCTGGAACGGTCAGTACCCCCCTTACAACTTCTTCAAATGATAGTAAAGTGGAAAAGGAAGAGCTAGACAAAATCAAGCAAGCTTATGAACTGATATCTTCAAAATATTACAAAGATGTAGATGACAAAAAATTATTAGATGGCGCAATCCAAGGGATGGTACAAACCTTAGGAGACCCTCACTCATCTTACATGGATAAGAAAACGGCACAGCAATTCACGCAGTCTCTTGATTCATCGTTTGAGGGAATTGGCGCTGAAGTAAGCATGGTAGATGGAAAAGTAACAATCGTAGCTCCGTTTAAACAATCTCCTGCGGAAAAAGCAGGATTAAAACCAAATGATCAGATTTTAAAGATCGATGGTAAAAGTATCGCGGGTCTGGAATTGAATGAAGCAGTATTAAAAATTCGCGGTAAAAAAGGCTCTACCGTGACATTAGATGTTCAACGACCGGGCGTGAAAGAAATGATGAAAGTAAAAGTTGTAAGAGATGAGATTCCAATTGAAACCGTCTATTCTTCTGTTAAAAATGTAAACAATAAAAAAATTGGCTACATGGAAATTACGTCATTCTCTGAATCAACGGGAGACGAATTTACGAAACAGTTGAAAAAACTTGAAAATAAAAATATTGATGGCTTAGTTCTAGACGTTCGAGGAAATCCTGGTGGCTATTTAACGAGCGTTGAAAAAATGCTTGATAAATTAGTGACGAATAAAAAGCCATATATCCAAATTGAAGATCGTAACGGTGAACGTCAAAAAGTGGTTTCTTCAATGAAAAAGCAAAAGGATTATCCAATTGTGGCCTTGATTGATGGAGGGAGTGCATCCGCTTCTGAAATTCTTGCCGGGGCATTAAAAGAAGCAGGAGGATACAAGCTAGTCGGTGAAAAATCCTATGGAAAAGGAACCGTTCAACAAGCTGTTCCAATGGAAGACGGCAGTAATTTAAAATTAACGTTCTATAAATGGCTAACGCCTGATGGAAACTGGATTAACGAAAAAGGTATAAAACCAACGGTAGAAGTCAAGCAGCCGGATTATTATTATGCAAATCCAATTCAAGTTGATAAAAAGCCATTAACACGTGATATGACAGGTGACCAAGTGAAGAATGCTCAAGTGATGCTAAAAGGCCTTGGCTTTGAACCTGGACGTACAGACGGATATTTTAGTAAAGAGACAGAAACAGCTGTAACTGCATTCCAAAAAGCCAATAAGCAAAAAGCTACAGGTGAAATCGATGAAGATACAGCAGCGCTTTTACAAACAAAACTTCTAGAAAAAATTAAATCAAAAGATGAAGATCGTCAGCTTCAAACGGCTTTAAAGCTAGTTAGTCAATAAGAAGTAGAAAAAGTTCCGTGCTTTTCCAAAGCACGGAACTTTTTTAGTAAAAACAACATTGTCGGTTAGTGATGCATTTTGATAAAATAAAGAAGCCTATGATACATAACAATCAATCGTAAATGTTGTAATAAAAATGTGAAAAATACAGGTGGTGAAAAAATGGATTTTGCATTAGAGCTCTTAAAAGGTATCGGGCGTTTGTTTTTACATCCGTTAACTTATCTATTTCTGCTCGTCTCGTTTTTTGTAGGTCTTTCTCGCGTCAAGAGAGAGCGTCAGAATTTTCATGTTCGCGTGTTTGATTTTATTTTAGAAGCAAAATATTTATTTTTTCCAGGTATCATTATTGGGTTGATTTTATCCGTTGTTACCGTGTTGCTAGGTGTCTATGTATCTATAGGAATGATTGTACTTGTAGCTGTTTTAACTTTTATCATAAGCGGTCCGTGGACGTTTAAATGGCTTTCTCCTTCTTACACCGTAGGACTGGCTGTGCTTGCAACCTTGCTTATTCCGGCATCTGGTTTCGGTGAAGGATTTATTCAAACGTGGTCTGTGCAAGCTCATAACGCAGATTTACCTTCTCTGACTATTTTAATGTCTCTGCTTGTATTAGCAGAAGGATATTTAATTTGGAAATTTGGAGCAAAAGGTACGTCTCCAGCCATTGTGAAAAGTAAAAGAGGGCAGGAAATTGGAGCTCATTACTCTCAAAAATTATGGGTTGTCCCGCTTTTTGTCTTAATTCCAGGCAGCGCCATTACGTCTGTGTTTCCATGGTGGCCTGTGTTATCTATTGATGGAACATCATTTAGCCTGTTTTTTGTTCCTTTTGCTATCGGTTTTTATCAGCGAATTCAAAGTATGGTGCCGTTTAAATCTATTGAATTTACCGGTAAGCGTGTATTAGCATTAGGCGTGGGATTAACGATCATTACGATTGCTGCTATTTTTTATCCTCTTGCCGCTGTAGCTGTTGTTATTCTAGCGATCATAGGAAGAGAGTGGATTCGTTTGCAGCAGCGTCGAAGCGATGAAAAAGCGCCCGCACTGTTTACTAAGCGTACACAAGGTTTGGTTGTATTAGGAATCATCCCTCATTCTCCGGCAGAGAAAATGGGTTTGAAAGTAGGAGAAGTGATTATTAAGGTAAATGGAATCGCTGTATCTGAGGTCCATAAATTTTATGAAGCATTACAAGTTAATAACCGTGCTTTTTGTAAGCTAGAAGTTATTGACGAAAATGGAGAAGTTCGCTTTACTCAGCGAGCATTGTATGACAACGAACATCATGAACTAGGTATTTTGTTTGTACACAATTATACAAAACGTGATTCACAAGCTGGTTAAAAGACAGATAAAAAGGAGAAATGTTTGTGGAAGTCAAAACGATTGCCGCAGTTTTTCTACCCGCCATATTGCTTGTTCTGTTTGCTAGAGTAACATATAACTTATATGTTGCCACAGCGCTGACGCTTTTGTTGATAGCTGTTTCTGTATATAAAGGGTACGCAGATTATCCGCTTATTATTTTAATAGATTTACTTTCAGCAGCCATTGGTTTTATATATGCAAAAAGAATGCTAGCAGCTGGAAAATAAAGATTGTTGGTTTGATAATAAGTTAATGGCTTATTATTAAACTGTACAAAAAAGCTCTCTGCACAACGTGGAGAGCTTTTTTGTGTAAAAAAAGTGAGTTAGAACTTATAACAATATTGTTTCGGTTCATTTAATGAGCGAGTATAATCAAATTAATTAGACAAATATGTTTACGAATAAAATATTTTAAACACTTGTGTATAAATTTATTTAAATAAGTGTACAGAAATGTGAGAAGGGTATAGAAAAATAAAATTATTAATCTGAAAATTTAGTTTATTTTTAATTTTAAAACATAAAAGGAGGTTTAGGATTGATGGAAGTATTAATGAGAACGATGTTTCAGTCGCTTGGCAAAAATCATTCAATGAACAAATTAGCTAAAAAGTATGGATTGAGGATGGGGGCAGCTCGTTTTGTTGCTGGAGACTCAACCGAATCAGCAATTCAAACATCTAAGGAGCTTAACAATAGTGGAAAAGTTGTTACACTTGATCATTTAGGAGAATTTGTTTTTACAGAAGAGGAAGCCAGGTTGTCTACTGCCATGTGCATTCAGACACTAGAAGCCATTGCAGAATCGGGCGTTCAATCAAATTTATCATTAAAGATGACTTCTTTAGGATTGGATATTAGCAAAGAGCTTTGTATGGAAAATATGCGCAGAATTCTACACACGGCCAGAATGAATAATATTTTTGTTCGAATTGATATGGAAGACTACTTGCACTGCCAAATCTCTCTTGATATGTATAAAGAATTACGCAAGGAATCTGATAATGTTGGAATTGTGATTCAAGCGTATCTTTATCGTACAGAACAAGATATGAATGACTTACATCAATATCAAGCTAATTTACGTCTAGTAAAAGGAGCTTATAAAGAATCACCAGAAGTATCATTTCCAGAAAAGAAAGACGTAGATGAAAACTATAAAAAAATCATTAAAATGCATTTATTAAATGGTCACTATACAGCTGTAGCAAGTCATGATGAAGAAATGATTCAGTACACAAAACGATTAGTAAGAGAAAATGGTATTTCAAATGACCAATTTGAGTTCCAAATGCTTTATGGAATTTGCGTAGAGCTGCAGGACCGTCTAGTAAAAGAAGGATATAAAGTCAGGGTTTATGTTCCTTACGGCATTGATTGGTTTGGGTATTTCATGAGACGTCTAGCCGAGCGTCCCGCCAACGTATGGTTCGTGCTGAAAAACTTCGCGAAATAAATTTCTAATTAAAGGGGACTGGTTGAAATGACAGTAAGTACAAAAATCTCAGTTTTTAAAAATGAACCGTTTACTGATTTTTCGTCAGAAGAGAATAAACAAGCGATGCAAGCGGCGTTACTGAAAGTGAAAAAAGAACTGGGACAAACATATCCTCTCACGATTGGAAAGGATAAAATCTCAACAGAAGAAGTGATTGTCTCTACGAATCCGGGAAAAGTAGATGAAGTGATTGGCAGAGTAAGCCGTGGCACTAAAGCTTATGCTGAGCAGGCAATGCAAGAAGCATCAGCAGCCTTTCAATCATGGAAGAACGTCCCGCCTGCTGAACGTGCTGATTATTTATTCAAAGCAGCAGAGCTGATGAGAGAAAGAAAGTATGAATTTTCTGCCATGCTCGTTTATGAAGTGGGGAAAAACTGGGCAGAAGCTGATGCGGATACAGCGGAGGCAATTGACTTTATGGAATTTTATGCCCGAGAAATGATTCGTTTAAGTGAAACGAATGAGCATCGTCCTTTAACGCCGGTAGAAGGTGAAAAAACAGAGATGACGTATATTCCTTTAGGCGTAGGAGTAGTCATTTCCCCTTTTAATTTTCCGCTTGCCATCATGGCTGGAACGACTGTAGCTGGAATTGTATCTGGAAATGCGGTTATTTTAAAGCCGGCTGATTCTGCACCGGTTATTGCTGCGAAATTTGTTCAATTGATGGAGGAAGTCGGTCTTCCGTCTGGTGTTCTGAATTTTATCCCTGGAGATGGCATAGAAGTTGGGGAATATTTAGTCGAACATCCTCAAACTCGTTTTATTTCTTTTACGGGATCAAGAGAAGTAGGATGTCGCATTTATGAACGTGCTTCAAAAGTACAGTCTGGACAAATTTGGTTGAAACGCGTCATAGCTGAAATGGGAGGAAAAGATGGCGTTGTAGTAGATGAAACGGCAGACTTAGAAGCGGCAGCGCAAGCGATCGTAGCATCTGCGTTTGGATTTCAAGGCCAAAAGTGTTCCGCTGGCTCTCGAGCGATTATTGTAGAATCTGTTTATGAAGAGGTTGCCCAAAAGGTAGCCGCGTTAACAAAAGAATTAACCGTCGGACTGCCTGAAGACAACCCTTCTATGGGACCTGTTATTGATCAAAAAGCGTATGAAAAAGTATTAGCCTACATTGAAATTGGCAAAGAAGAAGGAAAGCTTATTGCCGGGGGAGCTAAAGCTCCCGGAAATGGCTACTATATAGAACCTACAGTATTCAAAGATGTGGATTCAAAAGCACGAATTATGCAAGAAGAGATTTTTGGGCCGGTCCTTGCGTTGACAAAAGCAGCTAACTGGGAAGAAGCCATTGAGATTTACAATGAAACTGATTACGGTTTGACGGGAGCCTTTTTCTCTGAAGCCGAAGAGAGGATTCAAAGGGCATTAGCTACCATGCACTGCGGTAACTTATATATTAACAAAAAATGTACAGGAGCATTAGTTGGCGTTCATCCTTTTGGCGGTTTTAATATGTCCGGAACGGACTCGAAAGCCGGAGGGTATGATTATCTTCTGTTATTTACACAAGGGAAGATGACAGCGAGAAAACAGAAATAAGTTAAGTCTATAGGAAATCAAAAAATTTGACACGAAGCATCTTTAGCTTCGTGTCGAATTTTTTGATTAGTTTAGTCCGTATTCTTTGATTTTGTTGTAAAGGGTGCCCCGTGAAATGCCAAGCAGATCTGCTGCTGCACTTTTGTTTCCATAGGTTTTTTGAAGAGTCTCTTCTATTAGCCTAGCTTCTTGAAGAGAATCTTCTTCTTTTTGAACTTCTGTGAAAGAACTTGCATCCTTCAGATTGTCAGGAAGGTGCGTAAGGGTAATCAACGACTGATCACTTAGAAAAATCATTCGTTCAATCGTATTTCTCAGCTCGCGAATATTGCCTGGCCAATCGTATTGCATAAAGGCTTCGAGAACTTCAGAGCTAATGAAAGGAGCCTTCTTTTTATACTTCTTGCTGAATTCCTGTACAAATTGCTGAGTCAATGCTTCGATGTCTTCCTTATGGTCTCGAAGCGGCGGAATAATAATGTTGATGACGGTCAGCAAATAGTAAAGATTTTCATGGAATTCACCGGCTTTTAGCAACTCTTCCAAAGGCGTCGTGGTAGAGGCTACAATTCGGGTTTGAACTTGAATTTCTTCCGTGCCTCCAACGTGATAAAAGGATCGTTCTTCCAAGTAACGGAGAAGCTTAACTTGAATTTCAAGAGGCATTTTATCAATTTCTTCAATAAATAACGTCCCGTTGTGAGCCTGCTCCAGTTTTCCCGCAATGGTTGTTGGATCTTCTGAAAAGACATCTTTTTGATGACCAAAGAGCTCAATTTCCAGGAGTCCCGATGGAATAGTGGCGCAATTTAAAGATAAAAAAGGTTCTTTATGTTTAGATCCCCCGTAGTGGATGGCCTGAGCCAGCATTTCTTTCCCAGAACCAGGTTCTCCTGTTAATAAAATAGGCATATCTGTAGATGCCACTTTTTTGGCAATGTCAACGGCTTGCTTAATTTCAGGACTGATACCCGCGAAAGAAGAAAACGGATTATCTTTTGGAATGAGAAGAGACACATCAATTTCTTCATTTAATCTTACAATATTGGTAATGTCATGTTCAGTTGCGACTCCACCTATAACTCGATTGTTTCTTATAATAGGAGATGCATTGATGAGCACGTGAGTTTGTTCATTAGGACGATGATACGTTCCGCGTACAGGGCGCCCTTCATTTAGAATCGTATGTAGAATGATGGATTCATCTTTGAAATGCTCTCCGATTTTTCTACCCATAATATCATCTCTCTGAATCTTATACGTATGTTCCGCAGCAGTATTCCACAAGATTACATTTCCTTCATTATCGACCGCTGTCACTGCATCATTAATGGTTTCTGCCAATGTATCAAAATAGGAAGCTAATATCTCATTTTGGCTATGCAAATGTGTAATCCACTGTGAAGGTGTTACAAGTCCTATTGTGGTTTCTTGGTTTTCTGCTTGAATGAGGACTGGTCTGTTCCAGTTTGTGTTGGCTTGTAAATTGGCTAACGTAGAAGTAGAAGATGAAGGCCAATTTGTATCCGCTATTACTTTTTTTATAGACGATGCCTCGTCATGACCTGTTAACAGGTATCGTTCATCTTTTTGTATTACATAAAAGGTACTTGCTGTGACTATAACGAAGTCATAGTTTGAAAGTTCAGATTTCACTTTAGCTAAAGAAGTTGATTCTTCAACTGTTATAAAGGAGTTATTTATAAGAACTTGATCAACGCTTGCCATACTAAACCCCTCTCAGTACATATTTTTTATACTGTATCATAATTTAGAAATTGGCGCAAAAGCCTATCTTTTTCAAACAATTACGCAGCTTACTTTCTTTTATTGCTTTCATCTAAAGAGTTGTATTCCCTTCGAAAAGGGTAGTATAAGAATTTAGTGGGTAATAAAGTAACAGGGTAAAAAATAAAAACAAACAAACACTATATAAGATTAATACTCATTAGTTTCATTTATGATTATAAAGTGATAAAATACGAATATCAGTTCGTGTTTTCGGTTTTTACATATCGTAATAAAAAATAGATAAAACAAGAAAATGGAAACGGAGGCCTTCATTTGAAAGATCAGTTTGAATTAGTATCCCCATATCAGCCGCAAGGTGATCAGCCAAAGGCAATTGAAAAGATTGTGAAAGGAATTAAAGAAGGTAAGCAGCATCAAGTTTTATTAGGTGCTACAGGAACGGGAAAAACCTTCACCATGTCTAATGTTATTAAGGAAATAAATAAGCCGACACTAATTATGGCTCATAACAAAACGCTTGCTGGTCAATTGTACAGTGAGTTTAAAGAGTTTTTTCCTAATAATGCAGTTGAATACTTTGTCAGTTACTACGATTACTATCAGCCTGAAGCCTATGTACCTCAAACAGATACATTTATTGAAAAAGATGCAAGCATTAATGATGAAATTGATAAACTTCGTCACTCGGCAACTTCTTCTCTCTTTGAACGAAAAGATGTCATTATTATTGCCAGCGTGTCCTGTATTTATGGCTTAGGGTCTCCGGAAGAATACAAAGAAATGGTCGTATCTCTTCGAGTAGGAATGGAAAAAGAGCGCAATCAGCTGCTTCGTACGCTAGTGGATGTACAGTACGAAAGAAACGATATTGACTTTAAGCGCGGAACGTTTCGCGTTCGCGGCGATGTTGTGGAGATTTTTCCTGTATCTCGAGATGAACACTGTATTCGCGTCGAGTTTTTCGGAGATGAAATTGACCGCATTCGAGAAGTTGACGCTCTAACAGGAGAAATTATTGGAGATCGTGAACATGTAGCTATCTTCCCGGCATCTCACTTTGTCACGAGAGAAGAAAAAATGCGCGTTGCTATTCAAAACATTGAAAAAGAATTAGAAGAACAGCTAGAGAAGCTAAAAGAAGCAGGAAAGCTTTTAGAAGCGCAACGCTTGGAGCAGCGCACGCGCTACGATCTAGAAATGATGAGAGAAATGGGCTTTTGTTCGGGAATCGAGAACTACTCTCGTCATTTAACGCTTCGTCCCGCTGGTTCTACACCTTATACACTGCTGGACTTCTTCCCGGAAGATTTCCTTCTTGTTGTGGATGAATCACACGTTACGATTCCTCAAGTTAGAGGAATGTACAATGGAGACCAAGCGCGTAAACAAGTGTTAGTAGATCATGGTTTCCGCTTGCCGTCCGCATTAGATAACCGCCCGCTTAAATTTGATGAATTTGAACAGCATATTAACCAAATTGTCCATGTTTCTGCAACACCAGGTCCTTACG
The DNA here is from genome assembly GCF_057586255.1 of Priestia sp. SRI_019. Classification (NCBI taxonomy): domain Bacteria; kingdom Bacillati; phylum Bacillota; class Bacilli; order Caryophanales; family Bacillaceae; genus Priestia; species Priestia sp. SRI_019. Next base: position 148,037 of record NZ_JBYCZN010000004.1, on the reverse strand, counting down.
AACTTGAGAAGGCACCTGATGTAATTGAACAAATTATCCGTCCAACGGGATTATTGGATCCAAATATCGAAGTTCGACCAATTGAAGGACAGATTGATGATTTAATTGGAGAAATTCACGACCGGATTAAGCGAAATGAACGAGTGCTCGTTACGACGTTAACAAAGAAAATGTCTGAGGATTTAACGAACTACTTAAAAGAAATTGGCATTAAAGTTCAATATCTTCACTCTGAGGTGAAGACGCTCGAGCGTATTGAAATTATCCGAGAGCTGCGGCTTGGAAAATACGATGTGCTTGTAGGAATTAACTTACTTCGTGAAGGTTTAGATATTCCGGAAGTTTCGTTAGTAACCATATTAGACGCGGATAAAGAAGGATTCTTGCGCTCAGAACGATCGCTTATTCAAACCATCGGACGTGCTGCGCGAAATTCTAATGGACATGTCATTATGTATGCAGATCGCATCACAAATTCCATGGACATTGCTATCAATGAGACCAAGCGTCGTAGAAGTATTCAAGAAGCTTACAATGAAGAGCATGGTATTACACCGACAACGATTCAAAAAGAAGTTCGAGGCTCAATTCGTGCAACAGTAGTAGCAGAAGATACAGAAACGTATGAAGAAGCACCGGCATTTGATAAGCTCAACAAAAAAGAAAAAGCAAAGCTCGTAGAAGAAATGGAACAAGAAATGAAAGAGGCAGCCAAAGCGCTTAATTTTGAACGCGCAGCTGAGCTTCGTGACTTGATTCTAGAATTAAAAGCGGAAGGGTGATAAAACATGGCGATGGAAAAAATCGTGGTAAAAGGTGCACGAGCCCACAATTTGAAAAATATCGATATTGAAATCCCACGAGACAAATTAGTGGTATTAACAGGGTTATCAGGTTCTGGTAAATCTTCTTTGGCTTTCGATACAATCTATGCAGAAGGACAAAGACGTTATGTCGAGTCGCTTTCGGCATATGCAAGACAGTTTTTAGGTCAAATGGATAAGCCCGATGTAGATTCAATCGAAGGATTGTCGCCTGCTATTTCAATCGATCAAAAAACAACGAGCCGAAACCCTCGTTCAACCGTCGGAACTGTGACCGAAATCTATGACTATTTGCGCCTTTTGTTTGCTCGTGTAGGAAAGCCGATTTGTCCTAATCATGGAATTGAAATTACATCTCAAACGATTGAGCAAATGGTAGATAGAATTTTAGAGTACCCTCAACGCACAAAACTTCAAGTACTGGCACCTGTGGTATCTGGCCGAAAAGGTACCCACGTAAAAGTGCTAGAAGATATTAAAAAGGAAGGGTACGTTCGCATTCGAGTAGACGGAGAAATGCGTGAAATAACAGAAGAAATTGAACTGGAAAAAAACAAAAAGCATTCCATTGAAGTAGTGATTGATCGCGTTGTTGTAAAAGAAGGTGTAGCCGCTCGTTTGTCGGACTCTTTGGAATCAGCTCTTCGCCTTGGAGAAGGGAAAGTAATTATTGATGTGGTAGGTGAAGAAGAACTGCTTTTTAGTGAGCATCATGCTTGTCCAAAATGTGGTTTCTCCATCGGAGAACTTGAGCCCCGCATGTTTTCATTTAATAGTCCGTACGGGGCGTGTCCAACGTGTGACGGGTTAGGAACGAAATTGGAAGTGGATAAAGATTTAGTTATTCCTAACTATGACTTAACGCTTCGCCAGCACGCAATTGCACCTTGGGAGCCAACAAGTTCTCAATACTATCCGCAGCTGCTTGAAGCCGTATGTACACATTACGGCATCGATATGGACGTGCCGGTGCGAGATATCCCGGAACACTTATTTGATAAAGTATTATATGGCAGCGGCAAAGAAAAAATTTACTTTCGCTATGAAAATGATTTTGGCCAAGTAAGAGAAAATCATATCGAATTTGAAGGCGTGCTTCGGAATGTAGAGCGCCGTTATCATGAAACAAGTTCAGATTATATCCGTGAGCAAATGGAAAAGTACATGGCTCAGCAAGCTTGCCCAAAATGTAAAGGAAATCGCTTAAAACGCGAAAGCTTAGCGGTGCTTATTGACGAAAAGCATATAGGAGATACAACCCGCTTCTCAGTAAAAGAAGCATATGATTTTTTTGAAAGTCTCAGCCTATCTGAAAAAGACATGAAGATTGCGGATATGATACTGCGTGAAATTCGTGAGCGTCTAAGCTTTCTCATTAACGTGGGGCTTGATTACTTAACATTGAACCGCTCTGCTGGAACTCTCTCAGGAGGAGAAGCACAGCGGATCCGTTTAGCTACTCAAATTGGTTCTCGTTTGACGGGGGTTCTTTATATTTTAGATGAACCTTCTATCGGTCTTCATCAGCGTGACAATGATCGCTTAATTCGCACGATGCAAGATATGCGCGATATTGGAAATACGTTGATTGTTGTAGAACATGACGAAGATACGATGATGGCAGCTGATTATTTAATTGATATCGGACCAGGAGCCGGGGTACACGGGGGGGCTGTTGTTTCTCAAGGTACGCCTCAGGAAGTGATGAAGGATGAAAACTCTTTAACGGGTCAATATCTATCAGGAGAGAAGTTTATTCCTCTTCCAGCGGAAAGACGGTCAATAGATAAAGATCGGATGATTGAAATTATAGGAGCAAAAGAAAATAATTTAAAAAATGTAAAAGCAAAGCTTCCGTTAGGTATGTTCACGGCTGTTACAGGTGTATCTGGATCAGGTAAGAGTACGCTGGTAAATGATATTCTTCATAAATCATTGGCGCAAAAGCTGCATAAAGCAAAAAGCAAAGCAGGAGAACATAAAGAAATCAAAGGCATTGAACACTTAGATAAAGTCATTGATATTGATCAGTCTCCCATAGGCCGTACGCCTCGTTCGAACCCTGCAACGTATACAGGTGTATTCGATGACATTCGAGATGTATTTGCCCAAACAAACGAAGCAAAGGTGCGCGGATATAAAAAAGGCCGTTTTAGCTTTAACGTGAAAGGCGGCCGCTGTGAAGCTTGTCGAGGAGACGGTATTATCAAAATTGAAATGCATTTCTTGCCAGATGTATACGTCCCTTGTGAAGTCTGCCACGGCAAACGATATAATCGTGAAACTTTAGAAGTGAAATACAAAGATCAAAACATTTCAGATGTGTTGGATATGACCGTTGAAGATGCGCTTCACTTCTTTGAAAACATTCCAAAGATTAAGCGGAAGCTGCAGACCATTTACGATGTAGGACTTGGCTATATCACGCTTGGACAGCCGGCTACTACTTTATCCGGTGGAGAGGCACAGCGTGTAAAGTTAGCTTCAGAGCTTCACCGCCGCTCAACAGGAAGAACGCTGTACATTTTAGACGAACCGACTACCGGTCTTCATGTCGATGATATTGCACGATTATTAAAAGTTCTCCAGCGTTTAGTTGAAAATGGAGATACGGTTCTAGTGATCGAACATAATTTAGACGTCATCAAAGCTGCTGATTACCTGCTTGATTTAGGACCTGAAGGTGGAGATAAAGGCGGACAAATTGTGGCTACGGGTACGCCAGAAGAAGTGGCAAAAGTAAAAGAATCCTATACGGGTCATTATTTGAAGCCAATTTTAGAACGTGACCGTAAGCGTATGGAGAAAAAAGTTGAAAAAGCAGAGGCATTAACTCGTTAAAAGACACCAGCATTGGTGTCTTTTTTATAAAGAATGAAACTTTTTAACTCATTAAAACGTAATACATGATATAAGGAGCTGATTATTATGGAAGGAAATCGCATACTATCTTCCTTAAATTATTTTAGCGTTTTCTTTGCACCATTTTTATTACCTATTATTATTTATTTTGTTGTTCATAACATAGAAGTAAAGAAACATGCAAAAACTGCATTTTTGTCACATTTATTACCTATCGCTACAGCGATCTTATTCTTATTTTTCTTGCTTCCTGCTCTTACTGGCTCTAGTGGAACGGTATTTATTCTTTTAATTGTAGCTTTAGTTGTTGTTTCTTTAGTTAATGTTGTTGTATTTGTATGGAATATTGTAAAAGGGATACAAATATTAAGCAGATAAAAGTTAAATGACTAAAACGTAAAGAGGAGATGGAATGTATGAGTGAAAAGCGCAAACAAATTTTACAGATGGTAGAAGAAGGAAAGCTTAGCGTAGATGAGGCTTTAACTTTGTTAAATTCACTGGAAAAAGACTCAGCTAATGATTCTTCCTATGCTACGCCTGATAAAGCTGAGCTCTCCCCTTATATAGGAGGAAAACAGAAAAAAACGTACGCTTCTAAGTCATCTCAAAGCTCTTTAAAAGAAAAATTATTTACATTTGTAGATCAAACGGTAAAAAAAGTAAAAGAAGGAGATTTAGATTTTAACTTTGGTCCTTCGATTGATGTTCAGCACATCTTTCAACAATCAGAAGCATATATTCAAGAGATTGACGTAGATTTAGCAAATGGAAGCGTCCAACTCCGACCTTGGGGAAGTACAGAAGTACGAATAGAATGTGAAGCTGCTATCTACAAAGTAGAGAATTCGGATGAAGCGCGCCGCACTTTCTTGCAGCATACGGCATTTTCCATCGAAAATGGCAAATTGCGCTTTGCAATTCAGCAAAAGCAAATGAAGGTGAAAGCGATTATTTATATTCCAGAAATGGAATATGAACGCGTCAAGCTCCGTATGTTTAATGGTTCAATCGATGGGGAAAGACTAAGCGTACGAGACCTGAAAGCCAAAACAGCTAATGGTACCATCCGCTTTTACGATGTGAACAGCCATTCTCTTGAAATGGAGACATCAAACGGGCATATGGAACTTTCTCGAATACTCGCTTCGAAATGTGAGCTTGAAACAATTAATGGAACGGTTAAATTTGATGGAGATACAAAAAAGATTGATGTTCAGACATTTAACGGAGATATTGATACGTATTTAAAAGGAGAGCGCATTGAAAAGGCATTTTTCAAAACGACTACAGGAAGCATTACGCTCTATACGCCGCCTCATCTCTCCGTTGATGGAGATTTGAAATCTAACTTTGGGAATTTTACGTGTACACTTCCTGAGATGGAAATAGTAGATGAGAAAAAAGAAACGGTGATGAAACAACTTCGTTTCAAAGCAAATGTCGCTTCGCCGAAAGGCTATAAATTGTTAGCTGAATCCAAAACGGGCTCAATTGTTATAAAATAGAAAACGCTTGTTTTAGCAAAAAAACAAAGGAGATGATTAACGTGCGAAAGTTGTATCGTTCGCGAACAAATCGCAAGCTTGCGGGTGTTATCGGCGGTATTTCTCAGTATATCGGAATAGATGCTTCACTACTCCGCGTATTGTTTATCATCAGTTTATTTTTTACAGTAGGTACTCCGGTCATTTTATATATGATTTTTGTGTTTTTAGTTCCAAATGAAGAAGGAGATTTCTAAAGATGTTATTGCGTGGAATCATTAGTATTTTAATCAATGCCCTCGTATTAATCGTAATTGCAGGTTATATCGACACTTTCCACTTGGAATCAGTCAGTGCAGCTATTATCGCCAGCTTGATTCTATCTATTTTGAACGTGTTTGTTAAGCCAATTTTAATTTTACTTACCCTGCCGGTGACATTTCTTACGCTTGGGCTGTTTTTATTCGTCATTAATGCCATTACGCTGATGATTACACAAAGTGTTATGGGAGATTCTTTTAATATTGACGGGTTTGGTACAGCACTTTTAGCCTCAATAATTATGTCGCTTTTAAATGCGCTTATTCAACGAGTGATTGTTGAACCGCTTCAAAATAGAAGATAACTTTCTTGCAATATTTAATTTTCTAAAAAAGATGGTAAGGCGATGCAGCCTATGCCATCTTTTTTTTCTTTTCTTTCCGTATTAATGATAAAATAAAATGGCTAGAACCAAACGCGACATAAAAGCGAGAGTTGGATATACTGTAGACATGAACAGGTATATGACTGTTCATAAAAGGAGGATGCACGGTGGTTAAAGTACGTACAAAAGACATCATTGAGAAATTTAAATTAGAGCTTATTAGCGGAGAAGAAGGAATCGACCGCCCTATTTCAACAAGTGATATTTCACGTCCAGGTATTGAAATGGCAGGTTATTTTACATATTACCCAGCGGAACGTATCCAGCTGTTAGGTAAAACAGAACTATCATTTTTTAAACAATTGGATGATGAACAAAAAAAAGTTCGAATGGAAAAGATGTGTACAGATATCACACCGGCTATCATTGTTTCGCGCGAAATGGATGTACCGAAAGAACTTATCGAAGCTTCAGAGCGTGAATCAGTTCCTGTGCTGCGTTCAAGCTTTAAAACAACGCGACTTTCCAGCCATTTAACGAATTTTCTTGAAAGCCGGCTAGCACCTACTACTGCTCTGCACGGTGTATTAGTGGATATATATGGAATTGGTGTATTGATTATGGGGAAAAGCGGCGTTGGTAAAAGTGAAACAGCCTTAGAGCTTGTTAAGAGGGGACATCGTCTAGTAGCCGATGACTGTGTGGAAATCCGTCAAGAAGATCAAGACACGCTTGTAGGAAATGCGCCTGGTTTAATCGAGCATTTGCTTGAAATTCGAGGACTAGGGATCATCAATGTGATGACGCTATTCGGCGCAGGAGCTGTACGAAGCTATAAGCGAATTTCACTTGTTATTCAGTTAGAGACATGGGATCAGCAGAAACATTATGATCGCCTTGGTTTAGAAGAAGATAAAATGAAAATTATTGATACGGACGTTACAAAAATTACATTGCCAGTACGTCCGGGACGAAACTTAGCTGTTATCATTGAAGTGGCAGCAATGAACTTCCGCTTAAAGCGTATGGGTATTAACGCAGCAGAACAATTTTCCGCACGTCTAACAGATGTAATTGAAGAAGGAGATCGTGAAGATTTATAAGAAAGGGTGTTAACTTGTGGAAGCAACTATTCAGCCGTTAGATCGCGTGTTCCTTGAAATTGGCCCTCTAACGGTCTACTGGTACGGCGTAATTATCGGTGTAGGTGTTCTATTAGGTCTTTATATTGCGACAAGAGAAAGCGTAAGAAGAGGCTTATCAAAAGATACATTTGTTGATCTCATCTTATTTGCTGTGCCAATAGCTATTATTTGTGCACGAATTTATTATGTATCCTTTGAATGGGGATACTATTCAAAGCATTTAAATGAAATACCTCAGATTTGGCAAGGTGGGATTGCCATTCATGGTGGCTTAATCGGAGGCGTATTAACTGCCATTGTATATTCGAAAGTAAAAAAGATTTCATTTTGGAAGCTGGCTGATATTGCTGCGCCTAGTTTAATCCTTGGCCAAGCCATTGGGCGCTGGGGCAACTTTATGAATCAAGAGGCACACGGGGGACCGGTTACCCGTGCTTTTTTAGAAGGATTGCACCTTCCAAATTTTATTATTAACCAAATGTATATTAACGGTACATATTATCATCCTACGTTTTTATACGAATCATTATGGGATTTTGCCGGATTTATCCTGTTGATGGTACTTCGCCGCACCAGTCTGCGAAAAGGAGAAATTTTCTTATCTTATTTAATCTGGTACTCAGTTGGACGCTTCTTTGTAGAAGGGCTTCGCACGGATAGTTTAATGCTGACGCATACACTCAGAATCGCTCAAGTTGTTTCACTTGTACTGATTGTAATAGCCATTATTTTAATTATTGTGCGCCGCGTGACGGGAATGAGTAAACAGAAATACTTAGAGAATGAAGAAGCACAATCTAAGGTGTAAATGAAGAAAAGCTACAAGATTTACACAAACTTGATTTGACACAAGGGAAGGAAATGAATAATGACGATTAATACGGTTTTGTTTGATTTAGACGGTACGTTAATTGATACCAATGAATTAATTATTGCTTCGTTTACTCATACGCTTAATCACTATTATCCTGAACAATATACTCGTGAAGATATTTTACAGTTTATGGGACCTCCTTTATACGACACGTTTGTAGAAATGGATAAAACGAAAGTAAACGAAATGATTGAGATGTATCGCACGCATAATCTAGCTAATCATGATTTGCTTGTTAAAGAATTTGAAGGCGTAATTGAAACAGTTAAATGGCTGCACGAGCAGAATTATAAATTAGGTATTGTCACAACAAAGCAAAGAAATACGGTCATGATGGGGCTTAAGTTAACAAAGTTAGACCAGTTCTTTGATACGATTGTGGCAATTGAAGACGTAACAGATGCAAAGCCGCATCCTGAGCCAGTAGAAAAAGCACTGAAGCTGCTTGATGCTAAACCTGAAGAAGCACTGATGGTGGGAGATAACCATCACGACATCGTTTCTGGCCAAAGAGCTTATACGAAAACAGCTGGAGTTGCTTGGAGTGCAAAAGGAAGAGATCATATCGCTTCTTATAATCCTGATATTATTTTAGAAAATATGACGGATTTAATTGATATATTAAAAGGAGAACGTCAGTGAGAAAAACGACGCGCTATCCGGTTAAAGGAGCTAATTCCCTTTGGCATGTCTATAAGACCGTGCCTTTTTGGAAAGTAGTGCGCAACTTCCTAATCATTCAATGCGCTCGCTATACGCCTTTTCTTTCGATGAAAAACTGGCTGTATAAAACGTGCTTAGGGATGAAAGTAGGGCCTCATACATCCTTTGCCCTTATGGTGATGCTCGATATTATGTTTCCTGAAAAAATACAAGTAGGACGCAATACGGTCATTGGATACAATACAACTATTCTCGCTCATGAATATCTGATAACGGAATATCGTCTTGGAGATGTCATCATTGGGGATGAAGTGATGATTGGAGCAAATAGCACCATCCTTCCAGGTGTAACAATCGGCAATGAAGCGGTTGTAGCGGCTGGAACGGTGGTTCATAAAGATGTAGCACCCGGTTTCTTTGTTGGAGGTAACCCTATGCGTGTCATCTATACAAAAGAAGAAATGGAAAAGCGCAGGGAAGCAGAACCTAAAGCCACAACTTAGCAAGAACTAAGCTGTGGTTTTTTTTGTAAATTTGAACAGCTGGCGGTTGACGGCTGACTTTATCGGGTGTAAACTATCAATAACTTTAATTTGTTATTTCGCTAATACATTAGCGTGATAAAGTGAAAACAACCTATCAATGGTTCCTTAATAGATAAAATCAAGCTTAAAGGACGTGTCGGAATGTCAAAGTTATTTATGTTTGAAAAACCCCTTGGAATGAGAGATACTCTGCCAGCTCTTTTTGAAAGAAAAAAACAAGTTCGCAATCAGCTGGCAGATGAAATCAGCAGCTGGGGCTATCAATATATGGCAACGCCTACGGTGGAATATTACGAGACGGTAGGAAGCGCATCAGCTATTTTAGATCAGCAATTGTTTAAACTTTTAGATAAAGAAGGGCATACACTTGTGCTGCGACCGGATGTAACAACGCCATTTGCACGTGTGGCCGCTTCAAAACTTTTAAATAATTCTCCTTTGCGCTTAGCTTATGAAGCAAATGTATTCCGAGCTCAGCAGCGTGAGGGCGGCCGCCCGGCGGAGTTTGAACAAATAGGCGTTGAGCTAATTGGAGATGCTACGATGAGCAGCGATGCTGAAGTGATTGCTCTTATGATCGGCGCATTAAAAAGAGCGGGACTTAAATCATTTAAAGTGGCAATTGGCCACATCGGGTTTGTTAATTCGCTTTTTTTAGAAATTGTCGGAAATGAAGAACGTGCTAACGTACTTCGCCGCTTTTTATATGAGAAAAATTACGTGGGCTATCGTAATCATGTAAAAGATTTGAATCTATCTTCTATTGATAAACAGCGTCTCCTTCAGCTGCTTAACCTGCGCGGAGATGAAAAGAAGATTGAAGAAGCGGTTGAACTAGTTGAAAACGAAGCTGGTAAAAAAGCAGCCGGTGATTTGAAGAAGCTATGGAATATGCTTGATGCGTACGGTGTGACGGATGAAATTAAAATTGATTTTAACTTAGTCAGTCATATGAGCTATTACACAGGTATTTTATTTGAAGTCTTTGCTGAAAACGTTGGTTTCCATATCGGTAATGGAGGACGTTATGACCAGCTTCTTGAAAAATTTGCGTCTAAAACACCAGCTACAGGATTTGGAATTCAGCTCGACCGCTTAATTGAAGCGCTGGGTGAAGAAGTATATGAGCCTTCAGCAGTATACGGCATATTATATAGCCAAGAGCGTTTAGATGAGGCATTAGCTTTAGCTGCTGAACAGCGCAAGCAAGGATACCGGGTAGTGACTCAGGAGATTGCAGGCGTTGATGATGTTGATGTATTTACGGCACAGTTTGAAGAAGTCACGTTTCTAATTGGAAAACGAGGCAAGGGGGGTCAATAATGAGTGAACTATTAACAATTGCAATGCCAAAAGGACGTATTTTTGAAGAAGCAGCTGAACTTTTGCGTCAAGCAGACTTTCAATTGCCACCAGAATTTGACGATTCGCGCAAGCTGATTGTAGACATTCCTGAAGAGAACATGCGCTTTATTTTAGCAAAACCAATGGACGTTACTACTTACGTAGAATACGGGGTAGCGGATCTTGGTATTGCAGGTAAAGACGTAATGTTAGAAGAAGAACGAGATGTCTATGAGCTGTTGGATTTAAATATTAGTAAATGTCATCTGGCCGTTGCCGGTTTGCCTAATGCTAAAAAATCAGAAATTGCTCAAAAAGTGGCAACCAAATATCCAAATGTAGCATCTACTTATTTCAGGGAGCAAGGAGAGCAAGTCGAAATTATTAAATTGAATGGTTCCATTGAATTAGCGCCTTTAATCGGCCTGGCTGATCGGATCGTTGATATTGTATCAACGGGACAAACACTAAAAGAGAACGGACTTGTTGAATTGGAGCACATTGAAGATATTACATCGCGTTTGATTGTGAACCCTGTGAGCTATCGTTTAAAAGACGAACGAATTGATGATTTAGTGAATCGTTTAGCCCAAGTGGTTCAACCTGTATAAAAGAGGTGACATACATTGAAAATTACACGTGTAACAGAACAAGTGAGCTTAAAACGTACGATTGATCAAGGGACGAGTGCTCAAAGAGAAATTGTCGTAAATATTTTAAAGCAGGTGCAAGAGCAAAAAGACGAAGCTTTAAAAAGGTATACAGCCCAATTTGACGGCGTTGAGCTTTCTTCTTTACTTGTGACGGAACAAGAAAAGAAGCGTGCTTATGAGCTGGTTGATGCAGACATGCTGTCAATCATTCGTGAAGCGGCTGACAACATTCGTGATTACCACGAAAGAATGGTTGAGCAGTCTTGGATGACAACAAAAGAAGACGGCACTATTTTAGGGCAGAAAGTAACGCCTTTAGATGCAGTAGGTGTTTATGTACCGGGAGGCCTTGCGGCGTATCCTTCTTCCGTTTTAATGAATGTTATTCCTGCTCAAGTGGCAGGGGTAAAACGTATTGTGATGGTTTCACCTCCAGGAAAAGACGGCGCGCTGCCTGCTGGAGTAGTGGTAGCAGCGAATGAGCTTGGGGTCGAAGAGATTTATAAAGTAGGGGGAGCTCAAGCGGTAGGAGCACTTGCCTATGGAACAGAAACAATTAAACCCGTCGATAAAATTGTAGGCCCTGGTAATATCTTTGTTGCATTAGCGAAAAGAGAAGTATATGGATTAGTAGACATTGACTCAATTGCTGGACCTAGTGAAATTGTCGTACTAGCAGACGAAACGGCTAAGCCGAACGAAGTGGCAGCTGATTTATTATCTCAAGCAGAACATGACAAATTAGCTTCAAGCATTTTAGTAACGCCTTCTATGAAATTGGCCGAAGCTGTTAAAGAAGAAGTGGAAAGACAAGTGGAATCTTTACCTCGTAAAGAAATTGCAAAACCTTCTATTGATAACCATGGTGCTATTTATGTGACCGGGTCATTAGAAGAAGCGATTGAAGCTGTTAATCAATTAGCTCCTGAGCATTTAGAAATTATGACTGAAAGTCCGCTTGAACTTTTAGGTTCCATTCGTCATGCCGGTGCTATTTTTCTAGGAAGATACAGCTCAGAACCTGTTGGCGATTATTTTGCGGGACCAAACCATGTTCTTCCAACCAATGGGACAGCGAAATTCTCAAGTCCTTTATCAGTTGATTCATTTGTGAAGAAGTCTAGTATCATTTCATACAGCCAACAAGCCCTGCAGAAAAATGTCTCGAAAATCGCAGCGTTTGCTCGTTTAGAAGGGCTAGAAGCTCATGCAAGGGCGGTTGAAGAACGCTTTAAAAAATAAGGTGGAGATTAAAAGAAAAGAGTCGAAATGTTCTTTTCTTTATCTATTACATGCATAGTTGAAAGGAGTTTCACAATGAGAGAGTCAAGTATTAAACGTACAACAAACGAAACGGATATTGCATTAGCGATTGGAATCGATGGAGAAGGAAAAGCGAGCATTGATACAGGCGTTCCTTTTTTAAATCATATGCTTGATTTATTTACAAAACACGGACAGTTTAACCTTGATGTAAAAGCAGATGGAGACACGGAGATTGATGATCACCATACAACGGAAGATATCGGTATTTGCCTTGGTCAAACGTTCAAAGAAGCGCTCGGTGATAAAAAAGGAATTAAACGCTATGGAAATGCTTTTGTACCAATGGATGACGCATTGGCTCAAGTGGTAGTAGATTTAAGCAATCGTCCTCATTTTGAATTTAAAGGTGACATTCCCGCGTCGCGCGTCGGTACATTTGATACAGAGCTTGTGTATGAATTTTTATGGAAATTTGCATTAGAATCTCGCATGAATGTACATGTAATTGTACACTACGGCAAAAATACACACCACATTATTGAAGCGGTGTTTAAGGCTTTAGCACGTGCTTTGGACGAAGCGACAACGATTGATCCGCGTGTCAAAGGTGTGCCTTCGACGAAAGGGATGTTGTAAATGATTGGAATTATCGACTATGGGATGGGCAACTTATACAGCGTAAGTAAAGCTCTTGAACGATTAAACTATGATTATATTATCTCGGCAGATCCTGCAGAACTAAGAAAGGCAAAAGGGCTGATTCTTCCTGGAGTTGGAGCATTCAAAGATGCGATGGAACAGCTGAATCAAACAAAGCTGACGGACTTTATTAAAGAAGAAGTAGCAAAAGGAATGCCTTTGCTTGGAATTTGTTTAGGTATGCAGCTTTTATTTGAAGAAAGCGATGAAAACGGCGTAACAAAAGGGCTGGAACTGTTAAAAGGGAGAGTCGAGCGTATTCCCGGTATTACTGCCGAAGGACAGACATATAAAGTTCCGCACATGGGCTGGAACTCTTTAAATTTTCATCAGCCGTCTGCTCTGCTTGATGGAATCAGTGAAGGTCACGTGTACTTTGTTCACTCTTATTACGTAAAAACAAATGACCAAGACGTGCTTTTAGCAACAAGTCCTTATGATGTTGAAGTTCCAGCAGTTGTTGGAAAAGAACACGTATTTGGCACTCAATTCCACCCTGAAAAAAGCAGTGCAATCGGAATGCAAATGCTGCAAAATTATGCAAACTTCGTAGAGAAAAGGAGCCCATCATATGAGCAAATTTGAAATATATCCAGCCATTGATATGCGCGGAGGAAAGTGCGTCCGTTTGCTTCAAGGAGATTACTCAAAAGAAACGGTGTACGGAGATTCTCCGGTAGATATGGCCACACAATTCGCAAGTGAAGGCGCTCAGTGGATTCACATGGTTGATTTAGACGGTGCAAAAGCGGCCAAGCGCGTGAATGATGAATTTGTGCTAGGCGTGAAAAAGAAATTAGATGTAAGTGTGCAAATTGGAGGAGGCATTCGCTCAGAAGCTGACGTTGCTTACTATTTAGAAAACGGAATTGACCGCGTTATTTTAGGAAGTGCAGCTATTTCTAATCCTGAATTTGTGAAAAAAATGCTGAAGGAATATGGTGCGCGTATTGCTATTGGTATTGATGCACGTGATGGCTACGTTGCGACGGAAGGCTGGGTGGAAACATCTACAATCAAAGCGACAGAACTAGGAAAAGAATTGGCTAATGCTGGTGCGGAAACATTTATTTTCACGGATATTTCTACGGATGGCATGCTGTCTGGTCCTAATGTGGAAGGGATTGTTGAAATGGCCAAGGCTACTGGAAAAGGTGTGATTGCATCAGGGGGAGTTAGTAAACTTGCTGATCTAGATGCACTAAAGAAGTATGAAGCTGACGGCGTTATTGGTGCGATTGTAGGGAAAGCACTTTATACAAATAAGTTTACAGTAGCTGAAGCACTTCAAGAGGTGAAAGCGTAATGATTACAAAACGAATCATTCCTTGTTTAGATGTAAAGGACGGTCGTGTGGTAAAAGGAGTTCAGTTTGTGGAACTTCGAGATGCAGGAGATCCTGTAGAGTTGGCGAAGTTTTACGATGAAGAAGGCGCAGACGAATTAGTCTTTTTGGATATTTCTGCTTCTCATGAAGGACGCAAAACAATGGTACATGTTGTAGAAGAAGTAGCATCTCAGCTAGCGATTCCTTTTACGGTGGGCGGAGGAATTAATGCATTAGAAGATATGAAGAGAATGCTTCGTGCTGGTGCAGACAAAGTGTCATTAAATACAGCGGCCGTACTCAATCCAGCACTCATTACAGAAGGGTCCGACTTTTTTGGAGCTCAGTGTATTGTGGTAGCCATCGATGCTAAGTACGATGAAAGTTTACAATCATGGCGAGTCTATACACACGGAGGCCGCAACGCAACGGACTGGGAAGTAATCGACTGGGCAAGAGAAGCAGTGAAGCGCGGTGCGGGTGAGATCTTGTTAACGAGTATGGATAAAGACGGCGAAAAGTCAGGGTTTGATTTAGCATTAACCAAAGCAGTGAGCCAAGCAGTGAGCGTTCCTGTTATTGCTTCTGGCGGCGCAGGAAATGGTCAAGATTTTGTCGATGCGTTTGAAAAAGGAGAAGCTGACGCGGCTTTGGCGGCTTCGATCTTTCACTATAAAGAAACATCTGTAAAAGAAATTAAAAGCTATGCAAAACAACAAGGAGTGAGCATTCGATGACGATTGAAAACATTAAATTCAACAGTGATGGACTTGTACCGGCTATTGTACAAGATGCTGTGAGCAAAGAAGTTTTAACATTGGCTTATATGAACGAAGAATCACTTCAAAAATCAATTGATACACGTGAAACGTGGTTTTACAGCCGTTCTCGACAAGAGTTGTGGCACAAGGGCGCAACCTCGGGAAACACACAAAAGATTGTAAGCATGGCATATGACTGTGATGCTGATTCGCTGGTTGTAAAGGTGGAGCCTCAAGGTCCTGCTTGTCATACGGGGGCTTACAGCTGTTTTAATGAAACAATTCTTGGTGAAAATAAACAAAATGATAATCGGTTTGCTATTATTAATGAGCTAGAAGAAGTAATCGCTAAGCGTGAAGCTGAAATGCCAGAAGGAGCTTATACGACGTACTTGTTTGATAAAGGCGTAGATAA
Organism: Priestia sp. SRI_019; assembly: GCF_057586255.1. Taxonomy (NCBI): domain Bacteria; kingdom Bacillati; phylum Bacillota; class Bacilli; order Caryophanales; family Bacillaceae; genus Priestia; species Priestia sp. SRI_019. Next base: position 132,526 of record NZ_JBYCZN010000004.1, on the reverse strand, counting down.
AATCCTCAAAAAAGTAGGAGAAGAAGCTGGTGAAGTCATTATTGCAGCAAAAAATCGTGACCATGATGAGCTGAAGTGGGAAGTTGCAGATTTATTGTACCACGTACTTGTTTTACTTCGTGAGCAAAAGTTGCCTTTAGACGATGTCCTATCAGTATTAAAAGAGCGTCACTCTAGCTAATAGCTACATAGTGAAAAGAGAGAAGGAGTTGTCTCATTTTAGATAAAAGAGGCAAAACCTTCTCTTATTTGCGTCAAGAAACGACTGCTTGCAGGTTCCTTTTTTGAATAGAGGTATTAAACTTCTTGGCAAATGTGATATACTACGAACGTCGAAATTATCAACTTATTTGGAGGGCTTAATGGAAAAACACTCAAAAGTAATTCAAAAAATGGCACAAGTAATTCCATTTTCGCAAACGGGTGACTTCTATTTCGAAAAAGCGCTGCAGGCGTTTGAAGAAGAGGAGTCAGATAAAGCGCTCAAGTATTTAACGCGTGCAAACAAAGAAAATGCCCGTAATCCACAGCTTCTTACAAACGTTGGAGTAGCTTTAACGGAGCGGGGAGATTATCAAGATGCCAACGAGCTTTTTCTCCATGTAATTCATCATATGGACGATACATTAGGAAGCTGTTACTACTATATAGCCAACAGCTATGCGCATCTTGGACTGTTTGAAGAATCAAAAAAATACGCGATGTATTACATTGAGCATTTTCCAAATGGTGACCTCTTTCGATCGGCTACAGATCTGTTAGATTTACTATCAATTGATGTGGATGAAGAAGATGAAGAGCCTAAAAATCAGCTAGGCGACATGCTGATTATAAAACAAGAACAAGCAAAAAGACTGCTTGAAGCAACGAATTTTGAAGAAGCAGTGGATTTGTTAACTGAAATAATTGATGAGTATCCAGAATTCTGGTCTGCATATAATAATTTAGCGTTAGCTTATTTTTATTTAAATAAAATTGATGAGGCAATGGATTTGCTGAATGAAGTATTGGAGAAAAACCCTGGAAATCTTCATGCGTTATGCAATCAGCTGATTTTCTATTATTATTGCCATAAGCATAAAGAAGTTGAGGAGCTTACAGACGGGCTTAGCCGCGTTTATCCGATGTCCTTTGAACACCGCTATAAGCTTGGAGCTACATTTGCGTTGATTGGTCAATACAAACTATCATACAGATGGTTGAAGAAGCTTTATACACAAGGATTTCAAGGAGACAACTCATTTCATTATTGGCTCTCATATGCCTCTTACTATACTGGACGTGAAGCGTTCGCTAAAGAAATGTGGAAGCTGGCATTGGAAGACGTTCCTGATAAAGAAGGAGAGGAGCCTTGGCGCATCAGTCAAAAAGCTGCGAAGGTTTTTCAATCGAAAGTGGATATTACAGCGAAAAAGAAATGTGCAACAAAAAATGTTCATGATCAGCTTTACAGCCTGTATATGGCGAAGAAGCTTCCTGAACAACAGCGTCTGCTTCTTTTAGAAGAAATCAAGTCGTCCATACATATGAGTACACTTTTAGATGAAGTATATACGTATGTATGGCAGGATAAACACCATGTGATTTTTGAGGTGGCAGATGTTATTGAACTGGAGATGGAATCGCAGACTGAAAGTGATATCCAGGATCTTTTAAGCTTTTGGTTTTATGTATATGTACAGGTATATAAACAATCCTATGATTTTCAGCATGTGAACGTAAATGCATGGGCCGCAGCCGTCACATATATATGGGCGAAAGAACAAAACCAGTCTATTACTCAAGCCGATGCGGCAAAACAATATTCCATTTCCGCTGCAACAGTGAGAAAGTACAGTAAAATTGTGAATACGTTATTAAATTGAGCAAAAAAATAGACGATAATAGGAAGAACATATTAGGATAGTGGTAACGAAATAATTATCCATAAATTTGGAATCAACTACGAAGGAATTTCCTAAAAGGAGTGTAAAGCAATGACAGAAGAAAAAATTTATGATGTCATTATTATTGGGGCAGGCCCAGCAGGTATGACTGCTGCTGTATATACATCTCGTGCAGATTTATCAACACTAATGATTGAACGCGGAATTCCAGGCGGTCAAATGGCTAATACGGAAGATGTAGAAAACTATCCAGGTTATGATCATATCCTTGGTCCTGACCTTTCTAACAAAATGTTTGAGCATGCAAAAAAATTTGGTGCGGAATATGCGTACGGTGATATTAAAGAAATCATCGACGGAGAAGAATACAAGACAGTTCGTGCAGGCAGCAAAGAATATAAAACACGTTCAGTAATCGTTGCTACTGGTGCTGAATATAAAAAATTAGGTGCGCCAGGAGAGAAAGAACTAGGCGGCCGCGGCGTATCTTATTGTGCTGTATGTGACGGTGCATTCTTTAAAGGTAAAGAGCTAGTCGTTGTAGGCGGTGGAGACTCTGCGGTTGAAGAAGGCGTATATTTAACACGCTTCGCAACAAAAGTAACAATTATTCACCGACGCGATGAGCTTCGCGCGCAAAAAATCCTACAGCAGCGTGCATTTGATAACGAAAAAGTTGATTTTATTTGGAATACAACGGTCAAAGAAGTAAAAGAAAAAGACGGTAAAGTAGGCAGCGTAACGTTAGTAGACACAAAAACAGGTGAAGAGCGCGAGTTTGGTGCGGACGGCGTATTCATTTATGTTGGAATGGTTCCACTAACAAAACCATTCGAAAGCCTAAACATCACGAATAAAGAAGGATATATTGAAACGAACGAGCAAATGGAAACGAAAGTACCAGGTGTGTTCGCAGCTGGAGACGTTCGTGAAAAGGCTCTTCGTCAAATTGTAACAGCTACAGGCGATGGCAGCATTGCTGCTCAAGCGGCTCAGCACTATGTAGAAGAGTTAAAAGAAAAGTTAAAAGCTATTCAGCAATAAGGCTGAAATCAATCTTTTACAAAACGTAATTCGGTTTTAACTGTTCTGTAACACCTGTGAAACATTGATGGGGTACTATATAGATAGTAATTGACCCCCTTTTATAAAATATATGTATGTCGGGCATAGGACGTGTTCCTATGCCTCTTTTTTGTGACTATAACAGATTGAATTTACGTATATAACAGCAATGGATTATTTTCAGAAAATTTAGTAATAGTTAGTTCATCTCCGTTGTGAGAGAAGTTTGTTTCGTAGTATAATAAAAGAAAATGTCAGTATACATATGATGAGGTGGAAAACATGCAAAGGGTCACAAATTGTGTATTAATGAAAGATGATAAAGTATTGTTGCTTCAAAAGCCACGACGAAACTGGTGGGTGGCCCCGGGCGGGAAAATGGAGCAAGGAGAATCTGTAAAAGACTCTGTTGTACGAGAATTTCGTGAAGAAACGGGAATTTATTTGAAAAATCCCACTGTAAAAGGTATCTTTACTTTTACGATGAAAGAAAACGATCAAATTTCATCTGAATGGATGATGTTTACTTTTTTTGCTACAGATTTTGATGGGACAAATGTGCTAGAATCAGAAGAAGGCAAACTCGGTTGGCATAATTTGAGTGAAGTAAGTGAATTGCCGATGGCACCGGGAGATCATCACATTATCGATTATGTAGCAAAAGGGTCGGGTGTTATTTATGGCAACTTTACGTATACAACAGATTTCGAGTTATTATCTTACCGAATTGATCCTTGTTAATGATAAATAGACATGTATGCATAGATTGAGGGGGATGGAAAATGAGTACTGGGTCTGTAAGCGATATTCAATTAGTGATTATTACTGGAATGTCAGGTGCAGGAAAAACAGTAGCAATTCAGAGTTTTGAAGATTTAGGGTTCTTTTGTGTAGATAATTTACCCCCTACATTGCTACCGAAATTTTTAGAACTCATGAAAGAGTCAGGGAATAAAATGAATAAAGTTGCTCTTGTTATGGACTTGCGAGGCAGAGAGTTTTTTGAAAGCCTGTTTGAAGCATTAGATAACATGAGTGAAACAACGTGGGTCACGCCACAAATTTTATTTTTAGATGCAAAAGATTCTGTATTGGTGACGCGCTATAAAGAAACGAGACGTTCACATCCGCTAGCTCCTTCGGGTTTACCTTTAGAAGGAATTGGTATGGAACGTGAGCTTCTTGAGGAGTTAAAGGGAAGAGCTCAGCTTATTTATGAGACGTCAGAGTTAAAACCAAGAGAGCTTAGAGAAAAAATTTTAACTCAGTTTTCGTCGCACGCTTCACAGGTTTTTACTGTTAATGTGATGTCGTTTGGTTTTAAATATGGTGTGCCTATTGACGCTGATTTAGTCTTTGATGTGCGCTTTTTGCCAAACCCTCACTACATTGACCATATGCGTCCTAAAACGGGGCTTGAAGAAGAGGTTTCTTCTTACGTATTAAAATGGACGGAAACTCAAAAGTTCATTGAAAAAGTAGTAGACTTACTTTCGTTTATGCTTCCACAGTACAAGCGAGAAGGTAAAAGCCAGCTGGTCATTGCTATAGGCTGCACAGGCGGACAGCATCGCTCCGTCACACTAGCTGAATATTTAGGTCACCATTTCCAGAATGAATACAAAACTCATATTTCTCATCGTGACATTGAGAGGAGAAAGGAAAATCATAGATGAGCAGTGAACAGCTTCCAAAAGTTGTCGTCATTGGGGGAGGAACGGGTTTACCAGTGCTGTTAAGAGGGTTGAAGGAATACCCTCTTGATCTTACAGCCATCGTGACCGTAGCAGACGACGGGGGAAGTTCTGGCCGATTGCGCGATGAACTTGAAATCCCTGCTCCTGGTGATATTCGAAATGTGCTAGTTGCTTTATCTGATGTAGAGCCACTAGTTGAAGAGCTTTTTCAGCATCGATTTGATACAGGAAATGAGCTTACAGGCCACTCTCTTGGCAATTTGTTGCTTGCAGCTATGACGTCTATTACTGGCGATTTTGTGCATGCTATACGAGAAATGAGCAAAGTACTAAACGTCAGAGGGAAAGTACTTCCAGCAGCTAATCAAAGTGTTGTGCTGCATGCGGAGATGCAAGATGGATCCATCGTAACAGGTGAATCTAAAATTCCAGAAGTTAATAAAAAAATTAATAAAGTATTTTTATCGCCCGCTGATGTGAAACCGCTTGTCGAGACAATAAAAGCTATTCGACGCGCTGATTTAATTGTGTTGGGGCCCGGAAGTCTTTATACAAGTATTTTGCCGAATTTACTGGTTCAGGATATTTGTAACGAGCTTTGTTCGACAAAAGCAAAGAAAGTGTACGTATGCAACGTGATGACGCAGCCGGGTGAGACATTAGGCTTTAAGGCAAGTGATCATATTAAAGCGCTTTACAATCATATGCCGTGTGCATTTTTAGATGCGATTATTGTCAATAATGCACCTATTCCAGCACCTTTGAAAAAGAAATATCAAGTAGAGCAGGCTCAGCCTGTAGAATATGATCGTGAAGTATTGCTAAAGTTAGGGTTAGAAGTGATTGAAGATCAAATTATTCAGTATGACGGCAGCGTAATTAGGCATGATACAAAAAAAGTAGCAAAGCTTGTGTATTCTATGCTGACATCGCTGCAAGGTAAAGCGAATACGGGTGTTTAACACTATTTCCGTATGTAGATTGGAGGTGAAGTTATGTCATTTGCATCAGAAACAAAAAAAGAGTTAACGAATTTAGAAGTCAAAGATTGCTGTGCAAAAGCAGAGCTTTCTGCATTAATTCGAATGAATGGTTCACTTTCTTTTTCGAATAAAAAATTCACGGTTGATGTTCAAACAGAAAACGCAGCGATTGCTCGGCGCATTTATGTCCTGCTTAAGAAAAATTATGATGTGTCAGTAGAACTGCTTGTGCGTAAGAAAATGCGGTTGAAGAAAAACAATGTGTATATTGTTCGATTAGTAGAAAAAACGAGAATGCTTTTGGAAGACTTAAAAATTGTAGAAGAAGGATTTACGTTTACACATCGTATTTCACCAGAGCTAGTACAAAAGAAGTGCTGTAAGCGATCCTACTTAAGAGGCGCATTTTTAGCCGGCGGTTCTATTAATAACCCAGAGACATCATCATACCATCTTGAAATCTTTTCATTGTATGAAGAGCACAACGAAGCTTTATGCAATTTAATGAACGAATTTCAATTGAATAGTAAAACATTAGAACGGAAAAAAGGCTATATTAACTATTTGAAAGAAGCTGAAAAAATTACGGAGTTTCTAAATATCATTGGAGCCCATAACGCTCTTTTACGGTTTGAGGATGTAAGAATCGTCCGAGATATGCGAAATTCCGTTAATCGCTTAGTTAATTGTGAAACAGCTAACTTAAATAAAACGATCGGAGCGGCTATTCGTCAAGTGGAAAACATTCGTTATATTGATGAAACAACTGGATTAGACATCTTACCAGAAAAGCTAAGAGAAATTGCTCGTTTGCGTGTGGAATACCAAGACGTTACGTTAAAGGAGCTTGGTGAGATGGTATCTGGAGGTCAAATTAGCAAATCGGGCATTAACCATCGGTTGCGTAAAATTGACCAAATAGCAGACAAGCTTCGCGCCGGTCAGCCAGTCACATAAGGGGAATTGCAAGGGGGAGGATTTTATCATGGAAAAACAAGTAGAAGTAAAATTAAAAACGGGATTACAAGCTCGTGTTGCGGCACTGTTTGTGCAAGAAGCAACTCGTTTTACATCGGATGTGTACTTGAAGAAAGATGAGAAAGTAGTCAACGCTAAAAGTATCATGGGGTTAATGAGCTTAGCGATTAATAATGGTTCTCTCATTACGCTCATTGTTGAAGGGGTAGATGAAAAAGAAGCAATGGATGCGTTAGTAGCTTACGTAGAGAACGATGCATAAAAAAGCCTTTCCCGCAGGGGGAAAGGCTTTTTTTTATTTAGGGTCGTTTTCTAATACTTTGTCAATTAGACCGTATTCTAAAGCGCGTTCAGCAGTCATGAAATTATCACGATCTGTATCACGTTGTAGCACTTCTAACGGTTGACCTGTACGCTCAGCTAAAATTGAATTTAGTTTTTCGCGTAAGAATAGAATACGTTTTGCCGCAATTTCGATTTCAGTAGCTTGTCCTTGAGCACCACCAAGAGGTTGATGAATCATTACTTCGCTGTTTGGAAGAGCAAAACGTTTGCCCTTTTCACCAGCAGCCAGTAAGAAAGCACCCATTGATGCAGCCATACCGATACAAATTGTAGAAACTTTTGGCTTAATGAATTGCATCGTATCGTAGATAGCCATTCCAGCTGTAATAGAGCCACCTGGACTGTTGATATAAAGTGAGATATCTTTTTCTGGGTCTTCAGCAGCTAAGAATAGAAGCTGAGAAACGATTGAGTTAGCTACATTATCGTCAATAGCACTACCTAAAATAATAATGCGGTCTTTTAATAAACGTGAATAAATGTCATAAGCACGTTCACCACGGTTTGTTTGTTCAATAACTGTAGGAATTAAGTTCATATTAAATTCCTCCTTAACAAGAATAATTTGTTATGTACCTATAATACACGTATGGTCAATAAAGGTCAAACAAAAGAACCTCTACTACACATATTCGCTTAAAACACTATGTATTCCTCTTTGACATTATTAAAATTTTTCCCCCTTCTAAAAAAAATAAACGTAGTATTCTATTGAAAAGAGAAGTTTTCTCTCCTATAATGGAAGTTGTGACAAATATGCCCTCGTAGTGTAGTGGATAGCACAAGAGATTCCGGTTCTCTTAGGGTGGGTTCGAATCCTGTCGAGGGCGTCTTAAAACGTTGCGGATTACGCAACGTTTTTTATTTTGAGTAAAAAGGCTCATCTTCTCAAAAAATAATATTTATTTTCCTCCTATAACCCTTTATACGCGTAAGGAAGCAAGAAATTAATTCCATTGTACCGGTTGCGGAATTTGTCAGAATACTATAAAACAGTATATAAGGAAAAGAAAAACGGAGGAGGAATAAATATGAAATATATGAACAAACTTTTCATTGTCAGTGCATCGGTAGCACTATTGCTGTCTGCATGCGGGACGAACGACGATGCTGCTCAGCCGAAGTCTAATGATCAAGCAGAAAATGTTCAGCAAGATAAGGCTTCTAAATCTGATCAAACATCAGGCGCTGCAAAAGAAGATTCGAAAAAAGATGCGGATTCTTCCGAGGTCTCAGCCAAACCTTCAGGAAGTCAATCGTCAACTAGCAAAACAGCGGAAGATGGACAGTCAACGTCTTTTTCAGAAACAAAACTAACAAAAAGCCCAGAACAAGATTATTCTATTCAAGTAATGGACGGTTATAAACTAACGGGTGAAGAACCAGGAAAAGATGCGTTAGTATTAACTTCAGATGATTCTCAATTTATGCGTATCGAAATGCTTTCATCAGAAGCATCGATGGACGACGCTGCTCAATCTGTTAAACAAACGGCAACAGCAGTTAATAAAAATGCAGCAGAGAAAAAGAATCTTGAAGAGAATGGAATCTTCAAAGATTCTGTTTGGTATGAAGCCACATCTGGCGATCATACGGTAAACGCTGTGTTGGTTAAAGGAAAGAAACCAATGAAGCTAACCATCTTCACGAAAAACAATGAAGAAAACCTGGATAAGTTTATGCAAATGGCACAGACCATTCAATAAGTAACTCTTCTATTATTATACACATGCAGAAAATTCGACATGACGAAGAAAACGTCATGTCGGATTATTACTCGGATCATGCGGTCGGTGCGAATTATAATGAAAAGTTATAAAGGTGCATAGCTCTATTACTTTTTTGATGGTTAGTAATTAAAAATAGGATGAACCGCTTCGTTAACAAAGGTTGACGGAGATTTTTTGATGAAAAAATTACATATAAAAAATAGTTACATGCTCTTTGAAAGCGTTTTTATAGTAAAATAGATGAAGGGGAGGGGAGAAATAATGGAGATTGGATTATTTCAGCAGCAGTCGTTAAAGCTGACGATGTCAAAAGAATTATCACAAGCTATTTCTCTTTTACAATATTCATCGATGGATATTGTAGCGTTTTTACATGAGCAGGCGCTTCAAAATCCGCTTATAGATTTTTCAGAGCTGCCCGTCTATACATCTCACAATCAAAAAAATCATGCAACTTCTGATTCAACAGATTATATGAGCAGTATACCAGCTCCTAAAGAAACGCTGTACGAACATTTAATGAATCAATCCGCATTATTAAAATTAGATGAATGTGAGCAGGCAGCCGTTGAGTTTGTTATTAATAGCCTGGATGATGCTGGCTATTTGCATGATGAGTTAATTATACTTGCTAACCAGCTTGGCCAAGGTCAAGAGCAGGTTGAGAAGGCTCTCCAGCTTGTGCAGCAGATGGACCCGGCAGGAGTAGGGGCGAGAAGTTTACAAGAGTGCTTAATGCTTCAATTAAAAAGAAGTAATCAATGGACAGAAAAAATAGAGCAAATTTTGACACATCATTTTGAGGAATTTGCGTATAAAAAATGGATGAAAATCTCAAAGTTATGTCAAATCTCACTTGAAGCTCTTCAACAATTACATGAACAGATTAAGAAATTAAATCCTCGTCCTGGATCGTTTTATATGAAGTCCAATGAACGATTCATTGTACCGGATTTTATTGTAAAAATTGAAGATGGAAATGTCGTTGCTTATGCAAATGAGGATTTGGAACCTCGTCTTTCAGTGAATGAACAATACAAACTTCAGCTGAAAAATAGGCAGAACCAAGAAATGTTTTCTTATTTGCAAGAGAAATATCGTGAATTTCAGTGGATTATGAAAAGTTTACACACACGCAAAGATACATTAAACGCATTAATAAATACCTTACTCGTTGAACAAGAAGCCTTTTTTAAAAAGGGTCCTTCGTATTTGAAGCCGTTAACAATGAAGGAAGTAGCGGAACAAACGTCTGTGCATGAATCAACGATTAGCCGTGCTACTCGGCACAAATATATTCAAACGCCTTTTGGCACCTTTTCAATGAAATCTTTTTTCTCAACTAGTATTCAACTGGGCAACAACGAAGCGACTTCTACAACTCACGTAAAAGAACTGCTTAAAAAGCTAGTAGCAGAAGAAAACAAACAGCGTCCGCTTTCAGATCAGCAGTTGGCTAACGTTTTGCAAAGCAATTATAACGTTACTATTTCAAGAAGAACGGTAGCCAAATATCGAGATCAATTAAACGTTCTGCCATCCAGTCAACGAAAACTTTTTGTCACGCAGTAAAGGAGTGGGAATGTGGAAGTCGTACTGTATACCAAAAATGGCTGTCACTTATGCGATGATGCAAAGAAGCTGCTTGCAGAGCTGCAGTCGGAGTTTCCCTTTCAGCTTATTGAACGAGATATTTACAAAAACGATGAGTGGCTGGAAAAGTATCACCTTGCCATTCCCGTGGTAGAAATGGATGAAGAAGAAGTGGAATATGGAAAAATAACAGGTATTCCATTAAGAAAACGCTTACTTTTAAAAATAGGCAACACATGAGTTGAATAAAGGATTCACTCCTGTTAGAATAGATTTTGTAGCAGGGTGAATTTTTTTTGCGCAAGGTGGGACATAATATGTCTATACGGGACAAAAAATGTCCAGCGAGTTTATGCCTTAAGGGGATTTTAACATGCGTTCTTTAATAGAAGTACAACGAAAATTATTACCTGAACTTCTCTCAGTTATGCAAAAGCGCTATCAAATCTTGCAATACATACGTTTAATGCAGCCGATTGGCCGCAGAAACTTAGCTGTAAGCCTTGGGCTAACAGAGCGTGTGTTACGAAGCGAAGTAACATTCTTAAAAGAACAAGATTTGATTGACATTTACCCTAGTGGAATGACGCTTACAAATGAGGGAGAACTCCTTCTGGCTGAATTAGAAGAAGTAATGAAGGAAGTTTCAGGACTTCGATTATTGGAAACAACATTAAAAGAGGCGTTTTCTTTATCAGAAGTTGTTGTTGTATCTGGAGATAGTGATCAGTCTCCTTGGGTCAAAAATGAAATGGGTCGAGCATCTGTTTCGTGTATCAAGGAGCGCCTTGTTGGTAAAAAAAATACCGTTGCTGTTACAGGTGGTACCACGCTTGCCGCCGTTGCTGAAATGATGACACCTGATTTAAAACACCCTGATGTACTTTTTGTACCTGCTCGCGGAGGGCTAGGTGAAAATGTACAAAACCAAGCAAATACGATTTGTGCTAAGATGGCTGAAAAGTCCATGAGTCACTATCGCTTGCTTCATGTTCCAGATCAGCTTAGTGATGAAGCATACCGATCTATTATCGGTGAACCATCTATTAAAGACATGCTTCATTTAATTAAGTCCGCTGGTATGGTTGTTCACGGAATAGGAGACGCTATGACAATGGCAGAACGCCGTAAAACACCACAAGCAGACTTAGAAAAAGTGAAAAATGGACATGCTGTAGGTGAGGCATTTGGATACTATTTTAATCATCAAGGCGAAGTTGTTCATAAAGTTAAAACAGTTGGCATACAACTCGATGATTTAAAGAACAATAAATGTGTTATTGCTGTTGCAGGAGGTTCATCAAAAGCGAAGGCAATTAAAGCGTTTATGCAACAAGCGCACGATTCGATTCTCATTACAGATGAAGGCGCCGCAAAAGAGTTAGTAAGGGATTTTAATTAATCCCTCATATAAAAAATACTTTTTACATTCAAGGAGGAAATACCCATGTCAGTAAAAATTGGTATTAACGGATTTGGTCGTATCGGCCGTAATGTATTCCGCGCAGCTTTAAAAAATGATAACGTTGAAGTAGTAGCAATCAACGACTTAACAGATGCTAACATGCTTGCTCACCTTTTAAAATATGATTCTGTACACGGAAAATTAGATGCAGAAGTAGTAGTAGATGGTAGCAACTTAGTAGTAAACGGTAAAACAATCGAAATCTCTGCTGAACGTGACCCAGCTCAATTATCTTGGGGCAAACAAGGCGTAGAAATCGTTGTTGAATCTACTGGATTCTTCACAAAACGCGCTGACGCTGCGAAACACTTAGAAGCAGGAGCTAAAAAAGTAATCATCTCTGCTCCAGCATCTGACGAAGATATCACAATCGTAATGGGTGTTAACGAAGACAAATACGATGCGGCTAACCACAACGTAATTTCAAACGCTTCTTGTACAACTAACTGCTTAGCGCCATTTGCTAAAGTGTTAAATGACAAGTTCGGTCTTAAACGCGGAATGATGACAACAGTTCACTCTTACACAAACGACCAACAAATCTTAGACTTACCACACAAAGATTACCGTCGTGCTCGTGCAGCTGCTGAAAACATCATCCCAACTTCAACTGGTGCTGCTAAAGCTGTATCTCTAGTATTACCTGAATTAAAAGGTAAATTAAACGGTGGAGCTATGCGTGTTCCAACTCCAAACGTTTCTTTAGTAGACTTAGTTGCTGAACTTGACAAAGAAGTAACTGTTGAAGATGTAAACAACGCTCTTAAAGAAGCTGCTGAAGGCGATCTTAAAGGCATCCTTGGTTACAGCGAAGAGCCACTAGTATCTGGTGACTACAATGGTAACATCAACTCTTCTACAATCGATGCATTATCTACAATGGTAATGGAAGGTAACATGGTTAAAGTTATCTCTTGGTACGATAACGAGAGCGGATATTCTAACCGTGTAGTAGACCTTGCTCAATACATCGCTGCTAAAGGACTATAAGAATAACTTAAAATTCGCTTCTATTTTATTCAATAAGACAGAAATCGACTAGACTTTCCTTTTTTATTGGATATCTGAAAATAGAACGACTATAATAAGACTTGCTAAGGAAGAGAGGGGCATACCCCCTCTTCCTTGATTTATGTATTGGCTTCTACATGAAAAAGCGTCATAAGCAGCTAACTGGAGTTTCACTTTATATAGAAAGGCGCCAATATATAAAATGAAATCTACGGTGGCTTGTGGATTGATGATTACATAGAAGCCTACTTGCTTAGTACCATAAATACTTAAGGAGGCCTTTTAACGATGAACAAAAAAACGTTGAAAGACATCGATGTAAAAGGAAAGCGAGTATTTTGTCGCGTAGACTTTAACGTACCAATGAAAGACGGAAAAGTAACAGACGAAACTCGTATTCGTGCAGCTATTCCTACTATTCAATATTTAGTAGAACAAGGTGCAAAAGTAATTTTAGCTAGCCATCTTGGACGTCCAAAAGGCGAAGTTGTTGAAGAGTTACGTCTAAATGCTGTTGCAGAACGTTTACAAGCTCTTCTTGGTAAAGACGTTGCAAAAGCTGACGAAGCTTTTGGCGAAGAAGTAAAGAAAACAATCGACGGCATGAGCGAAGGCGATGTTTTAGTACTTGAAAACGTACGTTTTTACCCAGGTGAAGAGAAAAACGATCCTGAATTAGCAAAAGCATTTGCTGAATTAGCAGACGTGTACGTAAACGATGCATTCGGTGCAGCTCACCGTGCGCATGCTTCAACAGAAGGAATTGCACAACATATTCCAGCAGTAGCAGGTTTCTTAATGGAAAAAGAGCTTGATGTGCTTTCAAAAGCATTATCAAACCCAGAACGTCCATTTACTGCAATCGTTGGTGGAGCAAAAGTTAAAGACAAAATCGGTGTAATTGACCACTTGCTTGATAAAGTAGATAATTTAATCATCGGTGGAGGACTTTCTTACACATTTATTAAGGCACTAGGCCATGAAGTAGGTAAATCACTTCTTGAAGAAGACAAGATTGAACTTGCAAAATCTTTCATGGAAAAAGCTAAGAAAAACGGAGTAAACTTCTACATGCCAGTGGACGTGGTAGTAGCAGATGACTTCTCAAATGATGCTAATATTCAAGTTGTATCAATTGAAGATATTCCAAGCGATTGGGAAGGCTTAGACGCAGGACCGAAAACGCGTGAAATCTATGCTGACGTAATCAAAAACTCTAAGTTAGTTATTTGGAATGGACCAATGGGTGTATTTGAATTAGACGCATTTGCTAACGGAACAAAAGCAGTAGCAGAAGCTTTAGCAGAAGCAACTGACACATATTCAGTAATCGGCGGAGGAGACTCTGCAGCAGCTGTTGAAAAATTCAACTTAGCTGATAAAATGAGCCATATTTCTACAGGTGGCGGTGCGTCACTAGAGTTTATGGAAGGTAAAGAACTTCCAGGCGTAGTTGCATTAAACGATAAGTAAGTTTATGTTTCAGTAAGACGGAGGACCGACCTGACGACTGATAATATAAAAAATTATCAAGCAGCGAAGATGGATGACCAAGAGATAAAAGGGACCGAATCACTTTTAACAGCACCCTCTTGGACATCTGACGCGTGAAGGGAAAACCCACAATAAACAAAGGACGGTGTTATACATGCGTAAACCAATTATTGCAGGAAACTGGAAAATGAACAAAGTACTTTCTGAAGCAACTAGCTTTGTTGAAGAAGTAAAAGGAGCAGTACCATCTCCTGAAAGCGTAGAATCAGTAGTATGTGCACCTGCACTATTTTTAGATCGTTTAGTAGAAGCGACTAAAGGCACAGACTTAAAAATTGGTGCACAAAACATGCACTTTGAAGAAAACGGTGCGTTCACTGGAGAAGTGAGCCCTGTTGCTTTAGCAGACTTAGGTGTGAACTATGTCATTTTAGGACACTCTGAGCGTCGTGAAATGTTTGCTGAAACGGACGAAACAGTAAACCAAAAAACAATTGCTGCATTCAAACACGGTTTAACACCAATCGTTTGCTGCGGTGAAACAAACGAAGAGTACGAACAAGATCAAACAAAAACAGTTGTAGCTAATCAAGTACAAAAAGCATTAGCTGGTCTAACTGATGAGCAAGTAAAACAAACGGTTATCGCATATGAGCCAATCTGGGCAATCGGTACAGGTAAATCTTCAACTGCTGAAGGTGCAAACGAAGTTTGTGCATACATCCGTAGCGTTGTTGCAGAACAATTCTCTCAAGATGTTGCAGATGCTGTACGTATTCAATACGGCGGTAGCGTAAAACCTGCTAATATCAAAGAATATATGTCTCAATCAGACATTGACGGAGCTTTAGTAGGTGGAGCAAGCTTAGAAGCAGATTCTTTCTTACAGCTTTTGGAGGCTGGTAAGTAATGAGTAAAAAGCCAGTAGCATTAATCATCTTAGATGGTTTTGCATTACGCGATGAAGATAAAGGTAATGCGGTAACACATGCAAAAAAACCAAACTTCGACCGTTTCTGGAACGAGTATCCTCATGCTACACTTCAGGCGTCTGGAGAAGCTGTAGGCTTACCAGAAGGCCAAATGGGTAACTCTGAAGTAGGTCACTTAAACATCGGCGCAGGCCGAATTGTGTACCAAAGCTTAACTCGTGTAAACGTAGCAATTCGTGAAGGCGAGTTTGAACAAAACGAAACGCTTCTAGCAGCTGTAAAGCACGCAAAAGAAAAGGGCACAAACCTTCATCTTTTCGGGCTTTTATCTGATGGCGGTGTACACAGTCATATCGAACATCTATATGCATTATTGCGTCTAGCTAAGAGTGAAGGCTTAGAAAAAGTCTACATTCATGGCTTCTTAGATGGTCGTGACGTAGCACCTCAATCTGCTGAAACGTATTTAAAAGAACTTAATGAAAAAATTGAAGAGTACGGCGTTGGTGAAATTGCAACACTTTCAGGACGTTACTACTCAATGGACCGCGACAAACGCTGGGAGCGCGTAGAGAAATCATACCGCGCAATGGTGTACGGCGAAGGTCCATCATATACAAGCGCTGAAGAGTGCGTAAAAGATTCGTATGAAAATGGAATCTATGACGAATTCGTTTTACCTTCTGTTATTACAAAAGAAGACGGATCGCCAGTTGCGACAATTCAAGACGAAGATGCAGTTATTTTCTACAACTTCCGTCCAGATCGCGCAATTCAAATTTCAAATACGTTCGCAAACGAAGATTTCCGTTCATTTGATCGCGGTGAAAAACATCCGAAAAACTTACATTTTGTATGTTTAACTCACTTTAGCGAAACAGTTGACGGATATGTAGCCTTTAAGCCAAATAACTTAGATAACACGCTTGGTGAAGTATTATCTCAAAATAACTTAAAGCAGCTTCGTATTGCCGAGACAGAAAAATATCCTCACGTAACGTTCTTTATGAGCGGTGGACGTGAAGCAGAGTTTCCTGGTGAAACACGTATCTTAATCGATTCACCAAAAGTAGCAACATATGACTTGAAACCTGAGATGAGTGCTTATGAAGTGACGGACGCGTTGCTTGCAGAAATCGAAGGCGATAAGCAAGACGCTATTTTATTAAACTTTGCAAATCCTGATATGGTAGGCCATTCAGGTATGTTAGAACCAACGGTAAAAGCGATTGAAACAGTAGATGAGTGCTTAGGCAAAATCGTAGATGCAATTTTAGCTAAAGGCGGTACAGCAATCATCACAGCAGACCATGGTAATGCTGATGAAGTGATTACGCTTGAAGGTAATCCAATGACGGCTCATACAACGAATCCTGTTCCAGTAATCGTAACCAAACAAGGCTTAGAGCTTCGTGAAGACGGTATTCTAGGAGATCTAGCTCCTACAATGCTTACTCTTCTAGAGGTAGCACAGCCAAAAGAAATGACAGGTAAAACATTAATTAAATAATTAATTATAAAGGAGAGTTTTAAAATGCCAGCAATTCTTGACATTTATGCACGCGAAGTATTAGATTCTCGCGGTAACCCAACAGTTGAAGTTGAAGTATATACTGAATCAGGCGCTTTCGGACGCGCTTTAGTACCAAGTGGTGCTTCTACTGGTGAATACGAAGCAGTAGAATTACGCGATGGTGACAAATCTCGCTACCTAGGTAAAGGTGTATTAAAAGCAGTAGAAAACGTAAACGAAATTATCGCTCCTGAATTAGTAGGTATGGACGTAACTGATCAAATCGGTATCGACCGCCTTATGATCGAGTTAGACGGTACTGAAAACAAAGGTAAATTAGGTGCCAACGCTATTCTTGGTGTATCTATGGCAGTAGCTCACGCAGCAGCTGATTTCGTAGGTCTTCCATTATACCGTTACCTTGGTGGATTCAACGCTAAGCAATTACCAACTCCAATGATGAACATCATCAACGGTGGTTCTCATGCTGATAACAACGTTGACTTCCAAGAATTCATGATCTTACCTGTAGGAGCTCCTACATTCAAAGAAGCAATCCGTATGGGTGCTGAAGTATTCCACGCGTTAAAATCTGTTTTAGCTGCTAAAGGCTTAAACACAGCTGTAGGTGACGAAGGTGGTTTCGCTCCTAACTTAGGTTCTAACCGTGAAGCATTAGAAGTAATCGTAGAAGCAATCACAAAAGCTGGTTACGAAGCTGGTAAAGACATCCAATTAGGTATGGACGTAGCTTCTTCTGAGTTCTTCAACAAAGAAACTGGTAAATATGATTTAGCAGGCGAAGGCCGTACAGGCGTAACTTCTGCTGAAATGGTAGATTTCTACGAGCAGTTAGTTAACGAATTCCCAATCGTTTCAATCGAAGACGGTTTAGACGAAAATGACTGGGATGGTCACAAGCTATTAACTGAGCGCATTGGCGGAAAAGTACAGCTTGTTGGTGACGATCTATTCGTAACAAACACGAAAAAACTTGCTCAAGGTATCGAACAAGGCGTAGGTAACTCTATCCTTATCAAAGTTAACCAAATCGGTACATTAACTGAAACGTTCGAAGCTATCGAAATGGCTAAACGTGCTGGTTACACAGCAGTAGTTTCTCACCGTTCTGGTGAAACTGAAGATGCAACAATCGCTGATATCGCTGTTGCAACAAACGCTGGTCAAATCAAAACTGGTTCTATGAGCCGTACAGATCGTATTGCGAAATACAACCAATTACTACGCATCGAAGACGAGCTAGGTGTTTTAGCTGTATACGATGGCGCTAAATCTTTCTACAACTTAAAAAAATAAGTTGAAAGTATAAAAAACGGATGACGATTGTCATCCGTTTTTTTACGTTAAAATCCGGTGTATTTCACTGCCATTACTTGTACGAGAGGGTTTTTTATGATAAATTAACCTTAGCGTAGTGCGCGTACTTTATCCCCGGTAATGCCAATCAGAAGGGATGAAGAAACCCCGCTGATTGACTATTACTTGGTGTAGGAGGTGTGTCTTAGTGCATACATTGCTGATTACTTTGCTAGTGATTGTTTCAATTGCTTTGATTGTTGTGGTCGTTTTACAATCAAGTAAAACTACTGGATTATCTGGAGCTATTTCCGGTGGAGCTGAAACGTTATTTGGGAAACAAAAAGCACGTGGAATTGACTTAGTTTTACACCGTTTGACAGTAGTGTTATCTATCTTATTCTTTGTGTTAACACTTGCTGTATCTTATTTCAAACTTTAATATGTTACTGGATAGACTGCCACCTAATGCATATGTACTTGGTGTATACCAACTTATGTATTAGGTGGTTTTTTAATGGGCGTGTTGAATACTTTAATTTCATTTTTAAGTAATGATATAATATACTTTTAGAAAAAAGTACTAAATATAGTATAAAAGCGTAAAAGTGGACGGCCACATCTCTTGTTATGTGATGACCGTCACATAAATACATGTTTTTTTCTATTAGGACTGCAGATATTATAACTAAAAGGAGTTAAATGATATATGAAAATTGCACAACCAAAGCCATTTACATTTGAAGGCGGCGAAAAAGCTGTTTTATTACTTCATGGTTTTACCGGAAATTCTGCTGACGTTCGTATGTTAGGTCGTTTTTTAGAGAAAAAAGGATACACATGCCACGCACCTCATTACAAAGGACATGGCGTAGCCCCTGAAGAACTTGTTCATACTGGTCCAAAAGATTGGTGGAAAGATGTCATGGACGGCTATGAGTTTTTGAAAAGCAAAGGTCATGAAAGTATTGCCGCTGTAGGTCTTTCACTAGGTGGCGTATTTTCACTGAAATTAGGTTACACTGTACCTATAAAGGGTATTGTGCCTATGTGCGCCCCTATGTATATAAAGAGTGAAGAAGTCATGTATGAAGGTGTTTTAGCGTATGCACGCGAATATAAAAAGCGTGAAGGTAAATCGTCTGAACAGATTGAACAAGAAATGGAAGAGTTCAAGCAAACACCAATGAACACATTAAAGTCTTTACAGGAATTAATCGCTGAAGTGCGAAATTCAGTTGATATGATTTATGCACCGACATTTGTTGTACAAGGTCGTCATGATCATATGATTAATACAGACAGCGCCAATATTATTTATAATAGCGTCGAGTCTCCTACAAAAGATATAAAATGGTACGAAGAATCTGGTCATACCATTACCTTTGATAAAGAGCGTGATCAGCTTCACGAGGATGTATATGCATTTTTGGAATCACTTGATTGGTGATAGAGATAATACGAATAAAGAAAAAGGAGGGACATGATGTGAAAGAAGAAAATCAGCCCTATATAAATGAAATATTGGATTTTATGAAAAGGGATAATTACAAACCTTTGACTGTCCAAGAGCTTGCAAAAGAATTTAATACTGAGGATGCAGAGTCATTCAAAGAGTTTGTGAAGGCACTTGTTATTATGGAAGAGAAGGGTTTAATTATCCGAGCAAGAAACGATCGCTACGGGCTGCCGGAACAAATGAATTTTGTCAAAGGGAAAGTAAGCGGACATGCAAAAGGGTTTGCGTTCGTAGTTCCTGAAGAAAAAGATGCGGGTGATGTATTTATTCCCCCTACTGAAACAAACAATGCTATGCACGGAGATATTGTGCTTGCAAGAGTGTCATCAGAATCATCAGGTGCTCGTCGTGAAGGAACCATTGTAAAAATCTTAGAACGAGGTACCCAGCAAATTGTAGGTACGTATACGCAAAGCAAAAATTTTGGCTTTGTGATTGCGGATGACAAAAAAATTGCAGGTGATATCTTTATTCCCAAAGCAGCAAGAAACGGTGCAGTTGAAGGCCATAAAGTAGTAGTAGAACTGACAACCTATCCGGAAGGCCGCATGAACGCAGAAGGAAAAGTGGTTCAAATTCTTGGACATAAAAACGATCCGGGTATTGATATCATTTCTGTTATCCATAAGCACGGTCTTCCTCAAGAATTTCCTGCTGATGCTTTAACACAAGCAATTGATACACCTGAAACGATTGACGAAAAAGATATCGGCAACCGCCGCGATCTTCGTGATCAAGTTATTGTAACCATTGACGGAGCAGATGCAAAAGATTTGGATGACGCCGTAACGGTTACAGAGCTTGAAAATGGAAACTACAAATTAGGCGTCCATATTGCAGATGTAAGTCACTACGTTAAAGAAGGTTCTCCGATTGATGTAGAAGCAGCAGAGCGCGGAACAAGCGTCTATTTAGTAGACCGAGTTATTCCGATGATTCCTCACCGTTTATCTAATGGAATTTGCTCATTAAATCCAAAAGTTAACCGTTTTACGCTTTCTTGTGAGATGGAAATCGATCCACAGGGTGAAGTAGTAAAACATGAGATTTTTGAAAGTGTCATCAAAACGACAGAACGAATGACGTATTCAGACGTTAACAAAATCTTAGTGGATAAAGACGAAGAAGTGTTAGAACGCTACGAGCCAATCGTTCCGATGTTTGAGCGTATGGAAAAGCTGGCAGCTATTCTTCGTAAAAAAAGAATGGATCGCGGTGCCATTGATTTTGATTTCAAAGAAGCAAAAGTATTAGTAGACGATGATGGCCATCCCCACGATGTTATTTTGCGTGAACGTTCGGTTGCTGAAAAGCTAATCGAAGAATTTATGCTAGCGGCGAATGAAACAGTAGCAGAACATTTTCACTGGATGAACGTACCGTTCATTTATCGTATTCATGAAGATCCAGATGCAGAGAAGCTTACTCGTTTCTTAGAGTTCATTACAAACTTTGGTTACACGGTGAAAGGAACAGGAAACGATATTCATCCGCGTGCGCTACAGGATATTTTAGAAGAAGTAAAAGGTACGCCTGAAGAGATGGTTATTTCAACTGTTATGCTTCGTTCGATGAAACAAGCGAAATATGAAGCAGAAAGTTTAGGCCACTTTGGTTTATCAGCTGAGTTCTATACGCATTTTACGTCTCCAATCCGTCGTTATCCGGATTTAATCGTTCATCGTCTCATTCGCACGTATTTAATTGAAGGAAAAACAGATCAGCAAACGCAAGAAAAATGGCGCGAGCTTCTGCCTGATGTTGCTGAGCATTCTTCTAATATGGAACGTCGTTCAGTTGACGCTGAGCGAGAAACGGACGATATGAAAAAAGCTGAGTTTATGGCTGATAAAGTTGGGGAAGTATTTAATGGTATTATTAGCTCTGTTACTAACTTCGGAATGTTCGTGGAGCTAGAAAATACGATTGAAGGTTTAGTTCACGTCAGTGACTTAACAGATGACTATTATCGTTACGACGAGCGTCACTATGCGATGATTGGAGAGAAAACGGGTAATGTCTTCCGAATTGGAGACGAAATTGAAGTGAAAGTTGCCGATGTGAATAAAGACGAGCGTTCAGTTGATTTTATTATTGTAGGAATGAAAGAAAGTCGCAAACGCTTATCTAAAGACCGTCCTAAAGTGATTAAAGCAAAACAAAAGTCACGCAAAGATGATAAAGGAAAAGGTCGCGAGGGCAGCCGAAGCAAAAATGAAGAGTGGTCTACTCAAAAGCCAAAGAAGAAAAAGAAAAAGAGATTCTTCGAGGGTGCCCCAAACGTTAAGCGCAAAAAGAAAAAGCGCAAATAATCGAAATCGACAGCAGTGAAGCAGAAGGGTATTCCTTCTGCTTCAAAACAGCTCCATTAAACGTTTTAGTTGTTGTTTAGATTTCCATACAGTAAAATGATACATAATATCATACATATACGTAAGTACGGCTGAAGGGAAGGAACGTTTTATGCCAAAAGGTGAAGGGAAATTAATTGCACAAAACAAAAAAGCCCGCCACGACTTTTTTATTGAAGAAACATATGAGACGGGTATTGTTCTACAAGGAACGGAAATAAAATCAATTCGTAATGGGCGTGTAAATTTAAAGGACTCTTTTGCTCGTGTGCAAAACGGAGAAGTATTTCTACACAATATGCACGTTAGTCCTTACGAACAAGGAAATCGATACAATCATGAGCCGTTGCGTACACGAAAGTTATTGCTGCATAAGCGTGAAATCAGCAAGCTAATTGGCTATTCAAAAGAAACGGGTTATTCATTAGTTCCTTTAAAAGTGTATTTAAAAAATGGATACGCAAAGGTTTTACTAGGGCTTGGTAAGGGTAAAAAGAAATATGACAAGCGTGAAGACTTGAAGCGAAAAGAAGCGAAGCGCGATATCGAACGAGCATTTCGTGATCGTCAAAAGATGTAACATTACAAAATCTTACAATTGCAAAATGCTCATTTTGTGATATAATAAGTATTGTTATCAGTTAGATTTCATTTTGCACACTGAAGTCGCTATCTGATGTAAGATTTTTTCTTACACATTCCGACTCCCTTTTATATGGGGACGTTACGGATTCGACAGGGGTAGTTCGAGCTTAGGTTGCGAGTCGAGGAGATGGCCTCGTTAAAACATCAACGCCAATAATAACTGGCAAATCTAACAATAACTTCGCTTTAGCTGCATAATAGTAGCTTAGCGGTTCCTCCCTCCATCGCCCATGTGGTAGGGTAAGGGACTCACTTTAAGTGGGCTACGCCGGAGTTCGCCGTCTGAGGACGAAGGAAGAGAATAATCAGACTAGCGACTGGGACGCCTGTTGGTAGGCAGAACAGCTCGCGAATGATTAATATGCCAACTACACTCGTAGACGCTTAAGTGGCGATATTTCTGGACGTGGGTTCGACTCCCACCGTCTCCACCAATACATATTGTATGGTGGTTTACCTTACTTATAACAGGAGTTAATCAAATGTATGTTCTGCATTTGATTAGCTCCTTTTTAATTTATGATGTATGTAAAAAGGATGTCTCTTACACAAAGAGACATCCTTTTACTTTTGTTTAAGCTGAACAAAAAGCAGCATAAGAAAGGAAAGAAAGACGATTGAAATAACCCATAGCCAAGCGAGATTCATGTTTCCAGAGTCAATCGCTACGTAGATAGCGGTAGGAACAGTTTGTGTTTCACCTGGAATATTACCAGCAAACATCAAAGTGGCTCCAAACTCTCCGAGTGCTCTTGCCAGACTTAGCACTCCTCCTGTTACGATGGCTTTAGAAGCTAAAGGGATGGAAATAAAGAAAAAGACTGTCCATTCGCTTGCACCATCTACTCGAGCTGCGTCTTCAATTTCGTAATCTACGCCTTGAAAGCCTGTTTTGGCAGATTGATACATAAGCGGAAACGCAACGACAACGGATGCAATAACAGCCGCCCACCATGTGAAAATAACAGGTTGTTGAAAGACCCATTCAATTGCCCGGCCGAGCAGGCTCTGTTTCCCGAATATGACAATCAATAAAAATCCAACAACGGACGGAGGGAGCACCAACGGGAGCATTAACGCCGTTTCAATCATCACTTTTC
Organism: Priestia sp. SRI_019; assembly: GCF_057586255.1. Lineage (NCBI taxonomy): Bacteria > Bacillati > Bacillota > Bacilli > Caryophanales > Bacillaceae > Priestia > Priestia sp. SRI_019. The sequence continues at coordinate 108,902 of NZ_JBYCZN010000004.1, read as the reverse complement.
CCTTAAAGTGTTTCCTGGATAACAGTTTTCCTATAACAGTGCCTAAAATAATAACGACAAATCCTGCTACTAATGCAATTTTAAGCGATAGCTGAAGAGGAGATAAAAATTCTTGAATCATAGCGGCCTCAATTTGCAGTGAAACCGTATTTCTTTAAAGTGTCAAGAGCCGTCTTACTTTGTAAAAATTGATAAAAAGCTTTTGCTTCTTGTGGATGTTTCGAATCCTTAATAACGCCTAAAGGATATACAATTGGTTTGTGAGTGCTATTCTCTGCAGTAGCGACAATCTTCACCTTTTTTGAAATCAAGGCATCGGTTTTATAAACCACCCCAGCTTCAACGTTTCCTGTCTCCACATAGGAAAGTACCTGGCGTACGTCTTTCGCATAGACGGTTTTTGGCTCAATGTTTTTCCAGAGGTTCATGTGCTCAAAAGTCTCTTTCGCATACTGTCCGGCAGGAACGGATTCTGGTATTCCAAGTGCAATTTTTTGAACAGTCGGCTTTGATAGATCTTCAAAATTTGTGATAGCAGACGTATTATTCTTTGGCACGATAAGCACAAGGTCATTGCCAACCAAGTCAGTACCATTTTTCTTGGAGATAGCTCCTGCTTTTACTAGTGCATCAAACTTGTCTTCCGCGGCTGAAAAAAATAAATCAACAGGTGCGCCGTTTGTAATTTGCTGCTGCAGCGACCCTGAAGCTCCAAAATTAAATTTTAAGTCTATATTTGGATGCTTTTTTTCATATTGCTTTTGAATATCAGTGAGCGCATCTTTTAAGCTGGCCGCAGCGGATATCGTTAAGCTGATGTTTTTGTGCTGAGCTGCGGATTGATCTGTATTTGTTTCGTTCGAACAAGCAGCAGTAAACATAATTAAAAATAATAGTGCGAATAAAGGTTTAAAGTATTGTTGCATCGTGTCACCTCAATTAGTTGTAGTAAAGCAATTTAGTATAACTATATCACGTTCATTTAAAATTTGACTTCCTAAAAAGAAAACAGCGACTTGAAAGGGGAAAACTTTCAAGTCGCTGCTTCATTTATTCTTCCAACGCTTTGCCCATTCCTTTTAAAAAGTGAAGCCCAAATCCAATTGCACGATTGACATCTGGATCGTTTAGCGCTTTTATAAGAGCTAATGCACTTATTTTTTTTCCTGTTTTTACATATTCATTCGCTTCGTTCATACCAGCCGTTGCGCTATTTACAAGTTTAGCGGTTACCTCTGGATCTGCCTTCATCAAACCGCTGCTTGCACCCATAAGAGTATTAATTAAATTGGTTACCGGTTCTCTGGAAATTTGATCAAGCGCAATTTTTGAGATTTTTTCTTTTGCTTGAATCATTGAATCAGCAGCTTCAAGAACACCCATGTCGTTAAGTTCGCCAACAATACCGAGAATACGGTTCAACGCTTCTTCATTATCTGCCAGCAGAGAAGTTAAATCTTCTAATTTTTGTTGTTTTTCTTCTTCCTCGCTTAGAAGAGGTTTCTTAATTTCTGTAATAGGTTGTGCCATCTTTTCTCCTCCTATTTACTTGTTAAATGGACGTAGCCAGGACGGTTCCATTTACGCTGAACCTCGACCCCATTTTGAGGATGACGTTTTTTATTACGCGGATTTGTAGACGGTAAAGGCGTTTCGCCACCTTTACTTAATACTTCCATCCGTACTTTTGTTTGTTTGTAAGCCGGCGTATTTGTTCGTTGGTCGACTGCAGGTCCCGTCAAGAAGTTAATAGCCGAATCTTTATGAACAGAGTGCATTGGAAGATACAGTTCATTTGCTTTTACTCGCTCTGTAATTAATGCCTGTACTTTTACTGCTCCAAACGGTGAGATTAATCTGACAAGCGAACCTTCTTTAATTTCACGCTCCTTGGCAAGCTGAGGTGAAATTTCTACAAATACTTCTGGTACTTTTGATTGGATGCCGCTCGATTTATTAGTCATATTCCCTTCGTGAAAATGTTCTAACATTCTTCCATTATTAATGTGTAGATCATATTCTTCTGGGAATTCGGCAGGAAGTACCCAATGTGATAAAGCAAAGCGCGCTTTTTTATCTGGGAAATTAAATCCATCGACGTAAAGTAACGGCGTGCTTTTTCCCTCTAAGCTCCCCCATAAGAAGCTATTCCAGCCTTCAAGGTTTTCGTAGCTGGCTTGGCTGAATAGGGGTGATAGACTAGCCATTTCTGCAAAGATATCACCAGGATGTGTATACGTCCAGTTCGCGCCTAAGCGGTTGGCAATCTCTTGAACAATCCACCAATCAGGCTTTGAGTCACCGAGCGTTGGTAATGCTTGATACAATCTTTGGACACGTCGCTCCGTATTGGTAAACGTTCCGTCTTTTTCAAGAGAAGGAACAGCAGGGAGTACAACATCAGCATATTGAGCCGTTCTCGAAAGGAAAATGTCTTGGACGACAAAAAAATCTAAATTTGATAATATTTCGTGTACGTGGTTAGCATTTGAATCAACAAGAGCCATATCTTCTCCGACAAGGTACATGGCCTTCATTTTTCCTTCATCAATTGAATGCAGCATTTGAATATTATCAAGCCCTGGCTTGTCTTTAATTTTTACACCGTATGCTTTTTCAAATTTCGCTCGGGCGACTGAGTCTGTGACGTGCTGATAGCCTGGAAGCCAAGCAGGAAGAGTCCCCATATCACATGCTCCTTGGACGTTATTGTGGCCTCGGAGCGGATAAGCACCTGCTCCAGGGCGTCGATAGTTTCCAGTAGCAAGCAACAGGTTTGAGATAGCTGCTGATGTATCAGAGCCTCCCGTATTTTGCGTTACGCCCATGCCCCACAGCACACAGGTTCCATCGGCGTCTCGAATCATTTCAGCTATTTGAATGAGCGTTGCTGCTGGAATACCCGTGATTTGTTCAGCATATTCAAGCGTGTACTTTTCAAGCAAAGAGTTAAAGTCTTCAAAATAGTTGACGTTTTCTTGGATGAATTTTTCATTGTGCCATCCTTGGTCAATCATGTATTTTGTTACAGCCATTAGCCATACTTGGTCCGTACCTTGCTTTGGACTGATAAAAATGTCAGAGCGTTCAGCCATTTCGTTTTTGCGCAAATCCGCGACGATTAGTTTTTGGTCATGAAGTTTGTGCGCGCGTTTGATACGAGTTGCTAATACAGGGTGACCTTCAGCAGGGTTAGCTCCAACGATGATAACCAGTCCAGCTTTTGCGATGTCTTTTATCGTGCCGGCATCGCCTCCCATTCCCACTGTTCGGAATAATCCATCAGTTGCAGGAGACTGACAGTAGCGAGAGCAGTTGTCTACGTCATTTGTTTCAAACATTTGGCGAGCCAGCTTTTGAATAACATAGTTTTCTTCGTTTGTAATCTTGGAAGAAGAGATAAAACCAACTGATCCATGTCCATACTGCTGATTGATAGAGCTTAACCTGCTTGCTACTAAGTCGAGGGCTTCTTCCCATGACGACTCTACAAATGCGCCATTTTTTCGGATTAAAGGCTTAGTAATACGTTTTTCAGAGTTTACAAAATCCCAGCCGAATTTTCCTTTCACACAGGTTGAAATAGCATTTGCGGGAGCATCAGAGCTAGGCTGAACTTTAAGGATTTCACGACCTTTTGTCCAAACTTCAAATGAACATCCCACTCCACAAAATGTACAGACAGTTTTTGTTTTTTTTGTGCGTGTTTCGCGCATAGCTGCTTCTACTTCTGAAACAGCAAAAATTCCGCTGTATCCAGGTTCTACTTCTTTAACTAAATCAATCATTGGATTTAAAACGTCTTTTGGAAGTCCAGTCATAAATCCAGCTTCTCCAAGCATGGATTTTTCCATTAATGCATTACAAGGGCATACTGTTACACATTGACCGCAGCTCACACAAGAAGATTCATTGATTGCTACACCGTCATCCCAGAGAACGCGGGGGCGTTTCGCTTCCCAGTCGATAGAGAGTGTTTCATTAACTTGAAGATTTTGACAAACCTCTACGCATTGTCCACAAGCAATGCATTGATTAGGGTCATAACGGTAGAAGGGATGAGACATATCGACTTCATTCTCTGAGGCCTTTGGCGTATAGGGGTATTTTTGATGTTCAATCTCCATCATTTCGGCTGTGTTATGTAATTTACAGTTTCCATTGTTATTATCGCAAACGGTGCAGTATAGCAAATGATTCTCTAATAAACGATCCATTGCTTCCGTCTGTGCCGCTTTTGCGGGTGCTGATTGTAATTCAATCTTCATGCCGTTTTCAGCTTTGGTAGAACAAGAACGAACTAACTCGCCATTCATTTCAACAATACATGTGTCACAAGTTTGAATAGGATCCACTTCAGGCACATAGCAAATCTGAGGGTGCTCAATACTTTGCTGATTAATAATTTCGAGTATAGTAGAGCCTGAAGCTGCCTTGTATTCGTTGCCATTTATATGAACAGTGATGGTTTCACGACTCATTTGTTTTCCTCCTTTATATAAAAACAAAAAACCACCATGAATACACACGCCTAATCAAATAAGGGAAGTGCAATCATGGTGGAATAGTTTACTAGCAGGTCTTACTAATATGCCAATCCGGCCCATTTATATCGTTAAGAAAAAGTGATAGAGTAATAACAATTCATTATTATTATTCCATCTCGGTTATTTATAATTATATCGCTACGTTTTTAAATGCACAACTTTTTTAAATACCCAACTCTCTTCAAAAGTTTTGCTGCAAAGATTTTAGGCTTTTATTTTTTGAAGTGTTGATTTATGATAAAAAAACTGTAGGAATAAAATGCACAATTTAATTTTAATCGGTGGGAGAGCGTTGATTATGTCAAAAACTATTCATGAATTTAATGATATTATTCGGAAGCTTCGAAAAGATTTATTTGGAAAAGGACCGGAAAGAATACATACGGTTTTTGTTGAAAATATGGCTGTCTCAACACTGTATGGAAATTTAACTCCGACAGAAACATTTATTGCAAGCACTGCTGAAGGATGTGACATGGTTCATCTAGCTCGAACAAAAATGATCCAAGATGTATATGCATCGAATCCGCCGGAAGGGCTAGAAGAATTGGTAGGAGCAAAGTTGGTTAATTTATTTTCAGATATGAAAATAAAAGAAAATATAGCGGTTTCCGTATTCGTTTTTGATAAAAACATTATTTGAAAAAGGAGACATCACATGAACTCGACCGTTAAGAAGCGTACAGTTCTTAGATTTAAAAATGGTCAAATGGAAAGCGTAGAAGATAAAATCGTAACGGAGTTTCCTGTGACTGTGAAAATTAATGAGGAAGAGTTTGTCACGATGGTATGTAGCCCACAATACATTGAAGATATGGTCATTGGCTATTTAGCATCTGAAGGGGTTATTCGAGCATATAAAGACATTAAAAACATATGGGTTCAAGAAAAAGAAGGGTATGTTCATGTTACAATAGATAAATTAAACCCGTATTTTCAAAACCTTCAAAATAAACGATATATCACGTCTTGCTGCGGGGCGAGCAGACAAGGGTTTGTCTTTATAAATGATGCGCTGACTGCTAAAAAAATGAATGATATATCGGTAGAACTTTCAATTAAGGATTGTTTTCAATTGATGAATAAGCTGCAGCAATCTGCTGCTACGTTTCAAGAAACGGGTGGCGTTCATAACGCTGCTATTTGTGATAAAAATGGCTTTATGCTTAGCAGAATGGATATTGGCAGGCATAATGCTCTAGATAAACTATACGGGTATTGCTTAAAACACCATATTTCAATTAGAGATAAAGTAGTCGTTTTCAGCGGCCGTATTTCGTCAGAAATTTTGTTGAAAGTAGCGAAGATCGGGTGTGAAGTGGTTCTTTCAAAATCTGCTCCGACTGAACTTGCTTTAAATCTAGCAGAAGAATTGGGAATTACAACGGTAGGGTTTATTCGAAATGATTCGTTGAATATTTATACATGCCCGGAAAGAATTTTAAAAGAGAGTTAATCTGCTGTGGAGAAGCTGACAGCTAGAGAGAGGAGAGATGAGGCAGATGTCATACGCTATAGTTGATACTTTAAAGCGTCCTTTACGAGACTTGCGTTTGTCAGTAACAGATCGCTGTAACTTTCGCTGTCGATATTGTATGCCTGAAGAAATTTTTGGGGCAGACTATCCATTTTTACCTGCCGAAAACATTCTTTCGTTTGATGAATTAGAGAGACTCACTAGATTATTCGCATCGCTAGGAGTAAAAAAAGTGCGTATAACGGGAGGAGAGCCGCTGCTAAGAAAAGGCTTGCCAGATCTAATCAATCGTCTGAAGCAAATTGAGGGTATAGATGATATTGCGATAACAACAAACGGCTCACTGTTAAAGAAGCATGCAGAAGCCTTATCAAAAGCGGGATTATCAAGAGTGACCGTTAGCTTAGACTCACTTGATGAAGTGAGATTTCAAGAGCTGAATGGAAACCGAGGAAGCGTAAAACGAGTATTAGAAGGAATAGAAGCAGCAGCTCTTGTGGGGATTTCAGTCAAAATAAACATGGTTGTTCAAAAAGGTAAGAATGAGCAAGATATTCTTCCGATGGCCCAATATTTTAAAGACAAAAAACATACGCTGCGTTTTATTGAATATATGGATGTTGGAAATGCAAACGGATGGAAAATGGATGAGGTTATAACAAAGAAACAAATTCTGGATATAATTGGACAAGAAATGCCTCTTGAAGAAATTCCACCTCATTATACGGGGGAAGTAGCCACCAGGTATCGATACGTCGGGACAGAAGAGGAAATTGGTATCATTTCATCTGTCACAGATTCATTCTGTTCCACTTGTTCACGCGCAAGAGTATCGGCTGAAGGAAAGCTCTATACCTGTTTGTTCGCGTCAAAAGGATATGACCTCCGCAAACTGATACGATCAGAAGCATCTGATCATACTGTTTGTGACACGATTTCTGATATCTGGAATCATCGGAAAGATCGTTACTCAGCCGAACGAGCTAACGGAAGACAGGTCCAAGGCGCTGAAAAAGTGGAAATGTCCCATATTGGTGGATAATTCAAAAAAGCTTTATACGTGCCAATCACTGCGATGATTCACATTTATAAAAGTGGGATCTTCTGCTGAAAAAGGCACGCGAAGGACGTTTGTCTGATTCAATAATTGCGTAAGCCTTCTTTCACCTTGTGTAACGAGTTGTTCAATAAGAGGAAGCGTTCTACGGTGATAGATTGCTAGAAGCGGGTGAATGTGATCAGGCTGAACAGGAAGAACAATGTCAGGTGAGTCCGTTTGAGTCAGTGTGATCATGTGATGAACAAACTCAGCATTAATAAAAGGAATATCGCAAGAAAGAATAAAGAACCATTCAGCGCAGCAATCGATGGCAGTTAAAGCGTGATGAATTGCATATAAAGGTCCTTGATACGGGCATTTTTCAACTGCAAATGCCACATCCTTTCTTTGAAAATAAGGGAGTAAATCTTGGTTGGTAGACACCAGTATAGGTGTGACGTGATTGTCTTTTAATGCATCTATACTATATTCGTAAAATGATTTCTTGTTATAGGTTTCAAACATTTTTGGTTGACCGTAGCGAGAAGATTTTCCTCCTGCTAATACAATGCCGGCAATGGACATTTATTAAATACCTCCATCAAAATATATTTGTATATTTATGCAAAAAAGCCTCCGTGAAGCAGCGTAGCTTTATGTGTATAATAGCATGTTTTTAAAGAAATATCTTTGACGAAGGAATAGACAGTGAAGTCAGAGATTGAATGAGAAAGGGAGAGAAAAGAGTGACAGAACGTTATTCACGTCAGCAGCTTTTCCAGCCCGTTGGAAACAAAGGGCAGCAGCAAATTAGAAATAAGCATGTTTTAGTTGTAGGTGCAGGGGCTCTAGGCAGCGCTAGCGCCGAAGCCCTCGTGCGTGCTGGAATTGGAAAATTGACTCTTGTAGATCGTGATTATGTGGAATGGAGTAATCTACAGCGTCAGCAGCTTTATACAGAACAAGATGCGCAAAACAAACTACCTAAAGCTGTAGCAGCAAAAAATCGTTTGCGTCAAATAAACACGGAAGTAAAGATTGAAGCGCTGGTGATGGATGCTCAGCCTGCTAATTTAGAAAATATCGTCCAAACAGCTGATGTGATTATCGATGCGACAGACAACTTCGACATCCGTTTTATTTTAAATGATTTGTCACATAAGCATGAAGTTCCTTGGATATACGGCTCATGTGTAGGGAGTTATGGCGCCACTTATACCGTTATCCCCAATGTAACCCCTTGTCTGCACTGCATATTAAAAAAAGTGCCTGTCGGAGGAGCAACCTGTGAGACAGCAGGAATTATCAGTCCCGCTGTTCAAATCGTGGCAGCCTATCAAATAACCGAAGCATTAAAAATTTTAGTCGAAGATGTTGAAGCTTTGCGCCACACATTTCTAACCTTTGACGTCTGGAATAATCAGCATGCTGAATTTAAGACGGGCAAAATGAAAAGTGATAAATGTTCTTCTTGCGGATCGACTCGAACATATCCGTACCTAGCGTATGAAAATCAGCTTAAAACAGAAGTTCTGTGCGGCAGAGAGACGGTTCAAATCAGACCTTCGCAGCGTCATTTGTACAACTTCGATGAATTGGAAAACCGGTTAAAAAAACAGGGGAAAGTGGACCGCAATCCATACCTTCTCTCATGTCAGCTTCCAGAGCAGCGCTTTGTAATTTTTCAAGATGGCCGTGTATTTATTCATGGAACGAATGATATTCAATTTGCGAAAAGCTTATATTATCGTTTACTAGGATGAGTAAAGGAGTGAAAAGAATGAGAGAAAAGCGAACTCCTATCCCTGTCGGAGAATGCGTTGGACGAGTGATGCAGTATGCAAAAAACAGAAAGCAAGAAATCATTGCGCTTGAAGAAGCTCACGGCAGATTTTTAGCTGAAGATTTAATAGCAGATCATGATATTCCTGCTTTTGATCGTTCACCATATGATGGTTTTGCCGTTCGGTCGCAAGATACGAAAGAAGCATCATCACTTCATCCAGTAGAACTGGCTGTTCGAGGAGAAATAGGAGCGGGTTCTGTTTTTGAACATACAGTCAGGGCGATGCAGGCTGTGCGTATTATGACAGGAGCTCCTATTCCCAAAGGCTGCGATGCGGTTGCGATGCTTGAAGTAACAAAAGAATATACGAAAGACAATCAGCCGATCGTTCAAATCAAGCGTTCGTTTAACGGAGGAGATAACGTTTCTTTTCAAGGAGAAGAAACAACAAAAGGCACTGTGTTAGCTTCAAAAGGAACGTATATCACTCCGGGAGTAGCTGCTCTTTTAGCCACATTTGGCTATGATAACGTAGCTGTCTTCAAAAAGCCTGTAGTTGGATTACTTGCAACTGGAAGTGAACTAGTGGAAGTGAGTGATCCTGTTGAACGAGGCAAAATTCGTAATAGCAATGCTCATATGCTTCGTGCGCAAATTGAAAAAGCTGGAGGCGAAGTGAACTATTTTGGTATCATGCCCGATGATTTAAGTGAGTGCTACAATGCGGTAAAATCTGCACTATCAGAAGTGGACATGCTGATTACGACGGGCGGCGTTTCAGTAGGAGACTATGATTATCTACCAGATGTTTATAAGCAATTACAAGCCGAAGTTCTCTTTAATAAAATTGCGATGAGGCCAGGCAGTGTAACAACGGTTGCTCGTATGGGAGAAAAGCTTTTATTTGGCTTATCGGGAAATCCTACAGCGTGCTATGTCGGTTTTGAACTTCTGGCTCGTCCGGTAATCAGTACATATGCGGGTAAAAGCGCCCCTCATCTTCGGAAAGAAAAAGCTTTGTTAGGAAAGGACTTCTTAAAGCCAAATCCTTTTATGCGATTTGTATCTGGCAGGCTTTCATACAGGGGAGGACAGCTGATTGCTTCTCCATTAAGCTTTACAAAATCTAGTGCTGTTTCTTCTTTAGCTCATGCGGATACATTAATTATATTTCCTGGAGGGACGAGAGGATACAAAGAAGGAATGCTGGTTGACGTCTTATTGCTAGATGACGTGCGGGGAAGTGAATGGCCTTGGTAGCTTGTTGTACCGTTTTACAAGTAGTTGGATTTCAAAACAGCGGAAAAACTACTTTAGTGGAAAAGCTCATTAAAAGAGCGAAACAATTCAATCTATGTGTAGGTTCTATTAAGCACCATGGACACGGCGGACCTCCAGATAGCAGCAGTGAGCTAAAAGACAGTCATCGCCACCAGCAAGCAGGTGCCGATGTGGCAGGTGTAGAGGGAGGTGGAATCCTTCAGCTTACGGCAGATAGTAAAGACTGGAGCCTAAAAAAGCTGATTGATTTTTATCAATTTTTCTCGCCAGATGTCATTTTTATTGAAGGATATAAAAAAGAATCCTATCCAAAAGCAGTCTTGATTCGAAGTGAAGAAGATCTTGTTCTGCTTTCCTCTCTAACCAATATTATATGTGTGATTAGTCACGTTCCGCTAAAAAAAGAAGTGCAGCGAGCATATCCAATGTTTCATTTACAAGAAGACGAACTTTATCTTAATTTTTTATTGAAAGAAGTGGGGGAAAGAAGATGAACCAGCACTTATTTGAAGTAGTAAATCAGCCAATTGCTGTAGATGAAATAATTAAAAAAGTTTCTAGAAGAGACGCGGGAGCTATTACGACATTTATTGGAACGGTAAGAGAATTTACAAAAGGCAAGAAGACGCTCTCTCTTGAATATCAAGCCTATGTGCCAATGGCAGTGAAAATGCTTAGCCAAATTGGTGACGAAATTCAGGAAAAGTGGCCCGATGCGTTGACAGCTATTACTCACCGAATCGGGAAGCTTGATATAACAGAAGTCGCAGTAGTTATTGCGGTTTCTTCTCCGCATCGCAAAACAGCTTATGAAGCAAACGAGTATGCTATTGAACGTATTAAGCAAATTGTGCCAATTTGGAAAAAAGAATTTTGGGAAGACGGAACAAAATGGATTGGAGATCAGTTAGAAACGAAAGAATATCCTGAAGGAAAGCCATTGAAGGAGATGTGAAAATGATTAACGTCTTATTTTTTGCTGCTATACGTGAAGAGGCTGGAGTGGAACAAGTAACAGTTGATAAGCAAGATATAACAGTGAAGGAATTAAAGAAATATGTACAAAAAACGTATAAACTTTCCTCTCTGGAGCAAACGATGACAGCAGTCAACGAAGAGTTTGTAACAGATGAAGAAGCCATTGGAACGGGAGATACCGTCGCATTTATTCCACCCGTTAGTGGAGGATAAAAAAAGGTGCTGAATACACAGCACCTTTTTTTATTATCTAAATTGAGCTACTTTTTCGATTGGTAAACGTACAGACGGGTAACCGCTATTTGCTGCTTTGCCGATTGAAAGTAACATAACCGGTGCATAGCGCTCTTTGTCTAAACCGAATGCATCGGCAATTTGATCTTTTTCATAACCGCCAATAGCGTTTGTATCATAACCATGAGCACGTGCAGCAAGCATTAACTGCATGGATACTAAACCGCCGTCAATTAATACTGTTTCTTTATTTAATTCTTCAGAAGCAGCTGCGTAGTGCGCTTTGATTTTAGGGATTTGCATGTCTCTAATTTCTTGTGGCATATAGCCTAGTTCAACAGCTTTATCGTAAATTTCATCTAAATTTTCTTCACTTTTTAAATCGCCGAATATCGCAATAACAGCTGCTGATGTTTCTACTTGTGACTGATTAAATTTAGCAAGCGGAGCTAATGTTGCTTTTCCTTCAGGGCTATCAATTACTAGAAAGCGCCAAGGCTGTGCATTAACAGAAGATGGAGCTAGCGTCGCTTCTGTTAAAATTTCTTTCATTTCTTCGCGGCTGATTTTGACAGATGGATCGTAATAACGAATAGATCTGCGCCCTGTAATAATATCTTGGAAATCATTGTTTAGTGTTTTTGTTTGTGTCATGATGAACTCTCCTTTATGTTAAAAATGTTATGACCGTTCAATGGCCGAAATGTTTACTTTTAAACGCTCGAGCATTTTGGAAAGCAGCAGCTGTTCTTCTTCGCTGAAATCTTTAAATGCTTCATCAATAAAGCGAGCTTTTTCGTTTCGAAATGCACCGATTTTTTCATGTCCGCTTTTCGTAAGCTTTACAAATGTTACGCGGTTGTCATCAGGGTTTTTACGGCGTGATACAACATCTCTTTCTTCGAGCTGCTTTAAATGCCTTGTAATTGCAGCATTGTCAATGTTTACTTGCTGTTGAAGCGCCTTTTGACTCATTTCACCTGTTTCATAAAGCTGATGTAAAATATCAAGACGTGATTGGCTAACACCGGTACAATGCTCAAACTTTTGATTAATTTGTTTATTAACTTCTTGCAGAGCATACAGAACATTTGCTTTTTCAGAACATGAATGTGACAAGAAAGTCGCTCCCTTTTTCTATAATATTTATTGATGAATTAATATTTGATACATCAATGTTTGATACATCAACTAATATAAAATAAATAAAAGTGAAAGTCAAGAAAGTGAACGTTGTTTTTTAAAAATAATAAAGAAAGAGGCTGAGACGTAACGAAATGAATCCCATCCAAAGGCGAACAATCTGGATATATAATCTGGACTGCTTGCTCGGCCGCTGAGCCTCCTCGTTGCTTGCGCTCCTGCGGGGTCTCACCTGTTCCACTGTTCCCGCAGGAGTCTTCGCCTTGCCCTCCAATCAACTGCTGGAAGGAACGAAACAGATAAAATCTACGTTCACCATAACAAAAAAAACGAACCACTAATCAAACAGTTTGATTAGTGGTTCGTTTTTCATTTCAGCTAAACTATTTTTCTCTCAGCCTCTTTAAGCTGAATGATTTTTTTGCTAATTTGTTCATGCGTATAGGGAGATAGAAACGGAATACGCTTGATAATCAAATCGTGAATCCAGAATAATCGCTGAATAAGAGGAGCTGTTTTAGCTGAAACGTATATAATAAAGCATCCGATAGCTCCCGCAATCACCATGCCTCCAAGTACATCTGCTGGATAGTGAACGCCTACGTAAATACGTGAAAGGCCCGAAATGACAGCCCATATAAAAATGATGCTTCTCCATTTGTTTTTTCGTAACCACATGATCCAAGCAGCAGAAAAGACTAAAATCGAATGATCACTCACAAAAGATGAATTAGCCGGGTGCGGAATCAGCTTATGAACGTGATGAGTCACAAACGGACGCGGGTGGTAATACACCAGGTGAATGACCTCATTGATACATAGAGAAAGTACAATTGTAAACAACATGTATAAAGCCGTATAACGGTGATAAATTGTTCTTTCTGTTTTTCCGCTAAACCAAAGCAAAAGCAAACAAGCCATTATAAAATAAGGAACGCTATTCGTGATGATAATCATGACAGAATCCATTGCGCTGGATTCACCAGCAAACGAGTTAATCCATTGAAATACTTCGTAATTGAGGTTCATTTGTTTTCTCCTTATGCAGTACTTTTCACTCTTAGTTTAGATTGACACTCTAAAAAAACGATGAATTTCACATTAAAAATCAATTAAAATTCGAAATTTAAGGGCATTTAATGATATAAAAAGGAGAGGAAGAAACTGCTTTTAGAATAGGAGATGAAACAGTTGAAAAAGGTTTTATTTTTACCTCTTCTAAAAATGCCTTCTGGCCATCATCAAGTGGCAGAGGCGTTAATGGATATATTGGAAAGAAGAACAACAAATATTTGTTATAAAAAAATAGATTTATTAAGCTATACAAACGAACTATTAGAAAAAGTGGTCACAGGCACATATTTGAAATGGATTCGTTATGCTCCAGAAACGTACAATATGGCATACAAACATCTCTTTTATGAACCGCCTGTTCATTCATTCAAATGGTATCATCACGTATTCGCAAAAAAAATGGAGCACTTAGTTAAAGAAGAAAATCCGGATTTAATTATATGCACACATGGGTTTCCTTCTTATTTGCTCAGTCAATTAAAAGCAAAAGGCAAGTGTGATGTTCCTATTATAAATGTCTACACGGATTTCTTTATTAATAATTTATGGGGAAAAGAAGAGATTGACTTTCACTTTCTTCCTAGTGAAGAAGTAAGAAGAGGGCTTCGTGCTCAAAGTGAAATTCCACTTCAAAATATGATGGTCACAGGGATACCGGTACATGAAGAAATAACAAAAACACGAACTGTTAAGCATCATGGTAACCAAAATATTTTAATTGCCGGAGGCAGCAGCGGCTTAGGCAATATTATGGATTTCTACAATGATTTAAAAGATGCGCGCCATTTTCATTACTTTGTCTTATGCGGAAAAAATCAAAAGTTATATGAAGAAATCAAGGGATGGGAATTACAGCACGTTACACCAATTCCGTACATTTCATCACGCACAGAAATGAATGAACTGTATGAACAAGTAGATGCTATCGTAACAAAGCCAGGTGGTATCACGGTCAGTGAAGCTCTTCGCAAAAATTTACCGATTTTTGTTCATTCTGCTTTACCGGGTCAAGAAGAGGTGAATTTACGCTATTTGACAGAGCAAAACTTAGTTCAAGAACTAAAGACGGATCAATCGTTAGAAAGTCAACTGCAGGAAGTGCTGCAGGATGCTGATAAAATGAACACATTATATAACGCCATTGCTGCTTATCATAAAGAAATCGAAGCACAAACGCCTGAAGAACTTTTAGCAGTAGTCAATTGGATTTTAGGTGAAAAGCAAACGATTGGTCTTCATGCGTAAAACATTCATGTTTACAAACAATAAGGATAAGCTAAAAGACAAGTATGTTGAAAAAGTAGGGTTTAGATAAAAAAACAAACATCTTTTGAAAAAGGTGTTGTTTTTTTATCTAAAGAAGCTATTCTTTCACTTAAGACATGTGGTGAGAGGTGTATAACATGAAAGAGAAAATTTTAATTGTGGAAGATGAAGCGCAAATTGCGAAAGTGTTAAAGATTGAATTGGAATTTGAAGATTATGAAGTAGATGTTGAGTACGACGGGAAAGCTGGGTTAGAGACGGCAACATCCGCTCAATATGACCTCATTTTGCTAGACGTGATGCTTCCAAGTCTGAGCGGTATTGAGGTGTTAAGAAGACTTCGGAAAGCGGAAGTATTTACGCCAGTTATTTTATTAACTGCCAGAAATACGACGCTGGATAAGGTAATGGGCTTAGATCAAGGGGCTAATGATTATGTTACAAAACCGTTTGAAATTGAAGAGCTGTTAGCACGGGTTCGCTCTTGTATTCGCTATCGTTCGCTCGTAGAAGCATTAGGAACGAAAGAAGCTGAAGCGGAGCTCTTAACGATCAGTGATTTGACTATTAATCTTGAAACAAGGGAAGTCCTTAGAAACAACGAATCCATTACGCTGACACCGAAAGAGTATGATTTAGTTGTATATTTGCTTACGAATAAAAATAAAATTGTCACGAGAGAAGGAATTCTCACAAACGTTTGGGGCTATGAATATGAAGGAGAAACGAACGTAATTGATGTGTATATTCGCCACTTAAGAAAAAAAGTAGATGAAGGTTTTTCTACTTCTCTCATTCATACGGTGCGAGGCGTAGGATATATGATGAAAGAGGAGAAACATGAAGATCACGACGAAGATTAATTTACTGACAACAGCATGGCTAGTGGTTATTTTATTAATCATGAACATTGTTGTTTTTTTCTCCTTTACTAAATCTACGGTGAATATGGAACAGGACATTTTATTCGAAAAAGCACGCGAGATTATTCAAAAAGGTCAGCAAGATCATTCCGTGGAGCTCTCGCCGGAGTTACTAAAATTTTATTTAACCAACCATTCATTTATCCGAACAGTTTCAGAAAATTCTACGGTCATTAACCAAGTATCAAATGATCCTCATCTGGTGAAAATTAAGCCCCAATTTTCAAAGAAAAAAAAGGTGAAACTTCGCAAAATCAGAGAAAAGCAGGTATTGGTTATTCGCATGCCTGTCAAAGTCAATAATCAAGTCGTTGAAACGCTTGAGATTGGTGAGCTCCTGACTGGTTTTGAAACCCGTAAAGACATTTTGCTATCAATTTTGATTTTTTGTTCGCTTGTGTCCATTTTATTGTCTCTTTTAGGAGGAAGATGGTTATCACGCGTCATTATGCATCCTATTAAAAATATGGTCACAACGATGAAAGAGATCGAAGAGAGCGGTGTTCCTAAAAAGGTCCTCATTCAAACGGAAACGAGAGATGAACTGCAGGGAATGACCGTTACCTTTAATCATATGATTGACCGCTTGCGAGAAAATATTGAAAAGCAAAATCAGTTTGTTTCCGATGCTTCTCATGAATTAAAAACCCCTCTAACCGTTATTCGCAGTTATTCTAATTTATTAAGAAGAAGAGGGATTAAAAATGAAGAAATTACGCTGGATGCGATCGACACCATCTATGCGGAAGCAACCAAAATGCAAAAAATGATTGAAACGCTGCTTGATCTGGCAAGTGTGGAAAAAGAACAAACGCTTGATATGAAGCAAACAGATCTTGTTCTTATTTTTGAACAAATCGTTAAGCAGCTGCAGCAAGTATACAAAAGAGAATTAGTTCTTCATTATGATCAAACGCCC
The DNA here is from genome assembly GCF_057586255.1 of Priestia sp. SRI_019. Taxonomy (NCBI): domain Bacteria; kingdom Bacillati; phylum Bacillota; class Bacilli; order Caryophanales; family Bacillaceae; genus Priestia; species Priestia sp. SRI_019. Next base: position 92,235 of record NZ_JBYCZN010000004.1, on the reverse strand, counting down.
ATTATGATTGAAGTGGATGAACTAAAAATGAAGCAAGTGTTGATTATTTTGCTTGATAATGCAATTAAATACAGTACGGATAAAATCGAAGTGACCGTTGAAAAAAAGCAGGAAGATGTCATTATCAAAGTAAAAGACTATGGAATTGGCATTCCAAAAGAAGATCTTGCCCATATTTTTGAACGTTTCTACCGAGTGGATAAAGCCAGAAGCAGAGCTACGGGAGGAACGGGGCTTGGACTATCGATTGCACAAACTATTGTCCGCCAGCATAAAGGCGAGATTTTTATTAAAAGTGAAGAAGAACAAGGAACGGAAGTTGTGATTCACCTTCCCGTTTCATCTGTGAAATGAGGAGATTAGAAAAAATTAGTTTAGTAGAAGGAAGGTCCGAACGATAAATCGTTTGGATCGTTTCATTTTTCTCAGACTAAAGTATGAAGGTATTTCATTATAAAGTCGTTCGAAACGCACGAAAAAAGCGAATAAAATAAGAGTATCAACAATCAGTGGAGGTTTTAGTATGAGTTATACTCTTTTTATAAAAGCAAATGACAGATCGGCAAGTGAAGCGGTTAGCGTGAAATTATATGATGCATTTTTAGAAAGCTATCAACAATCGCACCAAGGTGAAGAAATAATAGAGCTAAATTTGTTTCAAGAAGAACTTCCTTATTTAGGTGCCGACATGATAAACGGTCAGTTTAAATTAGCAAGAGGGCTAGAAGTGACGGCAGCGGAAAACAAAGCAGCAGAAACTGCTAATTACTACTTAGAACAATTTGTGAGAGCAGATAAAATTGTTATTGCCTTTCCGCTTTGGAATTTTACTGTGCCGGCCGTGCTTCATATGTACTTTGATTATTTAAATCAAGCAGGCAAAACGTTTAAGTATACGCCAGAAGGTCCGGTGGGATTACTAGGCGATAAAAAAGTGATGTTATTAAATGCACGAGGCGGAGTATATTCAGAAGGTCCAGCAGCTGAGGTCGAAATGGCCGTTAAATATGTCAGCAGCGTACTTCAATTTTTTGGAATCACGGACGTGAACTCTGTTATTATTGAAGGACATAATCAGTTTCCAGATCGTGCGCAAGAAATTATTGAAAGTGGCTTAGAGCAAGCAGCACAAGCAGCTAAAACATTTTAAATAATAGTAGTAAAAGAAGACGGGACAGAAGTATTTTAGGTGAAGGTATATCCGAACGATGAATCGTTCGGATTTTTTGCTGTATATCTTAAAAAATAATAGGTAAAATGAATAAATAATATAAAAGATATTTGCTTTATCTATAGGAGGAGCAGAGATGGATATTCGTCAGCTTAATTATTTTTTAGAAGTCGCTAAATTAAGGAGCTTTACTAAAGCATCTCAAAGTCTCCATATTTCACAGCCGACCTTGAGCAAAATGGTGAAAAACTTAGAAGAAGAATTGGAAGTAGAATTAATTGATCGGTCCGCACGACAGATTGATTTAACGGATGCCGGGGAAGTGGTGTATGCGCAAGGACAAAAAGTCATGGCATCCATTGATGAGCTATCGACTTATTTATATGATGTGATGAATCTGAAAAAAGGAGTGATTAAAATTGGAATTCCTCCATTGATTGGAGTTCTGTTCTTTCCAAAGATTATCAAAGGGTTTCAGCAGCTCTATCCAGATATTACGATTAAACTTATTGAATACGGAGCAAATCGTGTTCAAAAAGCAGTAGAAAAAGGAGAGTTAGACTTAGGTGTAGCCGTGCTTCCAGTAAATGAACATCTTTTTGATATTAATCCTTTTATCTCTGAAAAAATGCTTTTATATGTTCACCATTCCCATCCTTTAGCCTCTAAGACTCATGTGGAAATTAATGAATTAGCCCAAGAGAAATTTATTTTATTTAATGAAGACTTTACGCTTCACGACCGACTTATTCAGGCATGTCAAAAAGCGGGATTTGAACCTAACGTAGCTTATGAGAGCTCTCAATGGGATTTTATTGGTGAAATGATTGCAGAAAACTTAGGCGTATCTATCTTTCCACAGTCCATTGCGGCAAAAGTAGATTCCTCTATTGTAAAAGCCGTTCCTATTACTAACCCTTCAATTTCATGGGATTTAGGGTTGATTTTAAAAAAAGATAAATATATTTCATATGCCTCTAAGCAATTTCTTCACTATATGAATAAACAGCATTCTGCTTTATATAGATAAAATGCATATGTTGTATTGAATATATGTATTTTACGAAAGAGAGAATGTGCGTTAAAGTAGATAGTGTAGAAAACATACAAGAAAGCAAACATTGATTCCGCGCGGTGTCAGTAAAAAATACGGAGGTTGATTTTACATGGCACAAGATAGTTATCAAAAAGGTTTAGATAAATTAATGGAATATACATTAACGAGTAATGATGATATTTCAACTCATTTAAAAATTACAGAAGACTTAAAAGACCTAGCTCCTGACGTTGGGAAATATATTATTGAATTTGCCTATGGAGACATTTATTCACGACCCGGTTTAACGAATAAGCAGAGAGCGTTAGTTACCATTTCATCATTGGTCACTCAGGGTACAGAGCCTCAGCTTGAGCTGCATTTAAATACAGGTTTAACAGCTGGACTAGAGCCGAATGAAATTGTGGAGAGCATCATTCAATTAATCCCATACACAGGTTTCCCTCGCGTGTTAAATGCTTTAAATGTAGCTAAGAAAGTGTTCGCTCAGCGTGACGTGGAAGTAGAAACAGGTGAAAAAGAGCTGGTAGAAAATAAATAATAAGCAAAACAAAGACGCTCTAAAAGAGCGTCTTTGTTTATGCGAGCTGCTTTTGTTTGGTTTCTTTTCCTAGAAAAACAACCGAACCAACACCGATTAAAATAGCTCCACAAAAGATTGAGAACGTAACGGTTAAAGATGTACCTTGCGTTGACATATATCCAACTAACAGCGGTCCTAAAATTCCTCCAATTCGCCCAAAAGAAGCAGCCATTCCAGCTCCTGTGCCTCGGATAGATGTCGGATATTGCTCAGGTGTATACGCGTATAAAGCACCCCAAGCGCCTAAGTTGAAGAAAGACAACAGCATACCTGCTGTTAGCAGCAGCCAAAGTGACTCGGCATTTCCAAAGATATATGCGCTGGCAGCCGTACCTAACAAATAGGTGACCAATACGAATTTTCGGCCCATGCGTTCAATAAACCAAGCAGCCGTATAATAGCCGGGCAGTTGAGCTAATGTCATAATCAATACGTATTCAAAGCTTTTGATTAAGCTAAATCCTTTAATGACCATGACGCTAGGTAGCCACAAAAACATGCCGTAATATGAAAATACAACGCAAAACCACAGAACCCACAGCATAATGGTAGATTGACGATAAGGCTTAGACCACACGCTTCTTACATTGTCCGCAATCGACGGTTTCTTTTCTTTTGTCGTTTCCACAAAATGAGGAGAATCTGGCAGTTTGATGCGCAAATAAATGGCATAAAACGCTGGGATAGCCGTCAGGATAAGCGCTAGCTGCCACCCGTAGGCTGGGATTACAAAGTAAGAAATAAGCGCTGCCAGTAGCCAGCCGAACGCCCAAAAACTTTCTAATAAGACGACCACTTTACCGCGTTTTTCCGGTGCCACAGTCTCAGAAACAAGTGTAGAAGCAACAGGCAGCTCTCCTCCTAAACCCATTCCAATTAAAAATCGAAATACTAAAAAAGCAGCAAGGGTAGTAGTAAGAGCCGAAAGGCCACTTGCTACTGAAAAAAGAACAAGAGTTACAATAAAAACGGTTTTTCGTCCAATTCGATCAGCCAATAACCCAAACACTAAAGCTCCAACGGCCATTCCAATCGAGTTAACGCTGCCTATCCAGCTCATTTCAGTAGGGGAAAGTCCCCATTCAGCGTGAAGAGCTGCAATGATAAAAGACAAAATGCCAACATCCATTGCATCGAAGAGCCATCCGAGCCCTGCGATGCCAAGAAGCTGACGTTCTGATAATTGTTTTGTTTTCATGTCTTCCTCCTAGAAGCAAAGAATTTTGCTTTAAGTTTACACTTGTCTTGACATAATGTCACGTCTATTTTAAAGAAAAAATGCAAACGGAAAAGCTCTATACCTAATGGTATAGAGCTAATTTTATTCTCACATTTTATCGTAAAGCATTTTTCCAGGCCATGTATACGCCATATGACCGCCGTCTACAGTAATGCAATCACCTGTTACATAGGAGCTGTCATCAGATGCTAAAAATAATACAGCACCGGCTACTTCTTCCGGTTTGCCTAGACGGCCCATCGGATCGACCCATTCATATGCTTTTCTAAATTTTTTTCCTTCTTCAGCGCCTGATAAATCATCAAGAAGCGGTGTTTCGATTGTGCCCGGAGCAATTGAGTTAACGCGAATACCTTCACGAGCGTAGTCAATTGCCATGGTTCTTGTTAGGTTGGTAATAGCACCTTTCGCTGCGTTATAGCCAGAACGGTCTAAGTCTGCTGCTAGTCCGGATACGGATGAATTATTAATAATCGATCCGCCATTTTCTAACATCAGGGGAATAACGTATTTGCTTACAAGAAATGTTCCGCGCAAATCTACAGACATTAAGCGATCCCAAAGTTCTACTGGATATTCGTGAAGCTTGCCGCCTTCTGTGTCTGTACCGGCATTATTAAAAAGAATGTCCACTTTTCCAAATTTCTTTTCAATTTCCGCTGTGAACTCTTTTACTTTTTCTTCTTCAGCTACGTCGATATAGTAGGCATGGGCTTCACCGCCAGCATCTTTAATTTCTTGAGCTACTTTTTTCACACCGTCCAAATTAATATCAGCACAAATAACAACCGCGCCTTCTTTCGCAAAGCGTTCAGCAGTTGCTTTTCCTATGCCGGAGCTTGATCCTGTAATCACTGCGATTTTTGATTCTAAACGTCCCAATTGTATCCCTCCGCAAAAATAAATATATAAGTATGTATGTTCATGTACCCATCTATTATTTTGATAAAACGTCGTTAGTTTATACGTGTGCGAATAGAAATAAAGAGACGCAGCAAAACAAATCCATTGTATAATGAACAGCAGTATGTCAGAAAAAATGAGGTGTTTGTATGAAAGCAATCATAAAAAGTTTTATTAATGGACTCTTAACGATTGTCCCTATTATCCTTGTTATTTATATTTTAGTAAGAGTGTTTAATTTTTTAGACAGCATTTTAGGAAACGTATTGAAGCCCTATATGAAGCAGGATTATATACCGGGGATTGGCATCTTAGCGACGCTTGTTTTAATTACGTTCTTAGGATGGTTATCCACTCGTTTTTTTGCAGGGAAAATTATTAACTTAATTGATCGGTTGTTAGAAAGAATACCGCTTGTTAAAACGCTATATACCGTTATTAAAGATACGTTTCAATCTTTTCTTGGAGAGAAAAAGTCATTTTCAAAAGTCGCTTTAGTGACGATGCCCGGCACGTCAATGAAAGTCATAGGGTTTGTGACCTCTGAAGAAGTAGAAGAGGTGATTCATTCATTAAAAGACCACGTAGCCGTTTATGTTCCACAGACTTTTCAAGTAGCCGGTTTTACTTTTTTGATTCCAAAAGAAGAAATTGAATGGTTAGATATTAAGCCGGAAGAAGCCATGAAGTTCGTGTTATCTGGGGGAGTATCTAGTTCAAAAGCAGAAAAATAACAGAAGGCTTGTTGAAGCCTTCTGTTATTTTTGTTGAAGTAAGGCTGTTAAAAGATTAAGCGGTTCTTCCAACGGTTTAAGTTCCGTTAAATTTCCAACCATGCCTTTTACAATAGCAGCGGTAGGCTTATCTTTTTTTAGCTCCGTTTGTAAAATGTGAAAGCTGTCTGCGTGCTCATCAGAAATATGATCGCTGTTGTCTAGCAGATGTTTAATTTCCTCAAGAGCTTGTTTTACCTGCTCATTTTTACTGAGAAAAGTCGTTCGTTCCTTTCCGTATATATCTTCACCAAAAGAAGCAGGAATAAGGGGACGAGGTTTTCTAGCTAATAAATCTTCTACTAATACATCAACTCGGTCCATTATGTACTGCGCTACTTCTTTAAATGTAAGCTCGAATTGATTGAAGATAATAATTTCTAAAAAGGAATGATGAATACCTTCAATCATTTTCGTTAAATCCGAGATATAAGGAGTTACGTCTTCTCCGTATACGCTAACGAGGCTTTTGCGATGGAAGTAAAACGTTTCTCGCTGCATTTTATGAACAAAGGTCTCCACTTCTTTGTTAAAGGGAATAGATTTTTCACGGATTTGCATGATAATAAAATCTCTGTGCTCCGTAATAAATTCATAGAAATAGATGAGCTGATTCATATAGCGGCTGCGGGCATCGTTTACTTCCTCGTCGAGAGCATAAACAGAGCTAAAGAGCTTTTCATAGTAAAAGTTTAGAATTGATAATAAAAGTGCATCCTTAGATTTGAAGTGCAGGTAAAACGCACCTTTTGAAATGTTGCATTCATCTACAATTTCTTGCACAGAGGTAGCATTAAATCCTTTTTTTGCAAAAAGCTTAATCGAAGCTTCAATTATTCTTTTTTCTTTTTCCTTCATGTCTTCTACCTCCTTTATTGAACAATTTGGCCATTCATTTCGTTAGATAATAGTATCATACACTAAAAAAGATAAAGGTATATATCAAAGTTGAGAACGAGAGTCAGTTCCTTTAAAAAACGATTATTATAAATATGTCTTTATTATGAACAAGTCAGGAGAGAACCTGCTTAGGGTTGACACTGACTAGTTAGTCATTTATATTTTAAGTTGTTGTGACCGATCAGTCAATTTTATTAGTATACATATATTTGAAGGAGGATATGCATTGGGGAAGTTTATTAAATTTTCATTGAAAAATAAATTTGCAGTATGGCTGTTAACGCTCTTTGTCATTATTGCAGGGCTGTATTCAGGGTTTAATATGAAGCTAGAGACCATTCCTGATATTTCAACGCCTGTTGTAACAGTCAGTGCAACTTATCCGGGAGCCACTCCGGAACAAGTGGCAGATAAGGTGAGTAAGCCGATTGAACAAAAGCTCCAGGGACTGAGCGGCGTTGACACAGTTAGCTCATCTTCTTATGAAAATATGGCTACCATTCAAGTTGAATATAGTTTTAGTAAAGATATGGAAAAGGCAGAAGACGAAGTTAGGCGAGCTCTTTCAAACGTAGATCTGCCAGATGATGTCGAGGAACCAAATGTTTCAAGACAAAGCATTAGTGATTTTCCGATTATTTCATTAAGTGTTTCAGATGATAAAAAATCATTAGAAGACTTAACGAAGTATGTAAAAAATACCGTTGTTCCACAAGTTGAAAAAGTGCAGGGGATTTCTTCGGTCAGTGTGTCAGGAGAACAAGTTGAAGAAGCAGAACTTGTATTCAAACAAGACAAGCTCAAGCAGCTGGGACTTGATGAAGATACGGTGAAAAAGCTTATCCAAGCATCCGATGCAAAAGTGCCGGCTGGCACGTATACGATGGATGGATCTCAAAAATCTGTTGTGGTAGACGGAAAGATGACAACAGAAAAAGATTTAGAAAACTTAGAGATTCCAGCTGTGCCTAGTCAAGGAGCTGCTCAAGGTCAGCAACAAGGAATGAGCCAGCAGCAGACACAAGGCACCGTGCAGCAGGCGCCATCCGCAGCTTCTATTCCAACTGTGAAATTAAAAGAAATTGCGGATATTAAAGTGACGGGGAAAGCAGAATCTATTTCTCGCACGAACGGAAAACCTTCCATTGCTGTACAAGTTGTCAAAGCGAAGGATGCGAACACAGTAAATGTTGTAAATGATATTAAAGAAAAAATGAATAGCCTAGAAAAGAAAAACAAAGACCTTCACGTTGACAATATTTTTGATCAAGGTAAACCGATTGAAGATTCTGTTCATACGATGCTAAATAAAGCTATTATCGGTGCGGTCTTTGCGGTTATTATTATTCTTTTATTTTTACGTGATATTCGTTCAACGATTATTGCCGTTATTTCGATTCCGCTTTCGTTATTGATCGCCATTTTAGCGCTCAAATCAATGGATATCTCTTTAAATATTATGACGCTTGGAGCGATGACTGTAGCCATCGGAAGGGTTGTAGATGATTCCATTGTCGTTATTGAAAATATTTACCGCCGCATGGCTTATCAGGAAGAAAAGCTTAAAGGAAAAGATTTAATTGTCGCGGCGACGAAAGAAATGTTTGTTCCAATTTTCTCTTCTACAATCGTAACCGTGGCCGTATTCTTACCGTTAGGTCTAGTAGAAGGACCGGTAGGAGAGCTATTCTTACCGTTTGCATTAACCGTTGTTTTTGCACTGTTAGCATCACTGCTAGTAGCGGTAACACTCGTGCCAATGCTTGCTCATTCGTTATTTAAAACAAATGTAAAAGTAAAAGAAGAAAAACCAAGCAAACTAGCGCACGGATATAAGCGAATTTTGAACTGGACGCTAAACCATAAGCTTATTTCCTTTGGGTTAGCCGTACTACTGTTAGTAGGAAGTTTATTCTTAGTTCCTTCTATTGGCGTGAGCTTCTTATCATCTGATCAAGAAAAAACGCTGACGCTTACGTATACACCGAAAGCCGGACAGTCTCAAAGCGACGTAGAAAAAGCAGCAAATCGCGCAGAAGCGTACTTGATGAAGCGAGATGGTGTCAAAACGGTTCAGTATTCGTTCGGCGAAGGTAACTCTTTTAATCCGGGAAGCAAAAATAACGTTTTAACATTTGTGCAATATGACGAGGATACACAAAACTTTGATAAAGAGCAGGATAAAGTATTAAAAGCTCTTAATAAACAAGCGAATCAAGGTGAATGGGGCTCAATGAATACGGCGTCTAGCGGCAGCAATAATTCATTAAACGTCCTTATTTACGGAGATAGCTTAGATGAAATCAAACCTTATGCTGATAAAGTTGAGCATGTTTTAGAAAAGCATAAAGAACTGAAAAATGTCGATTCTACGCTTTCAGATACGTTTGATGAATATACGCTAGTACCGAATCAAAAGAAAGCCGCTGAACTCGGCTTGTCAGCCAGTCAAATTGGCATGCAAATTTCGAACCTTGGACAGCGTGAAGTATTAACAACTATCCAAAAAGACGGAAATGAAATTAACGTATACCTTCCAAAAGAAAAAGAGGATTTCTCTACTTTTGCTGAACTTTCAAGCACAAAAGTGACCTCTCAAACTGGACAGGAAGTTACATTAAATGAAGTTGTCGACATTAAAAAAGGTAAAACATCGAATACGGTAACTCGCCGTGATAATAAAATTTATGCAGAGGTAAGTGCCGATATTAAGAGTGACGATGTAGGCGGTGTTTCTTCTAACGTCCAAAAAGAAGTGAAGAAAATTGACTTGCCAAGTGATATGGATATTAACTTTGGCGGAGCATCAGAGCAAATCAATGACTCATTTAGTCAATTAGGAATTGCTATGCTCGCAGCCATCGGTATCGTGTACTTCGTACTAGTACTGACATTTGGTGGAGGGCTAGCACCATTTGCTATCTTATTCTCACTTCCATTTACACTCATTGGTGCACTAGTGGCGCTTTTAATCTCTGGAGAAACGATCAGCATTTCTTCGATGATTGGAGCTCTTATGCTGATTGGAATTGTGGTAACAAATGCAATTGTGCTGATTGACCGCGTGATTCATAAAGAGCAAGAGGGTCTGTCGACGCGTGAAGCGTTACTAGAAGCTGGAATGACACGTCTTCGCCCGATCTTAATGACAGCTATTGCAACAATTGGTGCACTGCTTCCATTGGCTTTTGGATTTGAAGGTGGAGGCCTTATTTCAAAAGGGCTAGGGGTTACGGTAATCGGAGGACTAACAAGTTCTACGCTGCTTACGCTCATTATCGTTCCAATTGTCTATGAGTTTTTTATGAAGTTTAAGCGCAAAAAAGTAAAAGAGTAGAAGCAAAACAAATTTCCGCTTTTGAGGTGAATAGCGATGAAGTCAATTGATAAACTAATGAAACAGCTGATTCAACAAGGAATTAAAGCAAAGAAAGTAACGATTGATAAATCAAAGCGCCAGCAGTGGATGTCCATGTCATTGCCTAAAACAGCATGGCAGCATTCAAAGTAAAAAAGAGCTGACTTAGAGTCAGCTCTTTTTTTATTAACGATCTGTATCTTCAAATGATCCTTCTTGATAGGCGTCGCTTACTTGCTCATGTGTTTCTGCTAGGCCTTGTGAGAGTGCATCTTGTCGGTTATAATCTTCTGTTTCGAACTGGCGGTCAGCCATTTCATTTGTATTAGGCTGCTTTTTAGGCTGTTTTTTTGAATTCATTTTCACCACTCCTATTTAATAAAGTGAGACCACGGTTAGTGTGCGATGAAAGGAAATACATTATACATGCAAAAAGAGCTTCGATTCGTCGAAGCTCTTTCTTTCATATTATTACTGTTGTTTTTTATTTAAGAAGATTTTTTCAATATCATCAAGTACGATATTAGCTGCTAATACACCGCCTGCTGTATTCCAAGTAGCATCATCTACTTTATGAACATGGTCTTCTTGAGCTACTTTTAACTTTTTGAAAAGCGGATCGTTTATCCATTCTTTTTCAAGCTTCGTTGCTTCGCCATCTCCCGTTTCATAAGAGAAGTAGAATAGCTGGTCGCCGTCCATTGCCGGAATGCGTTCTTTTGTTGCATTCATTTCAGCAAAATCATTTTTGTCTTGAGACTCAGGTCGAGCGAATCCAAGCTGGTCTAAAATAACGCCTGAGAATGAATCTTTATGATAAATACGAACGTCTCCAGCTGTAAAGCGTACAACTGAGATTTTTTGTTTTAACTGATCTCCAAGGCGTTTTTTTAAATCTGCTACGCGATTGTCATAGTCAGCTAATACTTCTTTACCTTTTTCTTCTTTATTTACAGCTTTTGCATATAGCTTAAAGTTTGATTTCCAGTCTCCGCGCAGTTCTTCAGAAAATACAGTGGGAGCAATTTGACTAAGCTGGTCGTATACTTTTTCTTGGCGCATTTTATTTCCGATAATCAAGTCAGGCTTTAAAGCAGCGATTGCTTCTAAGCTTGGCTCACTTTCTGTACCCACACTTTTAACACCTTTCATCTGACCTTTAATATGGTCGTACCACGGATTTCCTAACCATGATTGAACAGCACCAACAGGCTTTACACCCATTGCAAGAAGAGCCTCAGTACCTTCGTTTGTTAAAACGACAACTCGTTTAGGCGTTCCTTTAATCTCTGTTTTATCCATTGCGTGTTTTACTGTATAAGTTTCGCCAGAACCCTCAGTTTTTTCTTTTTTATCATCGTCAGCGCTGTTTGAATTACCGCAGGCTGCCAGCACAAGCAGTGTCATAATGGTAAGAATGGATAACAAATATGACAACTTGCCTTTAGAATATGTATTCACATCTTTTCCCCCTTATAAGTGATAATGATTTTCATTAACAATTAAGATAATATTCTAACTTTTAAGCGGTGTCAATTAAAAATTGAAAATGATTCTCAAAATCATTGACACTTTTTTCAATGTTTCCTAAACTAAAGGTTAGATATATATAGGAATCATCTTAGAGGAGAGCAATGAAAATGATGCTACGCAGTGTTCAAATGAAAGTAATGGGGCTCATCATTGGAATCATGCTGCTTTTAATCTGTATTGGATTAAGTATCGTACTCGGATACACAGATACAAGTATCAAGACAGCATTTGAAGCTTTTCAAGCGTTTAACGGTTCGAATGAGCACATAGTTATTCAAAATATTCGATTGCCGCGCGCTATAATCGGTGCTGTGGTAGGTATTTGTTTAGGAATTGCAGGAGCAATGATGCAGGCGTTAACGAAAAACCCACTTGCTTCACCGGATATTATTGGTGTGAACGCTGGGGCCAGCTTTTTTATTGTTGTTGCAGTGATGATTTTTTCGGTCAATTCACTTCAAGCTTTTACGTGGATTGCATTTGTAGGAGCGGCATTAACCGTAGTGGTTGTCTATTTTCTTGGATCCCTCGGAAAAGAAGGATTAACGCCTATTAAATTGACGCTCGCAGGAGCGGCTATTGCAGCCTTTTTCTCTTCTTTAACACAAGGACTGCTGGCTGTGGATGAATCTTCGCTTGATCAAGTTCTTTTTTGGCTGGCTGGATCTGTGCAAGGACGCAAGGTGGAAATGCTGTATGGCATACTGCCTTATATAGTACCAGCAATCATTGTCACGTTTTTTATCGCTTCAAAAATTAATATTTTAACGATTGGTGAAGATGTAGCTAAAGGATTAGGTCAAAGAACGATTCTTGTCAAAATTATAAGCGGCATCATTATTGCCATTTTAGCTGGTGGAGCCGTTGCAGTAGCCGGTCCGATTAGCTTTGTCGGAATTATTGTTCCTCATGTTGTAAGAGCAATTGTAGGACAAGATTATCGTTGGGTATTTCCCTATAGTGCGGTTGCCGGAGGCATCTTAATTTTATTAGCCGATGTTGCAGCCAGGTATGTCATTATGCCTCAAGAAATCCCTGTTGGAGTCATGACTGCTGTTATTGGTACGCCTTTCTTTATCTATATGGCAAGGAAAGGGGCAAAGGCGTCATGAAAACATACTTATCTCTTCGCTTAAAGAGAATTTCATTTTTGGTTAACATAAAAGCAGCTCTGATCATTATTGGATTTTCAGCTGCACTTGTTGCTCTCTTTTTATTGAGTGCAGGTACGGGTGACTTATTTATTAATCCACTTCGTGTGATTAACATTTTAGCGGGTCATGGATTGGAGTTTGAACGATTAGTTGTTACATCTTTTAGACTTCCACGCATTATTGTTGCCATTTGTGCCGGTATTTGCCTAGCTATTGCAGGCGCTATCTTGCAGGGGCTTGTGAGAAATCCGCTTGCTTCACCAGACTTAATTGGATTAACAGGAGGAGCGTCAGTCGGTGTAGTGTTATTTTTGACACTATTTAGTGATAAAAGCAACTCGTTAACCGTAAGTATTAATTGGATGCCTGTTAGCGCATTTTTAGGTGCAGTGGCAGTGGCGCTTTTACTTTATGTGTTTGCCTGGAAAAATGGCGTCTCTCCTATTACACTAGTATTAATAGGAATTGGATTAACAGCGTTAACGAAAGCCATGACCACGCTGTTTATGATTATGGGTCCTATCTATCGCGCCAGTCAGGCAAATATTTGGATCACAGGAACGGTGTATGGCTCAAATTGGGCCAGTGTTTCCGTACTAGTTCCTGTTACAATAGGGCTGGTTATAATTACGATTTTAATGATTCGCAATTTAAATGTTCAAGAATTAGGTGAAGAAATTGCGACTAACGTTGGAAGTCGCGTTCAAAAAAATCGATTGGCACTATTGCTGATGAGTACAGCTTTAACAGGAAGCGCCGTTGCATTTGCCGGCGGAATTAGCTTTGTAGGATTGCTTGCTCCACATATTGCCCGAAAGCTGGTAGGTTCTTCATTCGGCGCTTTAATACCGCTATCGGCATTAATCGGAGCGATTTTAATCACAGCAGCAGATTTAATTGGCCGAACATTTTTCTTGCCAATCGAAGTGCCAGCAGGTGTATTTACAGCTGCAATTGGCGCACCGTACTTCATTTATTTACTATACAAACAAAGAAACGTATAGCATTCTTTGTAGAAGGAGCGATTCGCATGCATTCGTTAGAAACAAAATCGCTAACATTATCATATGGAGAAGCGATGATTATAGATGAGCTTGACGTTACCATCCCAAAGGGTGAGATTACGGTCTTTATCGGCAGTAATGGATGCGGAAAATCTACGTTGCTGCGTTCACTAGCAAGGTTATTGAAACCACATGCCGGCTCTATTTTACTAGAAGGCTCTAAAATTTCCTCTCTTCCGACAAAGGAAATTGCAAAGCAGCTAGCAATTCTTCCACAAGGTCCTGTTGCACCTGAAGGGTTGACCGTGCTGCAGCTTGTTAAACAAGGGCGCTATCCGTATCAAAATTGGTTCCGTCAGTGGTCTCAAGAAGATGAAGAAAAAGTACAAAATGCACTCGAGGCAACAGGTTTAGCAGACTTGGCTGATCGTCAAGTTGATTCGCTTTCTGGAGGACAGCGCCAGCGCGCATGGATTGCCATGACATTAGCACAAGATACGGATATTATTTTACTTGATGAACCGACAACGTATTTAGATATGACACATCAAATTGAGATCTTGGACTTGTTATTTGAACTGAATGAAAAAGAAAATCGTACCATCGTAATGGTGCTGCACGATTTAAACTTAGCCTGCCGCTATGCTCATCATATTGTGGCGCTTCAAGATAAAAAAATCTATGCACAGGGAAGACCAGAAGAAGTCATTAACTGCGATTTAGTACAGCGAGTCTTTAATATGAACTGTGAAGTGACGGTGGATCCGTTATTTGGAACGCCTCTTTGTATTCCTCATGGGCGCGGACGATGTATTGTGAATAAGCTGCGCGTTGAAACGCAGCATGCTCAATAAGAAAGAGCAAAGCGAGTTAGCAGAAAAATTCCGCTGTACGTTTAAAGATAACTCGCTGTACAGGTTGTCTCCCTCCAGCTGCATGGATGAAAGCACGTTGAGGGTGCAGCTGCTATGGGTTCAACACACGATGAAGGCTGCTAACTTGAGAGCAGCTGCTTCCATGTTAGCGAAGCGGTATAGCTTTGTTGTGGTGGCGGCTTTGTATTCATTTATTGTGTTTCAAAAAAAGATAAACGCATCGACTAACAATGTTTCGTTGCATACAGAAGACGCTGAAACGATGTGGCTGCCAAAAGTGTTTATCTCAGAAATTGAGACGAAAGAAGTAACAGAGGACAATCAGAAGATTCTTCTTGATGAACTTCTTGATGAATTGTTTGCTCATCACATTGAGCCGATATGGTCATCGCTGCATAAAGTGACAAAAATCTCGAAGCTGACGCTGTGGGAAAACGTAGCTGTTTATATCCACTGGCTTTACGATTTGCTTTTAGCAAATGAAGAAATAGAAAATGTGCAAGTGCAAAAGAATTTACGATACGTGTTGGAAGAAGCTGAGGGTCATCACTTTGGTTCATACCATCATAATCCGCTTTCTCGGTACAGTTCACCTCCTCCATATGTAAAGAAGCAAAAGCAGGAGATAAGGGTTCGGCAAACGTGCTGTTTATCTTACCAAACAGGAGCTAAAGAGACTTATTGTCAAACGTGTCCGGTTATTTGTAAACCAAAGAAAGGAGTGATTGTGCATGAATAAAACCTTTCAAGAGCAATTCGACGGTTTGATTGAAAAGTATACAGAACTAATGGTCGGCGAAAGTGACGAGCAGCTACAAGAAAAAGTAAAAATGTGGGCACTTTACAACCATATCTCAAAATCCATGCCGCCTTTAACCAAGCATTGGAATCAATTATATCCAGAAGCAAAAGCGGAAATGGTCGAGATTGTAAAGGAAATCAAAGAGCTGAATGAAGCGCATCGAGCGTCACAGCGAAAACCAGAATAAAAACATTCATCACGAAGCTGATGGATGTTTTTTTATCCAAAAGCTCCCGGTCGCTTTTTGGTTTTGTGTGCATACGTTAATAAAGGGTGCCTATCTAGTTTGAAAAATGGTAAAATTAATGATAATTAAATAAATTTTGTGAGGCGTATGACAAGTGAAGGCGGGGGGTTGCTTTGGAACAAACGATAAGAAACTTTTTTTTATTGTTATCAAAAAGCAAAAAGTTAACAAAGCTGGCTAAGCGCTATGGCTTACGTTTTGGAGCAGCAAGATTTGTTGCAGGGGAAACCATCGATGAAGCTGTTAGTGTGATAAAAAAGCTAAATGAACAGGGATTAAAAGTAACGATTGATTATCTTGGCGAGTTTGTGGAAAGTGAAGCTGAAGTTGCCCATGCTGCAGCTCAATGCATAAAGGCCATTCACCTTATACACAAAGAAAGGTTAGATTCAGAAATTTCTTTAAAATTAACGTCTATGGGATTGGATATTTCAGAGGATTTGGCGCTTCATCATATGCGGCGTATTCTTCAAGAAGCGGAAAAATATAGCGTATTTGTGACGATTGATATGGAGGACTATAGGCGATGCAGCAAGACGATTAAGCTATTTAAACAATTAAAAAATGAGTATGAACACGTAGGGACGGTGCTTCAAGCATACTTATATCGAACAGAAAGTGACATCCGTGAATTAGATGCTTATGCTCCTAAATTAAGGTTAGTGAAAGGTGCGTACAAAGAAGCACCAGACGTCGCGTTTCCTGATAAAGAAGACGTAGATGAAAACTTTCAAAACATCATTGGACTTCACTTATTAAACGGTCACTATACAGCAGTTGCTACTCACGATGAACGAATCATTCAGTATACAAAAGAGTTTGTTAAAAAGCATGGAATTTCAATGAATCAGTTTGAGTTTCAGATGCTATACGGGATTCGATCAGAAAGGCAAGTTCAGCTCGTAGCAGAACAATATAAAATGAGAGTGTACGTTCCTTATGGAACGGACTGGTATGGGTACTTTATGAGGCGCCTTGCAGAAAGACCTGCAAATGTCGCATTTGTCTTAAAAGGAATCGTAAAAAAATAATAATGAAATGGTCGTGATGACAAAGTAAGAAATAATCAAAAATCGAACATGATTCGATTACTCATGTTCGATTTTGAGGTTAATGTTCTTGAGTGTTATGCTTTGTGTACTGCTGGTTTTGAGACGTCTTTTTGCCGCGTCCGTGCGGTTCATTGACCGGTCCAGCATTTCCTTTAACGCTTGCTGCGCTTACGCCTGCTGACGATGGATCCTTCTTTAATTTGCTCACAAAATCACCTCCTGTGTATTAAGATAACCAAACACATTAAAAATAGTTAGAGATAATATTGTGAATATATTGCGAAAATTTAAAAAATGTTTTATAGTAAAAACAGAGATTAACAGTGACTCTCTTTTTTTACGCATAAAATGAATGATCATTCATTCAATATATTAAAGGGGATGTGGGGATAATTATGAACATAAAAAAAGCCGCCGTTTTAGGTTCCGGAGTTATGGGCTCTGGAATTGCAGCTCATTTAGCAAATGTAGGAATTCCAACGCTTTTGCTAGACGTGGTTCCAACTTCATTAACAGCAGACGAGGAAAAAAAACAGCTAACGCTTGAAGATAGGCAAGTGAGAAATCGGTTGAGTACAACTGCTGTAGCTAAATTAACGAAGCAAAAACCGGCGCCTTTAACGTCTAAGTCATCACTATCGTTGATTACGCCAGGAAATCTTGAAGATCATTTACAGCAGTTAAGCGACTGTGATTGGATTATTGAAGTAGTAGTGGAACGTCTTGATATTAAACAGCAGTTGTTTGAAAAAATTGACAGTGTACGAAAAAAAGGAAGTATTGTAAGTTCAAACACTTCAGGAATATCGATCCACGAAATGGCTAAAGGACGCTCAGAAGATTTTAAAGCGCATTTTTTAGGAACGCACTTTTTTAATCCACCGCGTTATTTAAAGTTATTAGAAATCATTCCAACTCATGACACAAAATCAGAAATTGTTGAATATATGAAAACGTTTGGTGAAGATGTATTAGGTAAAGGAGTAGTTATTGCAAAAGATACGCCTAACTTTATCGCCAACCGTATCGGTACGTACGGTTTACTTGTGACCGTTCAAGAAATGTTAAAAGGTAATTACAGCGTGGGAGAAGTTGACTCTGTGACGGGCCCCTTAATTGGAAGACCAAAAAGCGCAACGTTTCGAACACTAGACGTAGTGGGACTAGACACATTTATTCATGTGGCCAACAATGTATTTGACAAAGTAGAAGGCAAAGAAAAAGAAGTGTTCGATGTCCCTTTATTTATGAAACAAATGCAGGAAAATGGCTGGCTGGGAAGCAAGTCGGGGCAAGGCTTCTTTTTAAAGAAAGGCAAGGAAATTTTAGAACTTGATCCTAGTACACTTCAATACGTTGAGAGAAAGAAGTTAAAAACAGCTTCTACCGAATTAAGCAAGCAGGCAAAAGGGCTGCAAAATAAAATGAAAGCGCTTATATATTCTGATGATCGTGCCGGACAGCTTCTTTGGAATGTGATCAGTCCCGTTCTTGTATATGCAGCACAGTTAAAAAATGAAATCGCCGACGATATCGTGGCCATTGATCAAGCTATGAAGTGGGGATTTGGCTGGAAAATGGGTCCTTTTGAGACGTGGGATGCAATTGGTTTAGAAAAGTCAATTGAGAAGATGGAGCAGTCTGGTTTAGCGGTTCCGCAGTGGGTAAAACAAATGCAGGAAAATGGATTTACAAGCTTCTATAAAGAAATGGAAGGTCAAACGCTTTACTACGAAGATGAAGAGTATAAAGCGGTAAAAGAAAATAAAAAGGTGATTCACCTGTCATCTTTACGTTCTCAAAATAATGTCATTTTAGAAAACAGCGGAGCGAGTTTAATTGATTTAGGAGATGATGTGGCGTGCCTGCAGTTCACCTCTCCTAACAATGCAATCGGGCTAGATATTATTAGCTTATTAAATCAGTCTCTTGAAGAAGTGAATAAGAACTATAAAGGACTGGTCATAGGAAATCAAGGGAAAAATTTCTGCGTTGGCGCTAACTTAGCTATGATTTTAATGGAAGCACAAGATGACAATTATTTTGAAATTGAATTTGTCATTAAACAATTTCAACAGGCAATGATGAAGGTGAAATATAACGAAAAGCCGGTTGTTGCAGCTCCATTTGCGATGACTCTTGGAGGCGGAGCAGAAATTTGCTTACCGTCAGCTAAAATCCAAGCTTCTGCTGAAACTTACATGGGCCTTGTAGAAGTAGGAGTCGGACTTATTCCTGGTGGAGGAGGTAATAAGGAGCTTTATATCAAACAGTTAAATGGTTTACCGAACGGTGTAACGCTCGATCTTCAGCAAATTGCCAATAAAACATTTGAAACAATTGCTACTGCAAAAGTATCTGCTTCTGCTGCAGAAGCTAGACAGCTAAACTTTTTAAACCGCCATGATGGCATCAGCGTAAACGGAGATCATTTGCTGAATGATGCGAAGAACTCAGTCCTTGCTTTACATGACACGGGCTATAAACCACCTGTAAGAACTAAAATTCCTGTGGTTGGAGAAACAGGATATGCAACGTTGCTGCTAGGAGCTCAATCCATGAAATATTCAGGATATATATCAGAACATGATTATAAAATTGCTAGTAAGTTAGCATTTGTGTTAGCCGGAGGACGTGTAGCGTTTGGTTCGGAAGTTGATGAAGAGTATTTGCTGGACTTAGAGAGAGAAGCATTTTTAAGCCTTGTTGGAGAAGCGAAGTCTCAAGAACGTATGCAGCACATGTTAGTTAAAGGAAAACCACTGCGTAATTAAGGGGGAGAAAAAATGAGAGAAGCAGTTATTGTAGCAGGTGCTAGGACACCGGTCGGAAAAGCAAAAAAAGGTTCACTGGCAAGTGTTAGGCCTGATGATTTGGGAGCCATTGCGGTTAAAGAAACTCTTCGCCGAGCAGGCGGATACGAAGGACCCATTGATGATTTAATTATTGGTTGTGCGATGCCTGAAGCAGAACAAGGTTTGAATATGGCTCGAAATATTGGCGCTCTTGCGGGTTTGCCTTATACGGTGCCAGCAATAACGATTAATCGTTATTGTTCGTCAGGTTTGCAAAGTATTGCCTACGGTGCAGAACGAATTATGCTAGGGCAAGCCAAAGCAGTGTTAGCTGGAGGAGCAGAATCAATGAGTTTTGTTCCGATGTTTGGAAACGTAGCGCGTCCGAATGTTCAGCTGGTTGAAAATGCGCCGGAATATTATATGGGCATGGGGCATACAGCAGAACAAGTGGCGATGAAATACGGCATTTCACGTGAAGACCAGGATGCGTTTGCTGTACGCAGCCATCAAAAAGCAGCAAAAGCACTTCAAGAAGGGAAGTTTAACGACGAAATTGTTCCGGTGGAAGTGACGCTTCGAAAAGTGGATGAAAACAATAAGCTCCGTGAACAAAAGCTGATGTTCTCTCAAGATGAAGGAGTTCGTCCCGGCACAACTGCGGACGTATTAGGAAAACTTCGTCCAGCTTTTTCGGTTAAAGGATCCGTAACAGCTGGAAACTCTTCGCAGACAAGTGACGGAGCTGCATCCGTTTTTCTAATGGATAAAGAACAAGCTGAAGCAGAAGGGTTAAAGCCTTTGCTTAAGTTTCGCTCATTTGCAGTTGGAGGAGTTCCGCCTGAAGTAATGGGGATTGGCCCGATAGCTGCCATTCCTAAAGCTCTTAAACTAGCAGGGCTGGAGCTTTCTGATATTGGATTGTTTGAATTAAATGAAGCATTTGCTTCTCAAGCACTTGGCGTTATTCGTGAATTAAATATTAATGAAGATAAAGTAAATGTAAACGGAGGCGCTATTGCCTTAGGTCATCCATTAGGCTGTACCGGAGCTAAGCTGACTCTTAGCTTAATGCACGAAATGCAGCGTCGAAATGAGCAGTTTGGAATTGTCACGATGTGTATTGGCGGAGGAATGGGAGCTGCTGGTGTATTTGAATTGTTAGCATAATCATTTCAAAGGGGGATATGAACATGTCAAATAAAACAAAACAAATGATTAAAGGTGGAAGCTTTTTAATTGAAGAAGGCGATGCAAGCCGCGTCTACACGCCGGAGGATTATACATCTGAACAAAAGATGATTGCCAAGACGACAGATGAATTTGTAGAAAATGAAGTCCTTCCACAAGTGGAATATTTAGAAAAGCATGAGTTTGACCGTTCTGTAAAGTTATTAAAACAAGCTGGTGAATTAGGCTTGCTTGGTGCAGATGTACCGGAAGAATACGGTGGACTCGGTTTAGATAAAATTACCTCGGCTTTAATTGCTGAAAAAATGTCTCGAGCAGGAGGATTTTCCATCACTCATGGTGCTCACGTAGGAATTGGGTCATTGCCAATCGTCTTATTTGGAACAGAAGAGCAAAAGCAAGCATATTTACCTGCTTTAGCAGTTGGGGAAAAAATAGCAGCATATGCGTTAACAGAACCTGGTTCTGGTTCCGATGCCCTCGGTGCTCGAACAACAGCTCGCCTTAACGCAGAAGGCACACACTATGTATTAAATGGAGAAAAGCAGTGGATTACGAATGCCGGATTTGCTGATGTGTTCGTGGTGTATGCGAAAATCGACGGCGATAAATTTTCTGCTTTTATCGTTGAACGCGAATTTCCAGGTGTTTCGGTTGGACCGGAAGAGAAGAAAATGGGAATCAAAAGCTCCTCAACCAGAACGTTGATTCTTGAAGATGCGCTTGTTCCAAAAGAAAACGTGTTAGGTGAAGTTGGCAAAGGGCATGTGATTGCCTTTAATATTTTAAATATTGGGCGCTACAAGCTTGGAGTTGGAGCAGTTGGAGCAGGGAAACGTGCGTTAGAAATCACGTCTCAATATGTTAACCAGCGTCAGCAGTTTAAAACGCCCATTGCTAAATTTTCATTAACCCAAGAAAAAATAGCAACAATGGCTTCTAAATTGTACGCAACTGAAAGCTCCGTCTATCGTACGGTAGGACTTTTTGAAGACCATATGGGCCAGCTTTCAGAAGAACAGCAAAAAGACGGAAAACAAATTGCCGCTTCCATTGCTGAATATGCTATTGAATGCTCATTAAACAAAGTGTTTGCAACGGAATCTCTTGACTACATCGTAGATGAAGGCGTCCAGCTTCACGGAGGCTATGGTTTTATGAGTGAGTATGAAATCGAGCGCCTGTATCGTGATTCCCGCATTAACCGTATTTTTGAAGGAACAAATGAAATTAATCGTCTCTTAGTACCAGGCACGTATTTACGCAAAGCGCTAAAAGGAGAGCTTCCGCTGCTTCAAAAAGCACAAACGCTTCAAGAAGAATTGATGATGCTTATGCCGCAGGAAGTAGGGAATGAGCCGTTAGATCAAGAAAAAATGCTTGTGCAAAATGGGAAGAAAATTGCGCTCTTGCTTTTAGGCCTAGCTGCACAGAAATACGGTAAAGAATTAGAGAAAGAACAAGAAATTCTCGTTAATATTTCTGATATGATTAGTAACGTATATGCAATGGAATCTACTGTTTTACGTACTGAAAAAGCCATTTCCAAAACAGGAGCAGATCAAAACAGCTTAAAAGTAAAATATACGCAAGTATTTTGCCAAGAAGCATTTAATCGAATTGAAGCAGATGCAAAAGAAACGTTAATTGGCGTTGAACAAGGTGATACGCTTAGAGTCATGCTTTCGTCTCTTCGCAAGTTAACGCGCTATACACCAATCAATGTGATTAGCGTAAAGCGCGAGATTGCAAAAACGCTTCTAGAAGTAGAGAAGTTCACAGTTTAAGGGAAAAAGGAGCTCGTTTTACGAGCTCCTTTTTGTTTAAGAAGCCTCTATCTAGGTAAATGATAAAGGATGTGTTAAAATACGAAAAAAGCTTAAAATAAAGGGTGGTTGACGAAATGTCATTATTTTTTTATTCATATCCAAAGTGTGGTACGTGCCGAAAAGCCAAGAAGTGGCTGGATGATAACGGAGTAGCGTATGAAGAAATTCATATTGTAGAAAACCCGCCAACAAAAGAGCAGCTGCAATCTTATTATCAGAACAGCGGCTTAGAATTAAAAAAATTCTTTAATACAAGCGGTAAAAAATATCGTGAATTAGGGCTTAAAGATAAAGTAAGCAGTGCGAGTGAAGACGAACTGCTGTCTATTCTTGCGTCAGATGGCATGTTAATTAAGCGTCCGCTGCTAACAGATGGACAAAAAGTAACGCTTGGCTTCAAAGAAGAGCAGTTTGAGGACGTGTGGAAGTAAGTTTTCAAATAGAAAATTTTTACCTTTTACGTTACACTGTTAATAGGAAGTTATTTTAGGTTGTAGAAAGTGTTCTCCACGTTGAAGGCGCTTTTTATATAAACAAATTACGATACATATTTTGGAGGGATTAAGATGAGTACACCAAAAGATTTGCGTTATTCTGAAGAGCATGAATGGGTAAAAACAGAAGGAGACGTTGTCCGCGTAGGTATTACGCATTTTGCTCAAGCTGAGCTTGGCGACATCGTATTCGTTGAACTGCCAGAAGTAGGAGCAACAGTAGAAGCTGACGAGCCGTTTGGCAGCGTTGAATCAGTAAAAACAGTTTCTGAGCTTTACGCACCAATTAGCGGTGAAGTTGTAGCAGTAAACGATAACTTAAGCGATAGCCCTGAACTTGTTAATGAATCTCCATACGAAGAAGCATGGATGATTACAATCAAACCGTCTGATGCTTCTCAAGTAGACAAGCTAATGACAGCAGAGCAATACGAAGAAATGACAAACGAAGGATAATATTCCTCCATAAATTGTCTTTATGAAAAGTTTTTGACTGGACACTCTATTAGTAAACAAGCTAAAGGAGTGTCTTTTTATGTTTGAAAAACAAAAAATGGACGTTACAGATCGCGTTACAGCTAAATTTCATGACGGCGGCATGAAATTATATGTTGATAAGCAGCCAATTGGTGAAGTTAGTTACGGAACAAGCGGCAATGAATACCGCTTTGAAGAAGGGTATTCGCAAGAAAATAATAAGTTCTACCAATATACAGATGTACAAAAGCAAGGTGAAACGCAAAAATATACAGACTGCGACGAAGAAGCAGGATGGTGCTAAACAGTGGCAACTGCCGCTGTTTTTCTTGTTTTATGGAAACAATATGGCCTAAGCTGCCTTTTAAAACAGTTCTTTCTTGCAAATTTCTTTTAAAAAACAGGTGAACTGTGATACATTAACGAATATTGTATAGCATAAAGAAATGATGTTACTATACAACTGACGATTATGGGTGATGAAAATGGGGCTAATTGAAATTGAAAAAGTAATTATTGTCGAAGGAAAATCAGATAAAAAACGTATCCAAGATATCATTCGAGAACCAATTGAAATTATCTGTACAAACGGTACGATTAGTTTATCAAAGCTGGATGAAATTATTGACTTTACGTTTAACAAAGAGGTATACATACTCGTTGACTCTGATGATTCAGGGAATAAGCTAAGAAAACAATTTAAACGAGAGCTTCCGGAAGCAGAGCATCTATATATTGATAAAATGTACCGAGAGGTTGCTGCCGCCCCTAGACATCACATAGCAACAGTATTACTGAGTGCCAATATCGATGTTAATGCAGAATTTTTAACATAAAAGGAATGAGCAACATGCAAGAATGGAGCGAAAAACAGCTTGACGATCAGTTAAAAGAAGGACAAAGAGCGTTTATCTTTTTCCATACACCTTTTTGCGGGACATGTCAGCTGGCAAAAAAAATGTTAACCGTAGCAGAAGCAATGCTGCCTGGTGTGACCATCGGAATGAGCAATTTAAATTATATGCCTTCAAAAGCAGAAGTATTTTCAATTGAAAGTGTACCTTGTTTGATTGAAGTGAAAAATGGCGAAATGGTAAAAAAACTCTATGCGTTTCATTCCATCGAGCACGTACTTGAAGAGCTTCGATAATCAAACGTTTGTTTAAAATGAAGAAATGGAACGAGAGCAAACCGTTGGGGCTGTTGAATTCTTGGGATATTATCCCAAGAACAAAATCTGTTGACAGCCTATCTGACACATGCTAAAATCACACTCATGAATGTTCATAAATGAATGAATATTTCCCAAAAACAAAATAATTGTTGCGAACTCTTATCAAGAGAGGTGGAGGGACTGAGCCCTGTGAAACCCGGCAACCGTCAGACTAACTGAAATGGTGCCAATTCCTGCAAAGCTATGCGCTTTGAAAGATGAGAGAAAGGATTAAATATCGAGCCTTTCTGTCATGCGCAGAGAGGCTTTTTTAATGGGGAAAATTGTTTTACGGCTTTTTCATCCTATAGGGCAACCTAACATAATTAAGTTTTTACTAAAGAAGGTGAAGAAATATGATTACATTAACAGACGTTACAAAAATTTATCAGGCTAAAAGCGGTCAAGTAACAGCTGTTGATAATGTGAATCTAACCGTTAACCAAGGTGAAATTTACGGAATTATTGGTTATAGCGGAGCGGGTAAAAGTTCTTTAATTCGCTTGCTAAACGGGTTAGAAACACCAACGACAGGAACGGTCGAAGTAGCAGGTAATGATATTGGAAAAATTAAAGGCGGAAAACTCAGAAAAGCTAGACAAGAAATTAGTATGGTATTTCAGCACTTTAATATCTTGTGGTCGCGTACGGTGCGAGAAAATATTGCCTTTCCGTTAGAAATAGCAGGGATCTCAAAAGAAAAAAGAATGAAACGAGTAGACGAGCTTATCAAGCTAGTCGGGCTTGAAGGGCGTGAAAATGCTTATCCATCACAGCTTAGCGGTGGGCAAAAGCAGCGTGTTGGTATTGCTAGAGCGCTAGCCAATAACCCAAAAGTATTGCTGTGTGATGAAGCAACATCAGCGCTTGATCCTCAAACGACAGATTCTATTTTAGATCTGTTAGTAGATATTAATGAGAAGCTAGGGTTAACCATTGTACTCATTACTCATGAAATGCACGTTATTCGTAAAATTTGTCATCGAGTAGCTGTTATGGAAAATGGGGCAGTGGTAGAAGAAGGGCAAGTGCTAGAAGTCTTCAGAAAACCTAAGCAGCCGATTACAAAGCGATTTGTTCAACAGATTTCTGAACCAGAAGAAACGTTTGAAACAATTGAACAAGTACAGGAGTTATATCCAAGCGGGCAAATTATTCAGCTGACGTTTGTTGGCGGAAAAGCAGAGCAACCGCTCATTACAACGATTTTAAAACAGTTTGATGTAACGATTAATATTTTGCAAGGAAAGATTTCTCATACACAAACAGGTTCATACGGAACGTTGTTCGTTCATTTAGACGGAGAATTAACAGAAGTTGAAAAAGTCATTGCATACATTCATGAGCAGCAGGTAGAAGTGGAGGTAATGACAAATGCTTGAGAAACTATTTCCAAACGTTATTTTAGATGATTTTATTCAAGCGACAAATGAAACACTATATATGACGGCTATTTCAGTTATAGCCACGTTTGTTCTAGGTATTTTATTGGGCTTGCTTTTATTTTTAACCTCCAAAGGACAGCTTTGGCAAAACAAACCTTTATATGCCATTGTGTCAGCAGTTGTAAATATCTTTCGTTCCATTCCATTCATTATTTTAATTGTTTTACTGATTCCATTTACCAAAGCATTGGTAGGAAGTATTTTAGGCGCTAATGCAGCGTTACCTGCTTTAATTGTTGGAGCAGCACCATTTTATGCGCGCCTTGTAGAAATTGGTCTGCGCGAAATTGATAAAGGTGTTATTGAAGCTGCTAAATCAATGGGAGCAACAACAAGCACTATTATCTTTAAAGTGCTGTTACCTGAATCGCTGCCAGCTTTAATTTCTGGTTTGACGGTAACTACGATTGCGTTAGTCGGCTATACGGCAATGGCGGGTGTGATTGGAGCTGGAGGTCTCGGGAATCTTGCATATTTAGAAGGATTCCAGCGCAGTCATAATGATGTAACGCTAGCTGCTACGATCTTAATTTTGATTATTGTATTTATTATCCAACTTATTGGAGATGCGATTACTGCAAAAATTGATAAAAGATAAAAGGAGGATTATTTATTATGAAAAAATGGCTTTCGGCTTTAGCATTAACATCTGCGCTAGTAGTAGGATTAGCTGCGTGTGGATCTAACAATGGATCAAAAGATGAAAAGAAAATTGTTGTGGGTGCCTCTAATACGCCCCATGCTGAAATTTTAGAACAAGCAAAACCGATTTTAGAAAAACAAGGAATTGACTTGGAAATTAAAAAATTCCAAGATTACATCTTACCGAACACAGCTCTTGCAAACAATGAAATTGATGCAAACTACTTCCAGCACGTTCCTTATATGAATTCAGTGCTAAAAGATCACAAGGGTGAAAAAGGGTATGATTTTGTAAGTGCCGGTGCCATTCACATTGAACCAATCGGTATCTACTCTAAAAAATATAAAAGCTTAAAAGATCTTCCGAAAAACGGGACAGTTATTATGCGTGATGCAGTAGCAGAGCAAGGACGTATTTTATCGATTTTTGAAAAAGCCGGCGTAATCAAATTAAAACCAGGCGTAAAGAAAACAGATGCACAAATTAAAGATATCGTAGAAAACCCGAAGAATTTGAAATTTAAAGCCGATGTTGAAGGCGGATTGTTACCTCAGATGTACAAAAACAATGAAGGTGACGCTGTTGTTATCAATGCTAACTATGCTATCGATGCTGGCTTAGATCCAGTAAAAGATCCAATCGCAGTGGAAAGCAAAGAAAATAACCCTTATGCAAACATCATTACGGTTCACAAAGGCGACGAAAATAAAGATACAGTGAAAGCTTTAGTGAAAGTTCTTCACTCTAAAGAAATTCAAGACTACATTAAAGAAAAATATAAAGGCGGAGTACTGCCGGTAAATAAATAATAGAAGAAAAGCACTTGCCCACGCTGGGCAAGTGCTTTTTTTGTATGCGGGAAAACGAATAACTCTTATTTTTCTCACGCATACTAACCGTGAAAACTTTACTGATGATGGGAGCTGACGTTATGCAGCAAGAAGCACGTCATTCAACTGAGCAAGCACTTCATGATTATAAAATGGGTGTTGGGAAATTTAGCGAAAAATTACCGGAAGTAACAAAAACGTTTAATGCGTTTACTGAAGCATGTTTTGGAGAAGGTTCTCTTTCTAAAAAAGAAAAGCAGTTAATCGCGTTAGGAATCAGCGTAGTAGCTCAAGACGAGTACTGTATGATTTATCATACAAAAGGCTGCATTGATCAAGGTGCAACTGAGCAAGAAATTTTAGAAGCATGCGGAGTGTCAGCAGCATTTGGAGGAGGCGCAGCGATGAGTCAGTCTGTTACGCTTGTCCAAGAGTGTATTTCAGAACTGACTAGCCACACGCACTAAGTAAATAAGCGGGTAAAAAAGCTTGTCTTAGAAGGCTCTATGGAGTCTTTTAAGGCAACTTTTTTATGAGTGGATTTAGTCTTGAAAAACGTACATAATGGTTTAAAACCTTTTGGGTCAAAAGGTTGCTATAAGTTTTCATTTGTTATAAGATTGTAATGAGAATAAAATGAGAATAATTAAAAAGATATAGGTATATCGTTTTTTACTATATACGTCTATAACTGGAGGTTTTAATATGGCAGGGTCAACTTTAACAATTAAAGATCTTCATGTTGCAATTGAAGGTAAAGAAATTTTAAAAGGTGTTAATTTAGAAGTTAAGGGCGGCGAAATCCATGCAATCATGGGACCAAACGGTACTGGTAAATCAACATTATCTTCAGCAATCATGGGACATCCTAAATACGAGGTTACACAAGGAAGCATCACGCTAGACGGCGAAGATGTACTTGAGATGGAAGTAGATGAGCGCGCTCGTGCAGGTCTATTCCTAGCTATGCAATATCCAAGTGAAATCAGCGGGGTAACAAATGCTGACTTCTTACGTTCAGCAATTAATGCTCGTCGTGAAGAAGGAGAAGAAATTTCACTAATGAAATTCATCCGTCAATTAGACAAAAACATGGATTTCTTAGAAATGGATCAAGATATGGCTCAGCGTTACCTAAACGAAGGTTTCTCTGGCGGTGAGAAGAAACGTAATGAAATTCTTCAATTAATGATGCTTCAACCAGGAATTGCAATTTTAGATGAAATCGATTCTGGTTTAGATATCGATGCGTTAAAAGTTGTATCAAAAGGTATTAATGAACTGCGCGGCAGCGAGTTTGGTTGCTTAATGATTACTCACTACCAACGTTTATTAAACTACATTACGCCAGATAAAGTTCACGTTATGATGCAAGGTCGCGTTGTAAAATCAGGCGGACCAGAATTGGCACAGCGTCTAGAGGCAGAAGGTTATGACTGGATCAAACAAGAATTAGGTATTGAAGACGAAACTGTAGAGCAAGAAGCTTAAGAGTTAGGAGGATCTCTATGACTATTGATACGAAATTACCATTTGATCAAGAGTACATCAGCAGCTTTTCAAAAGAAGCTAATGAACCAACTTGGCTGCTAGATCTTCGCTTACAAGCTCTTGCGAAAGCAGAAGATCTTGCACTTCCAAAGCCAGATAAAACAAACATTTCGAAATGGAACTTTACTGCATTTGACAAGCACACTTCACAGGCAAGCACAATCTCATCTGTAGACGAGCTTCCAGAAGTAGTTAAAGCATTGATTGATACAGAAGCTGTTAAAAACCTATATGTTCAGCGTGACCAAACAGCTGCATATTCGACATTAACAGAAGAGCTAAAGTCTCAAGGCGTTATCTTCACAGATATTCAAACAGCTGCTAAAGAGCATAGCGACCTTGTTGAGAAGTACTTCATGAAAGACGGAGTTAAAGTAGATGAGCACCGTTTAACTGCATTAAACGCAGCGTTATTAAACGGCGGTGTATTCGTGTACGTTCCTAAAAATGTAGAAGTACAAGAGCCGCTTCAAGCTGTATTTGTCCGTGAAGATGAAGAAGCTGCTTTATTCAACCATGTGATTGTTGTAGCTGAAGACAACAGCTCAGTAACATATGTAGAAAACTACATTGCTACTGCTGAAGAGTCAAAAGGTGTTGTTAATATCGTGACTGAAGTATTCGCTAACAGCAACGCAAAAGTAACATTTGGAGCTGTTGACTACTTAGCTAAAGGCACAACTACTTATGTGAACCGCCGCGGCGTAGCGGGCAAAGATGGTCGCATTGAGTGGGCTTTAGGCTTAATGAGTGAAGGAAATACAGTTTCAGAAAATACAACGTATCTAATGGGCGACGGTTCATATGGAGATACAAAAACGGTAACAGTTGGACGTGGAGAGCAGTCTCAAAACTTAACAACAAGTATCGTACATTTTGGAAAACATTCTGAAGGCTACATTTTAAAACACGGTGTTATGAAAGAAAGCGCGTCTTCAATCTTTAACGGTATCGGTAAAATTGAACACGGTGCGTCTAAATCAAACGCTGAGCAAGAATCTCGTGTGTTAATGTTAAGTGAAAAAGCACGTGGAGATGCAAACCCAATTCTTCTAATTGATGAAGACGATGTAACAGCAGGACACGCTGCATCTGTTGGACGCGTAGATCCAATTCAGCTTTACTACTTAATGAGCCGCGGTATTCCGCAAACAGAAGCAGAACGTCTAGTTATCCACGGATTCTTAGCACCAGTTGTAAACGAGTTGCCAATCGAAACGGTTAAAAAGCAATTAACAGATTTAATTGAAAGGAAAGTTCGGTAATGAATATCTCTGATATTCGTAAACAATTTCCTATTTTAGACCAAGAGGTAAATGGCAGCCCACTCGTTTATTTGGACAGTGCAGCAACTTCACAAAAGCCGCTTGCTGTAATTGAAGCAATTGAGAAGTATTATAAAGAATATAACTCAAACGTACACCGAGGCGTTCACACGCTTGGTACAAGAGCAACAGACGGATACGAAGGCGCTCGTGAAAAGGTTCGTAAGTTTATTAATGCAAAATCAACGGAAGAGATTATCTTTACACGCGGTACAACGACAGCTCTTAATACAGTAGCTGCAAGCTATGGCCGTGCTAATCTCAAACCTGGTGATGAAATTGTGATTACTTATATGGAGCATCACAGCAACATCATTCCTTGGCAGCAAGTTGCCAAGGAAACAGGTGCAACGTTAAAATATATTTCATTAACAGAAGATCATGCACTTTCACTAGAAGAGGTAAAAAGCACGATTACATCCAACACCAAAATTGTATCGATTATGCAAGTATCTAACGTATTGGGCACGATTAATCCAGTAAAAGAGATTGCAGAAATTGCACATGCTAACGGTGCCGTAATGGTTGTGGATGGTGCGCAAAGTACGCCTCATATGAAGGTGGATGTACAAGATTTAGACTGCGATTTCTTTGCTTTCTCTGGACATAAAATGGGCGGACCGACTGGAATCGGCGCTCTTTATGGAAAGAAAGAGCTTCTTGAAAAAATGGAACCAATCGAGTTTGGCGGCGAAATGATTGACTTCGTAAACCTATACGAATCAACGTGGAAAGAGCTTCCTTGGAAATTTGAAGGAGGTACGCCAATCATTGCAGGTGCAATTGGTTTAGGTGCAGCGATTGATTTCTTAGAAGAAGTTGGTTTAGATAATATTCAAGCACATGAGCACAAGTTAGCGCAGTATGCACTGGATCGCTTATCGCAAGTAGATGGAATTACGATTTACGGACCGAAAGAGCGAGCGGGTGTTGTGACGTTTAATATTGAAGATGTGCATCCGCACGACGTTGCAACAGTAGTAGACGCTGATGGAATTGCGATTCGTGCAGGTCATCACTGTGCGCAGCCGCTGATGAAATATTTAAACGTATCTTCTACTGCACGTGCAAGCTTCTATTTGTATAACACGGAAGAAGAAGTAGATAAATTGGTGTCATCATTAATAAAAACGAAGGAGTATTTTACAAATGGCTTTTAATAATTTAGATACTCTCTATCGTCAAGTAATTATGGACCATTATAAAAATCCGCGTAATCGTGGAACGTTGAATGAAGATACTGTGAACATTCATATGAATAACCCGACGTGTGGAGACCGCATTGAACTTTCTTTAAAAGTAGAGGACGGCAAAGTGGTGGATGCAAAGTTCGAAGGTGAAGGATGTTCAATTTCAATGTCATCAGCTTCAATGATGACACAAGCAATTAAAGGTCAAGAAGTAGACAAAGCGTTTAAAATGGCCCATATCTTCTCTGACATGATGCAAGGTAAAGAGTATGATGATAGTATAGATTTAGGAGATATTGAAGCACTTCAAGGTGTAGCAAAATTTCCTGCGCGTATTAAATGTGCAACACTAGCGTGGAAAGCGATGGAAAAAGGTCTTAACGAACAAAAATAAGACCTTCATTCATTCCCAATCCTATCAAGTAGGGGGTAATAAAAGATGGCTAAAAAAATGCCAGAAATCGGCGATTATAAATATGGATTTTCCGATAAAGACGTATCAATTTTCCGCTCTAAACGCGGTTTAACAAAAGAAATCGTAGAAGAAATTTCTCGTATGAAAGAGGAACCACAATGGATGCTTGACTTCCGTTTGAAATCTCTAGAGCACTTCTACAACATGCCAATGCCACAGTGGGGCGGAGACATGGCAAGCTTAGACTTTGATGAAATTACGTACTACGTAAAACCATCTGAGAAGTCTGAACGCTCTTGGGATGAAGTTCCTGAAGAAATTAAACAAACGTTTGATAAACTTGGTATTCCTGAAGCAGAGCAAAAGTATCTTGCGGGTGTATCAGCTCAGTACGAATCTGAAGTTGTTTATCACAATATGAAAGAAGATCTTGAAGCACAAGGTATCGTATTTAAAGATACGGATACGGCGCTAAAAGAAAACGAAGATATTTTCCGTGAGCATTTTGGAAAAGTTATCCCGCCAACGGATAACAAATTCTCTGCACTTAACTCGGCGGTTTGGTCTGGTGGATCATTCATTTACGTACCAAAAGGCGTAAAAGTAGATACACCATTACAAGCTTATTTCCGTATTAACTCTGAAAATATGGGACAGTTTGAGCGTACGTTAATTATTGCTGATGAAGGCTCACACGTCCACTATGTAGAGGGCTGTACAGCACCTGTTTATACAACAAACTCTCTTCACAGTGCCGTTGTAGAAATCATCATCAAAAAAGATGCGTATTGCCGCTATACAACCATTCAAAACTGGGCGAACAACGTATACAACCTTGTAACAAAACGCGCGGTTTGTGAAGCAAACGCAACAATGGAATGGATTGATGGAAATATTGGTTCTAAGTTAACAATGAAATATCCAGCTGTTATCTTAAAAGGTGAAGGCGCACGTGGTATGACATTATCTATTGCCCTTGCTGGTAAAGGACAGCACCAAGATGCTGGTGCAAAAATGATTCACTTAGCACCGAACACATCTTCAACGATCGTATCAAAATCAATTTCAAAACAAGGCGGTAAAGTAACATACCGCGGTATCGTACACTTCGGCCGTAAAGCAGAAGGTGCACGTGCGAACATTGAGTGTGATACGCTAATTATGGATAATCAATCAACTTCTGATACAATTCCGTACAATGAGATTTTAAACGATAACATCTCACTTGAGCATGAAGCGAAGGTATCGAAAGTATCTGAAGAACAATTATTCTATCTAATGAGCCGCGGTATTTCTGAAGAAGAAGCAACAGAAATGATTGTAATGGGCTTTATTGAGCCATTTACAAAAGAGCTTCCAATGGAATATGCAGTAGAAATGAACCGTCTAATCAAATTTGAAATGGAAGGTTCAATCGGTTAATACTAGAAAAAACTCGTTTGCTGTTTATGCAAACGAGTTTTTTTGTATCGTTTGTATTAAAATAAAGAAAAGCGAAGCTAAGAAAATAGAGGAGGAATGGCATGATTTATATTGGAGTCACAGGCTGGGGAGATCATGATTCATTATATGAAGCGGGTGTTTCTTCAAGAGATAAGCTTGCCGTATATGCAGGCCATTTTCCAATTGTTGAAGTCGATTCATCTTTTTATGCAATTCAACCTAAATCAAATGTAGAAAAGTGGGTGAATGATACACCCGAATCTTTTCGATTTGTGGTAAAAGCCTATCAAGGCATGACAGGCCATATGAGAGAAGGGAACCCGTTTGATAGCAAGGAAGAAATGTTTCATGCATTTTTAGAATCAGTAAAGCCATACGTAAGTTCAAATAAGCTGGCCATGATTTTATTCCAAATGCCGCCTTGGTTTGACTGTACCAAAGAAAATGTAGCCTATTTGAGATATAGCCGTGAGAAGTTTGGAGATTTGCCAGTAGCCCTTGAGTTTCGAAATCAGTCCTGGTTTAAGCCATTTTTCTATGATAAAACGTTAACGTTTATGGAACAAGAGAAGTGGATTCATGGTATTTGTGATGAACCGCAGGCAGGAGAAGGATCTATTCCAATTGTGATTCATGCTACAGATAAACAGAAAACACTTATCCGTTTTCACGGACGAAACGTACACGGTTGGAATAAGCCCGCAGAAGGCAATTGGCGAGCAGTAAGGTTTTTGTATCGTTACAATGAAAAAGAGCTCCTAGAGTGGAAAGAACGTCTTGAAAAGCTGCAAAAACAAACAAAGGACATTTACCTGTTATTTAATAATAACTCCGGCGGAGATGCTGTACATAATGCCAAACAGCTCATGAGTTTATTAAATATTGAATATGAAAATTTAGCTCCTAAACAATTAGATTTTTTTAATGAATTTTAGCACTGAGTCCTATAAAAGTTTATATAAATAAGGAAGAAGGAATATAAACGTCAAATAGGTAGAAAAGTACATGTAAAACCTCACTTTTTTCTTTCAAAATCATAAATTGATTAAGAAAGGAGTGAGTTATTATGATCACCTTAGCGCCTATCGTAATTGAAGGTCATACGTTTAATGCAGTTACCGTATTGCTGCCAAAAACAACTCTGTTAACAATTTCATCAGATAAAGGGTACATTATGTGCGGAGCACTAGACGTAGGTCTATTAAATGATAAATTAGCTGATCGTCAAATAATAGCTGGAAGAGCTGTAGGCGTACGTACAATTGAGCAGCTTCTTGAAGCGCCTCTTGAATCTGTAACGCTTGAAGCTGAAAAAAGAGGGATTTTTAAAGGGACAATTGGCAAAGATGCTTTATTGAAAATGCTTTAATATAGTGGAAAATTTAAGATAAAACTTTTTAAAAGAAGCGTGAACCTCCTTATACATGCATACATATAGCTTGTAAGGAGGGATTTTTTTTGGTTAAACTTCGTCGGAAATTAACAAGAAAAGGCCCGCTTCCTTTTCGCTACGTTCTGTTGCTCACCTTTCTTTTTTTTATGCTTTCTACAGGGGTAGGATTATGGCTAATTAATAGAGGGATTGAACCCACGTTAATGAAATATGCTGAAGCACAAACAAAAGAGATTGCAACTTTAGTTATTAATAAAGCGGTGAATAAACAGGTACTTGATCAGCTGGACGTAGATGTTATTAAAGTTGAATCTACACCTAACGGTCAAGTAGCTAAAATTGACACAGCGCTTGTAAATCGGGTTAGAGCTCAGACTACGTCATTTGTTCAAGCTAATTTAAAAGAGGCAGAAAAAGGGAATTTAGATGCACTTGAACTTCCAACAGATATTCGTATTGAAAAAAATGAAAAGCTTCGGAATCAAGGAATTGTATACCAAGTTCCTCTTGGGCAAGCAACTAATAATGCGCTGCTTGGAAATCTAGGTCCGCTGATTCCGGTTAAATTTCATGCTATTGGTGACGTTCAAACAGACGTAGTGCGAAAAATCGAGGAATATGGAATAAATAATGCGTTTCTTGAAGTATCCATCAAAGTAAAAGTAAACATGCAAATCATTATCCCGTTTGCAACGAGAAAAACAACCGTTACGGCTACAATTCCTGTAGGGGGGACTGTTATCCCTGGAAATGTTCCTGATTATTTTAACGGTGGAAATTCGTCTTCTCCGGCAATTGAACTTCCGAAGAAAAATTAACAATATTATATTAACGTGATAAAGTGTTATTTAAAAAGCAGGTGCGGAAGTTCAGAAATACTTTCATATCTGCTTTTATTCATTGGAATATTTATCTGAATTTTCTATGAAAAATATTTTGACATACTATCTTCTCCCTTCTATAATTTGAGATAGGAAGTTATAGAAAGAATAATCTAAAAATTATAAAAATTTTCGTTGATCTACGATAAAAAGAGAGTAGAGAGAGAATAAGAGGGGGAATTACAGTGGAAAATAGGCCGCAGTGGGGATCAAGAGCAGGTTTTATTTTAGCAGCAGCAGGGTCAGCAATTGGACTAGGGAATATATGGAGGTTTCCGGCTACTGCATATGAAAACGGAGGAGGAGCATTTTTTCTTCCCTATTTATTTGCTTTGTTGACGGCAGGAATTCCTATTTTAATCATGGAGTTTGCTATAGGTCATAAATATAAAGGTTCCTCTCCTTTATCGTTAGCGAGACTAAGTCCAAAGGCTGAGTGGCTGGGCTGGTGGCAAGTAGCTATTTCATTTTTTATTTCCGTTTACTACTCTGTCATTATTGCATGGGCGATGTCGTATTTTATCTTTTCATTTAAGTTAAGCTGGGGAAAGGATACGGAAGCGTTCTTATATGGAGATTACTTAAAATTAGCTGAAGCACCAGGACAAACAGGAAGCATCGTATTACATGTTTTAATTCCGCTTGTACTTGTATGGATTGTAACATTAGGTGTGTTATTAAAGGGAATCAAAAAAGGAATTGAAGCAGCAAACAAAATCTTTTTACCAACACTAATTGTTCTATTTTTAATCATTGTCATTCGAGCAGTAACATTGGACGGAGCAATGGAAGGTCTGCACGCTTTCTTTAAACCAAACTGGAGCGCAATTGGAGATGGAAAGGTTTGGATTGCAGCATATGGTCAAATTTTCTTTAGTTTATCTGTTGGTTTTGCTATTATGATCACTTATTCCAGTTACCTTCCAAAAAAATCTGATTTAACTAATAATGCGTTTATTACTGGATTCGGTAATTCTGCTTTTGAATTACTAGCAGGAATCGGTGTGTTTAGCGCACTTGGGTTTATGGCTACTCAGCAAGGTATCCCAATCGATAAGGTGGTTCAGGGAGGGGTAGGACTAGCCTTTGTTGTTTTCCCGCAAATTATTAATGAATTTCCGGCCTTTAAACAGCTGTTTGGAATGTTATTCTTTGCTTCCTTAACATTAGCAGGATTAACGTCGCTTATTTCAATTATTGAAACATTTGTAGCAGGCATTCAAGATAAATTTACTATCTCACGTACAAAATCTGTATTAATAGGCGGAGGAATCGCTTCAATTTGCTCGCTATTATTTGCAACACAAGGCGGACTTTATTTCTTAGATGTGGTCGATTATTTCATTAATAACTTCGGGGTTGCTTTAGCAGGCTTAGTAGAAGTTGTATTAGTTGCTTGGGTATTTAAAAAGCTGAGCAGCCTTCAGCAGCATGCAAACGAATTTTCTGATATCCGAATCGGTTCATGGTGGAAGATATGTTTAGGAGTAGTTACACCACTTGTACTTGGGTATATGATGTTTGATAACTTCCGAAAAAATATTTCGGAAAACTACGAACAGTATGCAACGGCTTTTGTAGGTCCTTTTGGTTGGGGCGTGGCAGCTCTGGCTGTTATTTTAGGCATTGCTTTTTCTTTTGCACGATGGAAAGATGGGACGATTCGTTTGTCAGTTAAAGAGAAGGGGGTTTCTAAATAATGGATGGAAGTTCAATGACAATGATGGTTGTAGGGATGGTCATCATATGGGGCGGCTTGGCCGCAAGTATTGCTCATGCTGTGAAAAAAGCAAAAGAAAGTAAAGCATCAGGATAAAAAAACAGGAAGCATCAGCTTCCTATTTTTTTATTTTTTCTTTAGTTCTAAACGATCATTTCGTTCCCACGTTCTTAACTGAGGATATGGATCAAACGACCACTCATTTTTGCCGTTATCTTTATACATTCCATAGTGCAAGTGAGGAGGGAATTTCCCAGAAGTTCCAGGAGGTCCATAACCGGAACTTCCTACTCCGCCAATGAGTGTTCCTGGTTCTACAATTTGTCCTACTTTTAAATTTTTTGCAAATCCGCTTAAATGAGCTAAATAGTGATAGTTGTTGTGAAGGTCACGAATACCAATTCGCCAGCCTCCATATTTATTCCATCCTTTAAGCTCAATAATGCCATAGCAAGGGGATTTTACTGGAACTCCGTAATCTGCAAAAATGTCTGTTCCTTCATGAATTCGTTTGCCACCCCAGCCGCGCGCATCTCCCCATGTACTGCGATAACTGTAGTTCGCACGGAGAGGCACTGGAAATGAAGAACCTTTTAAATCAATCCGACCGTAATGGCGAAAAATTTTGGCATTCCCTAAAATAATATCAACTGCTTTAGCCCGGTGATAATAGTTCCAAAGCGCAATTTTAATATAGTCTTCGGACACCCCGAACGTCCGAATATAATTTGCCATTGTAAAAAGCATATCTTCATCATTAAATTGGTCTGCTTTTTTGTCTCCGTTCCCATCTTTGCCCATTCCCCCGAGCAGAGAAATCGTAAGTGGGTTTGTATCTTCCAAATTCGGATTTAAAGAACCTGACCATTTTTCTGGAGGGTAATAAATGGCGATCGCGCCTTTCTCTCTTGGAATATCTTTATGAGAGCGTCGAATATTTCGTTCATACTGGTCAATCCCAGCAAAGTAATACCAAGGAATCGTAGTAGCGGCTTCCATTTGTTTATACAGCTCTAATCTCTTTTGAATAAGTATTTTTTCTTGATCTGCTGCTGATTCAGCTGTTACGTGGTGCCATCCTGTGAATATAGACATGAACATAAAAAGTAAGATAATCGTTTTGCGCATCGTGTTTCCCCCTTTCTAAAAATAGTGTGTAACACTAGTTTGCAGCGAGAAAAAAGATTTCATAAATATTAATTAATGGAAATCGCTTCAAAACTTTTTTAAAGAATTTTATTCAGAAGATAAATGGAAATTATACGGAGGATGAAAACGCACACATTTGAATGGAAAATAGAAGAAAACTGAGGAAAATAAAGAGCAGACAACTTGTCGAATCTCACTTTTTTATGATAAAGTGACATATAGTTATGTTTTTAATATGTAGTTAAAATTAAGCATATAGGTTATAGACATTTTCTAGATTGG
Source organism: Priestia sp. SRI_019 (assembly GCF_057586255.1). Classification (NCBI taxonomy): domain Bacteria; kingdom Bacillati; phylum Bacillota; class Bacilli; order Caryophanales; family Bacillaceae; genus Priestia; species Priestia sp. SRI_019. Next base: position 53,317 of record NZ_JBYCZN010000004.1, on the reverse strand, counting down.
TGGAGTTGATAATATGGCAACAAAAGAAGAGCATGTCCGCAAACCCGAGTGGCTGAAGATTAAGCTAAACACAAACGAAAATTACACAGGCTTAAAGAAAATGATGCGTGAGAAAAACCTTCATACAGTTTGTGAAGAAGCAAGATGTCCGAATATTCATGAGTGTTGGGCTGTTCGTCGTACGGCAACTTTTATGATTTTGGGAGAAGTATGTACACGTGCCTGTCGTTTTTGCGCGGTTAAGACAGGTTTACCAACAGAATTAGATTTAGAAGAGCCAGAACGCGTAGCGGATTCTGTGCAGCTAATGAACTTAAAACATGCGGTTATTACAGTAGTAGCTCGCGATGATTTAAAAGACGGAGGAGCAAGCGTATTAGCTGAAACAATTCGTGCGATTCGTCGTAAAAATCCATTCACAACAATTGAAGTATTGCCTTCTGATATGGGCGGTGTGGAAGAGAACTTACGTATTGTAATGGATGCACGTCCTGATATTTTAAATCATAATATTGAAACAGTACGCAGCCTTACTCCTCGTGTTCGTGCTCGTGCTAAATATGATCGTTCTCTTGAGTTCCTTCGCCGTGCAAAAGAAATGCAGCCGGATATTCCTACGAAATCAAGTATCATGCTTGGTCTAGGAGAAACAAAAGAAGAAATTATTGAAACGATGGATGATTTGCGTGCAAATAATGTAGATATTATGACGCTAGGCCAATATCTACAGCCAACTAAAAAGCACATAAAAGTTCAAAAATATTACCATCCAAATGAATTTGAAGAGCTAAAAGAAATTGCATTATCAAAAGGATTCAGCCATGTTGAAGCAGGTCCTCTTGTACGTTCTTCTTACCATGCAGATGAGCAAGTTAACGCTGCTGCAAAAAACAAAGCACAAGAAAGCAAATAAGGTAAAAAAGGTGATGATATGCTCATCACCTTTTTTGTTTATTCGACCATATCTTTGTCCGTCATCGGTTCATTCAATTCGTTTTTCTCTCTTCCATTTGCATCTTCTCCGCCGTTCATTTTACGCCCTTGGGGAGATTTCAGCATTTGTTGAATAACGGCATCGATTCGTTTTCTAGCATCATTCGTTTGCGTATTCATTTCACTGATATTTTCGATTTGGTCCATCTGTTTCGGATTATCTGAGACGTATACATGATAATAACGAGGAACTACAGACATAGCTGTACGTTTTACCTGATCGGCTGCGTTATTCCGGTTTTTAGCATCTGTTTTATAAGCAACAAGCACATCTTTATCGGTTACTAGCGTAGCGGCTTGCTTAATATTTGGTATAGCGGTGCTCAGTTTACTAATATTATCGGCTGCTTCTTCTCGATTAAATGTTCCTACTTGGTTCATATTGGAATTTTGCTCATTTGTGTTTTTAGTGTATCGGACATATCCATAATTTGTGCCGCTATTATTATTTGGATTATAATAATGATTAGGCTCGTTTACATTAATGGCATCTGGGTTGTTTGGTGATAAATTTTCATTTTCAGCTGTGTTTTTATTTTGACAGCCAATGGTTAAAATACTTGTTATCAAAGCGATTCCAAGAATAGATTTCTTCACCATTTCCACCTCCTGTAGTTAAATATCGTACGCCAGGTAAACCGGCGAACCTTCATGTGGAGCATAAAAGATCAGTAGGTATACCGATAAAACTCCTACAGGATTAGAGTGCTGCTTATACGTGAAAAATTTCATGTTAATTGATGGTTTCATCATCATAATTATGGTATGGTAAATTTTAAGAGAAGAGGTGTGAGCAATGGTCTGTATCAATAATATTTGTTATGAAGTATTAAGAGATGAGCGCGAGGCATTTAATGAAGAGGCGTTTAGAGGTCGCTTTATTGACGTGCTGAGCCGCTATGACTATATTGTGGGAGATTGGGGATACAATCAGCTTCGACTGCGAGGCTTTTTTGATGACCGAAATCAAAAGGCAACGTATGATACGAAGATTAGTACGCTTCAAGACTATTTACATGAATATTGTAATTTTGGCTGTGCGTATTTTGTTTTAAAAAAAGTCCATAAGTAAAAAAAGGCAAGCCGAAGACACTAATTGTCCTTCACGCTGCCTTTTTTTTTTAGATGATTTCATATAAAAATTCGCGAAGTTCCTGACCGTCTTCACTGTTTAATTTAAATACTTCTTCAAGATAGTTTGGTTCTTCAAGGTCATCTTGTCCAATGATGGCAAAGCGTCCTCCTTGAATATCAAGAACAACTTGTTTGCCATAATAACGGTCGGTTTGGATAATAGCTAAATCAAATCGTTGATTTTCGCCCATAAAGCTGACAAACCTGGTCTTTGTAGATACAACATCATCATATAGATAAAAGCGTTCGCTCATAGGTATACTCCTTTCATAGGTTGTATTTGTATCATATCAAATAAGGTCAAAAACAAAAATGAATTTATCAAATGGATAATGGGTCATGATAAAATAGAACAGGAACCCCGTTTGTTTATGAAAAAAGATTTATAGAGAGCTGACAACTAGGGAGGAAATAATATGTACTTTGTAGATCGTGAAAAAATAGAAGCCACGCTTGTTTTTTTTGATGAACATGTTCGTTTGTTTTCTGAGCATTCGAGCTGGAACACAGAAATAGAGAAAAAGGCATTAGAGAGAATTGTACATCTTTTAATTGAAAACGTTTTAGATGTAGGAAATGCAATGATTGATGGGTTTATTATGAGAGATCCAGGCAGTTACGACGATATCATTGACATTTTAGTTGATGAGAAAGTGGTTAAAAAAGAGGAAGAAACGCCATTAAAAGAGATTGTTCAATTGCGTAAAAGCCTTGTTCAAGAATATGTGGATGTTAATCATCAGGATATTTATCAAAAAGTGATGCAGCATAAAGACGTACTGGCAGCATTTTCAGAGCGCGTAAGGACATATCTAGAGACAGAGTTAGGACCTGTGTCTGCTTTTCGTAACTAAAGGCAAGCAAGTTGTAGTTGTATAAAAAATAAGCTATGATTTCAAGTATGAGACTTGAAAGGAGATCACACAACATGAAGGAATATAAAGGATATTTGATTGATTTAGACGGAACAATGTACAAAGGAACAGAGCTAATTGCCGAGGCGCGTGATTTTGTTATTAAATTAAAGGAAAAAGGAATTCCTTATTTATTTGTAACAAACAACTCCACAAAAACGCCCGATAAAGTAGCTGAAAAGCTAGAGGCATTTGGCATTCCTGCAACAGAAGAGCAAGTTTTTACAACGAGCCAGGCAACAGCTAATTATTTGCATGAACGCAAAGCAAACGCTTCAGCTTATGTAATTGGTGGAGAAGGAATCCGACATGCGCTGCTTGAAAAAGGATTTACCATTGAAGAGGAAGATACGGATTTCGTAGTTGTTGGTTTGGATCAGGAAATTACATATGAAAAATTAGCAAAAGCATGTTTAAACGTTCGAAACGGCGCCTTTTTTGTTTCAACTAACGGAGATATTGCGATTCCTACTGAAAGAGGCTTACTACCTGGTAATGGATCTATCACGTCCGTTATTACGGTTTCTACCCAAACAAATCCAGTATTTATTGGCAAACCAGAAAGTATTATTATGGAGCAAGCCCTTGAAGTCATCGGTACGCCAAAAGAAGAAACAATCATGATTGGTGATTACTATGATACAGATATTTTAGCAGGGATGAATGCAGGCTTAGATACATTACTAGTCCATACAGGGGTAACAACAAGAGAGTTACTAGAAGGATATGAGAAAAAGCCAACTTATACGGTAGATTCACTAAAAGAGTGGATGGAGCGAATTTAAAAAGCTGTCAATTGACAGCTTTTTTTGTTTTTTAAACCTATTCTTGACTGGCAGCCCGGTGCGCTAACCGGCTAGAAGCAGCGGCAGCAATTGCGCCTACTAAATCATCTAAGAAAGTGTGGCATTCTCCAGTCGATTTATCGTTTAATCGTTCTAGAATACCCGGCTTTTGTTTATCGATATACCCGTAATTGGTAAAGCCGATTGATCCGTACACATTTACAATCGACAATGCTAAAATCTCGTCGATACCGTATAAACCTTCGTCTTTCTCAAGAATATCCAACAGAGGCGGCTCAATCACTTTTTTTTCCGTGAGGACATCTAGTTGAATCCCCGTTAAAATAGCATTTTGAACTTCTCGTTTAGAAATGACGCGTTCAACGTTATATAAACAGTCTTCGATTGTTAAGTTTGGGTGATACTTTTTTTGCAAGTAATAGACCAGTTCAGCAATGTCTGTAAGAGCCACGCCGCGTTCTATTAACCATTCTCTTGCTTTTTTTTCTAACTCACTTTGTGTATGTTTTTTCTCCAAGTATCATCACCTGTTTTCTATATATTTTTAAGTCTAAAGTTGTTTCATACTACTAACCCGGAGTAAATAACTATAAATGGTGTATTTCTAATCTATTCATTCCTCCGTAAATATTATGACAAGTAATGTTGTTTTCCATCATATAATTTCTTGAATGAATGAAGAGAGGGATTAAAATGATACAAACCATTTATGAGCATTACGGATTACGTCCAAATGAATTTATGCCCGTTGGTAAATTTGAAGGTTTTCAGTATCGAGATATTTTATATACAATCATTAATGTAAAGCAAATGGAACAAGACGAGTTAAATGAACTATATCAAATGAGTCAATTTCTGATGGGTCAAGGTGATCGCCATGTGGCAACATTTATGCCTAATTTGAATGGTGAAATGATTACAGAAACTGAAACTGAAAAATTTATCATTTGCCGCTGTCTTGCGGAAGAGAAAAACCCCAATTTTTCACCTGGGCACGAGCTAGCTGTTTTTCATCAAAAAGGGAGGCTGTTTCCTTATGAAGTGGAAAAAGCAAACCGGCTAGGGCAATGGAAGTCCATGTGGGAGAAGCGTCTCGACCAGATGGAGCAATTTTGGTATGGAAGATTACGTGCTTTGCCTAATCAAGAGATGGAAAAACGTTTTTTAGAAACTTTTCCTTATTATCTAGGATTAACGGAAAATGCTATTCAATACCTAGTAGACACGGAAATTGACGATTTGCCTCGTTCAGTTGACGCTGCGACGATTTGTCACCATCGGTTCGGCCAAAAAACATGGGGGGAAGACTACGTTTACAAGCTCCCAGCAGATTGGGTCTTCGATCACCCGAGCAGAGATATAGCTGAATATATAAGGGAACAATATTTATTAACATACGCTGTTGATGAAGGGCACATGCATCAGTTTTTAAGTGAATACGAAAAGGTAAATCCACTTTCTTCTTTTTCTTGGAGACTGTTATATGCTAGACTTCTTTTTCCCGTTCATTATTTTGAGGTCATTGAAGGGTATTACAGTGTACAAGATGAGAAGCAAAAACAAAAGTATTATGAGAAGCTGGAAGGAGTATTAGCTCATTCTTCTCACTACGAAGCTTTTCTGAAGCGCTTTTACCAGTCGGTGGGTATTTCAACGTCTCGTTATCACATTCCTGAATTAACATGGATTCATTAAAAAGCGATTACTATAGAATATGATAAAATAGAAAAATAGGTGTTGGATAATCCAAACCTGTTTTTCTATTTTGTTTTTGTGCATGCAGTTTAAAAAGGATAAAGAGGTGGCGTACATATGGACAAGCCGTTTGTATTTATTACGAGAAAAATACCGAATGAATTAATCGAACCTTTAAAGGCAGTAGCGAATGTGGAAATGTGGGATAAAGAAGATGAGGCAGTCCCTCATGAGCTGCTTTGTGAAAAAGCTAAGCACGCACATGCTCTATTAACAATGCTTTCAGATCGTATTGACAGTGAATTGCTTACGCAAGCTCCTCATTTAAAGATTGTAGCTAACTTGGCGGTCGGATTCGATAATATTGACGTAGAAGCGGCAACTGAACGAGGAGTTATCGTTTCTAATACGCCCGATGTTTTATCTGATACAACAGCAGATTTAACGTTTGGTTTATTAATGAGTGTAGCTAGACGTTTAGTAGAAGCTGCTGAATATGTGAAAGAAAATCAGTGGAAAAGCTGGAGTCCATTTTTGTTAGCAGGCAGAGATGTTCATCATAAAACATTAGGTATTGTTGGAATGGGGAAAATTGGAGAGACGCTTGCGAAACGTGCTACAGGTTTTGATATGGAAATTCTGTACCACAATCGAAGCCGCAACCTTCAAGCGGAAAAAAAGCTCGATGCAGTTTACTGTGAGTTAAATGAGCTGCTTGAACGATCTGATTTTGTTGTTTGTTTGACACCATTAACGGACGAAACCAAACATTTATTTAATGCATCAGCATTTGAACAGATGAAAAAAACTGCGATTTTTATTAATGCTTCAAGAGGAGCGGTGGTTGATGAGCAAGCATTGTTACATGCGATTCAATCTGGTGAAATTGCTGGAGCTGGCTTGGATGTATTCGATCAAGAGCCTATTTCTGCTTCTCACCCTCTTCTTCAGTTGCCTAACGTTATCGGGCTTCCTCATATCGGCAGTGCGAGTATCGAAACGCGCACGGAAATGATTTCTTTATGTGTTAAAAACATTAAAGCAGTACTTACAAACGAGTCTCCTATTACAATTGTAAATAAAGAAGCGTTTGCGAAAAAATCATAACAGAAAAAGACAATTTCATTTCGGTGAAATTGTCTTTTTTTTATTAAAAAACAGTGGGAGCCATGTTATGATAATAAAATGAAATATTTTAAAAATTTACATTTATCTTTATATACCAATTTTTTTAACGAGTTTACGAGAAAAGATGGCAAGTAAACCTTGTAAAAAAGAAAAATAAGGTCTATAATGTCCTCTATAAGAGAACAAATGTATACGTAGAAAGAACACAGAGGTGAGGAATATGACAAAAAGTATTTCAGTAGGATTATTAGGGTTAGGAACGGTAGGAAGCGGAGTAGTCAAAATTATTGAAAATCATCAGGATAAATTAAGTCATCAAGTCGGGTGTCCTGTAGAAGTTAAAAAAGTAGTAGTTAAAGATATTGATAAGAAACGTGACGTAGAAATCAGTGAAGATAAATTAACAACGAATGTTGAAGACGTTTTACATAACGCGGAGATTGACGTTGTCATTGAAGTAATGGGTGGCGTTGAAGAAACAAGGGATTATATCTTAACAGCCCTTCGTAATAAAAAGCATGTTGTAACGGCAAACAAAGATTTGATGGCGGTTTACGGCTCAGAATTGTTAACAGTAGCTTCTGAAAATAACTGTGATTTATTTTATGAAGCAAGTGTAGCTGGCGGTATTCCAATCCTTCGTGGATTAGCAGATGGGTTAGCATCTGATCGTATTACGAAGATGATGGGAATTGTAAATGGGACAACAAACTTCATTTTAACGAAAATGACAAAAGAAGGAAGCGCTTATGATGAAGTGTTAAAAGAAGCGCAGGATTTAGGATATGCTGAAGCGGATCCAACTTCTGACGTAGGTGGTTTAGATGCTGCTCGCAAAATGGCAATCTTGGCTACACTAGGATTTTCAATGAAAATTGACTTGGACGATGTTCGTGTTCAAGGTATTACAGAAGTAACGGAAGAAGACTTGCAATATAGTAAACAATTAGGCTATACGATGAAACTGATTGGATATGCACATCGTGACGGCGACAATGTAGAAGTTAGTGTTCAGCCAACTCTTTTAGCAGACACACATCCTCTTGCTTCAGTAAGCGATGAGTACAATGCTGTATATGTATACGGAGAAGCTGTCGGAGAAACGATGTTTTATGGACCGGGGGCAGGAAGCCTGCCAACTGCTACTGCTGTCGTATCAGATTTAGTAGGTGTTATGAAAAACATGCGTTTAGGTGTGAATGGTAAAAGTGCGGTAACGCCTCAGTATCCAAAACAGTTAAAAGCAGAAGATGAAATGTTCTCGAAGCATTTCTTACGTATTCATGTTAAAGATCAAGTTGGAGCATTTGCAAAATTAACAACACTATTTTCAGAGCGTGGCGTGAGCTTCGAAAAAATTATCCAACTTCCTGTGAAAGGAAGCGAATTAGCTGAGATTGTTGTTGTTACACACAAAACATCTCAAAAAGATTATGAGGAAATCCTTCAGCAGCTTCGGGATTTACCAATTGTAGAAAATGTAAAAAGCAGTTACCGCGTAGAGGGAGTTGGCACAGTATGATGTGGAAAGGTCTATTAGCTGAATATAAAGAATTTTTACCTGTAACAGAGAAAACACCTATGCTTACACTACATGAAGGAAATACGCCTTTAATTCATCTTGCTCATTTATCAAAAGAGCTAGGCATTGACTTACATGTAAAAGTAGAAGGGCTAAATCCAACGGGGTCATTTAAAGACCGCGGAATGGTAATGGCTGTAGCAAAAGCGAAAGAAGAAGGAAGCAATACGGTTATTTGTGCATCCACAGGTAACACATCTGCAGCTGCAGCAGCTTATGCATCACGCGCTGGCATGCGCTGTATCGTTGTTATTCCAAATGGAAAAATTGCGATGGGGAAATTAGCTCAAGCTGTTATGTATGGTGCAGAAATTGTAGCAATTGAAGGAAACTTTGACCAAGCGCTTTCTATGGTTCGTAAGCTAAGTGAAACATCACCTGTTGCACTTGTAAACTCTGTAAACCCATACCGTATTGAAGGGCAAAAAACAGCTTCTTTCGAAATTTGTGAACAGCTTGGAAAAGCGCCTGATGTTTTAGCTATTCCGGTAGGGAACGCAGGGAACATTACAGCTTACTGGAAAGGATTCAAAGAGTACAGTGAGCGTCATCAAACGTCTCTTCCTCACATGCACGGGTTTGAAGCAGAAGGTGCAGCGGCGATCGTACGTAACCAAGTTATCGAAAACCCAGAAACAATTGCAACGGCTATTCGAATCGGAAATCCAGCAAGCTGGGATTATGCTGTAAACGCAGCAAAAGAATCAAACGGAAAAATTGATGAAGTAACAGATGAACAAATCTTAGAAGCATATCGTACAATTGCACGCAAAGAAGGCGTATTTGCAGAGCCAGGTTCTTGCGCTTCAATTGCTGGTGTATTCAAAGATGTAGCTTCTGGTAAAATTGCAAAAGGTTCAACGGTAGTAGCTGTACTAACAGGTAACGGATTAAAAGATCCAAACGTAGCAATCGATGCTCATAATGTAAAGCCAGTGGTTTTACCAAATGATGAAGAAAAGGTATTTGAGTATATCCAAGGTGTCGTTGCTTCATGCTAGAAAATGAGCGTTTTGTCATTACGGTCCCAGCTAGCTCTGCTAATTTAGGGCCAGGATTTGATTCAATTGGAGTGGCTTTATCTCGCTACTTAAGATTAACAGTAGAGCGTCATGACGAATGGATTTTTATCCCTGAAACGAAAGAAGTACAAAGTATTCCTACAGGTACAGATAACTTAATGTATGAAGTGGCACAAGACGTGGCTCGTCAATTTAACATTGCTCTTCCAAGTGCGAAGGTCTCTGTTTGGAGCAACATTCCATTAGCAAGGGGACTTGGAAGCAGCGCATCAGCTATCGTAGCTGGAATCGAACTGGCTAATGTACTGTGTGACTTGCGTTTATCAAAAAGAGAAAAGCTTCGCATCAGCAGCTTAATGGAAGGACATCCCGATAACGTCAGCCCGTCTATTTATGGCGGCATCGTTGTTGGTTACCATCATGAAAATGAAACATATATTGCTCAAATACCTGAATTTGATGTCGATATCGTGATGGCTATTCCAGAATATGAATTAAAAACAACCGATGCTCGTGATGTGCTGCCTTCGGATATTAATTATCGCCATGCAGTAGAAGCTGGGGCAATCGGGAACATGCTAGTAGCGGCCCTGTTAAATAAAGATTTACCTCTGGTAGGCGAATTTATGGAGAAAGATTTATATCACGAACCTTATCGTATGAGACTCGTGCCAGAGCTTTCTCTTGTGCGAAAAGAAGCAAAAGCTCTCGGCGCATACGGTGTGTCACTAAGCGGAGCCGGTCCGAGTGTATTATGTTTAGCACCAAAAGGAAAAGGAAAAACGATTGCTGAACATATGCATGCTTTACTGCCGAACTGCGAAATAGATGTTTTACAAATTGATCGCAAAGGTGTATTTGTAGAAGCTGAAGTCACAACGAGTTAATAAAAAAATCCTCATTCATTTGAATGAGGATTTTTCATTCGCAAGCCCCAATAAAATGGGAGGTTGCTTTTATAATAAAATCAAAGAGATTAGAATACTTGTTCTACTTCAACTACACCAGGTACTTCTTCTAAAAGGGCACGTTCGATACCAGCTTTTAGCGTGATTGTTGAACTTGGGCAGCTTCCGCAAGCGCCTAAAAGACGTAACTTTACAATACCATCCTCTACGTCTACTAGCTCACAGTCTCCACCGTCGCGAAGTAAAAACGGACGAAGTTTTTCTAATACTTCTTGAACTTGCTCGTGCATTTCTGACATAACTATCGACTCCTTTCTTCTACTCTTATTATAAACGGTCTTTCATGAAAAATCTATCGGAGTATACACCGTAATGTTACCTTAAAAGAAAAAGATGTGCAATGAATCAGTTTTGTGTAAAATAGTATTCATAATGAAGTAAAAGTGTGAATAATCGTACAGTTTGTATGTAAAGATTCAAGGGGGATGTGCTATGCAATCAACTGAGGTAGAAGTGTGTATTTATGGAGCGGAAATTGTTTGTGCAAGCTGTGTTAATCTGCCGTCTTCAAAAGACACCTATGATTGGCTAGAGGCAGCGATTTCTCGCAAATATCCGAACCAGCCGTTTGCTATCACATATGTAGATATAAACGAGCCGCATACGGATCCGGAAAAAGCAGCCTTTGCCAAGCGTGTGATTGAGGAAGATTTATTCTATCCTGTAGTGGTTATTAATGGAGAAATTGTTGGGGAAGGCAATCCGAAATTAAAGCGCGTATTTGAGGAAATGGAGAAGTATGGTTTCTGCGCTTCATGATGAAAAAAGCCGTTAGATTGTCAGTCATCTAACGGCTTTTATTTTATCCACTATGGTGTTTATACATCCAAAGAATACCTGATTTTAATAATCGAGCTACGCGTCCTGTAATTGGACGTTCGGCAACTAAGCCAAATCCATGCTTTTTGCCTAATGAACCAAGTATGCCTTTTAATTTAATAGTTGGCAATTCATCTGGAAGCGCTTCGCCTTTCCAGCGATGAAGAAGTACTTGCACAATTTGTTCAGCCTGACCTTCTGCCAGCTGAGCGCTTGGTGCATGAGGTAGGCTTGCACAATCACCTAAAATGTAGACATTTTCATCGTCAGGCAAGTTATGGTATTTCGTTAATACGACGCGTCCTTGAGGATCTTTGTCTACGTCTAGATCGCGTACCACTTTATTTGGCTGGATACCTGCTGTCCAAACGATTGCATCGCTTTGAATGGGCTCATCATGATTGTAAAGAATGTTCGGTTCTACTTTTGTAATATTAGCACTATTTACGATTTCAACACCGTTTGAAGTAAACCAAGTTTGAACGTAATTACTTAAACGTTCTGGGAAAGCAGATAAAATTAATTTACCGCGGTCAAATAAGATGATTTTTAAATCCGGGCGGCTTTCTCTTAGCTCGCTTGCTAGTTCTACTCCGCTTAATCCAGCTCCTACAATTGAAACAGTAGCGTGGGCTGGCAAGTTGTTTAATGTCTGATAAGTTGCTCGTGAAGCATCAATGGATTGAATGCTGTATGTATGCTCAAGAGCTCCGGGAACTCCATGATATTTATCTTCGCATCCGAGTCCTACAATCAGGTCATCATAAGCGATCATTTGATCATCCACATAGACGCATTTCTCTTTCAGGTCTATGCGTTTTACACAGCCGTAGCGAATTTTTAAGCGAGGGTGTTCAGGAAAAGCAACACGAACATGCTGATCAGAGATTGTTCCAGCTGCAAGTGCATAGAATTCAGTTTTTAGTGAGTGATAAGGTGCTTTGTCAATAAGCGTTACTTCTACATCGTTAGGCAATTGATTCGGAAAAAGGCGCTGCAAAACGCGCATACCACCGTATCCGCCGCCCAGTATGACAAGGTTCTTCATGTGAATTTCCCCTTTAGCTTCATGCATTTTTGTTTTCTCTCTATTATTCTTGCTTTTAAGAATAAGAGAGTACAAATTACCGTTAATAAGGATGGTTGCCAAAAAGATATGAAAGGCTATATAAGATAACATATTTTACTTAAATAATAATTTAATATAACCTCGTTTGGTTTTCTATACATAAAAGTATAACTAAATTAATAAAAAACCACAATATGTTTCAACATAATTTCAAGCTATCCCTGTAATAAAGCTTTATTTATACTTTTTTTGAAAAAGTTTGTGAAGCTAAAAAGCGTGCGCAAAATGAACGTGAATTTCCAAAGTTGACGTTGAAAATGAAAGGAGATAGGATAAACTAATAGTAGAGAGGTGAAAAACGTGATACAGCCAATTATTGAATTTTGCGTTAGCAATTTAGCCAGTGGTTCTCAAACAGCTTTAGAAAAGCTTGAAAAAGATCCAAATCTAGATATTATTGAATACGGATGTTTAGGTTATTGCGGGAAATGTTCACAATCTTTATTTGCCTTGGTAAACGGAGAGATTGTTACAGCGGAAACACCTGAACAGTTAGTGGATAATATTTACATTCATTTAGAAGAAAATCCAATGTTTTAAACTATCCCCGCTGTCGTATCTCTTTTTATCAGGAGAGGGACATGAGGCTAATAGAATAGATGATGTAAGCACGGCTAGTCTTGCCGTGCTTTTTTATGCGCTTTTGCGCAAATATCTGTGCTTCAACCATCCTCTTTGCAATCATAATGCTTCTTTTGTTTTTTAATACTCCAAAGGAGGACAAAATAAAAAACCCCTTAATCTTTATGATTAAGGAGCTAAAAAAACGGGGGATGATATTATTGTGTACAAAAGAGAATCACTTTATACTAGAGCTACATAAAAAAATAATGGGTGATAATATGAAAGAATTTCAGTTTACAAAAATGCATGCACTTGGCAACAACTATATCTACGTAAATATGTTTGAAGAACATATAGAAGAGCAAGAGTTAGCACCGCTTGCTGTAAAAGTCTCAAATGTTTATACGGGAATTGGATCGGATGGAATGATTCTTATTTGTCCATCTGAACGTGCAGATGTGAAAATGCGCGTATTTAATAATGACGGCTCGGAAGCAAAAAACTGCGGAAACGGTTTAAGATGTGTAGCTAAATATGCATATGAACATAATTTAGTAACAAGCGAAAGATTTTTTATCGAAACGCTTTCTGGAGTTGTAGAAGCAACGGTGCATCCGCAGGGAAATGAAGTTCCAGAAGTGACAATCGATATGGGAGCGCCTATTTTAGCTAGAGAACAAATTCCAATGACGGGAGCAAGACAAGACCAGGTCGTTAATGAAGAGATGGAATTTGGAAAAGAACGGTTAAAAGGGACGGCTGTATCAATGGGAAATCCTCACGTCGTCTTTTACGTAAATGATATTGAACAAGCGCCTCTTACTACATTAGGACCCGTGGTGGAAAAAGATTCGCGTTTTCCAGAAGGAGTGAACGTTGAATTTGTCGAGGTAGTGAACGAAAGAGAGCTGAACTTTCGTGTATGGGAAAGAGGTTCGGGTATCACTCAAGCATGTGGAACAGGAGCATGCGCTGCCGTTGTTTCATCTGTGTTAAATGAGAAGACGAAAAAAGATGTCCCTACCGTGGTACACCTCGCTGGAGGAGATTTAACGATTGTTTGGCAAAATAAAGGCAATGTATTAATGACAGGTCCAGCCAATGTGATTTGTGACGGCACGTATTATTATTAAAAAATGAAGAAGCAGACGATTTGTCGTCACAGCCATTTCGTCGTATACTAAACAAAAAAGGAGGTCTGTTTAAAAATGAGTCAAGATATCCTAACAATTACAGAAGCTGCAAGCTTTCAAATAAAAGATATGATGAAAGAACATGAAGAAGAAAATGCTTATTTACGTGTTAATGTAAATGGAGGAGGCTGTTCAGGTCTTTCTTACGGCATGGGTTTTGCTCACGAAGTAAATAAAAACGATACGCTGTTTGAACAACATGGCATCAAGATTCTTGTAGATAGCGAAAGTGCTCCAATTTTAAAAGATGTAAAAATTGATTACAAGCAATCTATGCTAGGCGGAGGGTTTACAATTGATAACCCGAACGCCATTGCAGCATGCGGCTGCGGCTCTTCTTTCCGTACAGCAAGCAACGCAGGTGCTCCTGAAGAGTGCTAAATATATTTTTATCAAGAAGCTTTCTTCACCTCATCCGGTGAAGAAAGCTTTTTTAGTGAGAAATTTTTGTATGTTACATCATCTGTCAAACCTGTTGACTGAATAATCAGTCTTTTTTATACTCAATAAAAAAGAGGAGATGAACGGATTTGATAGATGCGACTCGTTACGACGCGGAACAAGTAGGGGGTTACGGAAGTTTTCGCAAAAAAAACACCCTGCCTATTCTATGGAAGGGGTTTATAAACTGGTTAAAACTTGAAAGTAGCAAAATGGAGTCTAAGAATGCAAAAAGTATTCACTTCAGTGAATCGCATTTATTCGTTCAGCATTTGCCTTTTTCCTCAGGTGAAGCCTGTCATCAAAACTCGTCCTCTGCGCCTCTTAACCATTCTGAACCATACATTCGCTATTATGAAAATGCTAATGCATCTCTGGCTGAAAGCTACGGAGCAGTTGAAGGAGAGCATATTCTGCTGATTGAACGTATTGCCGGTCAATCAGAGGTAGTAAAATATTTAAGCAAGCTCGAAGGTTTGAAGGCCTACAGAATGAGCGTAACTAGTCAAGAAGGAAACCATTCCTTTTATGAAATCTGTTTAATAAGCAGTGATGCGGAAATGATGAGTGAAATCATTCATCGAATGGTTACACCAATCCAGCAATGAAAAAAAGCAGGCGAGAGCCTGCTTTTTTTATGAGAACATTGACGTACTGTGCATAGGCTGTAAGCGAGCCTTTGGATCAATGTATGCCTTAGCGTTATTAACGGCAGTCGGACCTTCGCCAAATCCTGCCACGATGAGTTTTACTTTTCCATCATATGTGCAGACATCACCTGCTGCATAGATGCCAGGAATGTTTGTTTCTTGCTTTGAGTTAACAACAATTGCATTTTTCTCTAAATCTAAGTCCCATTCTTTAATCGGACCTAGAGAAGAAACAAATCCAAAGTTTACAATAACATCATCTACGTCTACTACTGTCTTTTCTTCACCTTTTGTATTTTCTAACACAACTTGTGTAATACGGTCATCCCCAATAAATTCAACCGGTACATATGGTGTTTTAATATCAACTGATGAATTATGCAAGTTTTCTACGCTATGTTCATGAGCGCGGAACTTGTCTCGGCGATGCGTTAACGTTACTTTTTCTGCGATCGGCTCTAACATAAGAGACCAGTCGACAGCAGAATCCCCGCCCCCGCATACTAATACTTTGCGGCCTTTGAATTTATTCATATCATCCACAAAATAATGAAGGTTCGTTTGCTCGAACTGTTCTGCGTTTTCTAGCTCGATTTTACGGGGCTTAAATGCACCGTTTCCAGCCGTAATAATAATTGTTTTTGAATAGTGGACTTCAGAATTAGTAGTTAAACGAAACACGCCGTCCGCTTGTTTTTCTACCTTTTCTACTGCTTGCTCTAGCGCAACTGCAGGTTTAAATTGATCCATTTGCTCTTTTAGGTTATTGACTAATTCTTGAGCGCGTACTTTTGGAAAACCAGCTACGTCATAAATATATTTTTCAGGATATAAAGCAGAAAGCTGTCCACCAAGCTGTGGTAAGCTTTCAATAATTTTTACGCTCGCCTGACGCATACCGCCATAAAATGCTGTAAATAAGCCTGTAGGGCCGCCTCCGATGATGGTAATATCATATACTTGTTTATCTTCTTTCATTTATAATCACCTCTAGATTGTTCTGTGCCAATGCATATTCTACTTTATGATAGCATAGTAAATTATAAAATATCATTAAAACACGCTGGAATGTTTGAGAAACTTTCTCAACTTAAAGATCAGTATTTGCAATCATTAACATAACCGCACGTTTTGGTCAAATATAAAACTGGGTATACAGGAAAGTAATTGAAAATTTAAAAGCTTGTAAATACAAAGTGAAGGGTTGAAAAACCGATGAAAAAAGCATAAGATGTTTGTGTAAATCAAGCTAGGACTTATGCTTACATTTTTTTAAAAAAGAAAAAATGTATTTTTTTAAAAAAGAACGTGAAGTGATTCACATTATTTTTCTTATATGAATAATAAATGGATAGCGATGATCGTTCTTGCTCAAACTAACACAAAAAAGCAAACCAAATAAAATTGCTCTTATCATTATATTTGTAAGACATACTTGTGACTATAACTAAAAAAGGTGGATGACATTCCTATGAAAAAGCCTAAAATCGTCATTTTGGGTGCCGGGTATGGCGGCATTATGACAATTGTTAATTTACAAAAGAAACTGGGTGCTAGCGATGCAGAAATTGTTTTGGTAAATAAAAACGATTACCATTACGAAACGACATGGCTTCATGAAGTATCAGCAGGTACAATTCATCAAGATCGCTCTCGTGTTCCTGTTAAAAATTTAATTAACACAAATAAGGTTACATTTATCAAAGACACGGTCGTAGATATTAAGTTAGATGAAAAGCGTGTTCTTCTTGAAAACAGTGAGCTAACGTACGATTATTTAGTTGTTGCTTTAGGGTATGAAGCAGAAACTTTCGGAATTAAGGGTTTAAAAGAACATGCATTTACCATTACGAGCATTAATGCAGCACGTCAAATTCGTGAGCATATTGATTATGTGTTTGCGACGTACAACAATGAAGTGGAAAAAAGAGACGAACTTCTGACAATTATTGTTGGGGGTGCTGGCTTTACCGGCATTGAATTTGTGGGAGAATTAGCAAATCGAGTCCCTCAGCTTTGCAAAGAGTTTGATATTCCGCGTGAAAAAGTACGCGTTATTTGTGTAGAAGCAGCGCCTACGGCTTTACCAGGTTTTGATCCAGAACTTGTAGAATATGCGGTAACACAACTAGAACGAAAAGGAATCGAGTTCAAGATCGGAACAGCGATTAAAGAGTGTACAGAAGAAGGAATTATTGTATCAAAAGATGACCAAGTAGAAGAAATCAAATCAGCAACAGTTGTATGGGCTGCAGGTGTTCGAGGCAGTCATCTGATTGAGAAAGCTGGATTTGAGAACATGCGCGGACGTGTAAAAGTAAGTAATAGCTTGCTGGCACCAGGGCACGAAGATGTGTTCGTTATTGGAGATTGTTCACTAATGATTAACCCTGAAACAGAACGTCCTTATCCACCAACAGCTCAAATCGCTATGCAGCAAGGCGGTACCTGCGCTGAAAATATTAGCCGTTTGATGAAAGGGCAAAAAGAATTAAGCGAGTTTAAACCAGATATTAAAGGAACGGTATGTTCGTTAGGGCATGATGACGCAATTGGCGTTGTATATGGTCGAAAACTATTTGGTTCAAGCGCATCTTTTATGAAAAAAGTTGTTGATAATCGCTCGCTTTTCCTTCAAGGCGGAGCAGGTCTTGTATTGAAAAAAGGAAAATTTAATTTCTTTTAAAACAAAAAGCAAAAGGTCTTTAAGCCTTTTGCTTTTTTTGGTATTAACTTACTTTTCTGTGATTGACGCCTTCATTACTCTTAAGTAAACTGAGAGTATAAAGAGTAACGGAGGCGAAAAGCAATGGAAATGAGTGTGCCTGTACTAATTATCTCCATCTTGTTGTTTTTTGTTTTGTTTTTTGGAATCGGTTTCTTGTTAAATATGCTGCTTCGTATGTCTTGGATTATGGCCATTATTTATCCCGTAATTTTTATTTTTATTATTGATGATGTAAGAGCTGTTGATTACATTCAACATCCCGCTCACTCCTTTCAGCAGCTAGGGATAAAAGTGCTATCTTTAGCCACAGCTGACATTACAATTTTAATGGCTGGTTTTATAGGTGCACTAGCTTCAGGCATTACCATCAAATCTTTACGAACAAGAGGGTACCAAATGTTTTAAATGTAAATTCTTCTCCCAAACGAATAATTTGTTTTTATGTTGGAAACAAATAGATTCGTGAGAGGAGTTGTGGAAATCACAATGATTGGAAAAATAGCAAAGCGATTCATTATGTGCCTACTACTGGTCGGAGCGCTGTTTACAACATATGAAGCAATTACCGGCGTCCCAATAACCACAGTCATCAAATATATGCCTTTTATAAACAGTACAGGGCATCCTCTAATGAATGAAAGGCTCTTGCCATCATTTCTAAAACCACTAAGAGCTGAAGCGGCTAGCAATGACAAAGAGCGTCTGACGATTGAAGAAGCATTTGATTGGTCGCGTTATCCAACTAAGAATGTATTAGCTACGGGTTACACAGCTGGTTACGAATCAACGGGGAAAAATCCCAATCATCCAGGGTATGGTATTACATATTCGGGCGTTAAAGTAAAACGTGACTTGTATTCAACCATCGCTGCTGATTTAACCATATTTCCAATCGGCACGATCTTGTTTATTCCGGGCTATGGCTATGGAGTGGTAGCAGATAAAGGTGGGGCTATTAAAGGCAATCATCTTGATTTATATTTTGAGACTGTTTCCGATGTGTACAACATATGGGGTAAAAAAGAATTAAACGTCTATGTAGTAAAATCAGGGGACGGCCGCTTAACTGAAGAAGAGTTAACAATGCTGAATGAAAAGAAGTCGATGCAAGTTTTTCGCCAGCAGGTAAAATAAACGAGAAACACATGAAGAACTCTTCATGTGTTTTCTTATGTTTTATGGCCATACATAATATGTTACAAAAGCAACTGCTATCCCTGTTAAGGCTCCAAAGAAAACTTCAATAGGCTTATGTCCAAGCAGCTCTTTTAGCTTCACTTGTTTTTCGTCTTCTTCATTGGTCGTCCACAGCTTTGCCTCTTTTACCGCGCGCTGAAAGTCTTCAACCAAACGATTTAAAACCGTTGCTTGCTCTCCTGCGTGTCTTCTTACCCCTTTAGCATCGAACATAACAATAATGGCAAAAATAGCGGAGAGAGCAAAAATAGGGGATTTAAGACCTTCTGCTAGCCCAATGGCAGTTGCTAAGGAAGTTACTGCTGCGGAGTGAGAGCTTGGCATGCCTCCCGTACTAAAAAATAAGCTGCCGTCTATTTTCTTAGTAGCTACAAAAGAAAGGGGAATCTTAATAAATTGAGCAAAGAAAATAGCGATTAATGAACTCCAAAGTGGAAAATTTGAGAATAACTCCATTGAGACGTCCTCCCTCAACTTAAAATGTCTGAAAAGCTAAACCCGTATGATGAAAAAAGCGGTAGATGAAAGTATATGTGTGAAACTAAGGTTTTTGAACTGTGATTAAAAATTGTATTTCTGCTATCATATGTATATAGATGAAAACAGTGGTGAATATGATATATATTCCACTTGCTGAATAGATTAAACAAAGCAGATGATAAATAAAAATAAAATCTCTATACGTAAAAGGAGGAATTTTATGTTTTCGCATGTAGAAACATTTGGTGTTGATCATCAAACAGAAGCGCTCGTAATCGGGTTATTTAATCAAAACCAACAGTTTGAAGGCCTTCTAAAAGAAATTGATGAAGCTTTAGGTGGACAGCTCATTCATTTGATTAAAGAAGGGGATATACGTGTACAAGAAAAACGTATTTCAACGATTCATACACTAGGAAAATTAGGAGCAAAACGTCTTTATTTTGTAGGACTCGGACGAAAGCAAGCGCTAACTAAAAATGGGCTCAAAGAGAGCTTTGGGCTGTTATTTAAAAAGTTAAAAGAAGCGAAGATTTCAAACGCATCGGTCGCCCTTTCTACATTTAATACAGGAGCGTGGTCAGAGCAAGAAACTGCAGCTTTATTAGGAGAAGCTCAACAGCTTGCTATGTACGAGTTTGAAAACTACAAAAAGAAATCAAACGAACCTAACAAACAGCTTGAGAAAATTGAACTGTTTTCTTTTTATAAAGACGTTGTACAATCTGCTTTGGTTGGATATACGTATGGAAAAGCAACAAACTCAGCGCGCACCCTTGTTAACTTACCAAGCAATATGCTAACGGCTACAGATTTAGCTAATTATGCAGTAGAAATGGCACATACATATGGTTTTGAATATGAAATTTTAGAAAAAGAAGAGATGGAAACATTGGGAATGGGCGCACTGTTAGCAGTCAATCAAGGTTCCGCAGAGCCTCCTAAAATGATTGTCCTAAAATATCAAGGAAAAGAAAAATGGGAAGACGTTATTGGGTTGGTAGGAAAAGGGATTACTTTTGACACAGGTGGTTACTCTATTAAATCTAAAGACGGGATTGTAGGTATGAAAACAGATATGGGCGGAGCTGCATCTGTTCTTGGTGCAATGGAAGCGATTGGAGAATTAAAACCTCATCAAAACGTAGTAGCTGTCATTCCCTCAACTGACAACGTTATTAGCGCGCGTGCTTTTAAGCCAGATGACGTAATTACAGCAATGAATGGAAAGACAATAGAAGTACTGAATACAGATGCTGAAGGGCGTTTAGCGTTAGCTGATGGTATCTCCTATGCCAAACACCACGGAGCAAATTATTTAGTAGACGTGGCGACATTAACGGGTGGTGTAATTGTAGCTCTTGGTACACATACAACTGGGGCAATGACGAATGATTCCGCTTTATTGCAGCAAATAGCGAAAGCGAGCATTGAGACAGGCGAACCGATTTGGGAACTGCCTATTACAGAACGAGACAAAAAGCGTGTTCGGGGAAGTAAGGTAGCAGATTTAAATAACTCTCCTGGACGGGAGGGGCACGCAATTATGGCAGGAACCTTTATTGGTGAGTTTGCAGAGCAAACACCATGGGTTCACTTGGATATTGCTGGAACTGCAACATCCGCTGCTTCTCATGAGTTAGGACCTTCAGGTGCAACAGGCGTGATGGTGCGAACACTAGCTGCAATGGTTTGTTCATTTGAAGCCAATTAATGAAAAAATATAGCAGTGATAGAAAGAAACGTAAAAAGAAGCATCGATGATGCTTCTTTTTTAATATGTTTACATAATGTTTTTTCTTTTTAGTAAGAAAAGATTATTTAGAAAAATCCTTATATTGTTAAGGGTGTAGAGAAGTTAAACAAACGTTTATTTAATAAGATGATTGACTTTTTTTCTATACCTAATATAATGAACATGTTGTTTATCTCTCTAATGTTTTAATGAGATAAAGTAAAAAGAAAAATGGAGGTTTCAAAATGAATGCAGTATTAATAGCTGTGCTCGTGATGCTGATTTTGAGCTTATTGCGTATCAACGTTGTCTTTTCTTTAGCAGTCGGAGCGCTAATTGGAGGACTTGTTGGCGGTATCAGCCTCACAGATACAGTAAGTATATACACAGATGGTCTTGGAAACAGTGCTTCTGTTGCATTAAGCTATGCTTTGCTTGGAGGATTTGCGATGGCTGTTTCGCGGACAGGGCTGCCTGATGCCGTTGTTCAGCTAGCGTTAAAAATAGTAGGGAAAGAAGGAGAAATGAAAAAGAAGTCACTGTCAAAAGTACTGATTTTATTGATCATCCTTATTATTTCATGTTTTTCCCAAAACGTTATTCCGGTTCACATTGCGTTTATTCCGCTATTAATTCCACCTCTATTAAAAGTATTTAATCAGTTGGAAATCGATCGCCGATTAGTCGCAACAGTGATTACATTTGGATTGGTTACACCTTATATGTATTTGCCGGCAGGATTCGGTAAGATTTATCACGACATTTTATTTACTAACATCAAAGAAAGTGGATTAACAATTGATAAAGGAGATATTACTACGGCGATGGCTCTTCCAGCTTTAGGAATGGTAGCGGGCTTATTGTTTGCTGTGTTTATTTCGTACCGCAAGCCGCGCAGTTATGAAGACATTGATATTGATCAAGGCACAGAGCAGCGTACAGGTTACACAACAAGAGGAATTATAGTAGCTTTACTTGCGATTGTAGCGGCTTTAACTGTGCAGCTCTTAGTAGATTCTATGATTTTCGGAGCGCTTGCAGGGATTGTTGTCGTTTACTTCAGCGGGGCTTTGAAGTGGAATGAAGCAGATCCAGTATTAACGAACGGAATGAGAATGATGGCTTTCATCGGATTTGTTATGCTGTCTGCCTCTGGTTTTGCAAAAGTTCTTCAAGAAACTGGAGATGTAGAAGCGCTTGTAAAAGGCTCTGTTGCTCTTATTGGCGGCAACCAAATGCTAGGTGCATTTCTTATGCTTGTCATCGGGCTTTTAGTGACAATGGGCATTGGTTCTTCTTTCTCTACTATTCCAATTATCGCGACGATTTTTGTTCCTCTTTGCTTAGAACTTGGTATGAGTCCAATGGCAACGATTTGTATTGTTGGTACAGCGGGAGCGCTTGGAGACGCTGGTTCACCAGCTTCAGACAGTACGCTTGGACCCACATCTGGATTAGCAGTCGATCGTCAGCATGATCATATTTGGGATACGTGTGTACCAACTTTTCTTCACTATAACATTCCACTTATTATTTTTGGGTGGATAGCCTCAGTTATCTTGTAAATAGAGGCCATATAATGAAATGACAAAAAGCAGCCGATCAAAACCGGCTGCTTTTTTCATGCTTGAGAAAGAGTAGAAGCAGTGCTGTCACAAGCTCCTAATGCTTGCTCTACAGCCTGAAGAGATTGTTCAATACGTTCACGATTTGAATCTTTCTCTACCGTTTGAAGAGCTTGTTCAAGGCTTGCTTTTGCCTGATTTAATGATGTGCAAGAATCTTGCACGTAACCTCTAGCGTTTTTAGACATTCTTCTTCCTCCTAACTAACCAAAAATGAGAATCAATAAGTAGTATGAGTAATTTGCAGGGAATTATGAGGAGAAATAATAAAAAGGATTAACTCTTATGAAAGGAGTTAATCCTGTCAGCCTAACTGTTTAAATTGGTTGGAATGTAGAAGTTCAAGCACTTTCTTATCAAGCTCCTTAATTTTCTTTACAGCCAGATTATATTCCAATTCACGGTAATGGTGTTTGCCGCCTGGCTCTTCATCAGCTTCATCAGCTAGTTTGACTACTTTTTGAAGAGGGCGTTGTTGAATTGTTCCTTCAGGCAAATATGAGTCTGTGTGTAGTAAAATAGCTAAAGCAATTTCTTTTGCCGCCTGAGGTTCCTCACCTAAACGAATGAGTAATTTATGTGCACGTTCAGCCCCTTTAATAGCGTGAATATCATTTTGACGATACTTCTCATAATCCCACTGACCATTTGTGTACCATTCGTAGTGGCCAATATCATGAAGCAGCGCTGCTTTTGTAGCTAAATCCGGGTTTACATTATGCTGTACGGATAGACGAAACGCATGATAGGCGACGGATACAGCATGCGCAACGCCAGATCGAGTTAAATATTTTTGAGCGATAGGATGCGTGAAAATTTCTACTAGCGTAACATGTCTCATCATGTCATCCCTCCTAAAGAAAAAATATATTTCCAAATACAATATCATATTTGTATCCTAAATACAATTATCGTGTAATTTGTTTTTACATACAAAAATGGCATATATTATAATATTCGTAACGAAACAACATGTACATCTTTTTTTGAAGAAAATAAGACTTTTTTCCTTGTATTTTACCATCTAATATTTAACGATACGTGACAGCAGTCAAATTGGGTATCGGGATGAATAAACGTAATTTTAATATAGTCTGGAGTATAAAAAACATCGATTTTTGTCTTAACACCAGTGGAAAGAATGAGTTTTTTTACTTCACTCATTTTGGATTCTTGAGCAGCAGCTTTTATTTTTTTTATTAAATTTGGCGAAGTATTAGCTCTTTGAATAAAGATAGTAGCGCTTTGCATGGTAGAGGGAATAACTTTAAGAGATTGCTGAAATGTCGCGATGTTCGCCTCAGGTAAGTTAGGTACCCTGTATGTATAAGGGTGAGGCATGTAGTACGATGGCCAATAGTAAGACAAGGGAGCAAATGATTTCATATAAGAATCCTCCTAGAAAAGGGATTTTTATTATGTATATGTAGAGGGTTCGTATATGTTGTAGCAAAACCCTTATTGTATACTAGATACAAAGGGAGGTATGGATATGAAAACAAAAGATACGCTGTTAGAAGCATTAGGAATTGAGATTATTAGTGCGAGTGAACAAAGAGTGGAAGCGACGATGCCTGTTGATGAGCGAACGCGTCAGCCATTCGGGCTTTTACACGGAGGAGCATCGGTGGCGTTAGCTGAAACTGTGGCTAGTCTAGGTGCCATTAAAAGTGTAGATCTCGAAAAAGAAATTTGCGTAGGTTTAGAAATTAATGCCAATCATATCAAAGGGAAAAAAGACGGAATCGTTACAGCTATAGGCGTTCCTTTACATAAAGGAAAAAAAACAGCGGTTTGGGAAGTGAAAATTCAAGATGAAGAAGAGAATTTAATCTGTATATCCAGATGTACGCTTGCTATTCTGCCTAAAGCTTAAACATAAGAATGCTTAGTCTAGAAGGTGTGAGGTATGCTTTTGGAGCCAGAAGGAGCCACCTCACACACTCGTGTTAGAGTTTAAAGAGAATTTGGAAGAGCGGATACATAAAAAAGTGAAAAAATAGGTAAAAAAATAAGCGAAATTATGTCTATTCGTGACAGTTACCCTGCGCATAGAGACATGCTCTAGAATATAGTAGTAGTAAAGTATTCTTTTTATTCAGCAACTAGAATATTCATAATATTAAAAATAAGAACAGAAAATAGACCTTCCGATTGTTCAATCGTGCTATAATAGCATTAATATAGTAGGGCGGTTTATTTTACAAAGGGGTGATAATATTGGATAAGAACTCTCAGTATTTATTCATTGATTTTGAATTTACAATGCCAGAGTATAAGGGTTTTCCAAAAGGCTTTTTTCCGGAAATCATTGAAGTTGGTTTGGTGTTTGTTAAAAATCAAGAAATCATTGATCGTTTCTCCTCTTACGTACAGCCTACACACTTTACAAAATTAACTGAGCGCTGTAAATCATTTCTCCACATCGAACAAAATCAAGTAAATGAAGGCATTACGCTAGAGCAGCTTGTACAGCGACTGGGCATGTATAAACACAGCACGATCATTACATGGGGGAACATGGATATGAAAGTATTAAGGCAGTGCTGTCAAAAAAATAAGGTGCCATTTCCTTTTGCAGGTAAAGAAATTGATCTTTCAATGGAGTATAAGCGCTTTTTTGGAGATCAAAATCAAACTGGCCTTTGGAAAGCTGTGCAGGAGTATGGTAAAGAAGGAACTGGAAAGCACCACTGCGCGCTTGATGATGCGATGACGACACTCAACATCTTTAAGCTTGTAGAAAAAGATAAGCGGTACCTTCAAAAACCAGAGCCAACGACCATAGGAGATCGAATCGATTTTTCAAAAGTATTAAATAAATTTGCATTATAAAAGCCAAATCACTTCTACGTGAATTTGGCTTTTTACTTAATGAATACCGTACTCTTTTTTTAACTCTTCTAAACAGGCAATACTTGCTTGAGCAAAAGGGCTATCTTTGGCTTGTTGCTCAGCTATCTTTAATTCAAGTGCTTTTTTTAGTGAATCTTTATAATCGGGAACGCTGTCTTCATAGAGATGAACCATTTTTTGAGGAATATTTGCCTGCTCTCGAAATGAAAGTGCTTTTCGCTCGTGAAAAAAAGGTACGTCTACTTGTCCCGGATTATGTAAGTCACCTTGTTCTGGATGCTTTAACACAGCTTGAATTTGCACAACATAATGCAGATCTCGAACTTGTGTAATTTCACCGATATATTTCCCAGTTTTATAAAGTGCCGTAACCATTTGACCAATTGTAAATGTCATATTGCCAGATCTCCTTTAAGTAAAATGTTTGTTATCACCAGTATAAATCAAACCCCCCTACCGTTTCTATGAAAGGATGTTGTACATGATGTATTTAATGTTTTTGCTTTATTTTCCGGAAGATAAAAGAGAATATATTCCTGCTTTTGCTACTATGGCGATTTTTGTGCTAGCAGCAGTTGCAGTATGGCGTTTAATCATTAAGATTTCTAAAAAAGAAGAAGAAAAAACGAAGGAGTTAGAAGCAAAGCTAAAAGAACAGGAAAATCAGAAATCACTTTAATGAAATGCAAATAAAATGTAAGCGTTTAAAATGATATGTTGCTGGACAATCTATGGAAAGACATCTAAAACTTTCGCTAGTGCATATGCGATTGGAGGGCAACATGAAAAAACTACTACTCATTGGAACCGTGCCTTTTTTCTTGTTAACGGGGTGTATGGAAAAAGAAATATCTAATAAAGAAGTCAAAGTTTATAACGCAGATGGAGATAGCATCGGTACAGTCAAGTTGAAAGAGCAGGCTGATGGAATTGAGTTTACGTACAACTTAAGCGGACTTCCACCTGGCGAACACGGCGTACATATTCATGAAATGGGAATTTGCAAAGCTCCTAACTTTAAAAGTGCGGGCAATCACCTTGATCCTGATAAAAAGAAACACGGATTGTTAAATCCAAAAGGACCGCATCTAGGCGATATGAAAAATATTGTGGTAGAAGACGATCAGACGTATACAGGAACAGATATGGTTCCTCAAGTCACGTTAAAAGAAGGAAAGACATCTCTCGTTAAGCGTATGGATGGTTCGTCCCTTGTTATTACCGAACAAGGTGATGACGGAATGACCGAGCCATCAGGTAATTCTGGCAAGCGAATCGCCTGCGGAGTTATTTCAAAAAAACATTAAAAACAGCGTTCTTTCTCACGAAAGAACGCTGTTTTTTACGTTAAAGCTATTTTTAAGCGATTTAATCCTTCTTGAAGCTGTTCATGTGAACAGCCAATGTTCAAGCGGATAAAACCTTTTCCATATGTGGAACTGTATTTTTCGCCTTTTTCTACGGCAATTTTCCCTTTTTCTAATAAGCGTTCATGTAATTCTTCTTCTGATAAATGCAGCTTGGTGCAGTCAATCCATAGTAAATAAGTTCCTTCTGGCTGAACCACTCGCAGTTCAGGCAAGTTCTCACTTATAAAACGCGTCACGAGATCTACATTTTTCTTCAGATACACAAGCAGTGCTTCTAACCACTCTTCACCTTCACTATAAGCTGCCTCTAACCCAATTATTCCGAATGTGTTTAAGTTAGAAAACCCTTGTTTTTGCTGCTGCTGAACATACTGTGTGCGCAGTTTCTCATTTGGAATAATAACAGCTGAAGCCTGAAGTCCCGGTATATTAAATGTTTTGCTAGGGGCCATACACGTAATGGTTCGATTGGCTGCATCTTCACTCACCATGCTGATGGGAATGTGTTTATAAGGCTGGTAAATTAGATCAGAATGGATTTCATCTGAAACAATTAATACATTGTATTTTTCACAAAGGTCGGCAAGCTTCTTCAGTTCTTCTTTTGTCCACACGCGTCCTACTGGATTATGAGGGCTGCAAAGAATCATTAATTTTACGCCTTCTGCAAATTTTTTCTCTAAATCTGAAAAATCAATTTCGTATTTATCGCCTGCAAGTTTTAACGGATTTTCAACAACTTCTCGATCATTTACCTTTATCATGTTAAAAAATGGAGTATAGACTGGAGGCTGAATTAAAATTGAATCTCCGGGTTCCGTAAATGCTTGAATAGCCATACTCAGGGCAAACACAACTCCTGGACTGTATGTAATCCATTCATGATCAATGGTCCACTGATGCTTTTTTTCTACCCAAGATGATAAAGCATTCGCCGTAGATTCAGTAGGGGAAGTGTAGCCGAAAATACCATGTTTGACACGCTCATTAATGGTTTGAAGAACATTAGGCGGCGCTTGGAAATCCATATCAGCTACCCAAAAAGGCAGAACATCTTTTGCTCCAAAAACAAGATCAGTTTTGTCCCACTTTACGGACTGCGTACCTGTACGGTTAATTAATTGATCAAAAGAATAAGTAGACAATAAAAGTACCCCCTTTTTTAATATAATAGTTTGCTTATTTTTAATACGTTTGTCAACGAAGTTAACTTGTGAAGTCAATAAAGAAAGTGAAAAAATTGCTGAAGCACGACTAATAAATTTTTATTAAAGTTAGCGCCTCGTGTGAAATATACGAACCCGCCCCGTCATTATTGAGACAGGGCTTTTTCACCGTACAAGAAATCGACCATATGAGATTGCACAATGTCGGGACACTCTTCTGGTAAAAGGTGTCCAATTTCCTTTAAAGAGATAAAGGTAGAGTCTGTTAAATCATCTTTTAACTTACGTCCGAGATGCAAAGGAACAACCCGGTCTTCTTCTCCCCAAATGAGTAAACTTGGTTTTTTTATGTGCTGCAAATCCTTTGAGGATAGGTCTCCTTCTCGATCACGAATCATTCTGGTTAAAGCCATAAACGTACGGTCATCCAAAAATGGTTCAGTATAGCCATCAATCATTTCTTCGTCGATTAACTTATGGTCAAATACGACATTTTGCAAGTTGCCTAATACACCTTTGCGAGACAGCCACGTTTTTACCCACAGATAAAAGAAGGGAACATAAGAAGACATGACCAATCCATAATGTGAGGGGCCTAAATAAGCTGAGCTGCAAAGAAGAACTAGTTTCGATACGCAAGAAGGCTTTAACTTTGCTACGTTTAAACAAACTTGTCCTCCCATTGAGTGTCCCGATAGTACAACATCTTTCAACTTTAAATATTCAATCAATTCGATGACAATTCTGGCTAAATTTTTATACGAGTATTGAAAGGTTAACGATTTTTCACTTCGCCCAAATGGCGGAAGGTCCAGCGTAATGATAGAAAACGTATCTTCAAATAAAGGAATTAAACGTCGAAAGCTAAAACTCGATGATAAAAAGCCGTGAATAAATATAATGGCTGGTTTATCAGGATGATAGTTATGGCATTCGTAGTAAACATTGACTCCATTAAAAGTACGCTGGTGGCAAGTAATTTTAGATTCAGTCAATTTGGTTCACTCCATCTTTTTCTTTCTAGTCTGTCCTAGTTTCCAGCAATCTATAAAATGAAACTCACTTACCGGTATAGATTTCACATTAAAGATGTGTTTAAATTTGATATAATGGAAAAAGTGAAAAAATTTAATCGTTGTAGGAGGGGAACGCTGTGTTCTTAGAAGAAAAAGAGTTAGAAATTTTAGAAATTCTAGAAAAAAATAGCCGTATTTCGATAGATAGTATTTCAAAAATGGTGGATTTAACGTTTGAAGAAACCTCTAATATTGTTAAAAAGCTAGAGAGAGAAAAAGTAATTGTGCAATATTCAGCTGATATTAACTGGAGACGAGTAGATGGACATGAGGGTGTCACGGCTATGATAGATGTAAAAGTTGCACCAAAGCGAGGAGTAGGCTTTGACGAGATTGCGGAGCGCATCTATCGTTTTCAAGAAGTGAAATCCGTGTACCTAATGTCAGGAGCATATGATTTGTCTGTTATTATTGAAGAAAAATCAATGTCTGAAGTAGCGTTTTTTGTTTCCGAAAAGCTTTCTACGCTAGACTCTGTTTTATCTACAACGACTCACTTTATCATGAAAAAGTACAAGCACGATGGTACCATCTATGACCAAGGCGATGAAGATCGCAGAATCGTGGTGTCTCCGTAATGAAAGAGCGCTTGTCAACAACTGTACAACAGCTGAAACCTTCAGGTATTCGCCGCTTTTTTGATTTAGCAGCAAGTATGGATAACGTCATCTCTCTTGGAGTAGGTGAACCTGATTTTGTCACATCTTGGGCTGTTCGAGAAGCGAGTATTTTATCGTTGGAAAGGGGATATACCTCTTATACAGCAAATGCGGGACTTTTAGAGCTCCGCTTTGAAATTATGAAGTATATGAAAAGAAATTTTAACGTCTCGTATGATTATAAAGATGATATTATTGTGACCGTTGGAGGAAGTCAGGCTCTAGATATTACAATGCGAGCTTTGATTAACCCTGAAGATGAAATTATTGTCGTGGAGCCAAATTTTGTGTCTTACAGCCCGTTAATTTCGCTAGCAGGAGGAGTTCCTGTGGCAATTGAAACAACGGCAGAAACAGAGTTTAAACTGCAGCCTAGACAGATTGAAGAAGTCATTACAAGCAACACGAAAGCCCTTCTTTTATGCTCTCCTAATAATCCAACAGGAAGCTCACTATCTAAAGAAGAGCTGCAGGCTATTGCTGATATTGTCATAAAGCATGACTTGCTTGTTATCACGGATGAAATATATGCAGAATTAACATATGATGAAGAATTTACATCTATTGCTTCTTTAGAAGGAATGAAAGAACGAACCATTATTATTTCTGGCTTTTCTAAAGGGTTTGCCATGACTGGATGGCGTCTTGGGTACATATGTGCACCAACTGAGATTGCTAAAGCAATGCTGAAAATTCATCAGTATACAATGATGTGTGCGCCTACCATGGCACAATATGGAGCAATTGAAGCACTACAAAATGGGCAGCATGACGTAGAAGAGATGAGAAAAAGCTATCGCAGAAGACGGAACTATATGGTGAAGTCATTAAATCAAATTGGTCTGGAATGCCATTCTCCTGGAGGAGCGTTTTATGTGTTCCCGTCTATCAAGAAAACTGGATTGTCATCGGAAGAATTCGCTGAGCAGCTTTTGCTTGAAGAGCGAGTAGCCGTGGTGCCAGGCAATGTATTTGGAAAAGGCGGAGAGGGACATATTCGCTGTTCATACGCCTCTTCAATGGAATCATTAGAAGAATCCATAAAACGGATTAGCCGTTTTGTTGAAAATAAGTTATAATAAAAATAAGATATTATGTCATATCGTATAGACGGTTTGATATAATATCTTTTTTGCTATGATGAAATGTAGTGTTAGTTTATATTTGTGACAAAATTGGTAAATAATAAATATAGTATAACTACTTTTTGATTCAATCTATGAACTGTGCTATAATTTTAAATTGGCTATAATGGTGAAAATAATAAGGTATCTAGGAGTGTTTATATGTCAAAATTTGAAATCGGTACTGTTACAAAAGGTAAAGTAACAGGAATTCAACCATACGGTGCATTCGTTGCATTAAATGAAGAAACTCAAGGATTAGTTCATATCTCAGAAGTAAAACATGGCTTCGTTAAAGATATTAACGAACATTTATCAGTAGGAGACGAAGTAAACGTTAAAGTTTTATCTGTTGATGAGTCAACTGGTAAAATTGGTTTATCTATTCGTGCAACTGAGCCAGCTCCAGAAAAAACTGAAGCTTCTGCACCTAAAAAACCTGCTAAAAAGCGTCAAGGTCAAGCAACAGTTCACACTGAATCTACTCAAGGATTCAACACTTTAAAAGAAAAATTAGAAGAGTGGATTGAGCAATCAAACCGCGAAGATCTAATTAAGAAATAAGAAAAAAAAGAAGGATAGCTTAGCTATCCTTCTTTTTTTAATGTTCCGTTCTAGGTTCTGTACGCTCTACTTCAGCAGAAGGTTTAAATAATAGACCTAGGTTAATCAGTCCTGCGATTCCAACCAATCCATAGATAATGCGGGAGAAAGCAGATGTTTGACCGCCGAAGATTGCTGCTACTAAATCAAATTGAAAAAAGCCAATAAGTCCCCAGTTAATTGCTCCAATAATCGTTAATACGAGCGCAATACGTTGAATACCACTCATGATGAACCCTCCTTGTTTTGTAGTTCACTTATTAGCCTGCTTTTTTTAGAGGGAAATATGCATATTTACTTTTGGAAGATACAGACAAATAAACGTTCATTTGGATGGGGTGAGCATCTAGCCAACAGGGAATAATCTTTAGGAAGTCAATTTTCTTTACAATCAAAAAGTTGTTCTTCATAATGATGCATGTAATCAAGCTCGTAAGGAGGAGTTTATAGTGAACAATTTTACATTTTATAACCCTACAAAATTAATTTTTGGTAAAGGTCAATTAGAGCAATTAAAAACAGAAGCAAGTCGCTTTGGTAAAAAGATATTATTAGTATACGGCGGAGGAAGCGTAAAACGCAGCGGTTTATATGATCAAGTAATGGATGTACTGAATGACATGAATGCAGAAGTACATGAGTTAGCGGGAGTAGAGCCGAATCCTCGTCTGACAACTGTTCGCAAAGGAATCGATATTTGTAAAGAAAACGGTATTGAATTTTTACTTGCAGTTGGTGGAGGAAGCGTAATCGATTGTACAAAAGCAATCGCAGCAGGCGCAAAATATGATGGAGACGTATGGGACATCATTAACCGCGACGTATTCGCAGCTGAAGCTCTTCCATTTGGAACCGTGCTAACATTAGCAGCAACAGGTTCAGAAATGAATGCTGGTTCTGTTATTACAAATTGGGAAACACAAGAAAAATACGGCTGGGGCAGTCCGGCAACATTCCCTCAATTTTCTATTTTAGATCCCGTTAATACATTTACTGTACCAAAAAATCAAACAGTTTATGGCATGGTTGACATGATGAGCCACGTATTTGAACAATATTTCCATGCTGCAACAAATACGCCGCTTCAAGATCGCATGTGTGAAGGAGTACTGCAAACGGTTATTGAAACGGGACCAAAATTATTAAACGACTTAGAGAACTACGAGTTACGTGAAACGATTTTATACAATGGGACAATCGCATTAAACGGTATGTTACAAATGGGACACCAAGGCGATTGGGCTACTCACAATATTGAGCATGCGGTATCAGCTGTATATGACATTCCACATGCAGGTGGACTGGCAATTTTATTCCCGAACTGGATGAAGCACGTAATGGATGAGAACGTAGATCGCTTCAAGCAAGTAGCTGTACGCGTATTTAACGTAGATACAGAAGGCAAGACGGATAAAGAAGTAGCACTTGAAGGTGTTGATAAGCTTCGTGAATTCTGGTCAAGCCTAGGTGCACCAACTCGCTTAGCTGATTATGATATTGGTGAAGACAAATTAGATCTTATGGCTGATCGTGCAATGGCTAAAGGTGAATTTGGTAAATTTAAAAAATTAAACAAAGAAGATGTACTAGCAATCCTACGCGCTTCTTTATAAGATTCTCGATAAAAAACGCCGTGCAAACCGCACGGCGTTTTTTTCTATTCATGATGGGTAAGCTTTTTCTGCTGTTTGGTTTTTAAATCATCCCGAACGGTTTTATCAGAAAGAGGAACTCCGCTGTAATAAGCCGCTCTCCCTAATAAATGCCCAGCAATAGGAGAGGTGATAAACACAAAGACAATGGCTAAAATTAACCGTGCACTAATATGGCCGGTGTCGATCCAAAAGTAGAGTAAGCAGCCCACTAATATAAACAGAACGCCCAAGGTAGCACTTTTAGATGCAGCGTGACTTCTTGTGTACGTATCAGGCAAGCGAATAAGCCCAATCATGGTCACAACTGTCAGAAGAGACCCTATTAGTACCAAAGCTCCTACAATGATTTCACTGATCACGTTCATATTCAATCACTTCTCCTTTCTCTAAAAACTTAGAAAAAGCAACGGTACCTACAAAGGCTATGATGCCTAGCAGTAAAATGACTTCGAAAAAAGCCTGAGTTCGAAAAATAATTGAGATGATGGCCGTGATGGCAATGATGTTAATTCCAATAGCATCAAGGGCCATTGCTCGATCAGCAGTGGACGGACCTTTTACCACTCGATAAACAAACCCAATAGTTGAAGCAGAAATGAGAATGAGCGAAACGTTTAAAAAAATATCGAGCATTTAACGACTCACCTCCATAATAGCTTTTTCGAATGTTTGCTGAATATCTGTAATAATGTCATCAATATCGTCTGTATTGATTGCATGAATATAGATAGTAGAATTATCATCGGACACATCCATCACCAGTGTGCCTGGCGTTAGCGTAATTAAAAGAGAAAGAATGGTAATTTCCCATTCACTCTCCAGACGGGTTGGCATTGCAAAGATGGCTGGCTGAATATTTAATTTAGGGCGCAATACGTCCTTAGTCACTGCAATATTGGCTTTGAATAATTCTCGTATGAAAATAAACAGCAGTTTAATGATCGCATACACTTTATGCAAGTAAAAACGTCTGTGAAAAAAACGGCGGAAAATAAACAGCAGTACTGCTCCCCAGAAAAAACCTATAATAAAGGAAGGGAGTGTCCAAATTCCCCTCAAAAACATCCATGTGAATGCAATGATTACGTTTAATAATAGTTGAAATGACATGCAGATCTACTCCTTTAACACCGATTGGATATAAATTGAAGGATCCATAAGCGTTTGAGCGGCTGTTGACACATAAGGAATAACAGCTTCTGCACCTAGTCCCAAAAAGACAGAAACAGCAAGTAAGATAGCAGATGGGTATAGAATGCCTTTAAGGGATACTTTTTCATGCTCAGAAGAAAGCTTAGGTTCACCCCAGAAGCAGCTCATGAAAATCTTAATGGCAGAATATAAAACAAGCAGGCTTGAAACTAGTAAAACTCCTACAAACGTGTAGCTCTCTGATTCTAAGCCGCCCTGAACTAAAAGGAATTTTCCAATAAAGCCGCTTAGGGGAGGAATTCCTGCCAACGAAATAGTAGCGATAAAAAACATCCAGCCAAGCAGCGGATAGTCTTTAATTAACCCACCCATTTTCTTTAATTTTGTTGTTCCAGTTATTCGAACGATACTTCCAGCAAGAAGGAATAGAGCTGCTTTAATAATCATGTCGTGAATTAAATAATAAATAGCTCCTTCAAAACCTGCGTTTGTTGTCAAGGTCACCCCGTAGACAATGACTCCGACAGCAATAATAATGTTATAAATTAAGATTTTATTTACATCCGAATAAGCAATGGCGCCTACTGCACCAACAACGATAGTCAAAAGCGCAACGTAGCCGATAATTTGATGAGTAAATTCAGGATGATGGTAAAACAGTAAAGTGAAAGTCCTGAAAATCGAATAAACGCCTACTTTTGTGAGCAAAGCACCAAACAACCCGATAATAACCGGTGGAGGCGCACTATATGAACCTGGAAGCCAGAAATACATTGGAAATAAAGCTGCTTTTAAGGCAAAGACGATAAATAAAAGCATGCCAATAGTTGTTAAAATTCCCGGCTGGTTCGCCTCAGCAATTCGCTGTGAAAGGTCCGCCATGTTGAGAGTTCCTGTTACGGCATATAAATAAGCAACGGCAATGACAAACAAAGCGGATGAAATGACATTGACTAAAATATACTTAAGTGACTCTCGAAGCTGTGCTTTTGTACCGCCAATTACAATAAGAGCGTACGAAGACATAAGCATGACTTCAAAAAAGACAAATAAGTTAAAGATATCACCTGTTAAAAAGGCACCGAATACGCCCACTAATAAAAATTGTACAAATGAATAAAAGTAAAAGCGTTCACGCTTTTCCCCAATTGTTTGAAAGGCAAAAAGAACGCAGCATAGTGTTACCACACTAGCAGTAAGTACGAGAAGGGACGCGAACATGTCCGCTACTAGAATAATTCCAAAAGGAGGCTTCCAGTTCCCAAGCTCGTGAGTTAAAATACCTTTTGACTGAACCAGTTGTACTAAATAGGCAGCAAAAGCAGTGGTGGTGATTAATGATAAAACACTGATTATCCTTTGAAGTTTAATATTGTCTTTGAAAAAAATGAGCACAACACCTACAACAAACGGGATAAGCAGTGGGATGATTACAAAATTACTCGTCATGTTCATTTCCCCTTAACTTGTCCATATCGTCTGTTCCGAGTTCTTGATAAGCCCTGTACGCTAGTACAAGGAAAAAAGAAGTGACGCCAAAGCTTATGACAATGGCAGTTAAAATGAGGGCTTGAGGTAAAGGATCTGTATAAGAAGAAGCCTTTTCTCCCAGAAGGGGAACACTCCCCCCTTTTAATCCGCCCATCGTTAAAATTAACAGGTGAACACCGTGGCTTAATAAGCCTGTTCCAATAATAATTCGCAGTAAACTGCGCGATAACATGAGATATACAGCGGCAGTGAATAGAATCCCTGCCACTATGGACATTAATATTTCCACTATTCACTCTCTCCAATCGTTTGAATAATGGTCATCGTCACACCAACAACTACTAGATATACACCTAAATCAAACAGTACAACGGTAGCTAAAGATGTTTTCCCGAGAAGGGGAAGGTTAAAGTAGCTATATGTGTGAGTTAGAAATGGGACTTTGAAAATAAATGACCCAAGCCCCGTTAAAATAGCTAGCAGCAGTCCGGAAGCCGCGACCTTCTTATAATCAAATGGAATGACTTTTGATACGGTTTTTATATCGAAAGCCAGCAGTAGTAATACAAGGGCTGCTGAGGTAGTAAGTCCCCCAACAAACCCTCCTCCCGGTGTATAATGACCTGCAAAGAAAAGATGAATGGCAAAAATGATAATAATGAACGTGACTACTTTCGTTGTGGTTTGTAGTATCAAATCATTTTTTTTCACTCTTCTTCCTCCTTTGTTAACCGAAGACGAATCATGCCATAGATAGCAAGAGCTGCTATACAAAGTACGGTAATTTCAAATAGTGTATCAAATCCGCGAAAGTCCACAAGGATTACGTTCACCATGTTTTCGCCGCCTGCTTTTTCGTAGCTGTTTTCAATAAAGTAATGTGAAATCGATTCAAATAATTTCGTACTGTTTGCTGATATGCCAAGCAGTGTAACAGTCGTTCCTACAAGAAGAGCAACCAGTAAGTTTGGCAGCTGAAACTTCACCCTTACTTTTCGTTTCCGAA
The DNA here is from genome assembly GCF_057586255.1 of Priestia sp. SRI_019. Taxonomy (NCBI): domain Bacteria; kingdom Bacillati; phylum Bacillota; class Bacilli; order Caryophanales; family Bacillaceae; genus Priestia; species Priestia sp. SRI_019. The sequence continues at coordinate 16,356 of NZ_JBYCZN010000004.1, read as the reverse complement.
ACTCCGGCAAGTAGTAGAAACATAGTAAAAACAGGGATACCGATACAGTTTCAATAACTAATTGAGTCAAAGCTAAGTCAGGAGCTCGGAATAGTACGAAAAATAAAGAGAGCGTATACCCGACAACTCCGAGCGAAATAATGGCTGTGAGGCGTGATTTTGCTAATAAAGTTGTAATAGTAGCTGCAACCATTACGACTGCTAATATGGCCTCATAAACGCCTATAGAAGCAGTATCTTTTAAATCAATCGCAAAGGCATTCTGAGAAAAGAGCGTCACGAGAAGTAAAATGCCTATGAAAGTAAAAATGATTAAAAGATAGTCTCTAATAAATCCTGTCATTAATGTTTTCATGATACGTGTTGACCCTTTTTCCATCCCTTTAATTCCATAATTATAGCCGTTATTAAGCGTTAAAGAAGAAGGGAATCGTGTATAAATTTTTGACCACTTTTGAATCGTCATAAATAATAAAATACCAAATATGATGACCCCTAGCGTCATAAATAATTCTGGCGTAAAGCCATGCCAAAATTTAATATGCACTTGATATTCTTTACCTTCAGCTAGCAGGCTAGGTGCGATAGAGGCCATTGTTGGCTCAATAAGGGTTGATTCTAATAAATTAGGAGCAAAGCCGAAAATAACAACCAGTGATGCTAAAATAACAGGTGAAATAAGCATGCCTACTGGTGCTTCATGCGGCTTCTTCTCTAGTTTTTCGGGCTGGTATTTGCCTGTAAAGGTTTTAAAGACAAGAATCATACTATAGACGAAAGTGAAAATACTTCCTAACCAAGCGATGATAGGCAACAAAATTCCCCACGTCTGCATGCTATACATATCCATTTTTGTCACGTTTACCATGCCTGTAAAAAACATCTCTTTACTTAAGAATCCATTAAAGGGAGGAAGACCCGCCATTGAAAATCCCCCGATGATAGCAATGGTAAATGTCACAGGCATGAAGCTCATTAACCCGCCTAACTTTCTAATGTCACGCGTGCCTGTTTCATGATCGACAATCCCTACTACCATAAACAAGCTGCCTTTGAAGGTAGCGTGGTTAATCAAATGGAAGACCGCTGCAGTAAGAGCTACTAAGTAGATATTATCGTCTAAAAAATCATAGTGAATAGCTGCGCTACCTACTCCTATAAGTGACATAATCATCCCGAGCTGACTAATGGTTGAAAAAGCTAAAATCCCTTTCAGGTCTTGTTGCTTTACTGCTGAAAATGAGCCCCAAAACAGTGTAATTAGTCCTATGATTGAAATAGCAAAAAACCAAGTGGCGCTTATAGCAAAAACAGGGCTAAGTCTTGCTAAAAGATAAATTCCCGCTTTTACCATTGTGGCTGAATGAAGGTATGCACTCACTGGGGTTGGAGCTTCCATTGCATCTGGCAGCCAAATATGAAAAGGAAACTGAGCAGATTTTGTAAAGGCCCCTAATAAAATGAGGACTAGAGCTGGAATGAATAGATGGCTTGATGTGACTACATCTACGTTTGAGATAATTTCGCGTATGCTGAAAGTACCTGTCATGACGTATAAAAGCACAATTCCTGCTAATAAGGAAAGTCCTCCGAATACGGTAATGAGCATAGATTTTAAGGCTCCGTATTGAGATTTCTCTCGTTTATACCAATAACCAATCAATAAAAAAGATGAAAGGCTTGTTAATTCCCAAAAGCTGTAAAGGCTCATTAGGTTGTCTGATAATACAACTCCTAGCATCGACCCCATAAAAAGAAGCAAATAGACATAAAACGAATGCAGTGCTTCTTTTGTCTTAGAAAGATAATAAATGGAGTAAAGAATAACAAGTGTCCCAATTCCGGTGATTAATAGAGAAAACAGAAGACCAAGTCCATCCACATAGGCATCAAAGTTAATGCCCAGACTAGGTATCCATTTCATTGAATGTAGATATGTTTCCCCCTTAGAAACACCACTGATATATTGTGTGAAATAAATGAACAACACAAGTGGAAGAGGTAAAACGAACCACCCTGTATGAATACGTTGGAATTTCCTATACAGAAGGGGGACAAAAAAGGCTAATAAAAAAGGCGATAAAATCACCAAGTGCAACCACGACAAAAGACAAACCTCCTTGTGATATTCAATTCTGTAACCGATTATATAATAATTTAATTATGCATGCATCCATGCTATTTCTTAGTATCAGCGGATTTTTCAAACCTTATTAAATAAATAGAAACTCGTCACAAAATCCATAAAAAAAACATAAAAAAATTTTTTGAACGTATAAAAATCACTCGAAATTGTCATTCTAAGAGTGAGGTGATGGAAATGTATAGGAAACAAATAGCCATCAGTTTTCTCATTTTTACCGCATTATGTATGAGCGGATTTGTGCTGAATAACCACTTGGAAATGAAAGAAGAAAACAGGATGCTACTCACTTCTAAAAACCAAGCTGAAAATTCCATATCAATAGACTCTTCCCTTTTAAAAGCCTCTTATAAACCGAGACAATATGTGAAAATAGGTGAAATGAACTATATTACACCCCACCCGATAAGCAAATAAAAAACGATTGAAGATCACTCTTTAGTCGTTTTTTATTTGCTTATTATTTGCGTAATCGTGCATGAATTACATCCTGTAATCAAAGAACATTAGTTGACTTCACAACTGAATTTATCGTTAAATAAAAGGGTACATACAATGATTGCAGTTTCAACAAACTATAATGATTGTGTCAAATTGTAAGTGGATTCACTTGAATTCAGCTAGCAGTTTCGATAAAGTGAAAAATAAAGATATTTTAATGGAGGAACAGACTATGACACATGTTCGTTTTGATTATTCAAACGCGTTATCATTTTTTGGTGAACATGAACTTACATACTTACGTGATGCCGTGAAAGTAGCTCACCATTCAATTCATGAGAAAACAGGTGCTGGAAATGACTTTTTAGGATGGGTCGACCTTCCTACGGAGTATGACAAAGAAGAATTTGCACGCATTCAAAAAAGTGCAGAAAAAATTAAATCTGATTCAGACATATTAATTGTTATCGGTATTGGAGGATCTTACTTAGGTGCTCGTGCTGCTATTGAAATGCTTCAGCATTCATTCTATAACACATTATCAAAAGAACAGCGTAAAACTCCGCAAGTTATTTTTGCTGGTAACAACATCAGCTCAACATACATGAAAGACTTAATGGATGTTTTAAAAGATAAAGATTTCTCTATTAATGTTATTTCAAAATCTGGTACAACAACAGAACCGGCGATTGCTTTCCGTATCTTCCGTAAATTATTAGAAGAGAAATATGGCAAAGAAGAAGCACGCAAGCGTATTTATGCAACAACAGATAAAGCGCGCGGCGCATTAAAAACATTAGCGGACGAAGAAGGCTATGAAACATTTGTTATTCCAGATGATGTAGGCGGCCGTTATTCAGTATTAACTGCGGTTGGCTTATTACCAATTGCCGCTGCGGGTCTTGATATCGAACAAATGATGAAAGGGGCAGCTGATGCTCAAGAAGCATTCTCATCATCAGAGCTAGAAGAGAACCCAGCTTATCAATATGCTGTAGCTCGTAATGTGCTTTATAATAAAGGAAAAACAATTGAAATGTTGATTAACTATGAGCCAGCTCTTCAATACTTTGCTGAGTGGTGGAAACAGTTATTTGGCGAAAGTGAAGGAAAAGACCAAAAAGGTATCTACCCTTCATCTGCTAACTTCTCAACGGATCTTCATTCTTTAGGTCAATATGTACAAGAAGGTCGTCGTGATATTTTTGAAACAATTGTACAAGTTCAAGATTCTCGTCATGAGCTCACAATTGAAGAAGATGCAGCGGACTTAGATGGATTAAATTACTTAGCTGGTGAAACAGTTGACTTTGTAAATAAAAAAGCGTTCCAAGGTACAATGCTTGCTCACACAGATGGAGGCGTTCCAAACTTAGTTGTGAACATTCCTGCGCTAGATGAGTATACGTTCGGATATGTTGTATATTTCTTCGAAAAAGCATGTGCAATCAGCGGCTATTTATTAGGCGTAAACCCATTCGATCAGCCGGGAGTAGAAGCATACAAAGTAAATATGTTTGCTCTTCTTGGAAAACCTGGTTTTGAAGAGAAAAAAGCAGAATTAGAAAAGCGTTTGAAATAAATAAAAAGTTCACCTTCTTGTTAGAAGGTGAACTTTTTTGCTTTTGAGATAAAGGATAAAACGCTGGAAAAAGGACATGTTAAAACAGAGGAGGGATAACATGATTGAATTATCTTCAAGATTAGAGGGAACATTATTCAAGCTTTACGAATTAGAAAAAACGCTTAAGCCGCTTGGGTATAACATTGGAGGGAATTGGGATTATGACCATGGTTCATTCGACTATAAGATGAATGATGAAGTCGGCTATCAGTTTTTACGTATCCCGTTTACAGCTACGAACGGAGAACTGGATTCTAAAGGAACAACCGTACAGATTGGCACGCCATTTTTACTTTCACATAAATATCAAATTGGTCTAGATGACGATGTTCACAATGGAAATGTGAGTGCTTCATTTAATCAGTTTGCAGAACCCCAAGACGCAGACGCTTCATTTCCAGAAAAGTATATCAGCTTAGGAGAAGAGCTAATTAGAGAGGCAGAAGATGCGCTGCTTCAGTAATTGAAGGAACTATTCTTTTTTTAAACTCTCTAATTTTTTCACAAAAATATGTTCGTACATGACTTGACTAATCAACTCATTTGTTTTAATCATTTCATTCACACCCAAATTTTGTGCATTTTGAATATGCTTTTTTGTTAACAGTTCAACGATGCTGTAAATAGAAGGATTCAATCCTTGCAGAGCGACTAACGTAACAATCGTATTCATGTCTGCATATTCTTCTGTCTTATGCTGATCGGCAGTAATCAGCACTTTTTTTGCGTACCGAGCGTTGGCAAGTTCTAATACTTCATAATGAGAAGGACTTCCTTTAATAAAATGAACGCGATCACAAATCATGGGATTTTTAGTCAGAGAGTCGTCGATAAGAACAATGTCTTCTTTATGAAATGCGTCGCGATAAGACTCTAACACGAGTTTGGCGCGCTCATTCCACCCAACAACGATGAAGTGATCTTTTCCATAAAATTTTAAATTCCCTTCCAAATAAGCGCTCTCAGCGGAAACAGCAATTTTAGAAAGCGTAACAAAATAAGTGGTAATAAATCCTGTTCCGATCAGGACTAAAATAATTGCAGCTAACCTTCCAATCGTAGTGGTCGGAGCAAAATCACCGTACCCTATAGTAGAGATTGTAATAATAACCCACCAAATTCCTTCAAATACATTCCCAAACGTTTGCGGCTCTAGGAAATGTATAAGCATGCCAAAAAGTAGAACAAGGCAGCCGATAATAAAAAGAAGCCGCACTAAAATAGAACGACGGAAAAGTCGAAATAATAGCCATTCCATCATAAAAAAACCTCCAGTAATTAGTCATAGCCACAGTATGACCATTTTTCACTGAAGGTATAAGATATCTTTATCTTTTTACTTCGTAATATTCAATCCATTCTTTGTCTGGACCGTAGAAAAATAAGTATCTTGCTCCATTTGGCAAAGTTACAATGTTTTCTTCCACAAATGAAACGCCTGCTGATTTTAAACGCTCAAACTCCTCTTCAATTCCGTCTACCGCCAGCGCAAAATGATGAACTTTACCTTCGTTAGGTAAGCTTGAGTTATACCCTTGAATTAACTCTACGATTACATTGCCTTCTAAACCTAGAAAAGCTAGCTTCAAAGACGGATCGGTATGTGGTAGTGTTTCGATGAGCTCTAATCCCACTTTTTGCGTATAGAACTCAATAGATTCTTCTATATCCTTTACTTGAACGCCTACATGTTCAAATTTTAAAATTGTCATATGCATCACCCGTATCTATAGTATGTAAAAACTATGAAATATATTAAAGAGAAAGGATATAGAAGTCAAGATAGGGCTGCTTATCAGGAAAGGGCTCTTAAATCATATTTTTGCTGGAGTGAATAGGGTAGAGGCTTCCATCAAGAGCAAACGAAATTTTGCCTGTTTCTTCAGATACAACTAAAATTAGTGCATCCGATTTTTCCGACATTCCAATGGCTGCACGGTGACGTGTTCCCAATTTTTTGGTCGTTGAAATAATAGACGAGAGAGGTAAAACATTAGCAGCTGAGATAAGCTGATTATTTCTAATTAGGACGGCTCCGTCATGTAAGGGGGTCCCTGGGTAGAACAGTGTCTCAACTAGCGTAGCGCTGACAGGAGCTTGAATAGGCATTCCCTTTTGAATAAGAGGGTCTACATTTTGTTCCCGTTCAATGACAATTAAAGCGCCGTGACGTTTCTCAGAAAGGTTATGAATAGCTAAGGACAGAGCAGCATATTCAAATGTATAAGGCGATAGATAATGACGCAAGTAATAAGAGGCGGCCGTAGCTTGAACATCTTGAAATAACCTCCTCATCTCCTCAAAATCACATAGGATACAATGATCACTCGTATCTAAATGTTTGATTAAATTAGAGGCTTCAGTTGAAATTTGCTGTAAATATGTTCGTACATTATTTTTAATTGTATCGTCTAATTGAAAGGATTGTCTCTCCATCTTATATAGCTCCTATCTGTCAGTCAGTGTTATCTGTAATGTGTGCTAATGTGGGTGAATTATCCGTAAAGCTTATAAATCCCTTATTAATTTTATAGAGAGGTGTTGTGTTTTATTTAGGAAGAGAATATAAAAAGTTGAGGGAAAAGAAAGCGTTTTATAAACTGATATGTTCACATTTGGTTTAAATTTACATATGTTGTTTTAAATAAAAGTATAGATATTTCTGTGAATTTAAAGTATAGTTTTCTTATCGGATATATGATTTTTAATGTTGACAAATATTCTAAATATGCTAAAATTTTTAAAAAATGCTTATCAAGAGTGGTGGAGGGATCTGGCCCGCTGAACCCCGGCAACCTGCTTAGCAAGGTGCTAATTCCAGCAAAGTGTGTATCATTTTGAAAGATAAGGTGAAAATTTATTGCCTACCCAGTCTTTCAATATGGAAGACTTTTTATTTTGATATAGCGCAAGCGATAATTTAAGGAGGGACATCAATGACTGTAACCCCCGACTTAAAACAAATCTTTGAGCACGTCGAAGCAAAGTAAGAATTAAATAGTTTCGCTGACTAGACACACTAGAGGCGGTTTTATCCAATTCTAGTGGGTAAAACCGTCTTTTTTTATTGGATAACGCGGATAACTGAGAATTGGAGTGAAGAAAATGGCAGACTTATATACGTACGAAAACTGGAGTGATACATTTCCAGAGTTCGACAGTGAAGATGAAACAAAAGGAGCCCTTTCAGCATTGCAGTGGGCGTATGATACCTACGGAGATTCAATTATTTACGCATCAAGCTTTGGTATTGAAGGGATCGTGTTAATTGATTTAATTTCAAAAGTGAAAAAAGATGCTGAAATTGTCTTTTTAGATACGGGCGTTCATTTTAAAGAAACATATGAAGTGATTGATGCAATTAAAGAACGCTTTCCTGATTTGCGTATTCATATAAAAAAACCGGATTTAACTCTTGCAGAACAAGCTGAGAAACATGGAGATGAGCTTTGGAAGAGTCAGCCTAACCTATGCTGTCAAATTCGAAAAATCATCCCGTTAAGGGAATCACTTGCTCCTTATGATGCGTGGATTTCTGGTTTGAGACGCGAGCAGTCTGAATCTCGTGCCAACACGAATTATTTTAATAAAGATGAGAAATTCAAGAAAGTTAAAGTCTGCCCGTTAATTCATTGGTCTTGGAAAGAAGTTTGGCGCTATGTGTATAAGCATGAGTTACCATATAACAAACTTCATGATCAAGGCTACCCAAGCATCGGCTGTGAGCCTTGTACCGCACCTGCCTACAACGTAGACGATTTACGTTCAGGAAGATGGGCAGGTACACAAAAAGTTGAATGCGGATTACACGAATCTTAAATACGAAAGAGCTGAATAAATGATGCTTTTATATGTTGCCTTTATCATTGCGCTTTTTTTTGCAATGAATATTGGGGCAAGCGGTGCAGCAGCAGCTATGGGCGTTTCATACGGCTCCGGTGCGATTAAAAAGCGAAGAGTAGCCTTGTTCATCTGTGCTGTAGGTATTGTGCTCGGAGCCATTATCGGAGGCGGCGAGGTGGTAAAAACCATCAGTTCAGGTATCATACCTGAAAAATTGCTGTCAGTAGAATTAGTTATTATCATTCTGGCTGCTGCAACGCTGTCACTCTTTTTCGCGAATTTAATTGGTATCCCTCTATCAACAAGTGAAGTAACGGTTGGTTCAGTTGTTGGAGTAGGAGTAGCTTATCAATCTCTGTATGTGGAAAAACTTTTAGTTGTCATGTCTTTTTGGATTATTGTTCCGCTGGTTTCATTTGTCATTGCTTTTTTGATTGGAAAAGTGATAAAACGCAGAGCGCATAAAAAAGAAGCAGAGGGAAAGTGGAAAAGAGTTTTAACGATTTTAGTTATAGCCACGGGATTCTTTGAAGCCTTCTCAGCTGGAATGAATAACGTGGCAAATGCTGTCGGTCCTCTAGTAGGAGCTGGATTAATGGATGCCACAACGGGTGTCATAGCAGGAGGATTGGCTGTGGCGCTCGGAGCTCTTTTACTAGGAGGCCGAGTTATTGAAACAAACGGGAAAAAAATTACTCGCTATTCTGTAGGAGAAGGGTGCATTATCTCGGGTACTGGTGCTTCTCTTGTTACAGCAGCTTCACTTTTTGGTTTGCCAGTACCGCTTACACAGGTCACTACGTCTTCTATTATTGGAATAGGAGCAGCGAAAACGGGATTCACGAAAGAACAGCGTGAAGTGGTCATTCAAATGTTAAAGGTTTGGGTGGTATCCCCCGTATTTTCACTCGTAATCTCATATGTTCTTGTGAAATTAGTACTTGAAAGCGACTTATATTCATTTGTGGTGTTAGCTAGCGGCTGCATTGCCACAGCAGGTGTTCTAAGCTTAGCTAGAGCGACTAGAAGAAAAAGAGCAAACTTGCAGTCGGAAAAAGAAAAAATGACTGCGTGATTCAAGTGCTTTTTATTATATTGTGTTAATTATTTAAGGAGGATTTTACAAAATGACAACAATTCAAGCACACGGTGGAGAATTAATTAATTTATATCAACCAACATATGACTACACGTCACTAACAAAAGAAATCGAAGTAGATAACATGGCTCTAAGTGATTTAGAACTAATTGGAATTGGTGCTTACAGCCCAATTACAGGGTTTTTAGGAGAAAAAGATTATCAATCAGTTGTTGAAAATATGCGTTTAGCAGATGGAACAGTATGGAGTATTCCTATCACTCTTCCTGTAACAGAAGAGCAAGCTAAAGAATTAAACATTGGCGACAAAGTAAAGCTTGTTCAAAACGGCGTAACGTATGGTGTTTTAGAAGTTTCTGAAGTATATACGCCTAATAAAGAAAAAGAAGCGGAAAATGTGTACCGCACAGCAGAACTTGCTCATCCTGGCGTGAAAAAAATGATGGAACGCCCAAATGTATACGTAGCAGGTCCAATCGTACTTGTAGAACGTACACCTAAAACGCGTTTTGAAAAGTATTACCTAGATCCAACTGAAACAAGAGCAGCATTTGAAGAACGCGGTTGGAAAACGGTTGTTGGATTCCAAACTCGTAACCCTGTTCACCGTGCGCACGAATATATTCAAAAAACGGCATTAGAAATTGTAGACGGCCTGTTCTTAAATCCTCTTGTAGGAGAAACAAAGTCAGATGATATCCCAGCAGATATCCGTATGGAAAGTTATGAAGTACTTTTAGAGAACTATTATCCTAGCGATCGTGTAGCTTTAGCAGTTTTCCCTGCTGCGATGCGTTATGCTGGACCTAGAGAAGCGATTTTTCATGCAATGGTTCGAAAAAACTTTGGATGCACGCATTTCATTGTAGGCCGTGATCACGCTGGTGTTGGTGACTACTACGGAACATATGATGCACAGAAAATCTTCAGTAACTTTACAGCAGATGAATTAGGAATTACACCTTTATTCTTTGAACACAGCTTCTACTGCAAGAAGTGTGAATCGATGGCATCAACGAAAACATGCCCTCACAGCAAGGAAGATCATATGATTTTATCTGGAACAAAGGTACGTGAAATGCTTCGTAACGGAGAAGTGCCACCAAGCACATTCAGCCGTAAAGAAGTAATTGAAGTGTTAATTAAAGGATTAGCAAAACAAAAAGTATCTTCAAAATAAGGAGCGGTTGAAGTGAGCAAATCAACAAACATTACGTGGCATGATGCTGGAATTACAAAAGAGGAAAGACGCGAGCAAAATAATCATCACAGTTTTGTATTATGGTTTACAGGTCTTTCGGGTTCAGGTAAATCTACCGTAGCAAACGCAGTGGCAAAGGCGCTTTTTGATAAAAATATTCGCAACTATGTATTAGATGGTGACAATGTTCGTTTCGGCTTAAATAAGAATCTAGGGTTTTCTGCTGAAGATCGTACAGAAAATATTCGCCGTATCGGTGAGGTTTCTAAGCTATTTGTAGACAGCGGTCAAGTGGTACTAACAGCATTTATCTCTCCATTCCAAGAGGACCGCGCTCAAGTGCGTGAGATCTTAGAGGGGAATGAATTTTTGGAAGTATACGTGGAGTGTCCGTTAGAAGAATGTGAAAAAAGAGATCCAAAAGGGCTTTACAAAAAAGCAAGAAGCGGAGAAATCCGTGATTTTACAGGAATTGATTCTCCGTATGAGTCGCCGGCTAACCCTGAATTAACAATTAATACAAGCACACAGTCTGTAGAAGAATGTGTACAAACTGTTATTGAATATTTAGCTAACCGAAAATTTATCTAAATGACAGCGGACTTTGTCCGCTGTTCTAATTCAAATTAAAATGTGGGAGCGCTGCGGAGACGTGGAAATGATGGAAGGGTGAAAGGCATTCATGGGGAAAGTATATCTAGTCGGTGCAGGACCGGGGGATCCAGATTTAATTACATTAAAAGGGCTGAAAGCAATTCAGCAAGCAGATGTTATCTTATATGATCGTTTAGTGAATAAGGACCTGCTGGAGTATGCTAAAAGTGATGCAGATATCATTTACTGTGGAAAGCTTCCGAACTATCATACCCTCAAGCAAGAAACAATTAACAACTTTTTAGTGAAATTCGCTAAAAAAGGAAAAATTGTAACGCGCTTAAAAGGCGGAGATCCATTTGTTTTCGGACGCGGAGGGGAAGAAGCAGAAGCTCTCGTGCAGCAGGGCATTTCATTTGAAATTGTTCCAGGAATTACATCAGGCATCGCAGCTGCTGCTTATGCAGGAATCCCTGTCACTCACCGGGAATACAGCGCAAGCTTTGCTTTTGTAGCAGGCCATCGTAAAGATAGCGAGCATGATGCAATCAAATGGGATAGCCTAGCCAAAGGTGTAGATACTCTTGCAATTTACATGGGGGTGCGGAACTTACCGTACATTTGCCAACAGTTAATGAAACACGGAAAAACTTCAGCTACGCCAATTGCATTGATTCACTGGGGAACATGTGCGGACCAGCGCACTGTAACTGGAACTCTTGGTACAATTGTTGATATTGTTAAAGAAGAACAAATTGAAAATCCAAGTATGATTATCGTTGGTGAAGTTGTGAATTTTCATGACCGATTAAATTGGTTTGAGAAGACTGGACAGCATTACTATTCGTTTGCACAAGAAGCTTACTAAAGAGGTTGATTATATGGATGCAGTTTTATATGTTTGCCATGGCAGCCGCGTAAAAGAAGGCGCTGATCAGGCAGTTGCTTTTATTGAAAGATGTAAAAAAAATCTAGATGTACCGATTCAAGAAGTTTGTTTCCTAGAACTAGCTTCCCCCACTATTGAACAAGGATTTGAAGCGTGTATTGAACAAGGTGCTACCCGTATTGCAATTGTGCCCCTTCTGTTATTAACAGCTGCGCATGCAAAGCATGATATACCTGAAGAAATACACAAAGTATATGAACGTTATCCCCAGGTAGAAGTGCTGTACGGAGAACCGTTCGGCGTGGACGAACGAATTGTTGATATCTTGCTAGAGAGAATCAATGAAACCAATGTGGATAAGCATGAAGATTCGATGGTATTGTTGGTCGGCAGAGGAAGCAGTGATCCTGCTGTAAAAAAAGATTTTAACGAAATAGCTCAACTGCTAAAAGGCAAAGGTGCTTTTAAAGAAGTGAGCACATGCTATTTAGCTGCAGCTTCTCCTAATTTAAAAGAAGGCCTGCACCTTGCTAAACGAACTTCGTATAAGCAAGTATTCGTTCTTCCGTACCTTTTGTTTACCGGTATTTTAATGAACGAAATTAAGGAAGAATTGGAGCAGCTATCAACAGATGCCCAGCAGTTTATCTTAGCCAACTACCTAGGTTATCATGATGGACTTGCACACATTTTAAATCACCAAGTAAAAACGTTATTATCGAGCAAAGGAAATCAATACGATGTATACCGTTATGCTTGATTTAAAGGGTCGTTCGGTCTTAGTAGTTGGGGGCGGAACAATCGCAACTCGTAGAATTAAAGGTTTTTTACAAGAAGGAGCAGCCATTACAGTGGTTGCTCCAACTGTTTCAGCTGAAATAAATGAATGGGAAGCTAAAGATCAGCTGCGTGTAAAAAGAAAAAAAGTGGGAGAAGAAGACTTACTTAATGTCTTTTTAATTGTTGTGGCTACAAATGATCAAGCTGTGAATAAGTTTGTTAAGCAGCATATTAAAAATGATCAGTTGGTTAATATGGCCAGCAGTTTTTCCGATGGAAATATTCAAATTCCTGCACAGTTTTCTAGAGGGAGATTATCGCTAGCAATATCCACAGATGGCGCTAGTCCTTTGTTGACAAAACGAATCAAAGAAGACTTATCCTCAAGTTATGATGAGAGTTACACACAGTATACACAGTTTTTGTATGAATGCAGAGTTCTTATCCACAGATTGAATGTGTCAAAGAGCCGTAAACATGAGTTATTAACAGAAATTATCGATGATCAATACCGGCTGTCTCTAGTAAAACAGCGGGAATTTTTACAACAGATTAAAAAATACAAATAAAAAACGGCCAGTTGGCCGTTTTTTATTTATACATTTTCAACTTCAATGCTTCGAATACCGCTGATTTTTTGAATTTCGTAATACACTTCTGTAGTAGGGCGCTGGTTATTAACTGACACTTTCATTCGTATATACAATTCATTGGTGTCTAAATCTTTGATTCGAATATTTTTAATTGTAATATTCTTTTCTCTAATGCTATTAGTTGTATCAAAGATATTGTGCTTATCCGCCAGCTTGAGTTGAAGAATAAGCTCTTTCTCGCGCAGTTGCCTAGGCCCCAAAATAGTAATAAGGAAGGGAAGAAGTTCAACGCTGATAATGAGCAGTACAACTCCGGTAATAGCTTCAGGATAAAACCCTGCACCTACAGCAATGCCTATACCTGCTGCTCCCCAGATAATAGCCGCTGTTGTAAGCCCTGAGATGCTGTCATTTTCTTTTCGTAAAATGACGCCCGCCCCTAAAAAACCAATTCCAGAAACAATTTGCGCTGCCAGACGAAGCGGGTCCATTGTGATATGATCACCTTTATTAAAAATTTGAGAAGACTCAATCGAAACAATCGTGAGTAAACAGCTAATAATGGAAATTACGAGAGATGTTTTTAAACCAACAGGCTTTCGTTTTAGTTCCCTTTCAATTCCAATAATAAGACCAAGTACAGCGGAAATACCTAATTTGAGCAACATTTCATTTTCCATTATTTTCACCTATTTCAATAAACATTGTTGTTTATATCTGTATGAAAGAAGAAAAACAGATATGTATCAGTATAGTAAACTTTTCTTCATAATGACAGGTTAAATTCAAAAAAATCTGATTATTTATAAAGAGCTACGATCTTTTCTTTTAATTTATACTTTTGAATCTTGCCGGATGCCGTCATGGGAAAGTCGTCTATAAAATAAATATGTTCCGGAATTTTGAAATGAGCAAGCTTACCTTTGCAAAAGTCTTGGATTTCTTGAGCGGTAAGCAAAGAATGTTGCTTGAGTTTAATGCATGCAGCAACTCGTTCTCCATACTTTGGATCAGGAACACCGATAATTTGCACATCTTCTACCTCGGGTATTTTATATAAAAACTCTTCAATTTCTCTTGGGTAAATATTTTCTCCGCCTCTAATAATCATATCTTTTAGACGTCCTGTAATTTTTACATAGCCATCTTTATCAATGGTAGCTAAATCTCCTGTATGTAGCCAACCTTCTACAATTGTTTTTTCTGTTTCTTCCGGCATTTTGTAATATCCTTTCATTGTTAAATATCCTTTTGCACAAAGTTCTCCTTGTTCTCCGAAAGAAGCTGGTTTACCTGTAACTGGATTAATAATTTGAATCTGTACATGATTATGAACCTTGCCAACCGTTTGTACTCGCCGCTCGATAGAATCAGTTGGGGTTGTTTGGGTGATTACAGGAGATGTTTCGGTTTGACCATAGGCGATGGTAATTTCGTTGATGCCCATGTCATGTATGACTCGCTTCATTACTTCTGCTGGACAATTAGAACCAGCCATGATTCCTGTGCGAAGAGTAGATAAATCATATTGATCAAACTCAAGTGCATTTAATTCCGCAATAAACATAGTGGGTACACCGTGAAGAGCTGTACATTTTTCTTTCTCTACGGTGCGTAAAACAGAGGCAGGTTGAAATTCAATAATCGGTAGCATAGTAGCACCTACAGATACGCATGCTAGAACGCCCAGCACACATCCAAAGCAATGAAAGAAAGGAACTGGGATGCATAAGCGGTCTTCGTTAGTCAGTTTCATAGACTGAGCAACTAAAAAGCCGTTGTTTACTATATTATGGTGACTTAGCATAACTCCTTTTGGAAAGCCTGTTGTTCCGGAAGTATATTGCATATTGATAACATCATGGATATGTAGGGATTGTTCATGCTTATCGAGAACCTCATCCGATACCATTAAGCTACTCATTAAAAACCCGTTCCAAGATGTATGTTCGCTTGATCCACTTAAGTTTATAAGATGTTTTAGTTTGGGAAGATTATGTTCAATACCGGTGATGATAGATGTATAAGAAGTGCTTTTAAATTCATCAATGAAAAATAGCGCTGTTGTATCAGAATGACTCAATACATACTCTAATTCAGAGGATTGATAACTTGTATTAAGGGTAACCAAAACAGCGCCTATTCTAGCTGCTGCGAATTGAAGAAGTAACCATTCCGGCACGTTGGTAGCCCAGATAGCGATATGGTCGCCTTTTTTGAGACCGGTGGCTAGAAGTGCCTTTGCAACTCGAGAGGTTTCTTGATAAAATTCCGCGTACGTATAGCGAATATTTTGTTCAGAGTAAATAACCGCTTCTTGATGCCCAAACTTTTTTGTACTTTCTTTTAAAAGTTCTCCAACCGTTAATTCAAGCAATGGTTTCATTTGGTTTCCTCCTTGAATAATGTTAAAGTTTATATGAAAGCGTTTTCTAAAAGTAGTTTATCAAATTTAAAGAAAGTGTTCCAAAAAATCATTCGACAAATTCCTTCATTGTCCACTGTACGTATGAAGAAGGGGAGTAACTGAATTTATCGTATTGATTTCAATAAGTAAGTATACCGAATGCGAATATTGTAATAAAATAAAGAAATGTCTCCTTTTTATTAAGAAGACAACGTAACATCATATTAATAAAGAATGGTATAAAAATATGAAGTAAACAAACAAAAAATCATGCTGAATGTTGAAAGTGAAATAAATGAAAGGCCGTTGACTCTTCCTTCTTTATTAGAGATTTGAATTGATTCCCAATAAGCAAGTGAAATTAAGAGAATAGACATACAAAAGGACAAATAGAGTGCAGCTGCAATTAAGGTATCCAAGTGAACGCCTCCTTGGCGGATAATGATTTAATAGACATTATGCTAGTGTGGCTCTAGATATGCTAGTATCTATTAATTGACTAACGTTTCACGTACAAGAAAATAGTTTTTAAAAATATATCGAAAAACTATTGCACAATAAAAGAAGGCGTGGTATATTATTAAATGTCGCTAAGATGAACTGCTAAAGCAAACATCGAAGTGATAAACAAATAAAAAAACTTGTTGACAACTAGCTTGCAACTTGTTATGATGGTAAAGTCGCTTAAGAGCGGCGGTTGAACTTTGAAAACTGAACAAAGCGACAAACGTCAACGTTAATT